>NZ_DASYWN010000023.1:0-91588 GCF_035935975.1 Bradyrhizobium sp.
GCCAATCCTCCCCCGGAACACGGTCGTCGCGCTGCGCTCCGCATGGCTCCGCGCGCCGCCCTCAAACCACGCCAACCTCACTCAAGCCAATCGAATGCCCTTGACTCACAAATCCCCATATGAGGGTGGGCAAAGGCGCGCAAGAGCCGTGCCCACCATCTTCCTCGATCTCGCGCGAACGGTGGGCACGCTTCCGCCTTCGCTCTGCGGGCTACGGCGGACAAGCCGCTTTGCCCACCCTAGGACGCCGCCGTCATTGCGAGGAGCGAAGCGACGAAGCAATCCAGACTGTCCCAGTCGAAAGGATTCTGGATTGCTTCGCTTCGCTCGCAATGACGGAGCAGGCTGCCAGATCCCCACCCGACAGGAAATATCTTGCAGCTCCGCTGCCCGAAACACGGGCGCACTCAAATCCTTTAAGCTTAAAATAAAGACTAGGATGCTGCCCTTGCCGGTGGCAGACTGGCGGCCGGACGAGTCCGAGGGAGCAACGATGCGCGATTGGGATGATGCTTACGCCAACTCGGCCCATATCCCGGGCTCGGACAAGATGCCGGCGCAATGGGCGGAGCGGGCGGCTGCCTACCGCGCCGGGTTGAAGAATTATCGTGCCGACATCGCTTATGGCTCCGGTGAGCGCCAGCTTCTCGACCTGATCCTGCCTGACGGCGACAGCAAGGGGCTCGTCGTGTTCGTCCACGGCGGCTACTGGATGCGCTTCGACAAATCGACCTGGACCGATCTGGCCGAAGGCGCGCGACACCATGGCTGGACCATGGCGCTGCCGAGCTACACGCTGACGCCGGCCGCGCGGATCTCCGACATCACGGCCGAGATCACCGCCGCCATTGCGAAAGCGGCCTCGCTGGTCTCCGGGCCGATCCGGCTCGCCGGGCATTCGGCCGGCGGCCATCTCGTCACGCGCATGCTGTGCGACGACAGCCGGCTGGAGCCCGCCGTCTTCAACCGCATCGCCGGCACGCTTTCGATCAGCGGCCTGCATGATCTGCGCCCGCTGCTCAAGACCAGGATGAACGAGACGCTGCGCATGAGCATGGAGGAAGCGACGCTCGAAAGCGTGGCGCTGCATTTGCCGCGCGGGCATTCGCCTGTGACGGCCTGGGTCGGCGCTGGCGAGCGGCCCGAATTCATCCGCCAGGCCGACCTGCTGGCCAATGTGTGGACCGGTTTCGACGTGCCGACACGCCTCGTGGTCGAGCCTGCGCTGAATCATTTCACCGTCATCGACGGCCTCAAGGATCCGTCGTCGCAGATCACCGCGCGCCTGATCGGCCTCGACTGACGAGGGCCGGGGATGATCGATCGAAAGGGCTTGTCATGACGTCCAGCGACTACGATCCCGCAAGCGAAGGCGCCCAGACCGACTTCTCCCGGCGCATGTCCTATGGCGATTACCTCGCGCTGGACGCCATCCTCGGCGCGCAGCATCCGCTGTCGGAAGCGCATGACGAGATGCTGTTCATCATCCAGCATCAGACCACCGAGCTGTGGATGCGGCTCGCCATCCACGAGCTCAGCGCCGCGCGCCGGGCCATCGCCAAAGACGAGGTTCAGCCCGCGATGAAGATGCTGGCGCGGATGTCGCGCATCTTCGAGCAGCTCAACGGTGCCTGGGACGTGCTGCGCACCATGACACCGAGCGAATATACCCGCTTCCGCTCGCAGCTCGGCCAGTCCTCGGGCTTCCAGTCGCGCCAGTACCGGCTGATCGAGTTCCTGCTCGGCAACCGCAACCACGCCATGCTCAAGCCCCACGCCCACGACGTGGAGACGACAAAACTGCTCGAAGCCGAACTCGCAACGCCCAGCCTCTATGACGAGGTGCTCAGGCTCGCCGACCGCAACGGGCTCAAGATGCCCGCCTCTGTGCTGGCACGCGACGTCCGCGAGACCCACGGTTTCAGCGAGGGCGTCCTGCAGGCCTGGCGTATCGTCTACGAGGCGCCGGAGACGCACTGGATGCTGTACGAGCTTGCCGAAAAGCTGGTCGATTTCGAGGACTATTTTCGCCGCTGGCGCTTCAACCACGTCACGACGGTCGAGCGCGTCATCGGCTTCAAGCGCGGCACCGGCGGCACCGGTGGCGTCAGCTATCTCAAGCGCATGCTGGAGATCGAGTTGTTTCCCGAACTCTGGCGCGTCCGCACCATTCTGTAGAAATGCCCATGACCAAATATCGCGTCTATCACGACACCAAAGCGCTGTTTCATCTGCCTGACGGCGTGATCTATCTCGACGGCAATTCGCTCGGCGCATTGCCGTTGGGCGTTGCCGAGCGCGTCAGCCGCGTCATCACGACCGAGTGGGGCAACGAGCTGATCCGCGCCTGGAACACGGCGGGCTGGTATGCCCAGCCGCGCCATGTCGGCGACCGCATTGCCCGGCTGATCGGCGCCGAAGCCGGCTCCGTCATGGTCGGGGACACGCTGTCGCTGAAGGTCTACCAGGCCCTTGCAGCCGCGCTCGACATGACCACATCGCGCAATGTCGTGCTGTCGGACACCGGTAATTTTCCCACCGACCTCTACATGGCCGAAGGCCTGATCGCGACGCTCGGGCGTGGTCATCAATTGCGCCTGGTGGCGCCGGAGGAGATCGAGGCCGCGCTGTCGGAAGAGATCGCGGTGCTGTACATCACCGAGGTCGACTATCGCACCGGCCGCCGCCACGACATGGCGAAGCTGACGGCGAAGGCGCATGCGCTCGGCATCGTCACGGTCTGGGATCTCGCCCATTCCGCCGGTGCGCTGCCGGTCGATCTGTCCGGCTGTGGTGCCGATTTCGCCGCCGGCTGCACCTACAAATACATCAACGCCGGCCCGGGCTCGCCGGCGTTTCTCTACGTCGCGCCGCGCCACGCCGACACGGCGCGCGCCGCGCTGTCGGGGTGGATGGGGCACGAAAAGCCGTTCGCGTTCGAGCTTGGCTATGCCGCTGCCGGCGGCGTCGAGCGCATGCGCGTCGGCACGCCGCCGGTGCTCGCAATGGCGGCGCTGGAGGCCTCGCTCGACATCTGGGACCGGGTCGAGATCGCCGAGGTCCGCGCGCGTTCGCTGGCGCTCGGCGATTTGCTGATTGCGGAGGTCGAACGCCGTTGTCCGTCCTTGAGGCTGGTGACGCCGCGCGCGCATGCGCAGCGCGGCTCGCAAGTCTCGTTTGCCTTCGACGGCGGCTACGCCGCCATGCAGGCCCTGATCGCCCGCGGCGTGATCGGCGACTTCCGCGCGCCCGACATCATGCGGTTCGGCATCACGCCGCTCTATATCGGGGAGGATGAGATCGTCCGCGCCGCGGAGATCATCGAGGAGGTGATCGCAGGCGAGGTGTGGCGCCAGCCGGAGTATCAGGTCGTCAATGCGGTGACGTGAGGACGGTCTCGTGCCCCGGACGCAGCGCAGCGCCCCTTGGCGATGCGCTGCGTCCGGGGCCCATGCTGCACTGGAATCCGTCGCGAGATGGGTCCCGGCTCAGCGCAGCAACGCTGGCGCGTTGCAGCGCGTCCGGGACACGAGTGCGCCGGTGGCCGCGCTATCTGCGCTTACCCCCACAGCGCCGCCACGATCGCATCCAGCCCGTCCGTCAGCGCCGCCGGTCCCGGCTGGAGAATGATCGGCGACTTGATCTCGACGATGCGGTCATCCTGCACCGCCGGAATGCCGCTCCACCCATCACGCGCCCGGATGCGGGCAGGCACGACCTTCTTGCCGCACCATGATGCCAGGATCACGTCGGGCGCCGCCGCGCGCACCGCTTCCGCCGAGACGATGCGATCCTTCGCCGCCTGCCGATGCCGAAGCTCCGGAAACACGTCCACGCCGCCGGCGATCTCGATCAGCTCAGAGACCCAGCCAATCCCTGAGATCAGCGGCTCGTCCCACTCCTCGAAATAGACCCTTGGCCGCGGCGAGGGGCGGGGCGTTGCGGCGATCTCGGCAAGGCGCCGCTCGAAACCTTTCGCGAGTTCCTCCGCGCGTTCTGCCACGCCCACCAGCGCGCCCAGCGTGCGGATCATCGCAAGGATGCCGGCGACGTCGCGCTGGTTGAAGACGTGCACGTCGACGCCGGCCCGCACGAGATCGGCAACGATGCCAGCCTGCAAGTCCGAGAACGCCAGCACCAGGTCCGGCTCCAGCGCCAGCACCTTCGGGATATCCGCGGAGACGAAGGCCGACACCCGCGGCTTCTCGCGCCGCACCTGTGATGGGCGAACGGCGTAGCCGGAGACACCGACGATGCGGTCCTGCTCGCCGAGCAGATAGAGGGTTTCGACCGTCTCTTCGGTCAGGCAGACGATGCGGCGGGGCGGGAAGTGGCGCATGGGAGAAGCATATGCGCAAATCAATGCGGCGATGTCAGCACCGCCATGACCTCCGACGTCATTGCCTTGCCGCGCGAAGCCATTCACGCTGAGGCAACAAGGAATTGGGAGGACTTTTGATGACGCCGCTCGAGAAACTTCAAGCGATGAAGATGCCGTTCGCCGAGCTCAAGGGCGTCGAGTTCGTCGAGGCTGGGAAGGACCGTGTGGTCGCGCGGATGGTCGTCCGTCCCGATCTCTGCACGCTGCACCACACCATCCATGGCGGAGCGGTGATGGCGCTTGCCGATTCCGTCGGCGCGGCGGCCACCGTGATCAACCTGCCGGAGGATGCCAAGGGGACGACCACATTGGAGAGCAAGACCAACTTCATCGGCGGTGCCAAGGAGGGGGCCACGGTCATCGCCACCGCCACGCCGGTGCACCGGGGCCGCCGGACCCAGGTCTGGACCACTCGGCTGGAGACTGAGGACGGCAAGCTGGTGGCCGTCGTGACCCAGACGCAGCTGGTCCTGTAAGACTACGGGGCCTTGATTTTATTAACGAATTAGTCGCTCCCATGCCTGAAACTTGGGCAGGTTCCCGTCTTGAAAAATTTGCTGCGACGCACAATATAGGAGGCCTAGGGATTCGAACGCCTCCTCGAGGGACACCAAGAGGAGTTTTGACGTGGTACTTGAAGACACCGTCCGCGCGACGTCCGTTCCGGGCTATGTGCGGACCCTGAGCCAGCAGGAAGAATTGCCGCTTCTGCGCGATCACCTGCTGAGACTCGATGCCGAGAGCCGGCACGACCGTTTCAATGGCTTTCTCGACGACAGCTTCATCGAGCGTTATGCCGCCCGCTGCGCCGAAGACGGCACCGTGATCGTCGCTTATATCGTCGATGGCGTGGTCCGCGGTGCGGCCGAGCTGCATCCGCCGGAGGGCGATTCGCTGCCCGAGGTCGCCTTCAGCGTGGAAGCCTCGGCGCGGCGCCAGAACGTCGGCACCATCCTGTTCAGCCGCCTGATCGCGGAAGCCCGCTGGAAGGGTTTCAAGCGCCTGCGCATCACCACCGGCGCCGAGAATCACGCGATGCGGGCGCTCGCAAGGAAGTTCGGCGCGCATCTGCAGTTCCGCCACGGCGAATCGACCGGCACGATCGATCTCACCAAGACGACCGAGGACGAGCTGGCCGATCTCGCCGCCGCGCCGTTCAAGGCCGGGCGCGCGATTCTCAGCTTCAACTCGACTTGCTGGAAGATTATCTCCAGCATGTACGCCAATCGCGCTGCCTGAACCTAAGAGGCGGCCTGGAAGCAAAAAGCGGACCGGCAAAACCGGTCCGCTTTTGTATTCTGGGTCGTGGAATAAGGGCTCAGGTGCCGGTGCGCTTGTCGTTACCGAAGCGGCGGACGACGCGGCGTTCGACCACCACCGAGCGCTGCGCACCCTGTTCGCCGGCGATCACGCGCGTGGCGGTGATGCGGCTGTTGGTGCGGGCCTGCTTCTTCACCTCGGCCTGGACAACGTCGAGCGGCATACCCATCAGCGCTGCAGCGATCTCGGCCTGCTGCTCCTGGTCGTCGGTGATGCCGACGGCGGCGAAGATCGCCTCATCCAAGGTGGGCGGATCGTGGCGCACGCGCCGCGTGCCATATTTCGTATTCCAGTCTGCGCTCATAACGGCCTCGTTTTGATGCCGGGATACCTAGTGCCGCAGATGTTGCATTGCAATATGAAATCGGTGTGGCAATTCAGCTATGCACCGGTCGGGTGTCACGGCGGTGACGCGACACCGGCGCTCTCAACCCTTTGTTGTGGCCAGCGCTTCAGCGCAGCGTGCCCGGCCTCCGTCAGCCCGTAGATTCCCCGCTCGGCGCGCTCGAACCAGCCATACACGTTGTTAAGCAAGATCTTGCCGGCATCGGGACAGCGCTCGCGCAGATCGCCGACGCGCCGCGGGCCGTCGGCAAGTTGCGAGGCGCAGGCGAGCGCCTGCTGGCGATAGGCGGTCATGATCGGCGCGCGCGTGCTGCCGCCGAGCACGGGGTCCCCCTGGCGGCGCTGGTGTTCGGCAACGAGGCGCGAGCGCACCTTCGGCTCGCGGCGCGGCGCGCCCGTCGGCGGCTTCACCAGCACCTCGACCTGGCCGCGGTCGGTTACCCCGAGCATACCGAAGCCGAGGCGGCGGCAGAGATTGCGATAGCGCGCATCGCTCTCGCGCCCCTTGCCGCGGATCGACATCTTGGCGGCGATCCAGACCTCGTCGGCCGCCGATGCGCGATCGACCGCCTGCAGGATCAGCTCGAGATTGAAGGCGAGCTTGAGTTCGCCGATCACCACGATCGGCGGATCGCCGGCGCTGAGGCCGACCAGATCGCAGCCGCCGATCTCGCCCTTCACGGTGAAGCCGAGCTCTTCGAGGAAGCGTTTGACGGGGAGGTAGAGCGCGGTTTCCACGGGAGGTCCGATCGGAGAATCAGTTGCGGGCAGTCTAGCTCGGATCGGACTCGGCAGAGGATCGCGTTTCAGCCGATGAGCCGGTCATAGTCCGCATGGGAGCCAATCCAGAACCAGACGCAGGTGTCGTTGGTCTCGACCGCCAACGCGATAGCGGAGGCCAACTCGCGCCGACCAGAGCCGTCCGACTTTCTTGAACTGCAGCGACGGATGGGCGGGATTGCTTTTCAATAGAGCGAAATTCGCATCGGCCAGTTTTTGAACACTGGCCGGCAACGCCTCATAGGCTTTCCAAAATCTCGGAGAAGCCGCGTGTCTCACAGGTCCCGTGTCTGTCCTGTGCGGTAGGCGTTCAACGCCTCCTCAGCGAACGCGTCGAGCCTTCCCGTTTGAGCGTCGTGCGCGATGGCTTGATCAAAACGCTGCGCATCGAATTGCTCGAACCACGCGCGAAAGCGCGCCAATTCGTCCGGCGTCAGCAGCTCTACCGCTTTCTCGATATCTTCGGTCGTCATGAGCCAAGTATAGCCATTTCAGTTTGCGGCGAACAGATGCGTCAATCGCGACTTATACCCGTCCGCCGACCGGGATCAGCGCGCCGGTGATGCCGCTTGCGGCATCGCTGACGAGGAAGAGGATAACTTCAGCGAGTTCCTGCGGCGTGACCCATTTGGAAAAATCCGCCTTCGGCATGTCGGCGCGGTTGGCCTTGGTGTCGATGATCGACGGCAGCACCGCGTTCACGGTGACCTTGCCTTTCCACTCGTTCGCCAGCGCTTCGGTGAGGCGATGCACGCCCGCCTTCGACGCGGCGTAGGGACCCATGCCCGAGCCGGCCTGCAGCGCGCCCATGGCGCCGATATTGACGATGCGGCCGGCGCTGGACGCAGCAAGGTGCGGCAGCGCCGCGTGCGAGGTGTTGAGCGCGGTCAGCACGTTGAGCGCATGCATGCGCTGCCAGGTCTTGATGTCGCCGTCGCCGACGGTCTCGAAGGCAAAGCCGCCGGCGATATTGATCAGCGCATCGAGCCTGCCGAAATGCTTCGCTGCCGTCTCGACTGCCGCCTTGGCCTGCGCGGCGTCGGAGAGATCGACGCCGCCGATCTCGATGCGCTCAGGCGTTGCCGGGATTTGCGAGGGCGCATGGTCGATGCCGGCGATCCCAGCGCCGCGCGCCTGCGCGACCTCCGCAACCACCTTGCCGAGAGCGCCGAGCGCGCCGGTGACGATCAGAACCTTGCCTTGCATTGTCGTTCTCCCGGCGCTGCGGCCTAAAGCGCGATGAGATCCGGATGAATCGTCATCGCGCTTTAGGTTGTTGTTTGAGCATGATCTTTTCGGAAAACCGCTGCGCACTTTTCCGGATCATGCTCTAGGCTTGCAGATAGCGCGCCTTCAGTGCGGTGCGCTCTGCTGTGCCGAGCTTGAGCCCGTTGCGCAAGTAGGTTTCGAGGTCGCCATACTCGCTGACGACGGCTTCAAAAGCCGCGGCGAGATATGAGGCCTGGACGGAGCCGATGGCGTCGAGAACGTCGGCCGGAAGATCGGAGGCGCTCGACAGGTCGCGCTTGTAGTGTTGGTTGGTGAGGAGATAGTCCTCGGCAATGACCTCGTCGGCGACGCCCAGCGCATGCAGGATCAGCGCGCTGGCAAAGCCGGTGCGATCCTTGCCGGCGGTGCAATGGATCACGAGCGGCGCGCGGTCTTCCAGGAGATGGCCGAACAGCGCGCGGAAGCTGTGCGTGTTGTGGCGGACATAGTTGCGATAGGACTCGCGCATCAGCTCGAGCGCGACAGGCGCGGTCAATTTGCCCGCGGCAAGCTCGGCCCGCAGCGCGGCGACGACCGTCGGCTCGATCGGCAGCGAATGCACCGCGATCTCGTCCACGACGCAGACGCCCGCGGTGCGCTCCTCCAGTCCACGAAAGTCGAATGCGCTGCGCACGCCCAGTGCACGGACGATCTCGATGTCGGAAGCAGTGAGCTGGCCGAGATGGTTGGAGCGGAAGATGTGCCGCCAGCGCGTGGTGCGGCCGTCGGTTGTGGCGTAGCCGCCGAGGTCGCGAAAATTGCTGGCGCCTTGCAGGGCGAGGTGGCGGGCGGGAGAGTCTTTCAGGGAAGAGTCTTGCATGGGCTCAGCTTGGGTTATGGTTCCGCTGGACGCACGGCTGGCGTCCTTGGGTGCATTGAAGGGGGTAATTATGGGCCGGCACAAGGCTATTGTTCTGACGATCACCATGCTCGCGAGCGGAATTGCCGCTGCGCGGCAGGCGGACGCGCAGACGTTCCGGACCTATCGCTGCGCTGATGGTACGCGGTTCATCGTCGGGTTTTATGACCATGACACGCGCGCCTTCCTCCAGATCGACGGCGAGCCGGCCACGCTGGAGAAGCGGGTGGCGCTGTCGGGTGCGCGCTATTCGGGGGCAGGGATCACGCTGCGGATCGCCAAGACCGGAGCGACCACCGTCAAGCATCTGAAGCGGCCGGTCACCGCCTGCACGGTGGTCGAAAAGCCAAGTCTCTAAGAGCCAAGTCTCTAAAAACCAAGTCTCTAGCTGGGAGCCAGCCGGAATCAAAAAGGGTCGAAACCTCGTTGTTTCGACCCTTTTTCAAACTTCCGTCGAGCGCTTGAAAGAGCGCGGCGGTCTCAAACCAGACACTGGCATTAGCGTTCCCATTTGGGCTTTGCTTCGTCGACCGCATCCTGGTGGTACCAGCTGTCGCTGCAGATCGAGACGTTCGCGGGAAGCGACGTGTGATCGGCGGGAAGGCGGGTATCGCCATAGCGGCGTCCGGCGAGAGCCGCGCGGCCCCCGGCGGGGAATTGATAGATCTTCGCAGATCCCTGACTCAGTCCATTGTTCATCATTGCGATTTGCTCCTGGGTCGAAGCGCCTTGGCCTCCATGGTGCGCCCGACTCGTTCGATTGTGGTTACTGGAATCCCCATATCGGCCGCGCACCCCGAATTGAAAAGTGCTGAAAAGGAAATCAGTTGCCGCCCACTTTGTAGGCAGGCGACCGCCTGCACCCCCTAAGGCATCGTGTGGGTGACTAACGCCTGG
This sequence comes from Bradyrhizobium sp., assembly GCF_035935975.1. Taxonomy (GTDB): domain Bacteria; phylum Pseudomonadota; class Alphaproteobacteria; order Rhizobiales; family Xanthobacteraceae; genus Bradyrhizobium. Next base: position 9,852 of record NZ_DASYWN010000023.1, read on the forward strand.
GCCATTCCAAAGGTTGCTAGGCAGGGGCGGAAGACTTTGCGAAAATTGCCGGACGTTGATGCGCGTTTCATCGGCAACCTCCCGCAGTGCGGCCGATGCTCCAGAATCGGGCGTTTTCCGCGGGATTTTTGCAGTGCAGCTTCACGCGAAGGTGCGCGCCTATGCCGCACGCCGCTGTGGACCGTTTGCCGCCGGCAGGCCGACCCTGGCCGCGGTGGACAGCCTCCCGCGCTGCGGCCTTTTGGCACGTTAAATGCTTGTAAACGGCCGGCCGATGATGGCCGGGTACAAACGTGCGGGGGCCTTTGCAGGCCCCCACCTTTCGCATCATCTACAGAGAGGCTCAATGACCAAGTATAAGCTCGAGTACATCTGGCTCGACGGATATACGCCGACTCCGAACTTGCGCGGCAAAACCCAGATCAAGGAATTCGCGTCGTTCCCGACGCTCGAGCAGCTTCCGCTCTGGGGCTTCGATGGCTCCTCCACCCAGCAGGCCGAAGGCCACAGCTCCGATTGCGTGCTGAAGCCCGTCGCCGTCTTCCCGGACGGTGCCCGCACCAACGGCGTGCTCGTGATGTGCGAAGTCATGATGCCCGATGGCAAGACCCCGCACGCCTCCAACAAGCGCGCCACCATCCTCGACGATGCCGGCGCCTGGTTCGGCTTCGAGCAGGAATACTTCTTCTACAAGGACGGCCGTCCGCTCGGCTTCCCGGCTTCCGGCTATCCGGCTCCGCAGGGTCCGTACTACACCGGCGTCGGCTTCTCGAACGTCGGCGACGTCGCCCGCAAGATCGTCGAAGAGCATCTCGACCTCTGCCTCGCGGCCGGCATCAACCATGAAGGCATCAACGCGGAAGTCGCGAAGGGCCAGTGGGAATTCCAGATCTTCGGCAAGGGGTCCAAGAAGGCCGCTGACGAAATGTGGATGGCCCGCTACCTGATGCTGCGCCTCACCGAGAAGTACGGCATCGACATCGAGTTCCACTGCAAGCCGCTCGGCGACACCGACTGGAACGGCTCGGGCATGCACGCCAACTTCTCCACCGAGTACATGCGTACGGTCGGCGGCAAGGAGTACTTCGAGGCGCTGATGGCCGCGTTCGACAAGAACCTGATGGACCACATCGCCGTCTACGGCCCGGACAACGACAAGCGTCTGACCGGCAAGCACGAGACCGCGCCGTGGAACAAGTTCAGCTACGGCGTTGCCGATCGCGGCGCGTCGATCCGCGTTCCGCACTCCTTCGTCAACAACGGCTACAAGGGCTATCTGGAAGACCGTCGTCCGAACTCGCAAGGCGACCCATACCAGATCGCTTCGCAGATCCTGAAGACGATCGCGTCCGTCCCGGCTGACAAGAAGGCCGCGGCCTAAGATCCTCCCGGCCCGGGCTAGGGGGCTGGCCCGGGTTGGCATCCAATCCGCTGGAGCTTAAAAGGCTCCGGCGGATTTTTGCATTTTGGCGACAGCCGATCTTGTAGGTCTGCCGGCCATGCCGGCTTGAAGTCTGTCCATCGCCGTCGAAAGCGGGATAGAGTGTCCGCAGGATGCGCGCGGGGCCGGGGACACGGCTGGTGTTTGAAGGCTTCTACAAGGTGCGGTTTCAGCTCGGCGACAACGTCGGCCGGAGCGTGATGCATGCCGGCAATGGCAAGATGCTCGGCGGCAATTCGGCGTTCGCCCATATCGGCAGCTACGAGAAGACCGACGCCGGCGTCGACATCGTCATCAAGACCGTCCGCCACAACCCCGATCCGAACTACCGCGCCATGGCCGGCACCGACGATGCGACCCTGATCGCGAAAGGCTGGGCCGACGGCGATCTCTACCGCTTCAAGGGCGAGCTGAAGGAGTTGCCCGGCGTACCGTTCCAGTCGGTGATGACGCCGATCACCGAGGACGAGGTGCCGATCGCCGGCGGCCTCGGCGAGGGCGGTATCGCCGATGGACTCTACTCGGTTCACCTGCGCATGCTCGACGGCGTCGACGGCGGCCTCACCGGCGTGATGCTGCTCAACCGGGGCCGCATCCTCGGTGGCGATGCCGCGTTCTACTATCTCGGCAGCTACACCGCCGCGAACGGGCGCTGGAAGGGCCAGATCCTCAATCAGGAGCACACGCCGGCAAAGGACGATCCGATCTTCGGCGGCCACGAGGTCGGCATCGGCTTCTCCGGCAGCTATGATGGCGAGCAGGCGGTGCTGGAGGCGACCGCGCTCGCCGGCAAGCGCAGCCTGCGCCTGACCGCCGCGCTGAAGCTGATGCACCGCGCCTGAACGTTATCCGGGAATACCCATGGCAAACACTCTTCGCATGCTCTCGACCCTCGGCCTGATGGGCGCGATGCGCAGCCTGTCCTCCGCCTTCGAGGCGGCCAGCGGCATCCAGGTCGATGCCGACTTCGCGCCGACGCTGGCACTGCTCAAGCGCCTGCGCGAGGGCGAGGCCGCCGATCTCGTGATCCTCACGCGCGAGGGGCTCGACGAGATGATCGGCGAGGGCCGCGTGATCGCAGACAGCGCGGCCGACCTGGCGCGCTCATTCGTCGGCCTCGCCGTGCGGGGAGGGCAGCCGCATCCCGAGATCGGAAGCGAAGCCGCGCTGCGCACGACGCTGCTGGCGGCCCGGTCGGTCGCCTATTCGCGGCTGGGCGCGAGCGGCGTCTACTTTGCCCAGCTGATCGTGCGGATGGGGATCGCGGCCGAGATCAACGCCAGGGCCACCATCGTCGAGCAGGGCTTTACGGCGGAGCGGCTCGTCAGCGGCGAGGCTGATCTCGCCGTGCAGCAGATCAGCGAGCTGAAGCAGGTCGGCGGCATCGAGGTGATCGGTCCGATCCCGCATGATTTGCAGACACCGGCGGTGTTCTCCGCCGGCCGCATGGCCAGCGCGAAGCAGGCCGAAGCGGCCGACCGGCTGCTGCGCTATCTGGCTTCGCCAGAGGTCGTGCCCGTGCTGCGCCAATCGGGACTCGAGCCTTGAATTTGCCGGGACGGGGACGCAACGTGGCGGCCATGCGGATCTATCTCCTTGCCATCCTCCTCGCGCTTGCCGCGCCGCTCTCGGCGCATGCGCAATCGGCCGACCTCGTCCTGTGCGACCGGGTCGCGGCCGATCCCAGCGATCCCGACAAGCCGGCCGACGTGAAGGGCGTGGCGGAGATCGCAGCCTCGGACGTCGCGACCGCGATCAAATTCTGCAAGCAGGCCGCAAGCTCGTCACGGCGCGCGATGTTCGCGCTCGGCCGCGCCTACGCGGCCAACCGGCAGACCGGCGAGGCGATCGCCGCCTGGCGCAAGGCGGCCGACAAGGGATCGAGCGCGGCGATGGTCGAGCTCGGCGTTGCCTACGGCACCGGCGCGGGCGTTGCCAAGGACGAGGCGCAGGCGCGCAGATTGTTCGAGAAGGCGGCGCAGGCCGGCAATCCCCGCGGTGTCAGCAATCTTGCCGCGATCGGCGGCGCCGGCGGTGCCGCGCCGGCCGATCCCGCGCAGGCCCGCGCGCTGCTGGCCAAGTCCGCCGAGACCAACGCCGAGGCGCAGTACCAGCTCGGCCTGATGCTCTCCGAAGGCACGGGCGGGGCGCAGGACGACGTCGCGGCACGGGCGATGTTCGAGAAGGCGGCGGCGCAAAATCATCCCGGCGCGCTGGAGCGGATGGGCGCCTTCGCGCAGGAGGGCCGCGGCGGTGCCAAGGACAAGGACGCCGCAAAGGCCTATTACGAGCGCGCCGCCGCGCTCGGCGACGAGGATGCCAAGAAGGCGCTGGAGCGGCTGCGCTGCCCCTATGCGATCAAGGACAAGCAGGGCAAGCTCGTCACCACGCTGTGCTTCTGATCATCGTCCACCTCTCCCCGTTGGAGAGCGATGAGAAGCCTCACTTCATGTAGTAAGCGAGATTGTTGCGGGCGTCGCGATAGGTGGTCTCGAGATAACCGGGATACTCGGCTGCGGCCTGCGCCACCGCGCGCACGACGCAGGCCCAGAAGTCGCCATCCCATTTGAAATGCGCTTCCGTCGCGCCCTCGAACTTGACGGCGGTAATGATGGCCTGCCTGATCGCGTCGTCACCGGCGCGCGGATGGGCGCGCTTCAGATAGCCGAACATCGGCCCTTCATGGGCGTGGTCGCGGTCGTAGCGGTATTTTTCGGACAATTGCTGCGGCGTGAGGGTGCGGTAGATGCGCACTTCCTCGTCGGTCGGACGGCCCTCGATCGAATCCAGTCGATAGCGCCAGCGCCAGAGCTCGAAGGCGGCATCGAGCAGCGGCTGCTTCGCCGCGCTGGCGATGAAGGCTGCGACCTGCTCTTCGGCCGATGGCTCTGTCTGGTTCATGGCCCTTGGTCGCGCGGGTGCGCCGTCGGGTTCGAACCCCGGATGGAGCGAAGCGTAATCCGGGAACAGGCTCTCGATAAAAGTCGAAAAACAACCCCATGCACAGTAGCCAAGTGCTTGAAATTGCAAGCTTGCGGATTTTGCGAAGACGATTTGACTCGTCGGGCAAGACAGGAGCATGATGGCATCGTGCAGAGAGGGCCCCGCGAATGGCCCCTGCGCGGAAAAGCCGGATGGAAACGACGTGGCGGCGGTGCTAGGTAGCCCGCGATTCCTTTTGCATTTTGCGGGCTGATTGCGTTGCTGGACGGGCTCTACAAGGTTGAATACGGCATCCACGATGCGTTCGGGCGCAGCATCATGTGCCTGCACGACGGCAAGATGCTGGGCGGCAATTCGGCCTTCGCGCATCTCGGCACCTATTCCGAGCGCGACGGCGAGATCGTCGCCGAGGTGATCACCGAGCGGCACAACGAGGATCCCAATTACAAGCCGCTGATGGGGGCCGATGTCGCCAGGATCGGCGCACGCGGCCGGCTGATCGGCAACCAGATCCGTCTCCACGGCAGCGCGGACACGATGCCGGGCGGCAACTTCTGGGCCAACCTCACGCGGCTCGACGACGAGGCGCTGCCGCCGAGCGGCGCAGTCGGTCCAGGCGGCATCGCCAACGGCCTCTACGGGATGGGCCTGCGCGCGCTCGACGGGGTCGATGCCGGGCTGTCCGGCGTGATGCTGCTGATCGACGGCCGCATCCTTGGCGGCGATGCGTTCTTCTACTATCTCGGTTCCTATTCCTCGGCGGACGGCCGCTGGAAGGGCGAGATGCTGAACCAGGAGCACACGCCGGCGAAAGGCGAGAACCCCGTCTTCGGCGGCTACGAGGTCGGGATCGGCTTCTCCGGGACCTGCACGGAGGACAGCGGCGAGCTCGAAGGCATCGCACTCGCCGGCAAGCGCAGCCTGCGGCTTGCGGCTTCGCTGAGGCTGATGAGAAGGGCGTAGGCGACGGATCATTCCGTCGCGTCGGCTGTGCTGTCAGAAGGCGACGTTGAGCGCGTGCATCTGGATGTCGGCTTTGGGCCCCGAGGCAGACGTTGACTATGAGATTGCGCCGTATTGGCCGAGAAAGTTGGGCCTTGGGCTAGCTCGACAACATTGTAGCGCGGCAAACTGCAGCATCGCACAAACTCCGCGATGGGTAGCAATCGTCGACGACGATCGGTCGGACCTCCTCCGCTGAATCGTTCCGAAAGTACTGCGCGAAGTCTCTTGGTGAGGCAGAGCGGGCGGGCCGCCATTCGCCCAGGTTGGGTACTTCTCAGTCTGGATAGCAAAGCGTGGCCAAACTTTCCGGCGTGCGAGACTCAAAAGTTCAATTTAACTTCCCTTGGCCCCTGCCTAATCTCTCCAATTCCTGGAACAAATACGGACTCGCTAAGATGAACATCGTCCGATCCCTGATGGGGATCCATGCCCGTCCTTGCCACGCTTGTGGAGCACCACAGAGCCCAAAGTCAGATCCTTTCGGCAACCCCATCCGGATGACGGCTCACGAGTTTGCTTGTTTAAAGGCTGATCCAGAAAAAGTGCCGGCCTTCCTTCGTGTCGAGTTTGAGAAAACCTTGAGTTGGGAAAGGCGAGAGTTGCGCAAGAGATTCACTGTCGTTCGATAATTCAAGCGGCGACGAAGCGGCTTGGCCGCCAAAATACAGCCCCTCGTCACTACGAAGGCGCCGGAGTCTTGCCACAAGTAGCGGCGTCCCAAACGATCTCCTTTAATCTTGCGGCATCGGCAAAATGTCGCAGCACAGAGCAATATGAAATAGCTCACATGACGATTTGCAACCCTTGATAAACTCCGCCCCCGGGGCTGCCAACCTGGAGGATTTTTGATGACAATCCTATTTCAATCTCATAGCGGGCGAGAGAAGGAGAGAATCCACGGACGAGGACCCTCGGCGCTTGCTGCTCCGCCGGCCGGAACTGATATTGCGGTCGATGAGCAAGCTGACTTTGGCTACTTCGTCCCGCCGTTGGATGCACCCGAGAACTATCTGCCGACCGCTCCCGAAACAGTAAGCGAGCTTGACGCGCTGGGTAACAGCATGATCGACGCGCAAGCCGATCCGGAAGATCCTGCTCCTGACTCCACCATGCCCCCGGTGCTGACATATTGGGGACAATTCCTCGATCACGAACTGACTGCCCGCACCGATCGCGAGTCCGAGATGACCAGCGTGAGGGACCCGCACCCCCCCGTCGTTTCCTCGACCATTGAAAGCAGGTTCAGAAACGCCCGCTCGCCGCGATTTGACCTCGACAGCGTGTATGGCGGCTCGCCAATCGGCCCCGGAATTACTGCTGACATGGCCACCGTCATATCGGGACTGCGTCATCCTAAGTTTGTGAACAAGATGCGCGTCGGAACGGCCATCGACCCAGGCCCTCTTCCGGACGCATTGGACGAACACCGCGATCTACCAAGATACGTACAGGTGCAGGATGCGGTTCGGAATGCTGCTCTTCGCACGGCGCAGGCGTCGATGAGCGCAGAAGAATTCTCAAAGTTTTCGGCCGGCCTGCCACAGCGCGCCCTGATCGGCGACACGCGCAATGACGAGAATCTCGTTGTCGCCCAATTCCATCTGAGCTTTCTTCGCTTTCACAACAAAGCTATCGACTTCCTGGCGAGCCACAACACCGGCTGGATCGCGGATTTTTCCGCGGCTCAAACTCTCACGCGACTGCACTATCAATGGTTGATTGTCGAAGGTTATCTGAAGGGCGTTTGCGATCCGGCTGTGGTGGACCGCGTCGTCCAAGATCGCGCATCACATTTTTTCAAGTTCAGGGCCGAGTTCGACGCGCGACGGCAAAACTCGCGACTGGGCAATGCGCTGCCTCTTGAGTTCTCGGCTGCCGGATACCGGTTCGGACACTCCATGGTTCGCGCCTTTTATGACTACAACAAGAATTTCGGGCGCCCTGGCGGAATTCTCCCGAAGGCGACCCTGGAGCTGTTATTCCAGTTCACCGGTGGCGGCGCGCGATTGGTGGCAGACAAGAGACTCCCCAAGAACTGGGTTATCGATTGGACCCGGTTTACAGGCGTCGCCCCGCACGACGCGGCCGACGGACTACCGGCGCGGGTCGCCAGAAAGATCGATACCGCATTGGCGCCGCCCTTGAAGACAATGGTCAAGGAAGGCAATGATGAGACGGACACTCAGTTGAAGGAGCTGTTCAAGAATCTTGCACGTCGTAACTTGCGGCGAGGCTACAATCTCAGGCTTCCCACCGGACAGGCCCTCCACAAACACCTCAAACAAACCGGTGCCGTCGAATCGAATCCGATCACGGATGTGTCGACGATCTTTGCTTCGAAGCCAACGCTCCGCGATTTCCTCAAGAACTCATCGTCGAAGTTCTTCGAGCGAACACCCTTGTGGTTCTATATTCTGGCTGAAGCCGAAAAAGGTGGCGGCAACAAATTGGGAGAAGTTGGCAGCTTCCTCGTTGCGTCAACTTTTGTTGGCGTCTTGCTGGCGGATCCTGATTCAGCTTTGTCGCGCGGTTTCGACCCCAGCCAAAGTCCGCTCCGAATGGGAGATAAAAGCCCTATCGATTCCATCGCGAAATGGGTGCGCTTTGCGGACGTGATGGAATGAGCTGATAGGCCGCAGCTGGCGCTCGTGAAAGAGCCTCGCCGTAATGACGGCGGGGCGGTAGCTCAATCAATCCGCATCTACGTGCTAGTCGCGCGCGGGCACCGGCTTCCGCGTGGTGGGTGCAGCCGGAAGCGGCGTGAAATCCGGGTTCTGGTCGTTACCGACCCGTATGCCGGAATAGGCGACGAGCCCGTCGGCGGTGGCAACCGCGTCGCCCGAGCGTAACGAGCCGTCCATCGCGAGATCGACTGGTGCAAGACCGGCGGGGCTTCGGCCGTTGCAAGTGCAATCGGCGCGCAGCGCCTTCCGATAGGCAAAGGCGTTTTCGCTATCGGCGTAACGTTCGCCGGTTGCGGCATAGGCTCTGTCGATGCTGGAGCCGAAGAAAACTTTGGTCGGGCTTGCCGGACAGAAGGCCTGACACATCTGCGCCGGCGAGGCCGCACCGCGCATCAGCGGAAAATATTTGCCGTCGCAACTGCGCACGCAGAAGGCAGGTCCCGCGCCTGCGACGACCGGCCGCGGCGGTGGTGATTGCGGATCAACAGACGAGGTCTGCTGCTGCTGCTGCTTCTGGAGGCCTCCGAAAAGGAAATCAAGCAAGCCTTCGGCCGCACTCATTTCCGGCGTCAGCGCCACGGGGCCAACGACGGCGACAGCAACAAGCATGCGGCGCAGCTTGCGCTGAACGCACAATTCGGTACGCATCGCTTGTTCCGCCGGACGCAATGAACCCTCTTCAGCACAAAGGACGCTTGCGGCAATCGTGGATACGAAACGCGCTCTAAGCTGGGCGGAGAAGGGGAAAGAAATAGGCGAGTGGGCACGGCAAGCGCCACATTTCGGTCGTTATGGAACACCGTCGGAGCCGTGATCCCCCGGAGTTCGCGCGGCGCAAAAGCTGACGCTCGGCGGGCAGCGCAGTAAGGTCAGCCATGGGGCCAGAAGGCGACGTTCCCGGCTGCCCTCATAAGACCCGACATGACAGACAGGCCACCATCTGAGCGCGGCCTGCTGCGTGCGTGAATTGGTCAGTTCTTGTACCCCATACTGCTACAGACCGCATATTGATAGTTGGGGTTCGCACCTTGCGCCCATAGCCCTTGTTTGCATTCCACGTACGTCCTGGCCTTGGGTGGTGCAAACGCCCTTATATCCGGGTCGAGCACTTTGGCATGCGCCCCCGGGTGAAATATCTCTGTCGATGGAGTGTTCGGCCTCGTGGTTTTCGTCACTGCGTTGGCGGGTGCATTCGACAAGATGGCGGCAGCCAAGCCGACAAGGAACAGCGAGGAAAATCTCATAGCAATGTCCTCCGCAACGCCACCTCGAAGCAGGTGGCAAGCGACTATTCAAGAGGGCCACAAGCAGTGATGGCGTCGAGTGAACATAACAACCTTGTTCCCGAAGGGCAATTGACGGAATTGCTCCGATGTCGCCTCTGGGGCCAGGGACTGACATCCGCAAGGGCACCGGCGGTGTTCGCAAGGGGCCGGCAATGGAAAGCTCCCGCCGACGCTGTGCGTTCCGCGCCGGCGAGTTCTTGTTGTTAGATTCAGTTGACCTTGACTACCTGCGGGACCTTCCAGCTCCCGTCGATGATCGAAGGCGGAGTGTCCTTCGGCCAGTACATCCGCAGCATCAGGACGAAGTCGCCCTTCGGTGCCGGCAGCCAGTTGGCTTCCTTGTCTGCACCCGGCGACTCGTTTTGGAAGTAGAGGGTCAATGAGCCGTCGGCATTGAACTTCGGATTGTCGCGCATGCTGACGGTGAACCTGTTGAGAGGATTGGGGACGAACCACCAGCCCTGGTCGATCATGTACATGGTGAACGACCAGAAACCATTGACGGGAGGCGTCGCATCCTTCGGGAAGGTCAAGCTGTACTTGTTCGCACCGCTCAACTTCTGTCCGGTCGAATCCTTTTCGGTGTTCGGATAGACGGCGTCGCGCTCCTGGTTGGCGGGCCAGCCAAAGGCTGCCACGACCGCTCGCTTCATGTAATCGGAAGGGCCATAGGTCCCGAGCCCCTTGGTGATCGACCAGCCGTCAACGATCCCACCAAGGTTGTCCTTGTTGGCCTCGATCTTTTTCAGAGCTGTCTGCGGAATGTCCTTCAGCGCTTGCTGAACTGCCGGACCAAGCTTGCTCATCTCGAACGGCTTGCCGGGCACGATACCGATCTTCGCCATGCTCGCGAGCATCGGTGCATCCGCCGTCGGCGCGGGCGCCGCCGCCGCCATCAGCCTAGTCATCAGATTGAAGTATCCCTCCGTCCCCATGTCGAGAATGACCGTCTGCGGCTTGTCGGTCATGCTGAAGCCCGGACTGGGATCTACCGGCGGTGCCACCGGCGTGTATGGCTTGCCCCAGGCTGAAAGCGGCGTGATCTTGTACTGTGCCTGCAGCGCGTTGACGGCCTTGTAGTCAGCCTCGCTACCGTCGGCGTAGGTGCGGCCGAGAATGACCATGTAGCGGGTCGCCATCGGGACGTGTTTCATATCCGCCGGTACCTCGCCCTTCCAGCCCGGAGCGGTGAACAGGTAGTTGGCGGCCTTTCCACTGGCCGTCCGCTTGCTCGGCGAGTGCTCGGAATCCGACATCCAGAGATCAGTGATCTCGAAGAGATAGAAACGATTGCCCATATCCGGGTGACTGAACACCTGCGGCTCGGCGAGATCGAGCCAGGCAACCGAATACAGCGTGTCGGCGTTGGGCGCGGAAACGCCGCGGTAATCCGCGGGCGGATAGCGGGGGACATTGACGAATTGTCCGGTCGGACTTGTAAAGCCCTCCACCTTCGGAACGTTGCTCATCTGCACGCGGGTTACTTCGGTCGTGATCAGCGAGTAGCCATAGACATAGGCATCGGTGGCGATCTGCTGCGCTTCCGCGGGCGATATGGATTGCGCGCGCGACGGCACGGTGGCTGCGAAGCAAGTCGATACGGCAAAGCCAACAGCGAGAAAAATACGTCGATCAATCGTGGCCATACGATCCACCCTTGTTGTTTTTCGGGACAACGGTTGCTGGTAATGGTTCAGGCAGGCACGCCGAAGTAGATGCTTGAAACAAGCATCCACGCAAAAGCGTTCTATTGATTCAGATCAACAGGTGTCGACTCGGGATCGGCTTGTCCGGGACCTTCACGGCCGACAGCGGCGAGCTCGAAGGCATCGCGCTTGCCGGCAAGCGCAGCCTGCGCCTTGCGGCCTCGCCGGGGCTGATGAGAAGGGCGCAGGCGGCCGATCATTCCGTCGCGGCTGCTCTGCCGTCAGAAGGCGACGTTGAGCGCGTGCGTCTGAGTGTCGGCTTTGGGCCAAAGCTGACACCGCTAATCTCTTTCCATGAGAGTCTCCACGACAATATACTGCCGCAAGACGGTCCGAGATCGTGAACGATGCGTCGAAGAGAGTTCATAGCTGGTCTGGGGTCGGCAATTGCCTGGCCGATCGCGGCACGGGCACCGCAATCAGAGACGACCGACATCAAGACGCCTGACACTCACTTGCCGGGGCTGTCGGCAATTCAAGCTGGAACGGGAATGAACAGCAGTATCACGATGCTAGCAGCTCACAACAACGCCACGTGGTGCGACGCAGTTTGCCGGGCGCATGATCGTCCTGGCGAGTTTCATGAGACGATCTGGTTGACCCGGCTGGGAACGCCACGCTTCTATCCCGACGCGGTGACGACGGCAGGTGTGGAAGCTGCACCAGCGCAGCTCAAGGCAATCGCTGACTTGATCAGTTCAAATCGACGGCGGGAGTGGTTTGTCAAGGACAGCTTCCATTGCCTGCGCCTGGAGTCGCTTGGCTTCGAGCCACTATTCGATGCCGAATGGATCGCGATGAGTGGCGTTCGGCCCGACGGCCGACATCATCAGCCGGGCGACCGTTCGACCATAGTGACCGACGAAGCTGGATTGAGCGCCTGGGAGCGGTCCTGGGCTGACGAGGACGCCAAGGCGTCTGCGATACCCTTGCCGCGCGTGTTCATGCCCGGCCTGCTTGCGGACGACAGCATCGTTTTTGTCTCCATTCAGGGGGAGGATGGCAGTACCGGCGGCGGCATCCTCAATCGAGGTGCTGATGTCGTCGGCCTTTCAAATCTGTTCGGCTCTCAAATGGATCGGGTCTGGCGAAGCCTGATCGCGATCGCGGGTGAGAGTTTTCCTGGCCTACCTCTGGTCGGCTACGAGCACGGACATGATATTGCTGCCGCCAAATTGGCCGGGTTCGAGACCATCGGTCCTTTGCGGATCTGGAGACTTCCTGCCACAGCGCGCTGATGACGCTTGACCTGTGTCAACCGCGCGGTCGAGCGGGGACTCCAAAACAGCGCGCATCAAGCAAGTGTCGTAACGCTGCCTTCTTGGCTACAGAACCTTGCTCGCGCCGGGAATCTGCCGCAGCGCGCGCGTCAGTGCCCAGCTGAATGCGACTGTCAGGACGAAGCCGACCGTCGCTTTGACGATCGCCGGCAGATCGTAGTCGAACAGCCAGTACTGCAGCCACAGCGCGATCGGGTAGTGCACCAGGAACATGCCGAAGGCGTCCGCCTGCATCGGGTCGAGCAGCCTGGCTGTGCCTGATTGCTTGAATCTCTGAAAGAAGGCCAGGATCAGGAACATGATGGCCACGCTGAAGACGGTGAAGCAGATGGCGTAGAGGCCTTCATACCAAGCCGGCAACGGCGACGGATTGCCGAGGATCTCCCGCTTGATGAAGATCAGTCCCCAGAGCAGGCAATACGGCACGATCGTGAGCACCATCCAGTCCCAGCTGACCTTCGCCATCCGGCCGTCAGGTGCGAGCAGGCCGCGATCCATATTCGCAAAGCCGATGCCGGCGCCGAAGAAGAAATAGCTGGCATAGAGCATCACCCGCCCGTGCTGTACCGAGAACGGCCCGAACTCGAACCAACTGCTGGGTCCATAGTGGATCAGCCCGGGAATGTAGAACGCGGCGGTGACGGCCAGCATGACGGCGAAGAAGACTGCCGGCCGGCGGCGGCCGTGCAATGAAAGACGATTGATCGGGTCGAGCAGGGTGGGGCGCAACCGGTACAGCAGGCATGCCACCAGGTCGAAGGCGAACAGGACCCAGAGGAACCAGATCGGTCCGCTCGGCCACGGGCCCTTGGTGATCATGGTCCGGTAGTATTCCGAGAAGCCGATTTCGGGATGGTGTCGGAGCGAGATGGCATAGTAGGCGATCGGGATGACCGTGAAGGCGCAGATCACGAACGGCAGGCCGAGCCGAAGCAAACGGTCCTGGAGGTAGCTCGCCGCTCCCTTCCGGGCGATGCCGGACCAGGCGAATAACCCCGACAGGAAAAAGAACATCGCCATGAAGAAGCTGTCGGTGGCGAGCACGATCATGTCGAAGCCGAAGAAGAACTTCGGGTCGGTATGGCCGAAATAGGTGTAGGGGATCACTGCGTGATGCAGCAACACGACCAGGGTCAGAAACGTCCGCGCCCGGTCGATCGCGAGATTGCGGGACTTCACTCTGGGTATGGATTGCGAATTGTCCGGGACTGCAGCCTCGAAAGTTACGGTCATGCTCTATCCCCGCAACAGCAACGTCGCCTGGCCCGAACCTGTAGACCGGATTTGCCTGTGCATTGCAGCAGCGACCGTCCGGTGGGAGCCGTTGGCCTGTAGATTTGGGCCTGTAGATTTGTGGCCCGTGCGCGCGGAGGCTTGATCTGAATCAAGTGCGGAAATGCGTCACACACGCCGGCGAAGGACGGGAACCCCGTATTTGGGGGCTACGAGGTCGGGATCGGCATCTCCGGGACCTGCACGGCCGACAGCGGCGAGCTCGAAGGCATCGCGCTTGCCGGCAAGCGCAGCCTGCGCCTTGCGGCCTCGCTGAGGCCGATGCGGCGGCCGTCGGCTTCCGACAAATGCTTCGCGAAGCTCAGCGCTTGCCGAACCATTCCTCGTAGATTCTCTGGTACGTGTCATTCTCGCGCAGCGCCAGCAGCGCTTCGTTGACGTGCTTGCGCAAGGGGCTGCCGGTCGGGAAAACGATGCCGTAGTCTTCCTTGTGGAATACGGCGCCAACGATCTTTGCCAGTCCTCTGCCGTCGTGGGTCTCGTAGTAATGCAGCACGGGTGCGTCGAATACGACGGCGTCGATCTCCTGGTTCAACAGCGCATTGAAGAGGTCGTCGACCTTTTCGAACTCGAGAACCTGAGCCTTGGCTTCGTTCAGGTAGACGGCCGCGGTGCTTCCCCGTGTCGTGCCGACCGGCTTTCCGACGAGATCGCGCGGACCGTTAATCGGTCCCTTGATCTGCTGCACTGTCAGGGATGCCGTCAATTGCGCCGTGTAAAAAGCCACGAACACGACGCCCGTGAACATCCAGAGCACCGCGACGATCCGAGCCACCCAGTGCCGGGGCATTTGATCCGCCTGCGTCGCCAGGGTGCCTGCGGCCCAGAACATGGCATGGAAGATTCCCGGGAAATACTTCGTGCTCGGAATGATTCCATTGCGATGGTGCCGTTCCACCAGGAAGATCAAATGTGCCGGGATGAGGATCAACAGCAGCGCAATTCCGAGCCAGACCAGAAGCGTGCGGGAGAAGAACAACTGCATCAGCTCGCGCAACGGATTCGGCTCGACATTGGCCGCAGTGCCACGCACCAGGATTTGCAGACCGGAATTCATGATCGGCTGAGAAAAGTCGAACCTGTTCTCGCGGTCGGAAGTGATCGAGATGGCCGCGATCGCGAGATCCGCTCGACCGTGTTCGACAGCGTCAAGCAATTCGCCGACATCCGGCATGACGACGTATTCGGTCTCGCAATTCAGCCGGCCGCCAATGCTGTTCCAAAGCTCGATGCTGAAGCCGCTCAGAGTCCCATTTTTCTCGATGACCATGGGAGGGACTATTCTGGTCGCCACCTTGAGCCTGGTGGTCCCACCTTCGGCCATGGACCAGGTGATACACGTCAGCAGCACCAACACGAGCCCGCGGGCGATCCTGGCCGCAAGCGCGTCGAGCAGCCGGACGCCACTTGCACGAAGACGACCCAGGAGATCAGGGCGAGGCATCGATGGTTTCCCTGTCGAGAGCCGCGTTGTCTGCGTGTGCCCAGGGCATGAGACTGGTTACGGATTGACGGCCAAGTCTAACACACAAGTCTAACACACAAGCCTAACACACAAGCCTAACACAAGACGGGCACGATGCGACGCGATCACCGTTGGGGTCAGTCACCAGCGTGGGTGTTCGAATACCCGTCCGGTGACAAAAGGCGGCGCGGTCAAAAGCTGAGGGACGATGGGCCGCGAGTTCGATATGGCCGCATTGGCGGATGCTGCGCCCCTTGGCGCGCTTTGGGTTCGGAGCACGCGCCGGCGAAAGGCGAGAACCCCGTCTTCGGCGGCTACGAGGTCGGGATCGGATTCTCCGAGACCGGCACGTCCGATAGCGGCGAGCCCGAAGGCATCGCGCTCGCCAGCAAGCGCAGCCTGCGCCTTGCGGCTTCGCTCATGCTGATGCGGCGGGCGTAGGCGAGGGATCATTCCGTCGCGTCGGCTGGGCTGTCATAAGGCGACGTTGAGGGTGTGGTGTGCATGTGGAATGTCGGCTTTGGGGCCATACTCGGACATTGGCGCGGTTATTCGGCCAGCTCGGCCGCGCGCGCCCGCACCGGCAAGTCAGCGATGCTCCTCCACTTCCGTTAACAAATACATACGTGATAGTGTGGCGAGGCCCGCCAGAAGTCGGAGACACAAGGTGTCGAAGCTACCGCAACTTGGGCACAAATGCAGGGATTGTCAGCAAGTCGTGCCTAGCGGCGCGCGCGTATGCCCGAATTGCAAGGCATTTCAAGACTGGCGCAGGTTTATTGCTATTGGTCAGACGAATTTGGCGTTGCTCACAGCCGTTATATCTGTTGCAACGACCCTTCTTACTGTGGCGATCCCCTTCTTTAAGCAACAAGGTTATCAGATCGAGCTTTTTTTGGATAGCGCATCTGAAACACAGCTCTCTTTGGTTGTTCGCAACACAGGAAATGAGGGTGCGCTTTTACGTCTTCAGATGCTCAGAATTGGAAACTCAGACTTTAATCCGTTTTCGTTCGTTGATGCCTCAAACTACTTTCAAGTTGAGCTTGATCACGACGGTGTATACGTCGAGCCAGGCAAGGAGGAAAAGCTAGTTGCACGCTTCAGATCGCAAGTCTCGGCTCCACTATGCAAGTATCTAAAGCAGCAACCGTTCTTTAACGGATTGAAAGAGCTTAAGGATAGAGGCGGCACGATCGGCGACGCCATGACTAGCGTATATGAAAAAATGGCTTGTGCGGTTGGTCTGCATGAGACTAGCTTCAGGAGTTCGCGGGAGTTCTATTTCAGGCCTCTCAATTGCAGTCACTTCGGGATCCTCAACCCTTGCATGACAACTGAGATGCAAAAGGCGTTAGGTCTAAAAAACTAGCGCGTCCGGGCGCTGTACCCTCTCGTTTTTCGCGGCATTGACTGCTGCGCGCGTCCGGCGAGCGGGCCGCCTGAGCCGCGATCAACTCGCGGCATTTAATCGAAGTGCATCAGATGCTAAGGCCAGCAGCGCTTGGAGCGGATCGAATTTGGCGCAGATTAGCGAGCGGATATTGCGAGCATTTTGCACCCGGTCGACGGGGCCGAGGTCCGCTCTGGGTCAAACTGCGACGAACTCAGCGCGAGCATATGGCCTCGAACGCGGACACTCACCTCGGCGGTCGGCAAGTCTCTGAAGGGCCAAAGACAGACCTTACCAAACCTTGCAAGCAAAGTGGTACCGCCGCCTATCAGAGTTGGGTCGTTCATATAGCGCGACCTGAATTAAATCGCCGATTTGACCGGCATACGAACTGCAACTGCCAAGATCGATTTCGAAGACGGACGGCAGATTATGCGCTTTCGCATCGTCGATTTGCATCGCGAGGATCGAGTTCGAGCATTCTCTTGACACCGCGACGACGCGCGCTGACAGGGCTGTAGCCCCATCCCGCGGCCTATCGCAGGTTCTAAATCTGGCGTGTGCGCGGCACGCCATTCTGAGGCAGTCCTTCTCCTGTGCAACAGCGATGAGGGGATGAAGGACAGCCGCCAGCGCAAGGAGAAGCGTGAGTGAATTAGCCCGAAGCATGCGTGCGCCCATTGACCTGTATGGACCGCAGGCTACCAGGGCCTTGATTGGCGCCGTAACAATTTCGGTGGCCGGTTCGCTCGTGTAAACGGAGCAATTTCCGCTTCGGGTCGCAAGCCGACGCCGGACAGTTGATAGGGGCGAGCTCGCAGGCATCGCGCTCGCCGGCAGGCGCGGCCCGCGCCTTGCGGCCTCGCTCAGGCCGAGGCGGCGGGCGCAGGCTGCTTGCCGCGACTATTTGCGGCCGGTCGTTGCGCCGGCCTGCTCGATGGCCGGTGGGTTCCAGCGGCCGTCGATCGCCTGCGGCTTGGGTCCATAAAGGCGCAGCGTCAAGCCGAGTTTTCCGCTCTTCGGGGCCGGCAGCCAGTTCGCCTCCCGGTCTGCTCCGGGGGACTCATGCTGGATGTAGAGGTCGAGCGCGCCATCGGTATTGTAGGTGAGCGCGTCGCGGTCGCCGATGGCGAAGCGGTTGAGCGGATTGGCGACCTGATAGCCTTCTTCGTCGTACATCGTCAGCGACCAGAAAGCGCTGACCGGCGGCAGCTCGTCCTTGTTGAAATGCAGGACGTATTTGTTCTCCGCCATCACCGGCTTGCCGGCGGCATCGGCGACATTGAGGGGATAGATCGCATCTTCCGGCTGATTGGCGCCGAGCCCGAGCAGCGCAACGATGGCGCGCTTGAGATAGAAATCACCGTACACGCCCATCGTGTCGGTGTTCATCTGCCAGCCATTGGTGATGCGCGCGAGTGTCGGCGCCTTCTCGTACATGAGTTTCAGACCGGCGGCAGCGCCTTGCGCAAAAACGTCCGCGCTCGCCTTGGTGCCATCGAACTTCCCGGGCTCGATCCCGATACGCTTCATGCGCGCGAGGTTGGACCAGTCCGTCAGGTGCGGCGGGTTCTGCTTCATCAGCTCGGTGCCATATTTGAAGAACTCCGCCGCCGGCATCTGTGCGACGATCCGTAGCGGCTCGGTCTTGGTGTCGACCGAGGGATCGATCTTCTGCTCGACCTTGGAAGGCGCTTTCCCCCAATCGGCCAGGAGCGTGATCTTGTAACCGTCCTGCACCTTGTGGACGGCGTCGTAGTCCTTCACGCCGTTGGTCTGGGTGCGGCCAATGATCCAGACGAAGGATGTCGGTGCATTGATGCGTTCGACGTCAGGCGGCAGCGTTCCGCTCCAGCCGGGCGGCACGAGGGCAAAGGCGGCGGCGCCCGTGCCGTTCGTTCGCTTGCCCGGGACGGCGAAGACATCCGTCCACATGTCGAGCATCGGCAGCAGGAAGTAGCGCCCGCCGGTATCCGCCGTCGAGACCACCACGGGGCCGCCGGTCAGATCGAGCCACGCACTGGAATAGAGCGTATCGAAGTTCGGGCGCACCACGGCCCGCATCTCCGCTGTCGGAAATGCGCGAACATTCGTAAAGGCGTTGGCAGGCCCGCCGATCGGATTGGTCTTGGGATCAATATTGGTCAGCTGCTTGCGCGTCAGGTCCATCAGGATCAAGGGATAAAGATAGATATAGGCCTCCTGCGCGATGGTCAGCGCTTCCTCGGCGGATGTCGATGCGACCGCAGGGCCGGAAGATTGCGCATACGCCGTTGTCGTCGTGACTGCAGGCGCTGCGGAAAGCATGGCAGCAACCGACGCAGCTCCGAGCAGCGTGCCGCGTCGTGTGATGTCCGATTGGGCTGGGCGCATCATATGCATTCTCCTGATGACCGATATCGGTGGCGGGTCTTGAAAACGCGGTAACCGCAAGCGCAGAGCGCGCTGTCCCGAACTAAAGCTCGGCAGCGGCGAGGTAGGCACCGTGGGATCGAAAGGTCGGAGCATCACTTGATTTGGATCAAGGAACTTTTGTGAGGGTATTTCTCGCGACGTCATTCGGCGATGTCGATGCACTATTCGCGCCATCGATAATTGCGGAGCCCCGTCTGCCAGGGGTGCCTGCGTGGAGCGCTTCGTCGATTGCCTTGATCCATGTCAACGATATCGTCATGTGGCGGCTCAACGTTGAACCTCATTGGTTGCGCGAAATGGTTCGTTCTGATCTCGAGATCATGCCGGGTGGGATGAGCCGCACGGCGAGCGAAGGCTGATGTGAACACGATCGACATCATCTATCGGTTCAATCCGCAGGAAGCCGCGATCAGGCCGCTGCCGTTGGATTGCGCCTCGGCCTTGAGCCGGCTTGAGCACGGCAACAAGAGCTTTGCGGCGCTCGTCGACCACGTAATGGACCAGAGCGGAATACAGCAGGTGATCCCGGTTGATCCCCGCGATCTGGGATTGGAGCCGGGTGGCCCCGAAACGGCAAAGCAACGTCCGTTTGCCGCCATACTCGGTTGCTCGGATGCCCGCGTACCCATCGAGCTGATTTTCAACGAAGGGCCGAATGATCTTTTTGTCATCCGCGTGGCGGGCAATGGTCTGGGCACCGAGGTGCTTGGAAGCCTGAAATATGCGGTTGAAAATCTCGGGGGCAGTTTGAAGCTCATCGTGGTGCTCGGTCACAGCGGATGCGGCGCCCTGACGACAGCGGTCGATGTATTCTTGAACCCGGGTGACTATCTGCCGCTGGCCGCCAAGCATTCGTTGCGCAACATTCTCGACCGTCTGCTTCTGGTGGTGCAGTCCTCTGCAAGAAAGCTGGTTGCCACGTTTGGCGACGACATCGTCAACAGGCCGGGGTACCGAAAAGCCTTGACCGAGTCCTCGATCGTCACCAACGCGGCGCTGGCAGCCTACTCGATACAACAAGAGTTCGGGATCAGTGCTCCAGGCGAATTGCAGACCGTTTACGGCGTTTATCTTCTGGAGACGCGCGAGGTATGGGCACCGCGTTCCGGTGCTGCCGACGGAATCGGATTGGCTGCGGCACCTCGCGACCGCGATGGATTTGTCGGGCTTGGCGAGGCGATCGTCCAATCACGACGTATCGTCTCATACCTCAATCCGGAGAATTCGCGGACCAAGACCGGTTCGTTCTGAGAAGGCGGGGAGCGGTGCCCAGCACGAATCGAGGTCGCACTTCCGCAAGGACGCCGCTGGTGCCCCGGTGTTGATCGCCCATCATAACCTTGACGCACCGAGGGTAACTGCGTCTGATGGCAAAGGCCGTCCTGGGATTTGCAAATGGGATCAACCGGGCCAGGAATTCGTGTCATCGGCTGCGCTGTGACGGCCGCGGCTTTCGTGCAGTGTCTTGACGTATCCCATGCTGACCAGGGCGGCGGCTCGTTCTGGTTTCCGGGTCAGTTTGCGAGCTTCGCCGCCATGGAGCAGACGCCGGGCTGGATGCTCTCGGCGAACTATTACCATTCCAGCGTTTCCGCCGCCGGCAGCGTCGCCGCAGCCAGACAGATCCTGGTGGGTCGAATTCCTTCGGCCGTCGATGTCAATTTGAACCTGAGCCTGCGCGGGCGAGCCGATCTGGTCGGCCTCGTGCCGTCCTACACATTCGCGACGCCGGTGCTTGGTGGTCAGTTGGTCGCGGGCATGTCGGGCCAGTTTGGACGAGCCGCCGCCGATGTCTCCGGCACACTGACCGCGATTGCCGGACCGGTCGTGATGACGCGGAGCGGAACGCTGGAGGGTTCGCTGACTTCCTACGGCGACCTCGCGCCGTTCGCGGAGCTGCTTTGGAAAAGCGGCGTCGACCACTACATGGCTTACGCCACAGGCAATATTCCCGTCGGCGACTATGATCCGCTGCGGCTCCCAAATGTCGGGCTTGGGCACGGCGCTTTGGATGCTGGCGGCGGCTATACCTATTTCAGGGAGGACACCGGCAACGAATTCTCGGGCGTTGCCGGCTTCACCTACAATTTCCCAAATGCCGATATCCATTACAGGAGCGGCATCGATTTCCACTTCGATTGGGGCGCATCGCACTTCCTGTCCAAGCAGCTTTTCGTGGGGATGGCAGGCTACGCCTACCAGCAGATCACCGATGATTCCGGACAGAACCCGATCCTCGGTGGTTTCAGGTCACGCGTTTTCGGTGTGGGTCCGCAAATCGGTTACAACTTCCCGGCCGGAGACATGCAGGGTTTCCTGGGCGTGAGGGGATACGGCGAATTCGGCGCAGCCAACCGTCCGTCGGGATGGAACGCGTGGCTGACGTTCACCATTTCCCCAGCCGCAGCCGCCCCGACAGTACGCGGAAAGCATTTCGTCGCGAGATAGGCATTGTCGGAGCTGTCCGACGGCGGCGACCGATGGCTCGGAAGGGGACATGCGCCTGCTGGCCGTTGCACATTTGCCACTGCCGCCCGCCGACAACAGCAGGTCCTGCCGGCCATGATCGTGATGTTGTTTGCTTCGCCCGGGCCCTCCCGGGCTTCCCCTGGCGCCCCGTATGGCCTATGACGCTGCAACGCAAAAATCCCCCCAAAAGACCCCATGATCCGCCTCGACAACGTCAGCAAGCAAGCCGGCCACCAGATCCTGTTCATCGAAGCCTCCGCCGCCCTCAACAAGGGCGAGAAGATCGGCCTTGTGGGCCCGAACGGCGCCGGAAAGACCACTTTGTTCCGGATGATCGCCGGCGAGGAACTGCCCGATGAGGGGCAGGTCTCGACCGATCGCGGCATCACCATCGGCTATTTCAACCAGGACGTCGGCGAGATGTCGGGCCGCAGCGCCGTGGCCGAGGTCATGAACGGCGCCGGTCCCGTCAGCGAGGTCGCCGCCGAGCTGCGCGAGCTGGAAGCTGCCATGGCCGATCCCGACAAGGCCGACCAGATGGACGAGATCATCGCGCGCTACGGCGAGGTGCAGCACGCCTTCGAGGAGCTCGATGGCTATGCGCTCGATGGCCGCGCGCGCGAGGCCCTGTCCGGCCTCGGCTTCAGCCAGGAGATGATGGACGGCGACGTCGGCAAGCTCTCGGGCGGCTGGAAGATGCGCGTGGCGCTGGCGCGCATTCTCTTGATGCGGCCCGACGTGATGCTGCTCGACGAGCCGAGCAACCATCTCGATCTCGAAAGCCTGATCTGGCTGGAGAAGTTTTTGCACGATTACGAGGGCACGCTGCTGATGACCTCGCATGACCGCGAGTTCATCAACCGCGTGATCTCCAAGGTGGTCGAGATCGATTCCGGCTCGCTCACGACCTATACCGGCAATTACGAGTTCTACGAGCAGCAGCGCGCGCTCAACGAGAAGCAGCAGCAGGCGCAGTTCGAGCGCCAGCAGGCCATGCTCGCCAAGGAGATCAAGTTCATCGAGCGCTTCAAGGCGCGCGCCTCGCATGCGGCCCAGGTGCAGAGCCGGGTGAAGAAGCTCGACAAGATCGAGCGGGTCGAGCCGCCGCGCCGCCGCCAGACCGTGGCCTTCGACTTCCTGCCGGCACCGCGCTCGGGCGAGGACGTCGTGGCCTTGAAGAAGGTGTTCAAGGGCTATGGCAGCAAGCGCATCTATGACGGCCTCGACTTCATGATCCGCCGGCGCGAGCGCTGGTGCGTGATGGGCGTCAACGGCGCCGGCAAGTCGACGCTGCTCAAGCTCGTCGCCGGTGCCAGCGAGCCGGACGAGGGCACGGTCGCCCTCGGCGGCAGCGTCAAGATGGGCTATTTCGCCCAGCACGCGATGGATCTGCTCGACGGCGAGCGCACCGTGTTCCAGTCGCTGGAAGACCAGTTTCCGACCGCGGGGCAGGGATCCTTGCGCGCGCTCGCCGGTTGCTTCGGCTTCTCCGGCGACGACGTCGAGAAGCGCTGCCGGGTGCTGTCAGGCGGCGAGAAGGCGCGCCTCGTGATGGCCAAGATGCTGTTCGATCCGCCGAACTTCCTGGTGCTGGACGAGCCGACCAACCACCTCGACCTCGCCACCAAGGAAATGCTGATCACGGCGCTGGCGGATTTCGAGGGCACCATGCTGTTCGTGTCGCATGACCGGCATTTCCTCGCGACGCTGTCGAACCGCGTGCTCGAGCTGACGCCGGAAGGCATCCACCAGTATGGCGGCGGCTATACGGAATACGTCGCGCGGACCGGGCAGGAAGCGCCGGGGCTGCGGAGCTAGTCGCTTCTGCAAGGCCGGATGGGCGCCGATCGGCGCCCACCCGTCAATCTCTACCGCAGGATCTCCTTCAGCACCTCGCCGTCGAGCCCGTGCGGCCGGACGCCCAGGATCTGCATGATGGTCGGCGCCACGTCGAGATTGCGCATGCGGCGGATCGTGGTGTTGTCGCGGATCCGCGGGCCGGCGGCGATGAAGGTCGCGCTCATCACCGGCAGTTTGGGATCGTGGCCGTGAGCCCCGTAGAAATTGGGCATCGACAGCGTGGTCGTGGCCGCGTTGAACGGCGCATCGCCGAGGCGCGCGACGCCGGGGCTCTGGATGCCGTCGAAATTATAGCCCGGCGCCATCAGCGCGAACACATCGCCGAAATCCTGGCCGATGGTCTTGCTGGTGCACTGCCCGAGGCCGGCTTCGCACTGGAGCGGGCGGGTCTCGACCACCGTGAAGAGGCGTCCGCCCTCGAGCGAGCCGTTGAATTTTGGGTTGGGATCGACCGCGTTCTTCACGGCATCGGTGATCTGCGTCACCAGTGCGGTGTAGGTCGCGGGATCGACGGTGCCGCCGGACTCGCGCTGCTGCAGGTTGACGTAGATGTTGACCGCCGGACCCGAGGTTCGGATCGCCACCTTGGTGGTGTCGATGCCGGCATTCTTCAGGATGTTGGTCATGCTGACCGAGGTGTGGAACGGCGCAAAACCGTGGTCCGACACGACGATCACGTTGCTGTCCGGACCTGCCGCGTCGGCAATCCGCTTCACCGCCTTGTCCGCCGTCTGATAGGCGAAGCGGATGTAGGATTTGTAGCGGGCGACCTTGGCGGGGTCCTGATTGGCGCCGATCGAATTCGGGTCTTTCGGGTTGGTGCCCTGGCGCGGATCGGTGAGCAGGAACTGGTGCTCGGAGCCATCGGGCTGCTCGATATAGACCATCACGAGGTCGGCGTCGGGATTGTTCTTGATGGCGCGCTCGCCGATATCGGCCTGGTAGCGCACGAAGGTCTTGACCATGTCCTCGAACATCGCCTCGATCTCGACGTCGGGGAAGTTGGTGAAGCCGGGGCTCAGCCGCTCCGGAATGCGGAAGTCGGCCTGCGGACGCCAGAATCCGATGCTGTTGTTGATGTCGTCGACATCGGCCAGCACGGGCGCGTTGCGCGGGATGTAGTTGGCGCCGTAGCGGGCGAAGCGCACCACCGACAGATCGGGCGCGAGCTGCGAGACGTAATACGCCGCGCCGACCTTGGCGCCGCTGCCCTCGAAGAAGAACGGCGCGTTCTCGCCGCCGAATTTCGCGTAGGCCGGCCCGGTCGACGGCGGGGCGAAGGGACCTGCCGTAATGCCGCGCGTGGCGTCGAAGAAGACGAGGGTGTCGTAGTTCACCTTGTTGTCGTTGGTGGTGTCGAGCGCCGCAACGCGGATCGCGTATTTGAGGTCCTGCGTCGCCGCGCTGGTGCAGGTCGCGGTCGACACCGAGGCGCATGAGAACGTCTCGATCGGGTTGGACGTCGCCAGCACCGGGCTGAACGAGAACCGGCCCGCCGCCTGCAGGGCCGCGCTCACCGCCGCGTCGGCGGCGAAGTCGGTCTTGGCGAGCGAAAAGCCCTGGGCGCTGAGGCCGCCGAAGGCGCCGAACGGCACGGTGTAGTCGGTGACGCGGATCGGCTGGGCCGGCTGCACCACGGTGCCGTTGATCGAGATATCGGCGCCGTCGCCGCCCGGCCATGTCGCGGTGACGACTTTCTTGCCCTGCTGGCGCAGCTGCACCCATAGTGGCGACGCCGTCGGGTGCTGCGAAGGTCCGAGCGGGCTCTCGCGATAGCCGCCGATCGGCGCCGCGAAGCCGCTGATGCTCGATGAGATCGGGCCGACGATCGCCTGGAAGGTGTTCGAGGGGATGTCGTTGTGGACCGCGTTCGAACCGGTGGCGATCTCGATATGCGAGACCGCGGTAAGGGAAGGCGAAGCCGTGATGTTCTGCAGCGCCACCGCGCCATGGCGGCTCAGCCGTGCCAGGCCGCCGTCGCGCGGCAGCACGCCCTCGTCGATGAACTGCTGGATGAAATCGGGCTTGGCGCCGTCGAGCGAGATCAGGACCACCGGCGGCGATCGACGTCCGTGATGGTCGTGATCGTGGCCGCGGGAATTGTCGGAATCGCGGCCGCGGCTATCGTCGTCCGCGAATGCAGGCGCGGCCGTGCCGACCAGCGATGCCGCAAGCGAGAGCGACGATACCAGCGTGAAGAGAATTTTCTTGTCCACGTGCTGCCCCGTGTCTTTTCTGCTGCACAATCTGTGCGCGTTTCACCTCGGATGACACGTGGAGTATCGAGTGTGGCCGACGACGAGCGTGTGACGCTTGAACGACGCGTGTGCGTCGCTGCGCGATCTCTGTCGCAAGAGTCCAACTCAATCTCTGTCGCGCGCGTGACGGGAACTCGGCAAGGCAGGCCTGCGCTGACGCGCCTTGAACGCTACGAACCCGTTCGTTACGCTTGAGAAAAATCGGGAGGGGCGCGTGAAGCAATTGAAGATCGGCGACATCACCATCGATGCGGTGATCGAGCGGGAAGGGCCGTGGCGGCGACCACAAGATTTTTTCCCGGCTTATGACGACGACGTATTCAGACGTCATCTTCCGACCATGGAGCCGGAGGTCTATGACGCCGCGCGCGGCATGATGGTCATCACTTACCAGACCTTCGTGGTGCGCACGCCGCGCTACACCATTCTGGTGGACACCTGCACCGGCGAGGACAAGGGGCATCCGCCGCCGTTCGATTTTCCGGGCAAGGAGCGCTGGCGCAACGAGCTGTTCGCGCTCGGCATCGGCTTCGAGCAGATCGACTATGTGTTCTGCACCCACCTGCACATCGACCACACCGGCTGGAACACGACCTTGCGTGACGGCCGCTGGGTGCCGACGTTTCCCAACGCGAAATATGTCTTCCACAAGGGCGAGTATGCGGCCTGGGAAGCCGAGAACGCCAAGGGCAACAACCCGCCGGGCACGGTCTTCCGTGACAATTGCCTGCCGATCGTCGAGGCCGGGCAGGCGCTGCTGGTGGACGACGATTACGCGCTCGACGATACCGTCACGCTGACGCCGACGCCGGGGCATTCACCCTGTCATTGCTGCGTGAACATTTTTTCGGAGGGGCAGCGCGCGGTGGTCGCGGGCGATCTCATGCATCACCAGATCCAGTGCCGTGAGCCGGACTGGTCGGCCAAGCCCGATTGGGACGCCAAGCAATCGGCGGTGTCGCGACGGAAGTTCTTTGCCTCCGTCGCTGACACCGACACGTTGATCCTGCCGATCCATTTCCCGGCGCCGACGGTTGGACTGATCAAGCCGCTCGGCGCCGCGTTCGATTACCGCTTCAAGCGGGAGTAGGGCGACCACGCCACAGATGATCCTGGCTCATGATTCAAGCTTCGGATGATCTAATAAGTGTAGAATATCCGCTGGATTTCCTTGGTATCGGTCGTCTTGGTCAGCGCCAGCATCAGAAGGATGCGCGCCTTTTGAGGGTTGAGCGTATCCGAGACGACGAAGTCGTGTTCGTCGTCCTTGGCTTCGCCATTGCGCGCGACGATGCCGTTCCCGACACGGCTGCTCCGAACGATCACGACGCCCTTCTTGCGGGCCTCGTCAAGCGCCGGCTCGACCGCGGGCCGGGCAAGGCTGCCGTCACCCACGCCGGCATGCACGATTCCCTTGGCCCCGGCGGCGACAAAGGCGTCGACCGCGACCCGGTTCATGTTGGCGTAGCCGTAGACGATGTCGACCTGCGGCAGCGTATCGAGACTGGACACGTCGAATTCGGAATCCGCCGTGTGCCGGCGGGTCGATTGACGATAGAAGTAGGGCTTGTTGCCCTGCATGTAGCCGAGAAAGCCGAGTTCGGGCGTGCGGAAGGTGTCCGCCGTCGAGGTGTTGTTCTTGGTAACGTCGCGTGCCGCGTTGATCTGGTCGTTGAGAGCCACGAGCACGCCCTTGCCGACGGCCTCGTCGCTGCCTGCCAGGATCACTGCATTGAAGAGATTGATCGGCCCGTCCGCACTGATCGCCGTCGACGGCCGCATCGCGCCGACGATGACGACGGGCTTCTTGCTCTTGACGACGAGGTTGAGGAAATAGCTGGTTTCCTCGATCGTATCGGTGCCGTGGGTGATCACGATCCCGTCCACGTCGTCCTGCGCGAGGAGCGCGTTGACGCGTTTGGCGAGCTTGAGCCAATAGTCATTGTTCATGTTCTCGCTGGCGATCTGGAAAACCTGCTCGCCCTTGACGTTGGCCACGGCTTTCAGCTCGGGAACGGCGTTCAGGAGGGTGTCGATGCCGACCGTGGCTGCGGTGTAGCCGACCACGGTGGTGCTGCTCGCTCCGGTGCCGGCGATCGTGCCGCCGGTTGCCAGAACCATGACGTTGGGCAGACCGGGGCCCCTCGCATTCGCCGCTTCAAGACTGATGAGCAGCGCGAACAGCAAGCTCACTGCCGCCACGATCCGATGACGCATTCGAAGTTGCCACATCTTGACGTCCCTCTCCTGGAAAGCCTCGTCGATGCGCCCCATTTCACTCAGCGCGCCATGATCCGTCAGCCGGGGCGTTCTGTCCAGAGTGGCGGTGATTTTGATTTGCGCGTCCGGCGGGTACGGAAAAGGTTCGTCAAACGAGCATGGCCGGGACAAGCCCGGCCATGACGAAATCGAAGAGGCGAATGCTCGCGAAGAAAGCCGCGAATTCGCAGCGCGATTACGCGCTGACTTCGCACTTCTTCATGAAGCTGTTCTTGGCGGCACCGGCGAGCGGCTTGCCGTCGGCGCTGACGGCCTTCGGCGTGCAGGCGTCGGCCTTGCACTTCTTCATGAACGAGGTCTTGGCGGCGCCGGCCAGCGGTTTGCCGTCCTTGCCGACCGCCTTGCTCTCGCAGGTGTCGTCCGCGAAGGCCGAGCCGGCTGCAAAGGTGGCAACGATCGCAGCCAGGAAAATCCGCTTCATCATAGGTGTCTCCCTAAACCAAAAAAGATGGCAGGCGGATTGGAGCCGCGAATCGTGGCGCAATCAAGCAGGATCGATGCACGCCATGGCCGCTGCCGGGTATTTTTCCGTTCATTCCCGGTTCAGATTCCGCGCATCAGCAACGCCTTGAAATCGGCGCGCGCTCGCTGCGCTTCGGCGCGCGCGACCTCGGAGGCCTCGCCGAGGCCGAAATAACCGTGGATCAGGCCGGCGCCTTCGTGGTGCTTGACCCGCACGCCGGCGGTCTCCAGCGCGCGCGCATAGGCGGCGCCCTCGTCGCGCAGGGGATCGAACCAGGCGGTGGTCACGATCGCGGGTGCGAGCCCTTTGAGCGACGCGGCGCGCAGCGGCGAGACCCGCCAGTCGGCGCCGTCCTTGGGATTGGCGAGATAGTGGCCGGAGAACCATTCCATCGTGGCGCGCGTGAGGAAGTAGCCCTCGGCATTCTCGTCGCGCGACGGAAAGCGTGCGTTCTCGCGCGCATCGGCATAATTGCCGACGACGTCGGTGACGGGATAGACCAGCAGCTGCGCGGCGAGCGCGATGCCGGCATCGCGGCAGGCGATCGCGGCGGCGGCGGCGAGGTTGCCGCCGGCGCTGTCGCCGGCAACGCCGAGACGCTTGGCGTCGCCACCAAATTCCGCGATGCGGTTGAAGATGTCGCTCGCTGCGGCAAAGGCGTCCTCGTAGGCGCCGGGAAAACGCACCTCCGGCGGGCGGCGATAGTCGACGGAGACGACGACCGCGCCGGTCTCGATCGCGAGATTGCGCGCCTGCCGGTCATGGGTATCGAGATCGCCCGCGACCCAGCCGCCGCCATGGAAGAACACCACGGTCGGCGCGGGGGCGGTGCCGACGCGATAGACGCGGGCATCGAGCGGGCCGGCGCCGCCTTTCACCTTGATATCCTGCACGGCGTCGACGGGCGGCGGTGCCACCTCCGCGCGCGAGGCAGCCAGTGCGCGCAAGGCATCGCGGGCGCTCTGTGGCGTCATCGTGGTGGGATCGCGCAGCGGCAGCAGCGGAATGATCTGGGCGATGACGGGATCGAGCGGTGCGGGCATTGCTGAAGTCCTCGGGTAGTCCTTGGGCTGGGTTCTTGGTCTTGGTTGCGGGTTAGCATAGATTTGGCGCACCGCATCGGCAACCGATTACGCGTTACAATTGCAATGCCGCGGAATGAACGGGCAGGGAGGCCAAACAGGTGGAATTCGAAACGCTGGTCCAGTCGCGCCGCAGCGTGCGCGGTTTCAAGAACGAGCCGGTGCCGCGCGCCGTGGTCGAGGCGATCATCGAGAGTGCCAAGCGCGCGCCGTCGTCGATGAACACCCAGCCCTGGCATGTCCACGTGCTGACGGGCGCGCCGCTCGAAGAGGTGCGCCGTCGCAACATGCAAGAGATGGTCGGCGGCGCCAGGGTCAAGCGCGACATCATCAGCCATGGCGAATATCAGGGCGTCCATCGCAACCGCCAGGTCGACATCGCCAAGAAGCTGTTCGGCGCGATGGGGATCGCGCGCGACGACAAGCCGATGCGCCAGGATTGGGTGCTGCGTGGCTTCCGTCAGTTCGACGCGCCGGTCTCGCTGGTCTTGACCTATGACCGCGTGCTCGATCCCGGCGCGGTCTGTCATTTCGATCTCGGCGCGCTCTGCTACGGCATCGTGCTCGCGGCGTGGGACCGCGGCCTCGGCTCCGTCATCAACGGGCAGGGCATCATGCGCTCCGACATCGTGCGCGAGGTCGCGAAGATTCCGGAAGAGGAAGTCATCATGACCTGCGTCGCGATGGGCTACCCCGACGACAACTTTGCCGCGAATGCGGTGCGCTCGGATCGCGAGCACAATCAGGAGTTCGTACGTTACGTCGGTTTTGCCGATTAGCACGACAAGCCGCCTCGTACGGAGAAGAATTCTGTCACCGAAATTTTTCGTGCGGAGTCCCCGATGGCCCTTGCAATCTCGATCGTGCGGGAGGAACAATATGCGGATTGAAGGGTTTGTTGCTGGCGCGAGGGAATTGATATGCGGCGGCTGGCTAGCCTGGTGCGACGGTTCTTGGGCCCGCGAGTGCGGCGCCCGATCGATGATGATCCCACTCTTCCCTTCACACCCGAGGAGCTCAGTCGGCTGATCCGCAGCGGCAAACGCGAGGATATGAAGCTGCTTGCGGAGGGCCTTGCCTGTCGCTCG
Organism: Bradyrhizobium sp.; assembly: GCF_035935975.1. GTDB lineage: Bacteria > Pseudomonadota > Alphaproteobacteria > Rhizobiales > Xanthobacteraceae > Bradyrhizobium. The sequence goes on from NZ_DASYWN010000023.1 coordinate 40,263, forward strand.
ATTCCGCCCCGCGCCAGATATCGCGCGACGCACTGAGGTTTGTGCCGGGGATCGTTGCCGCGCTCAACGCGTGAGGGCGACCTGCTTGAACGATGTGACCAGCGCCTTCTCCAGCTTTCCATTCATTCCGCAGAGAATGTTATAGGCCTCGGCGCGCGGCATCGTCGGCTTGTAATGGCGGTGCTCGATCAGCGCCGCGAAGATGTCCGAGATGGTGAGGATCCGCACGATGTCGCCGATGCTCTCGGCGCAGAGCGCATCCGGATAGCCGCTGCCGTCGAGATATTCGTGATGATGGCGCACGGCATCGAGGATCTCGGGCGAGATCCCCTCGTGTTCCTTCAGGAAATCATAGCCCGCGGCCGGATGCGTTTCGATCATGGCGCGCTCGTCGGGATCGAGGCGGCCCGGCTTGTCGAGGATGGCGAGCGGGATCTGCGCCTTGCCGATGTCGTGGAACATGGCGGCCGAATAGAGGCGCTCCAGATCGGCGCGGCCGACGCCGAGGCTGAGGCCGAAGTCGATGGCGACGCCGGTCACGAGCAGGCAGTGCTGATAGGTTCCCTCATGGTGGCGCCGTACCGTCGTGAGCCATTCGGACAGGCCGTGCCGGGTGATGCGGTCGGCAATCTGGCGACCCACTTCCTTGGTGCCGGCGACGTCCAGCGGCTGGCCAAGCGTGACGGAGGTGAACATCGATGCGATCGCGGTCGCCGCGCTCTCGACCGCGTTGTCGGGCTGCGCCAGGTCGCTCGAGGTGGACAAAGGCTCGGCGGCATCGGACAGCGCGGCGAGCAATTTCGCCCGGCTGACCACGCCCGGAAGCACCAGCGTCGCGCCGAGCGCGTAGGCCTGTGAAATGCCGACGTGAGAGGTGTGCTCGAGCAGAAAGATGCGCTTCTTGGCCTTTGCGAGCTTGCCAGCCCGCTTCTTGATGGCTGCGATGTTGTCGACATCGCGCAGCTCCGCGCGGATGACGATGGCGGACGGCACCTGGGCGAGTTTGGCGTCGGCGTCGAGCCGTTCGCCCGCGACGTTGAATTTCTCTTCGAGGATCGAGCGCATGCCGGACAATTTGTCCGACGTGTCGGCCAATATCTGGACAAGCGGGCGGGCTGTCTCTCCTTCTCGGACTCCGCCGTCGCGATTGACGGAGCCTGTTATGGTGCGCGCGTTCTGCACGGGTTGACCTGAGACCTAATGTCCTATGCGTGAAGTGAAATCCGGGATTATTGAGCGGAGTCCCGAGCTGAGACTTTGGCGGCGGCCGCCGGTGCGCTCGCCGACTTCTTCTTGCCGTCTGCCGTGATGAAGTGGACGCCGGCCGTGGTGCCGTCGATCCAGACCAGCTCGCAGCGCCGATAGGCGAGCCCCGTCGAGGACAGCACCATGAAGAATTCCTTGGCCTGCAGCACGTCGAGCGTACCTTCGACCTCGATCTTGGCGCCGCTGTTCGACACGTCGAGCAGCACGCAGCTGCGCCGCCAGGTGCCGTCCGAACCCATCAGGTTGACGGGTTGCCGGTGATCCATTTTCACGCGAGAGGCTTTGCGACCGTCGAATCTCATCGGTTAACCCCCACCTTTTGCGCCACGATGTCCCGGATCGCTCGTATTGGCGCGTGCTGCGATTTCCCCCCAGCGCACCGTCCATTGGCTGGTCGACAACAAAAGCGTTTCGAAGATGTGTTGCGCGCGTTCGCGCTCCGCGAAGGACAGCCGTGCGCCGCCGCGATTGCCCAGGATGGCGAGCGTGGTCGCCCAGTTCAGCCGCGAGGCGCGGCAGGCCATGACCAGGCCCTCGCAGTCGCCGTCGGTCATGACGTGCTCGACGATCTCGATCGGCGCGCCCGAGAGCACCGACAGCGCCGTGACCAGATTGGCGGTTTCGCCGCGGATCGCGAAGCGGTTCACCGTGGAATCGTTGAGCTTGCCGACGCGGCTGAGGGCGACGATCTCCGGCCGCGCATTCGCATAGGCGGCCGGGCCCGGCAGCCTGGGTGTGACCGGCGCGTATGCGGGCGCCGGCGGGACGGCGGAGGCGTTGGGCTTGGCCGGTGCTGCCTTGCCGGGGGAGATCTTGCCGGGGGAGACGGAGAGCAGTTTCCGCACGATGAGGTCGGGCGTATCCGGCCGCAACACCAGCGCCTTCGTGACCTCGTCATTCTGCCCGTGCCTGTCGATCAGGGCAGCATGGGCGGCTTGGGAGAATTTGGTTCCCGGGTTCTTGATCAGCGCAAGGCAGAGCGCAGGGCCACCGTGCTTGATCAGCGCCTCGGTCACGTCGGCCGCGATGCTGTCGCGGGCGCCGATCGCAAATTGCTGCCGCTCGCCGCGCGTCGCCGCGATTATCGCGAGATCGGCCGCGGACAGTGCCGGCGATCTGAGGAGGAGCGGACAGGCGATCTCCGGATCCTCATGCGAGGCCAGATGGCGTAATGTCTCCTGCGGCGCCACGTTCAGCTCGGCGAGTGCGTTGCTGAGCTCGACCAGTGCGCCGGGAGCAACCCGCGCGGCAAGGCGCAGCAGGACGCCGTCGACCACGTTGACGAGCATGTCCTGGGGCAGATTGCCGCCGGCCGCGAGCAGGCGGACTATGCCCGATAGGATGCGTACGCAGCGCTCCGGCGGGCTGTTTGCGACCGCGTCTTCCAATTCGACGAGGCTATCGGCAGGCGAATGTGCCATCATGGCAGGGGCCTGTACTTAAATAAATTTTGTCGATCCAACGCCCTTCATTCCGCCCCAGAGCCGTTAATTTGAAATTTAGACCTGGCCACCCCGGGTATCCGCGCACCGCCTGCTGCACTGGAAACGCTATCGAAATTTGGCAGTAGTCGAACCGCGACTTGTTCTTTGCATGGGACACTCGCCAACTGATCGAGGCGGACCGGCATGATTCCTTTGGTCCGGCAGGACGACCGAAAGGGGGGAATTCAGACCGGCGCTTTCGCCGGACGCGCGTCTTTTCCCGACGTGGTTTTCATTTTGCCATGACCAGTAATGATGATGCGCCAGCGCTGGCGCCAAAGACATTTCGCTTTTCCGATGTCGACGAGTTTCGCAACGCAATCCGTGGACTGAATTTCGAGTTCACGCCTTTCGTGCGCAAAATCGCGGCCGAGCAGACCATCCTGTCGCTGCCCGGCTGCGACGTGAATCTGACGCTGGCGTTTCCACGCGTCGTCGATGCGCAGCTCGTCGATAATTGCACGGCGATCGGATTCACGATGGACGATCTCGATGTGCCCGTGCGCTTCAACGGCACGCAGCGCGCGCGGCCGGTCGTCGTGATCGGCAGCGGCGGGGCCGCCTACACCACGATCGAGGAAGTGCAGCGACAGATTGCCTCAGTGATCTTCCGCCCCGAGGTCACCGATCGCGGCTGGCCGCGGGCGGCCCTGAGCTTCAAGATTTTTGAGACGACCGCCGCAGGCCTCAACCGGTTGCGCGGCGTGGTTCGAGCGGTGCTGGCCGCAGCGTCGGATCCGGTTGATGTGCCGGAGCTGCCGCTGAAGGCCGCAGCCATGAAGGAATCCCTGCTCGGCGCCGTCGACGGCGCGTTCGAGAGCGTCGTTCCGGCACGCTGGACGCTGCGCCCCAACGACGAGCGGAACTTCAAGATCTTCCAGGACATCCGCGCGCTGCTGTCCGACGATCTCTCGCAGCCGATCTACAGCGAGGAGGTCGCGCGCAAGCTCGGCCTGTCCGTGCGCACCATGCATGACGTCGTCCGCCGCTACCGCGGCATGAGCCTGCACCGCTATCTGCGCCTGCGCCGGCTGTGGCTGGTCCGCCGGCGGCTGCTCGCCGGCGCCGACAGCGTCAAGGCCGTCGCGCTGGCGTTCGGCTTCTGGCATCTCAGCGACTTCTCCAGAAGCTATCGCGATCAATTCGGCGAGACACCGTCGGAGACGCTGGAGCACGGGCGCAGGCGATAGCGCGACAAGCCGCCGGAGTTTGTGCTAGCTATGCGCCCATGAGCAATCGCATCCTCGTCCTCTACGGTTCCTACCGTTCCGACCGCATGGGCGTCCGCCTTGCGGATTTCGTCATCAATCGTCTGCGCAGCCGCGGCGACGACGTCGAGTTCATCGACGCCAAGGCCATCGGCCTGCCCATGCTCGACCGCATGTACAAGGAATATCCCAAGGGCGCGGCGCCGGAGGCGCTGGAGAAGCTGGCCGGTCAGATCCGCGGCGCCGACGGTTTTGTCTTCGTCACGGGCGAATACAATTGGGGCATCCAGCCCGGCCTGAAGAATCTCACCGACCACTTCCTCGAAGAATGGTTCTGGCGTCCGGCCGCGATCGTCAGCTATTCCGCCGGCCGCTTCTCGGGCGCACGGGCTGCGACCGCCTGGCACGGCACGCTGTCGGAAATGGGCATGGTGGTGGTGTCAAGCACGATCGGCGTCGGCCCGATCGCGCAGTCGCTCTCGGCCGAGGGCGAGCCGATCGGCGAGGGCGGCATGGCGCTGGAGCGCGCGTTCCCGCGCTTTGCCGATGACCTGACGTGGTGGATCGAGGCCGCCAAGGCGCAGCGGGCGCGCAAGGCGCCGCCTTATTGAGGTCGCGTTGCGCGGATGGGGGTCCGTAGCCCGGATGGAGCGCAGCGCAATCCGGGGGCCTCGCACGTCATCGGCACCGTCCCGGATTACGCTTCGCTCCATCCGGGCTACGAATTCACGCTACGCGGCCCTGACTTCGCCGAGGAAGCGGTCGAACTGGCCGGCGAGATCGCGGGACTGGGTCGAGAGCTGCTCGGCCGCGCCCAGCACTTCCTTGGCGGCCGCGCCGGTATCGTCGGCGGCACGCTGCACGCCTGTGATGTTGGTGTTGACCTCCTGGGTGCCGCGGGCGGCCTCCTGGACGCTGCGGGAGATCTCCCGGGTCGCCGAACCCTGCTGCTCGATCGCGGCCGCAATCGCGGTGCCGATCTGGTCAATCTCGGCGATGACGTCGGCGACGTTGCGGATCGCCGCCACGGTCTCGTCGCTCGCGGACTGGATCGCCGTGATCTGCTCGGAGATCTCGGTGGTGGCCTTGGCGGTCTGGCCGGCCAGCGATTTCACCTCGGAGGCGACCACCGCGAAGCCGCGGCCTGCATCGCCGGCGCGGGCGGCTTCGATGGTGGCGTTCAGCGCCAGCAGATTGGTCTGCTCGGCAATGCTCTGGATCAGCGTGACGACGTCGCCGATCTTCTGCGCACCCTCGGCGAGCGCGCGGGCGGTGTCGCCGGTGCGGCGGGCATTGTCGACGGCGCGGGCCGCGATCTCGGTCGATTGCGCGACCTGACGGCCGATCTCGGAGATCGACGAGGTCAGCTCTTCCGTGGCGCTGGCGACGGTCTGCACGTTGGTCGAGGTCTGCTGCGAGGCGGCGGCGACGACTGCGGCCTGGCTGTTGGTCTGGGACGCCGTCGAGGTCATCGACTGCGCCGTGGTCTCCATGGTGGAGGAGGCGCGGGACAGGCCGCCGACCAGTTCGGTGACCTTGGCCTCGAACGCGCGGGTGAGGCCGTCGAGCGCCTGGGCGCGACGCATCTTGCCGTCGTTCTCGGCCTGCTTCTCGGCGGCGAGCCGGTCGGCGCGGATCATGTTGTCCTTGAACACCTGGACGGCGGAGGCCATCGCGCCGATCTCGTCGGAGCGTTCGGCGCCGGGGATCTCTTCGGCGACCTCGCCCTCGGCAAGCCGCGACATCCGGGTCGTCAGATTGACGATCGGGGCGCAGACGCGGCGGCGGACCATGACGATGAGGCCGGCGCTGGCGATCAGCACGGCGAGGAGGCCGACGAGCGCGATGGTGAAGCTGGTGCGCGCGGCGGAGGAGGCGCCGGCGAGGATCTGCTCCGCGTTGTCATAGAAGGCGTCGCGGACGTCGATGATGGTGCTGAGGCCGCGCTGCGTGGCCGTGTAATAGGTATCGACGTCGTGTTCGTACTTGCCGCTGATCGCTCCTTCCTTCACGAGCTTGAGCTCGCGGCCGAACTCCTCGATATAGATCGCGTTGAACTTCTCCAGCGCAGCGGCGATGTTCGCCGGGGTCGAGGGATTGCCGCGCAATTCCTGCAGCGACATCACGATCTGGTCGTTGCGGCCCTGCGAACGGCTGATGTCGGCCTTCTCCGCGTCGGTCGCCGGTTTCTTGCCCCCGACGAGATTCTTGTGCAGGCTGGAGTTGAAGCCGCCGACGTCGCGCAGCGTCATCGCGACGTTGGCGTAGCTGGCTTGGCGGTAGGCATCGCCATTGAGGATCGCCATGCGGCGGACCTGCTCGTTGAGCAGCGCGGTGACGCCGCCGTTGAGCACGGCGTTGTCGGCGACGATCTTCTTGGCGGCGTCCTTGCGCGCCTCCGGCGGTCCAGCCATCGCCCTGTCGATGGCCTCGCGCAGCGCGCTGAATTTCGCGTTGATGCCGTCGATATTGCTGCCGATGGTGCTGCCGTCGTCGAACGGGCCGGGCAGCTCCTTGCGCAGAGTGTTCATCTTGTCGCGGGCGCCGTCCGTCTGCTTGCGCAGCTTGTCGTGCTCGGAGAGCTGTGCGGGGTCGTAGGTCGCGGGCCCGTAGAGGATGTTGGTGGCGAAGCCGCGCTCGGGGTTGAGATAGCGCGGGATGTCGCTGACCGCGCGGACGATCGCGAGCCGGCCCTGCGCCTCGCTGATCCTGTCCATGGTCTGGTACTTCGTCACGGCGACGTAGACGGCAAGGCCGCCGCCGACGGTCGAGAGCGAGACGATGGCGGTGGTCAGCAGCGTACCGATTTTCATGGTCTGTCCGGCAATTGCGCAGGTGGAGAAAAATATTCTGCGCGAACGATAGGCAGCCGGTGTTAATCGCGGGTTTACGTTGCCGCCCGGCATGCTCCTCCTGCATGCGTCCATTCGTCTAGGGCCGCGCCTCGCGCGAAAGCGCTTCAGGCGTAGGTCGCGCTAACGGTTCCCAGCGGACCGAAGTCGGCGACATAAGTCTCGCCAGCCTTCGGCCGCAGCATGCCCGTGAGCGTGCCGGTGCTGATGGTCTGCCCGGCCTTGAGGCCGATGCCGGTGCGCGACAGCTCGTTGGCGAGCCAGGTCAGCGGCACGAGCGGATGGTCGATCGCCTCCGCCGCGCTGCCGCGGCGCCTCTCGACGCCGTTGCAATTGAGCACGACGTCCTGATTCGCGATGTCGCGGCTGCGCCAGTCGGCGATGGGCTCGCCCAGCACGATCGTTCCCGATCCCGCGCCGTCGGCCAGGATCGCCGGCATCGGTGGAAACGCCGCGTCGTGGACGAAGCGGCATTCGGCAAGCTCGATGCCGGAATGCAGCGAGGCGACGGCATCGCCGATCTCTTCGACGGTGTAGGGCCTGGCGCGGGGCGGAAGGTCCGAGCCAAGGCGGGCCTGGTACTCGACCTCCGGGATCGGGCTGCACTGCCTGCTGTGCTCGACACGCGCGGGCGAGGCCTTGATCAGCGGCGCGAACACCCGCCCGTAGATAGGCGAGGAGGTGCGGAGCTGGCGTTGCAGCCCCGGCTTCATGCCGGCGATCTTCCAGCCGACGACGTCCCAGCCCAATTCCTCTTCCACCATCTGCGCGACGCGATACGCCGTGTCGGCATCGGGCGGCACCAGATGCGCATCGAGGCCGCTTCGCTGCCGGCTCTCGCGGCGCAAGGTGGCGAGATGGCGTGCGAGCTCGCGTTGTCGGGACAGGTCCATCGATGCGTATCCAATCTATTTGGCGGTGCGGGCGAGGGCGGCGGACAGGATCATCTCCAGCTCCTCCTGCACCTGATCGAGCGCGTCGGCGCTGCGGCTGGCGCGGCACATCGCGACCGTGCCTTCGATCGAGGCGACGACGAGTGTTGCAAGCCGCGTCGCGCGGTCGGCCGCCAATCCTTCGCGCAACAAGGCTGCGTGCATGATCTGCCGCCAATCGGCGAACACGCCGCCTGCGAGATCGAGCAAATGCTGCTGCGCCGTCTCGTCGTCCTTGTCGGAGGCTTCACCGATATAGCGGTCCACGGCCACGGCGAGCACGGGGCAGCCGGCCTCGAAGCCGGTCGCTTCCAGATGGCGGCGCCACGATGCGACGAAGGCCCTGAGACCGCCGATCACGCCGCGTTCGTTCATGGCTTTCTCCAGGGGAATGGACACCTGCCTGGCGGCGAAGGTCACGGCTTCGGCGATCAATTGCCGTTTGCCGTCCGGGAAGTGGTGGCTGATCGAGCCGCGCGGCGTCGCGGTGTGGCGGACGACGTCGCGCATGCTGGTGGCGTTGACGCCGCGGCGGCTCATCAGGTCGGCGGCGCCGGCGATCATCTTGTCGCGTGTGGTGGTCATCGAGGGTCCGGATTCGAGGCTGGAACCACACTATGACGCTTGACATAGTTGGTGCAAGCCGAAATATGACAGGCGTCATATTCGATTGCAGGGCGCCAGATCAGCATCGTCAGGGAGAGACACATGAGCGAAGGTCAGATCCGCACCGAAGTGCACGGCCACGTTTCAAGATCATCATCGACAATGCCGCGAAGAAGAACGCCTTCACGCCGGTGATGATGGAGCAATTGTCCGATGCGCTCACCGCGCTGCACGACAACGAGGCCTATCGTGTCGGTGTGATCTGTGCAGAAGGCAAGGATTTCACCGCAGGTCTCGACATGCCGAAATTCTTCGGTCCGACCGCGGAGAAGCGCAACATTAGGGAGGGCAATGTCGATCCGTTCGGCCTTGCCAAGCGCTGCCGCAAGCCTGTGGTCACCGCCGTGCAGGGCATCGTCTTCACCATCGGCATCGAACTGATGCTTGCCGGCGACATCGTGGTTGCGGCCGACGATGCGCGCTTCTGCCAGATGGAGGCCAAGCGCGGCATCGCGCCGCTCGGCGGCGCGCATTTCCGTTTCCTCACGCGCGCCGGCTGGGGCGATGCGATGTATCATCTGTTCCTGTGCGACGAGTTTTTGGCGCAGCGTGCGCACGCCATCGGCCTCGTCCAGGAGGTGGTGCAGCCGGGCCAGCAGATCGAGCGGGCGATGACGCTCGCCGCGATCATCGCGAACAACGCGCCGCTCGGCATCCAGGTGACCAAGGAAGCCGCGGCCAAATATATCGAAGGCGGCGAGGCGGCGGCGATCGCCTACATCCCGAAGATCCGCGATCGCGTGCTCGGCAGCGCGGATGCGAAGGAGGGCATTCAGTCCTTCATCGAGCGTCGCGCGGCCGTCTTCCAGGGCCGCTGACCTCAGGCGCTACGGCTGCCGATCGAGCTTCGACAGGATCTCCAATGTCGCGCCGTCGCGCTCGCCTGCGAAATAGCGGGCGAGCGCCTCGCCGAAAACGGGCTCATCCGAGACCGCGCCGAACAGTGTCATCGAGGAGCGGAATTTGGCGTCGTCGGGCGCGCCGAGGATGGCGTTGATGGTGCGCCCCTCGACCGCGAGCACGAGGCGGGTGCATTCGATCAGGCGCGGGCCGAGGACGGGGTGGGCGAGATAGGCCTCCGCTTCCGCCCGCGAGCCGATGGCGTAGCGCTGCGACATGGCGCTGAAGCCGAGGCCGGCGACCTGCGGAAAAATGAACCACATCCAGTGGCTCTGCTTCCGTCCCCGGGTCAGCTCCCCGTGGACGGCGCGATAAACAGGGTTTTGGGCCTGAACGAAGCGGTCTAGGCCAAAAGGATCGGTCATTGGATACCCCTCGAGGGCCTTGCCGGCCGCGATTATGCCTAACTTTTGGCTCCCAATGTGGTAGCTGGTATAGAGAGTCTCCGGGTGGGGGTTGGGTCCCCCGGGGGTCGATTTGGGGATCTGATGGTTTCCGACCGCGCACATGCCGAGAGGCTGTTGTCGCGCCGCCGTATTGGGCGAGCGGAGACGATACTGCTGTCTTTGGCTGCCGTCGCGCTGGCGCTGGGCGCCGCTGCCTGGGTCGCTGATATCGGCGACACGACCCCGCTCGTGACCGCCGCGCTGCCGCCGGCCAATGCCAATACGCCATCCTTTGAAGACCGCTTCGCCTCGACGTCGGGCAGCCCGGCCGTGCTCGGCCTGGGGACGCTGGAGCGCTCCGCCGTGAATGCGGTGCAGATCAAGCTCCGCGACGCCAAGGCGATGCTCGCCCAGAAGCTCCAGGGCGACGACTGGCGCTCGACCCTGACCGAGGACGACCGGTCGGTGGCCGAAGAGCCGCGGCCCTCGCAGCACGCCGACGCCATCCCGATGCCGCGCTCGCGCCCGGCGCAGGCGGACTTCTCGGCCCAGATCGCGTCCAGCCAGGCCTATGCCGAGGCCAATCCCAGGGTCGACAATCGCAACTTCTTCGAAAAGTTCACCGACAAGATCAAGCTGGCTTCGCTGACGCCCGACAGCGGCCTGTTCGGCAAGGCGCCTGATCTCGCCGCCCTCGGCTACGATTCGCGGACGGCGGTTTACGACATCAAGGCCAAGGCGCTTTATTTGCCGAGCGGTGTCGCGCTGGAAGCCCATTCGGGGATGGGCGCGCTGATGGATGATCCGGACCACGTGGATCAACGGATGGTCGGTGCAACCCCACCCGCGACCTACGATCTGAAGCCGCGTGAAAAACTGTTCCACGGCGTCCGCGCGCTGCGCCTGACGCCGACCGACGGCACCAGCGCACTCGGCCGCGTCGGCCTGCTCACCCACAATTACATGCTCGGACCGCGCGGCGACTCCAACGGCTGTGTCTCGATCAAGGACTATGATCGTTTCCTCAAGGCCTGGGACAATGGCGAGTTCAACCGCCTTGTCGTGGTGCCGAGCCTGGGCGGAGCGGCGACCGCTTCGCAGCGCGCCAGCACTGATTCCTGATATTTGCCGGAGGGCGGGGCTGCCGTTTTCGCTTCGTTAAGCCGTCATCGTCCAGAAGCAGCCCATGAGTGATCCATCAAGTTCCGAGACCCCGCTGCGCACGACGTTCAAGATTCGCCTGAACGGTGACACGCTGGCGATCGCGACGGTCGGCCAGGCCTATCAATTCCTCACCAACTTCAAATCCGTCGAGTGGATGGAATTCCGTGCGCTGCACGAGGAGGCTGTCGCGGCGCTCGAAGGCGCCGCTGACAACGCCATCCTCGCGGTGCAGGCCACCAACGCCGTGCGCGCGCTGTTCGTGAGCGCGAAGCTGCTCTGAGGTAGCCCTCGTAGCCCGGATGGAACGAAGCGTAATCCGGGATCTGTGCCACAAGCGAGTCGGCCCCGGATTGCGCTCCGCGCCATCCGGGCTACGGCGCGACGCTGTTGAACCCGTGTCTGTGCGAGCCGGCCGGGCTGTACGAGCAGGCTGAGGCCGCGTGAGGCGAGGGCGCTCTCCGTACCCAGTCATTGCGAGCCACCGGGGCCGCGCTTCGCGCGGACCCGGTGGCTCGCAATGACGGAGCAAGACGCGTCATCTCGACTCCCGCTCATGCCCCGGCTCCGCAGCGCCATCGCTGAAGAAGCGCTGCGTCCGGGGCACGAGCGGGATTCACGACGTCTCAATGCCTGTCGTCGTCGCGTCCGTCGTCGTCATCGTGGAAGTCGTGGTCGCCGCCTCGGTTGAAGCCGGGGTCGATGCAGGCGAAATTGCCGGCGTCGTTGGTCATGCCGCTGCCCTTGTAGGCCGCAATCCTCGGATAGACGCAGAGCGGCCGCGTGCCGCCGGTCGGGAAGTTCGTGGCAACGCGCGGATCGAACAGTCCGCCGGCGGGATAGGGCGAAGTGGCGTTGGTGTTGGTCGCGACAATGCGGTCCGGCGCGGTGCCTTTCTCGACCCAATCGGTGATGGCCTTGAGCTGGTTGGTCGCGAAGCTCGCGGTGGCCGCGCCGCCGCCGCAATGGGCCATGTTCGGCACCATGAACAGCCGCGCGAAATCGCTGGCGCGACCGCTCATGTGCCGGTCCATGTTGCGATACCAGCGGGCGATCGCAGCACCCGAGAAGATGCCGTCATTGACGGAGGAGGAGATGATCAGCTTGCCGCCGCGCGACCTGAACGGCCGCAGATCGGTCGAGACCGCGGCCATGAAGTCCATGCTGCTTTCGGGATAGGCCTGTGTCTTGGTGAAGATCTTCGGCGCGTCGGTGTCGAAGTTGAACTTGAACACGAAGGCTTCCTGACCGTTCGGCCCGTTCACGGGCGTGACGACCGGCGGGGTCTGGAAGATCATCGGGATCGCGCCCGCGCCGAGCGTCAGGTTGATCGCGGTGTTGACGTTCGGCACCGGCGCGGTGACGACGTTCCAGAGCTGCCAGCCCGCGCCGGGCGCGGTGGGCGGCGTCCAGATGCCGGCATCCCAGAACCAGTTCGAATAGAGCCGCTGTCCCTTGGAGTTGACCGGCCCGGCATAGATCTTCTTCAACGCGTCCACCTGCGCGCCGGTGAGGCAGGTGCCGCCATGCGGCGTGCTGCCGTGCGAGCCGGTGCCGCAGGTGTAGCTGGCGAGCGCCGGATAGACCTTCTTCGTCGTGCAGGCGTGATAATTGTCGATGATGCCGTCGACGAGGCCATCGAGCGCGTCGCAGGCGCTCAGGATCGCGGCCGATGCGACCTGAAGATCCTGGGCGGGGAACGTGTCGGGAATGAAGGGCTGCCCGTTGACGTCCTTGCTGGTTGCGAGCGTGCCGAGCACCTGCTCGTTCCAGGCTTCGGCGAGGCCCGCCTGCGGCAGGTTGAAGCCGGGGTTTTGCGAGATCACGCCGTCGAACAGCGAGGGGAAGCGCTGCGAGGCCATCATGGCGTCGCGGCCGCCGTTCGAGCAGCCCATGATGTAGGAATAGACGGTGTCGAGGCCGTAGAAATAGGAGATGATCTGCTTCGAGATCGTCGCGGTCTTCTCGATGCCGTTGTAGCCGTAGTCGCGGCGCGCCTGGGCGTCGATCGCGAAATGTGCGGAGCCGCCGGCATTGGGGTCGTCGTCCTGATGGCCGCCGACGACGTTGCTGGCGCTGTCTTCATGGCCGCCGTCATCGGCCGCAACGGCCCAGCCCTGGCCGAGCTCGACGCCGGCCGCGCCTTGCGGGTCGGCATTGAGGCTGCCGTCGGTACCGCCGCCGCCCATCATCTCGAAACGGCCGTGCCAGGTGTTCGGCAGGTTGAGCGCGAAGCCGATCCCGTAGGTGAAATGATCGGGATCCTGCGTCGAGACGCGCTTGTTGATGATGCCGATCACGTTGCAATAGCCCGACTTCTGCGTCGCGCTGAGGATCTGCGTGTTCGGCAGCGTCAGGCCGGTGAGGGCGGTGCAGGACGCGCGCGGCGCGACGCCGCTCGGTGGCAGCCCATGTGCGATGGCCTGCGGGCCGACGGACGCCCATGTGGCGATGATTGTCGAGGCGAGGAAAAGTCGTTTCATGGCATGCCCTCCCGGTTTCAACATTGATGATTGAACGCAAGCGTCCGACGTCTCGCGAGGCGGCGAGGCATCGAGTGGTCAGAGACGTTTTCTGAATCGCTGTCGGGAGAGATGCGCGTGCGCCGGCCAATGAGCCGTGACGCCGTTGCGCGCAAAACCACTTCGCCGCGATGCGCTGTGGCACGCGGATCGTCGCCCACCCCTGATGACGGCACGGACGTTTGCTCCCCTTGCGCTCCCCTTGAACCTGCTCGTGTCACGGCAGGTTTTCACGATCCTTAGGCGAGCGATGTTGCCGTGTCAACATGACGCATTGCGCGATATTGCCATGCAACCTGTCGTAGAAGCTGTATGCGCGAGGGCGAGGTTCGGCTCGGCTTCTCGATCCGGCCGCGTTGCGTTAGACTCGCTGTCCGAATCCTCGGGTCACGGCCGGATGCTCTTGCGTCGGCTTTGCGAAAGATGCGCGACGATGCAGCCAGGCAAGGCACGGGTGAGGAAACGGGTTGCGCGACCGCGGCAGGCGACGCGCGCGACGAAGCCGTCGCGACCGGCGCCGCGCATCGTGTCCGGCACCAAGGCGGCCAAGGCAAAGCCGCTTGCGCTGGGCGACCTCTCGCAACTGCTGGGCTACTCGATCCGCCGGGCGCAGCTTTGGATCTTCAAGGAATTCAGCCGGCAACTGGCGGCCTTCGAGATCAGCCCCGCCCAGTTTTCCGTGCTCTGCGTGATCGACGCCAATCCGGGCGTCAACCAGCTCGCCGTCGCGCAGCTGCTGTCGATCGAGCGGGCCGGGCTCGGCAGGCTGGTGGATCATCTGGAAGGCCGCGGCCTGGTGCGGCGCACGGCGTCTGCGATCAACCGCCGGTACTATGTGCTCTATCTGACCGAGGCCGGAACGGCGCTGCTGGGCCGGCTGAGGCCGGCGGCCGCCGAAAGCGACAAGGCGCTCGCGGCCAAGATCGGGCCGCGCGCCTACAAGGAATTGCAGCGGGCGCTGTCAGTCTTCGTCGCCGAGGCCTGAAAGCTCCGCAGCGCCAGACCCGTGGCGGCATGCCGCGGCGGCCGGACTTGGCAGGCCGCCCCTCCTTTATCATGGCTTGAACTGCGTGGCAGGAACGGGCAAACGGTCCGCGAAGACCGTGGCTTAGGCCACCCATTTCAAGCCTGACTCGGAGGGAGAGACCCCAATATGAAACGCCGGACGTTCCTCAAGGGCGGCGCAGTCGCCGGCGCAACGACGCTGGTTGCTGCACCTGCGATCGCGCAGTCCATGCCCGAGATCAAATGGCGCCTGACCTCGAGCTTCCCGAAGTCGCTCGACACCATCTACGGCACGGCGCAGACCTTTGCGAAATACGTGGCCGAGGCCACCGACAACAAATTCCAGATCCAGACCTTTGCCGCCGGCGAGCTCGTCCCCGGCCTGCAGGCGCTCGACGCCGTCAGCGTCAATACCGTCGAGATGGCGCAGACGCCGCTCTATTTCTACATCGGCAAGGAGCCGGCGCTGGCTTACGCCACCGGCGCGCCGTTCGGCATGAACCACCGCCACCAGGAGTCCTGGTGGTTCTTTGGCGGCGGCGCGGAGCTGACCAACGAGGCGCTCAAGCCCTTCAAGACCCACGCCATCCTCTGCGGTAATTCCGGCACCCAGATGGGCGGCTGGTTCCGCAAGGAGATCAAGACCGTCGACGATCTCAAGGGCCTCAAATTCCGTATCGCCGGCATGGGTGGCCATGTGCTGGCCAGGCTCGGCGTGGTGCCGCAGCAGCTCGCCGGCGGCGACATCTATGCGGCGCTGGAGAAGGGCTCGCTCGACGCGGTCGAGTTCGTCGGTCCCTATGACGACGAGAAGCTCGGCTTCCAGAAGGTCGCCAAGTACTACTACTTCCCCGGCTGGTGGGAAGGCGGCGCCATGCTGCACATGATCGTCAACGACGAGAAGTGGGCGAGCCTGCCGAAGCAGTATCAGGCGATCGTCAACCAGGCCGCCTCCGCGGCCGGCGCCTGGATGCTCGAGAAGTATGACAGCGTGAACCCGGCGGCGCTGAAGCGGCTGATCGCCAACGGCGCCGAGCTCAAGGCCTTCCCGCAGCCGGTGATGGAAGCCTGCTACAGCGCGACCCAGGAGCACCTGAACGAGCTCGCCGCCAAGAGCGACCTGTTCAAGCGCACCAAGGAAAGCCACGACGCGTATCAGAAGGAACTGCTGTTCTACACGCAGATCGCTGAAAACTTCTACGACAACTACCTGCTCAGCAAGATGCGGAACAAGAGCTGATCGTGAGGAGGGCGCGGTGACTACGCCGCGCCCGGCTCTACGGGACCTGAATGCGTGGTGCGTAGCCCGGATGGAGCGTAGCGTAATCCGGGGCCGCTGTGTCTGCTCGGATAGAACCCCGGATTGCGCTGCGCTCCATCCGGGCTACGGGACTGATCGGGTGGCGGTCTTACGCCGCACCCAGGCCCAGCTTCGCATAAATCCGCCTTGCGTAAGCACCGAACGCATCCGTGGTCTTCAGCGGCAGGTCTCGCGGGAAGGGGAGGTCGATCGGGAAGTAATCGGCCATCTTCGCCGGGCCCGCCGTCAGCACTGCGCAATGCGACGACAGGAACACGGCTTCCTGGATCGAATGCGTGACGAAGATGATGGTCTTGCCGCTCTCGCGCCAGATCCGCAGCATCTCAATATTCATCTGCTCGCGCGTCAGCGCATCCAGCGCGCCGAACGGCTCGTCCATCAGGATCAGCTTTGGATCATGCACGAAAGCGCGCGCGATCGCGGTGCGCTGCTGCATGCCGCCGGAGAGCTGCTGGGGATATTTCTGCTCGTAGCCGGCAAGGCCCACCAAGTTGAGCAGATCGCGCGCTCGCTCGCGCGCGGCCTTCATCGGCAGGCCCACGATCTCGGCCGGCAGCAGCACGTTGTCCAGAATGGTGCGCCACTTCAAAAGCAGCGCCTGCTGGAACACCATGCCGATGTCACGGGTCGGATCGAACGGGCTTGTGTCATTGCCGATCTTCACCGTGCCGCCGTCGGCGCCGTGCAGGCCGGCCAGAATCTTCATCACCGTGGTCTTGCCGCAGCCGGACGGGCCGACCAGCGAGACCAGCTCGCCTTCCTGCACGTCCATCGTGACGTTGGACACCGCCAGGAACTCGGCGCCGCCGCTGCGATAGACCTTCCGGACGCCTTGCAGGCTGATGAAGGGTTTTGAGCTCATGCCAGCCATTTGCCGAGGTTGGCGGCGACGAAGGCATCGTCGCTGAGGTCGGCGTGCTCGCACGTAACGCGGTCGATCTCATCCTTCTGGCCGGGGCTGAGACCCTCGTTCGGATCGAGGCACCACAGGCCTTTCATCAAGCCCTGACGCCGCAAGATCTCGTGGCAGCCGGCGATGCAACCGTGAAAATTGTTGGCGACGTCGAAGAAGGCGCTGTTGCAGTCGGTGACGCGAGCATCGAGCGCGAGCAGATCGGCGGGCACGCTGTCCTTGTGCCGTGCCGCCTTGCAGCGCTCGAACTGCTTGATCGCGCTCGCGGTCCACACCGACCAATGGCCGAGCAGGCCGCCCTTGAAATAGGTGCGCGTGGTGACGCCCTTGTCGCGGAGGTCGAACGGCAGCATCAGGTCGAGCAGGATGTGATCGTCATTGCCGGTGTAGAGCGCGACGCGGTCGAGCGCGCCGGCGGCGGCGACGCCGCGCAGCACATCGAGCGTGCGATAGCGGTTGAACGGCGCGATCTTGATCGCGATGACGTTGTCGATCGAGGCGAAGCGCTGCCAGAACCGGCTCGACAGGATGACGCCGCCCACGGCCGGCTGGAGATAGAACCCGACCAGCGGAATCTCGGCCGCGACCGCCGTGCAATGCGCGATGATCTCGTCCTCGGAGGCGCTCTTCATCGCGGCGAGGCTGAGGAGACCTGCGTGATAGCCGATGTCGCGCGCGGTGCGCGCCTCGGCCACGGCTTGTGTCGTCGGGCCGGCAAGGCCCGCGACCATCGCGAGCGGCCGCTTGGTCCAGTTGGCCGCGGTCTCGGCGGCGAGCTCCAGCACCGGGCGGTAGAGGCCGACATCGCGGATCGCGAATTGCGTGGTGTGGACGCCGACGGCAAGGCCGCCCGAGCCGGCGTCGACGTAATAGCGTGTCAGCGCGCGCTGATGGGTCTTGTCGAGCTGGCGCTCGGCTGTGAGCGCGAGCGGATGCGCCGGCAGCACGGTGCCTTCGGCAATCAGCTTGCGAACGTCGGCGTTGATCTGGCTGTGGTGCATGATGTCCTATCCGAATTCGGGGCCGGCGACGGCGAATGGCGTTTCCTCGGCCCCGGCGGTGGCGGGGCCGAACCGCATGCGCTGGAACGGCCGCTCGATGGTCCACCCCGAGGCGGTCAGTCCTTCGAGGAACGCAGCCTGCGAGGCGACGGCGTCGAGCAACAAGGGGCGGTCGTCCGATTGTGCGATCGCATTGACGAGGGTCAGTGCGGCCGCAGCGTGATCGGCAAACAACGGGCCGATATGGCGCGCGGTGCGGCCGTCGCGCACCAGCGCGATGGCACCATTGGCGGAGACGATGCGCGAGCCCGGGCGCTGTGCGAAGGCCGAGAGCAGGGCGGTGCGGTCGAGGCCGGTGGCCCGGCGATCCCGGGCGCGAAGGGAATCGAGCGTCGCGGTTGCGGGTGCCGCGGCTGCCGTTCGCATCGGCTTCGCCAGCTTCAGCCGGCGCAGCTGCAGCGTCGGCGTGAAGCCGAGCGGGCCATAGACGGCGGCGCCGTCGGGCGTGGCGTCGAGCCAGCTCGTCAGGCCGTTCTTGCGCGCGGTCTCCAGGCAAGCGTCGACGAGGCGCGTGGCGAGGCCGCGGCGGCGATGCGTGCCTGATACCAGCACCATGCTGATCCAGGCGTTGTTGCCGGAGTACGGCAGCAGGGCCGCGGTAGCGACCAGCCGCATGCCGTCGCGAATGCCGAACACGACGCCGTCGCGCAGAAAGATGCGCCAGTCCTCTTCGGTCTGGTTCCATTGCGCTTCTGTCGACAGCACCAGCCCGGCGATGGCATCGTCGACGCCGAGCTTGAGAATGGGCGGATCGTCAGTAACGACCATCGCGCACCTCGTATTTGGTGGGCTTGCCGAGGCTCGGCATGGCGCGGGACACCCAGTCTGCGGTCCAGGCAATCAACTGCTCGGTGTCGACGACCGGCAGGCCGAACAGCTCGACTGCCTTGGACGTGTCGGTCAGCCAGGCCGTCGGCTCTTCCTTGCCCGTCAGCACCGGCGCGCGGCCGAAGCGGGCGCCGAATTTCTGCGCGAGGTCGCGCACCGCCAGGATCTCGTGGCCGCTGACATTGATCGGCGAGGTCGGCGCGGTGCAGTGCGCCAGGCACCGCAGCGCCTGCGCGGAGGCGTCGCCCTGCCAGATGAAATTGACGTGGCCGAGGCTGACGTCGATCGGGGTGCCCGTGAGGACCTTCGTGGCGATGTCGTGCAGCACGCCGTAGCGCATGTCGATCGCGTAGTTGAGGCGGAACAGTCGGCCCGGCGTTCCGAACTTGTGCGAGAAATATTCGAACATGCGCTCGCGGCCGACGCAGGACTGGGCGTATTCGCCAGGCGGGTTCGGCGCCATGTCCTCGGTCGAGCCTTTGCCGTCGACCGGCACGAACGGATAGACGCAGCCGGTCGAGAACGCCACGATGCGCGAGGACGGAAAGGCCTGCGCCACCAGCGCCGGCACATGCGCGTTCATCGCCCAGGTCAGCGACAGATCACCCTCGGCGCCGAATTTCCGGCCCGCCATGAAGATGATGTTCGGCGCCTTCGGCAGCGCGTTGATCGCGGCCTCGTCCAGCAGGTCGCAATTGATCGTCTCGACGCCGCGCGCCTGGAGCCAGTCCTTGACGCCAGTGTCGCTGAAGCGGGCGACGCCGATGACACGGCGGTCCGGCACGGCGGCCTTGGCAAGGCCCGCCAGCGTCGGGCCCATCTTTCCGGCGACGCCGAGGATCATGATGTCGCCCTCGACCGTCCTGAGGTCGTCGATCAGCGCCTGGGTCGGACGGCACAGGAGATCGTCGAGCGCTGCGATGTCAGGAATGGTCTTCGGCAGCGTCTGGCGGGTGAGCAGCATGGGTCGGTCCTTTAGTTAAGTCTGCCTGGCGTCGCCGACCACGAACATGCGTTCGAGGACGAGCACCAGGCCGTAGAGAGCGACGCCGAGCAGGGTCAGTAGCACGACCGCCATCACCATCGCGGGCGTGTCGAGCGAGGACTGCACCTGGATCATGAGGTAGCCGAGCCCGCGCTCGGAGGCGATGAACTCGCCGACGATGGCGCCGGCGACCGCAAGGATGGCGCCGACCTTCATGCCGGAGAAGATGTAGGGCAGCGATCCCGGCAGCTGGATCTTGCGGAACAGCGTCCAGCGCGAGCCGCGCAGCGATTTGACGAGGTCGAGCAGGTCAGGCTCGACCTCGCGCAGGCCCCGCGCTGTGGTGAGCAGGATCGGGAAGAAGCAGATGCTGAAGGCGATCAGGATGTTCGGCACGATGCCGTAGGAGAACCAGACGATGAAGAGCGGGCCGAGCGCGACCTTCGGGATCATGTTCAGCGTCACGAACAGCGGCAGCAGCACGAGGCTGAGCAGCGGCGCCCAGCTGAAGATCACGGCAAGGGCGACGCCGACGAAGGCGCCGAGCGCGAAGCCGCCCAGAATCTCGACGGCGGTGACCAGCGTGTTGGCGCCCCAGGCATAGCCCGTGGTCCCCAGGGTCTGCACCGTCGCCAGCGGGGAGGGCAGGATGAATTTCGGGACGTGGAAGGCATCGACCGCGACCTGCCAGAGCACGAGCACGGCAAGATGCACGATCAGGATGATCGCGAAGCTGCGTGCCGGATTTGCTCCGCTGGCTGCCACCTTTTGCTCCCAGTTGTCGCGGCTTCACTGCCACGGCGGCAAGCCTAACCGGCCTCGGGTCAACTTTCAACCAGTTGGTTGATTAGGGTCGGAGCGACTGCAGCACCAGGTCGGCCACGTGCCGGCGCCGGGCGCGGCGCTGGGCGCGGCTCGACAGGTCCTTGCCGAAGATCGCCGACAGCGTCGGCGTGTTGGAGAAGAAGAAATAGCTGAGGCCCGCGATGGAGATATAGAGCTGGATGGGATCGATCCCCTTGCGGAACACGCCCGCGCGCACGCCCTCGTGGAGGATGTGGGAGACGCTTTTCACCAGCGGTGAATGCATCGCCTCCAGCCGTGTCGAGCCGCGGACATGGCGGGCGCCGCCGCGGTTCTCGTCGTTCAGAAGCACGATGAAATCAGGGTTTGCGGCGAGGTGATCGAACGAGGCCTCGATCAGCCGGCGGATCGCCTTGTCCGGCGGCAGGCCCTCGAGATTGAGCTTGCGCTCCTGCTCGCGGATGTCCTCGTAGACCCATTCGAGCACCGCGAGGTAGAGCGCGTCCTTGTCGCCGAAATAATGGTAGACGAGCTGCTTGTTGACGGCCGCGCGCTCGGCGATCTCGTCGACGCGGGCGCCCGCGAAGCCGTGCCGGGCGAACTCCTGGCGGGCCGCGGTCAGCAGTTTCTTGCGGGTGGCGACGGGATCGCGCCGCTGCGGCACGGTGTCGCCAGATCGTTTTGCAGGCATTTCCAACCAAACAGTTGACAAGTTGAGGGCGGGCTTGTTGCATTGGTATCCTCACAAGGGGAGAGCGACAAGCCGGGTCGCGGGAATGAGGAGAGATGCGATGAAGCATTTGCGGGCGGCTTTTGTGGCGCTGGCGCTCGGATTGCCGGCGGTGCCGGCGAGCGCGGGCGAGGCGGTCAATCTGATCCTGAACTGGACGCCGACGGCCGACCATTCGCCCTACTATTACGCCAAGGCGCAGGGCTGGTACGAGAAGGCCGGCATCGACCTCACGATCGAGACCGGCAAGGGCTCCGGCGTCTCCGCCGCCAAGGTCGGCTCCGGCGGCTCGCCGTTCGGCGTCGCCGATCTCGCCACCATGCTGGTGGCGAGAAGCAAGGGCGCCGATACCGTGGCGGTGATGAGCGTCTATGCCAACACCGGGCAGACTTTCTACTGGCTGAAGAGCTACGGCGTGAACGGCGTCAAGGATTTCGCCGGCCACAAGATCGGCAATCCGCCGGGCGATGCCTCACGCGTGATGTGGCCGGCCTTCGCCAAGGCCGCAGGGCTCGCACCCGACTCCGTCGGCTTCGTCAATGTCGGGCCGACCGCGAAGATCGCCGCGCTGAAGAGCCACACCGTGGACATCATCAGCGACTTCTACAACGAGCACGATCTGAAGGTGATCGAGTTCGGGCAGGACCTCGGCTACGTCAACTGGAAGGACATCGGGCTCAACCCCTACGGCAATTCGCTGATCGTCAACGGCGCCTACCTGCAGAAGAACCCGAAAGTGGTCGAGGATTTCGTCCGCGTCACGCAGAAGGCGTTTGCTGCCTGCGTCGCCGACGTCACGCCGTGCCTCAAGGCGCTGCTCGACCAGGTCTCCGGCCTCGACAAGGAGAACCAGGAGCGCCAGTGGGAACGCATCAAGTTCCTGATGACGGATGAGTTCACGACGACGAAGTCGCTCGGGTGGATCGACGGCGAGCGGATGAAGAAGGACTACGAGTTGGTCCAGACCTATCTCGGCATGGAGAAGCCGTTCGACGTCTCGACGGCGTTCACGACCAAGATGCTCGATCCCGCGATCAAGATGGATGCGAGCAAGGTGAAGAAGTAGCTGGTGACACAGGCGGGGCCTGACGGCTTGCTGCCGTCAGCTCTTCTTCATGTCGTAGATGTGTTCGGCCCCGGGAAAGGCGCGTGACCGCACGTCGGCGGCATAGCTTTCGATCGCGGCTTCAATGGCCGGACCGAGATTGCCATACCGCCGGACGAATTTCGGCGTCCTGGGCGACAGCCCGAGCATGTCTTCGAGCACGAGCACCTGGCCGTCGCAGGCCGCGCTCGCGCCGATGCCGATGGTGGGGATCGCGATCGTCTCGGTGATCTTGCGCGCCAGCGGTTCGGCCACGGCCTCGATCACGACCGAAAAGGCACCGGCCTCAGTGACGGCCCTGGCATCGTCCTCGATCGGACCCCAGTCCACCTCGTTGCGTCCTTGCGCGCGAAACGAACCGAGCGTGTTGATGGATTGCGGCGTGAGGCCGATATGGCCCATCACCGGGATGCCGCGCCCGGACAGGAATGCGATCGTCTCGGCCATGCGGACGCCGCCTTCAAGCTTCACCGCGCCGCATTGGGTCTCCTTCATGATCCGGACCGCAGCGTTGAACGCCTGCTCCCTGGAGGCTTCATACGATCCGAACGGCATATCCACCACGACCAGCGCCTGCCTGGACCCGCGCATCACGGCCGCGCCCTGGAGGATCATCATGTCGAGCGTGACGGGCACCGTCGTCTCGAAGCCGTGCATGACGTTGCCGAGGGAATCGCCGACCAGAATCACGTC
Source organism: Bradyrhizobium sp. (assembly GCF_035935975.1). GTDB lineage: Bacteria > Pseudomonadota > Alphaproteobacteria > Rhizobiales > Xanthobacteraceae > Bradyrhizobium. The sequence continues at coordinate 63,085 of NZ_DASYWN010000023.1, forward strand.
GCAATGCCGATCCACCAGCGCTGCCGTATGCGCGTGGTAGGACGTCAGCATGACGATCGGCTCGCCGCGCTTGCGGGCCCGAATGTCCGGCGCAGTCTTGCGTCTGACGGACGACTGGATTGACATGATCGGCTCCATCCGCGGGGGAGGCGGATCGAAACCAGATGGCGCGGCGGTGTCAATCGGGATGACCGGGCCTGCGATCACAATGGACGGCGCGAGGCGCGAGGTGAGGGGCGGGGGGCCTCTACGCGGTGATTGCGAGCGCAGAGCGCGCGCCTCACTCTCCTCTCGTGCCCCGGACGCAGCGCAGCGTCCCTTCGACGGTGCGCTGCAGAGCCGGGGCCCATCTCTCCGCGTTGTCCCGCGCCGCCTTCTGGGTCCCGGCTCTGCGCAGCAACGCTTACGCGTTGCAGCGCGTCCGGGACATGAGAGCGGCGTCAGCCAGCCCCTCCAGCCCGCGTGACCCGACGGAGAAATTAACTCGTCGTTAACCAAATCCGCCGCATCGTTAACCATTCAATAACGGGGAACGAGTCGGCCGCTATGGAGGCTGCAGCAAAAGTCCAACGCCAAATGGTACGCCTGCGCGGGCGCTCCTATGTGGCCTTCGTGTTCGTGCCGACGGTTCCGATCCTGGACTGGCTCGCGGAAATCGACGCCACCATCGCCCGCTCGCCCGGCTTCTTCGCCGGCCGGCCCGTGGTGATCGACCTGTCCTCGGTCGATCTCAGTCAGGCCGGCATCGGCCATCTGCTGACCAGCCTTCAGGACCGCAACATCCGCGTGCTCGGCCTCGAGGGCGTGGACGAGGGCAGGCTGACCCCCATGATGCCGCCGCTGCTGTCGGGTGGCCGCAGCTGCGTGATCGAGCCGACGGCCCCCAAGAAGCCCGAGGCCAAAGCCGAGCCGAAGCAGACCTCGCTGCTGCTCGAGGCGCCCGTGCGCTCCGGCCAGACCGTGATCTTCCCGGAAGGCGACGTCACCATTCTGGGCTCGGTCGGTTCCGGCGCCGAGGTCGTCGCCGGCGGTTCCATCCACATCTACGGCGCGCTCCGCGGCCGCGCCATGGCGGGCGTGAACGGGCACACCAGCGCGCGGATCTATTGCCAGAAGATCGAAGCCGAACTGCTTGCAATCGATGGGTTTTACCAGACTGCCGACGACATCGACGAAGCCCTGCGCGGCAAGCCGGCCCAGGCCTGGCTGCAGGGGAACACCATGCGAATTACAGCACTGAACTGACCAGCAAAGGAGACATGTCAGATGAGTAAGGTACTGGTCGTGACATCAGGCAAGGGCGGCGTCGGCAAGACGACCACGACCGCCGCGCTGGGCGCTGCGCTGGCGCAACGCGGCGACAAGGTCGTCGTCGTCGATTTCGACGTCGGCCTGCGCAACCTCGACCTCGTGATGGGCGCCGAACGCCGCGTGGTGTTCGACCTCATCAACGTGGTGCAGGGCGTCGCAAAGCTCCCGCAGGCGCTGATCAAGGACAAGCGGCTGGAGAATCTCTGGCTGCTGCCGGCGTCGCAAACCCGCGACAAGGACGCGCTGACGGAAGAGGGCGTCGGCAAGGTCATTGCCGACCTGCGCAGCCGTTTCGACTGGGTGATCTGCGACAGCCCGGCCGGCATCGAGCGCGGCGCCTCCATGGCGATGCGTTTTGCGGACGAGGCCGTGATCGTCACCAATCCGGAAGTGTCCTCGGTGCGCGATTCCGACCGCATCATCGGCATGCTCGATTCCAAGACCGTGCGGGCCGAGAAGGGCGAGCGGGTCGAGAAGCACATTCTCATCACCCGCTACGATCCCTCGCGCGCCGCACGCGGCGAGATGCTGACCATCGACGACATCCTGGAAATCCTGGCAACGCCGCTGCTCGGCATCATCCCGGAGAGTCAGGACGTGTTGAAGGCCTCCAATGTCGGCACACCGGTAACACTGTCGAATGCCGAAGGCGCACCCGCGCGGGCTTATATCGATGCGGCCCGGAGGCTCTGCGGCGACACTGTGCCGATGCAGGTGCCGGCCGAGCGCAAGCGTTTCATGGATCGTCTGCTGCGACGGAGGGCTGCATGAGCATGGGTCTGCTTCGGCTTCTCCGCGGCAACAAGGCCTCTGCACCCGTCGCTCGCGAACGGCTGCAGATCCTGCTTGCCCATGAACGCGGCATGCGCGGCCAGCCCGATCTGCTCGGTGTGCTGCGTGAGGAAATTCTCGCCGTCGTGTCCAAGCACGTGACGCTGGACCCGACCAAGGTCATCGTCCGGCTCGAGCGCGGCGACGAAGTCTCGACCCTCGAGGTCGATATCGAGGTGCCGAACGATATCGAGCGCAAGAGAGTGGCGGTCGCGTAGGGGGACGCGGCTGACGGCCCATTTGGGGTGGGTGAGAAGGCGGTCCGCCGGGCATGGCGGGCCGCCTTCGTCTTTTTGGTTCCCGGCGCTTGCCGATGTGATCGCCGGCGCGTGGAACGGAGCCGGCGGCGAGATCGTTGTCAGAGACCCGCGGAGCGCCGAGCCGGGCGCCGCGGTTTCCTCAACACGGGAGAGCGCCCATGATGTCCGAGCTGCAGGTCCACACCGTCGCGCGCCAGATGCTGGAGCGGCACGGTTTTGCGGCGATTGCGAAGGCCGCCGAGCAGGCGCAGGCCTGCGAGGGTCGCGGCGAGGCCGATGAGGCCAAGGAATGGCGCCACATTGAAGATGCCATGAAGATCATGCGTGGGCCGGCCAACAGCTAAAGCATGATCCGGAAAAGTGCGCAGCGGTTTTCCGAAAAGATCATGCTCAAGCAACAACCTAAAGCGCGATGACGATTCATCCTCATCTCATCGCGGTTTAGGTCAGCTCCGCCCGGTTCCATCCTTGATCATGTCGAGGACGCGGCTTGCCAGCGCCTCGACGACGAACGGTTTTGTCAGCACCTGCATGCCGGGCGACAACTGGCCGTTGCCGATGATGGCGTTTTCCGCGTAGCCGGTGATGAACAGCACTTTCAACGCGGGCCGCGTGGTGCGCGCGGCATCGGCGAGCTGGCGGCCGTTCATGCCGCCGGGCAGGCCGACATCGGTGACGAGCAGATCGATGGTCGCGTCCGATTGCAGGAGCTTCAGGCCGGTCGGGCCGTCATGGGCCTCCAGTACGTTGAAGCCGATCTCTTCCAGCGCATCGGTCAGCAGCATGCGGATCGAAGGCTCGTCATCGACGATCAGGATGGTGTGGCTGGCCTGCGGGCGCACTGCGGTCTTGGGGGCCAGTGCGGACGGCTTGTCAGTCTCCTTGCCATAATGGCGCGGCAGATAGAGGCACATGGTCGTGCCCTGGCCGACTTCCGAATAAATTCGGACCTGGCCGCCGGACTGGCGCACGAAGCCATAGACCATCGAGAGCCCGAGGCCGGTGCCCTGGCCGATCGGCTTGGTTGTGAAGAACGGATCGAAGGCGCGCTCGATCACGTCGGGCGTCATGCCGGTGCCGGTATCGGTGACGCAGAGCGAGACGTATTGCCCGGGCTCCAGGTCGCGCTCGCCGGCGCCGTGATCGTCGAGCCAGCGGTTGGCGGTCTCGATCGTGAGTCGGCCGCCCTCGGGCATCGCATCGCGGGCGTTGATGCAGAGGTTGAGGAGGGCGTTTTCGAGCTGCGAGGCATCGATCAGCGTCGGCCACAGACCGCCTGATGTGACGACCTCCAGCGCGATCTCCGGCCCGACGGTACGGCGGACCAGCTCCTCCATGCCCATGACGAGGCGATTCAGGTCGGTCGGCCTGGGATCGAGCGTCTGCCGGCGCGAGAAGGCGAGCAGCCGGTGCGTCAGCGCTGCGGCGCGCTTGGCGGCGCCCTGCGCGGCCGACACATAGCGGTCGATTTCCTTGACGCGGCCCTGGCCGAGCCGCGTCTGCAACAATTCCAGCGATCCGATGATGCCGGTGAGCAGATTGTTGAAGTCGTGCGCGATGCCGCCGGTGAGCTGCCCGACGGCCTCCATCTTCTGCGACTGCCGCAGCGCATCCTCGGCCACGCGCAGCCGTTCCTGCTCCCGCAGGCGCTCGGTAACGTCGTAGACGAATTGATAAGCGCCGAGAAGCTGACCATTGCCATCGCGCAGGCAGTTGAACCGCATCTCGTAGGATCGACGGGCGCGGCTCGGGTTTCCGAACTCGCCAGTCTCGACGAACTCCTCGCCCGCCAGCGCCCTCGACCAGACGGCGCGGACGGCGTCGCGGTGCTCGGGTTGATCCTCAAGCAGCTCCAGCATGTTGTCACCAACCTTCGGCAAGATGCCGTAGATGCGGTGAAATTCCCGCGCGGAGGCGCCGTTGATGGCGAGCCAGCGGAAGCTGGGGTCGACCACCTGGACGAATGCATTGGTGCCCTCGACGAGGTCGGCCATCAGCTTGCGCTCGGCCAGCGCTGCGACCACGCGCGCTTCCAGCGTCTCGTTGAGCTGCTGCAGCTCCCGCTCGGCCCGCTTGCGCGGCGTGATGTCCTGGAACAGCACGGCGACCTGCTTGCGGCTTTCAGGCTCTACGCGGAATGCGGCGAGCTCGAGGTGGCGGCCGGTCGCGACCAGCTCGCGCTCGAAGCGGATCGGCTGGCCGGTCCTGAGCACGCCGCCATAGAGCTCGACCCAGCCGTCGGCCTCGGCCGGGACCATCTCGCGGACCTTCTGGCCGACCACGTTGGGGATGCCCGCATGCTGGGTGTAGGCGGGATTGGCTTCGACGTGGATGTAGTCGCTGAGCGGGCCGTGCGGGCCGTCGAAGAACTCGATGATGCAAAAGCCTTCGTCGATCGAGTTGAACAACGTCCGGTAACGCTCCTCGCTTTCGGCCAGCGCGGATTCCGCCTTCTGCCGTTCGGTGAGGACGGCCGCGCCGACCGCCTTGAGGCGTGCGTTTTCCTCTTCCAGCGCCTTCAGACGGCGTTGAAGGTCGTCAAGCTCGATCGAATCCACAAGTGCTCGCGGGGTTTGCTTTTCCAAGGGCCGCTCCTTAGCCCGGCCGATCGCTTTCTAGCGGGCGTCAGCAACGCGGCAAGCCGTCCGCTCTAACCCGGAAACCGCCCGCCGGGTTCCCGCACCATGATGCGGCTTAGCGCTCGCCCTGGTCGGTGCCTTGCGCGCCTGACTTGTGCTGGGTCTGCGGTTGGCTGCGCTCGCCCGTTTCCTTGCAGGGGAGCTGCTCCCACGATCCGTCCGGCGCCTGCTGATAGGCGCTGCAGGAGGGTGACGACGAGGCCGACTTGTCCTCGCCCTTCTGGGCGTCGGCATTCCGCGCAAAGGCGGGGCCTGCCAGCACGGCGCTGATCGCAAGGCTAGCGGCGACGACGAGATGAGCAATCCGCATGGGGGGTCTCCTGTTCGAAGAGCCGCATGCTCGTGAGGAATGTGACGATTATGGGTCGCGGCGCGGGTTCCGCCGCGATGTGCTTAACGCGAGGCCTCACTGCCCGGCGGGCTCGAGGACCATCCCGTTGCGCCGCGCGCAGGCGCGCAGCCAGCCGATGACCCCGGGCTGCACCGAGAACTCGTAATTGTCCTCGATCGTCCTGGCCTTCATGGCCAGCACGGAACCGGTCTCGATCGCTCCGGCCAGCGCGGCGCCGTGCTGCGGAAACAAGCCGATTTCGTCGGGGCCCTCGATTTGTGCGGTGAATCCCTGGAACGGCGCATTGCCGATCTTCAGCGTCGCCTCGATGGGCTCGCCTTCTCGCCGGTTGAGCTTGGAATCCTTCAGCATCATGGTCAGCCCCTTGGCGCGGCTGACGATCAGGAAGATCGCGAGACGGCGCGAAGGTGCGGGCGCGTCCGTGCCGATGAGATAGCGGCGACGGATGAAGCAGGCGAAGATCGTCCCGTCACTGTTGCGCAGCTCGGATGCATCCCAGCCTTCGATCTTCTGCTTGTCCTCAATCCCGGGAGGGCCGGCCGGCGTCGGCTGCATCACGGCGATCTTCGGCGAGCGCTGCCGCGGCGCCGGCATCTCCCGCGCATTGGGATCGGTCGGCCTGTCGATCGCGATATCGAAGGTCTTGCCGCATTGCTTCAGCCAGCTCAGCGCATCCGCCGGGAGATCGAGTGCGATCGATCCGGAATCGACGCCGGCACCATCCGAGCGCAGCTTGACGTCCCGCGCCTTGCCGAGCGCCGCGAGCACGGCCTCCGCATCGCCCGGATGCAGCGCGAAGGCGTTGCCGACCGGGAAGGCGACAGCGGGAAAGCTGCGGCCATCGAGGACGATCTCGGCCTGGTCGTCCAGCACGCGCTCGCTGGGCAGTCCGTCATCCATCATCGTGATGGAGAGGCCCGAGCCGCGGCTGATGTTGAGCGCGAAGGCGGTGTCGACCTTGCCGCCTGGCTTGTTGCGTTGCCTAGGCGCGACCAGCACGCATTGCCTGACCTTGCCGTCAGGGCTGAGCTGGGGCAGGGCGCTCCACACCCCTTGCGGAAAGCGCACCTGCCGTCCGGCGACCGGATTATCGGCGGTCGTGGCAAGGGCGGGCAGTGTCAGGTTGGCGGCGACGAGCACCGCAAGCGCCGCCATCCGGCGTGTCCAAAGCATGGCCCCTCTCGAATTGTCCTCAGCTCGAAGCATTGGACTCGGAGGGGAGCTCCGAGGTTCACCGGAGAGCCCAGGCGGCGCCGCGGGCGCGCGTCTAGCCGCCCTTGCTGCGGATCAGGCCGGCGGTCTTCTGCTTTTCGCACCAGCTGCTCATGCCGAGCCGGCGCTGATCGAGATCCGTCGTCTGGGTCGCGACCGCGACCTCCGCCATGATGTCGTCGGACTGCTTCTCACCCATCTTGCCGCCGGTGTGCATCCAGGCGATCGCCTTGCGCACCTGCTCGGTGGTGCCCTCGGGCAGCTGCATCTGCTGCGCCTTCTGCACCAGGTCCTGGTAGACCACATCGGTGCCGGGGCATTCGACCTTGGCGGCGAAGGCCTGCAGGACCATCGTGACGTAGTTCGAGCGGGTATGGTCGTCGGCCGCCTGGGCGGGAGCTGCGATCAGCAACAGGCCTGCGATCAGAAAACGGGTGCGCATTCTTGGGTATCCTCCTCGATTTTTTTGGGGAGGCTAGCGTCCGGCGCGGCGCTCCGCAATGGTGCCGGGGCGGAATTGTCGCACCGCGTTGCGGTGCGCTACGGTGGCCGCTCCAGGACCCGGAGCGCGACATGAGCCTGTTCAGCACGCCGTTCGATCCCGCACGCGACACCGCGCTCGTCACCGGCGCCGGCAACGGCATCGGCCGCGCCATCGCGCAAGCCCTGGTCGGCGAGGGCGTCCGGACCGTATTCGCCGATATCAGCGCGGAGCGGGTGAGCACCGCGATCAGCGCGAGCGGCAGGCCCGATCTGGCGGTCCCATGGGTCGGCGATCTCGCGAAGTTGGATGCATGCGATGCGTTGCTGGCGGCCGCACATGCCGCGCTGGGCGACATCACGCATTTCGTGCACAGCGCCTCGCCGCCGCGGCGCGAGGCCGATCATGCGCTCGCGGTCGATCGCAGCACCTGGCAGGAGATGCACGCCGTCAATCTCGAGGCCGGCTTTCACCTGGCGCGCGCGATCGCAAAGAAGTTGATCGCAGCCAAGCGTCCCGGCTCGTTCCTGTTCCTGACGTCGCTGCATGCGGGCACGCCCCGCAACCTGCCGCATTATTCGACGGCGAAGGCAGGCATGGCGATGCTGGTGAAGGAGCTCGCGAAGACGTTCGGGCGTCACGACATCCGCGTCAATGCGCTGGTGCCCGGCGCGATCGCGGCCGGCGGGTTCGTTGCGGACCCGTCGCTCGCGAAGCACATTCCGCTCGGGCGTCTCGGCGCGGCTGATGACCTTGCGCCGATGGCGCTCACGGTGCTCTCGAACAAGCTATCGGCCTACGTCACCGGCGCAGCGTTCGTCGTCGACGGCGGATTGTCGCTGACGAACTGGTTCGAACCGCCGGTGCTGGACGAGTAGCTTAGCGCTGCCAGGCCGGCACGGGGTCCAGCGGCGTGCGATAGACCTCGTTGTGATCGCGATCGGTGACGCGCACCGCGCAACCTTTCTGCTGCAGCTCCGGCTTCACCTGCGACAGCTCGCACGCGAGCTGAACGGCGCGATCGGAGGCGACCTCGATGTCTTCGAGGATGATACCGCCCTGGTTCTTGAACTCTTCACCAACCACGAGATCGAAAGAGTAGTATGGCATCCGAATTCCCCCGGTGTTGACGACCCAAATTTCCAAAAGAAGCCTTCAACGGAAGTCTTCAAAACATGCTGGATCGTATCACGAGTCGATATTTATCCGATGAACAGACCGCACAATCTCTGAGCCTATGGCGCAGAAATGATGTGCAAGGCGCGAGCGCGTTAAGATTTTATTAAATATGCTGGCGCGATCATAAAGCATGGAATTGCAGCAGAACCGGGCTCCGGGAACCGGCAGCTGCAAGAGAAGGCCGGCGGCATAGATCCCGACGGCCTTTTCTCATGAGGGAAGACGATCGAAACATCGCATCATCCCGTAATTGCCCGGACTCAACGCATCACATCGACTCAGGTCAGCGTGCGTGACGCTTCTTGATGTCGCATGTCTAAAGCATGATCCGGAAAAGTGCGCATCTATCCTGATCTCATCGCGCTTTAGCGCAGCGGCATCGGCGGACGCACGACTGGTCCATCGTCATCGGCAACGGCCTGCGTCGTGGCGGCCGGCGGTGCCGCCGCGGCAGCCTGTGACGGCGGCGGCGGAGGTGCGAGCGGCTGCGGCGAAGAGGCCGGCATGTAAGTGTGCGACACGACCGGCTTCGGCTTGCGAACCGGCGACGGCGTCGGCGCTGCTGCGCGCGGCGGAAGCGCGGACACGCGTGCGCGCGGATCGATCGGCGGCTTTGCCTCGACGACCGGCTTCGGCGCGGGCGGCTTCGCCATCTCGCGCGCCATCTGCTCCTGACCTGCCTTCAGCTCGGCGATGCTGGCCTTGAGCGTTTCGATCTGCTGCGCCATCAAGCCGAGATCGCGCGTCAACGATTGCACGGTATCGACTTGCGTTGCTGCGGGAGCGGCGGCAGCAACTTGAACCGGGGGCGGTGTCACGGGCTGAGCGGCTGCAGCCTGTGCCGCAGGCTGATCGGCCGTTTGGTCGGTTGCGGCTTGCGCCTCGGGCGGCGCCGCCTGTGCGGCGGCGACGGGCGCGGTCTGCGATGTCGTAGGCAACAGCTCCGCCAGGGCCGGCTTCCATTCGGCGAGCATCTGTTTTGCGGTGTCGCCGTGTTTCTGCCAGGCGATGGTGGCGGCCGCGCTGCCGCCCGCAAACAGGAACGTGAGGAACGCGCCGCGCAGCCACCTGCCTGCGGCTGATTTCTTCCGCCTCACATGACCTTCGCTCGCCGTGACGCGCACGGCGGTGTCGACCGCAGGCGCTGCCGTCTGCGGTTCAGTGACAAGACTGAACTTCGGCTCCAGATTGATCTCGCGACCGACCTTGGGCTCCGGTGCGAATTTCGGCTCCGGACGCGCGGCGATCTCGGGCGCCAGCGTGGGCGCAACGCTGACGGAGCGCGAGGCCAGCACCATCTCGGGAGAAATCTGAACCGCGTCGTGCGGATCGTTGTCCTTGACCGTGTCTTTCACCGTGTCCTTCACGATCGCATCGACGATTTGACTGCTGTTCAGCGTCGCGAGCATCGCAGCTCCTTTGATGCCTTCATCGTCCGCATTGGCGCGAGCCGATCTGTTGACGTGGCCCCATCCCAAACCCTGGGACCCACGAGTCCAGCCGGGTTTGACCAAAGCAAGGCGAGGGTATGGAGATGCTGCGACGCTCTTCCGCCGTTTGTGGTGATGGAACCCGCTTTGCCCAACACACGGTCGTGTTCCGGATTGCCTTGCTTTCAGCACGATTTAGGCAGCATGTAGGGACGCTGGGGGCGCTGTTATCCGCTATCGGGGGACCGGCGGTGCCAAAATCTCTACTCGCTTTGTTCGTCGTTGCCTTGCTGCCGCTGGGCGGCTGCATGCAGACGACACTTTCGCCATCGACGGATGCGAGCATGACCGCGCGCGACCGTCAGTTGCTCGCGCATACGCCTTACGCTCAGGCGAACGTGCCGGAGCAATATCTCCGCCACATCGTCGATTATCCGCGCAAGGAGCAGCCGGGCACGATCCTGGTCGATACCGATGCGCGCTATCTCTATTTCGTGCTGCCCGACGGCAAGGCGATCCGCTACGGCGTCGCGGTCGGCGAGGAAGCCATGGCGTTCTCCGGCGTCGCGCGCGTCGGCCGTCTGGCGGAATGGCCGGACTGGGTTCCGACGGCGGAGATCCAGGCGCGCCTCGGACCCTATCCGGCGCGCGTCGCCGGCGGCCCCGCCAATCCGCTGGGCGCCCGGGGCATCTATCTCTACCTCGGCAACAAGGACACGCTCTACCGCATCCACGGCACCAACCAGCCCGAATATATCGGGCAGGCGATCTCGTCCGGCTGTATCCGGATGCGCAACGAGGACGTGATCGATCTCTACGACCGGGTGAAGCTCAATTCGACCGTCGTGGTGCTGCCGCCCGGACAGAGCGCGCAGGTCGCGGCCGGCAGGAGCTGGCGCGGGTAGGGCGTTTGGGCAAGACGCGCGCGTTGGCGACAATTTTAGCCATTGTCTTGCGCGGGCCGTAACGCTTCGCGTCTAGCGTGCAGCGAGCAAGGGGTTGCTCGCATGCATGTCGTCAAGAATTCGCCGCGCGCGCTGTTCGCCGCGCTGATTCCGCTGGCCATCGTCGAAGCCGTGCTGATGGCGTTCGCCATCGCGGGCGGACAGGTGACCGATCCCGTAGGCTCACCTGCGCCGGATCAGATCGTGCTGTCCTTCGCGGGCCGCATGGCCATTGATGCAGCCTTCCTGTTCGCCGGACACACCGTGCTCAGGCAATGGACGATCTCGAGCCGGCTCGCTTATGGACTGATGGGTGGCGTCATGGCCGCGGCGAGCTACGGCATTGCGATCCGCAACCACATCCAGTTGGCCGCGCCCGGCGACGGCACGATGCTGACGATCGGCCTGTTGCCGACGATCGCGGGAATGATCGGTGGATTCCTCTATGGCCAGTTCGCCGGCCTCGGTCCGGTTGCGCGCGCAACCGGGGCGACCTCCGCCGCCAGCGCGTCGGCGGCGCCACCGCCGATGGTATTCGATGGTCCGGTCCGGGTCCGCACGTCGGTTGCCGGCATCGCGATCGCGGCCATGATGCCGACGGTGCTCGCAACGCTGCTGCCTTACACGCTGTTGCCGCTCCTGACGAACGGTTTCACGGACAAGAGCACGGCTCATATCTTCGCGGCCGTGATCCCGGCGCAGACCTTCATGGTCATGATGGTGATCTCGGTCATCCCTTCGACCATCTTCATGCTCTGCGTGCATCATGTCGCGCGCGCCATGGGCCGCCGCAGCGCGTGGGAATACGCGGCGATCGGCGGAGTGGCGGCGTTCGGCTGCGTGCTGCTGCTGGTGCTCGCCGTGCCGATCCTCGCAGCGCTCCTGGTCCCGGCAGCATTTTGCGGCGCCATCATGAGCGCGCTCTATCGCCGCTTCGCCGGCCTCGAGCCGGTGCCGTTGCCGGAGGTGGTGATCGTCACCGATCCGAACGCGCTGGTTGGCGCCGATCATCCGTCGCGACACCAGCACGGTGTCATTCTCAGCAATTGACCGCGAGGGGCGGAAACATGAAATCGTTTGCGGCGCTTGGTGCTGGAATAGTGATCGCAGCGGTGGCTGCGGTCTGGTTCACGACCAGGCCGGTGTTGGTGAACACGAAAGTCAGCCCGCTTCAGGCGAATGCGGATCTGCCGACGTTCAAGCCGGTGCCGACGAACCTGGCGCGCGAGTAGGCTTTACGACGATCGGTCGGTCACGCGACGCGGCTGCGTCCTAGTCGTCAGGCCGTGCGATGCGCCATTGCAGGGTCGTGGCGTTGCCGTTGGCGTCGCCCGGGGCCCTGTCGGCCGGCGAGGTGTAGAGCGGGCGGTAGCGATAGGCCCACATCTTGCTGCCGTCGTCGCGGCTGATCACGGTGAAGTCGCCGACGGCCTTGGCGTCGGCGGTTGCGGCCAGCGGCACCCAGCTCTCGGTGCACTTGCCGTTGCAGTTCGAGCTCTTGCCGTTGGTGTCGCGCTCGTAGGTGTAGAGCGTCATGCCCTTGAGATCGACCAGCTTGGGACCCTGCTTGGTCAGGATCACCTTGGCCGGCGCGGTCGTCGCCTCGGGCTTGGGCGGAGGAGCGGCATCGCCGCCGCCATGGCTATTGGCGAGCGCAGGAACGGTCGACAGCGCAATGGCCGCGGCCGCAATGTGGAACCTGAGCATCCGAAACTCCCGAACCGGCAAAGTTAATCGCGCGTTAAGCGCCGAATGGGGGCGACGCTAGCAGCCGAAGGTTAGCTCCAGGTTTCGCCGGTCTGCGACAAATGCCCATGGAAATACGGGGTTAGGCCTGCGTCTGCCGCAGCGGGGCGCGGCTGAGTTCATTGCCGGCCGCAATCGCCTTGCGGAGCAGCCGCATCAGTTCGTCGCCTTCCTTCGCGCTGAGGCCGCGCAGCATGATGCGCTGGGCGGATTCCACCGCCGGCGTGATCTTGCGCAGCGTGCGGCGGCCCTCGTCGGTGATCTCGAGCTCGCGGGCGCGGCGGTCGCGGGGACTGGCGCGGCGCTCGATCAGATCCTTCTGCACCAGGCGATCGATCACGCCGGTGATGGTGGTGCGGTCGTAGGCGATCAGGCCGGCGAGCGTCACCTGGTCGAGGCCCGGATTGGCCTTGATGGTGGCGAGCGCGGCGTATTGCACCGGCGTGAGATCGAAGCCGGCATCTTCCACTTCAGCCAGGAACACGGCTACGGCGATCTGCTGGAACCGGCGCGCCAAATGGCCGGGCATGTCGTTGGGCTCGCTCACCGAATTCTCCGTTGCGGGCAGGAGTGCTGCCGATGATTGACAAGTATACTGATAGTCAGCATACTGATCAATATCCAAACAGAACGTTGCCAGGGAGAGGTGCTCATGCAATTCCATCTCAATGGATTTCAGCCGGGCGATCCGGAAGTTGCCGATCCCGCCGAGCGCGTTCAGGCTCCGGGCGCAACCGGCACCGTCCCTGCAGAGGTCGATGTTCTCATCGTCGGCTGCGGTCCGGCGGGCCTGACGCTCGCGGCCCAGCTCGCGCAATTTCCTGACATCAAGACGTGCATCGTCGAGCAGAAGCCGGGGAGGCTGCTGGTCGGGCAGGCCGACGGCATCGCCTGCCGCACCATGGAGATGTTCCACGCCTACGGCTTCAGCGAGCGCGTGCTGAAGGAGGCGTATTGGGTCAACGAGACCACGTTCTGGAAGCCGGACGAGCGCACGCCCGAGAAGATCGTGCGCAGCGGCCGGGTGCAGGACGTCGAGGACGGGCTGTCGGAGTTTCCGCACGTCATCCTCAACCAGGCCCGCATCCATGACGGCTTTCTCGACGTCATGCGCAAATCGCCGGCCAAGCTCGAGCCTTACTATGGCCGGCGCCTGCTCGACCTCCAGGTCGATCCGGCCGCAGCCCCCACTGACCATGCCGTGACCGTGCGCCTCGAACGCGTCGATGCTGCGAACGAGGGCAAGGTCGAGGCGATCAAGGCACGCTACGTCGTCGGCTGCGACGGCGCGCGCAGCACGGTGCGCAAGTCGATCGGCCGCGAGCTGCACGGCGATTCCGCCAACCACGCCTGGGGCGTGATGGACGTGCTGGCGGTGACCGACTTTCCCGACATCCGTTTCAAGTCCCTGATCCAGTCGGCCAAGGACGGCAGCCTGCTGATCATTCCGCGCGAGGGCGGCTACATGGCGCGCCTCTATGTGGAGTTGGCAAAGCTCGACATCGGCGAGCGCGTCGCCAATCGCAACATCACCGCCGAGGACGTGATCGCGAAGGCGCAGCGGATCCTGAAGCCGCATACGCTCGACGTGAAAGAGATCGCGTGGTGGTCGGTCTATGAGATCGGCCAGCGCCTGACCGACAAGTTCGACGACGTGCCGGAGGCCGAGATCAATTCGCGCCTGCCGCGGATCTTCATCGCCGGCGATGCCTGCCACACCCACAGCCCGAAGGCGGGGCAGGGTATGAACGTCTCGATGCAGGACGCCTTCAATCTCGGCTGGAAGCTCGCCGCCGTGCTGCGCAAGCAGTGCCCACCGACCCTGCTGCACTCCTATTCGGCCGAGCGCCAGGCGGTTGCGAAGGAGCTGATCGATTTCGATCGCGAGTGGGCGGGAATTCTCGCTTCGGCCGCCAAGGCCGGCGGCGCCGATGCCGCCAAGACGCAGGACTATTTTGTCAGGCACGGCCGCTACACCGCGGGCACGGCGACACATTACAAACCGTCGGTTCTGACCGGCGCGACCTCGCATCAGCGTCTCGCCGAAGGTCTCGTCATCGGCAAGCGCTTCCATTCGGCGCCGGTCATTCGGCTCGGTGACGCCAAGCCGGTCCATCTCGGCCATGCCTCACAGGCCGATGGCCGCTTCCGCATCTACGCGTTTGCCCCGGCGGAAGACCCCGCGGCATCGGGCTCGGCCATTCGCGCGCTGTGCGATTTCCTCGGCGAGGCCCGGGAGTCCCCAGTCAGGTGCTATACGCCAGGGGGCGCCGACATCGACAGCGTGATCGATCTGCGCGCCGTCTTCCAGCAGGATCATCGCGATCTCGCCATCGAGGTGATGCCCGCGCTGCTGCTGCCGCGCAAGGGGCGCTACGGTTTGCTCGACTACGAGAAGATGTTCTGTCCGGACATCAAGAGCGGGCACGACGTCTTCGCCATGCGTGGCATCGATCGCAAGGCGGGCTGCATGGTCGTGGTGCGGCCGGACCAGTATGTCGCGGCCGTGCTTCCGCTCAATGACTATGCTGCGCTCGTGTCGTACTTTGACGGCTTCATGTTGCCGGTGAAGTGACGGACTGGCAGCGACACGCCGGCCGGGCGCAGGTTCCCGGCGCATCCAATTTAAGAAAGTTCTTCGCTGGCAGATTTCATCGATCGTAACAGGTGTACCCAAAGATGTAAGCATCCACTCGGGGCAGCGGGGCTACGGGAGGATGACGATGAGACAGAACCCGGCGGAGACGCGCCGCCAAAATGTCGCGAAGCGGTCGATGACCAAAGAGGCCAAAAAGCTGGCCGGCCTGATTGCCGGACTGCGCAAATCCCTCGACGGGATTCACAAGGAGCGGACGAGCGCGAAGCTCACCGGTGCCGAGATGGGCATGCTCGACGAGCGCCGCAACAATCTGCTGCTCACCATCGCAGCCCTGGACGATCGTCTCTCGGCGGTGCAGGGGCTGATCGATCTCGGCCGTCCCCATATCATCCGCGTTCACTAACGGATGCGCGCTATCGGCTCCGTCGCGGCGGCGACGGGATCGGGCTTGGGTGCCGGCCCAGCGCGGCATAGGGATTGGCATAGCACTGCGCCGACTGTCCTGATGCAGTCGCCATGCACTGTGCGATCGTCATAAAACTGCAATCGATGTTGCTGCCGTCGAGAGTGTAGATCTCGATGCAGACGGGATAGCGCGGGTCGTAGGTCTGCGCACCTGCGGGCGCGTCAGCGAGCACGGTGCCAAGCAAGCCCGCGACAAGCAGAATCGCATTCATGATGCGGCTCACGATCGATCTCCTTCGTTTGGCCGGAACCGAAGCACAATGCTGCCGTGGTTGGCATCAAATTGCCATGCTCCCGGCGAATTGCCGCCAAAGCCCGCTGTCACGAGGGGAACGGGTGCAGGGCAACGCAAGGGGATGCGCATTGGCCTATAAGATGGTCGCAGAACGCGACAATGAGAAGTGCAGTTTCGCCCGCGAGAGCCGGCTGCTCATCGTGGCGAAGGCAAAAGTCTGGGCAAGCGAGGGCTGGCAGGTCGTCATCACCGACCAGGATGGCAAGGCCTATACTCCGACGGAGTTCGATCAGTTGCTTGCGGCGTGACCGCGGGACGGGCTAGGGGACGAAATTGAGATCGCTCATTCGACCGAGGCGCGAGGTGATCGCGCCTCTGGTGATTCTTGGGACCATCGCGGCAGCGGGCGTCATGCTGACGGCGTCGTTTGCGTCCGCGCAAAATCTCGACGCCGGCAAATCGGTCGAGAAGCTCTTCGCCGACGGCTGCACGACCTGCCATCGCAGCCCGCGCGGGCTTGCGAAGGGGCGCTACAGCCTCACGCTGTCCTGGTTCCTGCAGGACCATTATTCGACAAGCTCCGACACCGCCAAGGCGCTTGCGGCCTATCTGGTCTCTGTCGATACGCCGCCTCCGGGCGCTGCAGGCGCGCCTGCCAAGAAGCCTGCGCGATCCAAGTCGCGCCCGCCCAAGCCGGTCACAAGCCAGTAGTCACGACGCCGCGACGATCGAGCGCGCGTCCAGTGTTACAATCAAAAATAGAATGATTGTAGATACCCCGTGAGGTGGTATTAAACCTTAAGTAGTTTGTTCTGGAGAGGCAACCAGGTCGCCCCGTCGGGCAGATCTCGGGATTTGGTCGCACATCACATTTTGAGCTCAGGCGAGGGCGGGGCGGTTGAGCTCGCATCCGGTGAGGACCTCCCATGAAGCACTGGCCGTCTTTCGCCCTGATGCCGCTGGCGTTCGCCGCGGCGATGCTGGCCGCGCCGTCACAGCCGGTCGCGCAGGCGCAGGCGCCGCAATCGCAGCCGGCGGCACCGCCCTACATTCCTCAGGCGAAATTCTGCGCCAATGGCACCGGCGGGCTGTGCTCCATCGTGCCGGCCTATATCGGCCCCGATCCGGGTCTTGGGCAAACACAGGGCTATAACGGCCTCTACGGTCAGCCGCCGCAGAGCGAGACGGCCGATGTGCAATCGCCGTTCGACAACATGTCCTGGCAGATGTTCGTCGCGCTCAACTGGGCTGCGAGCGGCGTCAAGGAGCCGGCGGCACAGGGATTGACCCAGCCGGGCCGGCGGGTCTGGCAAATCTATCCGACGGTCTCCTCGCTGTTCGGCAATGCGCCGGTGATTGCCGGCTGCCCGCAGGCGCTGGCGTTTCCGATCTTCCATATCGGCTCGAACGGCAAGGGCCAGCCGGCGCCGAACAATGAGGAATATCTGCAAGCCGCGACCAACAAGCCGCTGATCGACGTCAACGGCAACTGGACGCTGTTCGAGCGGCGCGTCAACGAGATCGAGGCACAATATTTGCGCGCGCCCGGCGGCCAGAAGCTGCAGACGCTGACGACCAAGGCCGGCCAGCTCAATTTCATCAAAAGCAATCCCGGCGGTGCGGAGTTCACGTCGTCAGCCACGGTGCCTGACGGCACCAATGGCGCGATCGAGATCAAGGCGTCCTGGCGCATCCTCGATCCGTCCAAGGACGATCCGTCGAAATTCTACACGCAGAACATCCTGCTTGCGGTGTCCGGCGACCTCGTGCGCGATGGCCGCCCGTTCTGCCGCAGCGAGCGGGTGGGGCTGGTCGGCATGCACATCCTCCAGCGCAATCCGGTGGACAAGAACAATCCGGCGCTGCGGCCGCAATGGATCTGGGCGACGTTCGAGCATGTCGACAACGCGCCGCTCGCGGACAAGCCGTGCAATGTCGCGGACGGCTGCGGCACCGACAAGGCCACGAACTGGATCAATCAACCAAGCTGCGGGCCGGCGAATCCGGCGCCGGGATCGCATTTCTCGTTCTTCAACACCGGCGCGCCCTCGGGTCTCGGCACCAACATCGCGCCGCAATCGCCCGGCGTCAGCAAGACGACATTCCCCTGGAATCCGCGCAAGCCCTATGCGCAAGGTGGCACGACCAGTGCGACCGCGCAGCCGCAGGCGGTGCGCTGCTGGCGGATCTATCCGACGACGGCCACCCTCAACGAGCAGTGGCGGATGGCACTCGGCACGCTCAAGAGCGTGTTCCAGAACTACATGCTGGTCGGCACGCAATGGGGCGGTGTCGTCGAGCCGCCGACGCCGCCCAATCCGGTGCCGTTCAACGCCGTGCCGGGCATGCTCTCCAACATGACGCTCGAGACCTACATCCAGAATTATTTGAGCGATGGAGCTGCAGGTCCGGGCTCATGCGTGAGTTGTCACGCTTTCGCGACCCTGGCGGACGGCAAGACTTCGGCCAATTTCAGCTTCCTGCCGAGCATCGTGGACGTGAACACGCTACGCGCCAGGATCAAGACTGCGCCTTAGTTTGCAGCCCGGATGGAGCGAAGCGCAATCCGGGACGGTGCATCTGTCGCGATAGGTGTCCCGGATTACGCTGCGCTCCATCCGGGCTACGGATAGCAGCCGCCAGCTACGTCCGCCGATAGGTCTGCGCGATCAGCCGGTCGTGCACGGCGCGCAGGTCGGCGTTCATGCGCGTCTGCCCCGTCGTGACGAAGGAGAGCCAAGCGCCATCGGCGGCGAGGCGGACGATCTGTAGCTCTGACGTCGCGTCGGTCGCTCGGTGCCGTTTGAGTCGCGCCTTCATCCAGTCGTTCCAGAGCTTGCGCAGGGAGGGATCGGTGACGACCACCATGCTCAGCGCCGCCCAGGGCGTGGCAAAGCCGAATGCCTTGCCGGTGAACACCGCATTCACATAGGCGCGCGTGAAACTGCCGCGCGGCTTCGGGTCCGCCTCGATCGCAGCGTCGATCTCGGTGTCGACGCGCGCGAGTAGATCGGCGAACAGGCCCTCGATCAGCGCCTGCTTGCTGCCGAAATGATGAAACAGCCCGCCCTTGGTCACGCCGGCCGCCGCCGACACCGCCTGCACCGTGACCCCCGAGACGCCATGGTCCATGGCAATGGCCGCGGCATGGTCGAGCAGGGCGCGCCGGACCTGCTCGGGCTGCTTGGCGCGGGTATAGGCGCTCGCCGGCATCAGTGCGCCGTCGTCTGCGAGAACAGGTTGATGATCACGACCCCTGAGACGATCAGCCCGATTCCGACGAAGGCTGCCGCGTCCAGCATCTGGCGGAACAGCACGAAGGAAACGGTCGCGGTCAGGATGATGCCGACGCCGCCCCAGATCGCATAGGCGATGCTGAGCGGGATGACCCGGATCGCCACCGACAGCGCGTAGAACGAGGCGACGTAGAACAGCACCATGGCCAGCGTCGGCCAAGGCCGCGTGAATTGCGCGGACTGCTGCAGGAAGGCGGACGCCGTGACCTCGAAGACGATGGCAAGGGCGAGGGCAGCATAGGAATAGAAGGCGGAGGTCATGGCGAGCTCAGGTGGGCGCGAAAGATACCGCGCGGTAGGTATGTTTAGCACGCCGAACATGGCTTTTGCCGGGAGGAGGTATCACGTGTGAGTGACGAGCCTGCGACACGGCGGAACTCGATGCCATGGACCATCGGGCCCTTGCCTTGGGCAATGCAAAGCCGCCGCGCGATCAATCGCACGGCGGCTCCGAGGTGCCGCAACGGTTCGATTGTCGCGCTAGCTGATCCGCACGGAGAGCTCGACGTCCTCGGCAAACGGCGTGGACATGTAGCCGCTTCCGCGCCTGCGTACGCGCATGAGGTAGTCGGGGCTGTCGTCGGCATTGTCGGCGACGATGATTGCGCCGGGCTTGAGATGGTCTTCGAGCAGATCGAGGATCTCGGGATAGAGCGCCTTGGCGCCGTCGAGCAGCACGAGATCGATCGTATCGGGCAGATCCGCGCGAAGCGTCTGCAGCGCATCGCCCTCGCGGATTTCGACGAGATCGATTAGTCCGCCGGCCGAGAGGTTTTCCCGTGCCCGCGCCGCCTTGGACGGCTCGAACTCGCTGGTGATGAGACGACCGCCGCCGTTGTCGCGCAAGCCCGCGGCAAGGTGGAGGGTGGAGATGCCGAACGAGGTGCCGAACTCGACGATCGTCCTGGCGCCGGAGCTGCGCGCCAGCATGTAGAGCAGCTGCCCCGTCTCGCGCGAGACGGCCAGCGGCGCGTCCTTCAGGCGTCCGTAGAGCGCGCGGTAATCGGTCTTGCTCCGCATCATCCGCGCCCGGTCGGCGTCGGACAGGTCCGCCACGGCGGCTCGCGTTGCACCGCCCGAGGCATCTGCCTGCGCGAACAGGCGCTCCAGCAGCGGCGCGAGCGAAGTGATGGTTGGGGTCGTCATTTCAAGTCTCCAGAGTTCGCGGCAAACACGTGCTTGCGTGGAATGTGAAATACGACTAATTCGTCGCATTTCCTATTCGCATGGATTGGGGCATGCCGTGGTCGATCGCCGAAGTCGTTCAGTTTCCTCACGAAAACAGCCGCAGCAGGCCCGTTCCAGCGAGCTTGTGGCGGCTGTTCTCGATGCGGCTGTTCAGGTTCTGGCCAAGGAGGGCGCGCAGCGTTTCACCACGGCGCGGGTGGCCGAGCGGGCCGGGGTGAGCGTCGGATCGCTCTACCAATATTTCCCGAACAAGGCGGCAATCCTGTTTCGCCTCCAGAGCGACGAGTGGCGGCGCACGAGCGAGCTGTTGCGCGGCATTCTCGATGATCGTGCCAAGCCGCCATTGGTGCGGCTGCGCGCGCTGGTCCACGCCTTCATCCGCTCCGAATGCGAGGAGGCTGCGATCCGGACGGCGCTCAGTGACGCCGCGCCACTCTATCGCGACGCGCCCGAGGCGCAGGACGCGCGGGCCGCCGGCAAGGGCATCGTCGCCAGTTTCATGCAGGAGGCGCTGCCTAACGTCACGGATGCGACGCGCGGGCTTGCCGGCGAGTTGATCACGACGACCATGAGCGAGGTCGGCAAGCGGTTCTCGGAGACACCGCGCGGCGATGCCGAGATCGCGCGTCACGCCGACGGACTGGCCGACATGTTCTGCGCCTATCTCGGCGAGCTTGCACGCCGCTGAACTCATTCCTGACATCCGCGTTTGCGGGCCAATATCGCTTCGGGTTTCACTGGATGATGGGTTAGCCTTGCGTCGTCCTTCATCTTTCGTCCAGCGCGAGCGCCACGCCATGCACGTCCTTCGGCCCCAGTTTCGTATCGAGGAGGCGCGTGCGCTGGAATTCGCAGCCCAACGCGGCTTCGGCATGATCGTTGCGGCCGATGAGCGCGGCCCGCGCGCCTCCCATGTGCCGTTCGTGCTGGACCGGCGCGACGGGCGCACCATTGTGCAGATCCATTTCACCGCGAAGAATCCGCTCGTGCCGCTCGCGGATGGCAAGAGGCGCTTCCTGCTGATCGTGGCCGGCGACGATGCCTATATCTCCAACGACTGGTATTCGTCGCGCGACAACGTCTCGACCTGGCTCTATGAGGCGGTGCATCTGTCCGGCGTGGCGCATCTGCGCGGGCAGGATGAGAATCGCGGCCATGGCGATGCGCTGCTCGCGGTCGCCGAGGCGCGGTTGCCGAAGGCGCCGTGGGACCTCGCGCAGATGGAGCCGGACAAGCGCGAGAGCATGCTGGCCGCGATCCGCGTCGTCGATCTCGTGGTGGACCAGGTCGAGGGGCAGACCAAGCTCAATCAGCACAAGAGCGATGCGGACCATGTCGCGGTCGCGGGCCGGCTGGCGCGGTCGGAGGAGAGCGGACACCGGCGCTTGGCGCGGAAGATGCAGGCGCTGCGGCCGGAGCTGCTTTACGAGCTGCCGTAGCCCGGATGGAGCGCAGCGAAATCCGGGAATCGTGCCGCGAGCTCAGGTCCCGGATTACGCTTCGCCCCATCCGGGCTACGGGTTCTGCGCTTGCGTCGCTCAACGTTTGATCTTACGGACCTCCCCATGCTCGTCATCTCCATTCAAAGCCAGGTGGTCCACGGCCATGTCGGCAACAGCGCGGCCACCTATGCCATGCAGGCGGAGGGCGTCAACGTCGCGGCGGTGCCGACGACGCTGCTGTCGAACCATCCGCGCTATCCGACCTTGCGTGGCCGCGTGCTGGAGACCGAGCTCGTCGCCGATCTCCTCAAGGGCGTCGAGGAACGCGATCTCGTCGACGAGGCCGCGGTGCTGGTCACTGGCTATCTCGGCTCGCCCGGCAACGCCCAGGTGATTGCCGATTTCGTCGAGCGGGCGCTGACGCGGAATTCGAAGCTCGTCTATCTCTGCGATCCCGTGATCGGCGATGACGGTCGCGTCTATGTCGCCGACGGCATTCTGGACGTGGTGCGGCATCGGCTGTTGCCGGCCGCCAACCTGACGACGCCGAACCAGTTCGAGCTTGGGCTGCTGTCGGGAGTGTCGATCGCCGATACGCAAGAGCTGCGCGCGGTGTGCACGGCGCTCGCAGGGGCCGGCCGCATCGACGTCGTTGCCACCGGCTGTACGCTCAGCGACACGCCGGACGGGCAGGTGGAGACGATCCTCTGCGCGGACGGGCAATTGTCGCGCTTTGCAACGCCGCGTCTGCCGATCCGACCCTATGGCACCGGCGATCTCCTTACCGGCCTGATTGCGGCGCATCTGGCCAAGGGCAAGGCGATGGAGGCGGCGGTGCGGCTCGCGGTCGAGACCATCTTCGCCGTACTGGTGCGCACGCAGGAGGCAGGCACAGCCGAAATGCGCCTCGTGCCGCTGCCGATGCCGGGGCGCAAGCCGTAACGGCGTCAGGTCGCGCGCTTGCCGGCCGATTGTGCCGACTTCTGCGGCTTGGCCGGGCTCCTCTGCTCGCGCGCGGCCTGCGCCTTCGGCGGCCTTGCGTGGGCCGCGGCCCGCACGGCCTTCCTGGACTTCGCGCTGGCGACGCGCTCGCCCGTGCCACGCTTGGAGATGTATTCGGCGCCGTCGACCGGGCCGACATGCGGCGGATCGCGGCCAAGATAGGGCCGGCCGATACCCAGCGGCTTGCCATTGGCGTCGACCCACTTCCACAGGATTTCGGTCGAGACCCAACGCTGCGCGCGGTTGTTGCCGGCGGTCGAGACGATGTCGGCGGCCATGCCGTGGCCGTAGCCGCCGCGCGTGCTGCCGCCGTGATAGGAGCGGTCGGAGGCGGCCTTCAGGCCGCTTGCGATCGACTGGCGATAATCGTCGCGGAACGCGCTGGTGATGCCCGGCGAGAGGCCAGCGGCTTCGGCGGCGAGCAGCGTGCGGAACAGCTTTCGCTTGAAGCTCTTGTCCATGCCGCCGATGACGTAATCCATCATCGACATCTTGGCGTGCTCGGCCGCCTTCGGATCCTTCCAGCCGAAATCCTCATCGACGAGCTTCGTGAAGCTGCGCATCACGGTCACCATCTTGCCCCTGCGCTTGATGGTGACGGCGCGGCGTTCCGTGACCTTGATCGAGTCCTCTTTCGCCGTGCGTTGATAGAGGGTCCATAGATAGCGGTCGATGCAGGCGTCCATGACGAAGCATTCGTCGAGCACGGCGACGGTGTCGGCCGGTGGCGATGCCTTGCTGGGGGCCGGCGCCGGCCCGGTCGCGATCGCCGCCGGCGACAGCGCTTCCGATGGGACGACGTCGCCGGGATCGGCGGAGGCGAGCTTGATGGCAGGTTCCGGTGCGGACTCAGCCTCAGCAGCCTCAGACTTAACTTCGGACTTAACCTCAGCCTTGGCCTCGCTGGCGACGGGCGCAGGCTCGGGCGCGATCTGAGGCGTGGGTGCGGCCATCGGCACGATGTCGGTCGGATCGGCCGAGGCGACCTGGACGGCGGGGGCGGGTGTTTCGGGCGGCGGTGCTTCGACCATGGCCACGCTCGGCATCGCGGCCGCGGCGGCGGCGATGTCGGCCGTCAGCGCAACGCCGTCGTCGATCGTCGCTGCGCGCGGGATGTCGGCAAGCTCGAGGCGGGTGAGATCTTTCGCGCGGGAGACGGCGGCTGCATTGGCGCCGCTGTTCTCGATCAAGGCAGGGGCATAGGCGGAGAGGGAGAGCGCCAGCCAGCCGGCCATCACGGCCGAGGGGCATGAAACCGCCACAAGAAGAGACCGCCGATCATTCATGATCCCTGCCTCCAAGGTTCGTGAGCGAACCAGATTGCACAGCCAAGCACGCGGTGCGTCGATTGTTCGGAGGACGATGTGGCCGTGCAATGGCGCAAATCCGCGAAAAATGGCTTTTCACGCGAGTGTTGCCCGGATGCAACTTGAGTTCCATGTATGGAACTATCGGCTATCCATCGGGAAAAACTGGCATAACTGGCTCCGAATGCCGATCAAATTGAAGTAGCCGGATTTACTCAATCTTGGATTGTGAGCGTGCAATGCTCGTGTGCCGGCAACGTCCGGTGGATCTGGGAAGGATATGATTGTGAAATTGAAATGCCTGTTGGTTGAATTCGCGGCCGACGAAACCGGCGCCACCGCGATCGAATACGGCCTGATTGCAGCGGGCATCGCGCTCGCGATCATCGAAGTGATTTATGCGCTCGGAACCAATCTCGTCGAGAAGCTGCAAGCTCTGGCGACCGCGCTGAAGTAGGCGCTCATCCGCGAAGGCAACTGACGGGGGAACAGTCCGAGCCGTCGGGCGCGTTAAACATATCGCCATGCATGACGCGCGATATTGCGTTGCAGCAATGCATGTCGCAATGCAGCAAATCAGGCTTACATGGGCTCTGAACTACTCTTTGGAGCATCACCATGAACAAGAAGACTCTGTCGATCGCAGCCGCCCTCGTCATCGCGGGTTCGACTGCCACCTTCGCTGCCGAGCTGCCTGCCTATGAGGCCAATGGCATTCCGGCCTCGCCCGTGCAGGTCCGCGTGCTCGGCGCCAACCATGTAGAGCAGCGGGTGACGGCGCCCGCCACCAGCGTGACGGCGCTTCAGGCCAGCGTCCTGACGCCGCGCAAGTTGAAGACCGCGACGGTGACTACCGGTTCGGCGCGCTAATCTGAGATCGCACCGAGCCGCGAGCTCGGTGCTTTCAACGACGTCATGGCCGGGCTTGTCCCGGCCATTTTTTTTCAGTCGCGACGATGTGATCGATCGCATCGCGCGTTGATGCGCGCAGTGAGAATCGTCGCGCGGAAAAATTCGCTCTGACACGCGAGTTGTGTATCGCGGTTCAAAACGAGTGTGATCTCTTTAATAGTTGCTTTGCAGATCGCGGCGCTTGATGCGCGCGCCGCATATTGGCGGCCAAGAATCGTTTTCATAATGGAGCCGTCATGCCCGTTGCGCAGAAAGCCGTTGTTGCCGTCACCTCGCCGCGCGATTTTATCGTCCGTCATCTTGCAATGTTCGCCGCCGCCGCGCTGTTCGTGTTTGTGCTGAGCCTGACCTACGGGCTCGATCTCAGCCCCGGCTTCTTCTGAGCAATTACACTCTGCGCGCCGCGCGCAGGCTCGACGGCGAGCGGCCGTAGAGCTCGGCGAAGGCGGCGTTGAAACGGCGCAGGCTGCCGAAGCCTGACTGGAACGCGATATCCGTCATGCTGTGATCGCCGGCGTCGAGCAAACGCTTGGCGCGCTGCACGCGCTGTGTCCTCGCAAGCTGCTGCGGCGTCGCGCCGACATGCCGCTCGAACAGCCGCGCCAGATGGCGCGAGGAGATGCCGAGCCGCATCGCCAGCGTCACCACCGAACATTGGTCGAGCGCGCCCGCATTGATCAGCTTCACCGCGCGCGCGACGGTCGAGCGCGTGCCGTTCCAGGCCGGGCAGAACGGCGCGGTCTCGGGACGGCAGCGCAGGCAGGGCCGGAAGCCCGCGGCCTCCGCCGCTGCAGCCGTCGGATAATAGGCGACGTTGCGCGTCAGCGGCTGCTTGGCCGGACAGACCGGCCGGCAGTAGATGCCCGTCGTCTTCACCGCCGTGAAGAAACGGCCGTCATAGCGGGGGTCCCTGCGCAGGCGCGCGGCGTTGCAGTCGTCAAAACTCAGCATGGCCGGATGATAGCGCACGTCCGCGCGAGTGGAAGCGCCTCGGGATGACCGAGTCCGATTGCGGCGAGCCGCGATGCACGCGCTGACCTAATCCGGGCTACGCAATCTCACTGCGTGCCAGCCCTGCAGCCGCGTGGGTTGAGGCGTTGCGCGCCCTGACATAAGGCTTGGCCATGGATCAGCGGACGAGCGGCGCTGACGCTCTCACTCAAAAGAACGATACGGCACCGGCGCTTCTCGGCGTCGTTTGCGGCCTGACGGCGGCGCTGTTCTGGGCGCTCGGCTTTGCCGGCACGCGGCATGGCCTGAAGGTCGGCTTCACGCCGGTCGATCTGCTCGTGCATCGCTACGTCTGGTCGGGAATCGCGTTCCTGCCGCTGGTCTTTCGCGCCGGCATCTCCGATCTCTGCGGCATCGGCTGGAGCAGGGGGCTGGCGCTGATGGTGCTCGGCGGCCCCGTGATGTCGCTGATCTCCTACACGGGATTCCTGTTCGTGCCGCTCGGCCATGGCAGCGTGATCCAGCCGTCCTGCGCCACGCTCGGCGGGCTCCTGCTCGCGGCCTTGTTCCTGAAGGAGAGGATCTCTGCCTCGCGCTTCGTCGGCGCGCTGGTGATCGTCGGCGGCCTCGCCGTGATCGGCGCGGAATCGATCGGCCATATCGGCGCCGGCGGCGTGCAGGGCGATCTGATCTTCGTGCTGACAGGCCTGATGTTCGCGGGCTTCGGCGCGCTGCTGCGGCACTGGCGCGTCTCGGCGGTGTCGGCCGCGCTCGTCATCAACGTGCTGTCGCTGTTGTTGCTGCCGGTCTATGTCGTCTCGGGCGGGCTCGCGCGCATCGCGGCGATCGGCGTCACCGAAAACGCCATCCAGGCGCTGGCGCAGGGCGTGCTCGCCGGTCCCGCGGCGCTCTATCTCTACGCCGTCTCGGTGCAGCGCCTCGGCGTCGGCCGCGCGGCGGTGTTTCCGGCCTGCGTGCCGGCGCTGACGCTGCTGACCGGCTGGCTGCTGCTCGGCGAGCCGCCGACGATGTTGCAGACCGCGGGCCTCGTGACGGTGCTGTGCGGATTCTACCTGGCGCAACGGCAGCGG
Source organism: Bradyrhizobium sp. (assembly GCF_035935975.1). Lineage (GTDB taxonomy): Bacteria > Pseudomonadota > Alphaproteobacteria > Rhizobiales > Xanthobacteraceae > Bradyrhizobium. Next base: position 89,958 of record NZ_DASYWN010000023.1, read on the forward strand.
TGAGCCCATCCGGGCGACACGCAATCACGCCTTCTTCACGAACTCCGACTTCAGGTTCATCGCGCCGATGCCGTCGATTTTGCAGGCGATGTTGTGGCCGTCGGTGGCTTCCTGCAGGCGGATGTTGCGGACCTTGGTGCCGCCCTTGACGACCGAGGACGAGCCCTTGACCTTGAGGTCCTTCATGACGATGACGCTGTCGCCGTCAGTCAGCACATTGCCATGGGCATCGCGCACGCCGGCCTCCTGCGGCGCATCTGCCATCGCGCCGGCCGCAGCGCTCCATTCATGGGCGCATTCCGGGCAGATCCAGAGATCGCGATCCTGATAGGCGTGCTCGGAATTGCACTTCGGGCATTTGGTGGCGTCGGTCATGGCAGTTGTTGTCTCGCAGCTATTCTTGCGCGGCGCACCGTAGGGGCGGAGCGGGGGAATGCAAGCAAAAGCTCTGCTCCTCGCGCCGATCACGCGTCCATGACGCGCGCGGTGCCCGAGACCCGGATCGAGCTACCTCTGGCCTCGCCGATCTCGGCGCGGATCAGCGAGCGCGCACCCATGTCCTCGCCCTGGACGATGTCGATGGCGCCGCCATGCGGCCAGCCGATGTCGCGCAAGTAGCCGGCGAAGGCCGCGGCGGCCGCGCCGGTTGCGGGATCCTCGATGACCCCGCCGGCGGCAAAGGCGTTGCGGACATGAAACAGGCGCGGCGTCTCGATGTTGACGAATGCGATGGTGACGAGGCCTGATTGCGCCATCAGCGCGCGGCCGCGTTCGAAGTCATATTCCATGCGCGCCAGTGCCGCGCGCGATGTCAGCGCGAGGACGGCATGATCGGCGCCGCCGTGGATTGTTGCCGGCGGCAGTCTCGGGTCGAGATCGGAGGCCGCGTAGCCGAACAGGTGCAGCAGTGCGTCCCGCAGCGAGGCATCGAGCGGCGCGTTGCGCGTCGGCGGCGACTGCAGCGCGGCTGCGATGGTGGTGCCGTCGCGGCGTCCCGACACGGAAATGACGGCATCGTTGAGGTGCAGCGTGAAGCTGCGGTCGCCGTGACGCTGCGCAAGCGCGGCGCCCAGCGCGATGGTGGCGTGGCCGCAGAACGGCACCTCCATCAATGGCGAGAAGTAGCGCACGCGCCAGGCATCACGCTCCGGCGCGGCGAAGGCGGTTTCGGAGAAGCCGACCTCGGCGGCGATCGCCTGCATCTGCGCTGCATCGGGCAGGACGTCGCCGATCCAGACGCCGGCGGGATTGCCGCCTCGGTTGCCGTCGGAGAAAGCTGCGATGCGGAGGACTGTGGTCATGGGGATTTCCTGTAGCCCGGATGAGCGGAGCGACATCCGGGTTCTGTCCGAGCAGACGCAGCGGTCCCGGATATCGCTCCGCTCATCCGGGCTACGGGCTTACCAACTAGAACATCGAAAACAACCCCATGCACAGTAGCCAAGTCGTTGAATTTGCGAATATTCGTATTTTACGAAATTGACCTTGCTCCGACGAGGCTGAGCAAGAATTGGTTTGTTGGCTGTCCTAGGCCGTAGCGAACCGGGCGATTGCGATCTGGGGCTGGAATATTCGCCAAGAGGTCGATAGAGCAACCTTTATGCCCTGCAGGAGGGTTACGAAGGTGCATC
>NZ_DASYWN010000024.1:0-390158 GCF_035935975.1 Bradyrhizobium sp.
CTGTCTCGCCCGCCAATAGTCGGCGGACCGCCTCAAGCTTGAATTCTCGATCGAACTTACGGGGAGATTTGTTGGGCATCCGTTCTCCTTTAGAGAACTGTCCCCGGTTTTTCTTGTCTCACTTTTGGGGTGCACTCCAGCGCATCGAAACGTCGGTCCCGGATTGCGCTGCGCTCCATCCGGGCTACGGCACCACGCCCTCGGCTACAGCCGAAACTCGTTCGTGAGCTCACCGATGCCGTCGATCGCGACGGTCACCGTGTTCACCGGCTCCTTCATCACGCCGACGCCGACCGAGGTGCCGACCGCGATGAGGTCGCCGGGCAGCAGGGTCATGTCATGGGAGATCTTGCTGACCAATTGCTGGGCGGTGAAGATCATGTCCGAGATCGGATAGTTCTGCCGCTCCGCCCCGTTGAGGATGGTGCGCACCACGAGCTTCGCCGGATCGAGGCCGGTCGTGATCACGGGGCCGAACGGGCCGTAATCGTCGATGCCCTTGGCGCGGGCCCATTGCGGGAAAGTCGGGTCGCTGGTCAGGATGTCGTTCGCGGTGATGTCGTTGACGCAGGTGTAGCCGAAGATGAAGCTGTCCGCTTCGTCAGGCGAGACGCGGGCGCAGGTCTTGCCGATGACGATGCCGAGCTCGCCCTCATAGGTGGTCTTGCCGTCGTAATAGGAGGGACGGCGGATCACGGCGCCGGGCGTCGTGATCGTGGTTGTGGCCTTGAGCAGATAAAGCGGCTCCGGCGGTTCGGGCTGGTTGAGCTTCGCGGCGAGCGCATGGAAGTTATTCCAGAGCGCGACGATCTTGCTGGGGGCGCAAGGCGCCAGCAGCTCGACCTCCGACACCGCCAGCGTTTTGCCGGTCGCGGCATTACGGCCGAACATCTCGCCTTCATGCACGCTGATATCAGATGCGGTCAGCGTGCCGAAGCCGGTCGCGCCGGCATGGCGGAAACGCAGCCATTGTTTCATCTCGCCCGCCATCACGCCACCGCCAGTGCGCGAGGATCGTTCGGGGCGGAGACGCCGTCATAGAGGCCGGCGATGCGGGCGCGCTGGGTCACCATCGCCAGCACCGAGTCGAGCGCGGGCGTGGCGATGCCGGTGAGGCGGCCCATCTCCTGCACCACGGTGACGAGCGGGTCGATCTCCATCGGGCGGCCACGCTCGAGATCCTGCAGCATCGAGGTCTTGTGTGCGCCGACCTTGCGGGCGCCTTCGATGCGGCGTTCGACGTCGACGCGGAATTTGACGCCGAAGGTCTCGGCGATGCCTTGCGTCTCCACCATGATCGCGCGCGACAGCGCGCGGGTGGACGGATCGGTGCAGATCACGTCGAGGGTTGCATGGGTCAGCGCGCTGATCGGGTTGAAGCAGACATTGCCCCACAGCTTGAGCCAGATCTCGTCGCGGATGCGGTCGAGCACCGGCGCCTTCAGCCCGGCGGCGACGAAGAGGTCGGCGAGGCGCTGCACGTCGGAAGTGATCTCGCCGGAGGGCTCGCCGAGCGGAAAATTGTTGCCGTAGACGTGGCGGATCACGCCGGGCGCCTCGATCTCGGTGGCGGGATAGACGATGCAGCCGATGGCGCGCTCGGCGCCGATCTCGCGCCACTGCCGCCCGCCGGGATCGATGCTCTCCAGCGTCGAGTTCTCGTACTGGCCGCCGTGCTTGTAGAAGTACCAATAGGGGATGCCGTTGACGGCGGTGACGATGCGGGTGTGCGGCCCGAGCAGCGGCTGCATCTTCTCGATCACGCCGGTGATCGAATGCGCCTTCAGCGTGATGATGATGTAGTCCTGCACGCCGAGCTCGGCGGGATCGTCGGTGCAGCGCGGATGCACGGTGTGCTTCTCCTCGCCCGCGAGCAGCGTCAGGCCGCGCTCGCGCATGGCGGCAAGATGCGCGCCGCGGGCGACCAGGCTGACGTCGGCGCCAGCGCGCGCGAGCTGAACCCCGAGATATCCGCCGATCGCGCCGGCGCCGTAGATGCAGATCTTCATGAAATCCTCGCGAGCAGTGACCGGATTTTGGGACGAAGGATCCGGTCCGGCTCGGAAGGGTCCGAGCCGGGGCCGGTAGTCGCAGGGGAAGTGTTATGCTCTAAAGCGCGATGCGCTTTAGTTCAGGCGGCTGCTTGCGGGGCGCCGTTGATCGCTTCGTCAACGGCAGCGGCGATGTCGCGCATGCTGATGACGGAGACGAGGCTGTAATCGTCGATCACGGGCAGGTGGCGGATGTGATGACGGTTCATCAAATGCCGGACGTGCTCGATCGTGTCGCTCGACGCGCAGGACACGAGCTGCTGCACCGAGACGAGCTGCGAGACCTTCACGTTGATGGCGTTGGCGCCGTGCTCGGCGACCGCGCGCACCACGTCGCGCTCGGTGAACATGCCGACCGCGGTGTTTCCTTCCGAGCGGACCACGTCCTTGACCACCAGCGCGCTGATGTTGTTCGCGCGCATCAGCTTGGCGGCGATACCCACCGTTTCGTTCATTCGCACCGTGACAACGCGCGGCGTCTTCTTGCGCAGAATGTCTCCGACCAGCATGGCAACCTCCCTGGGTGAACGATGAGGGAAATGTGGTATACATAATGCCAATCGTCAAGCATTGGATTTGGCTGATCCGAAAATTCTTGCGACAGCGATGCTGACGTTTGTCGTCGCGGCAAAAGAAAAAGGGGCGCATCGCTGCGCCCCTTTCTGACCGATGGACAGGCGTGTGGCGCCTTACGCCGTCTCGGTCTTGGCGTTGGCCGTCGCGTTGCTCTCGCTCTCGGCTTCCTTGCCGAGGATGAAGGAGCGGCGCAGCGGCTTGATCACGAACAGCGCCATCAGCGCCGCCGTCGCGTTGAGCGCCACCGCCACCACGAACACGGCCTTCCAGCCATAGGCGGCCGAGATCACGCTGGCGAGCGGGACGAGCAGCGATGCCGTGCCCTTCGCGGTGTAGAGCATGCCGTTGTTGGTGGTCGCGAACTTCGAGCCGAACGTGTCGCCGCAGGTCGCCGGGAACAGCGAGTAGATCTCGCCGAACACGCCGAAGTAAATCGCGGTCGCCAGCACGAACACGATCGGAATGTGACCGTAGGCCGACAGTGTCAGCAGCATCACCGCGGCGGTGCCGAAGGCGATGAACATGGTGTGCTCGCGGCCGATCGTGTCGGACACGAAGCCGAAGAACGGGCGGCCGAAGCCGTCGAAGATGCGGTCGAGCGAGATCGCGAACGTCAGGGCCGCCATCTGGAAGCCGGCGAGCGTGACCGGCGTGTCGGCGATCTTGAAGTCGTGCGCGATCGGGGCGATCTGCGCCGCGGTCATCAGGCCGCCGGAAGCGACCATGACGAAGACGAGATACATCACCCAGAAAATAGGGGCGCGCAGCACTTGCGGCGGGGTGAAGTCGATCTTGGTCTGCGGCAGGTTGAGCTGCTTCTTCTTCGGCGGGATCGAGAGCCGCGGCGGCTGGATGAAGAAGGCGAGCACGAACACGATCACGCCCTGGCCGATGCCGAAGACGAGGAAGGCGTGCTGATAGCCGCTCGAGGCGATCATGGTCGCGATCGGCACGATGGTGAGCGCAGCGCCGGCGCCGAAGCCGGCGGCGGTCGCGCCGGCGGCGAGGCCGCGGCGGTCAGGGAACCATTTCAGCGCGTTGCCGACGCAGGTTCCATACACCGCGCCCGCGCCCATGCCGCCGACCACGGCCGCCGTGTAGAGCAGGGCCAGCGAGTTGGCGTAGGAGTTGAGGATCCAGGAGAGCGCGATCATCACGCCGCCGAACATGATGACGATGCGCGGGCCGTATTTGTCGACGAACCAGGCCTCGACCGGCACCAGCCAGGTCTCGGTGACGACGAAAATGGTGAAAGCGAGCTGGATCGCGGCGCGACCCCAATGGTACTCGTGATCGATCGGATCGACGAACAGCGTCCAGCCGTATTGCAGGTTGGCAATCATCGCCATGCAGACGATGCCCATCGCGAGTTGGAGCCAACGGAAACCTGTGCGAAGCGGCGCGGCCGTGACGGCGCCATCCGTGCTGGAAATCATCAACAACCTCCCAACGCGCCTGATTGATTGCGACCTGGGATTGCAAGATGACCCGGTGTCGCAAATATTGTGGCTTATCGTCGCAAGCGCGGCGGGGACATTGGTATACCATATTCCAGAACGCAAGCCCAATCTTGTGATGCGCCGCAAGAAAAGTGCGTGGGTTCCCCGACGTCAGCGGTAGCGGGGCACGCGTTCTGCAAAAACGAAACGCCCGGCCGTGAGGCCGGGCGTCGTTGCTTGAAGGAGCTCGTCGCGCGTCAGGCGGTCGATTTGGCGACCACGATCCTGCGCCAGGGCTTGAGCACCGCGATCGCCAGTGCCGAAGCCAGGATGTTGGCGCCGGCTGCGATGATGAACACGCTGTCCCATGTGCCCGACGATTGCTGCATGTAGTTGGCGATCGGCACCAGCAGCGCGGCGGTGCCCTTCGCGGTGTAGAGCAGGCCGGCATTGGTGGTCGCGAACTTGGCGCCGAACGTGTCGGTGCAGGTCGAGGGGAACAGCGAGTAGATCTCACCCCAGGCGAAGAACACGAAGCCCGAGAGCAGCACGAACCAAACCGGATCGTGGCCCCAGAGGTAGAGCATCCAGATGCCGAAGCCTTCCATGCCGAAGGCGATGAACATCGTGTTCTCGCGGCCGATCATGTCGGAGATCCAGCCGAAGAACGGACGCGTCAGGCCGTTGAGCACGCGGTCGATCGTCGCCGCGAACGTCACCGCCGTCATCGTCACCGCCATCAGCGTGACCGGAACGCTGTCGACCTTCCAGTCCACCGCGATCGGCTTCAGGTTCGCCGTCACCATCAGGCCGCCGGCGCCGACGATCACGAACATGAAGTACATCAGCCAGAAGATCGGCTGACGCAGCACCTCGGTCGGCTGGTAGTTGCGACGCGTCTGCACCAGCGCGGCGTTCGCCACCACGGCCGGCACCTGGCCCGGCTTCGGCGCGAGCAGGAAGAAGGCGAGGATGCAGATGACGATGCCTTGTCCGAGGCCGAAATAGAGGAAGGTGGTCTGGAAGCCACTGTCCTTGATCATGGCCTGGATCGGCGCGACGGTCAGTGCGGAGCCTGCACCGAAGCCCGCGGCGGTGATGCCGGCCGCAAGACCGCGCTTGTCCGGAAACCACTTCAGCGCGTTGCCGACGCAGGTGCCGTAGACGCCACCGGCGCCGATGCCCGCGATGATCATGCCGAGATAGTAGCCGTTGAGCGAGGTCGCCTGCGCGTTGATAGTCCAGCCGAGGGCGCAGAGAATGCCGCCGATCAGCACGACGATGCGCGGGCCGTATTTGTCGACGAACCATCCTTCGACCGGCACGAGCCAGGTCTCGAACAGCACGAAGAGCGTGAAGGCCCATTGGATCGATGCGCGATCCCAGCCGAACTTCTTCTGGATGTCGGGGACGAAGAACGTCCAGCCGTATTGATAATTGGCGATCATCACCATCGCCGCTACACCGATCGCCAATTGCGCCCAGCGATACGTGTCGCTAACGCGCGCGGCTGTAGGGGCCGTTGCCTGCACCATGTCCGTCATAAAGCCTCCCGTGGCGCCTCTAATTTTTATGCGAGCGCTGGAGAGGCATTCTTGTATTCATTATGCCAAGGTTCAAGCGCTGGTCCGGTCACCGTGCGCAAATGCCGCAGGACCTTGCCCGGCTGCGGCTGTGACTCAGGGACAGCACAAGTAGAAATGGCCCCGCGCTGCGGGGCCATTCATCAAAAGTAGCATGTTGACGGTTCTAAAACCGGCGCGTCGTTCCCGCGATCGGGAATCGCCTGCTTACAGGCCGAAGCGCGGCAGGTCGCCGTTGTGATTCGAGATCTCGGCGCTGGCCATCAGGAAGCGGTCGACTGCAGCCATGAAGCGGGCGAACAGCGAGGCGGAGGGGGCGAGGGCGACGGCGGCGGTCTTGGACATCTGAATTTCCTTTCCCGAGACAGTCAGTATTGCTGTCTCATTTCGGAAGCCAATCTATGTATACCAGATGCCACTGTCTATGCATGCCATTGCATAGCAGCATTCGCCATCTCGCATTGCAGCATAATGCTGCGTTAACGGGGCCGGTTCGGCCTTAACGGCCACTGAGGCGACGCGATGCCGGCGAAAAAGCCTCCATCCAGCGCCAAAACGGGCCCGGAATCGCAGGAACCAAGCGAATTCCGACTGGAACCCGCCGGAGCGGGGTTGGCACCGCAGTGCAAAAACGTTAGTGGTTCGCCCCCTTTTCCAATCAACTGTCAGAGTGGTTCATGTCGAGCGCCTCGCCCGCCGTCTCGATCGGCATCGATTTTGGGACCAGCAACACGGTCGTCGCGCTTGCGGCGGACGACCGCCGGGTCGAGGCCATCCGTTTCGACCATGGTGGACAGCGCCACAGCGTCTACGTCTCGGCGCTCTGCTTCTGGGAGGACCGGCCGGGCGCCGGCGCCCAGGCCGAAGGCGGCCCGTGGGCGATCGAGACGTTCCTCGAAGGCCGCCACGTCTACCGCTTCCTCCAGTCGTTCAAGACCTTTGCCGCGAGCTCGAGCTTCCAGACCACCCAGGTGTTCCGGCAGCGCTTCAAGTTCGAGGACATCCTGGCGGCGTTCCTGCGCACGCTGGCGCGTCATGGCGGCGAGAAGTTCGGCTTCGAGACGTCCAACATCACGGTCGGCCGTCCCGTGCGCTTCGCCGGCGGCAATCCCGACGAGGCGCTGGCGATGCAGCGCTACCGCGCCGCGTTCGAGCGTTTGGGGGCCGGCCACGCGCGCTATGTCTACGAGCCCGTCGGCGCGGCGTTCTCGTTTGCGCGCCGGCTGGAGCGCGATGCGACCGTGCTGGTGGCGGATTTCGGCGGCGGCACCAGCGACTTCTCGGTGATGCGCTTCTCGCGCGCGGGCGGCACGCTGCGCGCCGAGCCGCTCGGTCACGCCGGTATCGGCATTGCCGGCGATACGTTCGACTATCGTATAGTCGACCACGTCGTCTCGCCGCGGCTCGGCAAGGGCTCGAGCTTCCGCTCGTTCGACAAGGTGCTGCCGGTCCCCAGCGGCCACTACACCAACCTCGCGCGCTGGCATCAGCTCGCGATGATGAAGAGCAACGGCGATCTGCGCGAGCTCCGCGAGCTGGCGCGCACCGCGCTGAAGCCGGAATTGCTCGAGGACTTCATCACCATCGTCGATCTCGACCTCGGCTTCTCGCTGTACCGCGCGGTGTCCGATGCCAAGGTCGCGCTGTCGGGCCACGACGAGGTCGACTTCCGCTTCAAGGGCGGCGGCGTCGACATCGGCGCGGCCATTCCCCGGAAGAATTTCGAATCCTGGATTGCCGACGACATCGCCCGGCTGGGCGCCACCGTCGACAAGGTGCTGGGCGAAGCCGGCATCACCGCGCGCGAGGTGGAGAAGGTGTTCCTGACCGGCGGCACCTCCTTCGTGCCCGCCGTGCGAAAACTGTTCGCCGATCGCTTCGGCAACGAGCGGCTGATGTCGGGCGACCAGTTCGAGTCGATCGCCTACGGCCTCGCGCTGATCGGACACAGTCCCGAGCCGGACAAGTGGACCGCGGATGGCGGGCTCAAGCCGAAGGGCATGTAGGCCTTTTTGCGCGATTTGAGTGCGCGCCTCGTCCTTCGAGACGACCGCTTCGCGGTCTCCTCAGGATGAGGCTAAGCAGCATCGGCGCCCGCTGAAATTGCGGCCGCGCCCTCCCTCCTCATCCTGAGGAGCCCGCAAAGCGGGCGTCTCGAAGGATGGCCGCGCAAAGGCTGCGCGCCAGGTCATTCCGCTCTTACTGATTGATCTCGGGCTCGACCAGCTTCGCCAGATTCCGCAGCGATTCCTGCCAGCCGAGATAGCAGGCCTCCGGCGGGATGACGTCGGGAATGCCCGCCTGCGTGATGTCCACCTCGGTGCCGACCGACACCTTCTTCAGGATCACAGTCACCTGGATCTCGCCGGGCAGATTGGGATCGTCGAACTTGTCAGTGTAGCGCAGCCGTTCGCCGGGAACGAGCTCGAGATATTCGCCGCCGAACGAGTGGCTGTTGCCCGTCGTGAAATTGCGGAACGACATCTTGAACGTGCCGCCGACCTTGGGCTCGAGATGGTGGACGGTGCAGGTGAAGCCGTTCGGCGGCAGCCACTTTGCAAGCGCGTCCGCCTCGATGAAGGCGCGGTAGACTTTCTGCGGGCTGGTGGCGAGAACGCGGTGCAGGCGGACAGTGCTCGGCATGTTCGTTTCCCTGTGAACTGATGGGCCCGACATTAACGTCTGTTGCCCCTTCATGCGCCGAGGACGAACGAGGTGCCGCCGATCCGACATCGCATCGCAAATAAAGCGAATAAAGAAGAGCCGCCGGAACCGCCGGCGATCGATCCGTCAGGCCGCGGCCACATCCTGCGACGTCATCGTGAACCCCAGCCTGTAGCGGCCGGTCATCGGGTCTTCGCGGCCGCCTGCCGTCTGCAGCGATGACGGTGAGAGCTGACCGGCGATCACAGCGTCAACCGCGTCAGGATCGTAGCCGGACAGCAGCACGATCCAGTCGGCCGCACCGTCCCTGCCGCGGATCTGCTGCTCGGTCGTGGGCGCGCTCGTCCGCGGCGTGTCGGTCAGGAGGAGGTGGGCGCCTGTCAGTCCCGGCTTCTGCGCCAATCCTGCCAGCGTCTCCGCAAGATGGGCCTGCAACTCCGCCTCGCGTCCGCTCTCCGGCGAGAGCCTGATGGTGGCGAGCGAGGTCGCGACGCCGCCGCCAAAGCTCGCGACGATCCGGCACTGGCTGCGGACCATGCCGACATGATGCGGCATCATCTTGGTCGACCAAAGCGTTGGTGCATTGAGCCGGTCGAGATAGCCCTTCGACGTGAGAACGTCATACTGTTCGAGCTCGTAGAGCACGAAAAAGCCATCGGCATCATCAGTGCTGGTCCAGCGCGATCCCCGCCGGAAGCCGGGAATGCTCATGCGCTCCGGAAAATGCTCGTGCGAGTGCCAGTCGCCGAACTCCGCGCGCTGCTCGGGGCGGATCGTCCACCACATCGCGACGGCTGCCTTGCCCAGCAGTGACATGCTGACCTCCCCCGTTTTCCGGCAGATTGCGTCAGGACGCGCGCCTGATCAACCGAAGCCACAATTTCGCTCTCGTTTCCCGCTCAACTCCTGCGCGAAATCGGGGGGACTTCCGTGCGCAGGATGCTTTGGGCTTTCGCCGTTACACTCTGCTGCCTTGGCTCACCCGCGCAGGCTGCGGGCATTCAGCTTCTCGAATCCGATCCGGCACTGTCAGGCGCGATCTGGTATCCGTGTGCGGCAGAGCCGGCGCATGTGGCGCTTGGACGTCTCTCGGGCGGGGTCGATTTCGACCTGAAGGGCGTCAGAGATTGTCCGGCCACGGGTGCGAAGCTGCCGCTGATTGTCTTCTCGCACGGTCGAGGCGGATTTTTCGGCCAGCACCACGACACCGCGGAGGCGCTGGCCGATGCCGGCTTTGTCGTCGCCGCCATCAATCATCCCGGCGACTCCCTCAACGACTCCTCGCGGCGCGACACCCTGTCGGTCTGGGGATCGCGGCCGGCGGACATGATCCGCCTGCTCGATTTTGTGCTGAACGACTGGAAGGATCGAGCGGTGATCGATCCCGCCAGGGTCGGCTTCTTCGGCTTTTCGCTCGGCGGCTATACCGGCCTGGCGCTGATGGGGACCAAGCCGGATTTCACCGCGCTTGCCCGCTTTTGTAACGAGACGATGCCGGCTTGCGTCCAGCTTCACAACGGAGAGGCGCCGCCCAATCCGCCGCAGGATGCGCGCATCCGCGCGGCGGTCATCGTCGACCCCGCGCCGATCGTCCTGACACGGGAAAATCTTGCCGCGGTCAAGCTTCCTTTCCAGTTCTGGCGCTCGCAGTTAGGAGGCCCCGGCGTCGGCGACGGTTCGCCCATAGCGCGCGTCGCCGAGTGGTTGCCGGGCAAGCCGGAAATCCATGTGGTCCCGGCCGGACACTTCGCGTTCCTCGCGCCGTGCTCCGCCGAGCTTGCGGCAGCCATCCCACGCATCTGTACCGACGTGCCCGCGAGGTTCGACAGGGCAGGCTTCCACCGCGAGTTCAACGCTGCGGTGGTGAAGTATTTTCGTGAGCAGCTCGGAGAGCACTGAGCATTGCGAAGCGACGACGTGTGAACCGCGGAGGCTGCGATGCGATCACGCTCGCCGATGGCAGCGAGGTGAGGCTCGGGCCATGATCCTCCGGCCGCACCGGCCCGGGGTGAGACCTCAGCTGAGATCGATGCGACGCGAAGCACGTTCGATGGAGGTCTTGCCTGCGCCTTCGACCAGTGCCGCCGTCAGCAGCGCGATCTTCCGGTCGAGCTGCCACACCTCGACATTGCCGCGCAACGCGAACTTCTGCGCATGGATGAGCGCGGCGGCATCGGAGGCCGCCTCGAAAGCCTCGGCGGACTGGAAGATGCCGTTCGCGCCAAGGAGATAAGCGCGATACTGCAGCGTCATGTCGGCGCTCTCAGGCCAGGAGAGCTGAGCCACGCATCGATCTGCATCGTTGTCTCGTCCTGCTGCGCCCTGCGCAGCAACATGTCGCGGCGAGGGCTTGGAGGAAGCATGCGCGCCTCTTCGCGCAGACGATTGATGTCGTCGACCAGCCGCTCCTCGAGCGATCGAGCTTGTTCGAAGTGACGGTGTTTCATGGCGAAGCTCCCTGGTTTCGGACAGGGCGGGAGCGCAATTGGCGTTCTCATCACCGGTGGAAGCCACGGGCCGGGCGGTGATCACGAACCATACCACGAATCCGCAGCATGTATGTTCACAAAGACACCCTGATCGCGCGGAACTTTCCGAGTCTCGGCGTTTGCAAACTACCTCAGTGGTACTTCCACATTCTGCCGGACTGGTGAGCTCGATGTTGCGATGCCCCGTTTGTTGCCGGTCGCGATCGGCTTTTTCGGCTTGACCACGATCAGTCCGTCGCGAATGGCCTGCTTCCGCGCCAGCTTTCGCAGGCGCCGCACGGCGTCGGATTTCCGTCGCACCGTCGCAGCCGACGGCTTCTCGTAGAAGCGTGCGCGACGCATCTCCTTGAAGAGGCCTTCACGCTGCATCTTCTTCTTCAATATGCGCAGTGCTTGATCGACATTGTTGTCGCGGACGAAAACCTGCATCGGCGGCTCCCTGTGTTGAGGCTGCCTTGGTCGACCAGGACTGCGCGACAGCCGCGTGCGCAGGGATGATTGGATCGTGGGAAGCAGGAGCCGCGATGACGTCGATCCGACATGGTCGCGCGGCTGCGTTCGTCGAGGTGATGCGAATTGGCTGCAGATGTCAAATCGAGGCTCGCGAAGCTCCGTCCGCCTCGCGTGAACTGCCTTGAGGTCTGAGTCCTCAAACCGGCAAAGGTTCCACGGAGGCCACGGCCCGATTAAATCTGCCCGAAGCCTTGCTAATGCCGATGGCGAGGTATAGCTTGACTGTGTTCGTTCAGCCGCTGTGCCTTGTTGAATGCGCCCGCGGGCTCCTTTTCCAGAGACATCGACGAATTGAAACGATCTGCGTGAGCGTCACGCGGAATGCGCGTCTATGCGCTTTGGAGAAGAAGAATGGCAACAGGTACTGTGAAGTGGTTCAACGGCCAGAAGGGCTTTGGATTCATTCAACCCGACGACGGCAGCAATGACGTGTTCGTTCACATCAGCGCAGTCGAGCGGGCCGGTCTTGCGGGTCTCGCCGAGGGCCAGAAGGTCAATTTCGAGACCAAGACCGACAAGATGCGGGGCAAGGTCAGCGCCGAGAATCTCTCGCTGGTCTGAGCTCTCGAAGGCGCGATGAGAACCCGACGAATGGTCATCGCGCTTCAGGTTGTTGTTCAAGTGCCGTTTCACGGATGTACTGAAACGGCCATGCGACCCGCTCGATCCCTGGGATTGAGCGGGTTTTGTCCGTTTGCCGGGCAGGGATCAGAGATGAGCGCCAAAAGATGAGCGCGAAGAGATGAACGCGAGGAAGTCGGCCGAACCGTCACCCGAAGCCATCGCGCGCTCGGAGCGTCAGCGTCTGGCGGCTGCAGAAGGCGCGCAGGCGATCGCGGATGTCGAGAGGCAGGCGATCGACGTTCGCAAGAACATGGCGCGGCTTCGAGAGCTGCGTGAAGCCAGGGAAGCGGCGGACGCCGATCTTCGTGCATCTTCGCCGCCGGAGCCGGCATTGAAGAAGCGCAAGAGGAAGCCGCCGCGGTAGCCGGCTTCAACGGCGCGGCGATCATTTCGAGGGGGCACTTCACATGCAAAAGAGTGCGGCTCGTGCCTAGGATCAAGCCGGATGGCGGCGGCACGATCACCTTCTTTCTCGCACACGGCGCCGGCCGGCAGATGTGCCGTCTCGCGACGACCTTTGCGACGCAGAAGCAGGCCTTCAGCTATCTCCAGAAATACCGGACGGAGTTCGAGCGTATCGCACGGGCGCGCCTCGCCTCGGGCGAGCTCGAAGACGGAGTCGTCGTCCTCTCGATGCTCTGAGGCATGATCCGGAAAAGTGCGCAGCGGTTTTCCGGAAAGATCTTCAGGCGACGAGAAATGCCGCTCGAAAGATCAGACCGTCGGCGTCGCGCACCTCGATGGCCAGACCGCGCCCGCTCGCGGACGGCGGAAGGTCCTTGGCGGAATCGGCAAGCGACAGCGCGGCCTCGATCTCGGCAGCCCTCCGGTTCGCCAGGGTCAGCCCCTCTTCGTCCACAGAGAGTGCGTTGCCGTCCCTGATGTCGAAGTAATAATGCGGCACCGGCATTCCCTTACCTGGGGCGCTTTCCCTGCTTGGCCTCTCGGGCCAGTCGTTCGGCTTTCAGGCGCTCGCGATTTTCGTGAAGGGATTGCTGCGTCTTCGCATAGTCGGTCATCGGCTTCTTCGTTTCGACCGGCTTGAACGCTTTATGGGCCTCCCGCAGAGCCCGGGACTCGGGATGATCTCTCATCATCTTGACCTCGATTGGGTGAACAGGCGCGATCTCGAAACGCGCCAGACCCGGCGTCGGCTCGCGGGCGGGTAACGATCGACTTGTTGTCGTTGGATGGCCGCCTGCGATTCCGCGGCGCGCCGGTGCAGGGAACAACGGGGCGACATCTCGTCTGTTCCTTGGAGACAGCCTTAAATCGGCATCGATCGCTCCGGGCGTCGTGCGAGCCGGTGCCGTGTGGGACAGAACATGCGCTGTTTCGGATGATGGCATCATACCCCTGTTTTGCCCGACGAGTCAAAATAAATTCGCTAAATACGAAATTCATTGGCAGCCAATGGGTTGGCTACTGTGCATGGGGTTGTTTTTCGACTTTTTGGTTTTGGCCTGCCATCACACGACACTGCGCATGCAAAAAGGGCCGCCCCGAGGGCGGCCCTTTCGTCTTGATCGAGGCAGTGTCGCTTACTCGGCGGCCTGCTTCTGCGGCGGGTCGAGCGCGCCGGACTTGTGGATATCGGCGACCTGGTGATCCGAGAAGCCGAGCACCGCGCGCAGGATCTCGTCGGTGTGCTCGCCGAGCAGCGGAGAGCGCGTGACGTCGGAGGGGCTGTCCGACAGCTTGATCGGGTTGCCGACCGAGATGTATTTGCCGCGGGTGGGATGATCGACCTCGACAACGGTGCCGGTCGCGCGCAGCGACTGGTCCTCGGCGATTTCCTTCATCGACAGGATCGGTCCGCAGGGGATGTCGTCCTTGTTGAGGATTTCCATCGCCTCGAACTTGGTCTTGGTCATCGTCCACTGTTCGATGCGGGCGAAGATCTCGTTCAGGCGCGGCAGGCGGGCGGCCGGCTTGGCGTAGTTCGGATCGGTCTTCCAGGTGGGCTCGCCGATCACGTCGCAGATCTTCTCCCAGACCGGGGCCTGGGTGATGAAGTAGATGTAGGCGTTGGGATCGGTCTCGTAACCCTTGCACTTCAGGATGCGGCCGGGCTGGCCGCCGCCGGAATCGTTGCCGGCGCGCGGCACGGCATCGCCGAACGGAATGCCTTCGCCGAACTGGCTGTATTCCTTGAGCGGACCGTGGGCGAGGCGCTGCTGGTCGCGCAGCTTGACGCGGGCGAGGTTGAGCACGCCGTCCTGCATCGCAGCCGTGACGCGCTGGCCCTTGCCCGAATGCGTGCGCTGGTAGAGCGCGGTGACGATGCCGAGCGCCAGATGCAGGCCGGTGCCGCTGTCGCCGATCTGCGCGCCGGTGACGAGCGGAAGACCGTCGCGGAAGCCGGTGGTGGAGGCGGCGCCGCCGGTGCACTGCGCGACGTTCTCATAGACCTTGCAGTCTTCGTACGGGCCAGGGCCGAAGCCCTTGATCGAGGCGACGATCATCTTCGGGTTGATCGACTGGATCTTCTCCCAGGGGAAGCCCATGCGGTCGAGCACGCCGGGGCCGAAGTTCTCGACCAGCACGTCGCACTTCTTGATGAGCTCGGTGAGGACTTCCTTGCCCTTGGGGTTCTTGGTGTCGAGCGTGATCGAGCGCTTGTTGTGGTTGAGCATGGTGAAATACAGGCTGTCCACGTTCGGGATGTCCTGCAGCTGGCCGCGGGTGATGTCACCCACGCCGGGGCGTTCCACCTTGATCACGTCGGCGCCGAACCATGCGAGCAGCTGCGTGCAGGTCGGTCCGGACTGGACGTGGGTGAAGTCGAGAATGCGAACGCCCTCGAGCGCTTTGGTCATTATGTTGCTCCGTACTCTGTGTCTGCCCCTGCACCCGGCAGGGAATAAGGGTTGAGGGGTGGACTTACTTCTTCTTCTGCAGAACGCTTTGCGGATTGAGGTTGCCGATGCGGCCGCTCTCGGAACCTGCAGCCGGATCGATCACCGCGTTGATGAGTGTCGGCTTGCGCGACGCCATCGCCTCGTTGACGGCGCGCTTCAACTCGTCCGGCGAGGTCGCATTCACGCCGACGCCGCCGAAGGCTTCCATCATCTTGTCGTAGCGCGCGCCCTTGACGAACACGGTCGTCGCGGGATCGGCGTTGGCGCCGTTGACGTCGGTGCCGCGATAGATGCCGTCATTGTTGAAGATGACGACGCAGATCGGCAAATTGTAGCGGCAGATGGTCTCGACCTCCATGCCGGAGAAGCCGAAGGCCGAGTCGCCTTCCACCGCCAGCACGGGGTGGCCGGTCTCGAGCGCCGCCGCGATCGCCTGGCCCATGCCGATGCCCATCACGCCCCAGGTGCCGACGTCGAGACGCTTGCGCGGGCGGTACATGTCGATGACGCCGCGGGCGAGGTCGAGCGTGTTGGCGCCTTCGTTGACGAGGATCGCCTCGGGGTGATCCTTGATGACGTTCTTCAGCACACCGAGCGCGCCGTGATAGTCCATCGGCGACTTGTTGTTCATCAGCTTCGGCGCCATCTTGGCGACGTTCTCGTCGCGCTTGGTCACGATGGCCTTGGTCCATTCGGCGGGCGGGGCAGTCCAGCCCGTTCCCATCGCCTGGTTGAAGGCGGAGACGACCGAGCCGATGTCGCCGACGACGGGCGCGACGATCTCGACGTTGGAGTCCATCTCACGCGGCTCGATGTCGACCTGGATGAACTTCTTCGGCGATTCGCCCCAGCTCTTGCCCTTGCCGTGCGAGAGCAGCCAGTTCAGCCGCGCGCCGATCAGCATGACGACGTCGGAGTCCTTCAGCACCGTCGAACGCGCCGCACCGGCGCATTGCGGATGCGAGTCGGGCAGCAGGCCCTTGGCCATGCTCATC
Organism: Bradyrhizobium sp.; assembly: GCF_035935975.1. Lineage (GTDB taxonomy): Bacteria > Pseudomonadota > Alphaproteobacteria > Rhizobiales > Xanthobacteraceae > Bradyrhizobium. The sequence continues at coordinate 15,796 of NZ_DASYWN010000024.1, forward strand.
GGCAGGAACGGCACACCGCTCTTCTCGACGAAGTTCTTGATCTCCTCATCGGCCTGCGCGTAGGCCGCGCCCTTGCCGAGGATGATGAGCGGGCGCTTTGCGCCCTTGAGCACGTCGAGCGCGCGCTTGACCGAAGCGGGCGAGGGGATCTGCGCGGGAGCTGCGTCGATCACCTTGACCAGCGACTTCTGGCCGGCATCGGCGTTCATCACCTGGCCGAACAGTTTTGCCGGCAGGTCGAGATAGACGCCGCCGGGACGGCCCGAGACCGCGGCGCGGATGGCGCGGGCGAAACCGATGCCGATGTCCTGGGCATGCAGCACGCGATAGGCCGCCTTGCACAGCGGCTTGGCGATCGCGAGCTGGTCCATCTCCTCGTAGTCGCCCTGCTGGAGGTCGACGATCTCGCGCTCGGAGGAGCCGGAGATCAGGATCATCGGGTAGCAATTGGTGGTCGCGTGCGCGAGCGCGGTGAGACCGTTGAGGAAGCCGGGCGCGGACACCGTGAGGCAGACGCCGGGCTTCTTGGTGAGATAGCCGGCGATGCCTGCGGCGTAGCCGGCGTTCTGCTCGTGGCGGAAGGAGATCACGCGAATGCCGGCGGCCTGCGCCATGCGGCCCAAATCCGTGATCGGGATGCCCGGCACATTATAGATGGTGTTGATGCCGTTCAGCTTGAGCGCGTCGATGACGAGATGGAAGCCATCCGTCAGTTCCTGCTCGGTGCCCGGTGCTTCGGACTTGGTCGCGGTGTTCAGCATGGGCCTTGTCTCCCTGGTCTCAATACTGGGGCGAGTTTTTCGCCCTTCTGGTGAAGGTTGCTAGGTGAAGAGTTCCTGGCCGTGCGCTTCGACGTAAGCGGCAAGGCCAAGGGTGTGGTCGCGGGCGCGCTTCTCGGCGAGCTCGGTGTCGCGCGCTTCCAGCGCCTCGATCATGGCGAGATGCTCGGGCAGGGAGGTCGCGGTGCGGTCCTTGCGTCCGATGGTGAGCTGGCGGTAGCCGCGCACGTGCAGCAGCAGGTCGTTGGTGAGGTCGACCAGCACCGGCGATTCCGACAGCGAGATCAGCGCCTGATGGAAGGCGATATTGGCGCGCGAATATTCCTCGACGTGATCCTCGGGCAGGCGGTCCTTGCCGAAGTCCTTGAAGTAATCGCGCAGCGCGGTGATGTCCTTCTTGCGCGCGGTGGTGGTGATGAGGCGCGCAGCCATGCTTTCCAGCGCCGCCCAGGCGCGGATCATGTCGACGATCTCGCTCTTGGTCCTGCGCACCACCATGATGCCGCGGCGCGGAACCGTCTTCACGAAACCGTCCTGCTCGAGCATCGCGATGGCTTCGCGGATCGGCGTGCGGCTGACACCCAGACGTTCGGACAACGCGCGCTCGTCGAGCATCACCGGCTCGGGCGTCGAATAGATGTCCATCTTGAGGATGGCTTCCTTCAAGGCGTCATACGCCTTGTTCTTGAAGCTGCTCTCCGGGGCAATACGAACGATTGCGATATCTGCCTCGGCCATGTTCGGCAACGCCTTGGTTGGTTTCCGCAGTGACACGACGAATCTCCTCCAGTGGGAGTCGTCTTTTACCCGATTATTAACGGGAAAGTTTTTGGCATACCACATGCCAGAATGTCAAGCTGCCTATTTTTTGCGGCGTTCTAAAGCATGCAGTAGCTTGACAAGTTGGCTTCTGGCATACCAAATGCCATCGCCAGCCATTTTTGATCCAAGGCGGCGGAGTAATCTCGGCTTTATGCCACTCCGTTCCGCGACATGGAACAGAGCGCGGCGAATGGCAAGCATTCACGGGCAGCCGCAACATGCGCGCGCTTTGAAAAGAACGAACTGAGGTCAAGGGAGAAGCCACATGTCCAATTCCAAAGATGCCGTCCGCAAAGTGCTTGACCAGGTCAAGGCGGACAACCGCACCAGCCTGACGGCGCCGGAAGGCAAGCTGGTCTGCGACGCCTACGGCATTCCGGTGCCGAAGGAGGGCGTGGCCAGGTCGGCGGGCGAGGCCGGCAAGATGGCCTCCTCGATGGGCTTCCCGGTGGTGATGAAGATCGTCTCGCCGGACATTCTCCACAAGACCGAAGCCGGCGGCGTCATCGTCGGCCTCAAGACGGCCGAGGATGCCGAGAAGGCCTACGAGACCATCCTCTCCAACGCCAAGAAATATAAGTCCGATGCCAAGATCGAAGGCGTCCAGGTGCAGCAGATGCTGGCCGGCGGCACCGAGGTCATCGTCGGCTCGATCACCGACGGCTCGTTCGGCAAGCTGGTCGCCTTCGGCCTCGGCGGCGTGCTGGTCGAGGTGCTGAAGGACATCACCTTCCGCCTCGCGCCCGCGACCAAGGAAGACGCGCTCTCGATGCTCGACGGCATCCAGGCCCACGAGATCCTGAAGGGCGTCCGCGGCGGCGAGCCGGTGAACCGCACGGCGCTCGCCGACGTCATCGTCAAGGTCTCGCAGCTCGTCACCGATTTCCCTGAAATCGTCGAGCTCGACCTCAACCCGGTGTTCGCGACGGCAAAGAGCGCGATCGCCGCCGACGTCCGCATCGTCGTCGACTTCGCCTACAAGCCGAAGCCCAAGCCGCGCCCGACCGAAGAGATCGTCGCCGCGATGAGCCGCATCATGCAGCCGAAGGCGGTCGCCGTGGTCGGCGCCTCCGCCGAGGACGGCAAGATCGGCAACTCCGTGATGAAGAACCTCATCAACGGCGGCTACAAGGGCGACATCTATCCGATCCATCCCAAGGCCGCGGAGATCCTCGGCTACAAGGCCTACAAGAGCGTCAAGGACGTGCCGGGTGTGATCGACACCGCGGTGTTTGCGATCCCCGCAAAATTCGTCGCTGCAGCGCTGACCGAATGCGGCGAGAAGAAAATCCCCGGTGCGGTGCTGATTCCCTCGGGCTTTGCTGAAGCCGGCGCGCCGGAGCTGCAGGCCGAGATCGTCGAGGTCGGCAAGAAGTACGACATCCGCCTGATGGGGCCGAACATCTACGGCTTCTACTATACGCCAGCGAATCTCTGCGCGACCTTCTGCACGGCCTACGACGTGAAGGGCCACGCGGCGCTGTCGTCGCAGTCGGGCGGCATCGGCATGGCCATCATCGGCTTCTCGCGCTCTGCCAAGATGGGCGTCTCCGCGATCGTCGGCCTCGGCAACAAGTCCGACATCGACGAGGACGATCTGCTCGCCTTCTTCGAGCAGGATCCGAACACCAACCTGATCGCGCAGCACTGCGAAGACCTCAAGGACGGCCGCGCCTTCGCGGAAGCCGCCAAGCGCGTCTCCAAGAAGAAGCCGGTCGTCGTGCTCAAGGCCGGCCGCACCTCAGCCGGCGCGAAGGCGGCCTCGTCGCACACCGGCGCGCTCGCCGGTAACGACAAGATCTACGAGGACGTGCTGGCGCAGTCGGGCGTGATCCGTGCCCGCTCGCTTCGTCAGTTGCTCGAATTCGCCCGCGGCGTGCCGGTGCTGCCGACGCCGAAGGGCGAGAACGTGCTGATCATCACCGGCGCCGGCGGTTCGGGCGTGCTGCTGTCGGACTCCTGCGTCGATAACGGACTGTCGCTGATGTCGATGCCGCCGGATCTCGATGCGGCCTTCCGCAAGTTCATCCCGCCGTTCGGCGCGGCCGGAAATCCTGTGGATATCACCGGCGGCGAGCCCCCGATCACCTACGTCAACACGGTGAAGCTCGGCCTGTCGGACGAGCGCATCCACTCGCTGATCCTCGGCTACTGGCACACCATCGTCACGCCGCCGATGGTGTTCGCCCGCAACATGGTCGAGGTGAAGAAGGAGATGGAGGCCAAGGGCTTCGTGAAGCCGATCGTCGCCTCGCTCGCCGGCGACGTCGAGGTCGAGGAAGCCGCCGAATATCTCTACCAGAACGGCATCCCGGCCTACGCCTACTCGACCGAGCTGCCGGTCGAGGTGCTCGGCGCCAAGTACAAGTGGGCGCGCGGGGCAGGGCTGCTCTGAGACTGTGTTCGCCTCTCCCCGCTTGCGGGGAGAGGCCGGAATTTGCGCCGCAAATTCCGGGTGAGGGGGACTCTCCGCGAGTCTAACTGCTACTGTCGCCGCAGAGACTCCCCCTCACCCTGACCCTCCTAGCGCGAGCGAGGCTCGTCGCGGCCCCGCAAGCGGGGAGAGGGGAAGAAGAACGAATGCAGGTCGCGATGAGGAAAAACGTGATCCGCCGCAGGACCGTCGAGCCGAAAACCGAGGCCGACCATGAGCCTGAGACCCGCGATGGCGGCGTGCAGTCGGTCGACCGCGCGCTGTCGATCCTCGAAACACTGGCCGAGGACGACGAAGGCTATCGCCTCAGCGATCTCGCCGTCCGCACAGGGCTATCGGCCTCCACCGTACATCGCCTGCTGGCGACGCTGGAAAGCCGCCGCTTCGTGCAGTTCGACCGCGCCGAATCCAAATGGCATGTCGGCGTGCGCAGTTTTACCGTGGGTGCGAGCTTTGCGCGGCGGCGCAATTTCTCCACCCAGGCGATTCCATATCTGCGCAAGCTGCGCGACCTCACCCGCGAGACCGCGAATCTCGCTGTCGTCGACGATGAATTCATCATCGTGCTGACCCGCATGGAGAGCCGCGAGATCATGCGCTCGCTGACCCAGGTCGGCGGGCGCGTCGCCATGGTGACGTCGGGGGTCGGCAAGGCGGTGCTCGCGACCTATTCCGACGAGGAGGTCGGCGCGGTCATCCGCCATCACGGCATGCCGCGCCTGACCGAGAAATCGATCGTACGGCCGAGCGACCTGTTCAAGGAGCTCGAAAAGATCCGCAAGCAGGGTTTTGCGCTCGACGATGAAGAGGCCTGTATGGGCCTGCGCTGTATTGCCGCAGTGGTCTACAACGACTGCGCCGAGCCGCTCGCGGCGATTTCGGTCTCGGGCATGACCAGCCGCCTGACCGACGATAGACTGCCTGAAATCGGCCAGATCGTGCGCGAAGTCGCGGGCGAGTTGACGCTCGCACTCGGCGGGGTGATGCCTAAATCAGGCTGACGGAGAACAGGCGCTGTCGCTGGACAGCATAGGTCGTTTTGGCTGATATGCGACCAAACGACACAATGCGGCAAACGATCAACACGTCCGCAAGAGCCTGGAGAATGCCCCGATGTTTCAATTTCCCGCGCGCCTTGTCGGCGCAGCCGTCGCGCTGACCCTTGCGGCGGCGACGCCTGCCTTTGCCCAGCAGCTCGAGCTCAAGCTGATGGCGCCGGCGGCTCCGGGCGGTGGCTGGGACCAGACCGCGCGCTCGATGCAGCAGGCGCTGGTGGCTTCCGGCGTGGCGCGCAGCGTGCAGGTCATCAACGTTCCCGGCGCCGGCGGCAGCGTCGGCATCGCCCAGTTCGTCAACGGTGCCAAGGGCGACGGCAACCAGCTGATGGTCAACGGCTTCGTCATGGTGGGCGCGCTCGCCATGAACAAGTCGCCTGTCACCCTCGAGCAGGTGACCCCGATCGCGCGCCTCACCGAGGAAATCCAGGTGATCGTGGTGCCCGCGAACTCGCCGATCAAGACAGCGCAGGATCTCGCCGCGGCGGTGAAGGCCGATATCGCCAAGGTCACCTTCGCCGGCGGCTCGGCCGGCGGCGTCGACCATGTGATGGCGGCGCTGTTTGCAGGCGCGGTCGGCGCCGACGCGAAGAAGATCAACTACATCCCGTTCTCCGGCGGCGGCGAGTCGCTCGCCGCGATCCTCGGCGGCAAGGTCACCGCGGGCATTTCGGGCTTGAGCGAATATGAAGGCCAGATCAAGTCCGGCAAGCTGCGCGCGATCGGCGTGACCTCGGAGAAGCGCATCGCCGGCAGCGACATCCCGACTTTCAAGGAACAGGGCATCGACCTCGTGATCGCCAACTGGCGTTCGGTGGTCGCGCCTCCCGGCATCACGCCTGAGCAGAAGAAGACGCTGAGCGATGCGGTCGAGAAGATGGTGAAGTCGGACGCCTGGAAGGAGATCCTCAAGCAGAAGGGGTGGGAGGATGCCTATCTCGGCGGCGACGCCTTCGCCGACTTCCTGAAGAAGGAAACCGTGCGCGTCACCGACGTGCTGAAATCGGTCGGCCTCGTCAAGTCATGAGCTCAGGCGATCCCGCCCAGCCGCCGCGGCGCGTCGACCGCGCCGGCATCGTCATCGCTGCATTGCTTGCGGCTCTTGCCGCGGTGCTGGTCTGGGACGCACGCGGCCTGCAATCGACCGCGATGTACGGCATGGGGCCGGAAGCGATGCCGGTGGTGATTGCCACCGGCCTTGCGCTGCTGGCGATCGGCAACTTTGTCGACGCGCTGCGCGGCAATCTGCCGGCGCGCGAGAGTGCCGATCCGGTGCCGGTGTTTCTGATCCTCATTGGCCTCGCACTGCTGATCGCCATCATCGGCTTCGGCGGCGGCTTCATCCTGGCGACGTCGGCGCTGTTCGTGACGACCTCGGCGGCCTTCGGGCGCCGTGCCATCCTCGTCGACAGCGTCATCGCGCTCGTGATGTCGACCCTCATCTATCTCGCGTTTGACCGGCTGCTCACGCTCAGCCTTCCGACCGGCCCGCTGGAGCGACTGCTGTGATGGACACTTTTGCGGCGCTGGCCCACGGCATGGCGGTCGCCATCCAGCCGATGAACCTGCTTTATGCGCTGATCGGCGTGTTCCTTGGCACGGCCGTCGGCGTGCTGCCTGGCATCGGCCCGGCGCTGACCGTCGCGCTGCTGCTGCCCGTCACCTACAAGCTCGACCCCGGCGGCTCGCTGATCATGTTCGCCGGCATCTATTATGGCGGCATGTATGGCGGCTCGACCACCGCGATCCTGATCAACACGCCCGGCGAGAGCGCCTCGATGGCGACCGCCCTCGAAGGCAACAAGATGGCCAAGGCCGGCCGCGGTGGGCCGGCGCTGGCGACCTCCGCGATCGGCTCCTTCGTCGCCGGCACCATCGCCACCATCGGGCTCGCCTTCCTCGCGCCATGGCTGGTGGATTTCGCCGTGCGCTTCGGCCCCGAGGATTATTTTGCCCTGATGTGCGTCGCCTTCGTCACGGTGTCCGCAACCTTCGGCGATTCCCCGGTCCGCGGTCTGACCAGCCTGTTCATCGGGCTGACGCTCGGCCTCGTCGGCATCGACAAGCTGACCGGACAGGCGCGGCTTGCATTCGGCGTGCCCGAGCTGCTCGACGGCGTCGAGGTGACGACGCTGGCGGTCGGCCTGTTCGCGGTGGGCGAGGCGCTCTACGTCGCTTCGCGTCGCCACCACACCGAGGAGAAGCTCGAGCCGGTGCGCGGCTCGCTATGGATGACCAAGGAAGACTGGAAGCGGTCGTGGAAACCGTGGCTGCGCGGCACGATGTTCGGCTTCCCGATCGGCGCGCTGCCGGCGGGCGGCGCGGAGATCCCGACCTTCCTGTCCTATTCGACCGAGAAGCGTCTGACAAAGCATCCCGAGGAATTCGGCAAGGGGGCGATCGAAGGCGTCGCCGGGCCTGAGGCTGCCAACAATGCTTCCGCTGCCGGCACGCTGGTGCCGCTGCTGACGCTGGGACTGCCGACCTCGGCAACCGCCGCGATGATGCTGGCGGGTTTCCAGCAATACGGTCTCAACCCGGGGCCGCTGCTGTTTGCCGAGCGGCCTGATCTGGTCTGGGGCCTGATCGCCAGCCTGTTCATCGCCAACTGCATGCTGCTCGTGCTCAACCTGCCGCTGGTCGGCCTGTGGGTGCGGCTGCTCGCGATCCCGCAGCCCTGGCTCTATTCCGGCATCCTCGTGTTCGCGACCATGGGCACCATCGCGGCAAAGCCGTCGGTGGTGGAATTGTCGATGCTGGCCGGTTTCGGCGTGCTCGGTTTCCTGATGCGCCGGTTCGATTTTCCGATCGCGCCTGTCGTCGTCGGCCTGATCCTCGGGCCGATTGCCGAAAGCCAGTTGCGAAGAGCGCTCGCGATCAGCCTCGGCGATCCCATGACGCTGCTGCAGAGCCCGATCTCGGCGACGCTGCTCGGAATCGCGCTGATCGCGCTGCTGGCGCCGTTCGTGCTAAAGGGGCTGGGGCGGTTCAAGGCGAACGAGGATTAGCCGTCCCGCCGCACGCATCTTCCGATGCTGCGTTCATCTTGTGGGGAAACGCCATGCCGTCGGAACTTCGCTCGCCTCGTCTCGCCGTCCTGATCGACGCGGATAATGCCTCCGCAAAAATCGCGGATGGACTGTTCGAGGAGATTGCCAAGATCGGCGAGGCGAGCGTGCGTCGCATCTACGGCGACTTCTCCAACGCGAGGTCCAGGGGGTGGGCCGATATCCTGTCGAAGCATGCGATCATCCCGCAACAGCAGTTCGCCTACACGACGGGAAAGAATGCCTCGGACATAACTCTGGTCATCGACGCAATGGACCTGCTTCACAGCGGCCGGTTCGATGGCTTTTGCCTGGTGTCATCCGATAGCGACTTTACCCGTCTCGCCGCCCGTATCCGCGAGCAGGGCGTCGATGTCTTTGGGTTCGGGGAGCAGAAGACACCGGAAAGCTTCAGGCAGGCTTGCCGAAGGTTCGTCTATACCGAGAACCTGCTCGCGGGCACCGCGACCACCCAGGATGCCGGCTCGAAGTCTGCGCCGCTGCAGCCGCCCGATGCGGCCACGCCGATTATCAAGAAAGTCATTACCCAGATGGAAAGCGAGGACGGTTGGGTCGCGCTCCGTGAACTCGGGCAGCGGCTCGCCAACCTGGCTTCCGATTTCGATCCAAGAACGTTCGGTTTCCGCAAGCTCAGCGACCTCGTCCGAAAGACGAATTCGTTCGAGATCGATGAGACGAACGGGCGGTCGGTGCGGATCCGGGTCAAGGCCGCCGCCGCGCCACCGCCGACAGCAAAGAAGTCGCGCAGACGTCCAAGGTCGAGGGCGGCAGGCGGTTCGGCGCCTAAGGCGTAAGCAGGGCGTGCCGTTATATTTGAGTTTGCCCGGTCTGGCGCAGGGCGTAACTATCGTTCGGCCGTAACGCCAAGCGAGGGTTCCCATGACCAAGCTCACCCGTTTTGCCGTCGCGCCGCTGCATAGCATGACGCGGCGCCTGGCCGATGTCGCCTCGGCGCGCGTCGCGCCGGAACTCGTCATCACCGGCGCGCGGGTGCTCTCGACCTATTCGGAGCGCATCCACGCGGACCGCGAGGTCTGGATCACCGGCGGCCGCATTGCGGCAGTGAAGCCGGCCGGTGCGGCGAAGAAGATCTGGAGTGGCGTGCCATCCTATGACGCAGCCGGCGGCATCGTCGCGCCGGGGCTGGTCGATCCGCACATCCACATCGAATCCTCGATGGTGACGGCCTGCGCCTATGCCGAGGCCGCGCTGCTCAACGGTACCACCACGATCTTCTGCGACAGCCATGAGATCGGCAACGTCATGGACGTTGCCGGTGTCGAGGCGATGCTGGAGGACGCGCGCGAGGCGCCGCTGTCGATCTTCCTGACGGTGCCGAGCACGGTACCGGCGACATCGGCCGCGCTGGAGACGGCGGGCGGCGATCTCACGCCCGACAAGATCGCCGGTCTGTTCGACCGCTGGCCTGAAGCCGTCGCGCTCGGGGAGAAGATGGATTTTGTCCCCGTCACGATGGGCGACGAGCGCAGCCATGCGATCCTCGCCGCGGCCTTGAAGCGCGGGCGCCCGGTGTCCGGGCATATCTATGGCCGCGAATTCGTCGCGGCCTATGCGGCCTCCGGCGTCACCGACACCCATGAGGCGATCGACCGCGACATCGCCGATGATCTGCTCGACGCCGGCGTCTGGATTTTCCTGCGCGGCGGCCCGCCGACCACGCCCTGGCATTCGCTGCCGCAGGCGATCCGGACGATCACCGAGCTCGGGGCCTCGCACAAGCGCACGGCCGTGTGCACGGATGATCGCGATGCCGACGATCTGCTGCTGTTCGGCCTCGATTGGGTGGTGCGCGAAGCGGTGAAGGCGGGAATGTCGCCGGAACAGGCCTGGTCGATGGGCTCGCTGCATGGCGCCACGCGCTTCGGCATGGAGGGCGATATCGGCGGTCTCGGCGGCGGCCGCCGCGCCGATCTCGTGCTGATGGACGATCAGCTCAAGCCGCAATGCACCTGGTATGGCGGCGAGCTCGTGGTCGAGCACAGCAAGATCACGCCGCTTCTCGATCAGGCGTTGTCACAGCGCTATCAGTATCCGAAGGCGGCTTATGCGACGGTCAAACTGCCGGAGACGATGAAGCTGACGCCGGAGCTTCCGGCGAAGGCCTGCACCGTCAACGCGATCAAGACCGCGCTGCCCGGCATCACGCTGATCCATGAGAAGGTCAGGATTGAGCCGGCCAAGGACTGGCCGTCGCTGTTTGAGCGCTACGGCCTCTGCTTCGTCGCGGTGGTCGAGCGTCACGGCAAGTCGGCCGGCAACGTCGCCCATGGCCTGCTCAAGGATTTTGGCCTGAAGCGCGGCGCGGTCGCCTCCAGCGTCGGGCATGACAGCCACAACATCATCGTTGCCGGAACCAATGAGCCGGATATGCAGGTCGCGATTTCGGCGATCAAGGAAAAGCAGGGCGGCGTCTGCGTCGTCGCCGACGGCAAGGTGAGGGCGCTGGTCCCGCTGCCGATCGCCGGCCTGCTCTCCGACAAGCGCGTCACCGAGGTGGCCGAAGAGGTCAAGGTGCTGAAGAAGGAATGGGCCGAGGCCGGCTGCACCATCCCCTACATGGGCTTCAATTTGATTCCGCTATCGGTCATTCCGGAAATTCGCATCACCGACAAGGGCCTCGTGCTTGTCCCGCAGATGGAGCTGGCGCCGCTGTTCGAGTGAGGTGCTTTCACGGATATCGCGGCTTAACCGATTGAGAGGGCCTTGCTTTTTCCACGGCTGCCGCATCGTGGAAAATAAAATCGATCTCGTTGAGATCGGTTTCTGCGCGCCCGATGATCTCGCTCGCTGACGTAACCGAGGGAGATCCGATATGGCGAAGATGCGTGCCATCGATGCTGCCGTGCGAATTCTGGAGAAGGAAGGCATCTCCACTGCCTTTGGCGTTCCCGGGGCTGCGATCAACCCGCTTTACTCGGCGCTGAAGAAGCGCGGGTCGATCCGCCACATCCTCGCGCGCCACGTCGAGGGTGCCTCGCACATGGCGGAAGGTTATACGCGGGCCAAGGCCGGCAATATCGGCGTCTGCATCGGCACCTCGGGGCCGGCCGGCACCGACATGATCACCGGGCTCTATTCGGCGATCGCCGATTCCATTCCGATCCTCTGCATCACCGGGCAGGCGCCGCGGGCGCGGCTCTACAAGGAGGACTTCCAGGCGGTCGACATCGAGTCGATCGCAAAGCCCGTGACCAAATGGGCGGTGACCGTGCGCGAACCGGCGCTGGTGCCGCGCGTGTTCAGCCAGGCGTTTCACGTGATGCGCTCGGGCCGGCCGGGGCCGGTGCTGATCGACATGCCGCTCGACGTGCAGCTCGCCGAGATCGAGTTCGACGACGAGACCTATGAGCCGCTGCCGGTCTACAAGCCGACGGCCACGCGCAAGCAGGTCGAGAAGGCGCTCGAGATGCTCAACGCCGCCGAGCGGCCGCTGATCGTCGCGGGCGGCGGCATCATCAACGCCGATGCCTCCGATCTGCTGGTCGAGTTCGCCGAGATCGCCAACGTCCCCGTTGTCCCGACGCTGATGGGGTGGGGGGCGATCCCCGACGACCACGTGCTGATGGCCGGCATGGTCGGCCTTCAGACCAGCCACCGCTATGGCAACGCCACGCTGCTGGAGTCCGATTTCGTGCTCGGCATCGGCAACCGCTGGGCCAACCGGCACACCGGCTCGGTCGAGACCTACACCAAGGGCCGCACCTTCGTGCATGTCGATATCGAGCCGACCCAGATCGGCCGCGTGTTCAATCCCGATCTCGGCATCGTCTCGGACGCGAAGGCTGCCCTCGAGCTGTTCGTCGCCGTCGCCAGGGAGTGGCGCCGGTCAGGCAGGCTTCGCGAGCGCCAGGCGTGGCCCGCGGCCTGCCGCGATCGCAAGAAGACGATGCTGCGCAAGAGCCATTTCGACAACGTCCCGATCAAGCCGCAGCGCGTCTATGAGGAGATGAACAAGGCGTTCGGCCGCGACACCACCTATGTCACCGTGATCGGCCTGTCGCAGATTGCCGGCGCGCAGTTCTTGGGCGTCTACAAGCCGCGCAACTGGATCAATGCCGGGCAGGCGGGTCCGCTCGGCTGGACGCTGCCCGCCGCGCTCGGCGTGCGCGCGGCGTGTCCGGATCGCGAGATCGTCGCGCTCTCCGGTGACTACGACTTCCAGTTCCTGATCGAGGAGCTTGCAGTCGGGGCGCAGTTCAATCTGCCCTACATCCACGTCGTCGTGAACAATTCCTATCTCGGCCTGATCCGCCAGGCCCAGCGCGGCTTCGAGATGGACTATCACGTCCAGCTCTCCTTCGAGAACATCAACGCGCCGGAGATCGGCGTCTACGGCGTCGATCATGTCACGGTCGCCGAAGGTCTCGGCTGCAAGGCGATCCGCGTCACCGATCCCAAGGACACCCAGGCGGCGTTCGCCACTGCGCGCGAATTGATGAAGAAGCACCGCGTGCCTGTCGTCGTCGAGTTCATCCTTGAACGCGTCACCAACATCGCGATGGGCACCGAAATCGACAACATCGTCGAGTTCGAGGAGGTGCTGGATCTGCCGCTCGACGAGGTCGGGACCAGGCAGCCCGGCGTGCTGCAGCCGGCGGAATAGGGGAGAGCACCATGCCGAAATTCGCCGCCAATCTCACCATGCTCTTCAACGAGATGCCGTTCCTCGACCGCTTCGCTGCGGCGAAGTCGGCCGGCTTCTCCGGAGTCGAATATCTCTTCCCCTATGATTTCGACAAGGCGCAGCTCCGCGAGCAGCTCGAAGCGCACGGGCTGACGCAGGTGCTGCACAATCTCCCCGCCGGCAACTGGGCCGGCGGCGAGCGCGGCATCGCGATCATGCCCGATCGCACCGCCGAATTCCGCGACGGCGTGTTCCGCGCCATCGACTATGCCAAGGCGCTCGATTGCGACCAGCTCAACTGTCTCGTCGGTATCGCGCCTGTCGATGCCGATCCACGCGAGCTTCAGGAGACGCTGGTCGGAAACCTGCGCTTCGCCGCCTCGACGCTGGCACGGGAGAACATCAAGCTGCTGGTCGAGCCGATCAACACACTCGACATTCCCGGCTTCTACCTCAACGGCACCGAGCAGGCGGTGCAGCTGATCTCCGAGGTGCGGTCGAACAATCTGTTCGTCCAGTACGACATCTATCACATGCAGATCATGGAGGGCGATCTCGCCCGCACCATGCAGGAATATCTGTCGCAGATCGCGCATATCCAGCTCGCCGACAATCCCGGCCGTCACGAGCCTGGCACGGGCGAGATCAACTATCCCTTCCTGTTCCGCCATCTCGACGCGATCGGTTATCGCGGCTGGATCGGCTGCGAATACAAGCCGCGCACCACGACCCTGGAAGGCCTGTCCTGGCACGCCGCGCAAACCTTCGAGACCTGAGGAACGAGTGACATGATCGACATCGGCTTCATCGGACTTGGCACCATGGGACGGCCGATGGCCGGCCATCTTCTGGCCGCGGGCCATCGCGTTCTCCTGCACGACGTCGCGCCGGTCCCGCCGGAGCTGGTCACCGCGGGCGGCGTTGTCTGCAAGTCGGCCAAGGAGGTCGCGGAGGAGGCGGATGCCGTCATCATCATGGTGCCGGATACGCCGCATGTGGAGGCCGTGCTGTTCGGCAAGGACGGCGTTGCGAGCGGCATCTCCAAGGGCAAGATCGTCGTCGACATGAGCTCGATCTCGCCGCTGGCGACCAAGGAGTTCGCGAAGAAGATCGAGGCGCTCGGTGCGGATTATCTCGACGCGCCGGTGTCGGGTGGCGAGGTCGGCGCGAAGGCTGCGAGCCTCACCATCATGGTCGGCGGGCCCGAGCGCGCCTTTGGCACCATGAAGCCGGTCTTCGACAAGATGGGCAAGAACGTCACCCATGTCGGCGCCAATGGGGACGGCCAGACGACCAAGGTCGCCAACCAGATCATCGTCGCGCTGACCATCGAAGCGGTGAGCGAGGCGCTGCTGTTCGCGTCCAAGGCGGGGGCTGACCCTGCGCTGGTGCGCAAGGCGCTGATGGGCGGCTTCGCCTCCTCGCGCATTCTCGAAGTGCATGGCGAACGCATGGTGAAGCGCAATTTCGATCCCGGCTTCCGCATCGAGCTGCATCAGAAGGATCTCAACCTCGCGCTCGAAGGCGCGCGCGCGCTTGGCCTGTCGTTGCCGAGCACGGCGGTGGCGCAGCAATTGTTCTCGTCCTGCACCGCGCATGGCGGCAAGGCCTGGGATCATTCGGCGATGGTGCGGGCGCTGGAACTGATGGCGGGTCACGAGATCGCCGCGGCCTGAACTGTTACGCGGTAACACTCTCCAGATGTGATGCAATTTTCGTCGCGGCGGAACTGGAACATTGGTTCGGCCCCGCGGTTGAAGGCGCATCAATAAACACTGGCAATAAACACTGGAGAGTGTGGACATGAAAACCCGTCTTGCGATTTCGTTGGCTGCTGTGTCGCTGCTGGCGTCGAGCGCAGCCTTTGCCCAGTCGACGACCGAACAGGGCGCCAGGGATGGCGCGCGTGCGGGCGGCGACATCGGCGGTCCCATCGGCGCAATGGTCGGCGGCACCGTCGGTGCGGCCGTAGGCGCCGGATTGGAAATTCCGAATGCGGTGCTGGGCGGAATCCCGCGCGATGATTCCGTCGTGATCCACGAGCGTGTCGTGGTCGGCGAGCCGCTGCCTCCGACCGTGGTGCTGCGCCCGGTGCCGAACTACACCGAGTATCGCTATGCGGTCGTGAACGATCGTCGCGTGATCGTCGAACCGCGCACGCGCCGCGTCGTCAAGATCATCGACTGATCGATCAGAGCGCAGGCTTTGAACAGCTGGGCCCTGCGGAGCATCGCTCCGCGGGGCCTTAGCTTGTGAGGGCGGAATTGGCGCGGACGCGGGTCATCACCCAGTCGGCGATCGCCGCGAGCGCAAAGCCGATGCAGGCCGTGCCGGCATCGACCAGAAAATCCTCCAGCCGCGCATGCCGGCCCGGCGCCAGGAACTGCATCAGCTCGAGCACGCCGATCAGGACTACCGCGACGGCGGCAACAGTCCAGCGCCGGTTGCGATAGGCGAGGCCAAAGGCCAGCCCCACCAGAATGAAGGCAAGCGCGTGCTCGCCGTCCTGACCGAGGTCGGAATGGGGCCGCAGGCCCGGGGGCCCGAGGGTTGCGAAGGTCACGGCGGCGGCGAGCAGCCAGGCAAAAGACCGAACGAAAATGGACATCCGATGCCAATAGCACGGATTTTGCAGCAGCCTGTCGCGGAGGCGGGATCAGATCGTCGTGTAGTTAATGACGAAACGTTAAAGCGGCTCACGCACGCCGAGGCCGTGCATGAAGCGTTCCCGGATCTGGACCGGATCGCGCCGCGTGGTTCCAACACCCGGCTTGTCGTCGATACGGACGGCGATCAGGCTCGGCTCCGAGGCGGCCATGGCCTCGTCCACCAGGCGATCGAAATCCTCCTCGTCCGCGGCCCAGGCACTGTTGGCAAGCCCCGAAGCGGTGGCGATGCCGACGATGTCGGCCACACTCGCAGCCGGCGTCGGCTGCGCTCCGGTAATCTGGTAGATGCCGTTGTCCATCA
Organism: Bradyrhizobium sp.; assembly: GCF_035935975.1. Classification (GTDB taxonomy): domain Bacteria; phylum Pseudomonadota; class Alphaproteobacteria; order Rhizobiales; family Xanthobacteraceae; genus Bradyrhizobium. Next base: position 31,569 of record NZ_DASYWN010000024.1, read on the forward strand.
CGATCATGATCAGGTTCTTCGGCTTCAGCGTCGCAATCGTCGAGAGCGCGCCGAGCTGCATGAGCAGCGAGCCGTCGCCTTCGAGCGCGAAGACGCGACGATCGGGCTGCGCCAGCGCCACGCCGAGCGCGATCGGGAAGGCGAGGCCCATGCTGCCGAGCATGTAGAAATTCTGCGGACGATGGCCCGCGGCCCAGAGATCGAAATTGGTGTTGCCGATGCCGCCGATCACCGCTTCCTCGTGCTTGAGTTTTGCGATCAGGCGCGAGGTCAGATCGAACCGGTTCATCACCTTGGTGTTGCGATTGGTCATGGCTGCGCTCACTTGTCGAAGGTCTTGCCGCCGGTGAGCAGCGGATTGAGGATCAGCGCCACCGGCGCCTGCGTGGTGACGGCCTGCTTGATCGAGCGGTCGGCGATGAATTCGAGCTCGTCGAGCCGGGTGATGGTGTGGTGCTCCAGCGCCAGCGAGTCCAGCACCGGGCGCATGGTGCGGCAGACCAGCGACTGGCCGTAATTGAACTCGCCCAGCGTGCCGCGTTCGGACACGAACATGATCAGCGGGATCTGGTAGGGCACCGCCAGCGAGGCCAGCACATTGGCGAGCGTGGCAAAGCCGGAGGTCTGCATCAGCACCGCGCCGCGCCGTCCGCCCATCCAGGCGCCGGAGACGATGCCGACGGCTTCTTCCTCGCGGGCAGTGGCAAAGGTCGTGAAGAAGGGATCGGCGTGGAGGTTCTTGATCAGCGGCGTCAGCACCCGGTCGGGCACGTAAGGAATGAGGCTGATCTCGTTCCGCTTCAGGGTCTGCAGGACGATGCCATGCCAGCTCTTGTCGCTGGACGCCTGTCCCGCCGAGGCCTGCTGTTCCGCAATCCCCATCGCGTTCTCCCTCATGCCGCGCATGCTTCTTCTTGGTCCGTCGCGGCGATCTGCCGAACTTGACGGAGCGGGCGGGATTGTCAACATGTCCGGGCCGGCACCGTGATCTGCGCCAGACGGCCTGCCGTGGCCGGCACCGCCATGTCATAAGCGGCGACAACGAGAAAACGGGAGGGACGCATGGACGGGGCGCGGGTTGCGCTGGCCTTGCGGGTCTCCGCGAGAGAGCCGGAAGGGTCCTGATGTCCGTCAACAGCAAGCGCGTCTTCTACGTCAAATACCTGGCCAATCCGATCTATATCGACATCCTGAAGGCGCGGCCCGACGTGCGGCTCGATCGCATCGAGAACGAGAGCCCCGAGGACTTCTACGCACCGATCCTGAGCGCGGCCCATGTCTACCAGATCGGCGCGGCCCGCGACGAGCTGGCGCCGCATTTCCATGTCGATGCCGCTCTCCTCAAGCGCACGCCGAACCTGCTGCTGGTCTCCAGCAACGGCGCGGGCTTCGACCCCGTCGACGTCGAGGCCTGCACCGATGCGGGCGTGCTGGTCGTCAACCAGTCCGGCGGCAACGCCCATTCGGTCGCCGAGCACGCGCTGGCGATGATGCTGACGCTGTCCAAGCGCATCATCCAGTCCGACCGCAAGCTCCGCCGCGAGGCCAACGTCAACCGCAACGACCTCGTCGGCAACGAGATCGAGCACAAGACCGTCGGCATCATCGGCCTCGGCAATGTCGGCCGCCGCATCGCCGCGCTGTGCAAGGGCCTGTTCGGCATGAAGGTGCTGGCCTACGATCCCTACCTCACGGCCGAGGTCATGGCCGAGCGGGGCGGGGAGAAGGTGGAGCTCGACGAGCTGCTGCGCCGCGCCGATTTCGTCTCGATCTCCTGTCCGCTCGACAAGCGCAGCCGTAACATGATCAGCACGCGCGAGTTCGCGCTGATGCAGCCGCATGCGTATTTCATCACCACGGCGCGCGGCTTCATCCACGACGAGGATGCGCTGCTCCAGGCCTTGCGCGACAAGCGCATTGCCGGTGCCGGCCTCGACGTCTGGTCGAAGGAGCCGCCGCCCCCGGAGCACCCGCTGCTCCAGTTCGACAACGTGCTGGCGAGCCCCCACACCGCGGGCGTCACCATCGAGGCGCGCCAGAACATGGGCCGCATCGCCGCCGAGCAGGTGCTCGATACGCTCGACGGCAAGCGTCCGCCGCGCATCATCAATCCCGAGGTCTGGCCGCGCTATGCCGAGCGCTTCAAGCAGGCCTTTGGCGTGATGCCGGGGTAGGGCGCGCGACGCCGGATCGCGCTCCGATCGCTGGTTACGAGGATCAAAACAGAAAGCTGCGGATTTTACTGATGGCGTGAATGAAGACGTATGACTTGTCCTGTAAATCAGGGGGCATGAGCATACTTTCGATCGCGACCTCAGGACTTTCCGCAGCGAGCTTGCGCGTCAGCGTGGCCGCAAGCAACATCGCCAATGCCAACACGACCGGCCCGCTGCCCGCGTCGGGCGGATCGGGCGCGTCGGCCGGTGCGGGCATTGCTCCGACCTTTCCCGCGGCCTATGTGCCGCTGCGGGTCGACCAGGTCTCCCAATCGAGCGGCACGATTCCGGGCGGTACGGCCGCGACCGTGTCGACGGTGTCCCCGAGCTTCACCGCCCAATACGATCCGAGCGCTCCCTACGCAAACCAGGATGGCCTGGTCGCCGCGCCGAATGTCGATATTGTCGGTGAATTCGTTGAGCTGGAGACTGCAAAGTACAGCTTCATCGCCGATGCGAAGGTCATCAAGGCCTACGCGGAAACGACGGACACGCTCCTCGACATCAAGACGTGACGGCTGACGCCGGGTAGCGCGTCTAGCCCAGCTTCGCGCCGAGCTGCTGGAACACGGCCTCGCACGTCATGAGGTCGAGATGGCCGCCGCCCGCGTTCTTGAAGAAGGTGATGTCGGACGGTGAGGTGCGCCCCTGCACGCGACCGCTGGCGAGATCGTAGTGATCGCCGAGGACGTCTGTCTCGCTGATCGCACCGCTCGCGATCGGTTGCAGGATGTCGCCGACGCCGTGGAAAGCGGATTCCCGCATGTCGACGAACACCCGCGACATCCTTGCTGCGTCATCATCAGCCTCGCGGGTTTGCGGCGTGTAGCCGCCGACGAGGTCGAGATGCGTGCCCGGCCGCAGATTGCGGCCCTTGATCAGCGGCTGATGCGCCCGGGTGCAGGTGGTGATGACATCAGCCTCGCGCGTCGCCGCATCGAGATCCGTGATCGTCTCCGCCTTGACGCCGTCCTTCGCCAGGCGCTGGACGAGCTCCGCGGCGCGATCCGGGCTGCGATTCCAGATCAGCACGCGCTGGAGCGAGGGTCGCGCGGTGCGATGTCCCCGGATCAGCCATTCGGACATCTCGCCGGCACCGACGCAGAGCAGCGTCTCGGGATGGGGCGGGGCGAGCAGCTTCGTGCCGAGCGCGGAATCCGCGGCAGTGCGCCAATGCGTGATCTCGGTCCCGTCCATCGCCGCCAGCGGCTTTCCGTTGGTGCCGTCGAACAGCACGCACACGGCCTGCACCGCGGGCATCTTCCCTTCCGCGAGGTTGGCGGGGAAGCTGGTGAACATCTTGCTTGCCATGTACCGGCCGGGATCGACGGCGCTGCGGATGACGTATTGCCCTTTCTCGTCGCCGAGGAAGGCGTCCAGCACCTCCATCTTCGGCCGGCGATGCGCCGCTTCCAGCGCCGCGATGAGAATCGGAAAGGTCAGAACTTTCGTGACTTCGGTGTCGGAGACAAAGTGCAAGGGGAAATCCTCAAAGCGAAGGCCGGCAACCCGCCTTTAGCCCCGGGCGGCCGGTTCCGCAACGGATTGTCCCCATCGCTCCCTCCGCCTTGATCCGCGTCAAAATCTCCTTCCCCGGTTCGGCCTAAATGAGATTAGAGTGCCTTTCGCCGGGGCAGCAGGAGGTCCTATGTCTACTTATGTCGTCAGGTTCATGAAGGACGTGCTTGGCGAGTACGGCCGGCAGAGCGAGGTCTGCCAGGGCACGCTGGAGATCGACGCGGCCGACGAGACCGAAGCCACGGAGCGGGCGAAGGCGAAATTCTGCAAGGACCAGGCGTTGCGTCACTGGTCGCTGCATGCCGATCGCATCCACGTCAGGCCGGCTGACTTTCCATCTTGAGTTTTATCGCCCTGGTGCGGTGACAGGCGGCGGCGCGGTGACGCCGGCGCCGAGCGAACGCTGCACCATGACGGTGTCTGACCAGCGGCCGTGGCGATAGGCGACGCCGCACAACAGGCCGGCGCGCGCGAAGCCGAACTTCTCGTGCAGCGCCAGCGAGGGCGCGTTGTCGGCATCGATATAGCCGATCATCTGGCGAAAGCCGGCGGCCGCGCACGCATCGATCAGCTCCTGGAGCAGGATCCGCCCGACCCCGCGGCCGAGATGCTCGTGGTGCACATAGATCGAGTGCTTGGCCGTGTAGCGATAGGCCGGGCGCTTGCGGAACAGCACCGCATAGGAATAGCCGACCACCTCGCCGCGCCAGGTCGCGACCAGATGCGGCAGGCGCGTCTGCTTCAGGTTCTTGCGGCGGTCGCGCAGGTCGTCCGGCTCGGGTGCGCCGGTTCCCTCGACGTCGCGCGGCACGCCATTGCGGACGTGATGGCGGTAGATCGCCAGCATCGCCTCGACATCGCTCTCGCGTGACGGCCTGACCAGGACCGGTTCGTCACTCGTGCGCGCAGCTGTTTCGTTCATCGGCACCTACTCGGCAACGACGTAAGTATAGAGCCCGATGCGGCCCTGTGCATCGATCTCCTTGTAGACGCCCTGGATTTCCACATCGAAACCCGGGAACGTGTTGAAGCAGGTCTCGAACATCTTGAGGTAATCCACCATGGGCTTGGCCCGTTCCGTCAGCCGCTCGCCGGGCACGATGGTGGCGATCCCTGGCGGATAGACCACGAAGGGCGTGGTGGCGATGCGGCCGGCGATCGCCTCGATCGGCAGATAATCGACGTCGTTCTTGAAGAGGAAGCGGGCCGCGTCGCGCGGCGACATCGCAATCTCGGGCATATGCTCGGGCATAAACTGCCGGGCCTGGAGGCCACTGACATCGGCGGCGCGGAAGAAGCGGTGCATCTCGCCGCAGAGGTCGCGCAGCCGCACGCCGGCATAGCGCGCCTGTCGCCGCTGGTAGAACTCCGGGATCACGTCGGCCAGCAGCGCATTGTCGTCGTGCAATCGCTTGAACGCGACGAGGCCGGAGATCAGCGTGCCGGCCTTGCTCGCCTCGACGCCGGGCGTGAGCAGGAAGAGCAGGGAGTTGAGGTCGTTCTTCTCGGGGACAATGCGGTTCTCGCGCAGGTACTGCGCGACGACGGGGGCGGGGATGCCGTGCTCGGCATAGGCGCCGGTGGCGCGGTCGAAGCCGGGCGTGAGCAGCGTCAGCTTGTTCGGATCCGTCATGGCAAAACCTTCCGCCAGACCGGGGAAGCCGTGCCAGTTGGTGTCCGGCGAGAGCTGCCACAGTGCGGGATTGGTCGCGAGCTCGTCGGTGGAGAGCGTTTCCCAGGCGACATTGTGCGCGGCGCCCGGGCGGCTGACATCGGGAATGGCGACGCGATCCGGAACGAAGGGCTCGAAGAACCAGCGCCGGTCCGGGTTCTGCTCCTTCTCCTCGAACTCCCGGCGCATGGCGCGGATCTTCTTGCGCAGCTCGATGCCGAGGCGGATCGTATCGTCCCACAGCACTTCACCGGAGCGGCCCTTCATCATCTGCGCGCCGACGTCGAGCGAGGCGAACAGCGGATAGAACGGCGACGTCGAGGCGTGCTGCATGAAGCTTTCGTTGAAGCGGCGATGCTCGACGCGGCGCTTCTGGCCGCGGATGTGGCGGTCCTTGATGTGGATCTGGGAGGCCTGGGAGAAGCTCGCGAGCTGCTTGTGGGTCGATTGCGTCGCGATGATGCCCGGCGCTTCCGGCGGAAGATTGGTCAGGCCCATGGCGAAGCGGCCGGCATAAAGCGGATGGAACTTCATGAAGCCCGCCCAGGCCTCGTCGAACAGGATGTATTCGCAGAGATGGCCGATGCGCTTCAGGATCATTTCGGCGCTGTGGATCGAGCCGTCATAGGTGCACTGCTCGACCACGGCGACGCGGAACGGCCGCTCCTTGCGCCAGGCCTCCTTGTCCGTGACCAGCGGATGGTTGCGGATCGCCTCGCGCAGGGCCTTCTCGTCGAGCACGTCCCAGCGCATCGGGCCGATCAGGCCCCAGGCGTTGCGGATGGTGGGCACGTAGACCGGGATGCCGCCGTTGATCATCAGCGCGCCATGGTGAGCGGCCTTGTGGTTGTTGCGGTCGAACAGCACGAGGTCGCCATCGGTGACGAGCGCGCCGAGCGCGACCTTGTTCGAGGTCGAGGTGCCGTTGAGCACGAAATAGGTCTTTTCCGCGCCGAAGATCTGCGCGGCCTCCTTCTGCGCCTTCAGCGCCGGGCCCTCATGGGTGAGGAGGTCGCCGAGATCGAGCACGGAATTGTCGAGATCGTCGCGGAACACGGATTCGCCGAGATGCTCGACGAAGACCCGGCCGATCGGGCTGCGGTTGTAGAACACGCCGCCATTGTGACCCGGGCAGGTCCAGAGCTGGTTGCCTTCCTCGGCATAATCGACCAGCGCGCCGAAGAACGGCGTCTTCAGCGTTTCGGCATATTGCTTGAGGCGGCTGATCAAATTCTTGGCGATGAAGGTCGGCGTCTCCTCCGACAGGAAGACATAGCCGTCGATGAAGTCGAGCACCTCGACCGGCAGATCCTCGAAGCGCTTGCGCCGGATCAAGAGGATGATCGGGAAGTCGAGGCCCCGGCGCCGCATCAGATTGATCAGCGCGGAGGTCTTGCCTTCGAGGCCCTTCTTGCCCCAGTCCACCACCATGCAGCCGATCGCGGCATCGGTCTGCACTGCGATCTCGGCATCTTCCAGCTTGCGGGCCCGGACCACCTCGAAGCCGGAGCGCTGGATCTCCTCGACGATCTGGTTGAAGCGGATGCCCTCGAGATCATCGGCGTCAAACACCGGTGCGGCGAACAGGAAGTTGAAGCGCTTGAAATAATCCATTGGCTGTCCCGAATATGCGGAGACTGACACGTCTCGGCACATTTGATGACAGTTCTATGACGGTAGGGATAGAGACAAGGGGAGAGAGTAGGGTGCGCTACCGCTTGCCTTCGCCAAACACCACCGTCGGCACCGCGCGGTTGACGATCTCGCGCAGCGCGAAGCTCGATTGCACCCGTGCGACGCGGGGTAGCCGCGACAGCTCGGTGCGGTGGATGCGCTCGAAATCCTGGATGTCGCGGGCGAGCACGATCAGGATATAGTCGTCGGTTCCCGACATCAGGAAGCAGCGCACCACCGAGGGGCATTTCACCACCTCCGCCTCGAACGCCTTCAGCGCTTCGTCGCTCTGGCTTTCCAGCGCGATGCGCACCAGCACGGTCGTGGTGAGGCCGAATTGCGTCAGGTCGAGCGCGGCCTGGTAGGCCTGGATGTAGCCGTCGTCCTCCAGCGCCTTCTGCCGCCGCGCCAGCGCGGTGCTGGACAGTCCGACCTTGTTGGCGAGCTCGGTGTGGCTGGCCCGCGCATTGGTGGTGAGTTCCGCGAGGATAGCGAGATCTTTCCGGTCGAGGGCCAATGTTTTGTTTCCAGCGTGAAAGATCATTTCCGCGCCGGAAACCGGCGCGCCAAGTCAGAAACTAGCGGATATTTGCACGAAACCAAACCAGCCCCCTCGCTACCATCAACACCGGAATCAATCCGTTGGTAGGAGCTCGAGATGCGCGTCGGTGTGCCCAAGGAGATCAAGGTCCAGGAATATCGCGTCGGGCTCACCCCGGGCGCCGTCCGCGAATATGTCGCGGCCGGGCATGAGGTGACGGTCGAGACCGGCGCAGGCAGCGGCATCGGCGCGTCCGACGAGGTGTATCAGCGGGCAGGGGCCTCCATTGCTGCGACTGCGCGCGACATCTTTGACAGGTCCGACATGATCGTGAAGGTGAAGGAGCCGCAGAAGGGCGAGTGGGCCCAGCTCCGGGACAGCCAGATCCTGTTTACTTACCTGCATCTTGCGCCGGATCCCGAACAAGCCAAGGGACTGCTCGCTTCCGGTTGTACGGCGATCGCCTATGAAACCGTCACCGACGCGGCTGGCCACCTCCCCCTGCTCGCGCCGATGAGCGAAGTCGCCGGCCGCCTCGCCATCGAGGCGGCCGGCGCCGCGCTCAGGCGATCGGCCGGCGGCCGCGGGCTGCTGCTCGGCGGCGTGCCCGGCGTGCAGCCGGCGCGGCTCGTCGTGCTCGGCGGCGGCGTGGTGGGAATGCAGGCGGCACGCATGGCGGCCGGCCTTGGCGCCGAGGTCACCGTGATTGATCGCTCCATCCCAAGGCTGCGCGAGCTCGATGATATCTTTGTCGGACGCGTGCGCACCCGCTTCTCCACGATCGAGTCCGTCGAGGACGAGGTGTTCAATGCCGACGTCGTCATCGGCGCGGTGCTGGTGCCGGGCGCCAGCGCGCCAAAGCTCGTCACGCGCGCGATGCTCGCATCGATGCGGCCCGGCGCCGTGCTGGTCGACGTCGCCATCGACCAGGGCGGCTGCTTCGAGACCTCGCACCCGACCACGCACACGGACCCGACCTACGAGGTCGACGGCATCGTGCATTATTGCGTGGCCAACATGCCGGGCGCGGTACCGGTGACGTCGAGCCAGGCGCTGAACAACGCGACGCTGCCGTTCGGCCTGATGCTTGCCAACAAGGGCTTTGCCGCGGTGCTGGAGAACCCGCATTTGCGCAACGGCCTCAACGTGCATCGCGGCCGCATCACCAACAAGGCGGTAGCGGAGAGCCTCGGGCTGGAGTTTGCACCGGTCGATAGTGGGCTGGCGGCGTAACTCTCATGCCGGCTTGCGATGGCGGCTGCCGAGCGCAGCCGCGACTGTCTCGGGCTTCTCGATGCGCTCGATCAGCATGTCGATGCGGTCGCCGCCCCAGAACAGCTCGCCGTTGAAGACCATGGTGGGAACGCCGAAAACGCCGAGCGTCTCGGCCTCGTCGATGATGCGGTCATGCTCGGCACGGGCAGGGCCGTTGACATAGGCTTCGAATGCGCTGGCCGAGCCGCCGCATGCGGTGATGACCTCCGTGATGGCGGCGAGGTCGTCGATCTCCAGCTCATGGCTCCAGAATTTGCGGAACACCGTGTCGTGGTAGGGGCGGAAGAACCCGTTGGCCTGTGCGAACAGCATGCCGGCGCTGGAATAGAAGGCGTCGTAGATCCGTCGCGGTCCCTTCATGACGAGCCCTTGCGCATTGGCGTAACGCCGTGCGTCCATATAGAGGTAGCGCACCTTGCGCCAGAAATGCGGCGTGCGCTCCTCGACCTTCCCCATGAACTCGGCGATGCGCAGCGTGTAGGGGAGCCATTCCAGCGCGACGCCGTGGGTCTCTTCGAGCTCGAACAGGCGCTTGTTGGCCACGAACGCGTAGGGGCTTTTGTAGTCGGTGTAGACGCGGACGATCGGCTTGGGCATGGCAGGCGTCCTTTCGGATGTGCGGCGCTGCTTACCGCAAGTCCCGTCATTGCGAGCGAAGCGAAGCAATCCAGGGTGTCTCCGAGGAAAGATTCTGGATTGCTTCGCTACGCTCGCAATGACGGTGTGGTGAGAGTGTAGCCTAAATCGACATCAAGTCCTCGTCGACGAAGGAGTTAAGCCTTCGTCAGCCTGTACTGCCCCAAATCCGGGTCATGGGTCATGCGCCAATAGTCCACGAAGCGCCAGGGCATCGCCGAAAACACGCGGCCGCTGGCGTTGCGGTAGTAGGTGCTCATGCCCGGGTGGGTCCAGATCATGGCCTCGTGCTCGGCGTCGACCTTGCGGACGTAGTCGTCGAGCACGTCCGGGCGGACGTCGATGGCGGCGACGTCGTGCTCGATCATGCCGGCGAGGCAGGCGGAGATATAGCGGCTCTGGCATTCCGACTGGAAGATGACGCTGCCGCCATGGGCGGGACCGGAGTTGGGGCCGAGCATGCAGAAGAAGTTGGGAAAGTCGGGCACGGTGAGGCCGAGGAACGCGGTCGGATTGTCGTTGGCCCAGGCCTCGCGCAAATTCTTGCCGTCGCGGCCTCTGATGTTGAGGCGTGCGGCCATCTCGGTGACCTTGAAGCCGGTCGCGACGACGATGATGTCGGCGGGACGGTGCTTGCCGTCGGCGGTGACGATGCCGCCTGCGTCGAAATGGTCGATCGTGTCGGTGACGAGCTCGACATTGTCGCGCGTCAGCGTCTTGAACCAGTTGTTGTCGAGCAGGATGCGCTTGCCGTAGGGCGGATAGGTCGGCACGCATTTCTCGATCAGGTCCGGCCGGCCTTGCAATTCGGACTGGATGAAATCAGTCAGCTCCTGGCGATGCCGGTCGTTGCCCTTGTTGACGGCGCGCTCGGGGTGCGGCCAGGTTGGGTCCTTGCGCAAGAACGGCAGCAGGCCGTCGCCGTAGCGCCAGAACATGTTGAAGCGATACCACTGCACATAGAACGGCAGGTGCGCGAGCAGCCAGCGCGCGCCCTCGGTAATTGGATCGGAATAGCCCTTCACCGGCCGCGCCCATTGCGCGCTGCGCTGATACACCGTGACGGAGGCAACGCGTCCGGCGATCGTCGGCACCAACTGCATCGAGGTCGCGCCGGTGCCGATCACGGCGACATGCTTGCCGTCGACATTGATGTCGCCGGACCACAGCGCCGAGTGCAGGATCGTTCCCTTGAAATTCTCCTCGCCCTTGAAGCGCGCGCGCGAGGGATCGTTGAGCTGGCCAATGGCCGAGACCAGCGCTGTGGATTCGAAGGTCTCTTCGCCATCCTTCGTCTTCAGCGTCGAGATCCAGCGCCGCTTGGCTTCGTCCCAGCGCGACGAGGTCAGCTCGGTGTTGACGCGCAAATGCTTGCGGATGCCGTATTCCTCGGCAACTTTCAGGAGATAGCCGAGCAGCTCCTCGCGCTGGCAGAAATAACGGGTCCACGCATTGCCCGAGCCGAACGAGTAGGAATAGGAGTGGTTCGGGGTGTCGACGCCGCAGCCGGGATAGCGGTTGATCCACCAGGTGCCGCCGAGCTCGGTATTCTTCTCGACGATGGTGTAGGGGATGCCGAGATGGCCGAGCGCCACGCCGAGCGCGATGGCGCAGACACCGGCGCCGACGATCAGGACATGCTGCGCGGCAAGCTTCTCATCCGAGGGCAGCTTGGTCCAACGCGCCTCGCGCGACACAAAACCCATCTCCTCGCGCATCAGCGGCGCATATTCCGGCGTGACGTTCTCACCGAGGCAGGCGCGCATCATCCTGAGCAGCAGCTCCTCGCCGGGATCGGTGATGACGGGCTTGGGTGTGCCGTCGGCAAACAGCCTCACCACCGCGGCGCGGATCTCGTCCTGGATCTCCCGGGGCACGCCGGCTTCAGGGTCGGGGATGAGGCGGATGTCGCGCTTGGGCAGGTAGGGCGGTTCGAGCCATTTCTCGTCACCGGTCATGTGCACCAGCACCATCAGCAGGCAGCGGATGTCGGCTTCGGCAATCGCCGATGCGAGGTCGAGCGGCTTATGCGAAGGTGCGATGTTCATGACTGGTCCCCGGATGCACTGAAGAGGCCGCGCGTCATCAGCTTGCGGTAGGCGGAGATGACGTGGTCGGGCACGGCGGTGACGCCGCCTTCCGAATAGGAGTAGCGGCGGCTGAGATAGCCGCGCGAGCCCATCAGCATGTGGACGATGGCTTCGAACTCCTCGTCGCTGTAATCGTGAATCGCGCCCGCCGCGCGCGCACGGCGCAAGATGCGGACATAGGCGACCGAGATGTTGTCGAGATGCTTCTGGTAGCCGGTGGGTGCGAAGAACTCGGCCTCGTTGAGGATGCGCAGGAACTCCGGGACTTCGCGGATGAAGTCAAAGAAGGCGGAGAAGCGCGAAATCTCCTGCCGCGCGGCATCCGCGGTGCCGGTGCGGGCGCGGATGAACTCGACCATGTCGAGACCGATCTTCGGCAGGAGCTGGTCCAGCAGCTCCTGGCGGTTCTCGAAATGATTGTAGAAGGTGCCCTGGGCGACGCCGGCCTCCTCGGTGATGCGGGCGACGGAGGCTTCGGCATAGCCGTGCTTGCCGACGACTTTCGTCGCGGCGTCGAAGATCTTTTGCTTGGTCCAGGCATTGCGCTCGACGCGGTTCAGCTTGGTCACCTTGGCGCTCGCTTGATTCATTCAGACGTCTCCAGCTCGGCGCGCAGCACGCGCTTGAGGATCTTGCCACTGGGATTGCGGGGGAGGCTGTCCCGGATGATCAGCTCTTTCGGCACCTTGAAGCTCGCCAGTCGGGCTCGGCAATGTTCGGTGAGGGCAGGGAGCGCGAGGCTCGCGCCTTCCGCCAGCACGACGATGGCGACGGGACGCTCGCCCCAGCGCGCATCGCGCAGGCCGATCACCGCGACCTCGCGCACTTCAGGCAGATCGTAGATGACGCGCTCGACCTCGGAGGAGGCGATGTTCTCGCCGCCGGAGATGATCATGTCCTTCTTGCGGTCGGTCAGGTACAGAAAGCCTTCGTTGTCGAGATAGCCGACATCGCCGCTGCGGAACCAGTCGCCGAAGAAGGCCGACGCCGTCTTCTCCGGATCCTTCCAATAGCCGCGCGTAATTTTCGGTCCGCGCAGGCAGATCTCGCCATTGACGTTCGGCGGCAGCGTCTTGCCGTCCTCGTCGCGGATCTCGATCTCGACATGGACGATGGCGCGCCCGGTCGAGCCGATCTTCTCGATCTCGCGCCCGGCTTCCATAAAGGTGTCGCCGCCGACGGTCTCGGTGAGGCCATAGGCGTCGATATAGCGCGCATTGCGGAAGTAGTCGGCGAAGGCGCGGATGCGGACTTCCGGCGTCTTCTCGCCGCCGCCGATCGCCCATGTCAGGCTGGAGACGTCGTAGCGATCGCGCGTGGGGCAGGTGAGCATCGCGGTGGTCATGACAGGCGCGAACCAGGCGGCGTTGAGCTTGTCTTCCGCAATCGCCTCAAGCGCGGTCTCCGGCTCGAAATTGCGCTCGATGCGGATGAAGCCGCCATGCCAGAGCACGGCGATGCCCGGCAGGTCGAGCGCGCCGACATGATAGAGCGGGCCGACGACGAGGAGGCGCGTGTCGGCGCTGAGGCCGAGCGCGATCGTCTGGTCGGCCGACTTCCAGTAGAAATTATCGTAAGAGAGCATCACGCCCTTGGGCCGGTCGGTCGTGCCCGAGGTGTACATCAGCCGCATCAGGTCGGACGGTGCGCGCGCATGCATCGGCACGGGCTCGGCGTCGCTCGCGAGTTGCGTGATGCTCAGCTGCGCAGCGTCGTTCAGTACGACGATCTTCGCGCCGGCCGCGTTCGCAGCCAATTCCTCATCGACGATCAACAGCCGCGCGCCGGCATTGCCGGCGATGTAGCCGACCTCGTCGCGCGAGAGGCGAAAATTGATCGGCAGGAACACCGCGCCGAGATGGCTGGTCGCAAACACCAGCTCCAGAAACGCCGCGCTGTTCTTCATCAGCACCGCCACGACATCGCCGGCACCGATGCCCTGCGACGCGAGCCAGCCGGCGGTGGTGCGAATGCGCGCATCGAACGCGGCGTAGCAGATCTCCTCGCCGCGGTATTTCAGCGCGGGCCGGTCCGGCGTTCGCCGGGCATGGAAGCCGATGAAGCTCGAAAGGTTGATCATTCCGCGGTTTCGGGCCGATTGGCGGCCTCGTTTCCTCCCGTTGTGAATGATGACTCATAATTCATGTTTGTCTTGACGTCACCCCCTGCCTCTGAAATTGTTGGGAACACGGAGACGAGACGATCTCCGACAAGGGACTGGAACGCCGACCCGAAAGAGGGAGGGGAAAATGACGAGAACCCGCACGCCGGGCATCAGCCGCCGTTCAACGCTGGCGCTGATGGGCGCCGGTGCGATGAGTGTTGCCGCGCCGTGGGTGGCGCGCGCCCAAGCCAAGACCATCAAGATCGGCATGCCGACGATTTTGTCGGGCCGCGTTGCGCAGCTCGGTACGTCCTCGCGCAATGCGGTGATGCTCGAGGTCGACAAGGTCAACGCCGCCGGCGGTCTTGCCGGCCGGCAGATCGAGATGGTGATCCGCGACTCCAAGGGCCAGCCGCAGGAAGCTGCCCGCGTCGCGCGCGAACTCGTCAACACCGACGGCTGCGAATGGCTGATCGACGGCGAGGCCTCGTCCGGATCGTTCGCGGTGCATGAAGTGGCGCGCGATCTCGGCGTGCTCTGCGTCCACACCTGCTCGGAGGCGTCCTCGCTCACCGCCGATCCCAAGCAGCACATCCCGAACGCATTCCGCTGCGTCCGGCAAGGCATCCACGATTCCATCGTCGGCGGCAGCTACGCCGCCTCGATCGCCAAGGCCAAGGGCCTGAAGAAGTGGGCGACCTGTTCGCCCGACTACGCCTATGGCCGCGACACCACCGGCGAGTTCACGCTGTACCTGAAGCGTTTCGCGCCCGACGTCGAGATCATCAGCGAGTCCTGGCCAAAGCTGTTCCAGCCCGACTACACCGAGGTCGTGACGAAGATCCTGCAGGCCAAGCCGCAGGCGCTGTACTCGTGCCTGTGGGGCGGCGATCTCACCTCCTACATCGACCAGGCCAACATCTACGCGATGTTCACCCAGATGGAGGTGTTCGCGGTCAACATGGCCGACTACACCGCGCTCACCGTGGTGAAGAACCTGCCCAAGGGCATCCACTCGGGCAACCGCTACATCAAGACGTTCCCGACCACCCCGGAGAACGCCGCCTGGGGCGATGCCTACAAGGCCAAGTACAACGAGTATCCGACCAACTGGTCGTGGCAGAACGCGACCGCGGTGATGTTCCTCAGCGAAGCCGCGAAGAAGGCGAACTCGACCGACGGCAAGAAGATCGCGGAAGTGCTGAAGGGCCTCACTATCAAGTGCCCGTTCGGCGCCGACGGCACCGTGACGATGCGCGGCGATGACCACACGCTGGTCGGCTACGCCATCGGCTGGGGCACCACGATCCCGCAGGAGCCTTACGTGCCCGAGGTGAAGGCCGGCGACTGGAAGACCATCTTCGAGCTCGAGGCCGAGTGGAAGAAGAGCAAGGGTTACACCTGATCGCGCGCAGGGCGGGGACGGGCGACCGTCTCCGCCATCTTCGTTTCGTTCTCCGCGCCGCTTCTGGCGCACGACAATGAAAGTGCTTCCGTGGATCTCGATGCGCTTGCCGGCTGCCTCACTAGCTCCGCCTGTCTGGTGACGCAAACCACCAGCGGCCTCATCATCGGCATGCTGCTGTTCCTGGTGGCTGTGGGGCTCACGCTGATCTTCGGCGTGCTGAAGGTCGTCAATTTCAGCCACGGCGCCTTCTACATGTTCGGCGCCTATTTCGCGATGACGGCCTATCAGCTCACCGGCAGCTTTGCGCTCGCGATGCTGGCGGGCGCGGCCGGCACCGCCATTCTAGGCCTGATCTTCGAGCGCGTCTTCATGAGCCGCGTCTATGGTGCCGACGTCCTGATGCAGCTTCTCGTCTGCTACGCCTTCGTCCTGATCTTCGACGATGTCGTGCGCTTGATCTGGGGACCCGAATTCAAGTCGATGGGCATGCCGTCCGCGTTCCAGGTGATGCCGCTGTTCATCGCGGGCGGCGTGGTGCCGCCTTATTACCTGCTGCTGATCGGCGTCGCACTTGTCGCAGCCGTCGTGCTCGGCATCGGGCTTTCCCGCAGCCGCATCGGCAAGGTGATCCGCGCCGCCGCGCATAATCCCGGCATGGTCTCCGCGCTCGGCATCAACACCGGCCTGATCTATGGCGGCGTATTTGCGCTCGGCGGCATGCTGGCGGGCCTCGCCGGTGCGCTGGCGGCGCCGGTGCGCTCGCTGACGCCGGGGATGGGATTCTCGGTGCTGATCGAATCCTTCATCGTCACCGTGATCGGTGGCATGGGCTCGATCCTGGGCGCGCTGATCGGCGCGCTGCTGCTCGGCCTTATCAGGTCCTTCGGCTCGCTCGGCTTTCCCCTGTTCACGGAAGGCCTGATGTACCTGTTCATGGTTATCGTGCTGGTCTCCAAGCCAACCGGCCTGTTCGGCAAGGAGGCGGCATGACCGAGCTCGAGGCCGGACGCGCCGAGAGGCTGGCGCCGGTGCGAAGCGGCGCGGCGCTTCACCGTTACCGTGACGTGCTGATCGCGCTGATTGCCTTCGCCGTGCTGGCGAGCCTGCCGCTGTTCACGGGCAGCAAGGCGTTGCTCGATTTCGTCATCCGCTGCTCGGCCTATGGCCTGTTCGCGACCTCGCTCAATCTGCTGGTCGGTTACACCGGCCTGACCTCGTTCGGCCACGGCATGTTCTTCGGCCTTGGCGCCTACAGCTTCGGCCTGATCATGCAGAAGCTCGGCGTGCCCATTCCGGTCGCCTTCGTCGCGACGCTGGCGATCACCGCGGTGATCGCCGCCGTCATCGGCGCGATCTGCGTGCGGCTGAAGGAGATCTATTTCGCCTTCGTCACGCTGGCCTTCCAGATGCTGATCCACTCGACCATCCTGTCCTGGGCATCCTTCACCGGCGGCGACCAGGGCCTGCGCGGCGGCATTCCGCGCCCGGTGTTCCTCGGCATCGATCTCGCCAATCATGTCCATCTCTACATCGCGAGCTGCGCGCTGCTGGTCCTCGGCCTGCTGGCGATGCGCCAGATCGCGCAATCGCCGTTCGGCTACACGCTGCGCATGATCCGCGATAACGCCGCGCGCGCGAGCTTTCTCGGCATCGACGTCTGGCGCACCAAGCTGACCGTGTTCGTGCTGGCGGCGCTGTTCGCGTCGATGGGCGGCATGGTGATGGCGCTGTTCGTCTCCGGCGCGTATCCGGAGTTCGCCTACTGGACCATCTCGGGCGAGGGCATCTTCATCAACATGCTCGGCGGCGTCTCGACCTTTTTGGGTCCGATGGTCGGCACCGTGCTGCTGCTGCTGCTCAACGACACCGTGACGCGCTTCACCGAATATCACGGCATCGTGCTCGGCGTGGTCATCCTGTTCTTCGCGCTCGGCCTGCGCAAAGGTCTGCTCGATTTCGTCGCCGAATGGTACGCACACCGGCGCGACGCAGGCGAGGGGCGCTAGCCATGCTTGAGATCCGCAACCTTGCAAGATCCTTCGGCGGCGTGAAAGCGACCAACGGCGTCTCGCTCGATTTCCCCGACGGCTCGCTCACCGCCGTGATCGGCCCGAACGGCGCGGGAAAAAGCACCTTCTTCAACCTCATCACCGGCGCCCTGAGGCCGGATTCCGGCCAGGTCCTGCTCGACAGCGTCGATCTCGCCGGTCGCTCGCCGCCGGAGATCGTGCGCCACGGCATCGGCCGGGCCTTCCAGGTCGCCAGCATCTTCAAATCGCTAACGGTGCAGGAGACCATGCTGGCCGCCGTCAGCGCCGACCAGCGCTCGTCCGCGGTGCTGCACAAGCGCTTTCCCTTGCCGGAGACACGCGATCGCGCCGAGCATGTGATGGAGCTGCTGGGCCTTGCGAGCAAGCGCAACCGCACAGCATCGACACTCTCGCATGGCGACCAGAAGCTGCTCGATATCGCGCTTGCGCTGGTGCTCGAACCCAAGGTGCTGCTGCTGGACGAGCCCACCGCCGGCATGGGCCCGGAAGAGCGCTGGCGCATGATCGACAAGGTGCGCGAGCTCTGGGAGACCCAGAAGATCACGGTCGTCTTCATCGAGCACGACATGGACATCGTGTTCAAGATCGCGCCAAAGATCGTCGTGCTCTGCTATGGCCGCATCCTCGCGACCGGCACGCCCGACGAGATCCGCAACAACAGCGCCGTGATCGACGCCTATCTCGGCACCGAGCATGCGGGGGCTGCCGCATGAGCGCCGCCGTCATCGAAGTCGCCGATCTCGACGTCTATTACGGCACCAGCCAGATCCTGTTCGGCGTCGGCCTGTCGGTGCGGCAAGGCGAGACCATGGCGCTGCTCGGGCGCAACGGTGCCGGCAAGTCGACGACGATGAAAGCGATCATGGGGCTGGCGCCGCCGCGGCGCGGCAAGGTCAGCCTGCGCGGCGCGGTGATCTCTGGCCGAAAGCCGCACCATATCGCGCGCGCCGGCCTCGGCTTCGTGCCGGAGGATCGCCAGATCTTTCCGGAGCACACGGTCGAGGACAACCTCGTCATCGGGCGCAAGAAGGGGCCGGAGGGCCAGGACGAATGGCCGATCAAGCGCATCTATGAGGTCTTCCCGCTGCTGGAGCCGCTGCGCCACCGCATCGCCGGGCGCCTGTCGGGCGGCGAGCAGCAGATGCTGGCGATCGCGCGCACGCTGATGGGCAATCCGGCGCTGCTGCTGCTGGACGAGCCGAGCGAAGGGCTCGCGCCGATCATCGTGCAGCGGATCGGCGAGCTGCTGCGCCAGCTCCGCCAGCTCGGCTCGACCGTGTTGATCGCCGAGCAGAACATGCATTTCTGCCTGGGGCTGGCGAGCCACGCCACGGTCATCGACAAGGGCCAGATCGTCTATGCCGCCGGAATCGACGAGCTGAAGGCCAATGAGGGGATTCGGCGGCGTTATCTGGCCCTTTAGGCAGGGTACCGGTGTCCAAGTAGGTCGGAAGAAGAAAACCATTGCCCGAGGGGTGCCCTACGGAAGGAGTTTCCCTCCGAGGGGGCAAAAACGCCAATCGCTTCCATTGCTGTTTAGGCCCGAAACGACGACATTCCATTCACAATTTGATGGATTGACGGCCATGGAACGCACTGGATTTGAGCCCTTCGGCGAGCAGCTGGTGTCCGCAACGGACACCCAGCCGAAATCGCGCGCCTCAAAGCTGCTGCTGCGGGCCGGCACCACGGTGTTCTGGTCGCTGGTCGCGGGCATCGTGCTCGCCCGTGCGGCGTTCTTTGAGCCCGGCGTTTATGACGGCTTCAGCCGCGTCGCCTCGCTGGCCAAGAGCTTGATCTTCTGAGGGCGATTATTCCGGGTCGAGGACGGAACTTCTCTCGGCCCTGATATGCCGAAAACTTATTCCCCAATCGGATCGTCGTGCGTATAAATCTTTCTCCTCTGGGAGAGATTTGTGTCGCAGAATCAAGCATCCAGCCCGGCCGACGCCAAGCCGACCACTGCTATTAGCCGCGTCGTGGCGCTGATTCCCGGCATTCTCCTTTGCGTCCTGGTCGCCGGCGTCTCGGCCCTGCTGGAGCGGGCGGAACTCGGCGTTTTCGAGCATCCCTATGTCGAGGCGCTGGTGATGGCGATCCTGCTCGGCATGGCGCTGCGCAGCTTCTGGAAACCGGCGCCGCGCTGGCAGGCCGGCATCGCCTTCAGCGCCAAGCAGCTCCTCGAAGTCGCGGTCATGCTGCTGGGGGCCTCGATCAGCTTCGCCGCCATTGCCGCCTCGGGCATCGCGCTGCTGGCATCGATCGCCGCGGTCGTCGTGATCGCGCTCTGCGTCTCCTTCGGCCTCAGCCGGATGCTCGGCCTGTCCACACGCCTCTCGATCCTGATCGCCTGCGGGAATTCCATCTGCGGTAATTCGGCCATCGCAGCCGTGGCGCCGATCATCGGCGCCAACAGCGACGAGATCGCGTCCTCGATCTCTTTCACCGCCATCCTGGGCGTGATGATGGTGCTGGGCCTGCCGCTGCTGATCCCGCTGCTGCAACTGTCCGCCACGCAATACGGCATCCTCGCCGGCCTGACCGTCTACGCCGTGCCGCAGGTGCTTGCTGCCACGGTCCCGGCCGGCCTGATCTCGACGCAGATCGGCACGCTTGTAAAACTGATGCGCGTCTTGATGCTCGGGCCGGTCGTCGTCGGCCTGTCGCTGGTCGCCTCGCGCTGGCAGACCGGCGCCAAGAAGTCCAATGTCGGCTTCTTCCGCCTGGTCCCGTGGTTCATCCTCGGCTTCCTCGCGCTGGCGACACTGCGATCGCTGGAGATCGTGCCTGTCACGGTGGTGGGGCCGGTGACGAAGATCACCAGCTTCCTCACGGTGGTCTCGATGGCCGCGCTCGGCCTCGGCGTCGACGTCCGCGTGCTCGCCAATGTCGGGGGACGGGTGACGGCAGCGGTGACGCTGTCGCTGATGCTGCTGCTCGGGATCAGCATCGCCTTGGTGCATTGGTTCAAGTAAGGACGCCGAGCTCCCGTAGGAGACGCTATCGCCTCCTCTTCCTTCTCCCCTTGTGGGAGAAGGTGGCATAGGCGGCCTCTGGCCGCCGTTCTCAAGAACGCCGAAGCGAAGCTTCGGCTATGGCGCCGGGGATGAGGGGTTCTCTCCGCGAGTGACCCTCTTAATACGTGCGCGCGGATGGATACCCCTCATCCGTCGCGCTACGCGCGCCACCTTCTCCCGCAAGGGGAGAAGGGAATTAGCAGCGCAAGCGTCGACTAGATTACATCCGCCAGCGAATGGCCGTGCAGCTCGATGTTCAGCCCCTGCATGCCCATGTCGTTGATCTCGCCGCCCATCGCCTTCAGGCTTTCCTCGCGGATCAGCGACATCAACCCACGGCGGAGCGCAAGAAACTCCGACGACATCATCATCGCTTGCTGCCGTGGCCGCTCCAGCGGGATAGGGATTTCCGCCTTGATCGAGCCCGGACGCGCCGTCATGCAATAGACGCGGTCGGACAGGAAGATCGCCTCGTCGATGTCGTGGGTGACGAACAGCACCGAGATCTTCAGCCGCTGCCACATGTTGGTGAGGATCTGCTGCATGATGACGCGCGTCTGCGCGTCGAGCGCGCCGAACGGCTCGTCCAGCAGCAGCACCTTCGGTCCCGTCGCGAGCGCGCGGACGATGCCGACGCGTTGCTTCATGCCGCCGGAGAGCTTTTCCGGATAGTGCTTTTCGAAGGCCTCGAGACCGGCAAGCCCGAGCAGCGTGCGCGCGGCGCGCTCGCGCTGCGAGCGGGGCATGCCGCGCATCTTCAGGCCGAACTCGACATTCTCGCGCACCGTTTTCCAGGGAAACAGCGAATATTGCTGGAACACCATGCCGCGCTCGGCGCTGGGGCCATTCACGCGCTCGCCGTCGACGGTGACGATCCCGGTGGTCGGCTTGAGAAAGCCCGCGACCGCATTGAGCAGCGTCGATTTTCCGCAGCCGGAGGGGCCGACGATCGAGACGAACTCGCCGGGCTTGACGTGGATCTGCGTGTCGGTGACGGCCTGAACCGGCCCCTCGATGCTGTCATAGCTGAGGGAGAAGTTTCTGACCTCGATATGGCCTTTCGGCTCGCTTGCCAGAATCTCGCTCATCTCGTCGACCTCCACGGCATCACCAATTGTCCCGCGCCGCGGATCAGCAGGCTCGATCCGAGCCCGAGCACGCCGATCGCGATCATGCCGAGCGCGATGTCGGCATACTGGACCAGCGAATAGGCCTCCCAGGTGAAATAGCCGATGCCGTACTGACCGGAGATCATCTCGGCCGCGATCAGCGACACCCAGGCCACACCCATGCCGACGGTGAGGCCGGTGAAGATGTGCGGCAGCGAGGCCGGAAAATACACTTCGCGGAAGATCGAGCGCTCGCGGGCGCCGAGACATTGCGCGGCGCGCACCAGCACGGGATCGACCAGCGACATGCCGTGCAGCGTATTGACCAGGATCGGAAAGAACGCGCCGAGGAAGGTGATGAAGACGATGCTCTGCTCGTTGGTCGGCCACAGCATGATCGCCATCGGTACCCAGGCGATCGCCGGGATCGGCCGCAGCACTTCCGCGACCGGGAAGATGATCTCATGCACCAGCTTGAAGCGGCCCATGATCAGGCCGAGCGGCACGCCGACGATGGCTGCCAGCGAGAAGCCGAAGAAGATGCGCCGGCAGCTCAGCAGGATGTGCATCAGGAATTTGGGATCGTGGATCGCCTTGGTGAAGCTCGCATAGACCGCGAGCGGCGAGGGCACGTTGGTGAAGCGCACGAAGAACACGACGCGATAGGTCGTGAGCAGGTGCCAGACCAGCAGGAAGGCGAGCAGTGAGATGATGCCGATCGCGGTGGCGCGCAGCCGGCCCTGGTTGAGCCGGTACCAGCGCAGCGCGAGCGTGCCGAAAGTGGGAGGTGTTGCGGGCGGGGTGACGGCGGGCACCGGGCCCGCCTCTGCAATTGCCGGCATGCTGTCCTCGGGATGTCTGACGAGGGCGGGACTGCTCACGTCTTGCCTCCGCCGACCGCCGCCTTCACCGCGTCGTCGAAGCCGAGCACCTTGCCGCTGATCTTGGCGGCATAGGCTTCCGCGTCCTTCTTCAGCAGGAACGGGGCGACCTCGCCATTGCCGACCGCGAAGAAGGCCTGGTCGGCGAACAGCTTGATGCCGCGCGTGGTGTCGAAGACATAGGCGACGTTGATCTTCTTGCCCTTGGCCTTGAAGTCGGCGTAGGCGCCGAGCGTGCAGCTTGCGGACGAGAACGGCATGATGCCTGTTTCGTCGACCCAGACCTCGCCGGCCTTGCGCGGATCGGCGATCGGCTTCTTGCAGAAAGCGTCTTCGCCGGAGATCTCGTAATTCTTGGTGCTACCGAGCTGCGCGTCGTAGTCTAGCTTCATCTCGGCATAGGCCTTGCGGATGTAGCTGTCGTCGACCCATTTCTTCGGATCGAACTCCTTCATGCGGCCGAGGTTCTGCAGTACCTTGACGTCGGTCGTTGCCGCTTCGATCAGCGCGGGCTTGACGGTGGGATCGGTGGTCATGTTGCCGCTGGGACCGAGGAAGATGTAGACGACTTCCTTGTTGATGCCGGTCCATTCCTGGATCTTTTCGGCGGCAAGCTTGGGATCGTCGCGCAGCCATTGGTTGGCGGCGATCAGCGCCTTGAAGTAGGCGACGACGACCTCGGGATATTTCTCGGCGAAGTCGGTGCGGACGACGATGCCGTGGAAGGTCGGCAGGTTGGTCTCGACGCCGTCGAAGATTTTTCGCGCAAAGCCGCGGAAGGGCAGCAGCTCGGCGAAGGGCACGAAGTCCGCATGCGCGTCGATCTTCTTCTCCTGGAGGTTGGTCGAGCCGACCTCCGGGCTCTGGCTGACGAGCTGGAAGAAGTCCGCGGGATAGCCGCGATCCTGCATCGCCTTCAGCACCATGCCGTGCGCGGCCGAGCCGAAGGGCACGCTGACGAGCTTGCCCTTGAGATCGGCGAGATCGTAATAGGGTGAGTCCTTGTGGACGACGAGGCCGTTGCCGGAGCCGGACAGGCTGTAGGCGGCGATGCCGATCAGCCGACTCTTGCTCTCCGGATTGCTCTCGAAGGTGAAGCCGTTCACGATCAGCGGATAGTCGCCCATCATGCCGATCTGCAGCTTGTTCGCCATCATCGCGTTGGTGACGGGCGGCCCGGACGTAAAATTCTGCCACTCCAGCTCGAACTTGATGTTGGCGTATTTGCCGTCCTTGGGCAGGTACTTTTCGAGGAGATGGAGCTGGCGGATGACGACGCCGGCGGTCACCGTGTTGGTCGTGGTGTCCTGCGTGCCGATGCCAAGCGTGACGGTTTCCGCCAAGGCCGGCTGCGCGGTTAGAAGCGCCAGCGACGTCACTGACATCGCGATCGAGAGCGTGGGAAGATGGCGGACCATTCTCATCCTCATTCGGTTGGATGTGCTGTGGTTGCCATGATTGGGTGAGGGCACCGGCAGGGCAAATCCGGAATGATGACCGCAGTCGATTAGTTGCCGGGAAAAGCTGATTGCATACTCCTTGGGCAGTCCTGCACTATAAAGCCGCTTGCCTGTGCACCGTCCCTGGTCGCAAATTTTCGTTAGTCGGAGGCGTGACCGCGCATCTCCTCCAGCACGTCGGTCCGGCAGACCACGATCTGCGACCGCTTGGTCAAGACGATTCCCTTCTCCTGCATCCGCTTCAGGCTGATCGTGACCCATTGCCGGGTCGCGCCGACCATGTGGGCGATGTCGGCGTGGGTGAAGGCGGCTGCGATCACGGTGCCGTCGGCGTCCTCGACGCCGTAGAGCTCGACGAGGTGCAACAGCAGATGCGCAAGGCGCTGGGTGATCGAGCGCGTCCCCAGCATCTGCGCCAGCGCCGAGTAGCATTTGCCCTTGAAGGTGAGGCCTTCAATGAGGCCGATCGCGAGGTTCGGGATCTCTGCGGCAAGCGACCGCAGTTCCTTTCCGGGCAGGTGCACCACGCTGCAATTGCTGGATGCGACACCGGACCATTGATGCACGGTGCCTTCGAACACTTCGGGACCGCCGACGAAATTGCCGACATGCCAATAGGCCAGCGTGATCTCGCGGCCGAGCGGCGAGGTGTAGAACACCCGGATGCGGCCGCTCTCGATCAGCCAGATGCCGTCATGCTTGCCGCCCTGGCTGAACAGTGTCTGGCCGCGATTGAGCACCTTGCGCCGGCCCTGCTTCAGCACCAGCTCGCGCTCGCGCGGCGAGAGCTTGTCCATCAGCGGCGGCGGTCCGCCGATCCATTGCTGGTTCTCGGTGAGCAGCAGCGAGGAACTGCCCGCAGGCCGGACAGCCGGGGGAGCCCCGCGACCCGCATTCGCCGCCTGCAACATGAGCCGCCTCCGGAACGTTCAAATCGTTCTAAAGAGGAGCAATGTCCGTGCCAGATGGGGTTGCTCGCGGCTAGCTTGTGGCACGCCCCCGCCATTTACTCAGCTGTCATCGCCCGCGCAGGCGGGCGATCCAGTATTCCAGAGACTTCAGTGGGATAAGGAGAGGCTGCGGCGTACTGGATTCCCCGCTTTCGCGGGGAATGACGGCGGAGTTTGGGGCCGCAGTCGTGCGAACCGCGAGACTGCGTTGATCTACCGCCCCGCCAGGCTCAGCAAATACGGCTTGGGATAAATCCCCCTGTTATGCCCATCCGAAAACGAGATGTTCAGCCCATAACCGAGATCACCGATCTCGGTGATCGCAATGCCCGGAAACGCTTGAGGGAAGCGCCCGTCGAAGCGGGCGCGGGTGCAGTGGGCGCATTTGCAGGAGAGACGGAGTGTCTCCGCAGGCAGGCTCAGCGTGTCGTCCTCCGTGGTGCGGACGAGGAGCGTCGCGAGATCGGCGCTGGCCTCATAGTCGGCCACGGTCGGTGCCACCAGGGTCATGGTCATGACGAACCTCCGACTTCCTTCTACGCTCGCGCGGGCGCGCGCGAATAGCAACTAATTGCCGGCGTGGCGCATTCGCGCTGCCTCATCTTCGGTCACCGCCCGCGAAATGTGAAACTAATCGACCGGGAATTTCAGTTCCGCGTTGCCGGAATCCCGTCTCTCCGAAAACCTTGCAACCGACAGCAAGCACGGAGAGACGTCGGATGAGCGCATTTCAGAAGGAAACGGTTTTGTCGGTTCGTCACTGGACCGAATCCCTGTTCAGCTTCACCGCGACGCGAGATCCCGGCTTCCGCTTCCAGAACGGCCAGTTCGCGATGATCGGCCTCGAGGTCGAGGGCAAGCCGTTGATGCGGGCCTACAGTATGGCGAGCGCCAATCACGAGGAGGCGCTCGAATTCTTCTCGATCAAGGTGCAGGACGGCCCGCTGACCTCGCGCCTGCAGAAGATCAGGGAAGGCGACATCATCCTGGTCGGCCGCAAGGCGACGGGCACGCTGATCACCGGCAACCTCATTCCGGGAAAACGCCTGCTGCTGCTCTCGACCGGCACGGGGCTTGCGCCGTTCGCGAGCCTGATCAAGGACCCCGACGTCTACGAGAATTACGAGACCATCGTGCTCGCCCATGGCTGCCGGCAGGTTTCGGAACTGGCCTATGGCGAGCACGTCGTCGACGGCCTGCGCAATCACGAGTTCTTCGGACCCCTGATCCGCGACAAGCTGGTCTATTACCCGACCGTCACCCGCGAGCCGTTCCGGAACCGCGGCCGCATCACCGATCTGATCGCCTCGAACCAGCTGTTCGACGACATCGGGTTGACAGGACTCGATATCGAGACCGACCGCATCATGCTGTGCGGCAGCCCGGCGATGCTGGAGGAGCTGCACGCGATGTTCGCCGCGCGCGGCTTCGTCGAGGGCAACCACAGCCAGCCCGGCCATTTCGTCATCGAAAAGGCCTTCGTCGAGCGCTGAGGCGCAAATCGTGGTCCGGCGACAACTAATTGCTATCGCCGGAAGGCCACCTGAACAAATCTGATGCAAAGGCGCCGGGGATCGGCGAACCAGGAGCAAGCGATGGCACTAGATCAGATCGTCGACGGACTTTCGGAGGTTTCCTGCGATGTGCTGGTGATCGGCGGCGGCACGGCCGGCCCGATGGCGGCACTGAAGGCGAAGCTGAAGAACCCGAAGGCCAACGTCGTCCTGCTCGAAAAGGCCAACGTCAAGCGCTCCGGCGCGATCTCGATGGGCATGGACGGGCTGAACAATGCCGTCATCCCGGGCTATGCGACGCCGGAGCAGTACACCAAGGAAATCACCATCGCCAACGACGGCATCGTCGACCAGAAGGCGGTCTATAAATACGCGCAGAACTGCTTTGAGATCATCGAGGAGCTCGACAGTTTCGGGATCCGCTTCCTGAAGAACGAGAACGGCGATTATGCCGTCAAGAAGGTGCACCACATCGGTACCTACGTTCTGCCGATGCCGAACGGCGAGACCGTGAAGAAGGCGCTTTATCGCCAGCTCCGCCGCGCCCGCATCCTGATCTCCAACCGCTACATGGCGACGCGGCTGCTGAAATCGTCCGACGGCCGCATCGCCGGCGCGATCAGCGTCAACACCCGCACTGCCGAGATCCTGGTGATCAAGGCCAAGGCCGTGATCCTCTGCATGGGCGCCGCCGGCCGCCTGGGCCTGCCGACCTCCGGCTACATGTTCGGCACCTACGAGAACGCCGCCAATTCCGGCGACGGCTATGCGATGGCCTATCACGCCGGCGCGGCGCTCGCGAACCTCGAATGCTACCAGATCAATCCGCTGATCAAGGACTATAACGGCCCGGCCTGCGCCTATGTCGCCGGTCCCTTCGGCGCCTTTACGGCCAACAATGAAGGCTCGCGCTTCATCGAATGCGACTACTGGTCCGGCCAGATGATGCTGGAGTTCTACAACGAGCTGCTGTCAGGCAAGGGCCCGGTGTTCCTCCAGCTCAAGCATCTCCACCCCGACACCATCTCCGAGATCGAATCCACGCTGCACAAGGTCGAGCGTCCGACGCGCGGCCTGTTCCAGCAGGGGCGTGGCGTCGACTACCGCAACGACTCGATCGAGATGCACATCTCCGAGATCGGCTTCTGCTCCGGCCACAGCGCTTCCGGCGTGTTCGTCGACGACAATGCCCGCACCACCGTGCCCGGCCTCTATGCCGCCGGCGACATGGCGAGCGTGCCGCACAATTACATGCTCGGCGCCTTCACCAACGGCTCGGTTGCCGGCATCGACGCGATGGAGTTCGCTGACAGCCATGACTTCGCGGAGTTTGACGCCGCCGATGTCGCCAAGGAGCGCGATCGCGTGCTGGCGCCGACCAAGCGCGAGGACGGCATTCCGCCCAACCAGGTCGAGTACAAGACCCGCCGTCTCGTCAACGACTATCTCCAGCCGCCGAAGGTCACGCGCAAATACGAGCTCGGCATGCGCCGCCTCGCCGAGGCGCGGGAGGACATGCAGGAGCGCATGATCGCGCGCAATGCGCACGAGCTGCTGCGTGCGCTCGAAGTGCAGTCGATCATGGATTGCGCCGACATGGCGGTGCATGCCTCGCTCTATCGCGAGGAGAGCCGCTGGGGCCTCTATCACTGGCGCACGGATTTCCCGGAGAAGGACAACGAGAACTGGTTCTGCCACACGCTGCTGTCCAAGCAGAACGGCAGGATGACAAGCGAGAAGCGGGCGGTCGAGCCCTACGTCGTGCCGATCGCCGACGACGAAAAGGACCTCTACGACAAGCAGCGCATCCGCGCCTCCGCCTGATCCACCGCACCAGCGCAACAGGAGACATGAAATGCCTCTCGCTTCCTATCAGACATCGGTTCCGGTGGTCGTCGACGACGCCAAATGCATCGCGGACAAGGGCTGTACCGTCTGCGTCGACGTCTGTCCGCTCGACGTGCTGCGCATCAGCGACATGACCAACAAGGCCTACATGGCCTATGACGAGTGCTGGTACTGCATGCCCTGCGAGGCCGATTGCCCGACCGGCGCCGTCACCGTCAACATTCCCTATCTGTTGAGGTGATCATGTCGAGCCCGTTCGAATCCTACGACGACCTCGAAGACGCCGACGAGCGGTTGCAGGCCGCCGATCCCGCCGAGCGCCGTGTCGCCATCATCGCCCTCGGCCATTCCGGCGATCCTGCGGCGGTCGCGCATCTCGCCAACATGGTCGCCGATCCCGATGCCGGCGTGCGCCAGCAGGTCGCGATGGCGCTCGGCGAGTTCGACGGGCCGGAAGCTGCGAGCGCGCTGGTCAAGCTGCTGGTCGATCCCGAGAGGATCGTCGCGGCGGCGGCGGCCGACAGCATGGCCGAGTTCAAGGATCCCGCCTGCGCCGGGATCATCCTGCCGCTGGTCAAGCATGCCCACGCCTTCGTCCGCATGGGGGCGCTGCGCGCGCTGAAGGAATTGCGCAGCAAGGACACGCTGAAACCGGCACTGGAAGCGCTGCAGGATACTGACGCCGCGGTGCGCGTGCAGGCGATCGGCGTGATCGGCTTCCTGAAGCTGGAGGAATCGATTCCCGCACTGACCGCGCTGATCAACGATCCCGATGCCCATGTGCGCCGCGCCGCCGTGAGTGCGCTGGCGTTCTCGCAGATGAAGCCGGCGGCGGAGACGATCACGCGCGCACTGAAAGATTCCGACTGGATGGTGCGCGAGATGGCGGCGGAGACTCTCGGCCTCAACGTCAATGGCTCGCTCGCCGCCGACCAGCTCGTCGGCGCGCTCGGTGACGAGTTCTGGCAGGTGCGGCTGAAGGCGATCCGCAGCCTCGGCAAGATGAAGATCGAGCGCGCGGTGCGGCCGATCGGCCAGTGCATCAATCACGACCAGGCGAATTTGCGGAAAGAAGCCGCCGCCGCGCTCGGCGAGATCGCCCATCCCGACGGCGAGGCATTTTTGGCCGTCATCGCCGACGATGCCGATCCGGATGTTCGGAAGAACGCGCGCTGGGCGCTGCAGCAGATCGCGGCCCGCAAAGCGCGAGCAGGAGCATAAGGGCGCGGGCAGGGGCATAGCGGCCCCTCGCGGCTGCTCTGGACTTCGTCCGCCAGACGTTTATTGGTCTTCGCCAATGGGATCGGACGCCGCGAAAGCGGCCGATCCCGAAGAAACAGCGAGGACGCCGGCCATGACGACATTGACTGTAAAGGACCTTCTGCCCGAGGACGGCACGCGGGGAACGCTCGTCGGCCGCGTCTGGCTGCCGCAGGTCAATGGTCCGGCCGTGGTCGCCGTGCGCGGCGATGGCGTGTTCGACGTTACCGCCAAGTTTCCGACCGTCAGCGCGCTTTGCGAGGAGGACAATCCGGCCAAGGCGCTGGCCGCGGTCAAGGGCGAGCGCATCGGCGATCTCGACGCCATCGTTGCCAACACCGCGCCCGATGGGCGCGATCCCAAAAAGCCCTGGCTGCTTGCGCCGGTCGACCTCCAGACCCTGAAGGCCGCCGGCGTCACTTTCGCGATCTCGATGCTGGAGCGCGTGATCGAGGAACGGGCCAAGGGCAATCCGGCCTCGGCCGAAGCGATCCGCAAAGAGGTGACGCGGCTGATCGGCGACGATCTGTCCAAGCTCAAGCCGGGCTCGGACCAGGCCATGCACCTGAAGCAGGTGCTGATCGATCAGAATGCCTGGAGCCAGTATCTCGAGGTCGGCATCGGTCCGGACGCCGAGGTCTTCACCAAGGCGCCGACCATGTCCTCGGTCGGCACCGGCATGGATGCCGGCCTGCATCCGAAGTCCACCTGGAACAATCCGGAGCCGGAGCTCGTGCTGTTCGTGTCGAGCCGCGGCAAGATCGTCGGCGGCGCGCTCGGTAACGACGTGAATTTGCGCGACTTCGAGGGCCGCTCGGCGCTCTTGCTGTCGAAGGCGAAGGACAACAACGCGTCGTGCTCGATCGGCCCGCTGCTGCGCCTGTTCGACGACAGTTTTACGCTCGACGATGCGCGCAAGCTGGACATCAGCCTGAACGTGAAGGGCACGGACGGCTTCGTGCTCGACGGGCATTCCTCGATCAGCAAGATCAGCCGCGATCCGACCGACCTCGTCGAGCAGACCATCGGCAAGGTGCATCAGTACCCCGATGGTTTCGTGCTGTTCCTCGGCACGATGTTCGCGCCCGTGAAGGATCGCGACGCGCCGGGGCAGGGTTTCACCCACAAGCGCGACGACATCGTCACGATTGCTGCCCCCCAGCTCGGCAAGCTGGTCAACCGCATGCGAACCAGTGACGAGTGCGAGCCCTGGACGTTCGGCATCGGCGCGCTGATGAAGAATCTCGCGCAACGGAAGCTGATCTAGCGCTTCGTCTCACCACGAGTCGATCTGCCCGATACACGTGGAGCTCTCTCCACATCGTCATTGCGAGCGCAGCGAAGCAATCCAGAGTCCCTCCGCGGAGACAGTCTGGATTGCTTCGCTGCGCTCGCAATGACGTGGAGGCAGCCTACCTCCATAAATTTTCCTTCATCCCCGCGTTGTATCTCTGGAACAAAATCGCGCTTGGCGTGTCGTCTCAGCCGCCAGCCCCGATGTCCGCGCCATTCCCCTAAATAGTAAAATAATATGACTATACGGAACCAGACTTCCGTGAAATAGTCCCTCCCGCCGCCGCAAAGGCCGGCCTGCGGGTGCCATCCTACCAATAGGCGCCCGAGATAACACTTGGGAGACACGCCTGATGACCCCTAAAGCCCTCTTTGCGGCCTGCGCCACGGCCGCTTTGCTGCTCGCGCTGCCGGCCAATGCGGCCGAGCTCACCATCGGCTTCTCGCAGATCGGATCGGAATCCGGCTGGCGCGCGGCCGAGACCTCGGTCTCCAAGCAGGAGGCCGCCAAGCGCAAGGTCAATCTCAAGATTGCCGACGCCCAGCAGAAGCAGGAGAACCAGATCAAGGCGATCCGCTCCTTCATCGCGCAGAACGTCGATGCGATCTTCCTCGCGCCCGTCGTGTCGACGGGGTGGGACTCGGTGCTGAAGGAAGCCAAGGAGGCCAAGATCCCGGTCGTGCTGCTCGACCGCGATATCGATCCCTCGGGCAAGGACCTCTATCTCACCGCCGTCACCTCGGACAGCGTGCACGAAGGCGAGGTCGCCGGCGACTGGCTGGCCAAGACGGTCGGAAACAAGGCCTGCAGCATCGTCGAACTGCAGGGCACGGTCGGCGCCAGCGTCGCGGCCAATCGCAAGAAGGGTTTTGACACCGCGATCGCCAAGCATGCCAATCTGAAGGTGGTGCGCAGCCAGACCGGCGACTTCACCCGCGCCAAGGGCAAGGAAGTCATGGAGAGCTTCATCAAGGCCGAAGGCGGCGGCAAGAACATCTGCGCGGTCTACGCGCACAATGACGACATGATGGTCGGCGCCATCCAGGCGATGAAGGAAGCCGGCCTCAAGCCCGGCAAGGAGATCCTCACCGTTTCGATCGACGCGGTGCCCGATATCTTCAAGGCGATGGCCGCAGGCGAAGCCAATGCCACCGTCGAGCTGACGCCGAACATGGCCGGCCCCGCGCTCGATGCCATCGCGGCCTTCAAGGGCAAGGGCACGGTGCCGCCGAAATGGATCCAGACGGACTCCAAGCTCTACACCGCCGCCGACGATCCGCAGAAGATCTACGACAGCAAGAAGGGCCTCGGCTACTGAGGCGACCATGCGCCGCCGGATGATTTATCGCGGCGGCGCGCTTCGAATCCGCTGCGCGAACGACTAGGCTGGGTGTCCGCGTCAGCAGCGGGCACCGGTGGGAGTGAATTTGTCATGGAGAACGGCCTTGATCCTGCTCCGCCCCTGCTGGAGGTGCGCGGGATCAGCAAAAGCTTCGGTGCGGTGCGTGCGTTGCAGGAGGTCGACTTCACGCTTCGCGCCGGCGAGATCCATGCGCTGCTCGGCGAGAACGGCGCCGGCAAGTCCACGCTGATCAAGGTCGTCACCGGCGTGTTTCCGCGCGATGCCGGCATCGTCAGGCTCGGTGGCGAAGAGGTTGCGCCGCGCTCGGCCAAGGCCGCGCTGGGGGCCGGCATTGCCACTGTTTACCAGGAGGTCAATCTGCTGCCGAACCTCTCGGTGGCGCAGAACCTGTTCCTCGATCGCCAGCCAATGCGGTTCGGCATCGTGCGCGAGGGCGAGATGCGCCGTCGCGCCAAGGCGCTGCTGGCGGATTTCGGCCTCGACATCGATGTCGCTGCACCGCTCGGCAGTTACTCCGTCGCCATTCAGCACGTCACCGCGATTGCCCGCGCGGTCGATCTCTCAGCCCGCGTGCTGATCCTTGACGAGCCGACCGCGAGCCTCGACCGCCACGAGGTCGAGATTCTCTTCGGAATCATGCGGCAGCTCGCGGGGCGCGGCATCGGCATCGTCTTCGTCAGCCATTTCCTCGACCAGGTCTACGAGATCTCCGACCGCATCACCGTCCTGCGCAACGGCCGTCTGGTCGGCGAGCGGGAGACCGCCTCGCTGCCGCGGCTCGAGCTGATCCGGATGATGTTGGGCCGCGAGCTGGCCGAGACCACCAGCGCGCGGGCGGCGACGCGCGAGCATCAGGCGCGCGAGGTCTGCGCGAGTTTCGAGAATTACGGCAAGGCCGGCTACGTCGCCCCGTTCAATCTCGAGCTGCGCCACGGCGAGGTCGTCGGCCTTGCCGGCCTGCTCGGCTCGGGCCGTACCGAGACGGCGCGGCTGGTGTTCGGCGCCGAGCGCGCCGATCGCGGGCAGGCGAAGGTGGAGGGGGCACCCGTGCGGCTGCAGTCGCCGCGCGATGGCGTGCGCCTCGGCTTCGGCTATTGCCCGGAGGAACGCAAGACCGACGGCATCGTCGCCGAGCTCAGCGTGCGCGAGAACATCGCGCTGGCGCTCCAGGCCAAGCGCGGCCTGCACCGGCCGCTGTCGCGCCGCGAGCAGGACGAGATCGCGCGCCGCTACGTCAGGATGCTCGACATCCGCCCGCCCGATCCCGAGCGTCCCGTCGGGCTATTGTCCGGCGGCAACCAGCAAAAAGTGCTGCTGGCGCGCTGGCTCGCGACCTCGCCGCGGCTCCTCGTGCTGGACGAGCCCACCCGCGGCATCGACGTCGGAGCGCATGCCGAGATCATTCGCCTGATCCGCGAGCTCTGCGACGACGGGCTGGCGCTGCTCGTGATCTCCTCCGAGCTCGACGAGATCGTGACCTATTCGGACCGCGTCGTCGTGCTGCGCGACCGCGCCCATGTCGAGGAGCTCGCGGGCGAGGCGATCGACGTCACCAATATTCTCGCCGCCATCGCCGCCGATGGCTCGGCCATCGCGCATGAGGGCCGGGCATGACAGCGCTGCTGCCGCGCCGCGGCCTCGCCCAGATCCTCGCGCTGATCGTCATCCTCGCGGTCGACCGCGTGGTGTCGCCACAATTCTTCGACCTGCGCCTTCAGGACGGCCGGCTGTTCGGCAGCCTGATCGACGTGCTCAACCGCGGCACGCCGGTGGCGCTGCTCTCGCTCGGCATGGTGCTGGTGATCGCGACGCGCGGCATCGATCTCTCCGTCGGTGCGGTGATGGCGATCTCCGGTGCGATTGCGGCGAGCCTTGCTGACAGCCACGGCCTGCCCGTGGTGCTGGCCGCGGCGCTCGGGGCGGGGCTCGTCTGCGGCCTGTGGAACGGGTTTCTCGTCGCCGTGCTCGGCATGCAGCCGATCGTGGCGACCTTGATACTGATGGTGGCGGGACGTGGCATCGCGCAGCTCATCACCGAAGGACGGATCGTCACGTTCTCCTCGCCGGATCTGGTCTGGCTCGGCAATGGCTCGGTGCTCGGCCTGCCGGTCCCGGTCGTGATCGCCTTGGGCATGCTGATCCTGACAGGCGCGGTGGTGCGCGGTTCCGCGCTCGGCCTCCTGATCGAGGCGACCGGCGGCAACGCGCGGGCGAGCGAGCTGGCCGGCGTCGGCACCCGCGCGATGATCCTGGCGGTCTATGTCTGGTGCGGCGTCTGTGCCGCGCTCGCCGGCGTGATCGCCGCGGCCGACATCATGGGCGCGGATGCCAACAATGCCGGCCTCTGGCTCGAGCTCGACGCCATCCTCGCGGTGGTGATCGGCGGCACGTCGCTGTTCGGCGGCCGCTTCAGCCTCGTGCTGGCCGTGCTCGGTGCGCTGATCATCCAGACCATGAACACCGGCATCCTGCTGTCCGGCTATCCGCCGGAGTTCAATCTGCTGGTCAAGGCGGTGGTGGTGCTCGCGGTGCTGCTGTTGCAATCGCCGAAACTGTCAGGCATTGCCGGTGTTGTGTCGCGGCTGCGGAGGACGAAAGCATGAAAGGCCTGCCGCCCGTCCTGATCACGGCCATTGTGCTCGTTGCGGGCTTTGCGCTCTGCGCGCTGCAATTCCCCAACATCGCTTCGACCCGCGTCGTCGGCAATCTCCTCACCGACAATGCCTTCCTCGGCATCGTCGCGATCGGCATGACTTTCGTCATCATCTCCGGCGGCATCGACCTCTCGGTCGGCTCGGTGATCGGATTCACCACCGTGTTCGTCGCGCTCGCGATCGAGCGCTGGGGGGTGCCGCCGCTGGTGGCCTTCGTCGCCATCCTCGCGCTCTCGGCGGCCTTTGGCGCGGCGATGGGCGCCGTCATCCACGTCTTCGACCTGCCGCCCTTCATCGTGACTCTTGCCGGCATGTTCCTGGCGCGCGGCGCGAGCTTCCTGCTCTCGACCGAATCGGTGCCGATCACAGCGCCGGTCTACTCCACCGTGTCGGACTTCGCGTTGCGGATGCCCGGTGGTGGGCGGTTGACGGCGATCGCGATCATCATGCTGGTCATCGTGATCGGCGGCGCCCTGCTGCTGCATCTCACGCGGTTCGGCGCCAACGTCTATGCGCTCGGCGGCAGCCGCACGACCGCGAGCCTGATGGGCGTTGCGGTCGGCAAGATGACGGTGAAAATCTACATGCTGTCGAGCCTGCTCGCAGGCATCGCCGGCATCGTCTTCTCCTTCTACACCAGCGCCGGCTATTCGCTCTCCGCCGTCGGCGTCGAGCTCGACAGTATCGCCGCCGTCGTGATCGGCGGCACGCTGCTCACGGGCGGGCAGGGCTCGGTGATCGGCACCTTCCTCGGCGTGCTGATCCAGGGCATGATCCAGACCTACATCAATTTCGATGGCACGCTGTCGAGCTGGTGGACCAAGATCGCAACCGGCGTCCTGCTGTTCGCCTTTATAGCCTTGCAGCAGGGGCTGGTCGCGCTGGCGCGCCGGCCGGTGACAAAGCGTGCGGGAGCAGCCTCATGACCTCGCGCATCGTCGTCATCCCGACGCGGCGGGCCCATTCCAACCATGCGGAGGTGGCCCGTTCGATCGGCGTCGACATCATCGCCGGCCGCTATGCGGAAGGCACGCGATTGCCGGGTGATGCCGAGATGATCGCGATGTTCGGCGTGTCGCGTCCGGTGCTGCGCGAGAGCGTGAAGACGCTGGTGGCCAAGGGCCTGCTCACGACCAAGGCGCGGGTCGGCACCGTCGTGCGCGAACGCGCGGCGTGGAACATGTTCGATGCGGACGTGCTGGCCTGGCATCTGGATGCCGGCATCGACAAACGCTTCCTCAACGATCTCGCCGAGATTCGTCTCGCGGTCGAGCCGCGCGCAGCGATGCTCGCAGCCGCCCAGCGGTCCGAAGAGGACATCGCCGAGCTTCGCCGCAGCATGGAGCGCATGCGGCTCGAGGCCTCGGATTCCGTCGGCTTTGCCGATGCCGATCTCGCGCTCCACGTTGCGGTGGCGCGGGCCTCCGGCAATCTGTTCATGCGCTCGATCGGGCATGTCATCGAGGCCGCGCTACGCGCCTCGTTCCTGCTCAGCGCCCCGGTCGAGCCTGAGGACCGCGACACCGTGCTGCTCTGGCACCAGAAGATCGTCGATGCCATCGCGGCCGGCGATGCGGACGCCGCATCGGAGGCCATGGTCTATGTCATTCACAACGGCATGCGTCGCCATGAGGGCACGGTGATCGAGACCGCCGCGGCGGGCCCGCTCCCAACTGCAGATACTGGAGATTAGGCGTGACAGACCTTCGCATCGCCATCGTCGGCTTCGGCAAGATCGCGCGCGACCAGCATGTCGGCGCGATTGCCGCTGTCCCGGGCGCGACGCTTGCCGCCGTCGCCAGCCGCAACGCCTCGCTGCCGGAGCTTCCGCATTTTGCCACCATCGAGGAATTGCTGGAGAAGGGGCCGCCGATCGATGCGGTCTCGCTCTGCACGCCGCCGCAGGTGCGGCGCGCGCAGGCCGCCGCGGCGCTCGCCGCCGGCAAGCATGTGATGCTGGAGAAGCCGCCGGGCACCGGCGTCGCCGAGCTGGACCCGTTGATCGCGATGGCGGCGGAGGCAAAGCGGACGCTGTTTGCGACCTGGCATTCGCGTTATGCGCCCGCGGTCGAGCCGGCCCGCGAATGGCTGGCGAGCCGCCGGATCACATCCGTGCACATCAACTGGAAGGAGGACGTCCGCGTCTGGCATCCCGGGCAGGCCTGGATCTGGGAGCCGGGCGGGCTCGGCGTGTTCGACCCCGGCATCAACGCGCTGTCAATCCTGACCCGTATCCTGCCGCGTCCCGTCTTCGTCACCGCGGCGGAGCTCGCCTTTCCGTCCAATTGCCAGGCCCCGATCGCCGCGAACCTGAGCCTGACCGACATCGGCGGCCTGCCGATCACGGCCGAGTTCGATTTCCGCCAGACCGGACCGCAGAGCTGGGATATCCTCGCCGAAACCGACGCGGGGCAGATGACGTTGTCCCGCGGCGGCCGGATCATGGCTGTTAACGGCAAGGTCGTTGCCGACGCGCCCGATGAGGAATATCGCGAGCTGTACCGGCGCTTCGTCAAGCTCGCCGCGTCAGGCGCGAGCGACGTCGACCTGGCGCCGCTGCGTCTCGTTGCCGATGCCTTCCTGGTCGGCAAGCGTACTCTGGTCGAACCGTTTGTGGACTGAACATGTCTGGCTCAAAGAAAATCGAAAAAGACGTTTTTGGTACGCTGCCTGACGGCCGCAATGTCGAGCGCATCGTGCTGCGCGGCGAGGGCGGCTTCGAAGCCCGTATCATCACCCATGGCGCGGTGATCCAGGCGCTGATCGCACCGGACGCCAGGGGCGGCTACGACGACGTCGTGCTCGGCCATGACGCCTTCGCCGGCTATCTCGCCGAACGCAAGTTTTTCGGCGCGACCGTCGGCCGCTATGCCAACCGCATCGCCAAAGGACAGTTCTCGCTCGACGGCGAGACCTTCCAGCTTCCCGTCAACAACGGCCCAAATGCGCTGCATGGCGGCCTCGACGGCTTCGACCGCAAGCTCTGGGACATTGCCGCAATCGAGAAGGGCGGCGAGCCCGCGGTGACGCTCACTTACACGAGCCCGCATGGGGAGGAGAATTATCCCGGCAAGCTCGATGTGCGCCTGACCTATCGTGTCACTGGCCCGGCCGAGCTGTCGCTCATGATGGAGGCGCGGACCGACCGTCCGACCATCGTCAACCTGACCAACCACAGCTTCTTCAATCTGGAAGGCGCGACCTCGGGTACGCCCATCCTCGACCACAAGCTGACGGTCGCGGCCGACCATTTCCTGGCGATCGATCCGACCGCGATCCCGCTGCCGGAGCCGCCGCGCAGCGTGGCCGGCACGCCGTTCGATTTCCGTAACCCGCATGCCGTGGGCGAGCGCATCCGCGAGAGCGATCAGCAATTGCGCAACGGCAAGGGCTACGATCACACCTATTGCCTCGGCCGTGA
Source organism: Bradyrhizobium sp. (assembly GCF_035935975.1). Lineage (GTDB taxonomy): Bacteria > Pseudomonadota > Alphaproteobacteria > Rhizobiales > Xanthobacteraceae > Bradyrhizobium. Next base: position 69,525 of record NZ_DASYWN010000024.1, read on the forward strand.
CGGCAAGCTCGCGCTCGCCGCGCGGCTGGAGGCGCAGCGCTCGGGGCGCGTGATGGAGCTGTTCACCAATCAGCCCGGCGTTCAGGTCTATTCCGGCAACTATCTCGACGGCACGATCTCGGGCAAGGGCGGCAAGCTGGTCCGGCAATCGGACGCCATGTGCCTGGAGCCGCATATCTGGCCCGACGCGCCGAACCGGCCGGACTTCCCGAGCCCGCGCCTCGATCCCGGCAAGGTCTATCGGCATCACACGGTCTATCGTTTCGGTGTGAGGGCGCCATGATCGAACAGGTGCCGACCGCTGTTCTCTCGGACCATCCTTGCCATCTCGGCGAGGGGCCGACCTATGACGCGACCACCGACACCGCGTGGTGGTTCGACATTCGCGAGGGACAGTTGTTCGAGGCACAACTCGGCGGCGGCAGCATTCGCGTCCACGCGCTCGGCCGGATGGCGAGTGCGCTCGGGCGCATCGATGCCGAGCGGCAGTTGATCGTCGCGGAGGATGGCCTCTACGTCCGCAACGTGGCCGACGGCGCGACGGCGCTGCTCTGTCCGCTCGAAGCCGACAATCCCGCAACGCGCTCCAATGATTGCCGCGTGCATCAGTCCGGCACGTTCTGGATCGGCACCATGGGCAAGAAGGCCGAGCGCGGGGCAGGGGCGATCTACGCGTTCCATCGCGGCAAGATTTCGACGCTGTTTCCCGGCATCAGCATTCCGAACTCGATCTGCTTCTCGCCTGACGGAGCCACCGGCTATTTCACCGACACCGCGCGTGCGGTGCTCTATGCGGTGCCGCTCAATCCCGCGACCGGCCTGCCGCTCGGTGAGCCGGAGGTGCTGCTGCGCCACTCCGGCATTGGTGGTCTCGACGGATCGGTCTGCGACGCCGACGGGCAGATCTGGAACGCCTGCTGGGGCGCCGGCCGTATCGATGTCTATTCACCGCAGGGCGAACGGCTGCGCTCGCTGAGCGTGCCGGCGAAGCAGTCGAGCTGCCCCGCTTTCGTCGGCCCCGGCCTGTCGCGGCTTCTCGTCACCTCGGCCTGGCAGGACATGGACACGGCCGCGCGCGCTGCCGATCCGCAAGCCGGCTTCACCTTTCTGCTGGAGGCATCCGCGCGCGGCCGCGCGGAGCCCGACGTCAAGCTCGCATAGGAGATCCGAAGCCGACCTCTACCCCGTTCTCGACCACCCAAGAAACAGTCCGACACCCAAAGGGAGTGAAACATGCTGAAACTGAAGACCACATTCCTCGCGCTGGCGCTGGCCGGCGCTGCCACGATGGCCGCGGGCATCGCCTCCGCGCAGGAGAAGGCGACTGTCGGCATCGCCATGCCGACCAAGTCCTCGGCGCGCTGGATCGACGACGGCAACAACATGGTGAAGGTGCTGAAGGAGCGCGGCTACAACACCGACCTGCAATATGCCGAGGACGATATTCCGAACCAGCTCTCGCAGGTCGAGAACATGGTGACCAAGGGCGCCAAGGCGCTGGTGATCGCCGCGATCGACGGCACCACGCTGTCCGACGTGCTCAAGCAGGCGAAAGCAAAGGGCATCACCGTGATCGCCTATGACCGCCTGATCCGCGGCACGCCGAACGTCGACTATTACGCGACCTTCGACAATTTCCAGGTCGGCGTGCTGCAGGCGGAGTCGATCGTGCAGGGGCTCGGCCTCAAGGACGGCAAGGGCCCGTTCAACATCGAGCTGTTCGGCGGCTCGCCCGACGACAACAACGCCTACTTCTTCTACAACGGCGCGATGAGCGTGCTGAAGCCCTACATCGACAGCGGCAAGCTCGTGGTTGCCTCGGGCCAGATGGGCATGGACAAGGTCGCGACCTTGCGCTGGGACGGCGCCACCGCCCAGGCCCGCATGGACAATCTGCTCAGCGCCTACTACGGCAACAAGAAGGTCAACGCGGTGCTGTCGCCCTATGACGGCCTCTCGATCGGCATCATCTCCTCGCTGAAGGGCGTGGGCTATGGCAGCGCCGACCAGCCGATGCCCATCATCTCCGGCCAGGACGCCGAGGTGCCCTCGATCAAGGCCATGCTGCGCGGCGATCAGTATTCGACCATCTTCAAGGACACCCGCGATCTCGCCAAGGTGACCGCCGACATGGTCGACGCCGCGCTCGCCGGCAAGCAGGTCACCGTCAACGACAGCAAGACCTACGAGAACGGCGTCAAGACCGTGCCGTCCTATTTGCTCAAGCCGGTCGTGGTCTACAAGGACAATTGGGAGAAGACCCTGGTCGACAGCGGCTATTACAAGAAGTCGCAGTTCCAGTAGGGATTGCTTCTCCGTCATTCCGGGGGGCGATGCGTAGCATCGAACCCGGAATCTCGAGGTTCCGGGTTCGCCCTTCGGGCGCCCCGGAACGACGGCGATTTAGGGACACGAACACCATGACCGCCATGCTGGAGATGCGTAACGTCAGCAAGAGCTTTGCCGGTGTGCAGGCGCTGCGCGACGTCAATTTCTCGGTCGAGGCTGGCCAGATCCACGCCCTCGTCGGCGAGAACGGCGCAGGCAAGTCCACGCTGATGAAGGTGCTGAGCGGCGTCTATCCGGCCGGGAGCTACGAGGGCACCATCGTCTTCGAGGGTGAGGAGCGGCGTTTCCGCGACATCAACGATTCCGAGGCGCTCGGCATCATCATCATCCACCAGGAGCTGGCGCTGATCCCGCTGATGTCGATCGCGGAGAACATCTTCCTGTCGCATCCGCCGTCGAAATTCGGCGTGATCGATCGCGACGAAGTCTACCGCCGCACGCGCGAGCTGCTGGCGCAGGTCGGCCTCAAGGAATCCCCTGACACGCTGATCACCGATCTTGGCGTCGGCAAGCAGCAACTGGTCGAGATCGCGAAAGCGCTCTCAAAGCGTGTGCGGATGCTGATCCTGGACGAGCCGACCGCAAGCCTCAACGAGGCCGACAGCGCCGCACTGCTCGAACGCCTGATGGCGTTCCGGGAGCAGGGCATCGGCTCGATCCTGATCTCGCACAAGCTCAACGAGGTCGCCCGCGTCGCCGACCACATCACCGTGCTGCGCGACGGCCGCACCGTGGACAGCATCGATTGCCACGCCGAGCCGATCCAGGAAGACCGCATCATCCGCAGCATGGTCAACCGCGATCTCGCCCATCGCTTCCCGGAGCGGAGCGCGAAAATTGGCGAGCCCGTGCTCGAGGTGTCGAACTGGTCAGTCTATCACCCCATCCATCCCGAGCGGCAGGTGATCAAGACCATCAATTTCGGCGTCAGGCGCGGCGAGGTCGTCGGCATCGCCGGGCTGATGGGCGCCGGCCGCACCGAGTTCGCCATGAGCCTGTTCGGCCGCTCCTGGGGCACCAATATCAGCGGCCGCCTCAAGCTCGAAGGCCATGAGATCGCGTTGCCGAGCGTCGCGGCTGCGATCGACGCCGGCCTTGCCTATGTCACCGAGGACCGCAAGCAGCTCGGCCTGATCCTGGCCGACGACGTCCGCAAGAACATCACGCTTGCCAGCCTGAACCAGGTCGCGCCGGGGAGGGTGATCGACGACATCGCCGAGCTCAAGGTCGCCAGCGACTATCGCAACCGCATGCGCATCCGCTGCTCCGACGTCTACCAGGAGACGGGCCAGCTCTCCGGCGGCAACCAGCAGAAGGTGGTGCTGTCGAAATGGCTGATGACCGATCCGAAGGTGCTGATCCTGGACGAGCCGACGCGGGGCATCGACGTCGGTGCCAAATACGAGATTTACTGTATCATCAACGAGCTTGCGGAGGCCGGCCGCGGCGTCGTGGTGATCTCCTCGGAGATGCCCGAGTTGCTCGGAATCTGCGACCGCATCTGCGTCATGAACGAGGGCGCCTTTGTCGGGGAGTTCAAGGGGACGGAGGCGACGCAGGAGAAGATCATGCGCGCCATCATGCGCAACGAACGAAACAACGGCGTGCCTGAGGCCGCGGAGATGGGAGGATCGCAGCCATGACCGACAAGACGGTTTCGCTGCCCGAGGAGCGCCGCCACGGCAGCTTCATCAAGAACAATCTGCGCAATTACGGCATGCTGATGTCGCTGATCGCGATCATGCTGTTCTTCCAGGTCATGACCGGCGGCACGTTGCTGCAGCCACTCAACCTCACCAACCTGGTGCTGCAGAACAGCTACATCGTCATCATGGCGCTGGGCATGCTGCTGGTGATCGTGACCGGGCATATCGACCTCTCGGTCGGTTCGGTCGCGGGTTTCGTCGGTGCCGTCGCTGCCGTGCTGATGGTGAGCTGGAAGGTCGACTACACGCTCGCCTTCATCGCCTGCCTTGTGGTCGGCGCAGCCATCGGCGCGGCGCAGGGCTATTGGGTCGCCTATTTCAAGATCCCGTCCTTCATCGTCACGCTGGCGGGCATGCTGGTGTTCAAGGGCCTTGCGCTTGCGGTGTTGCAGGGCCAGTCGCTCGGGCCGTTCCCGCCGACCTTCCAGAAATTGTCCTCCGGCTTCATTCCGGAGCTGCTGCCCGAGGCCGGCACGCTGCATCCGACCTCGATGCTGATCGGCGCCGTGCTCGCGCTCGGCCTTGTCTATGCCAGCGCCAAGGGCCGCTCGCGCGAGCAGTCGCACGGCATCGAGGTCGAGCCTTACGCGTTCTTCCTCGGCAAGAGCATTCTGCTGGCCTGCGCCGTGCTCTATTTCACCTATCTGATCGCCTCGCACCGCGGCCTGCCCAACGTGCTGGTGATCATGACCGCGCTGATCGCGCTCTACGGCTTCGTCACCCGCCGCACCGTGATCGGCCGGCAGATCTATGCGGTCGGCGGAAATGCCAAGGCGGCGAGCCTGTCCGGCATCAAGACCGAGCGGCTGACCTTCCTCACCTTCGTCAACATGGGCGTGCTGGCCGCGCTCGCCGGCCTCGTCTTCGCCGCGCGGCTGAACACCGCGACGCCCAAGGCGGGTCTCGGCTTCGAGCTCGACGTCATCGCCGCCTGCTTCATCGGCGGAGCCTCAGCTTACGGTGGAGTAGGGCGCGTCGGCGGTGCCGTGGTCGGCGCCATGATCATGGGCGTGATGAACAACGGCATGTCGATCCTCGGCATCGGCATCGACTACCAGCAGGTCATCAAGGGACTGGTGCTGCTCGGGGCCGTGTGCATCGACGTGTACAATCAGCGGAGATAAGCCGCCGCAGTCCGGATGGAGCGGGCAATCCCGTGCGCCGATTGGTTCCCTTGAACCCCGTGATCTGTCTCGGTTTGGGCCAACGCCAGGCAGGCGTGTATTGTTGATCTAGATCAACCGATCACCAATTCCGTGCTAATCTCATGTGGTCGACGCAAGGGACCACGGGGAACCTGAGTGACGAGTACAGTGAGGTCATCACCGGCTTTGGAGGTGATGCTGGTCTCGACTTTGCCGGCGTTGCAGCTGATCTACGATACCGCCCCGATCGGGCTGGCCTGTCTGTCGCCGGACTGCCGCTATTTGCTGATCAACCAGCGTCTGACCGAGATCTGCGGCATATCCGTCGAAGGCCATCTCGGGCATACGGTCAGGGACTGCGTGCCGGCCCTGGCGGATTCCGTCGAGCAGATTGTGCGCTCGATCGTCGCGACGGGCGAGCCCGTGATCGGCATCGAGGTGGCGGGGCAGCGGGCCGATCAGGTCGAGGAGCGTTCCTGGGTCACCTATTGGCACCCGCTGCGAATGCCGGACGGCGAGATTGTCGCGGTCAACGTGGCGGCGGAGGAAATCACGGAACGCAAGCGCGCCGAGCGAGAGATTCGCAGCGCCAGGGACGCCGCCGAAACCGCGCTTCGCCATCTGCGCGATATCCAGGACACCCTGATCGAGGCGGAAAAGCTGGCGGCGCTCGGGCGCATGGTTGCCGGTGTCGCGCACGAGATCAACACGCCGCTCGGCAGCAGCCTGACGGTGGCATCGACGCTCCAGCGCAAGGCGGAGCAGTTCGCGGCGGAGGTCGCGCGGGGTAATCTCAAGCGCTCGACACTGACGGGGTTTCTGGAGCTGGTCAGCGATGCGTCGGCGCAGCTGGTCACGAATCTCGGCCGCGCCGCCGAGCGGGTGCAATCCTTCAAGCAGGTGGCGGCTGACCAGACCGAGTCACTTCGGCGGAGCTTCGACGCAGGCGAGCTGACCGGCCAGGTTCTGTCGCAGTTCGAGCGGCAGTTGCGGGCGCGCGACATCGCGTTCAGCCTCCACTGCGAAACGAATCTCGCCATGGACAGCTATCCCGGGCCTTTCGGCCAGGTGCTCACCAACCTCGCGGTCAATGCGATGACGCACGCGTTCTCCGACGGTGAGACCGGGACGATCAACGTCTCGCTCCGTGCGGTCAGTGATGAGCACGTTGAGCTGCTGTTTGCCGATGACGGCTGCGGCATGGCTCCCGATGTGGAGCGGCGGGCTTTCGACCCGTTCTTCACCACGCGCCGGCACGACGGCGCCAGCGGCCTCGGTCTGCATATCGTGCACAGCATCGTCGTCGACCGGCTGGGTGGGCAGCTCCGGCTCGAGAGCCTGCCCGGCGCGGGGACGCGGTTTCAGCTCATCCTGCCGAGAATGGCCCCCGACCGGCGATAGCTGATCGTTCCCTCATCGGCAGCGCGGCTACTGCGTCGTGAACAGCACCGTCGCAATCGCCACCGAAAGGCTCACCGCTGATACGGTCGCCACCGTCGACAGCACGCCCATGCGCCGGAGCGCGATGGCGAAGGCGATGATGATGGGTGTCGCGGTCATCAGCCCGATCTGTGCATCGCTCATGTCATTGCCCGCTCCTTGGGAACCCTGAGCCTGTTCGTACCGCGCTCCGGCGAGCCGGACGTTGCGTCGGCGCAAACATCTCCGCCGCCGTCCCCCAGTTTGTCCTGCGACAAATTCCGAACTGGACGGGTGAGTTAGGTCTGGCCGGTGTCCTGATCCGGAAAGACGATGTCCACAGCCGATTACGAACAACAGGGAACCGGCTGGGGAATCTTGGACGATCTCCCCGGTGATCCCATGATCTGGGTGCTGATCTTCAGCGAGCTCGTCGCCTTCGGCCTGTTCCTCGGCGCCTTCGTGGTCGCCCGGGCGATCCACCCCGCTGTGTTCACGGCGGGGCAGGCGGCGCTCAACGCGAATCTCGCGGGCCTCAACACGATCGTGCTGGTGACCAGCGGCTGGGCCGCGGCGAGGGCGACCAGATCTGCGCGCGCCAGCGAAAAGCGCGCATCGCGCCGCTGGCTCCTCACCGCCATGGCGCTCGGCGGCGTCTTCATCGCCATCAAGCTCGCTGAATATGCCGAAGAGATCGGCCGCGGCGTTGGCCTCGAGACCAGCCCCTTCTTTACGCTCTACTTCCTCCTGACCGGCTTCCATCTCCTGCACGTCTGCCTCGGCATCATCATCCTGGCCGTGGTCTGTCGTCGCGCCGAGATTTCCGGCGTCGAGACCGGCGCCGCGTTCTGGCACATGGTCGATCTGGTGTGGATCGTCATGTTCCCGATCCTCTATTTGGTGCGCTGACGATGCCAGGTCTGATGATGCTACGTCGTCTCGACATCGGCCGCCTCGACATGACTTGGCTCGTGCTGATCGGCCTCGCGCTCGCGACCATCCTGTTTCCGCCGCTGATGCCGCGCCCGCTGCTCGCCAACGCGCTTCTGCTGGTCCTCGCTGCCATCAAGGGCCGCCGAATCGCGCTCGATTTCATGGACCTTCGCGCGGTGCCGGCGCTCTGGCGCGGCCTCGTCAGCGCATGGATCGTCATCGTTGTGCTGTTCGCCTGGCTCGCCTCCGCATTCATCGCCCTGATCTGATGCGCTCAACGCAGCGCTCATTGCGCCCCGACAAAGAGCCATCCGCGCCATCAGGCAAGATACAGCATCACTGCTTCTTCATGACTGGAATCACAACGGAAAGGATTGGCAATGGCTGAACGCCTGACCAAGTCGGCCGCACGAAACGTCTTCTACGGCGGCTCGGCCTTTTTCTTCGCCATCTTCTTGGGCCTGACGGCGCACAGCCATTACTACATGGCGACGACCTCGACGGACGCCTCGACGCTGACATCGTCGGTCGCGCGCGGCAAGCATGTCTGGGAGAAGAACTCCTGCATCAACTGCCACACCCTGCTCGGCGAGGGCGCCTATTTCGCCCCCGAAGTCGGCAACGTCTGGGATCGCTGGGGCGGCAACGAGGATCCGGCCGCGGCGCGCGAGACGCTGAAGGCCTGGATGCAATCGCAGCCTTCGGGCGCGGAGGGACGGCGGCAGATGCCGCAGTTCAACCTCACCGACCAGGAGCTCAACGATCTCGCCGACTTCCTGCAATGGACCAGCAAGATCAAGCGCCAGGAATGGCCGCCGAACAAGGCCGGCTGAGCCCGCCAGCATTCGTCTTTCAAGCCAGAGAGAACACGAGATGAAATACCAAACCCAGAAGGTCGCGATGCTGTATTTCTACGGCGCGCTGACGCTGTTCCTGGCCCAGGTCCTGTTCGGCCTGCTCGCCGGAACGATCTACGTCCTGCCCAACACCCTGTCGGTCATCCTGCCGTTCAACATCGTCCGGATGATCCACACCAACGCGCTGATCGTGTGGTCGCTGATCGGATTCATGGGCGCGACCTACTTCCTGCTGCCCGAGGAAACCGAGACCGAGCTCTACAGCCCGCTGCTCGCAAAGATCCAGTTCTGGATGTTCTTTGGCGCGGCGGGCGTCGCCGTCGTCGGCTATCTCTTCCACTACCACGAGGGCCGCGAATTCCTCGAACAGCCCTTCATCATCAAGGTCGGTATCGTCGTCGTCTGCCTGATGTTCCTGTTCAACGTCACCATGACGGCGTTGAAGGGCCGCAAGACCACGGTCACCAACATCCTGCTGTTCGGCCTGTGGGGCGTCGCGATCTTCTTCCTCTTCGCCTTCTACAACCCGGCCAATCTCGCCGTGGACAAGATGTACTGGTGGTACGTCGTCCATCTCTGGGTCGAGGGCGTCTGGGAGCTGATCATGGCCTCCGTTCTCGCCTTCCTGATGATCAAGCTCAACGGCATCGACCGCGAGGTCGTCGAGAAGTGGCTCTATGTCATCATCGGCCTGGCGCTGTTCTCAGGCATCCTCGGCACCGGCCATCACTTCTACTGGATCGGCGCGCCCGGCTACTGGCAGTGGATCGGTTCGCTGTTCTCCACGCTCGAGGTCGCACCCTTCTTCACCATGGTGATCTTCACGGTGCAGATGACCTGGAAGGCCGGCCGCAAGCATCCGAACCGCGCTGCGCTGTTGTGGTCGGTCGGCTGCTCGGTGATGGCGTTTCTCGGCGCCGGCGTCTGGGGCTTCCTGCACACGCTGTCCTCGGTGAACTACTACACCCACGGCACCCAGGTCACCGCGGCGCACGGCCATCTCGCCTTCTTCGGCGCCTATGTGATGCTGAACCTGTCGGTCATGGCCTATGCGATCCCGCAGCTGAAGGGACGCGCGCCCTATAATCAGTGGCTCAGCATGGCGAGCTTCTGGATCATGTGCACGGCCATGATGACCATGACCTTCGCGCTGACCTTTGCCGGCGTGGTCCAGGTCCACCTGCAGCGCGTGCTCGGCCAGAGCTACATGGACGTGCAGGACCAGCTCGCGATGTTCTACTGGGTCCGGCTCGGCTCCGGCGTGTTCGTCGCGATCTCCGCCCTGATGTTCGTCTGGGCCGTGCTGGTGCCCGGCCGCGAGAAGGCGGCGACGATCCCGGCCGCCTTGCAGCCGGCTGAGTAAACGCAAACGGTGGCCGCGGTTCGCCGCGGCCACCGGGCTCCCTGGAAATTTCGGAGAGACATCATGAAACCTGCTCTTCACACCGTGACCTCGGCCCCCGCGCTGCCGGCCTATGTCGCAAGCGGCAATGAATGCGCGCTGTTCGAGCATGCCTGGCGGCATCAGCTTCCGGTCCTGCTGAAGGGACCGACGGGCTGCGGCAAGACGCGCTTCGTCGCGCATATGGCGGCGCGGCTCGGGCTGCCGCTCCACACCGTCGCCTGCCACGACGATCTCACTGCAGCCGATCTCACCGGCCGCTATCTGCTGAGGGGCGGCGACACCGTCTGGACCGACGGTCCGCTGACGCGGGCGGTGCGCGAAGGCGGCATCTGCTATCTCGACGAGGTTGTGGAAGCGCGCAAGGACGTCACCGTGGTGCTGCATCCCTTGACCGACGACCGCCGCATCCTGCCGCTGGAACGCACCGGCGAGGAGCTCGCAGCTCCCAACAGCTTCATGCTCGTGGTCTCCTACAATCCCGGCTACCAGACGCTGCTCAAGGCGCTGAAGCCGTCGACGCGCCAGCGCTTCGTCGCCATCGAGTTCGGATTCTTAGCCCCGGAGCAGGAGATCGCTGTGGTCGCAGCCGAGAGCGGGCTCGCGCCCGATTATGTGCGGCCGCTGGTGGCGCTGGCCGGCCGGCTGCGCGCGCTGAAAGGCCACGATCTGGAGGAGGGCGTCTCGACCCGTCTCGTCGTCTATTGCGCCACCCTGATTGCCGCGGGCGCCTCGATTGCCGATGCCGTGCTTGCCGGCATGATCGAACCGTTGACCGACGATGCCGACGTCAAGGCCGCGCTGCTCGACGTTACCCGCGCGGTGATTTCCTGAAGGTGATGTGATGCTCGACTTCCTCGAGCTTGAAGAAACCGTAGGCCGCGCCTGGCATCGCCTGGTCGGTGGCACCGCGAGCTATCCCGTTTATCCCGACCACGCGGTGTCGCTCACGGAGCTGCGCAGCCGGATCGCGATCATGTTCCGCGCGCTCGGCGGCGAGACCGGCGTGCAGATCGCAAGCGCCAGCGCCCGCCGGGCGGGGCACCGGCTCGGCTGGCGCCAGCGCATCGGGCTCGGCGACGAGCGGCTGGAGCAGCCGGGGCGCGATGCCGCGACGATCTTCCTGCCTGACAGCATCGCGATCTTCGCCGACCGCGAGCTGAACGCCGCGCTGTACCGCTGGCTCGCCGCATGGTTCGCATATGCGCCCACGGATACGATCGCGGAGACCGATCCGCTCCGGCGCGATCTCCTGACGCTGCGCCGGACCAGCGAGATCGCAGTGCTGGTGCTGACGGAATGCCCGGGCCTTGCCGAAGACTACGCCCGGCTCGCCGCGGCCACGGCCATGGCGCGGCCGCACCGCCCGTTGCCACGCATCGAGCAGGACATGGAGCAGATCGTGCTCACTCTGCTGGGTGCCGACACGCCGCCCGCAGGCAATCTGTGGCCGGCGATGATGGGGACGGGTCCGCTGCCGGACAAGGCGCCGCCCGGCTATCATGCGATCCTGCCTTGCCCGCTCTGGGGCGATTGCTGGACGCGCGAGCTGTCGCCGGCGCATACAGGCGAGGACGAGAGTGCGGGTAATGCAGCGCCGGCAGCCCAGGATAATCGCAAGCGCTTCGCCGTCCGCGAGCGCGAGGACGGCGCCAACCGCCGCGATCCTTTCGTGCTCAATCGCTTCGAAAAGATCCTGGCCATGGCCGAGATGGTCAATGTCGATCGTCCGTCCGACGACAGCGACGACGAGGACGCGCAGAAGGCGGCCGACGATCTCGACGAGATCACGCTCAGTCGCCGCAGCGGCAAGCCCGCGAGCCGGCTCAAATTCGATCTCGACCTGCCGCCGGAGGCCCTCGATGCCACGCGACTGAACGCGGACGTGACCTATCCCGAATGGGACTATCGCAGCAGCACCTATCTGCCGGATCATTGCCGCGTGCTCGCCGCACCAGCCTCCGAAACCGGCGAGAGCTGGACGCCCGACGAGACCATGCGCCGGCACATCCGCCAGGTGCGCCGCCGCTTCGAGATCCTGCGGCCGCGTCACGAATTGATGCGCGCGCAGGCTGATGGCCATGATCTCGACCTCGACGCGCTGGTGCGTGCGCAATGCGATCTTCGCGCCGGCGGCAATGGCGCCGGTCTCGACCGCGTCCACATGGCGATGCGGCCGCAAGGGCATGATCTCGCCGTCACGCTGCTGGTCGACGTCTCGCTCTCGACCGATGCCTGGGTCGACGGCTATCGCGTGCTCGACGTCGAGAAGGAGGCGCTGCTCGTGCTCGCCCACGGCCTTTCGGCCTGCGGCGATCACCACAGCATCCTGACTTTCACCTCGCGCCGGCGGTCCTGGGTGCGGCTCGAAACGGTCAAGGCGTTCGGCGAGCCGATGAGCGGTGCGGTGGAGCGCCGCATCGGCGCGCTCAGGCCGGGCTATTACACAAGGATCGGCGCCGCCGTGCGCCACGCCGCGGCCGAGCTCGCGCGGCAGCCGCAGCGCAAGAAGCTGCTGCTCGTCCTCACCGACGGCAAGCCGAACGACGTCGACCATTACGAGGGACGTTTCGCGGTCGAGGACACCCGCAAATCCGTGCAGGAGGCGCGCCGGCTCGGCATCGCCGCGTTCGGCGTGACGGTCGATGCCGCCGCGCAATCCTATTTTCCGACGCTGTTCGGCCATAGCGGCTACGCCATCGTCGGCAACATCCGCCGGCTGCCCGCGGCGCTGCCGGCGATCTACCGGCAGGTGGCGCATTGACGGAGCGACACGAGGACCATCTCGCGATGGACGTCATGCCCGGGCTTGTCCCGGGCATCCACGTTCTTCGGCACCGCTAAGGAAGGTCGTGGATGGCCGGGACAAGCCCGGCCGCGACGCTGGGGAACGGCCTGCATCACAGTTGCGTCCATTTGTGAACTATTGCTCACAGGATGGGTATATGATCGAATGGCCGGATGAACCCGATCCGGCCAAAGCCCGAGCTGATCATCTTCGATTGCGACGGCGTCCTCGTCGACAGCGAGCTGCTGAGCTGCCGCTGCCTGTCCGACGAGCTGTCGGAATTTGGCATATCGCTGACGCTTGCGCAGGCGCTCGAGCTGTTTCTCGGACGAAGCGTGAGCGCGGTCGTTCAGCATTATCGCGAGCTCGGCCGGACGGTGCCGGTCGATTTTCCCGTCCGGCTGAAGGCTCGCGTGCTCGCCGCCTTCCGCGCGGCACTCCGACCGATTCCGGATGTCGATACTGTTTTGTCCGACCTGCGCATGCCCCGTTGCGTGGCGTCGTCGAGCGATCTCGACCGCGTCGTGCTGTCGCTCGATGTCACCGGCCTCGCGCCGCATTTCGGCGAGCGGATCTACACCGCGCAAATGGTCGAGCGCGGCAAGCCGGCGCCAGATCTGTTTCTCTACGCGGCCAGCAAGATGGGCGCGCAGCCCGCGCGGACGCTGGTGATCGAGGACAGCGTCAGCGGCGTGCAGGCCGCCAAAGCGGCCGGCATGATCGTCTGGGGATTTGTCGGCGGCAGCCATTATCCGGGACGCGACGGCCACGCTATATTGTCGGCCGCCGGAGCGGATCGGGTCTTCGCGCGCATGAGCGATTTCTGGAAGGAGGCGTGACGCCTTGGCTGGCGAGAACGACAAGTCGAGGCTGGACGATGCCGCGCGGGCCGGCTGGCTCTATTTCATTGCCGGTCATACCCAGGATGAGATCGCAAAAATGCTCCAGGTCTCGCGCGCCTCGGCGCAGCGGCTGGTCTCGCTGTGCCTTGCCGAGCGTCTCATCACCTTCCGGCTCGAACATCCTATCGCCGCCTGCATGGAGCTGGCCGCGCGTTTGAAGGAGCGGTTTGATCTCGTCCATTGCGAGGTTGTCCCGGCCGATCCTGCTGCGCCGCAGGCGACCGCCGGCATCGCCGAGCGCTGCGCCAATCTGCTGGACTCGACGCTGCGTTCGGAGACGCCGGTCATTGTTGCGCTCGGCACCGGCCGTGCCGTGCGCGCCGCGGTCGAGCGCGTCACCCCGATCGACCGCCCCAATCACCAGATCGTCTCGCTGGTCGGGAACATCTCCGCCGACGGCTCGGCGAGCTTCTACGACACCGTCGGCCGGCTCGCTGACCGCACCGGCGCGCGGCATTATCCGATGCCGCTGCCATTCCTGATGTCGTCGGAAGACGAGCGCAACAAGATGGTCCGCATCGAGCCGATCGCCAAGGTGAAGGCGGTCGCGGCCAAGGCGGATCTGCGCCTCGTCGGCATCGGCCAGATGGACCAGAAGGCGCAGGTCCATGTCGACGGCTTCGTGACCCGCGACGAGCTGTTCGAGATGATGCGGCAGGGCGCCATCGGCGAGATCACCGGCTGGGCCTATGATGCCAAGGGACGCCTGCTCAAGGCCGGCACCAACAAGCGCCTCACCAGCATCCCGCCGGAAGTGCCGGCGAAGGCCACGACCATCGGCGCCGCCATCGGCGCCGCCAAGGTGCCCGCGATCGCCGCGGCGCTGAGCGGGGGCCTGATCAACGGCCTGATCACGGATGAGGCGACGGCGAGGGCGATTCTGGAGCGGTAGTCGGCCGGGAGGCCTAGCCACTCGCCCCACTGTCATCGCCCGCGCAGGCGGGCGATCCAGTACGCCGCGGCCCCACTTGCGGCAAACAACTCACGACACGGAGTACTGGATGCCCCGCCGGAGCCTGTCATCGGGCTCGCCGAAGGCGAGACCCGGTGGCGGGGCATGACGGGGGAGGGATGTCGCACCGCAGCACTCATAAGTTGCGCGCAGGCCCTTGCGCCTGCTTGACAACCGTCGCCCCTCATCCGAACATACGCTCAACGCGTGGGCATATGCTCAAAACGCGAATTGAGGGAGGTCACCGTGAAACATGTTCTCGGCGCCGTCTGCGGCGCGTCCGTCCTGTTGGCCGTCCCCGCGATGGCCGAAACGACCCTGACGATCGCGACCGTCAACAACGGCGACATGATCCGCATGCAGGGCCTGACCAGCGAGTTCACCAAGAAGAATCCCGACATCACCGTGAAATGGGTGACGCTCGAGGAGAACGTGCTGCGCCAGCGCGTCACCACCGACATCGCCACCAAGGGCGGCCAGTTCGACGTGCTGACCATCGGCACCTATGAGGTGCCGATCTGGGCCAAGAAGGGCTGGCTGGTGCCGCTCGCCAATCTCGGCGCCGATTACGACGTCGCCGACCTCCTGCCCAAGATCAAGGATGCGGTCTCCGCGGACGGCAAGCTCTATGCCGCGCCGTTCTACGGCGAGAGCTCGATGGTGATGTACCGCACCGACCTGTTCGAGAAGGCCGGCCTGAAGATGCCGGAAAAGCCGACCTGGGATTTCGTCATCGACGCCGCCAAGAAGCTCACCGACAAGACCGCCGGCGTCTACGGCATCTGCCTGCGCGGCAAGGCCGGCTGGGGCGAGAACATGGCGTTCCTCTCTGCCATGGCCAATTCCTACGGCGCGCGCTGGTTCGACGAGAAGTGGGAGCCGCAGTTCAACACGCCGGAATGGAAGACGACGCTCACGACCTACGTCAATCTGATGAAGGAAGCCGGTCCTCCCGGCGCGAGCTCGAACGGCTTCAACGAGAACCTGGCGCTGTTCAACGCCGGTAAATGCGCGATGTGGATCGACGCGACGGTGGCGGCGTCCTTCGTGACCAACCCGAAGGACTCCAGGGTCGCCGACAAGGTCGGCTTCGCGCTCGCGCCCAACACCGGGCTCGGCAAGAACGCCAACTGGCTGTGGGCCTGGAACCTCGCGATCCCCGCCGGCTCGAAGAAGACCGAAGCCGCCGAGAAGTTCATCGCCTGGGCGACCAGCAAGGACTACACCAAGCTCGTGGCGTCCAAGGACGGCTGGGCCAACGTGCCGCCGGGCACGCGCACCTCGCTCTACCAGAACGATGAGTATCTGAAGGTCGCGCCGTTCGCGAAACTGACGCTGGCCTCGATCGACGCGGCCGATCCGAACAAGCCGACCGTGAAGCCTGTGCCCTATGTCGGCGTGCAATATGCCGCCATTCCTGAATTCCAGGGCATCGGCACCCAGGTCGGCCAGCAGTTCTCCGCCGCGCTTGCGGGCTCGATGACGGTCGATGCTGCGCTCACCGCCGCGCAATCCGCCACCGAGCGCGAGATGAAGCGCGCCGGCTACATCAAGTAGACCCGAGCTCTCCCTGAGCTCCAACTCGCGGCCATCCGCCAGCCCAGCCCCGGGTGGATGGCCGCCTCTTCCCCGCCCGAGGAGAAGTTGATGGCAACCCGGCAGACGCAGCTTCTTGCGCGGTCGCTCTTGACCCCGGCCGTCGGGCTCCTGTTCATCTGGATGATCGTCCCGCTTGCGCTGACGATCTATTTCTCGACGCTGCATTACAGCCTGCTCGATCCCGGCTCCGAACAATTCGTCGGGCTGGAGAATTTCCGCTACTTCCTCACCGATCCCGCCTTCCTCGCCTCGCTGCAGAACACGCTGGTGCTGGTCGGCTCGGTGCTGGCGCTGACCACCCTGCTCGGCATTCCCCTGGCGCTGCTGCTCGACCAGCCCGTGGTGGGGCGCAACTTCGTGCGGCTGATGGTGATCGCGCCGTTCTTCGTGATGCCGACGGTGAGCGCGCTGGTCTGGAAGAATTTGCTGATGCACCCGGTCTCCGGCCTGTTCGCCTGGCTGGCAAAGCTGGTCGGGCTGACCCCGGTCGACTGGTTCAACGACGTGCCGCTGTTTGCGGTGATCCTGATCGTCGCCTGGCAATGGCTGCCATTCGCGACGCTGATCCTGCTCACCGCATTGCAGTCGCTCGACGAGGAGCAGAAGGAAGCCGCCGAGATGGACGGCGCCAGCGCCGTCTCGACCTTCATCTACATCACGCTGCCGCACCTGGCGCGGCCCATCACCGTGGTGATCCTGATCGAGACCATCTTCCTGCTAACGGTGTTCGCCGAGATATTCGTCACCACCGGCGGCGGGCCGGGCCTGCAGACCACCAACATCGCCTTCCTGATCTATTCGCAGGCGTTGATCCAGTTCGACGTCGGCAGCGCATCCGCGGGCGGCCTCGTTGCGGTGGTGATCGCCAACATCGTCGCCTTCTTCCTCGTCCGCATCGTCGGCCGCAATCTGGAGGCGTGACACATGGCGCGGATGGCGACGACGCAGCGGGTGGTGGTCTCGACGATCGGGGCGTGGTTCTTCGGCTTCCTGATCTTCTTCCCGATCCTGTGGATGGTGCTGGCGAGCTTCAAGACCGAGCTCGAGGCCTTCGCCATCCCGCCGTCCTTCCTGTTTTTCCACTGGACCACCGAGAACTACGCGACGGTGCAGGAGCGCAGCGACTATCTGCATCATGCGATGAACTCGATCATCATCGCCGGCGGCTCGACCTTGATCGCGCTCCTGATCGCGATCCCCGCGGCCTGGTCGATGGCGTTCTCGCCGACCAAGCGCACCAAGGACATCCTGCTCTGGATGCTCTCGACCAAGATGATGCCGCCGGTCGGCGTCCTGGTGCCGATCTACCTGATCTTCAAGACCTTCGGCCTGCTCGATTCCCGCATCGGTCTCGTCTTCATTCTGTGCCTCGGAAACTTGCCGATCGTGATCTGGATGCTCTTCACCTATTTCAAGGAGATCCCGCGCGATATTCTCGAAGCCGCGCGGATGGACGGCGCCACCATCGGCCGCGAGCTGGTCTACGTCCTGACGCCGATGGCGATCCCGGGCCTCGCATCCACGCTGCTGCTCAATCTGATCCTGGCCTGGAACGAGGCGTTCTGGACGCTGAACCTGTCGACGTCCAACGCGGCGCCGCTCACCACGTTCATCGCGTCCTATTCCAGTCCGGAAGGACTGTTCTGGGCGAAGCTGTCGGCGGCCTCGACGCTGGCGATCGCGCCCATTCTTGTCCTCGGTTGGTTCAGCCAGAAGCAGCTCGTGCGCGGGCTCACCTTCGGCGCGGTGAAGTAGAGGGGCTGCCGGATCATGGGTCAGATCACACTTCAGGGCGTGCAGAAATCCTTCGGCCCCGTGCACATCATCAAGGGCGCCGATCTCGACATTGCCGACGGCTCCTTCGTCGTGTTCGTCGGTCCCTCCGGCTGTGGCAAGACCACGCTGCTGCGGCTGATCGCAGGCCTCGAGGACGTCTCCGGCGGCAGCATCCTGATCGATGGCAAGAACGTGGTGGACACCCCGCCGGCGAAGCGCGGGCTCTCCATGGTGTTCCAGTCCTACGCGCTCTACCCGCATATGAGCGTGCGCGGCAATATCGGCTTCGGGCTGAAGATGGCCGGGCTGCCGAAGGACGAGATCAACCGCAAGGTCGAGGCCGCCGCCGCCACGTTGAACCTGTCGCCCTATCTCGACCGCAAGCCGCGCGAGCTCTCCGGCGGCCAGCGCCAGCGCGTTGCGATCGGCCGCGCCATCGTCCGCGAGCCCAAAGCGTTCCTGTTCGACGAGCCGCTGTCCAATCTCGATGCGGCGCTGCGCGTGCAGATGCGCATCGAGGTGACACGGCTCCAGAAGCAGCTCGGCACCACCGCGATCTACGTGACGCATGACCAGGTCGAGGCCATGACCATGGCCGACAAGATCGTCGTGCTCAACGGCGGCAAGATCGAGCAATATGGCTCGCCGCTGGAGCTCTACGAGCGGCCCGCAAATCTCTTCGTCGCGGGCTTCATCGGCTCGCCGAAGATGAATTTCGTGACCGGCGAGGACGCCCTGCAGCGCGGTGCGGCCACGATCGGCGTGCGGCCGGAGCATCTCAAGATCGAGCGCGATGGCGCCGGCGGCTGGCAGGGCACGATCTCGGTCGCCGAGCATCTCGGCAGCGACACGTTCCTTTATGTCGATGCCGGCCCGCTCGGGATGCTGACCGCGCGCTACATCGGCGAACTGGGCCTGCATGCCGGCGACCGCGTGTCGCTGGTGCCTGACCCCGCACGTATCCACCGCTTCGACCAGAGCGGCAACGCACTTCGCGGCTAACAAGAAACGGAAGACGGCCATGTATCTCGAAAAATTCAAACTGAACGGCAAGACCGCGTTCATCACCGGCGGCGGGCAGGGCATCGGCCTCGGCTGCGCGGAGGCGCTGGCTGAAGCCGGCGCCAAAGTGATCATCGGCGACCGCGACAGCAAGGTCGCCGACACCGCGAAGGCCGAGCTGAAGGCGAAAGGCTACGACATCGAGACCGCGATCATGGACGTGACCGACACCAAACGGGTCGCGGAGGTCGCGGGCGATCTCGTCGCCCGCCACGGCAGGGTCGACATCCTCGTCAACAACGCGGGCATCGCCCGCAGCGAGACGCCGGCCGAGACCGTCACCGACGAGCACTGGCTCAACGTCATCGACGTCAATCTCAACGGCACCTTCTGGTGCTGCCGCGAATTCGGCAAGCACATGCTGAAGGCGGGAAGCGGCGCCATCGTCAATGTCGGCTCGATGTCCGGCTTCATCGTCAACAAGCCGCAGGAGCAGTGTTTTTACAACGCCTCCAAGGCCGGCGTGCACCATCTCACCAAGTCGCTCGCCGCCGAATGGGGGGCGCGCGGCATCCGCGTCAACGCGGTGGCGCCGACCTATATCGAGACGCCACTCAACGCCTTCGTGAAGAGCAATCCGAGAATGTACGACGCCTGGATCGGCGGAACCCCGATGGCACGGATGGGACAGGTCGAGGAGATCGCCTCCGTCGTGCTGTTCCTTTCGTCCGAGGCCGCGAGCCTGATGACCGGCAGCATCGTGCTGGTGGATGGCGGCTACACTTGCTGGTAGGCTTGCGTCAAAACTGACGGAAAGCGACCGGGAGCGACAATGCCGCGAGCGTATATCGGCGTCGACGTGGGGACCACGAGCACGCGGGCAGGGGTGTTTGACGAGGCCGGCACGATGCTTGCGACGGCGAAGCATCCGATCCGGATCTGGCACGAGGCCGGCGACATCGTCGAGCAGTCGTCCGAGGATATCTGGGACGCCTGTGTCAAATCCGTGCGGGCGGCGATGGCCGAGGCTGCCATCGCCCCCGATAGTGTCGGCGGCATCGGTTTCGACGCCACCTGTTCCCTGGTCGTGCTCGACAAGCAGGGCGCGCCGGTTTCCGTTAGCGCCTCCGGCGAGGCGCAGCGCAACGTCATTGTCTGGATGGACCATCGCGCCACCGCCGAGGCCCGGCTGATCAACGAGACCGGCGACGACGTGCTGCGCTATGTCGGCGGCTCGATCTCGCCCGAGATGGAGATGCCGAAACTCTTGTGGCTCAAGCGCCATATGCGCGCGAGCTTCGATGCCGCCGGGCACTTCTTCGATCTGGCAGATTATCTGACCTGGCGCGCGACCGGCTCGCTGCAGCGCTCGACCTGCACCGTCACCTGCAAATGGAACTATCTCGCCCATGACGGCGGCGGCTGGAGCGCGCCGTTCTTCCAGCGTATCGGCCTGTCCGATTTCGTCGCCGAGAGCTACGCCCGCATCGGCACCGACATCGTCGCGCCCGGCACGCGGCTCGGCGCTGGTCTCACGCGCGCCGCCGCGGCCGATCTTGGCCTCTCGCCGGGCACGCCGGTCGGCGCCTCCCTGATCGACGCGCATGCCGGCGGCATCGGCGCGATCGGCGGCCGCGACGGATCAGGCGGCACGACAGACGTCACCGATCGCCTCGCCTACATCATGGGAACGTCGGCCTGCATCATGGCGACGACGAAGGAGCCGTGCTTCGTCCCCGGCGTGTGGGGGCCTTATTACTCCGGCATGGTGCCGGACTTCTGGCTCAACGAGGGCGGCCAGTCCGCCGCGGGCGCCGCAATCGACCATCTCCTCAAGTCGCATCCCGGCCATGCGGAAGCGAGTGCCGCGGCGAAGAACGAGGGCGTCGACCTCATCGAGTTCCTCGAACGCCGCATCATCGCGCGCGCCGGCGATGCCAGCCGCGCCGCGCTGCTCGCCCGCGACGTCCACGTGCTGCCCGAATTCATCGGCAACCGCTCGCCTTACGCCGACCCCGACACGCGCGCGGTGATCGCGGGCCTCGATCTCGACACCGATATCGGTTCGATGGAGCGGCTGTTCGTCGCCGGCCTCTGCGGCCTCGCCTATGGGCTCGCCGAAGTGATCGAGGCCTTTGCCGCGCACGGCGTCCGCGCCGGCATCATGATCATGGGCGGCGGCGCCAGCCGCAGTCCGCTGGTGCGGCAGATCATGGCTGATACCACCGGCCTCACCGTCGCGCTGCCGCAGACGAAAGAGCCGGTGCTGCTCGGCGCCGCGATGCTCGGCGCGGTGGCCGGCGGCGCTTATGCCTCGATCGGCGAGACCATGGCAAAAATGTCGGCGCTCGGACGCAAGAGCGAGCCGACCGCGCCCGACATGGCCGCCTTTCACACCCGCAAGCGCGAGGTCTACAAGCTGCTGCGCGATGTCGATCGCGGCAGCCGCGCGGCGATGCGCGATGGTCCCAAGGGTTGAAAAGAATGCTGATTGCCTGCGGCGATGCGCTGATTGATTTCGTGCCGACGAAGAATGCCGACGGCCGCGAGGCGGTGATGCCCGCTGTCGGCGGCTCCTGCCTCAACGTCGCGATCGGCGTGGCGCGGTTGGGCGCACCGACCGGCTTTGTCGGCGGCATCTCGACCGATTTGTTCGGCCGCATGATCGCCGATCACGCGGCCGCGTCGAACGTCGAGCTCGGCCTCGCCACCCGCAGCGATCACCAGACCACGCTCGCCTTCGTGCGCATCGTCGCCGGCGAGTCGCATTATGCCTTCTATGACGCCGGGACCGCGACGCGGAACTGGACGTATCGGCGCGGCACCATTCCCTTCGATAATGTCGAGGCCGTCCATGTCGGCTCGACCACGCTCGTCAACGACCAGGGCGCGGCTGAGACCAAGGCGCTGATCGCTGACGCGCGGGCGTCCTCGACCATCTCCTTCGATCCGAACTGCCGGCCCAACCTCGTCACGGACAAGCCGGCCTATCTCGCGCGCATGGCCGAGTTCGCGGCGAGCGCCGATCTCATCAAGATGTCGGACGTCGACTTCGCCTATCTCTTCGGCGACGAGCCCTACGCGCAGCGCGCGAATGCCCTGCTCGGGCAGGGCACCAGTCTCGTCGTCATCACCCGCGGCAACAACGGCGCCATCGCCTGGCACGCGGGAGCGGGGCAGATCGAGGTCGCTGCGCCCAAGGTCGAGGTCGCCGACACCATCGGCGCCGGCGACAGCTTTCAGGCCGCGCTGCTGTTCGCCCTGCACAAGCAGGGAAGGCTCGCCCGCTCACACTTGAAGCACATCAGCGCCGACGAACTCCGCCGCGCGCTCACCTTTGCCGCCAATTGCGCCGGCCTGACCTGCACCCGCCCGGGCGCCGATCCGCCCTGGAGCCATGAGATCACGTGGAGCCTCTAGCGCCGTTTCACAGCGACGCGACCACCTTCTCGGCGCATTTGAGGAAGGTCTTGATCAGCGGGCTCTGCGAATCCCGCCGCCAGCAGACCGCGATGTCGATGGAATCGGTCGCGTCACGCAAGGGCCGGAACACGATGCCGCGCGGCGCGCCGAGTTGCGCGCAGGCCGGCAGGATGGCGAGGCCTTCGCCGGCCAGCACCAGGCTCATCGCCGAATGCACCGTCTCGACCCGGCTCGCGATCGGCATCACCACCTGGTGCCGGCGCAAGAGGGCGACGACAGCGGAGGAGGCGGGGCCATGGTCCGGATGCGGCAGCGCGATCAGCGGACGACCCTGCAATTTCGCCATCGGCACGGCGCTCAGGCGGGCGAGCGGCGAGCTGGTCGGCATCACCAGCATGAAGGGCTGCGCGCCGATCCGCGCCACCTGGATTTCAGGATGGTTGATGGCGGGCATGCACAGCGCGACCGTGACGCTGCGGTCGAGCAGCCGCGCCTCGCGCGTCGAGGCGCTGAGCTCGGCGAAGTCGAGGTCGACGCCGGGAACCGCGCGGCGCAGCTCGGGGATCAGCCGCGGCAGCATAGCATTCGCCAGCACGAACATGTAGCCGACCGACAGCCGCCCGCGCCGCCCCGAGGCGACCGCGCGCGCGGCCTCGGCGCCGTCGGCGGCGAGCGCCAGTGCTTCGCTGGCGCGCGCCAGCAGCGCCTGGCCGGCTTCGGTGAGGTCCATGCCGCGCGTGCCGCGGCGGAACAGCGGAGCGCCGATCTCGGCCTCGAGCTTGCGGATCTGCACCGAGAGTGGCGGCTGCGCCATCCGCAGCCGCTCGGCGGCCATGCCGATGCTGCGCGCCTCGGCGACGGCGACGAAATAGCGGAGCCTGCGAAGATCCATTGGCATACCGAAAACGTATGGGTTGTCGATCAAAATCGTATTGGACGGCGAGTTAACAAAACTGTCATTCTCGCTGTCAATGCCATCGGCCAACGGCGGCCGGCTTCGGAGCGAATTGACGATGAACGGCGATCCCTGTCTGCTGTCCGCAACTGAACTGCGCGGCCTCATCGTGCAAAAGCAGATTTCGCCCGTCGAGATCACCCGAGCCGTGCTCGCCCGCGCCGAGGCGCTCCAGCCCGAATTGAACTGCTTCATCACGCTGTGCGGCGACGAGGCGATGGCGCAAGCCCGCGCGGCCGAGCGCAAGGTGATGGCCGGCGAGCCGCTCGGCCTGCTGCACGGCATCCCCGTCACCGTCAAGGATATCGTCAACACCAAGGGCGTGAAGACCACCTTCGGCGCCGTACCCTACAAGGACAACGTGCCGGCGGAGGACGCCGTCGCGGTCGCGCGGCTGCGCAGCGAGGGCGCGATCCTGATCGGCAAGACCACGACGCCGGAATTCGGCAGCAAGTGCCTGACGGATTCGCCCCTGTTCGGCCGCACCCGCAATGCGTGGGACGCCTGCCGCTCCTCCGGCGGCTCCAGCGGCGGCGCGGCGGTGGCGGTGGCGAGCGGCATCGCGCCGCTGGCGATCGCGACCGACGGCGGCGGCTCGACGCGCATTCCGGCCGCCTGCAACGGCGTGGTCGGCTTGAAGCAGAGCAACGGCGTCATCCCGCACAGCCAGGCGCTCGATGTGTTCGGCAACCAGACCTATGTCACCCCGATGACGCGCACCGTGGCCGACACCGCGCTGATGATGCAGGCGATGGCCGGCGAGGACCCGGTCGATCCCTGGTCGATCGGCCTGCCGGTGCCCGATTTCGTCGGCACTGCCGTCCCGCATGGCGATCTGCGCGGGCAGAGGATCCTGTACTGCCTGACGCCGCCGGGCCGTCCGGTGTCGGCCGAAGTCCAGGCCAGCTTCCGGGCGAGCCTCGATCGTCTGGCCGGCCTCGGCGCCGAGCTCGAGGAATTCTCCGGCGAGGGCTTTGACATCGAGCCGATCTGGCGCGCCATCAACCACACGGTCTGGCGCACGCGCTTTGCCAAGCTCGCGGCCGAGCACGGCGACGAGCTGAGCGAAGCCTTCCTCAAGCAGCTCGCGCTCGCCACCGAAGTCAGCGGCGTCGATTACCAGGAGGCGATGTTCGCGCGCACCGCGCTGTTCCGCCGCGTGCAATCCCTGCTTGCGCGCGGGGACTTTCTGGCGATGCCGACGCTCACCCGCACCGCGCTGCCGATCAAGCAGGACCTGTTCGGCACGATCGAGATCGACGGGACGCATTTCGACAGCGTCCGGCCGCACTGGTTCCCCTGGACCATGCCTTTCAACATGACCGGACACCCCGCCATCAGTCTGCCCGGCGGCTTCGGCCGCGACGGCTTGCCGATCGGCCTCCAGCTCGTCGGCCGCTTCCGGGCCGACGCCGAATTGCTGCGCGTGAGCGCGCTGTTCGAGGCCGCCACTGGCCTCCTGTCCCGCTGGCCGGAATGACGACATGCGCAGCCCGCAAAGCCCTTGCGTGCAAAGGACTTGCGTCCGCCGTCCGGACATGTTGATCGTGCCGCCGAAGAGCCCTGAATCAGAGCGCGTATGAGCGTATTTGTCCTCCGACGTCTGTTGACCTTGCTGGCGACGCTGGTCGGCGCATCCTTGATCATTTTCCTGGTGATGGACGCGTTGCCGGGCAATGCCGCGCAGATGCTGATGGGCGCCGATGCCTCGGCCGATGCGGTCCGCGCGCTCACCGTCAAGCTCGGGCTCGACCAGCCGCTGGCGGTCCGCTACCTGCAATGGATCAAGGGCCTTCTCGTCGGCGATCTCGGCAACTCCTATGTCTACGGCACGCCGGTCGCCGGCCTGATCGCGGAGCGGCTGGTGCTGACCATCCCGCTCGCGATCATGTCGATGCTGATCACCGTGACCCTGGCGCTCTCGGCCGGCATCTACACCGCCGCCAACCACAACAAGCTCGGCGATGTCGGCGTGATGTCGCTGACGCAAGTGGGCATCGCACTGCCGAACTTCTGGTTCGCGATCCTGCTGGTGCTGCTGTTCGCGGTACGGCTGCAATGGCTCTCCGCCGGCGGCTTCGCGGGCTGGGAGGACGGCATCTGGCTGGGGATCAAGTCGCTGCTCTTGCCGGCGATCTCGCTCGCGGTGGTGCAGGCCGCGATCCTCGCGCGCGTTACCCGCTCGGCCGTGCTCGAAGTGCTGCGCGAGGATTTCGTCCGCACCGCGCGCGCGAAGGGGCTCGGCAAGCGCGAAGTGCTGTGGAGCCACGTGCTGCGCAATGCCATGATCCCCGTGATGACGGTGATGGGCCTGCAATTCGCCAATCTGCTCGCCGGCACCATCGTGATCGAGAACGTGTTCTATTTGCCGGGCCTCGGCCGCCTGATCTTCCAGTCGATCGCCAACCGTGACCTGATCGTGGTGCGCAATTGCGTGATGCTGCTCGCGACCATGGTCGTCATCGTCAATTTCGTGGTCGACGTGCTCTATGCGCTGATCGATCCCCGCATCAAGGTCCACGACCTGTGAGCGCGCCCCTGACCACACCGATCGATGCGCCGGCCGCGACGCGCCGTCTGCCGGCCAAGACCTTCTGGGGCCGCGCGCTGCGCCACCGAAGCTTCGTGCTCGGCGGCGCGCTGAGCCTGCTGGTGCTGGCCTCGGCGTTGCTCTCGCTGGTGTGGACACCGTGGTCGCCCTACGAGATCGACATCGCCTCAAAGCTCCGGCCGCCTTCGGCCGAGCACTGGCTCGGCACCGATGCCTTCGGCCGCGACATCGTCTCGCTGCTGCTCGCCGGCGCCCGCTCCACCATCATGGTCGGCATCATCGCGGTCAGCATCGGTCTCACCTTCGGCGTCTGCCTCGGCCTGATCGCCTCGGCAAAGCGCGGCTGGACCGAAGAGATCATCATGCGTTTCTCCGACTTCACCTTCGCCTTTCCGGCGGTGCTCTCCGCGATCATGCTCGCCGCGGTCGCGGGGCCGGGCATGCTGACCTCGATCATCGCGATCGGCATTTTCCAGATCCCGACGCTGACGCGCCTGACGCGCGGCTCGGCCAATGCGATCTGGGCGCGCGAATTCGTGCTGGCCGCGCGCGCCTCGGGCAAGGGCAAATTCCGTATCACCATCGAGCATGTCCTGCCCAACATCCTGTCGATCCTGATCGTGCAGGTGACCATCCAGTTCGCGCTCGCGATCCTTGCCGAAGCCGCGCTGTCCTATCTCGGCCTCGGCACGCAGCCGCCGCAGCCGTCCTGGGGCCGGATGCTGAACGATGCGCAGACGCTGCTGTTCCAGTCGCCGATGCTCGCGGTCTATCCGGGTGCGGCGATCGCAATCGCCGTGCTCGGCCTCAATCTTCTTGGCGACGGATTGCGCGACCTGCTCGATCCGCGCCTGGCGCGGGAGCGATGACGATGGCCGAGCGCTCCGACATGCCGCTGATCGAGGTTGCCGATCTCGGCGTCCGCCTCAACACCAGCCGCGGGCCCGCACAGGCCGTGCGCGGCGTCAGCTTTGCGCTCAAGCGCGGCGAGACGCTCGGGCTCGTCGGCGAATCCGGCTGCGGCAAGTCGGTCACCGCGATGTCGCTGATGGGCCTGCTGCCGGACAGCGCCGTCGTCACCGGCAGCATCAGGCTCGATGGCAACGAGCTCGCCGGACTTGCCGACGCAGATTATTGCCGTCTGCGCGGCAACCGCATCAGCATGATCTTCCAGGAGCCGATGACCGCGCTCAATCCGATGCACACGATCGGCCATCAGGTCGCCGAGCCGCTGCGGCGTCACAAGAAATATTCGGCGGCGCAGGCGAAGAAAGAGGCCATTGCCTTGCTCGACCGCGTCGGGCTGCCTGACCCGGCACGGCGCGTCGATGCCTATCCGCACCAGTTTTCCGGCGGCCAGCGCCAGCGCATCACCATTGCGATGGCGCTCGCCTGCGAGCCGGACCTCCTGATCGCGGACGAGCCGACCACCGCGCTCGACGTCACCATCCAGGGCCAGATCCTCGACCTCATCGCCGATCTCGTCGAGGAGCGCGGCATGTCGATGATCCTGATCTCGCACGATCTCGGCGTCATCGCCGAGAACGTGCAGCGCATGATGGTGATGTACGGCGGCACCGTCGTCGAGAGCGGGCCGACCGACGAGGTGTTCCGCCGCATGGGCCATCCCTACACGCAGGGCCTGTTCCGCGCGCGTCCAAAACTCGGCGCGCGCAAGGGGACGCGGTTGACGACGATCTCGGGCACCGTGCCGGAGCTCGCCGACCTGCCGGCGGGCTGCACCTTTGCCGATCGCTGTCCGCTGGTGATCGATCCGTGCCGCGCGGCGCTGCCGCCGATGGCGGATGTCGGGCCCGGCCATGTCGTGCGCTGCATCAGGACTGACGTCTCGATGGCCGCAAATGTCGGAGCGCTGTCCGCATGAGCACCGCGCCCCTTCTCGACGTCAGGGATCTCGAGCAGCGCTACACGCTGCCGCGCGAGAGCCTGTTCCGCCCGCCCGGCCAGGTGCGTGCGCTCAATGGCGTCAGCGTGCGGGTCGAGGCCGGCAAGAGCCTCGGCATCGTCGGCGAGTCCGGCTCCGGCAAATCCACTTTCGCGCGCGTCGTGATGGCGCTGGAGCGGCCGACCTCGGGGCAGGTCGCGCTGCTCGGCCGTGATCTCAATCGCATCCCGCCCGACGAGCTGCGCCGCGCCCGCCGTGATTTCCAGATGGTGTTCCAGGACCCCTATGGTTCGCTCGACCCGCGTCAGACCATCGCGCGCATCGTCGCCGAGCCTCTCACCGTGCTGGAAGGCGCCGATCGCAGCACCTTCCGCGAACGCGTCGCAGCGGTGTTGAAGCAGGTAGGCCTGCGCGAAGCCGACATGGACAAATATCCGCACGAATTCTCCGGCGGCCAGCGCCAGCGCATCGCGATTGCGCGGGCGCTGATCACCCAGCCGAAGCTGATCGTCGCCGACGAGCCGGTCTCCGCGCTCGACGTGTCCGTGCAGGCGCAGGTGCTGAACCTGATGCAGGATCTGCAGGAGCAGTTCGGCCTCAGCTACATCCTGATCAGCCACGACCTCGCGGTGGTCGACTATCTCTGCGACGAGGTTGCGGTGATGTATCTCGGCCGCATCGTCGAGCAGGGGCGGCCGGAGGATCTGTTCGAGCGCTGCGCCCATCCCTATACGCGGGCGCTGCTGGATGCCGTGCCGCGGGCCCGCGCCGGGGGCGGCCGGCGCCGCCGCGGGGCCCAGGCGATCGCCTCGCAATCGGCGGCGGCAGCGGGGTGTCCCTATGTCGCGCGCTGTGCACTCGCCGACCAGCATTGCCGCGACGCCCTGCCTGAGCTACGCAGGGTGGGTGAGGGACATCTTGCCGCCTGTCACAAGGCTGAGGCCGTGATGGCGTTGCCGCAGGCGAGCATGGAAGGTTAGCGTCCCAAACGGGATTGGCGTAGTCTCGAGAAGACATAGGGCCGGAGAGTTGGGCATGTTCAAGAAATTATCGATCGTCGCATTCGCCGCTGCGCTTCTCGCAGCGCCGCTGCCGGTTCTGGCGCAGAGCAAGAAGGACAGCGTCGTCATGGCGATGGCGCTGGAGCCGCCGGGGCTCGATCCCACCAATGCGGCCGCCGCCGCGATCGCCGAGGTCACGCTCTACAACATCTACGAGACGCTGACCAAGATCAACGAGGACGGCACCGCCTCGCCGCTGCTGGCGGAGAGCTGGACCTCTTCGCCCGACCTGAAGACCTATACGTTCAAGCTCCGCAAGGGCGTCAAATTCCAGAATGGCGAGCCGTTCGATTCCGCAGCCGTAAAATTCTCGTTCGAGCGCAACGCGGTCGCCACCAGCACCAACAAGGACAAGAGCCTGTTCCAGGGCTTCGAGTCCGTTGCCGCGCCCGATGCCGATACGGTCGTCATCACGCTGAAGAATTCCGAGCCGAACCTGCCGTTCCTGCTGGGGCAGGCGAGCGGCTCGATCGTCGAGCCGAAGAGCGCAGCCACCAACGTCACACAGCCGGTCGGCACCGGGCCTTATCAGCTCGGCGCCTGGGCCAAGGGCTCTTCGATCACCCTGACCAAATGGGCCGACTATCGCAACGCTTCGGCGATCAAGCTGTCGAAGGTGACGATCCGCTTCATTTCCGATCCGGCGGCGCAGGTGGCGGCGCTACTGTCGGGCGACGTTGACGCATTCCCGCGCGTCGCCGCGGCGCGCGCCTTGCCCCAGTTCAAGTCCGATCCGCGTTTCTCGGTTCTGGTCGGCGGCTCCAAGGCCAAGACCATCGTTGCGTTCAACCACCGCAAGAAGCCGCTCGATGACGTCCGCGTCCGCCGCGCGATCATTGCCGCGATCGACCGCAAGGCCATGATCGACGGCGCCGTCGACGGCTTCGGCACGCCGATCGGCAGCTTCTACGTGCCGGGTTCGCTCGGCTATGTCGACACCACAGGCGTCAACCCCTACGACCCCGAGAAGGCCAAGAAGCTGCTCGCGGAAGCCGGCGTCACCACGCCGCTCGAGCTCTCCCTCAAGCTGCCGCCGCCGTCCTATGCGCGTCAGGGCGGCGAGATCGTCGCGGCCCAGCTCGCCAAGGTCGGCATCATCGCCAAGATCGAGAACGTCGAATGGGCGCAGTGGCTGTCGCAGGTGTTTGCCGGCAACGGTCCGCACAATTTCGACCTCACCATCGTCAGCCATGTCGAGCCGTTCGACCTCGTCAAGGTCACCGAGCCTGACTACTACCTCGGCTACAACAACGAGGCGTTCAACGCGCTCTACAAGCAGATCGTCTCGACGCCGGACGAAGCCTCCCGCGCCAAGCTGCTCGGCGACGCCCAGCGCATGCTGGCCACCGACGCCGTCTCCGCCTACCTCTACCAGCCGCAGCTCATCACCATCACCAGCAAAAAGCTGAAGGGTGTCTGGAAAGACGTCCCGCAATACGAGAACGATTTCTCGACCTGGCATTGGGAGTAGGGGGCGAAGCCCGCTTTCTTTTGTGGGCGTGCATCCATCACCGTCACCCTGAGGTGCGCGCTCTGCGGCGCATCGCGCCGCTGAGCAAGCCTCGAAGGGCGACGGCCCAGCTGCATCCCGGCCGTACATCCTTCGAGGCTCCCGGTGGGACGCACCGCGTCCCACCGCTCGCACCTCAGGATGACGGGGTGACAAAGCCCGTCAGCCCCGAAGCCCTCTGATCGAAATAGAAGCAGCGGTACGGCTCACAAGCTGCTCCAGCTTGCTTTGCCGACAAACCCGCCGCCGTCACCCTGAGGCGCGCGCTCTGCGGCGCATCGCGCCGCTGAGCAAGCCTCGAAGGGCGACGGCCCGGCTGCATCCCGGCCGGACATCCTTCGAGGCTTGCTCGGCAGTGCGGTCGCATTGCCGAACTCGCACCTCAGGATGACGGGGTAGGTAGCTGCTCCGACTCCGAAGCGCTCTCACCAAAATAAAGGCAGCGGTACACTCATAAGTTGCCACATGTCGCATTGACAACAAGCGCGCTGCCGTCATCCTGAGGTGCGAGCCGTGCGGTGCGTAGCACCGTACGGGGAGCCTCGAAGGATGATGCTGTGCGTGAAGGATGATGTTGTGGGCATCTATGTCTACATGCTGCGCTGCGCGGACGGCTCCTTCTACATCGGGAGCGCTACGGGCGACGATGTCTCCAGGCGCGTGGACGAGCACAATGCCGGTGCTCATCAAGGATATACCTACTCGCGACGGCCCGTCGTTCTCGTGTGGTCGGAATACTTCGATCGGATCACCGACGGCATTGCGGCCGAGCGGCAGCTCAAGGGATGGAGCCGCGCCAAGAAGGAAGCGCTTATTCGCTCGGATTGGACTTCGGTGAGTCAGCTTGCGCAGCGACGCGCCGGAGCACCCAGGTCGAAGACGTAAGCGCTCGTCCGGATGAATCTCGGCCGTACATCCTTCGAGGCTCCCCGTGGAACGCGTTGCGTCCCACGGCTCGCGCCTCAGGATGACGGGTAGGAAGCTGCTCCGACTCCGAAGCGCTCAGAACGGAGTAACAGCAGCGGCACGGCTCACAAGTTGCTCCGGCACGCCTAGCTGACAAGCGCGCTACCGTCACCCTGAGGTGCGCGCTCTGCGGCGCATCGCGCCGCTGAGCAAGCCTCGGAGGGCGACGGCCCGGCTGCACCTCGGCCGTTCATCCTTCGAGGCGCGCAAGAGCGCGCACCTCAGGATGACGGGGGAGGACGGTACTGCGGATTTTCCGATGTTGGCAACATACCCCTGTTTTGCCCGACGAGTCAAACCGCGGGCCTGCGCGCCTAACCCATTGATCTTGCTATCCCCGCCTACTGTGCATGGGGTTGTTTTTCAACTTTTGTGTTCGCCTACGCGGCCGCCGGCAGATCCGGATCGGCGATCGCACCGGCGACGCGAACGCGAACGCGCAGGGCGTTGCCCGGCAGATACGCGATCGGCATGTCCTCGACGTCGACGGTCTTGAGGCTGTCGCGCGCGGCACCCGCCTGCACGGCGCGGTCGGCTGCGATGTCGCGCGCGGCTGCGATCGCATCCTCGCGGGTGAGGTCGCGGAACACCTGGTCGGCCTCGCCGGAGACCTGCGCGATCGCGGCACCCACCGCATTGGCGCAATCGCCATGCGGCACGCGAACGATCTCGGAGATGCCGGGCAGACGATCCGGCACCAGGAAGGCGCCGCCGCCGACCGCGAGTAGCGGGACGTCGCCGGCTTCCGTCTTCATGCGGTCGATGTCTTCTTCCAGCTTGCGCCAGGCATCGCGCAGCGCGGCGTCGATCAGGCGCTTCGGTAGATTGGCGACGCGGGAGCGGTCGCCGATGTCGATCAGGCCTGCGGCGACCGCAATGTCGGTTGCGGTGAGGCGGGATCCGCCGAACACCAGTGCGTCCGAGGTCAGGCGATAGCCGACGCTGAGCGGGCCGACGCGGACCGGGTCCTCGTCGACATGGCTGCCGCCGCCGAGACCGATCGAGAGCAGGTCGGGCATCCGGAACAGCGTGCGCACGCCGCCGACCTCGACCACGGCATTCGCTTCGCGCGGAAAGCCGTGACGAAGCTGGCCGATGTCGCTGGTGGTGCCACCGACGTCGACCACCATGGCATCGTCGAGCCCGGAGAGATGCGCCGCGCCCCGCATCGAATTGGTGGCGCCGGAGGCAAAGCTCATCACCGGGAAGGCGGTGGCGATCTCGGCCTGCATCACGGTGCCGTCGTTCTGCGTCAGGAACAGCGGCGCATCGATGCCGCTGTCGGCGATGGCCTTGCGGAAGGCCGCGACCGTGGTGACAGCGAGATCGTGCAGCGAGGCATTGAGCAACGCGGCATTCTCGCGTTCGAGCAGGCCGATGCGGCCGAGATCGTGCGACAGCGTCACCGCGACGTCAGGGCAGATGTCGGCGAGGATCTCCCGCGCCGTGGTCTCGCAGGAGGGATCGAGCGGAGAGAAGCTCGAGCACACCGCGACCGAGCGCAGGCCGGCGTTCTTGATCTTTCGCGCGGCGTCCTTGAGGCCGGCGATGTCGAGCGGCATGAACGGACGGCCGTCGTAATCGTGGCCGCCTTCCAGCATGAAGATCTCGCCGTTGACGAGCGTGGCGAGATCGGTCGGCCAGTCGCAGAACGGCGGCAGCGAGGCGCTGGCGGGCATGCCGATGCGGATCGCGCCGATCTTCTGCACGTGGCGGCGCTGCACCACGGCGTTGATGAAATGCGTCGTGCCGATCACGACCGCGTCGACCTTGACCGCAGCGGCGGGCTCGGCGCGGAGCGCCTTGAGGGCATCGAGGATGCCCGAGGTCACGTCGGCCGTGGTCGGCCGCTTGACGGAATGAACGACCTTCTCGTCGACGATCAGCACGGCGTCCGTGTTGGTGCCGCCGACATCGATGCCAATACGCTTCATGGGATCTTAAGCTCCGGCCGCAGCGGGCGAGAAGAGGGAACGGAAGTCGAGGTCGTAGCCGAAGGCGCGCGGACCGACGAATTCGAGGCCGCGGGCGCTCGTCAGCACCGGCGGCGCGGGCAGGGCGACGACGGTGACGCGCTGTCCGTAGCGGATGGTCTCAGTGCCGATGCCGTGGCCGTTGACGCTGTCGAGCACGCAGATCAGGTCGGGCGACGTCGCGATCGCGTCCTCGCCGCGCCAGGCCACGATCCATTCGTTCTGGAACGAGAGCTTGAGCTTGGTGCCGCGATCTGCATCGCTGCCGTCGACCATCGCGGTGCCGCGCAAGAATCCTTCCGTGGTGCGCCGGGCGACGTCGACGATCTTGCCGGTGAACAGCTTCTGGCCGCCTTCCGTCGCCAGCAGCGCGGCGATCGGGTCCTCGTGACGGCGGTTCGCCTCCTGCACGGCGCGGCCGATGCGGATCGCCTTGGTGGTGGTGAAGTGAATGCCCCAGTCCTTGACCTCGCGCCCGGTGCGCGGCGCCTTGCTGGTGGAGGCGATCGAGCCCATCTCGACGCAGATCTTGCGGCTCGCCCGCTCCATCCACTTCCAGGTCGGCACCTTGGTGACGACAGCCTCGATGCCGCGCGGATCGTACAGCGTACAGGGATAGGGGCGCAAATCGCCGATCGCGACCGAGGTCATCTGCGCCTCGGGGAAGGCGCGGCCCATGCAGTCGGCGTCGACGACGGGAATGCCGAGATGCGCGGCCGCCATCAGCGCCTGCACGCCGTTGCCGCCGCCGATCTCGACCGACATCACCGCGCGGAACTTGATGTTGTTGATCTCCTCCTGCATGCACACGGCGCGCGCGATGTTGCGGCTGTCGGCGAGGCGCTCCTGTCCGACCAGCGGCGCGCCCATGTTGGAGACCACGGCGACCCAGTCCTGGTCATCGAGATCGAGCGGTGACATCAATTGCACGCGATGGCCCTCGGCATAGAGCCGGCGCAGATTGAGCAGGCCGAGATAGGGGCTGCCGCCGCCGCCGGTGCCGAGAATCCATGCACCGACTGCGAGCGCCTCGATCTCCTCGAGGCTGATCGTCTTCAATTCCGTCTTGCTCACGAGACCAGCTCCTCGACGATACGGGCCGCGGCGGCAATGCCGAGGATCACGGGACCCGGATAGGCTTTGCGCACACGCGCCTTGTTGGCGCTGGTGTAGCTGATGCAGTCCATCACCACGAGATCGGGCGCGAGGTCGGCCATCGTGCGCGCGGCTTCGTCGACGGCGTCATCGCTGGAGCCGGGACGCAGCGTGATGCCGACGACCTCGACGCCGTCGCGCTGCCATTTCTTGTCGATCAGCGCGGTCTGCTCGGCGAGCGGCGAGAACACGCCGAGCCGTCCGTTCGGCAGCACGGCCTCGACGAGATTGTGCAGGATGGCCGAGGGCAGGATGACGAGGCCGTCGGCCGCGAGATTGGGAAACTTTCCGGTGCACGCCATCAGCGTCACACCGACGCCCTCGTGCTTGAAGCGGGTGATCTGCTGGCTCGCGCGCCGCTCGACCTCCTTCTTGCTGATGGTGACGCCGTCGCCGCTCGGCAGCAGCGTGAACAGCGTGTCGTAGCCGTCCATCGGCGGGATGGCGTCGATCTCGGCGCGGCTCATGCCGTCGAGCGCGCCGCGCAGCTCGATCTGGATGCCGGGCGAGAGCACGGCTGCGATCTCGGAGGCGACGGTGGGGCGCGGGCTCTGGCCGATCACGACCACGCCGATGCGCTGGTGCTTCAATGGCATATTCATCTGGTCTAGTCCTTCAAGACGACGAGATCGGCCGGCGTCCATTCGAGCGTGACACCGTCGCCGGGAACGAACAGGCGGCTCGTGCCCGCATTGGGCTGTTGCACGAGGACGCGATGGCCACCCTCGAGGGTGATGCGGTAGAGCACGGCGCCGCCGAGGAAGTTGGTGTTCTCGACGGTGCCATGGGCGGAGCTGCCCGCCGTTGTCGGGGCATCGGCGCGAGGCGAGAGCCGGATCTTTTCGGGCCGCAGCGCGACCGAGAGCACGCCGGTGCCTTGCGCTTCGGAGGGCGGCAGCGCCAGGATCAGGCCCTTGCCGACGTCGAGCGCAGAGGCGACGCTGCTCGTCGTCGTGCGCTCGCCGCGCAGGATGTTGGTGTCGCCGATGAAGTCGGCGACGAAGCGCGTGGTGGGCTGGTTGTAGATCTCGGTCGGCGTGCCGACCTGCTCGACGCGGCCGCCGTTCATCACGGCGATGCGGTCGGACATCGCCAGCGCCTCTTCCTGGTCGTGGGTGACGAAGACCAGCGTCAGGCCGAGCTTCTTCTGCAGCTGCTTGAGCTCGAACTGCATCTGCTGGCGCAGCTTCTTGTCCAGCGCCCCGAGCGGCTCGTCGCAGAGCAGCACGCGCGGCGCGATCACGATGGCGCGGGCGAGTGCGACGCGCTGCTGCTGGCCGCCGGAGAGCTGCGCTGGGCGGCGATCTTCCAGCCCGGACAGCTCGACCATGGCGAGCGCCGCCTTCACCTTGGTCGCGATGCTCGCCTTGTCGAGCCCGCGCATGCGCAGGCCGAAGGCGACGTTCTCGACGACGGTCCGATGCGGAAACAGCGCGTAGTTCTGGAACACCATGCCCATGTCGCGCTTGTGCGCGGGGACGTGGGTGATGTCGGCGCCGTCGACGCGGATCGCGCCCGAGCTTGGCATCTCGAAGCCGGCGATCATGCGCAGCGTCGTGGTCTTGCCGCAGCCGGACGGGCCGAGCAGGGAGAAGAACTCGCCCTGCCGGATGTCCATCGCGACAGCGTCCACCGCGCGCACGCCGCCGTCATAGACCTTGCTGACGCCGGCGATCTCGATCGATGCGCTCATGCGCGGAAGATCCGGTTGACGCGCTGGTCGATCTCGTCCTTGCGCTCGTTGTACCACTTCCAGTCGACCTGGATCAGCTTCGAGACCTTCTCCGGCGTGGTGAGCAGCTTGGCGTCGTACTTGGCATCGAGCTTCACCTTCTTGTTCGCCGGCGAGTACCACACGGTCTCGGCGAGGCGCTTCTGCACCTCGGGACGGAGCATGTAGTTGACGTAGGCGTTGGCGAGCTCCTTCATCTTGCTGCCGGGCGTGATGGTCAGGACCTGCTCCAGCGACAGCACGCCTTCGCTCGGCGAGACGAAGTCGGTCGGCTGGTTCTGGCCGTCATAGCGATAGATACCGGAATCGTGGATGACGCAGAGGCCGACTTCGCCCGACAGCAGCATCTTCTCCATCGCGCCGGTGAAATCGACGATCTTGATCGGCTTCAGCTTCTCCAGCGCGGCATAGGCCGCGTCGAGATCGGTCTGGCCCTTGCCGAACAGCGTGCCGCACATCATCAGGAAGGCTTGGCCGAGGCTGTTGACCGGAATGACATAGCCACCGCGGACGCCGTTGTACTTGGCGTCCCACAGCTCCTTCCAGGAGGTGACGCCGCTATAGCCCGTGTCGGTGCGCATGCCGAGGCCGATGGCGCTGGTGAAGATCGAGACGCCGACGATCTTGTCGCTGATGGCGTAGGGATAGACGTCGGCGAGGTTCGGCACGAGCTTGGGATCGATCTTCGGCTCGACCAGGCCCATTTCGGCCGCAGCCCACTGCTCGTTGGAATTGGTGTGCATCACGTCGTAGATCGGCGCCGAGCGCGAGCTCGCCTGGAGCTTCGGCAGGTAGGGGAAGGCGGAGTCGATCTGGAGCTTGCACTTGAACTCGCTCTCGAAGGCGGGACCGATCTCGGCCTTCATGACTTCGCCCCACTTGCCGCCCCAGCCGGTGATGCGCAGCGTCGGATCGTCGGCGCGCGCGACGTAGGGCGCGGCGATCGTGCCGATGCCGAGCGAGGCGCTCGCGGTCAGAAAGCGGCGGCGGCTGAGCCGTGACGATCCCAGAGCTTTCATCATGTCTCGATTCCTTCGATGCAATGAGCGGTTACAATTTGACGTAGGAGCGCAGGCCGACCGTGCGGTCGAGCCCGATGACGACGACAAAGGCGAGCACGATCGAGACCACCGAGGCGGCGCCGATGGTGCCGTCCAGATCGAATTTGAGATAGTTGAACAGCGTGACCGGCAGCGTCTCGTTGCCCGGCGAGACCAGGAACAGCGAGACCGGAAACTGGTCGAACGAGACGATGAAGGCGAAGATCGCGCCGGCGAGCACGCCCGGCTTGATCAGGGGCAGTGTCACCTCGAAGAAGGTGCGCAGGGGACTTGCGCCGAGATTGCGCGCGGCTTCCTCGAGGCGCGTGTCGAAATTGTGCAGCACCGCGAGCGTCGTGCGCACCACGTAAGGCAGCGTCACCAGCGTGTGGCCCGCGACGAGGCCCCAGGTAGGACGGCCGACATCGAGCAGCACGTAGGTCTGGAACAGGGCGAGGCCCGTCAGGATCGCCGGCAGCATCAGGGGCGAGAGCATGGTCGCCACGATCAGCCGCGTGCCCGGCAGATTGCCGCGCGCCAGCGCCAGTGCTGCGGAGGCGCCGAGGATCGTTGCGGAGAGAGTGGTGAGCACGGCGACTTCGAGGCTGAACCAGAGCGCATGCATGAAGTCGCGCGAGGCGAAGAACTTTTCGAACCAGCGCGTCGATATTCCGACCGGCGGGAACTGAATGAACGGCGTGGGGTTCAGGGCGAACACGACGACGATCGCGATCGGTGCCAGCAGGAAGACCAGGATGGCGATGTTGATCGCGAGATAGAGGTAGCGGCCGTAGGGCCGTGCGGGCGCGGCTGCGCGTGTTGCCTGCCGGGGCGCCGCCAGTGATGGACCGTGTGAGGTGGACGTGCTCATCACCGGCCTCACTGCAATTCGCGCTGGCCGGAGACGAGGCCGAGCGCGCGGTTATAGGCGATGACGAGCAGCAGCGAGATCACGAGCAGCACGATGCCGAGCGCGGCGGCGAAGCCGACGTTGAAGTTCGCCGAGATCTGCTGGTAGATCAGGATCGGCAGCGTCATGATCTGGAAGCCGCCGAGCAGGATCGGCGTGACATAGGCGCTGATCGCGAGCGCGAACACCAGCAGCGAGCCGGCGAGGATGCCCGGCAGGCTCAGCGGCAGCGTCACCTCGAGGAAGGCGCGCAACGGGCTCGCGCCGAGATTTTCCGCAGCCTGCTCGAGACGCTCGTCGATGCGGCCGATTACGCCGGTGAGCGTCAGCACCATGAAGGGAACGTAGATGTGGACGAGGCCGACCACGATGCCGGTCTCGGTGTACATCAGCTTGAGCGGTTGGGCGATGAGGCCGAGCGACATCAGGGTCTGGTTGACCACGCCCTTGTCGGACAGCAGCGTCATCCAGGCGAAGGTGCGCACCACGATGCCGGTCAGCATCGGCGCCAGCACCGCCATCAGCAGCAGGGCGTGTCCGGTGCGGCTCTTGATGCGCGCCATCCAGTGCGCCAGGGGATAACCGATCGCGAGCGCGACCAGCGTGGTCACGAGCCCGATCCGGATCGTGGTCCAGATCACCTCGAGATAATAGGGATCGTCGATCATGCGGGCGTAGTGGCGCGTGGTGAAGGCGACCTTCGGCATCACCACCGGATTGCCGGTGAGCACGCTCATCACCGCCATCAGCCCGATCGGCAGGAAGAAGAACAAGGCGAACAGCAGCGCGCTCGGCAGGATGAAGAGCGCAAGGCCGTTGGGGCGTATGGTCGCGGCGTTGCTCATCGCGTTCCCGTCCGGATGCTTGCTGCCTCCTGATCGAGCGGGTCGCCGGTCAGCCGTCGCAATTTCGTCGCCATCGCCGCCAGCTCGCGGCGGACATTGGCGCGCTCGGCGGCGGTGGTCGCCTGTACCGAATACGACACCGCGATGCCGATCATCTCGCCGGTCTCGCCGCTCTTCAGCGCAAAGCCCTGCGAGCCGACGCCCTCGATCGATTCATCGGATGCTTCCGACACGCCGGTGTCGCGAATCTCGTTCAGGCGCAGCATCAGCTGCTTGAAGCTCTGCGGCGAGTTGCGCGGCAGCTTCGGATAGGCCGCTGGCACCCGCGCGCGGATGTCCTCGTCCGAGAGCCGCGCGAGCATGGCGCGGCCGTTCGAGGTCGCAAGCGCCGGCGTGCGCTGGCCGGGCGGGTTGACGACGCGCAGCGGATTGGAGCCCGGTACTATTCTCAGCACGACCTGCTCGAAACCGTCGAGCACGGCGATGTAGCCGGTGTGGCCGGTGCGCGCGCAGACTTCGCGCAGCTCGCGCTCGGCCATGCTGATGAGATCGTCATGGGCGCGGTGCAGGCGGCCGAGCTCGAAGGTGAGCAGGCCCGGACGGTAGCGGCGGGTGTGCGGATCCTGCTCGAGCAGTCCGCAATCGCGGAGCGACCGCAATAGGCGCGAGGTCGAGCTCTTCGGCTTGCCCGTCAACGCCATCACATCCGCAAACGACAGATCCGGCCGCGCGCTGGAGAAGCAGCGGAGAATCTCGATCGCGTTGGTGAGGGCGCTCATGCAGGCTGGTCCAAGGGAGTTCCAAATTTCGGAACCTTGTCCCAAATTCTAAGCCTGACGAGGAAACGGGCAAGCGGAAATTTCGCGCAGGGTGGCGCCCGATTGCGCAGATGCGGCGGAACGTCGCTTGCTGGTTGGCGTGGCGCATCGCGGACGATGCGCCACGCCAAATGTCAGGCCGCCTCAGTGACTACGTTGCCGATCCAGTTGCGGGCGAGCGTCACATCGGCCTGTGACAATTGATGGCCCGCCGGCAGCACCTTGTGGGTCACGCTGGCCCCTGCCTGCGTCAGCAGCGCAGCGAGCTGCGCCGAGTTGCTCGCCGGCACGATCGGATCAGCTTGCCCGGACAGGAGCAGGACAGGCTTGCCGCCGAGCTCCGCCTTGGGCGGATCCGACAGCGGCACCATCGCGCGTAGCAGGATCGCACCCGAAAGCACGTCCGGCTTCAACAACAGCAGCGCAGCGGCGATGTTGGCGCCGTTGGAGAAACCGACCGCAACGGGTGCGGCGATGCCGTACTGCTTCCGCGCCTCCGCGACGAACTCCCCGAGTTCGAGCGCACGACGGCGCACGTCCTCCTCGTCGAACACGCCTTCCGCAAGGCGGCGAAAGAAGCGCGGCATGCCGTGCTCGAGCACGCGGCCGCGCGGCGAGAGCAGGGCCGAGCCGGGCGAGATCATTTTGCCCAGGCCAAGCAGGTCGTTCTCGTCGCCGCCGGTGCCGTGCAGCAGCAGGAGCGGAGGGGAGCCCGCGCTGGTCGCGGGCTCGAAACGATGGATGAAGGTACTTTCGGTCATGACACGCTTTCTTCGAGGCTCGGCAGCACGTCCTCGATCTGCTTGCGGTGCTGCTCGAGGAAGCTGGGCAGCTTCAGGTCACGTCCCAGCGTCGCGACGGGTTCGTCGACGGCGAAGCCGGGGATGTCGGTCGCGATCTCGAACAGCACGCCGCCGGGTTCGCGGAAGTAGATCGAGCGGAAGTAGTTGCGATCCCTCTGCTCGGTCGGATGCAGGCCGTGTTGGTTCACGAGCTTTTGCGCCATCTGGCCCTGCTCGGCGTCGTCAGCCGCGCGGAAGGCGATGTGATGCACGGAGCCTCCACCTTGGTGCCCGCGCAAAAAGCCCTTGGCCTCGTAGATGTCGACGACGCTGCCCTCGGCATCACCCGCCGCCTTGAAGCGGATCACCGAGCCTTCGCGGCCCGTCTCCTTGAAGCCGAACACGTCGGTGAGGACGGCAGCCGTCTTCGCCGCGCTGTCGAGCAGCAGGGTCACGCCGTGGAAACCACGGATCGCATGCTCGGCGGGCACGTCGCCATTGCTCCAGCCGGGCTCGTTCTCGGCGCCGGGAATGCCGACCAGCGCGAGCGCCATGCCGTCAGGATCGGTGAACGGCAGCACGGATTCACCGAAGCGCTTTTCGAGCGCCTCATAGGCGATGCCCTTCTCGATGAAGCGTTGGGTCCAGTAGCCGAGCGAGCGCTGCGGCACACGGAAGGCGGTCTGATGGGTCTCGCCGACGCCGCGGCGGCCGGGCGACACGCCGGCCCAGGGGAAGAAGGTCAGGATGGTGCCGGGGCGGCCGGTCTCGTCGCCATAATAGAAGTGATAGGTGCCGGGATCGTCGAAATTGACCGTCTTCTTGACGAAGCGCAGCCCGAGATCCCGGGTGTAAAAGCCGAAATTGCGGATGGGGTCGCCGGCGATCGCGGTCACATGGTGCAGTCCAGACATTGTCGTCCTCCAAATGCGGGGAGCGGTCTTGCTCTGGCCGGAAATATCGTTCCGCTTTGGATTGGAGACAATCCGTGCAAATATGACTGCTATGTCTACGATTTGGAAACAATCGACGGGGCCGGCCCTTGGATAAGGTCGCGAGCCTCCGGGCCTTCGTGAAGGTGGTCGAAAGCGGCAGTTTTGCAGAGGCGGGCCGGCAACTGCGGCTGTCGCGCTCGGCGATCAGCAAATACATCGCCGATCTCGAGGAGAGCCTCGGCGTCCAGCTTTTGAACCGGACCACGCGGCACGCCAGCCCGACCGAGAACGGCCAGCGCTATTTTGAGCGCGCGGTGGTGATCCTCTCGGAGATCGAGGCGGCCGACCAGGCGGTGACGCAGGCACAGTCGGCCCCGCGCGGACTGTTGCGCGTCAACGCGCCGATGTCGTTCGGCACGATGCGGCTCGGGCCGGTGCTGGCGGATTTCATGGCGCGCTATCCGGAGCTTCAGCTCCAGATCGTGCTCAGCGACGATCTGCTCGATCCGGTGCAGGATGGTTTTGACGTGACGCTGCGCATCGCGGAGCTGGAATCCTCCAGCCTGATCGCACGAAAGATCATGCCGGTGCCACGCATGATCTGCGCTTCGCCCGATTATCTCGCGCGTCACGGTACGCCCAAGCATCCGCAGGATCTGCGCGAGCATGCATCGCTCACCTACGGCTTCCTGCTCACCGGCAATCAGTGGAAGCTCACCGGCAGCGACGGCGATCACTGGATCCAGCCGGCCTGGTCGCTCTGCGTCAACAATGCCGAGGTGCTCCGCGACGCCGCGATCAAGGGCAGGGGGCTCGCGCTGCTGCCCGAGTTCATCGCGGCCGATGCCTTGCGGAAGGGCGAGTTGCGAACTGTGCTGGACGATTATTCTGCGCCGCCGCTTTCGCTTTATGCAGTCTATCCGCCGACCCGGCATTTGTCGGTGAAGGTGCGGCTGTTCATCGATTTTCTTGTCGAGCGGTTTGGGCGGGACGAGGAGACTCGCGTGGGGACGGGCTGAGGCTGAGACTCGTCATGCGTTGAGCCTGCCGACATCTGACTGGGCCGAACAGCCGCCAAGCAGTGGGAATGTGCGGT
This sequence comes from Bradyrhizobium sp., assembly GCF_035935975.1. Lineage (GTDB taxonomy): Bacteria > Pseudomonadota > Alphaproteobacteria > Rhizobiales > Xanthobacteraceae > Bradyrhizobium. The sequence goes on from NZ_DASYWN010000024.1 coordinate 112,013, forward strand.
CACTTCGTCTTTGGGCCATAACCGGACCTTTCAAAGGGACTGCACTGGCGGCTCGTCTGGATCAATCAACGCCAAGGTGATCCAGTGCGCTTCGATAGCTGGCCTGATCATACCTTCAACTTCTACCACCGTGTCCCATGCTGACTGGATAGACACCGCGCGCTCGGTCAATCCAATTAGACGGAATTTACCTCGGACCCGGGCTCCAGATTTAACCGGGCTAAGGAAACGAACCCGCTCGAACCCGTAGTTGACACCCATTCGCATCCCCTCGACGCCCGGCATCGCATCGAAAGCGAGCGCTGACAGGAGCGATAGCGTGAGAAATCCATGCGCAATTGTTCCTCCGAAGGGCGCTTCGCTCTCGGCTCGTTGACGGTCGGTGTGAATAAACTGGTGATCGTGGGTGGCATCGGCGAACGTGTCGATCATCGACTGATCGACCACCAGCCAATCCGACACGTGCTCGGGGCCGTTGAGAAGCTGACGGTACGCTGTCAGAGGAATAAGCTTTCGGCGGATAGCTTCGCGTTCAGCGGCTCGCTTGATGTCTGACACCTTCGACCTCTGCAATGATGATTTAACCCCGTTTAAGCGAGCCCACCGCATCGCACCAGTGGTAAGATAGGTTCGGCACAGACCGTCCTTGTGACGGCTGAGAGCCGCTCGAAATCTGGTCGGCTGTGGGTCAATAGGCGACGCGAAAGCGCCGCGGCGCTGTGACCAACTGCCTGTCTCCGCCCGATCAGGAAGGCATTGCAGCAGGCAGGATAAACTCGTTCAGCAGAATTTCCTCTGGAAGGGTCATCCGTTTCGGCAGCCATGCGAGGGCAAGCGCGACCAGACCCAAATCCGGAACAATCATCAATCGCTGACCGCCCCAGCCCATGGCCCCGGCCCATTCGACGACTTTTCCGCGGCAGAACGAGCGCCCGAGCCACCAATGATAGCCGTACAGGAACAATCCAGGTCCATTGTTGTGAGGCTTGATCGAGTCCGCGATCCAAGCCGACGGGACAATCTGCCGGTTATTCCAGACACCGCGATTTATCACCAGCTGACCAAGCTTCGCCCAGTCGCGTGGGCGAGCCCGCAATGCACCGCTCGCCTGCGGCTGACCATCCGGCAATTGTCGATTCCATTCGACGTCCTCGATGCCCAGCGGCTCGAACAATTCGTCTCTCGCCAGCGAGTCAAGGGACTTGCCACTCGTCTTCCGCAAGACCGCGCCAATCAACTCGGTCGCTCCGCTATTGTAGTTGTAGGTGTGCCCGGGCGGCGCAGCGGCCGGCTGTTCCAGGACGTAGCGATAGGCGTCCTTCGCGCCACGCATCTTGCCGAAGCTATCGAACGGCGGCTTGAACTCGGACCAATCAAGGCCGTCCGACATTGTCAGCAGATGGTAGAGCGTGATCGCGCCCCTCTCCGGCGTGCGCAGATCGGCATATTCCGGAAAGTAGTCCAGAACCGGTGCATCCAGAGTTTTGATCCAGCCACGTTGCAGGGCGACGCCGACCAGGAGCGAGATCACGCTCTTGGTCATCGAGTTACCATTGTGCTTCGTTGCCGCGTTGAAGACCGTATGCTTTGCCGGCTCAAGACCATTTTGATCCTGTCCGGCCGCGTATTGCTCATAAACGAGCACACCGTCGCGCGCGACGATGATGGCGTGAACGTTGTCGAGCCGGCCATCGGCCACGCGCCGGCGCATATCCTGCAGCAGCGCGGGGTCGAACCCATGCCATGTAGGATTTCCGACACGCCAACCGTCACGAAGATCCTCAGGACTGTCCGACACGCTCTCCGAAGTCATCGGGGCCCCCTTCGCCGAACCGTGCCCAGCCAACAGCAATGCTCCGGAGCCGACAATGACGGCGCGTCGATCCACTCTGCAAATCACGTTGCAAACTTCTGTAAATGAGAACGAGAAGTTGTCTCTTCGGCGGTAAAGAATCAAGACCAACTACGCTGTCATGCCAATTCTATTGCTCCGATCACAAGGCGACGCGACCCAGGCCTCTTTCCGGCTCCAAAGGTCCGCTTCGGGTCACAAGGGGACGCCTCGCTTGTGCTCGGAGGGTCCGCCAAAGGAAAAGCCGAGCTGAGACACGCCAGTTCGGCTTGTCTTTCTATTTCTTCCCGTCGAGAAACTCGCGCACCGCCTTGATGGTCGCGGCCGGATCCTCCTCCATCAGCCAGTGCCCGGCGCCGGAAATCACCACCTCAGTCACGTCGGTCGCCGCATTGCGCATCACAACCGCTTCCATCTTGCCGAATGATTTCTCGCCGCCGACCGCAAGCACGGGAATGGACAACTTGGTTGCAATCGCCTTCTTGTTGTCTTCGGCGTCGGTGCGGATCGACCTGAACTGGGCGAATGCGGCGCGCATCGCGCCCGGCCGTGCGTAAAGCTCCGCGTAATGACGGCGCGTCGCTTCCGTGATTTTCGACGGCGTGCCCGCAAAATCATTCCAGAAGCGATCGAGATAGATGCGCTCGCGGCCCTTGACCAGCCGCTCCATGTCGGGGCCGCCGAGATCAAAGTGCCAGAGCAGGGGGCTGCGGACGACCTCGTCCCACGGCGGCACGCCGGGCACCGGGGCATCCATGACGACCAGTTTTTCGGTGAGGTCGCGATACCGGGCCGCATAGGCATAGGCCACCATGGTACCGATGTCGTGTCCGACCACGACGGCCTTGTCGATGCCGAGCGACTGCAAGACAGCGCGCATGTCGGCCGCCTGGGTCCATTTGTCGTAGCCGCTGTCGGGCTTGGCTGAGAGGCCCATGCCGCGCAGATCGGGTACGACCACGGTGTGATCACGCACGAGGTCCGTGCCAAGCTTGGCCCACATGTCGCCGGTGTCGCCAAAACCGTGGATCAGGATCACGGCGGGCCCCTTGCCGCCGACGCGCACGTGAATTTGCGTGCCGTTGGCCGGGACGGTCTTGGTCTGGAAGCTGGAAGGGAACGACTCCTCGGCGCGGGCGGCAGGCGCGAGCAGCATGAGGAGAATGGCGAGACATCTTGCGCGCACGGGCGGCCCCTATCATCTTGTATGTCGGTCGGCGAGAGCTATTGTAGATCGATCGATCTACAATAGGCAAGCGGAACGTATTTGCGCACGAGGGTGGATCATGAATGCTGGGCGACCTCGCGAATTCGACATGGATCAAGCCGTCGAGCGCGCGCTCGCCCTGTTCTGGCAGCGCGGGTACGAGGGGACATCGATGTTCGATCTGACCGATGCCCTCGGCATCACGCGGGCGAGCCTTTATGCGGCGTTCGGCAGCAAGGAGGGGCTGTTCCAGCGCGTGATGGATCGGTACGAGGCCGAGGCAGGCGGCTACAGGATCGCGGCCGATCAGGCGCCGACATCTCTGGAAGCGGTGCGGCTCTGGCTGACCGGGCCGGTCGAGCTTCACGGCAACAAGAAGAATCCGCCCGGCTGCCTCGGCGTGCAGGGGGCGCTGGCCTGCGGCGTCGAATCGGACGCGATCCGTAGCGATCTGGCATCGCGCCGCCATCAAGGCGAGCTCGCGATCCGCCGCCGCCTCCAGCGCGCTGCGAAAGAACACGATCTATCGGAGGATGACGATCCCGCGGACCTTTCGCGATATCTCTCCGCCTTGATTTACGGCATGGCCGTGCTGGCGGCAGGCGGGGCCACGCGCGGCGAGCTGAAGGGCGTGGCGGACGTCGCTTTTCGCCATTGGCCCAAGTCAAAGGAAAAGCCCAAGGAAGGGACCAAGGAAAAACCCAAGTCGAAGCGTGCTGGCCGACGTCCGGGGGCTGGCTGACCGAGCGCGGCTCGGTGGTCGGGCTCTAGGGTTCTCCCTCACCACACGACAAGTTCTTCAATCCCAGCACTTGCCTGCTTTGCTCGGACAGTCGTTCGAAGCTCTGTGTGCGGTACGACCAGTTGAAGAGCTGGTTGCTCTGTGTCAGGAGCAGGGCATGGAAGTCCCATTGGCAGCAGTCTCCCGAGCCGCCGGCGCCGCGCGGAGAAAACATGTGCCATCCGGTGAGACCCCAATCGTCCGGCACCTTGCGATATCCGCCCGAGAAGATTCGCCCGTCTGAAACGAGCAGGCAATATGGCTCGCCTTGCGAGACCAGCGGCGCATTGACTTTCACAATGCCGATATTGGCGACGGACCACACGGCAAATCCGAACGGAATTGCAACCAATCCGATCAGTCCAAGCACCAGGACGTTCGTGCCTTTGTAAAACCACTCCCACCACAATTGAGGGAGTACCGCGACTGCGGTAATGAACAGTGTCTGATGCGCATAGGGCAGCACCCCGACGCCAAAGGACGTTACGCCGGCGAGCAGCATCAGTGCCGCCGCGAGCACAAGGCCGTAACGAATATGCCGTCTGCGCGGCAGATAATGAACTGCCAGCTGCAAGGCCGCTGTTCCAAATCCAATAGCCAAGGGAGCCGTCATGACCACGCCGCCTCGATTGCTGGCACCTATGAAGACGGAGAGGGCAAAGCACCCAATCAACTCAAGAACGACGATCGCAATGATCACTGTCTTTGTCTCCCGAGTGGAAGCGGCGGACGCGAGTCTTCGCTAGCCGACTGACCGCTGCTCCGCAGGCCCGAGCAACTCGTCCAGCGCGTTCATCGAGGCCTTTTGAAGCACGGCGAGCTCGCGTGCGGCGTCCTGGCATTCGGCGGCGGACATCGAGGGGGCCGCGAGCTCGATCTCGCGGCAGCGCTCGAACAGGCGGACGAGGCCGAGCGCGCCGGCGGCGCTGCCGAGCTGGTGCGTGAAGCGCGCGAGCTGCCTGTGATCGCCGATTGCCGCAGCTTTGGCGATGTCCTCGATCAGTCTGTCGCTGGTCTCCTGGAGCAGATGATGGAGCTTTGCGATCTGCGTCGGTCCCAACAATTCTCGCTGGTCGTCGAGGAAATGCCGGTCGATCAACGCGCCCGCGGCGAGTTGCGCGGCGGGCGGCGCGGCCGGGGTGTCCTCGATCGCCTCGCGCAGCGCGTTGATCAGGATCGGCTTGCTGACGATCTTGGCGATGCCGGCGCCGGCGAGACGCTCGCGGGCGCTGGGTGAGACGTCGGCCGTCACGGCGATGATGCGCGGCATCTTCGGCAGATCGAGCTTGCCGATCCGCGAGGCCGCCTCGACGCCGTCCATGTCGGGCATGTGCAAATCCATCAGGATGATGTCGAAAGCCTGATCGCGGGCGAGCGCGACGGCCGAGGCGCCGTTGCCGGCCATGGTGGGGCGATGGCCGAGCCGGTTCAGGATGGCTTCACCGACCTCGCGATTGACGGGGTCGTCGTCGACCAGCAGCACGCGGAGCTGCCGCGACGGCGGCGGCAGCGCACCTTGCGCGATGCCGCTCGCGGCGCGGCCGAGCGGCACTTCAAGCGTGAACGTGCTGCCCGCGCCCGGCTTGCTTTCCACCGTCAGCTCGCCGCGCATCAGGCGCGTCAGGCGCCGCGCGATCGCAAGGCCAAGGCCGGTGCCGCCGAACCGCCGTGCGATGCTGTCGTCGGCCTGGACGAAATCCTCGAAGATGCGCTCATGCATGTCGGGCGCGATGCCGATGCCGGTATCGCGCACCGTGATGTGCAGCAGGATGTGATTGTCGAATTGCTCGGCGGATGCCTTAAGGCCGATCCCGCCGCGCGGGGTGAACTTGATCGCATTGCCGATCAGGTTGAGCAGGACGCGGTTGAGCCTGACGGGATCGCCGTGCACGGAGGTGTTGACCGTCGCGTCGCAGGCGAGGTCGAAGGAGAGGCCCTTGCCGAACGCCTGCGGACGCATCAGCTCCGCGGCGGTCTCGATCAGCTGGTCGAGGCGGAAGTCTCGCGTTTCCAGCGTTTCGGTGCTGGCTTCCAGGCGGGCGTATTCGAGAATGGCATCGACCAGCGCGATCAGCGTTTCGCCCGATGCGGCGGCGGTCGCGAGGTGGCGGCGCTGCGCGTCGCTGAGGCTGCCGTCATCGAGCAGTTGCAGCACGCCCATGACGCCGTTGAGCGGCGTGCGCAGCTCGTGGCTGACGACGGCGAGGAAGCGCGACTTGGTCTCGTTGGCCTGCACAGCCGCGCTGCGCGCGCGCTCGGCTGCATCATGCTCCGCAAGCGCGTGATCGCGCGCCTTCTCGAGCTCGGAGGTCCGCTCGATGACCTTGCGCTCGAGCGTCGCGTAAGACTCGTGCAAATGGGCGGCCATCCGGTTGAACTGGTCGCCGAGCGCTTCCAGCTCGTCGCCGGTCTTGATGTCCAGCCGGAGTCCCAGATCGCCGCTGCCGATCCGCCGCGCGCCCTGCGTCAGGATCTGGATCGGCACCGTCATGCGCCGGCTGAGCCAGAGCGACACCAGCACCGCGCAGGCCAGCAGGATGACCAGCAGAAACGTCGAGCGGCCGATCGACGCGTAGATCGGCGCGTAGGCCTCGCTGAGCGGAAGCTCGACGAACACCAGCCAGCCAAGCGACGGCACCGTTGCATAGGTCGACAGCACGCGCTGGCCCGATAGGTCTTCCTTGACGAGGCCACCCGAGGGCGGGCCGACGCCATCGAGCGCGGCGCGCACGTCGGCATGCGAGGAGAGATCGCTGCGGCGCAACGCGGGCCACAGATCGGGATGCGCGATCAACAGCCCCATGCGGTCGACCACGTAGGCCTTGCCGGTGTTGCCGACCCTGATGCCGGCGACGAGATCCCAGATGAAGCGCAGATTGACTTCGGCAACGACCACATTGGGCGCAGGCCCGTTGCCGCGCGTGGCGAGCGTCATGAACGGCTCGGTGTCGCCGAAGAAATAGACCGGCCCGTAATAGGCGCGACTGTCATTGGCGCCGCGAAAGGCGGCCGAATCCGAGAGGTCGGTCTTGCTGCCGATCCTGTCGGCGACGCGGCGCGACACCCGCACCTGCTCGCGGCCCTGCGCGTCGAGCTCGGTGATCTCCGCGATCGCGGGCGATAGGCGCAACAGCCGGATGGCGTTCAGGCGATCGTCTTCGTTGCTCGACAGCTCCGGGGGCAGGCGGGAGAGCCATCTGATCTGATTCTCGATCTGGCCGATGAACTGGCCGATCTGGATCGCTGCGCTTGCGGCTTGCTCGCGCTGGGTCGCCGCAAGGAGCTGCTTCTGCTCGCGATAGGAGAACCAGACGTCGAAGCCGGTGCTGATGGCGAGCGCGGCAAAGGCGAGGGCGACGATCGAGTAGAGATATTTCCGGAACAGCCTGCCGGGAGGCGTCCGCAAATATCGCTGGTCGATCGGCTCGTTCACTCGCGGATCTCATCGGCGCGGGCGAGCAGCGTGAAGGGAATCGTCAGTCCGAGCGCGCGCGCGACCGTGCGGTTGATCAGCAGCTCGTATTTCCGCGGCGATTGCACCGGCAGATCGCCGGCTTTGGTGCCGCGCAGGATCAGATCGACATAGTCGGCCGAGCGCACTTCGAGCGTCGGCCCGTAGCTCATCAGCCCGCCCGCATCCATGAAATAGTGGAACGGATAGATCATGGGGACGCGGTACTTCTCGGCTGCCGCGATGATTGCCTTGCGGTTGATCACCAGAAAGCTGTCCACCAGAGAGATCATTGCCGCCCGCGGCGGTTCGGCAAAGCGGCCGATCGCACCGTCGATGTCCGCTGGCGCGCTGACGGGAGCGAGGACGACGGCAAGTCCGGATGCCGCGGCCTCCTGCTCGATGGAATCGAGGAAGAAGCGGCCGGCGCGCGGCGTCGTCGCCGGATTGAACAGCACGCCGACGCGCGCGATGTCAGGCACGGCCTCGCGGATGAGCTGAAACCATTTGCCGCCCATCTCGGCGGTGCTGCTGGTGAAGCCGGTGACGTTGCCGCCGGGATGGGCGAGGCTTTCGACGAAGCCGTTTCCGACCGGGTCGTTCGCCGTCGCGAAGACGATCGGGATCGTCTTTGTGGCTGCCATGACAGCCGCGGTTTCGACCGTCGAGCCGGTCAGGATCACGTCCGGCTTGAGATCGATGAGCTCGCGAACCGCGGTCTTCATCTTGTCGGGCCCACCGAACGTCGAGCGAATCTCGAAGCGGTAGTTGACCCCTTCGACCCAGCCTCGCTGCTTCAGGCCCGCGATGAGTCCGCCGAGGCGAGAGGTCACGTTGCCGTCGGACATGTTTCGCTTGGTCAACTCGTCATCGAGCGACAGGCTCGTCAGCGAAGCGACGATGCGCATGCGATCCGACGTTGCGCCAAGCGCAAAAAATCCCGCCGCAGTTGTGCCGGCGAGGCGAAGGAAATCGCGGCGGTCGACCGCCGGCAAATCGCGGGCAGGAGCGGACCGCTGAGTCATGAAATGTTTCGCAAAAATTGTCCCTGACGTTGTGCATAACGCGAAAGCCTAACGACCACAATTGATGAAAAAATGCGCTTGTGAACCTTCATTCGCAGCCATGCGCAGTCCGATACCGTATTCCTACGCCCGCTGAGGAGTCGTTGTTTCGATCCTTCTCTACTCCGTGACATTTCGTAACGTCTTGTGGCGTTGCAATATTTTCCGTCCCGGTCGCGACGGCGGTTTGGAAAAGTCGATTCGTAGCAGCCGATTGTTGAAGCGTTGTTTCAAGCTTGTTTCGAAGGTTTTCGATGCGCAAAATCTATCTCGTTCCGGCTCTCGTCGGTCTTCTCACCACCGTTGCTGCGGGTCCGTTGGCTGCTCAGGGAGCAGTCCCGAAGCAGAAGGCCGCGCCTGCACCCAGGGCCGCCGCTGCCGGTGCGGCGCCTGCTGCCGCCGCCGGTGCGCCGGTGGCTGCTGCGACCGAGGCGCCGTCCACCGCTGCGGACGACAAGGCGGGCAAGGCGATCGACGGTTTCCGCTCCGCCAAGTTCGGCATGAACGACGCCGACGTCCGCGCCGCCATGACGAAGGATTTCAACGCCAAGCCCGACGCGATCCGGGCACAGGACAACGCGTCCGAGCTGACGCACAGCCTGCTGCTCTCCGTTCCGGAGCTGCTGCCGAACGGCGGCACCGCCGAGCTCTCCTATGTGTTCGGCTACAAGTCCAAGTCGCTGATCCAGATCGGCGCGGTCTGGTCGAAGACGACCGACACCGCGATGACGCCGGAGAAGCTGTTCTCCAACGCCAATATCCTCCGCGCGCATTTCCTCAACGAGGGCTTCAAGCCCGATTCCATCGCGGTCAACATGCCCGTCAGCGGCGGCATCGTGATGTTCCGCGGCAGCGACGCCAAGGATCGCTCGGTGATCCTGCTGCTGCAGGGCACGTTCGAGAACAAGGAGAACAACCAGCGTGTGCTGACGCCCGCCAGCCTGCTGCTGTTCTACGTGGCCGACGCCAAGAGCCCCGACATCTTCAAGCTGCCGCCCGGCCAGTTCTGAGACCGGACGCTTCTCTCGACATTCTCCCACCCGGTTGTGGATCGGCGCCAATGCCGATGATGAGGATCTGAAATGCGCGGACCATCTGCGACGCGAGACAAGAACGGGGTGACGACGCTGCGGAGGCTGGCGAGCTTCCGTTCGATGTCGCTGCTCTGCGCGATGCAGATGGTCTTCCTGCCGGTGTTCAGCGTCCGCCTCCAGGCGCAGACGGCGAACGTCATCGTTCCGGACGGACGCACGGGAACGAACCTGCAGACCTCCGGCGGCGTGACCAACGTCACGACGTCGACGGTCTCGGGCAACAACGCCTTCAACTCTTTCTCGCAGTTCAGCGTCGGGCAGGGCAACACCGTCAACCTGCAACTGCCGACCGGCACGCAGAACCTCGTCAACATCGTTCGCGACGCGCCGGTCTACGTCAACGGCACGCTGAACTCCTACATGAACGGTGCGATCGGCGGTAACGTCTATTTCGCCGATCCCAAGGGGTTCGTGGTCGGCCGTTCCGGCACGGTGAATGTCGGCAGCCTCAACGTTTCGACGCCGACGCGCGAGTTCACCGACAGCCTGATCGGCCCGGGTGGCGCGATCAACGGCACCGCCGTCGGCAATTTGATGGCGGGCTCGTTCCCGGTGTCGCCGGACGGCAACGTCAGGATCTACGGCCGCATCAATGCCATCGACGGCGTCCGCCTGACCGGGCAGAATGTGTTTGTCGGCGGCGCCAGCCAGCGCGATATCGCCAATCTCGATCACGCCGCGAAGTTCGCGGCCTCCGTCAATTCGAAGGGCCTGCGCAGCGCCAGCGCCATCACAGTCAGCAACGGCTCGATCCATATCGGTGCCGTCAACAAGGCAAGTGTCAACGGACGGCTGACCGCGCGCAGCACGACCACGACGCCCAGCAACATCACCGTCACGGCCGGCAACGCCATCGAAGTCGGCCAGAATGCGCGGATCAGCACCGCCAGCAGGACCGGCGATGCCGGCAACATCACGCTGAAGACCCAGGGTGACCTGACCGTCCGGAGCGGCGCCAAGATCAATGCCAGCTCCGCCAGGGGCAATGGCGGCCTGGTCGACTTCAGCGCCGACGGCAAGTTCGATATCGGCAACATCAAGGTCAATCTGGCGGCGCCGAACGGCAAGCAGGGCACGCTGGTCCTCGACCCCGAAGACATCATCATCGGCGACGCTGCCCAGGGCGACGCCAATGTCAACATGTCGAATGCGACGGTCGCGGCCGCGATCGCGGCGCTGAACGGCACCGGCACCTTCACGCTGCTGGCGAGCAATTCGATCACGATCAGCCAGCATGGCCGGGTCGACGCCGGTGCCAGCGGCGTCAACGTCACGCTGACCGCGCCGACCTTGAGCCTGCTGGCCGGCAGCTATGTGCGCGGCGATACGGTGCTGCTGGATGCCGGTGCTGCCGGCACCATCAACGTCAACGCCGCCGCCAATGGCGGCGCGCAGGTGGTGACCAGTACCGGGCTGCAGTTCATTGCGGCGCATCTGAATCTCACCAGCACGGCCACCGCGTTCGTTGGCGACGGCACCAGCTCTGCCAACAGGAACGCGGCGGGCTTCATCTCGAATGCCAGCATCGCCCGCTATTCCGCCGCGATGGGCGGGCTGGGCGACCTCACGGTGAGCGCGGCGAGCGCGCTGACCGTCGATGGCAGCGGTATCATCGATACGCGCCGGCTCGGCAGCGACGGCGTTTCGAACGGAAAGTCGCTCGACGTCACGCTCAAGGCGCCGACCATCACCATCGCCTCCGGCGGCCAGGTGCTGGCGCAATCGGTCAATACGTCGGACGTGATGTACACCGCCGGCAACATCATCCTCGACGCGACGTCGGGGGCGCCGGGTGCGGTGACGGTGGCGGGCCTGCTCTCCGGCGGCAGCGTCGCGCTCAAGGGCGCCTCGGTGGCGCTGAATTCCACCGCTGTTCTCGACACCCGCAACCGCGATTCCAGCGGCAACGCGCTCGGCAATTCCGGCGACGTCACGATCACCGCGAGCAGCATCACCGCTGTGGCCGGCAGCCAGATCCTCGCCGGCGCGATCAATTCCGGCAGCGATACCTATGTCGGCGGCACCGTCACCTTCGATGCGACCGCAGTCAGCGCCGGCACCCTAACCGCCAGCGGATCGATCACCGGCGCCAACGTCGCGCTGATGGCGGGAACCTTAGTCAGTGTCGGAGCTGCGGCCCGGATTGTGGCCTCCGTCCCGGCTGGCACGGCCGCGATCACGCTGCAGGCGCCGACCATCGGCGTGGACAGTGGCGCGCAGTTCACCGCAAGCTCCGTCGTCTACGACATCCAGCGCAGCGCGGTGATCGTCGGCGATCCCACGCTGGACGCGGCCGATGCGTCCAACGCCGGTTTCGTTTCCAACACCACGGTCGCCAATTACATCGCCGCGCTCGGCGGCTACGGCGTCGCCAAGCTGTCGGCGATCGATACGCTCGCGGTCGACGCGCATGGCGTGATCGCCGGTGGCGCTGCCGGCGTGGCGCTCACGGCGGGAACGTCGATCTCGCTGGCCGGCAACAGCACCGTGACCGGCAGCAGCGTCGACATCAACAGCCCGACCGTCACCATCAACGCAGGCGTGACCGGCGGCGCCGTGATCTCGCCGCAGCTCACGCTGGTGGCCTCGGTCCTCAATCTCACCAGCTCGGCCGACATGGTGGTCGGCGATTCCGCCAATGCGGCCGTCAACCTGACCAACGCCACCATTGCCGGCTATCTGTCCGGCAGCAGCTCGGTCGGCACGCTCAGGCTGAGCGCCGCGTCTTCGATCACGGTGAAGAACGGCGGCGTGATCGATCTCCGTCATTACGACGCTGCCAGCGGACATTCCTCAGGCATATCCGGAAGCCTCGCGCTGACCGCGCCGACGATCACGATCGAGAGCGGTGCCAGCCTGCGGACCGATGTCAGCAACGTCGCGGGGCAGACCTACTATACGCCGGGAAGCATCACGCTGGCGGCGTCGAGCATCACGGCCGGCGCCGGCACGATCAACGGCGGTGTCGTGACGTTCAACGCGGGAGCGGGGACGATCTATGTCGGGCCGGCCGGCGATCCGAACGGCGTCACTCCGCCGGCCGGCACGATCTTCCTGAGCAACGCGACGGTCGCGAGCTATCTCGCTGCGCTGGCCGGTTCGAGCACGTTCGCGTTGACCGCGACCAATTCGCTCTACGTCGACAACGGCGCCAGCATCGCCGCCGGCGCGTCCCGCAACGTCAACCTGACCGCGGGCTCACTGATCTCGTTCGCTGCCAATTCGACGCTGACCGGCAACACGGTCTTGCTGAACGCCGGCCGCAACGGCACGCTCGCGGTCAACGGCGCAAGGACCGGCGGCACGACGATCACGGCACAGGCGCCGCTTCTGCTGAATGCCGCCCAGGTGCTGCTGACCAGCACCAGCGACATGGTGATCGGCAATGCCGCAACCGACGTCAATGCCGGTGCGGCCGGCTTCATCGACAATGCCACCATTGCCCGCTACGTGACGGCGCTGGAAGGCGTCGGCCGGATTTCGCTGTCCGCCTCCAACTCGATCACCGTCGACGCCAGCGGCAAGATCGACGGCACGCTCAAGGGCTCGGGCTCCAACTCGACCGCCAATGGTGTGGGCATCTCGCTCTCGTCAGCCTCGGTGACGGTTGCCGCGGGCGCCGTGATCGATTCCCAGGCCGCCAATACGGCCAGCAGCCATTACACTTCCGGCACCGTTTCGGTCGCCGCATCCGGCCTGCTCACGGTCGCCGGGACGATCAAGGGCAGCACCGTCTCGCTGTCCGGGCACGGGATCAACGTCACCAATCCATCTGCGTCGCTGACCGCCGATAGCGGGGGCAGCGTCAAGTTCGGCTTCACGACCGACGAGAGCGTCGACAGCTCCAGCGGCAACAACGGTTCGACCGGCGTGCTGTCGAACGACGTGATCGCGACCTACATCGCGGCGATGCAGGCGGGCGGGACCTTCGTTCTGTCGACACCGAACCACGCCCTGACGCTGACCGCGAGCGCCAGGATCAATGGCGGCAGCACGGTCAATGTCGGGCTGTCGTCCGGCACGCTCACGGTTACATCCGGCGCCCAGATTCAGGCGCGCGGGGTCGGCGTCGGCTTCGATCAGGACGACGTCATCATCGGGGCGGCCGGCGACCCCAATTCCGGCGCCGCCGGGTTCGTCAGCAACGCCACGGTCGCCAATTTGATCCTGGCCGCGGTCACCGCGGACACGTTCACGATCGCGGCCAACAATTCGATCACCATCGATGGCGGCGGCATCATCGACACGCGTTTCCTCAACGCCTCCAACGTCTCCCAGCACAATGCGCTCGGCGTCACGCTGAATGCGCCGACGATCACGATCGCGCAGGGCGCCGAGATCAGGGCGCAGGCGATCAACAGCGGCGGAACGACCTACACCGACGGCGACGTCAGGCTGACGGCGACCGCGAGCCAGACGCTGCTGTCCGGACTCGCGAGCGCGACCACCGCCATCAACATCGACGGCAAGATCACCGGCGGCGCCATCATCATCCAGGCGATATCGACCGCGACCTCAAACCTGACGAGCACGACGCTCGGCAAGCTCGCGACGATCGCCGAGATCGTCGGCACGACCATATTGGGCGTCAACGGCGGGTACGTCGCCGCCGATACGGTCGCCAAGGTGGCGATCATGAGCCACGCCGATCTCAACGCCCGTGGCAACGTGCTGATTTCCGCCCGCGGCACCCAGGACGCCGAAGATCCGGTGATCGCCTCCGGCTTTCTGTCGCCGCTCGGCGCGGCCGTCGTCGTCGGCAAGGTGACGGCAGACGTCTCGACGATCGTGTCGTCCGGCGCCGCGATCAGGGCGGGACAGGGCATCCTGGTCGGTGCCGCCACCGATACCACGCTGAACGTGTCGGCGCTTTCGGTCACGACCCGCGGCCAGTTCCTGGCAACGGTCGCGATCGGCCTCGCCGACATCAAGACCCAGGCGATCATCAATTCGGGCGCGATCCTCGACAGCGGCAGCCAGGGTCTGCAGGTCAGCGCCAACAACTACAGCAACTTCTCGGTCAGCGCGACGGCATTCGCATTCAACCCGCTGGTGACGAGCTCCAGCGATCCGGGCGGTGTCGGCGCCGCGGTGGCCCTGAGCAACCTCAATGTCGCAACCACGGCAATCCTGGGCGCCAATTTCGGCAGCAGCGGCGCCAACGAGTCCGGTAACGTCCTGGTGGCCGCCGCGACCAACATCGCGAAGAATTCGACCAGTTCGTCCGTCACGCTCGGAACGCCCGGGTTGCTCGGGGCCATCATTACCGGGGCGGCCGGCAAGGCCGACACGACGCCCTACAAATTCTTCGATGGCTTCCTGAAGCCGCTCGCCAGCGTCAGCCTGCCCTTCAAGGTGGCTGGTTCGATGTCGCTCGCGACCACCACGGAATCCGCCAACGCGGCCATCACGAGCACGGGCGGCGGCGCGGCGCCGCAGATCTACACGACCGGCGATGTCGGCGTGGTCAGCCAGCTGATCGACGACCAGATCCGCAACAACTCCTCGTCGACGGTGAACGTCAGCACCGCGGACAACGGTCCCAAGGTCGCGATTGCGGCCGCCATCGCCTACGGCGATTACACCCATAATTCGAACGCCTATATCGGCTCGAACGTGGTGATCCGCGCCTCCGACATCGGCGTTTCCGCCTCAACGACGATCCCCAACACCAACTCCTGGACGGAGTGGAACGGCATCAGTGAGGTGCTCGGCCATCTCAATGCAAACTTCGGCGTCGTCAACAATATCGTCACCACCTATGCCAATGCGAACTCCAGCGGCGGCCAGACCGTTTCTGTTGCCGGCTCGTTCGCCTATTTCGGCTTGCACGACAACACCACGGCCTGGGTCGGCAGCGGCGCCAATCTGACATCGACGCATGCGCTGAGCAGCGCCGGCTCCTGGACGGCGACGGCGTTCGCCAACATCGACGGCGTGATCATTTCGCAGGGCTTCGCCTCGGCGCTGACGGTGTCGGCCAACACCTACAACATGTCGATCGACATCGGCGGCGTGTTCGGGCCTCTGGTGCTGCTGCCGGGCTCCGACAGCCCCGGAACCGCGGCGGGCGGAACGCTCAACCTCATTCAATCCACCAGCAACACCATCGCCGGCGTGTCTTCCGGCGCGACGCTCACTTCCGCAAGCGACGTCTCGGTCACCGCCAACACGACCGACATGCTGTTTGCGATCGCGCCGACATCCGGCTCGTCGTCCGGCAGCCTCGCGCTGAACGGCATCCTGTCGATGGCGTTCATCAACAACACGACCCACGCCTCGATCAGCTCGCTGGCGACCATTCTCTCGCCGCGTTCGATCAACGTCTCGGCCAATCAGAACGTGTCGCTGTTCTCGCTGTCGGGCGCGATCCAGCTCGGCACCACTTCCGGCGTCGGTGTTTCCGCCGCCTACATGACGGCGGTCACCGATACCGCGGCCTATATCGGCGATAACCGCAAGGACATCACCGACGGCCCGTTCAGCAGCGACGATTCGAACCCCATGAGCGGTTCGGGCGGTCACGTGACCACCAAGAGCCTGCAGGTCAACGCCGCGACCGCGGGCCGGGTGACGGTCGCCGCCGTGGCGGCGGTGGAATCGGATCCATACGCCCAGGTCGGCTATGTGAAGAAGGCCGGGGCGCTCTACAGCGCGCCGGACTTTGGAGGCTTGGGGGCCCTCGAGGTCGCCAAGCAGGCCGCCGCGAAGAAGAACGGAACCTCGAAGTTCAGCATCGATATCGCCGGCAGCTCCGCGGTCTCGGCGACGTCCCTCGGCACCACAGCCTACATCAAGGGCGTCAGCGTCAACAGCGGTTCTCCGTATACGGCCACGGACGCGCCCGTCGTCCAGGTCCAGGCGCTCAACAACACCATCACCACCAACGGTTCCGGCTCCGCCGCGCTCAACCTTTCGGGTGGGAATATGACGAGCGCTGCGATCGCCGGTGCGATCGCGATCGCGCTGTCGAGCAACTCGACCACAGCCTACATCGCCAATTCGACCATTGTCGATGTCACGGCGGTCAACGTCCGGGCGCTCAGCGGCGGCTCGCAGACGGCGGTGGCGCTGGCACTCGCCGCGACGCGCACCGGCACTGCCGCCTCGGTCTCGGTGTCGGTCGGCTCGATCTCGGATACGGCGACCGCCTATATCGACGGCTCGACCATCACCGGCGTGAGCGGCGGCACGGCGAACGCAGCCAATGTCAACGCCTACCAGACCTCCAACATCGCGATCGGCGGCGGCTCGCTCTACCTCAACGGCGACAAGAACGCGTTCGGTATCGCGCTGACCTATGCCGAGATCCGCAACCCCGGCGGCGGCAATGCCGTCGATGCGCATATCTCCAATTCCACCGTGACAGCGCTCAACTCGCTGACGGTCATCGGCGACGACGCCGCCGTGATCGCGGCCGGCGGCGCGTCCGGCGGCTTGGCCGATAACGGATTGGCCGGGGCCATCGTCATCAGCGAGATCAGCCCGAGCGTGCTCGCCTATATCACCTCGAGCACCGTCACGGTTTCGGGCGGCAACGTCATCGTCAACGCCGAGAGCGTCGATATCGCCTCGCTGGACGACGCGCTGGGGACGCTGGTGCGCAGCACCAACAGCGGCCAGCTTGCGCATGACAATTGCACGACCTCGAGCGGGTCGCAGGCCTGCGTGGACTTCACCGGCGCCGCGCTGAACGGCGGCGTCGGCACAGGACCCGGCGCCGCCATCACGTCGGTTGCCGGCATCATCCAGGCCGGCAAGAACAATGTCGGCGTGGCGATCGTGGTCGACGGCATCAGCACGACCCATTCGGCCTACATCACCAAGACCCTGATGACCGTGACGAGCGGCGACGTGCTGGTCACGGCGGAGGACTCCTCGAAGATCAAGTCCGTTGCGGTCGGCTTTGGTCTCGCGACCGGGCAGTTTGCCGGGCAGGGCGGGGCCGTCATCAGCACCATCAGGAACAACGTATCCGCGGCCATTGGCGATGGCTATTCGACCACCTCCAATACGGTGGTGAACGCGGGCAACGTGACCGTCCAGGCGTTCGACACCGCCGCGATCAACGCCACGGCGGCGGTCGCGGGCGCGTCCACCCAGGGCAGCGCCGGCGGTCTCTCCCTCGTCTATAACGAGATCGACAACCAGGTCAGCGCCAACATCACGAGCGCGCAGGTCGTCGCCGGCAGCGATACCGTGGTCAAGGCCACCTCGGTCAGCACGATCTCGACCGTCGCCATCGGCGTGGCGATGTCCACGCAGGTCGGGCTCGCCGGCTCGGTCGTCACCAGCCTGATGGGGACCAACGTCAGCGCCAGCATCACCGGCGGCGCCGATGTCATGGCAACCAACAATGTCGGCGTGCTCGCCAGCAATTCGGACAAGCTGTCGGCGATCGCCGGCGCGCTTGCCATCTCGACGGGTTCGGTCGGCGGCGCCGGCTCGCTGGTCGTGAGCCAGATCACCGGAAGCACTGCGGCCTATATCAGCGGTGCCAACACCAGGGTCGATGCGCTCGGAACCGATTCGTCCGATACGCTGTCGGTCAACAACGGCACGCTGGTCCATGCCTTCGATCTCGGCACCGCCCACGCGCCGACCGACACCACGCCCGACCTCTCCGAGAACCGGGACAATGTGCGCGGTCTTGCCGTCGTCGCGAGCTCGCACCAAGCCGTCGTGACCAACGTCGCTTCGATCGCCGCGAGCAGCGGCATCGCCATCATGATCAACCCGATCACCAATGTGATGAGCGGATCGACCAAAGCCTATATCGACAGCGCATCCATCGACACGCGCCTGACCTCTTCCACGCTGGTGCCGCAGATCGAGGTGGCCGCGTCGAGCTTCTCCTATTCCGGCGCGTTCGGCTCCGGCATCGTTCCGCCCACCGGCACCGGCGGTGGCGGCGCCACCATCATCAGCACGACGATGATGCGCGATACTTTCGCTTACATCACCAATGCCACGGTCGGCGGCGTCCAGTCGTCGAGTCCGACGGTCGGCGCCGTCATCGTGAAGGCCAATGCCGAGCAGGATGCGTCCTCGATCGCGGTCGGCTTCAACACCGGCTCGGTCGGCCTGAACGTCTTCCAGGCGACGACCGAAGCCTATGTCGACGGCGGCGCGCTGACGGCCCAGTCGCTGACGGTGAACGCCAAGAACAACACCGGCATCTTCTCGGCGAACGGCTCGGGCGCCTATGGCAGCCAGGCCGCGATCGGCGCGGCGTTCCTGGTCCAGGTCTCCTCGAACCGCACCGAGGCCTATGTCGGCGACGAGTTCGCCTATCACGGCGGATCCGCAACGCACACGACCGCGATCAACCTGACCGGCGCGCTCGACGTTGAAGCCACCACCAAGAACCGCTTCGAGGCCTATGCGGTGGGCGGCGCGCTCGCGACGGGCTCGGCCGCGGTCGCGGGCATGGCGAACGTCGAGATCGCCAGCAACACCACGATCGCCGGCGTCTACGACGTCACGCTGCGATCGCCGACGGGCGGTACCGCCGGCGCGGTCACCATCAACGCGACCGAGGACGTCGCGATCAAGGAGATCGCCGGTGCGCTCGCGGTCGGCGCCAGCGGGGGAGGCGTCGGTGTCGGCGCTGCCGCCAATGTGATCGTCTTCAAGAGCCAGACCACCGCGGAAAGCATCAACAGCAACCTGAATTCGGCCGGCGCGATCAACGTCAATGCGCTCAGCACCAAGGAAGTGCTGTCCTACGCGGTGACGGCCGGCATCGGCGGCAGCGTCGGCATCGGCGCGACAGTCGGCGTCATCATCATCGGCGAGAACCTCGGCGATGCGCACGAGCAGGGGCAACTCACCGGCACGCTCAATGCCGTCAATTCCGCAACCAATTCCTCGCACGGCAGCGACGCGGTCGCGAGCGGCACCGCCGGTAGTCCGAGCAATGCCAACGTGACGTCCACCTACAGCGTCAGCGGCGTGCTGACCGATGCCGGCCGCGACGGCGTCACGGCGCAGGTCCTGGGCGGCAATGTCACGGGCTCGCAGGTCAATGTCGCCGCCACCAGCGCCAATGCGGCCAAGATGTACCTGCTCGGTGCCGGCTTCGCCAAGGATCTCGGTATCGGCGCCGGCATCGGCTACACCAGCGTCAAGAGCTACGTGCTCGCCAACCTCACTGCGAACGTCACGGCGCCCTCCGTCACCGTCGCGGCGGTGGTCAAGGACGCCACCACCGGTCCCTATGCCGGCAAGACCATCGACACCGAGGCGATCGCCGGCGGCGCGGCGCTGTACTTCGGCGCGGATGCGGCCGTCGCGGTCGGCAATGTCGCCAACCAGGTGACGGCGCAACTCGGCGGCCACGTCAACGGCACCGGCGGAACCGGCGCCGCCGTCATGGCGATGGACTCCACCAGCCAGGTCGTCTTTACGGGCGGCGTCACGGCCGGTGCCGCGGCGGTCGGCGCCTCGGTCGCGACGGCAGGACGATCGAGCACGGTCGAAGCGCAGGTTCTGGACGGCGCCGTCGTCAATACGACGGCACTGGCTGTCGGCGCATCCGGCGCCGGCACCGTGTCCACGACCGCAACCGCGCTGGGCGGCGGTATCATCTCCGGAATCGGCGCGGATGCGGAGGCTCACGAGACCTCGAACGTGACGGCCGAGATCGGTTCTGGCGCCACCATCACCACGTCTGCGACCGGTGCCGGCACGTTGGTCTCGGCGTCGATCACGCCCAATCTCAGAAGCGAGGCGTACGGCGTCTCGGTTGGTGGGGGTGCCGTCGGCGTCGCCATCGCCCAATCGACGGTCGGAGCCACGGTGACCGCCGATGTCGGTGACAACGCCATCTTCTCGGGCGGTGCGCTCGCGGTGACGGCCATGGCGCTGGTGCCGGCGGGCACCGGCACGTCGACCTACGCCAAGGCCCTCGCGGGCGGCGGCGGCTCGCTGATCGGCGCGCAGGGCAGCTACGCCAAGGCGTCAGAGAACGCGACGGTCAGCGCCTATGGCGGGACCGGGATCACGCTTCCCAACGGTGACGTGGTCATCGCGGCCGAGAACGACAGCGCCCAATATGCCGAGGCGACCGGCCTTTCGAGCGGGTTCCTGGCGGTTGGCGCGAGCGTGGCGCAGACCTCGTCGAGCTCGCACACCTACGCCTATCTCGGCGCGGGCGCGATCACGTCGGCGTCCAACACGGGCGTTCTCCAGATCACCGCGACCGGCACGGATGCGAACGTCTCCAGCGCCATCGTCGGCGCGGGCGGCACCTATGCGGGAGCCGCGGCTGTCGGCACGACCAGCTCGACCGCCGTGACCAACGCCACGCTCTATGGCAACGCGACCGACAACACGCTCTATTTCGGCGGCCTCAACATCCGCGCCAAGCACACCACGAATTATTCAGCCAGCGGCGATGCCTATCAGGCCTCGACGGCCGGCGTCTCCGGCGGCAGCGCCACCAACACCGTGACCTCGACCACCACCGCCGAGGTCGGTACCCACCTGATCGCCAACTCGGCCGGCGGCGACATGGACGTCATCGCCAACGACATTGTCAATCAGGCCGGCGGCGGCGCGCGTTCGGGCTCGGGCGGCATGTTCTCGGGCGCTGCGGCGCTCAGCAACTCGACCGTCACCCAGACCGTCAACACCAACGTCGACGCCGGGACGATCCTGAGCCTCAACGCCGATCCGCGCACGACGACGGCTGCGATCAACATCGAGGCCTACAACACGCTGAGCACGAACGACACGGCGAGCATCGCCACGGCCAGCTTCTTCGCCGGCGGCGGCGCCGAGTCCGACATGATCGCGAACGCCACGCTCACGGTCAACATCCAGGCGAGGGAGCTGTTCAGCGCCGGCAACATCTATATCGGCTCCGCCTCGCGGATGGCGGCCAGCAACAATGCCAACGCCAACATCTACGGCGCGATCGGCGGCGTCGGCGCCAGCACCAACACCTGGGCGCATGCGACCCAGAGCGTCAATGTCGGCGGCAGCTCGACGGTGGAGGCCTGGGGCAAGATCAACATCGCAGCCGGCCTTGCCGGCGACGGCAGCGTCTACAGCAGCATTTCCGCGGCCGCGACGACGGTCGTCTACAACAACACGGTCATCCCGATCTCGGGCCTCTATCGCGGCACGGCCAATGCCGACAACGACACCAGCCTGACGCTCGCCATCGGCTCGAAGGTGCTCGGCGCCAACGACATCAACCTCACCGCGACCCCGGGCCTGGTCGCCGCATCCGGTCTCGGCAGCAACTACAATCCCTATCTGGAGATGTTCAGCCAGAAGAACAGCGACAACCACAGCCATATCAACGACGGCGGAACCGGGACCGTCGCGCTCAATGGCCTGGTCGTGGCCGGCATCCACAACGACGAGTTGATCACGATCGCGCTCGGCGCCAGCGCGCCGACGCTGTCGACCACGAGCCCCTACGATCCGCTGTCGCTGGAATACGTGGCCGACGTCAATCACTTCAGTGCGGTGAAGAGCTGGAACCACCAGAAGATCCAGTACACCATCGTCGGCGGCTTCAATCCCTACCAGACGATCGTGTCCCAGATCGCCACGCTGAGCGGGTTGACGACGACGCAGGTCCAGACCGCGCTGACCGCGACGCATCCCGAGATCACGTTCACCGGCTCCGACCCGACCGGCGACATCCAGCGTCAGATCAACACGCTGATCCAGCAGGCGCCCTTCGCCGCCAACGCGGCCGGCAACGCCTTCGCGTTCGGCGACATCCTGGTGTCGGGCGGCAACGTCTCGATCGTCGCGAAGACGCTGACCGGGGCGGGTGGTGCGGGCAATGCGGCGCCGTCCGTGATCGCGCGCTCCTCGCCGCTGATCAAGATCGAGAACCAGGGCCTCGACTTCATCGCCCTGTCGAACCTGACCATCACCAATGTGACCGGCGGGCTGGTCACGCACCCGGACGTCGCTGCCGGCTCCGGGTCCAACGTGACCTTCACGTCCAACAACAGCGCCACGCCGTTGATCGACATCTCGGCGACCTACAACACGCGAGATCCGTCGACCGGTCTGCCCGTCTACAACGGCCAGACGCTGACCCGCACGCCCGACATCTATTTCGACGGCGTCGTCACCAACCAGAACGGCCTGCTCAAGATCACCAACAACCTCGGCAACGTGGTGGCGTCGCAGACGCTCGATGCCGCGACGATCCAGATGGTGGTGCCGAACGGCTCGTTCACCTTCAACGGCGGTGTCGGCAGCATCTTCAGCACCAACCACGACGTGGCCTCGCAATGGGCCAACACCGAGTACAAGCCGGATGACTGGGATACGCTGACGGCGGTGATGGCGGCCGCGACCTATCTCGGTGCGTACGGCGACTGGAATTCCGGCGTCTATATCAACGGCGCCGGCAACCTGCATCCCTATTCCGCGTATTGCTGCACCGGCACCGGCACGCCCGCGTCGAATGCGGTCTTCACAGCCCGCCTGCTGGATTTGTTCTTCGACGGACAGTCGCTTTATTCGGCGATCTTCCTGCCGATGGGACAGGGGACTCCCGGCAATCCCGCCGTCGGCATGCCGAACGCAGCCACGCTGCCGTCGATCGAGGGCCCGACGCGCCAGACCATCACCACCTCGCCGTGGGAGGCCGCAACCTTTGACAACCGGGGCGTCTACACCAACAGCAGCCCGTTCAACTGCGCGCGCTGCGCGGAGTACTTCCAGGTCATCAACATCCAGAATGAGGTGATCACGCCGAAGACCGCGCCCGCGGCGCAAAGTCCGCCCGACAACGCGCCCTTCATCGTCGGCAAGGCCATCATCCTGTCGGCATCGGTGCTGAACATCAACGGCACGATCCAGAGCGGATCAAGCAGCAACTACTCCGTCAACATCGGTGACAACGCGCTGCAGGCCATCAACGACCTCAAGGGCAATGCCACGGCCTTCGCGCAGGCCCAGACCAACGCGCAGCACGGCAGCTACATCGACCTGACGCAATACCTGTCGAAAGTGAACACCTCCGACGTGCAGGTCGGCGCCAAGTATAACGCCGCCACAGACCAGATCATCCTGAGCAGCGTGGTGCAGGGTTCGGGCGGCTACGTCTATCTGAACGGCAAGATCATCTCGACGTCGACCGACGGAACCGTGCAGGGCAACATCATCGTCAACGGCGGCGCCGGCACGATCACGGTGAACAACACGACCGGGGTCCAGCTCGTCACCAACACGATCAACACCGGCGTCAGTGCCAACAGCGTGATTCAGATCGTCGACCAGCTCAAGGGACAGACGACCTGGTACGTCTACAATCCGGCAGCGCCAGGCGGCCAGCAGGTCACGGAGTATCGGGCCAACGACGTCACGACGAGCCAGTACACGTCCGCGGCGATCAGGGCGGTGACCGGCACGGCGGGTATTCAGTACGAGACGACCCCCAACATGTACTATCAGTGGGTCGACCAGGCGACGCTCGCGCGTCCGAGCACCAGCACCCAGTTCGACTATGGCTGGCAATACACCTCGCGCGATCCGAACAGCGGCAGCGTCTTCGTTCGTACCACCAGCCTGGTGTCGGACGTCAAGAAGGTGGTCAACGGCGTCGTCACCAATGATTTGCAGGACACCAACTTCCAGGAGGTCGTCACCGCGACTGGAA
Source organism: Bradyrhizobium sp. (assembly GCF_035935975.1). Taxonomy (GTDB): domain Bacteria; phylum Pseudomonadota; class Alphaproteobacteria; order Rhizobiales; family Xanthobacteraceae; genus Bradyrhizobium. The sequence goes on from NZ_DASYWN010000024.1 coordinate 136,100, forward strand.
GCTATCATGGGGCCGGCTACAACACGACGGCTGACAAGTGCTGCGGTGCGGACGGTCATTACAACTGGTACCAGCAGATCTATGACAACCTGACCCTGACGCTGACCAACACGGTCAAGGCGTCGAACCCGATCAACATCAAGTTCAACGGCGGCGGCACCAGCACGGTTGCGGTCACCTCGAACTCCGGCATCGTCATCAACGGGCCGATCAACAACCTTCAGGGCACCACGACGATCACCGCCACTGGCGCCAACTCGGCGATCACGGTTGGTGCGAATGCCAACAATCCGGTCATCTCGGGCACCAGCGTGACGCTGTCCGCGGCCGGCGGCATCGGCACGATCGGATCGGGCGGGGCGCCGGTTTCGGTCCAGGTCTATGGCGGCAGTCTCACCGCCAACACCATCGACCACGACATCGCGATCTCCGCCATCGGCTCGCTGTCGATCAACCAGGTAAAGGTCAATTCGGCGGTCGCCGGCAATGCGCCGCGGGGCAGCGTCTTCCTCTCGGCGACCGGCGACATCAACTCGGCGTCGCCCTACAACGTCGCCAACCCGGTCGTGGTCGGCAAGAACATCGAGATCAACTCGATCAACGGTGCGATCGGTGCGAAGTCCGGTGTCAGCGGCGGCAACGCCGTGCTCACCGACATCAACCCGCTGGTGATCCAGGCGACCGGTACGACGCTGGCCGACGGCAGCGTCGACGGCGGCCTCTTCAACAGCTCGTCGAAGACCGGCACCTATATCGTGCAGTCGAAGGGGGACCTGCGGCTCGGCACGGTCCAGTCGCAGGCCGGCCCGGTGTTCCTCGAAGCCGCCGCTTCCGACGGGAACCGCGCCAGCATCCTGAACGGGTTGACGTCGGGCGGCCTGACCGCCGAACAGAGCGCGCATCTGGCCGATGTCTGGACCAGCCTCGACCTGCTCAGCGGCAATGCGCGCACCGTTGCGGTCAACAGCTACCAGTCGATGGTGACGTCCGCCTACAACGATTACTTCCAGCTCCAGAACATCGCTTTCCCGAACGGCGGCGCCTACAATCCGACCGCGACGGGGCTGACGGTGCTGCGGGCGCAGGTGGCGGCGAAGCTCGGCATCGATCCTTCCGCCGTCACGACGACGGACATGAAGATCGAGGCGACGACGCGCCTGCTGAAGGACCAGTTCCTGCTCGGCATGATCAGCACCGATCAGCTCAAGACCTCGCTGACCACGTTGTATGGCACGGCGCCCGCGGATCCGCTGGGCACGTTGTTCGGCAGCTCGCTGTCGTCGACCCTGTTCACCAAGCTGTTCGACGGCGTGACCGCTGATCAGCAGTTCATGCCGACCAACGCCGCGCTGCAGGCGGCGCTGACCCCGGGCAACTACAGCTCCAGCTATACCTACACGCTGGCATCGACCGAGCGGGTCTACGGCATCATCACCGCGGGCTCGCAGTGGTCGCAGAGCCAGCTCGCCTACACGGTGTCCTCGTCGGCCGTTGGCGCGCCGCCGCCGCCGATTGGCGACAACACCGTGCCCAACATCAAGGCCGACCAGGTCATGCTGTACACGCCGAACGGCTCGGTCGGTCAGCTCGCGGCGCCGCAGACCTTCACCTTCACCAGCGTCAACGCCTCGTCGCTGACGGCTGCGCAGAAGGGGCTGCTCGCCTCGGCCGGTCCCGGACAGCTCGTCGTCGACTCCTCGACCGACCCGACGACCGGCATCGTGACCTACCACGTGACCCTGTCGCAGCAGAGCCTCGTGATCCTCGATAACCCGATCGCGGTCACCGCCAAGGCGGCGTCCGAGGTCTATCTCGGCAGCAAGGGCAGCCTCGTGCTCGGCGGTATCGACGCCGCGAAATACGGCCCGATCGCCGCCGCACAGGCCAATGGCATCCAGATCACCGGCCGGGGCGACGTCAAGCTCGACGCCGTCACCAGCATTTCCGCAGGCGTGACCGGCGTGCCGGTGATCTCCGGCGACATTCCGAACCTCACCCTGATCGCCGAGCACGGCAATATCGGCGGTGCCGACACCTCCGGAAACGGTCCGGCCAACAACCCGAACGCGCTCCAGATCGCCTTTGCAAGCCCGACGACCGATCATCTCGACCAGGTCTCGGCCGTGCAGGGCAACGTCTATGTGAAGCAGACCACCGGCGACCTCGTCCTCGGCAACGTCTCAGCGAACGGCACGATCCAGCTTGCCGCGACCGGCAGCATCTATGCCGAAGCCGGGTTCACCGATCGCACGGCCGTGCACATCGTGGGCGCCGATCTCGATCTGCGCGCCGGCGGCAACATCAGCTTCAACGGAACCACGTTCCAGCCCTTGCAGGTGCACCTTTCGGGCGCGCTCACCGGCTCGTCGGTCGGTGACCTCAGCATCCTCGCGGTTGCGGGCGATCTCAATGTCGGCACGACCGGCACTTACGGAACGCTGACCGCGGGCGGCACACTGACGCTGAACGTGCCGCATGGAGCGATCAACATCAACGCCGACGTCAGCAGCACCGGCCTGATGCAGTTGCTCGCCAATGGCGCCGTGACCTTTGCGGACGGCACCAGCGCGGCACCGGTGGTTGCGACCAGCTCCACCGGTGGCGTCACGCTGGCCTCCGCCTCGCTGACGATGGGCGCCTATTCGGCCATCAACGCGGCCGGCGTGATCTCGGTGACCACGACGGGCGATGCGATCATCGGTCAGCTCAACTCGTCGCTGTCCTATGCGGCCGCCTCGAATGCGCCGTCGATCGTCGTCACCGCCGGCGGCGTCGCCTCGCTCGGGGCGATCGTCGACAATGGCGACGGCCAGACCAAGTTTGTCGCCTCGGGCTCGGGCGCCGAAGTCTCGTTGAGCGCATCCAACGGCATCGGCAGCGCGACGAACCGGCTCACGCTCAGCGCTGCGCTGCTGTCGGCGAGCGCGAGCGCCGGCGACATCTATCTGAAGGCCCTGACCGATACCGAGGCCAGCCTGCTGTCCGCGGTGAAGGGCAATGTCGACATCCTCGGCACCGGCAGCCTGACGCTCGACCAGGTGTTGGCGGGCACCGCGACCGGCGCAAGCGGCAGCTTCAAGGCGGTGGCGAGCAATGGCAGCATCGTCATCGGCACCGCCGGCAGCAGCGGCTCGCAGACGGTCCACGCCACCCGGAATGTGACGTTCAAGTCGCTGGCGACGACCGGCAACAGCGGCGACATCGGCAATATCGACGTCACCGCCGACAACGGCTTCATCCTGGCGCAGACGGTGACCTCGGGCGGCGTGACCACGCTGGGCTCGGTTTCGGCCAATGGCTCGGCGAGCCTGGTTGCCGCCACCACCATCACCGGCAACACGCTCGCGGCCACGACCGGCTCGGCGATGCTGACCGCCGCTGGCCCGATCAACTGGAACACCCTCAACGTCGCTACGACCTTGGGTGCAACGTCGAGCCAGAGCAGCATCACCTTCAGGACCGCACAGAGTGGGGGCACGCAGACCATCCACGCCCGCGACAACGTCACCTTCAACGCGCTGACGGCGACGGGCATCGTCGGCGACATCGGCAACATCAACGTCACCGCCGACAACGGCTTCATCCTGGCGCAGACGGTGACGTCGGGCGGCGTGACGAGCCAGGGCTCGGTTTCGGCCAACGGCTCGGCGAGCCTGGTTGCCGCAACGACGATCGCCGGCAATACGCTGGCCGCCACCACCGGCTCGGCCATGCTGACCGCCGCTGGCCCGATCAACTGGAACATCCTCAACGTCGCCACGACCTTGGGTGCAACGTCGAGCCAGGGCAGCATCACCTTCCAGACCGCGCAGAGCGGGGGCACGCAAATCATCCATGCCCGCGACAACGTCACCTTCAACGCGCTGACGGCGACGGGCATTGCCGGCGACATCGGCAACATCAATGTCACCGCCGACAACGGCTTCATCCTGGCGCAGACGGTGACGACGGGCGGCGTGACCACGCAGGGCTCGGTCTCGGCCAACGGCTCGGCGAGCCTGGTTGCCGCGACGACTATCACCGGCAACACGTTCGGCTCCACCACCGGCTCGGGCCTGCTGACCGCCGGCGGTTCGATCAACTGGAACACGCTCAACGCAGCGACCACGCTGGGGGCGACGTCGAGCCAGGGCAGCATCACCTTCCAGACCGCGCAGAGCGGGGGCACGCAGACCATCCACGCCCACGACAACGTCACCTTCAACGCGCTGACCACGACGGGCATTAACGGCGATGCCGGCAACGTCAACATCAATGCCGACAATGGCTTCATCCTCGGGCAGACGGTGATGTCAGGCGGCGTCCCCACGCTCGGTTCGGTCGCGGCCAACGGCTCGGCCAGGCTGATCGCGGCGGGGACGAACACCGGTCACACTCTCACGACCGCGACCGGCAACGCCGTGCTGCAAGGCACGATCGTCAATTGGGACAATCTCAACGTCGCCGGCACGCTCGGCATCACCGCGACATCAGGGGCGATCACGCTCGGCACGGCCATCAGCGGCGGCACGCAGACCCTGCACGCCGTGAACGACATCGTCTTCGCCCAGCTCACGACCACGGGCATCCCGGGCGATGCCGGCGATATCGACCTGCGCTCCGATGCGGGCTCGATCCGTGGCGGATCGATCTCCGCCAACGGCGACACCCATTTCGACTCGGCGGGCTCGATCTCGCTCGACCGCATCCGGGGCAACACGGTCAGGCTGTCCTCGCCGGGCGACCTGACGATCGGCTTCGTCAGCGTGGTGAAGGAGCTCGACCTCGCGGCCGACACGATCAACGTCAGGGGTGAGCAGATCCGCTCGAACCCGCCGATCCCGCTGATCATGAACGTCACGGGTTACAACGGCGGCGTCGCGACCTCGGCCGACATCTCGATGGATCCGAGCAGTCTCATCATCAACCAGTTCAGGGTGGTGGACGCGAACCTCTTCACCGATGCGCACGCCGTCGCGATCCTGAACGGCTATGTCCCGGGCCAGCTCGTTCTCACCACGGCCACGGAGCAGGTGCTGATGAACAACCGCTCGCCTTCGCCGACCACCGGGCCGACGCTCCAGCTCTACCAGCCGAGCGGCGTGTTCACGATGACCCAGATCGGCAACGTCAATGTCAGCAACGCCTATGTGGTGTTCTACACCGGCGACATCTCGGCGACCGTCACCAACTACCTGCCGAGCCACACCTGCTGCGCCGACTTCACCGGTGCCAGCGCGATGCGCAACATCTCCGTCGACGGCGAGGGCAGCGAGAGTTTCGAAAGCTGGCTTGCGCAGAAGGACGGCGGGGCGTTCTACCTGCTCGGTCTCTCGGGCAAGGCGCGGCTCGATGCGTTGCTGATGCCGCGGCCGGTCGAGACCATCGGCTCCGGTCCCGCCGTCAACATCGAGGGACTGAGCGACCTGCGCAAGCGCTTCCGTCACGGGCAGCGCGGCGGTCGCATCGGCTGGAGAGACGCTTCTGTTGAGATGGCGAAGCCGGCCGTTGGCCGTCTCGCACAAGCATGGTAGCGGGATTCGGGATGCGGATTTGGGGGGCAGTGATGGGTGTGGGGCTTGCAGCTTGCTGCATCGTGCCCGCGCGCGCCCAGATCCCATCGATCAATCCCGGCGCGATCCAGAACGACATCGATCGGCAGCGCCGCCAATTCGAACAGCAGAGCGCGCCGCCCAAGCTGACCGGGCCGGCCGTGGTCGGCGGCGAGCGGGAGAAGTCCATGCTCCTGAAGCCGGGCGGGCCGAAATTCCGTCTGCGCAAGCTGGAGTTCGACCCGTCCAAGTTCATCACGCCGGCGGAGCTCGACGAGATCGCGAAGAAATATGTCGGCAAGAATGTCGACATCGCCGCGCTGTTGCAGCTTGTCGCCGACATCAACGCCATCTACGCCGCGCGCGGCATCGTCACGGGAATCGCGACGCTGCCGGAGCAGGATCCCAGGGACGGCGTGGTCAAGATCAAGCTGACTGAAGGCCGGCTGCAGAAGACGACCATCCAGGGCAACAAGCAGACCCGCGCCGACTACATCCTTCAGCGCGTGAAGGAGCCCGAAGGTGAGGTCCTCGACGTTCCCAAGCTCAATCGCGACGTGATCTGGTTCAACCGGACCAACGACGTGCAGATCAAGGCGCTGCTCCAGCCCGGCACGAGTTTCGGCCTCACCGACCTCCAATTCGCGGTGATCGAGCCGCCGGTCGATACCTTGCAGCTCTTCACCGACAACCAGGGCGTGGAGAACACCGGACGCTGGGAGGGCGGGGCCTTCTACAAGCGCCACGGCCTGTTCGGCGTCGACGACCGCCTGACCTTCTACGGGGTGCGCGCCGACGGCAATCTGAACGGCAACGTCGCCTACAGCGTTCCGGTCAATCCCTGGGGCGGCCGCGCCGGCGTCAGCTATACCGAAGGCAAGATCAAGATCATCCAGGGACCGTTCGTCGCGCTCGACGTCACGGGACGCTCGAGCCAGGCGGCGGTCAATTTCAGCCAGCCGGTCTGGGTGACACAGAACTGGCTGGTGCTGCTCAACGCCGCCGAGACCGAAGGCAAGACGGTCAGCCGCTTCTCCAGCGTCTCCGTGACCGACGACCACTACGACAAGGCCACGGCTGGCGTTTCGGTGACGAATTCCGGCAACACCTATTCGATCACGGTCTCGCCGGCCATCAACTACATCGAATGGCAGGACCACGTTCTCTCCAACAACAACCGCACGTTCAACACCTATACCGGGTCGTTGATCGCGAGCAGCGCCGCCGGTCCCGCGAACTTCAGCGCCAATGTGCTGGCGAGCTGGCAGTACACGCAGGAAAAGCTGTTGCCGGGCGACCAGATCTTCTCGATCGGCGGCCCCACCACCGTGCGCGGCTATCCGACCAATGCGGCCTCCGGCGACAGCGGCTATTATGTCAACGCCGAGCTGCACTACAACTGGTCGCAATGGCTGAGAGGCTTTGACACCTATGTCTTCACCGACTGGGGTGCGGTGTATTCGACATTCCCCGGCGTGACCGAAATGGCCTCGGTCGGCGTCGGCTTCTCCTGGACCTACGCGCAATTCATGACGTTCGAGGCGAATTACGCGACGCCGCTGAAAATGGCCGTCTCGACCCAGAACCATTACGAGGCCTATGGCCGCGTCATCCTCCGGCCGCTGCTGATGTTCCAGAAACAGGAAAGCCCCGCGCCGGTTGCGGCCGCGGCCGCCAGGAGCAAGTCGTAGCAGCGCGTTGCGCTGTCTCTCCGCCGTCATTGCGAGGAGCTCTTGCGACGAAGCAATCCAGAATGTTTCCGCAGAGATATTCTGGATTGCTTCCGCCTTCGCCAAAGGCTTCGGCGGACAAGTCGCTGCGCTCGCAATGACGGAGGATGGTGCGATCGCTCGCGTCCGGCTGAGCCTGGGGTCAGCGCCGCAGCGTGAACTCGTCCGCGCCGCGCCGGTGCTCCCATTTCGCCTGCTCCAGCTCCGGCTGGTCGCACTCGACTTGGGGATAGCCGATGCAGAGATAGGCGATGAACTTCCAGGAGGCGGGTACGTCGAGAAGGGCGTGGATGCGGTCCGGATTGAGGATCGACACCCAGCCGAGGCCGATGCCCTCGGCGCGCGCCGCGAGCCACATCGCGGTGATCGCGGCGACCACGGAATATTCCGTCGTCTCCGGCATCGTCGCGCGGCCGAGGCCGTGGCCGATGTCGCTGGCCTTGTCGGCGAACACGGCGAGGTGGCCCGGGGCCTGTTCGAGGCCCGAGAGCTTGAGTGTGGCATAGCGCGCGGCGCGTTCGCCGGAATAGCAGTTCAGCGCATCGGCGTTGCACGTCTTGAAATCGTCGACCACGGCGCGGCGGCGCGCGGCATCATCGACGATGACGAAGCGCCAGGGCTGGCTCAGGCCGACCGAGGGCGACAGGCACGCTGTCTCGATCAAGCGGTCGATCGCGCCATCCGGCAGCGGATCGGTGCGGAAGCGGCGCACGTCGCGGCGCCACACGAACAACTCGTGCAGATGTTGGCGAAAGGTGTCGTCGAACTCGACCATGAGGTCAGCGTCCCATCTGGAAGGCGGCGGCGACCAGCAGGATCAGGATCTCGCCTGTTTGCTCGAATGCGCCGAGGATGTCGCCGGTCTGTCCGCCGATCTGGCGGATGGCGAGCCGCGCCAGCAACAGGCCGGCAAGCGACAGCAGGATCAGACTGACGAGCGCCTTGCCGGGTCCGAGGGCGAGGGCGAGGGCGAGCGTTCCAAGCGCGAAGGCGATGGCAACGCTGCGCCCCGGCGGTACGCCCGCGCTCGCTGAAAGCCCATCGGGCCGCGCCGGTGGCACCAGCGACATGAACGCCGGCACGCCCGCGCGCGCTGCGGCATGCGCCGCGCACAGCGCCAGTGTGACCGCCCAGGGACTTGCGATTGCCGCAAGCGCGCTCCAGCGCAGGCCGAACGACAGGATCAGCGCGCAGACGCCGTAGGTGCCGATCCGGCTGTCGCGCATGATCTCGAGCTTGCGGTCGCGCGTGCGGCCGCCGCCGAGGCCGTCGGCGGTATCGGCAAGGCCGTCCTCGTGCAGCGCGCCGGTGATGAGGGCGGTGGTCGCGAGTGCAAGCAGGGCGGCAAGGTTCGGCGTCAGCCCGAACCGGCTCGCGACCTTGTAGACGAACGCACCGGCAAGGCCGACCAGCAGTCCCGCGAGGGGAAGCGCCCAGGTCGCGCGCGCGACGGCGCCGTCGGCTGCGGGCTTCGACGATGCCACCGGGAGGATCGTGACGAACGACGCCGCCATCCTGAGATCCGCGACCACGTCTTTCCAAAATTCGGCGCGCGGCGTCATTTCAGTTTCATCGGCAGGCCGGCGACGACAAACTCGACCTCGTCGGCGACACCAGCAATGACCTGGTTCATGATCCCGGCGGCATCGCGATAGCTGCGCGCCAGGGCGTTGTCGGGCACGATGCCGAGGCCGACCTCGTTGGTGACGAAGACGACGGGGCTCTTCAGGCGGGGCAGGGCGCCGGCGAGCTCGCTCACCTCACGTTCCCAGTTGCGCTCGGCGTGCATCAGATTGGAGAGCCACAGCGTCAGGCAGTCCACCAGCCGCGCGCCGCCGCCATCGCTCGCGAGCAGCGCGGGCACGAGATCGAGCGGCACCTCGCGCTCGATCCAGTCGGTTCCGCGCCGCGCGCGGTGCTTTGCGATGCGTGCTTCCATTTCGGCATCGAGCGCCTCGGCCGTCGCGACATAGACGTGCTGCCCGGGGAAGGCGCGCGTGCGCATTTCCGCACGCTTGCTCTTGCCCGATCGCGCTCCACCCGTGATCAAGATGACGGCCATCAAAGTCTCCTGTGGGCCTGACTAATCACCAAACGCGGCCAAAGACAAAGCCGAAATCAGGCGGGTAGGGGCTTGCGCTCGCCGCTGGCTTTGCGCAACAGGGGCGGGACAGGAGGCGGGTTTGGGCTTTGCGGGCGCGATGGTGGTGGCGATGGCGGTGGATGCCCTCCTGGGCTGGCCGTCATGGCTGTTCGCGCGGATCGGCCATCCGGTGACCTGGCTGGGCCGGCTGATCGGTGCCGTCGATACCGCCTGGAATCGCGAGGCCGACACGCCGGCGCTCCGCCGCGCCGCCGGTATCGCCGGAGCGCTTGTGGTGATCGCGCTTTCCATTGCACTCGGCTGGGTGCTTCAGTCCATGCTCCCCCGGAGCTGGATCCAGATCGTGCTGGTCGGTGTCCTGGCCTGGCCGCTGGTTGCCTTGCGTTCGTTGCACGATCATGTCGCGGCCGTCGCAAATCCCTTGCGGGCCGGCGACATCGCCGGCGCACGTGAGGCTGTTTCGCGCATCGTCGGCCGCGATCCGGCGGCGCTCGATGAGGCCGGCATCGCGCGCGCGGCGATCGAGAGCCTCGCCGAAAACGCCTCGGACGGCATCGTCGCGCCGGTGTTCTGGGGCGCGCTGTTCGGCCTGCCCGGCATCTTCGGCTACAAGGCGATCAACACGCTGGATTCCATGATCGGCCATCGCAGCGAACGGCACGAAGCGTTTGGCTGGGCCGCGGCGCGCATCGACGATGTCGCCAACTTCATCCCGGCGCGCCTGACCGGTTTTCTGTTCGTGCTGCTGGCATCGCGGCGATCCGAGGCGCTGTCGTGCATGACGCGGGATGCGCGCCGTCACCGTTCGCCCAATGCCGGCTGGCCGGAAGCCGCGATGGCGGGCGCGCTCGGCGTGCGGCTCAGCGGCCCCCGCATCTATCACGGCAGCGCGACCGACGAGCCCTGGCTCAACGAAGGCGCGCGCGATCCGCTCGCCGCCGACATCGTCGAGGGCTTGACCGTTTACCGCCGTGCCATGCTCTTGCTCGCAGGCGTGCTTGCGATCCTCGCCTTCGCGTGAAAGAACAGGGCATGCGCGAGCACGGTGGAAATCTCGATCTGGCCCAGCAGCGTTTTGGCGGACGCGCGGAGGACTGGATCGATCTGTCGACCGGGATCAACCGGTTGCCTTATCCGGTCGGTGAGGTGAGTGCGCGCGCATGGAGCGCGCTGCCGTCGCGCGCCGAGATCGAGGCGCTGCACCTTGCGGCGCGGCACGCCTATCGCACGAGCGCGCCGATGATTGCGCTTGGCGGTGCGCAGGCCGCCATTCAATTGCTGCCGCAACTCGCCGCAGCCGGCCGTGCGCGCATCCTCGCGCCGACCTACAATGAATATGCCGGCGTGCTGTCGGCCGCGGGCTGGGATGTCCAGGAGGTCGCGCAACTCGACGCGCTGGTGGGCGCGGACCTCGCCATCGTCGTCAATCCCAACAATCCCGATGGCCGGAGTTTTGCGCCAAAGGATTTGCTGGCGTTGCTGCCGCTTGTTGGCCGTCTCGTCATCGACGAGAGCTTTGCCGATGCCGTCCCGCAATTGTCGCTCGCGCCCGAAGCCGACCAGCAGGGACTGCTGGTCCTGCGCTCGTTCGGAAAGTTTTACGGCCTTGCCGGCCTGCGGCTTGGGTTTGCGATCGGCAATGCCGCCGACATCGGCAAGCTCGCGGCATTGTCAGGCCCTTGGCCCGTGTCCGGACCGGCGATCGCGATCGGCAGCCGCGCCTTGCGTGACGATGCCTGGGCCGAAGCCACGTCCGCGCGACTTGCTGACGACTGTGACCGTCTCGATGAGATGGCGCGCGCGCAGCGCTGGACGCTCGTCGGCGGCGCATCGCTGTTTCGTCTCTATGAGACACAAGATGCATGCGCAGCGCAGGAGAAGCTGGCGCGCTGCCAGATCTGGTCGCGCGTCTTCGCGCAAAAGCCGACATGGCTGCGGCTCGGACTTCCCGGCAGCGAAGCCGAATGGACGCGCCTCGGCGAGGTCCTAGCGCGCTAGTGCGAGCAGGCCGTCGACGTCGAGATGTTTCTCGATGTGATCGGCGAGGGCATCGAGCGCGCTTTCGACCCTGGCGTGATAGGGCTCGTTGCCGGCAGGAATATCCAGTTTCGCCAGATATGCCTTGCGGAAATCATCCGACGTGAACAGGCCATGCAGATAGCTGCCCTGCACGCGGCCATCGTTGGAGACCGCGCCTTCCGGTTCGCCGTTGAGCTTCGCGAACGGGCGGACGCGATCGGGACCGTCGGTGCGGCCGATGTGGATTTCGTAAGCCGCGATCGGCTGGTCCGTGGCGGCATGCACGGCCGCGACACGCGTCAGCGTTTTCTGCGGACTCATCACCGTCGCCACGTCGAGAAGTCCGAGGCCCGGCGTGTCGCCGGCAGGACCTTCGATGCCATCGGGGTCGGCGACGCTGCGCCCGAGCATCTGATAGCCGCCGCAGAGGCCGAGCACATGGCCGCCCCTGCGGTGATGGGCGAGCAGGTCGATGTCCCAGCCTTGTGCGCGCAAAAAGGCGAGATCGCCGCGGGTGGATTTTGAGCCGGGGATGATGACGAGCCTGACGTCGCCCGGGATCGCTTCGCCAGGACGCACCATCACCAGGTCAACGCCGGGTTCGAGCTTGAGCGGATCGAGATCGTCGAAATTGGCGATGCGCGACAGTGCGAGGCAGGCGATCTTGCACTGGCCCGGCTTGCGCGCGTCGCTCAGGCCCAGCGCGTCCTCGGCCGGCAGCTCGCCGGCGCGCGAAAACCACGGCAGCACGCCGAGGCCGCGCCACGCGGTCTTCTGCGCGATCAGCTGGTAACCGTCGTCGAACAGCGTGGGATCGCCGCGGAACTTGTTGATGACAAAACCCTGGATCATCGCGGCATCGTCGGGATCGATCACCGTCTTGATGCCGACGAGCTGCGCAATGACGCCGCCGCGGTCGATGTCGCCCACCAGTACCACTGGAACGTCGGCCTTGCGGGCAAAGCCCATATTGGCGATGTCGGCCTTGCGCAGATTCACTTCGGCCGGACTGCCGGCACCCTCGACCAGCACCAGATCGGCGCGGGCCTTCAGCCGCTCAAAGCTCTCCAGCACCGCGCCCATCAGCGAGGGCTTCATCGCCGCGTATTCGCGCGCCCGCGCGGTTGCGATGCGTTTGCCGTGAACCACGACCTGTGCGCCGACATCGGTCTCGGGCTTGAGCAGCACCGGGTTCATGTCAGTGTGCGGCTCGACGCCGGCGGCCAGCGCCTGCAGCGCCTGGGCGCGGCCGATCTCGCCGCCATCGACGGTGACGGCGGCGTTGTTCGACATGTTCTGCGGCTTGAAGGGGAGCACGCGCAGGCCACGCCGCGTGAAGGCGCGCGCGAGGCCTGCGACGATGAGCGACTTGCCCACGTCCGAGCCGGCCCCCTGGATCATCAGCGCGCGTGCCATCGACGTCAGAACTCGACGCCGGCCTGCGCCTTGATGCCGGAGCGGAACGGATGCTTGATCAGCGTCATCTCGGTGACGAGATCGGCGATCTCGATGAGTTCGTCCTTGGCATTGCGCCCGGTGAGCACGACATGCGTCATCTCCGGCTTTTGCGTCGTCAGGAATTCGACGACCTCGGCGATGTCGAGATAGTCGTAGCGCAGCGCGATGTTGATCTCGTCGAGCACGACCATCCGCAGGTTGGCATCAAGGATCAGCTCCTTGGCCTTCTCCCAGCCGGCGCGCGCGGCGGCGATGTCGCGGGCGCGGTCCTGCGTCTCCCAGGTAAAGCCTTCGCCCATGGCGTGAAACTGGCAGAGCTCGCCGAAATGGCCGGTGAGCAGGCGACGCTCGCCGGTGTCCCAGGCGCCCTTGATGAACTGCACGACCGCGCAGGGGAAGCCATGGGCGACGCAGCGGACGATCATGCCGAAGGCGGAGGAAGACTTGCCCTTGCCGGCGCCGGTGTGGACGATGATGAGGCCCTTTTCACCGCTCTTGGTCGCCATGATCTTGTCGCGGGCGGCCTTCTTCTTCGCCATCTTCTGGGCGTGCCGGGCGTCGGTTTCCTCAGCGGTTTGGGTATCCGGTTCTGGCGTCATCGTACCCGGTCCTTCGGCTTGACAAGAGGCGGCCGGGGGCAAATGGTGGCCCGGCGTTGGTTCCTGTCCTATGACAGGCGAAGAGGGAATGCGATAGGGTCCGAATCGGCAAGATTTTGATCCAAACTGCAGCCGCCCCCGCGACCGTGACCGGAGAGATGCCCAAAGCCACTGATCCCTCAGGGGATCGGGAAGGCGGGGATCGAAGGGCCAAAACCCTGCTCCGCAAGCCGGGAGACCTGCCAGCGCGGACGAGTTTTGGACCGGCGGACGGGGTGTTCCGCGACGGGGAAACGGCCTCTCAAGTCAGGGTCCGTGCGCCTCATCGCCTCCCGCTGTTTATCCTGGAAGAGGCGATGACCGTCACACTTCACGTCTGTATCACCTGCCGCGCCGGCCAAACGCTCGGCGAGGGCGAGACCACCCCCGGCAAACGCCTACATGGCGCGATCCTCGAGGCCGGCGTGCCCGAGGGCGTGAATGTGGTTCCCGTGGAATGCCTGTCTGCATGCAGCCAGGGCTGCTCGGTGGCACTCAGTGCGCCCGGCCGCTGGTGCTATGTCTATGGCCGCCTGTCGGATGCGAACGCGCAGGACGTGATCGCCGGTGCCGCCGCCTATGCCGCCGCGCCCGACGGCCTCGTGCCCTGGCGCAGCCGCCCTGAAATCTTCCGCAAGCAGTCGCTTGCCCGCATTCCCCCCATTGCCGTGTTGCCGGAGGCCGCTGAATGAACTCGCTCGCAAAAGTCCCGGTGACGGTGGTCACGGGCTTCCTCGGCTCCGGCAAGACGACGCTGATCCAGCACCTGCTCAGCAATGCCAACGGCAAGAAGCTCGCCGTGCTCGTCAACGAGTTCGGCAGCGAGGGCGTCGACGGCGAGATCCTGAAATCCTGCGCCGATGCGAACTGCCCGGAAGAGAACATCGTCGAGCTCGCCAATGGCTGCATCTGCTGCACCGTCGCCGACGATTTCATTCCGACTATGGAGCAGCTCTTGGCGCGCCCGGTGCGGCCCGATCATATCCTGATCGAGACCTCGGGCCTCGCGCTGCCCAAACCGCTGCTGAAGGCGTTCGACTGGCCGGAGATCCGCTCGCGCATCACGGTCGACGGCGTGATCGCGCTGGCCGATGCCGAGGCCGTCGCGGCCGGCCGCTTCGCGCCGGATCCGGAGGCGGTCGAGGCGCAGCGCGCGGCAGACGAGAATCTCGATCACGAGACGCCTCTCTCAGAGGTGTTCGAGGACCAGATCGCGTGTGCGGATATCGTGCTGCTGACCAAGGCGGACCTTGCCGGTGCGGCCGGGTTGGAAGCTGCCAAGGCGGCGATCACTGCCGAGATGCCGCGCCGTGTGCCGATGCTGCCCGTCACCGACGGCGCGATCGATGCGCGCGTCATCCTCGGCCTCGGCGCTGCCGCCGAGAACGATCTCGCCGCGCGCCCCTCGCATCACGATGGCGAGGAGGAGCACGAGCATGATGATTTCGCCTCCGTCGTGATCGATCTTCCGGAAGTGGCGGATGTCGATGCGCTGGTCGCGTCGGTGCAGAAGCTGGCGCGCGAGCAGAACGTACTGCGCGCCAAGGGCTATATCGCGGTCGCGGGCAAGCCGATGCGCCTGTTGCTTCAGGCGGTCGGTGAGCGCGTGCGCCACCAGTTCGACAAGCCCTGGGGCGCGGGCAGCCGGCAGTCGAAGCTCGTCGTGATCGGCGAGCACGGCGATATCGACGAGGCCGCGATCAAGGCGGGATTGGGAGTCTGATGCACGTCGTCTTCCGCGAGAGCCGCGGTCTGGAGGAGACCGCGACGCCAAGAGACATCGGCCAGGACCCGGCCGATCTCGTGGTGCTCTCGTACTCGGATTCCGACCTTGCGGCGTTTGCGGCCGGCTGGCGGCGGGGGCGCAACAGCCTGCCGTCGCTGCGGCTCGCCAATCTCGCGGAGCTGCGTCACCCGCTGTCGGTCGACACCTATATCGAGCGCACGCTGTCGCAGGCGCGCGGCATTCTGGTGCGGCTGATCGGCGGTGAGTCCTATTGGCCGTATGGCCTCGCGGCGCTTCAGCAACTCGCGAAGGATCGTGGCATCGTGCTGGCCGTGCTGCCGGCCGATGGCCGCGACGACACGCGGCTGGATTCGTATTCCACCTTGCCGGTCTCGACGCTGCGCCGGCTCAAGGTGCTCTGCGACACTGGTGGGCCGGTCGCGGCGCAGGCGGCGATCGCGCAACTCGCGCTGGCCTCGGGCCTCTATGCGGGACCGGTCGTCGGCGAGATGACTGTGCCCGAGATGGGCTTTTACGATCCGGCGCGTGGCGTCATTGCCGCGCCGACAGCCGGCGAGGGGAAGCCGCGGGCGCTGGTGACCTTTTATCGATCCTATCTCACCGCCGCGGACACTGGCCCCGTCGATGCGCTGATCGTCGCGCTGCGCGAGAAGGGATTTGACGCCCACGGCGTGTTCGCCACCTCGCTGAAAGCCCCGGGCGTCGCGGACTGGCTGTGCGAGCATCTTCCGCAAGTTCCTCCGGCGGCGATCGTCAACGCGACGGCGTTCTCCGCCATCGGCGACGACGGCACGACGCCGTTCGATGCGGCCTCTTGCCCCGTGTTCCAGGTCGCGCTCTCCACCGCGCGGCGCGAGGACTGGGCGGAATCGCTGCGCGGCCTGTCGCCCGGCGATCTCGCGATGCATGTCGTGCTGCCCGAGGTCGATGGCCGCATGTTCACGGGCGTGGTGAGTTTCAAGTCCGCCGCGGAGCGCGATCCCGATCTGCAGTTCTCGCATCTCGCGCACCGAGCCGACGAGGAGCGCGTGAGCGCCGTGGCCGCGCGCGTTGCGGCGTGGCGGCGCCTCGCGGAAAAGCCGGCTGCGGAGAAGCGCGTCGCCATCGTGCTCTCGAACTATCCGGGACGTCCGCACCAGATCGCGCATGCGGTTGGTCTGGATGCACTGGCTTCGGTCGAGGCCCTGGTGTCCGACCTCGCAAAGGCCGGCTTCGACGTCGCGCCGGTCCAGGCGCTCGGCGAGACGCTGCTGAAGCAGCACCTAGCCTGGAGCGTTGCCGATTACCGCGTCGCGCTCGCGCACCTGCCGCAAACCTTGCAGGATGATCTCGCGCAGGCCTGGGGCGCGCCGGAGACCGATCCGAGCTGCCGCAAGGGGGCGTTCCATTTCCCGGCCCTCGCGTGCGGCCGATCAATCATCGCGGTGCAGCCGGAGCGCGGCGATGCGGTGACGCGCGAGAGTGATTATCACGATCTCGCCCGCACGCCGCGCCACGCCTATGTCGCGTTCTATCTCTGGCTCCGCGGGCAGCGGATCGATGCCGTCGTGCACATGGGCGCGCATGGCACGCTGGAATGGCTGCCCGGAAAGTCCGTGGCGCTGTCTTCGCAATGCTGGCCGGAAGCGCTGATCGGCGATCTCCCCGTCATCTATCCCTTCATCGTCAACGACCCCGGCGAAGCCGCGCAGGCCAAGCGGCGCATCGGTGCCGTCACCATCGGCCATCTGCCGCCGCCGCTCGAAACATCCGCGGTCCCCGAAAGCCTGCGCCGGCTCGAACGCCTGCTCGACGAATATTCGACCGCCGATGGTCTCGATCCCGCCCGCCGCCAGCGCCTGATCGCCGCGATCCGCGATGAGGCGCGCGCAGCGGGCCTCGAAGACGATCTCGGTCTCGATGCATCGGCAGCGCCGGCCGAAGCGATCCCGCGCATCGATCGCTTCGTCTGCGATCTCAAGGAGAGCCAGTTCGGCGACGGTCTGCACGTGTTCGGGCGCGGCGCGTGCGGCGATGCCGAGCGGGACGCGCTGCGTGCCGCGCTCGCAGGGCAGCGCGTTGCGCCGGGACCGTCAGGCTCGCCCTATCGCGGGCGCCAGGACGTGCTGCCGACGGGACGCAATCTGTTCGCCGTCGATCCGCGCGCGGTGCCGACGCCGTCGGCGCATGCGCAGGGGATCAAGCTCGCCGAAGAGCTGCTCCGCCGCCATCTGCAGGATCACGGCGACTGGCCGAAGGGCCTCGTCGTCGATCTCTGGGGCTCGGCGACGATGCGCACCGCGGGCGAGGAGTTTGCGATGGCGCTGCATCTCGCCGGCCTCGCGCCACGCTGGGATCATGCCTCCGGCCGCGTGACCGGCTACGACATCATCGCGCCGGCCGAGCTCGGCCGCCCGCGCATCGACGTGACGCTGCGGGTCTCAGGCCTGTTCCGCGATGTCTTCGCTGGCCTGGCGCAATTGTTCGAGGCCGCCAGCGAAGCGCTGGCAAGCCGCGAGGATGAGGGCGAGGAGAATCCCTATCGCCATCGCGTCTCACGCGTGTTCGCGCCGCGCCCCGGACAATACGGCGTTGGCCTCTCGGCGATTCCCGATGCCTTCACGGCAGAGACCCGCGACGCCGCCGGCGAAGCCTGGCTGTCGGCATCGTCCTGGGCGTTCTCCGCCGATGGCGAGATCAAGCCGGATCGCACCGGCATCGAGCAGCGTCTTGCATCTGCCGATGCGTTCGTCCACGTCCAGGATCTGCCGGAAACCGATCTGCTGCTCGCCGCGGACTATGCCGCGCATGAAGCCGGCATTGCGGCGGCCGCCGCCCATCTCGGCGCTGCGGGACCCTCAATCTATCATCTCGACACGACGCGGCCCGACGAGCCGCACGCGCGCACGCTGACGGAAGAGATCTCTCGCGTCGTCCGGGCACGCGCGGCCAACCCGGCCTGGATCGCCGGCATGATGCGCCACGGTTTTCGCGGCGCGGCCGAGATCACCGCGACGTTGGAGCACATGGCGGCGTTCGCGCATCTCGCTGGTGCCGTGCCGCCGCATCTGTTCGATCTCTATTATGACGCGACGCTCGGCGATGCAGACGTATGCGCCTTCATGGCCCGCGAAAATCCGGCGGCGCTCGCCGCGATGGAGACCTGCTTCACGCGCCTGCACGAGGCCTCGCTCTGGCGGACGCGCCGCAACTCGATTGCGGCTGCGCTGCGGGAGGCGTCATGAGCGCGTCCGCGATCAAGGGCTGGTGTCCCGGCGCCTTGCGCCCGATGCTATCGGGCGACGGGCTCGTAGTTCGCGTGCGCCCGTTCGGCGGACGGCTCGATGCGGCGCAGATCTCGGGGCTTGCGCATCTGGCGGAGCGCCACGGCAATGGCCTGATCGACGTGACCAGTCGCGCCAATCTCCAGATCAGGGGTGTTACCGAGACCAGTCACCGCCTGCTGCTTGACGGTCTTGCGCAGCTTGCGTTGCTCGATCCGGACACAGAGACCGAATCCCGCCGGAACATCCTCGTCACGCCGTTCTGGCGCGACGGTGACGAGAGCCAAGCGCTCGCCGCGGAGCTCGAGGAGGCGCTCGAGGGCTGTGCGCTCGCGCTTCCGACGAAGTTCGGCTTTGCCGTCGATGACGGCACCTCGCGCGTGCTGGCCGGCGATTCCGCGGATGTGCGGATCGAGCGCGATCGCGCCGGCGGCCTCCTGGTGCGGGCTGATGGTGCGAAGCTCGGCCGTTCCGTTGTGCGCGGCGAGGCCGTGGCCACTGCACTCGCGCTCACCAACTGGTTTGTGACGTCGGGCGGTGCGAAGGGCGGGCGCGGCCGCATGGCGGCGCATCTTGCTGCCGGGGCAATCCTCCCCGAGACGTTGCGTGGCGAGGCCGAGCCCGCGCCGATCATGGCAGCGGCGCGCCCCGGCCTTTATCCGCAAGGCGCAATGGTCGGCGTCGCCTTCGGGCAAATGCCGCATGCGACGCTCAGCCAGTTTGCAGGCTGTGGGCATGCGCTGCGCATGACGCCCTGGCGCATGGTTTTGAGCGAAGGCAAGCGAATGATGCCGTCCGCGGCGGGCCTCATCACGGAGGCCTACGATCCGGCGCTGCGCGTCATCGCCTGCAGCGGCGCGCCGCGTTGCCGCGAGGCGCATGCCGACACCCGCGCGCTGGCGGCAGCACTCGCGCCGAACATCGGCTCAGCCGCGCGACTCCATGTTTCCGGCTGTGCCAAGGGCTGCGCCCATTCCGGCGCGGCCGCGGTCACGCTGGTCGCGACCGGCGCCGGCTTCGACCTCGTGCGCGGCGGATCGACGCGCGATGAGCCTATCCTGCGCGGCCTGGATCGCGACGACATCGTCAAAAATCCCTCCATCCTGATGGGAGGGCACTGATGCCGCACGTTTACGAAACCGACGGCGCGGCGATCTACCGACAATCCTTTGCGACCATCCGCACTGAGGCCGATCTTGCCCGCTTCACGCCCGACGAGGAGCAGGTGGTGGTGCGGATGATCCATGCCGCCGGCATGGTCGGCCTGGAAGCGCATATCCGCTTCACATCAGGCATGGCGACGGCTGCGCGCGCCGCGCTGCAGAAGGGCGCACCGATCCTGTGCGACGCCCGCATGGTCTCGGAAGGAATCACGCGCGCCAGATTGCCTGCGGCAAATGCCGTCATCTGCACGCTCGGCGACGAGGCCGTGCCTGCGCTGGCCCAGTCCATGCGCAATACGCGCTCGGCCGCGGCGCTGGAGCTGTGGCGTCCGCATCTCAGTGGTGCGATCGTCGCGATCGGCAACGCGCCGACGGCACTGTTTCATCTGCTCAACATGCTCGAGGACCAAAGCTGTCCGCGGCCTGCGGCGATCATCGGTTGCCCCGTCGGCTTCGTCGGCGCGGCCGAATCCAAGGCTGCGTTGATGGCCGATCCACCGGCGCCGGCGCTGACGGTCGAGGGCCGCCTCGGCGGCTCCGCGATCACGGTTGCCGCGGTGAATGCGCTGGCGAGCCGGAGCGAATAGAGATGGCACGCATCATCTGCTGCGGTCTCGGCCCTGGCGATCCTGATCTGATGAGCGTGCGTGCCGATCGCATGGTGCGCGGCACAAAGCACGTGGCCTATTTCCGCAAGAAGGGCAGGCCCGGCCAGGCAAGGCGCATCGTCGAGGGGATGCTGGCGGCCGACGTCACCGAATATCCCATGGAATATCCGGTTACGACGGAGATCGCGTTCGACAGTCCTGAATATGTCCAGCTCCTCGCCGGCTTCTACGACGAATGGGCCGAGCGGCTGGCGCGGCTTGCGCGCGCGGTCGACGTCGTCGTGCTCTGCGAGGGGGATCCTTTCTTTTACGGCTCCTTCATGCATCTGCACACGCGCCTGCAGGGCCGCGTCGAGATCGAGGTGATCGCCGGCATTCCCGGCATGGTCGGCTGCTGGAATGGCGTCGGCCAGCCGATCGCGCTCGGCGACGACGTCACGACGGTGCTGATGGGCACGCTGCCCGAAGCCGAACTCGAACGCCGTATGCGCGATTCCGATGCGCTGGTCATCATGAAGACCGGCCGCAATCTCGCGAAGGTGCGGCGCGCGCTCGCATCCGCCGGCCGGCTCGACGATGCCTGGCTGGTCGAGCGCGGTACCATGCCGGGCGAACGCGTGGCGCGGCTCGCCGAGATCGATGCCGCCGACTGTCCTTATTTTGCGATCGTGCTCGTGCATGGCAAGGGCCGGCATCTGGACGCCGCCGAATGACGGGCACGCTGACCATCGCGGGCCTCGGGCCGGGCAGCGATGCGCTGGTGACGCCTGAGGTCTCTGCGGCGCTTGCAGCCGCGACCGACATTCTGGGCTACGCACCTTACGTCGCGCGCGTGCCACCGCGGCCCGGTCTCAAGCTGCATCCTTCCGATAACCGCGAGGAGTTGCAGCGTGCGGGCGAAGCCCTGCGGCTTGCGGCTGAAGGCGGGCAGGTGGTCGTGGTCTCCTCCGGCGATCCCGGCGTGTTCGCGATGGCCTCGGCCGTGTTCGAGGCGCTGGAACAGGCGCCACAATATCAGGAGCTGCCGATCCGCGTGCTGCCGGGTATCACCGCGATGCTGGCCGCGGCCGCGCGCGCCGGCGCGCCGCTCGGCCATGATTTCTGCGCGATCAATCTCTCGGACAATCTCAAGCCGTGGACGGTGATCGAGAAGCGCCTGCGGCTCGCCGCCGAGGCCGACTTTTCGATTGCGATGTACAATCCGCGTTCGGCGAGCCGGCCTGAGGGCTTTGGCCGCGCGCTCGCGGTTTTGAAGGATGCTGGTTGTGGTGATCGCCTCGTGATCTTCGCGCGCGCGATCAGCGCGACAGGCGAAAAGATCGAGACCGTCACGCTGAACAACGCGACGCCCGAGATGGCCGACATGCGCACGCTTGTCATCGTCGGCAATTCGCAGACGCGCCGCGTCGGCCGCTGGATCTACGCACCGAGGCGGGTCGAATGACCGAGCCACTGCATGATCTCGGCCACGCTCTCGACCTGCGATCGCGCGGGCAGTTGCGGCCGCGCAATCATGATCACGGGCAGGCCGAGCATCCGCGCCGCGTCGATCTTGGCGCGGGCGCCATCGCCGCCGGAGTTGCGGGCAACGATCCAGGCGATGCCGCGCGTACGCATCATCTCCAGTTCGCCGCCAAGCGTGAACGGTCCGCGCGATACGATCACGTCGGCCGCGAAGGGCAGCGGCGCTTCGGCCGGATCGACGAACCGCAGCGTGTAGGCGTGCTGCGGCTTGCTCGCGAATGGCGCGATGTGCTGGCGGCCGATGGCGAGGAAGATGTTTGCCGGCGCCTCGGGCAGCGCGGCGACCGCGGCGTTGACGTCGGAGACCTCGATCCAATTGTCGCCGGGCACTTTTGTCCAGGAAGCACGCTCCAGCGCAATCAGCGGCGTGCCGGTGTTCGCGCACGCTTCGACCGCATGACGGCTCATCTCGGCCGCGAAAGGATGCGTCGCGTCGATCACATGCGTGATGCCTTCGTGCCTGACATAGTCGGCAAGTCCGATCACGCCACCAAAGCCGCCGATCCGGGTCGGCAGCGGCTGATCGGCGGGCGCGCGGGTGCGACCGCCATAGGAATAGACGGCATCGATGCCCGCGCGCGCGATCGCCGCCGCGAGCAGGCTCGCATCGGCGGTTCCGCCCAGAATGAGGGCGCGAATCATGGCTGATTCCTTGGCTGATCCCTGGCTGACCATCATCGGTATCGGCGAAGATGGCCTCGCGGGCCTGTCCGAAGCAAGCCGAAAGGCGCTTCAAGAGGCCGAAACAATCTTTGGCGGTGAACGCCATCTTGCGCTTGCCGGCGTGGCGGGCCGCGGCCGCCCGTGGCCGGTACCGTTCGACGCAAGTGTCGTGCTGAAGTGCCGCGGCCGGCCAACGGCGGTGCTCGCCTCCGGCGATCCGTTCTGGCACGGCGCCGGCGCAGGCCTTGCCGAGAAGCTCGGTGGCGACGAGTGGATCGCACATCCGGCGCCGTCGACCTTCTCGCTTGCTGCCGCGCGGCTGGGCTGGCCCATCGAAGCAACCGCTTGTCTAGGTCTCCACGCAGCGCCCTTCGAGCGTCTCGTGCCGCATCTGGCGAATGGCGCGCGGGTCATTTGTCTCGTACGTAATGCGAAGGCCGCAGGCGATCTCGCGAAATGGTTGACTGAACGCGGATGGGGCGCCTCACTCGTGTGGACTCTCGCGGCGCTGGGCGGCCCACGCGAATACATCGACCAGCATCGCGCCGATCTGTTTGCTAAGGATCTTGCTGGTAATCTGGTTGCCGTGGCCGTACAGGCGTGGGGAGGCCATGGCCTTCCCCGCAGCTCCGGACTTTCGGACGATCTCTTCGTCCACGACGGTCAGATCACCAAGCGGCCCGTGCGTGCGCTCGCGCTCTCGGCGCTGGCGCCCCGTGCGGGCGAACGGCTGTGGGACGTCGGCGCGGGCTCGGGTTCGATCTCTGTCGAGTGGGCGCTGTGCGGCGGGATGGCGATCGCGATCGAGGCCCGCGAGGATCGCGTCGCGAACATCCACGAGAACGCAGCGGCCTTCGGGCTGGCGCATCGGATCACGGTCATCACGGGAAGGGCGCCCGAAGCTTTTGTTGGGCTGGACGCGCCGGATGCCGTCTTCATCGGGGGCGGTCTCGATAGCGCGATGTTCGATGCGATCTGGTCGCGTCTCGCGCCGGGCGCACGGCTCGTTGCGCATTCCGTGACGCTCGAGACGGAAGCGCTGCTCGGCGAGCTGCACCAGCGCCATGGCGGCGAGCTGATGCGGGTCGAGATCGCGCATGCCGCTCCGCTCGGCCGCTATCGCTCCTGGGAGGCGGCGCGGCCGGTGGTGCAGTGGAGTGCGGTCCGATGAAGGTCGCTGGCCTCGGATTCAAGACGGATGTGACGCTGGCGTCACTGCGCGAGGCGCTGCAGGCGGCCGGCGGCATGGAAGGCCTTGCGGCGGTGGCAACCGTCAGCGACAAGGCCGATGCGGAGCCGTTGAAGCAGCTCGCGCGCGAATGCGGTGTGCCGATCAAGGCTGTTCCGGCCGATGTGCTCGCGCGCGTCGACACGCCGACGCAATCGAAGCTCGTCGCCGAAAAGTTCGGCACCGGCTCGGTCGCCGAAGCCGCGGCGCTCGCGGCGGCCGGCCCTCGCGCGCGGCTGATTGCGACGCGCGTGGTCTCGCAAGATCGCACCGCGACCGCGGCGATCGCTGAAGGAGATGGCGCATGACCGTGCACTTCATCGGCGCCGGGCCGGGCGCGCCTGATCTCTTGACGCTGCGTGGCCGCGATCTGATCGCGGCGTGCCCGGTCTGCCTCTATGCCGGCTCGCTCGTGCCCGAAGGCGTGCTCGCGCATTGCCCGTCCGGCGCGCGCATTGTCAACACGGCGCCGCTGTCGCTCGATGAGATCATCGCGGAGATTGCCGCCGCCCATGCCGAGGGCCAGGAGGTCGCGCGGCTGCATTCCGGCGATCTCTCGATCTGGTCGGCGATGGGCGAGCAGCTTCGTCGCCTGCGCGCGCTCGGCATTCCCTTCACGGTCACGCCGGGTGTGCCGTCCTTCTCGGCCGCAGCCGCCGCGCTGGAGGCCGAGCTGACATTGCCCGGCCTTGCGCAAACAGTGGTGCTGACGCGCACACCGGGCCGCGCCAGCGCGATGCCCGAAGGCGAAAAGCTCGCCTCATTCGCCGCGACCGGTGCGGTGCTTGCGATCCATCTGTCTATTCATCTGCTCGACAAGGTCGTAGCCGAACTGACGCTGCATTACGGCGCGGATTGCCCGGTCGCGATCGTCTGGCGCGCGAGCTGGCCCGACCAGCGCATCGTCCGCGCCACGCTGGCAACGCTCGATGCGGCCGTCGGCGCCGAGATGGAGCGCACCGCGCTGATCCTGGTCGGCAAGACGCTCGGCGCTGCGGATTTCGACGAGAGCCGCCTCTATGCCGTCGATTACGATCGCCGCTATCGGCCCGTCGGTGCCGAGCCGCGTTTTCCGGAGGCAACGTGATGGCGGTAGGCCTCGTCATCTCCGCACCGGCCTCCGGTGTCGGCAAGACCACGCTGACGCTGGCGCTTGCGCGCGCCTGGCGTCATCGCGGATTGAACGTGCAATGTTTCAAGAGCGGGCCTGATTATATCGATCCCGCATTCCATGCCGCCGCTACGGGCCGCGCCTCCGTCAACGTCGATAGCTGGGCGATGGATCGCGGGGCCATCGCGCATCTCGTCAGCCGGAGTGCCGATGCCGATGTCGTGCTCGCCGAAGGCTCGATGGGCCTGTTCGACGGCGTCGCCGCGCGCGGCGTCTCCGGCACCGGCGCTACCGCCGACATTGCGGAGATGCTGGGCTGGCCGGTGGTGCTGGTGATCGATCCTTCCGGACAGGCGCAGACAGCGGCTGCGATCGCCGCGGGCCTTCGCGACTATCGCGCGGGCGTGCGCCTTGCGGGTGTCGTGCTCAACCGTATCGCCAGCCCGCGTCACGAAGATCTCGTGCGGCGTGCGCTGAACGACGTCGGCATCGCCGTGTTCGGCGCGCTGCCGCGCCATGCCGAGATCAGCCTGCCGAAGCGGCATCTCGGCCTGGTGCAGGCCGAGGAGCAGGCGGAGATCGGCAAGCTGATCGACGAGGCCGCACGCTTCGTCGCCGAGCATGTCGATCTCGATGCGGTGCTGCGCTCGGCCGCCAGCTGGTCGCCGCAAGCTGCCGCGAACGGCCTGAATGTGACGCCGCCCGGCCAGCGCATTGCGCTCGCCCGCGATGCGGCGTTCTCCTTCGTCTATCCGCACATGCTGGAAGCCTGGCGGGCAGCCGGCGCCGAGATCTCGACATTCTCGCCGCTCGCCGACGAAGCGCCCGACGCGAGCGCCGATGTGTGCTGGCTGCCCGGCGGCTATCCCGAGCTGCATGCCGGCAAGATCGCGGCCAATGCGAACTTCCGCAGCGGCCTGCGCGCCTTCGCCGGGACGCGGCCGGTGCATGGCGAATGCGGGGGGTATATGGTGCTGGGAACTGCGTTGACCGATGCCGAGGGCGTCCGCCACGAGATGACGGGCCTGCTCGGGCTGGAGACGAGCTTTGCCAAGCGCCGTATGCATCTCGGCTATCGTCTCGCCGCGCTCGCAGCGCCGATGCCG
This sequence comes from Bradyrhizobium sp., assembly GCF_035935975.1. Classification (GTDB taxonomy): domain Bacteria; phylum Pseudomonadota; class Alphaproteobacteria; order Rhizobiales; family Xanthobacteraceae; genus Bradyrhizobium. The sequence goes on from NZ_DASYWN010000024.1 coordinate 161,993, forward strand.
GGCCATCAGGCAGGCGCGCGGCTGCGTGGCCACGAATTCCACTATTCGACCATCGTCGCCCAGCCCGATACGGCGCTGGCGGTCGTGCACGACGCGACGGGGGCCGTCATCGCCGAGACCGGCTCGCGCCGCGGCCACGCCACCGGCACGTTCTTCCATCTGATCGCGGAGGACCGGTGAGCGGTTTTGTCTCCTTCATCTCCGCCGGCCCCGGCGATCCCGAGCTGCTCACGCTCAAGGGCGCCGCGCGGCTGCGCGAGGCCGATGTCGTGCTCTATGACGATCTTGCGTCGGGCGCGATCCTCGATCTGGCCCGGCCCGGCGCCAATCTCGTCGCGGTGGGCAAGCGCGCAGGGCGTCCCTCGACCAAGCAGCACCACGTCAACCGCTTGCTGGTCGACTATGCCGCAACCGGCGCGCGCGTGGTACGGCTGAAGTCGGGCGATGCCGGCATTTTCGGCCGGCTCGAGGAGGAGCTCGACACGCTGCGCGAGGCCGGTATCGGCTACGAGATCATTCCCGGCGTCACCTCGGCCTGTGTCGCCGCCGCGCAGGCCGGCATTCCGCTGACCCGGCGCCATACCTCGCGCCGGGTGCAGTTCGTGACCGGGGCCGACGTCACCGGCGAGCTGCCGCAGAATCTGAACTGGGCGGCGCTGGCCGATCCGGAAGCGACGACCGTGGTCTATATGGGCCGGCGCACCTTTCCGGCGCTTGTCGCAAAATTGATCGAGCATGGCCTTTCGCCAAGCACCCCGGCGCTATTCGCCGAATCCCTCGGGCGCGAAGACGAGCGCCTGCTCCGCACAACTATTGTCGAGCTTGCGGAACAGCTTGCGCGCGGCGGCGCGGCTTCGACGGCGGCGGTGATCCTGTTCGGTGCGCTGGCGGGGGATTATCCGTCATGAACGCCCCTGCCGCTGGTCTCCCCTTGACGCCCGGCCGGCGAAAGGGGCACACAGGAGGGGCATGGTGCTCGACGCAGCGCAAAGCGCTGGAGCATAATCGGGAATGGGGGTGGGCGGACCCAGTTGCGGCGCCCAAAACCCCAGCCGCCCCCGCGACTGTAAGCGGTGAGGGGCTCCGATCAGCCACTGGGCCGCAAGGTCCGGGAAGGCCGGAGAACCCCAGTGAACCGCGAGCCAGGAGACCGGCCCTGCACGTTTTGAGGCCAAGGCCGTCGGGTGTGACGGCAGGAAGGATCTGAGCCATGCATATCGAACCCGGAATCGTGACGGGCGCCAAGCTCGTGTTGAGTTACGCAACCGGCATCGCCGCAGGCGGCGTTGCCTTGAAGCTCGCGGTCGAGACCGTGCGCGAGCAGGGCGTCGTTTCGTTCGCCGTGCGGACGCTCGCCACCACCGCCCTCGTGTTCACCTTCTTCGAGATCCTGCCGCACTTCCCGGTCGGCGTCTCCGAGGTGCACTTCATCCTGGGCTCGACGCTGTTCCTGCTGTTCGGTGCTGCGCCCGCCGCCTTCGGTCTCGCATTCGGCCTGCTGCTTCAGGGCGTGTTCTTCGAGCCGGCCGACCTGCCGCAATATGGCATGAACGTCACGACGCTGCTGGTGCCGCTGTTCGGCATCCAGGCGATCGCTTCTCGGATCATTTCGCGCAACACCGCCTATGTCGATTTGAAGTATCGCCAGGCGTTGGCGCTCTCGACCACCTACCAGGCCGGCGTGATCGCTTGGGTCGCGTTCTGGGCGCTCTATGGCTCCGGTTTCGCGATGAGCAACCTTGCGAGCATCGCGACCTTCGCGGCCTCCTACGCGCTGGTCATCGTGATCGAGCCGCTGGCCGATCTCGCCGTGCTGGCGCTGGCGAAGTCGCTGCGCGGTGTCACCGCGCCCGGCCTCGTCACCCCGCGCCTGCATAACGCGGCGTAAGAGACAAAGGGGCGGCCGTCACGGCCGCCCCTGCACGCGCGATGCTCACGCTCTCCCTGATAGGAATCGGTTGCGGCGATCCCGGGCAGCTCACGCGTGCCGCCATTCAAGCCATCAACGCAGCCGATCTCGTCCTGATCCCGCGCAAGGGGACAGCGAAGTCCGATCTCGCCGACCTCAGGCGAACGATCTGCGCGGACGTGCTCACCAACGACAAGACACGCATTGCCGAGTTCGACCTTCCCGTGCGCGATGCCGGCGAGGCGGATTATCGCAAGGGCGTGGATGATTGGCACGACGCTGTCGCCGCAACCTGGTCGCAGACGATCGCTGACCATCTCGACGGCGAGGGCAAGGTCGCGCTGCTGATCTGGGGCGATCCATCGCTGTACGATTCCTCGCTGCGCATCGCGCGGCGATTGAAGCCTTTGCCGAAGATCGAGGTCGTGCCCGGCATCACCTCGATCCAGGCGCTGTGCGCGGCGCATGCGCTGCCGCTCAACGACATCGGCGAGCCGTTCCTGGTCACGACAGGACGCCGCCTGCGCGAGGGCGGCTGGCCGCAAAGCGTCGATACCGTGGTGGTGATGCTCGACGGCGGCACCGCGTTCCAGTCGCTCGATCCTGAAGGCCTCCACATCTATTGGGGCGCCTATCTCGGCATGCCCGATCAGATCGTCCTATCCGGCGCGCTGGCCGAGGCCGGTCCGCGCATCGTCGCTGTGCGGCAAGAGGCGCGCGAGCGGCACGGCTGGATCATGGACAGCTACATTCTCAAGCGCAGACCGTAAGCGAGGCAGCATGCTCCCCGAATGGGTCACCCAGAAATGCCCCGACGTCTCCGCGATCCATCGCGACGCGGCGCTCGCGCGGCAGGCGCAACTGACAAAGCCGACCGGCGCGCTCGGCCGGCTCGAGCAGCTCGCGGTCGAGCTTGCAGGCCTGCAGGCGACCGAGCAGCCGCGTGCGGGACGCGTGCCGATCATCGTGTTCGCCGGCGATCACGGCATCGTCGCGCAGGGTGTCTCGGCCTATCCGCAAGCCGTGACTATCGCGATGATGGCGAACTTTGCTTCGGGCGGAGCCGCGATCTCGGTGCTAGCGCGCGAGCTGGGCTCGAGCCTTGAAGTCGTCGACGCCGGCACGCTGGCGCAGGAGGCGATGGCGGGCGTCGTCACCGATAAGCCGCGCAGCGGCACGCGCGATTTCAGCGTCGAATCCGCGCTCACGCCTGCGGAGCTGGTGTTTGCATTCGAGGCCGGCCAGCGCGCGGTGGCGCGTGCCGAGGCCAGCCTGCCTGACCTGCTGATCTTCGGCGAGATGGGAATCGGCAACACCACGACGTCGGCGGCGATTGCCGCGAGCCTGCTTGGCATCAGCGCCGGGGAGATCGCGGGCAGCGGCACCGGCGTCGATGCGGCGGGCCGCGCGCACAAGGCGCGCGTGATCGATGCGTCGATCGCGCAGCATGGCGTTGCGGGCGCTGCGCCCGAAAAGATCCTGTGCGCCGTCGGCGGGCTCGAGATCGCGGCGATCTGCGGCGCGATCATCGCGGCCGCACAGCGCCGTATTCCCGTCTTGATCGACGGCTTCATCGTGTCGGTGGCTGCGCTCGCCGCAGCGCGGCTCAATCCGTGGTGCCAGCCGTTCCTGTTGCCGTCGCATCAATCGGCGGAGCAGGGGCATCGGCTGGTGCTGCGCGCATTGAACGTGCAGCCGCTGATCAGCCTCGATCTCAGGCTCGGCGAGGGATCGGGCGCTGCCATCGCGCTGCCGCTGGTGCGCGCGGCCTGCGCGCTCCACAACGGCATGGCGACCTTTGCGCAGGCCAATGTGCCGGATCGGCCTAGCTGATCCGCTGATTGACGGAGACGACACGCCAGCCGTTCACGAGGCGATCAATCCGGGTCAGCGACAGCGGATCAATCACGAAGCGCAGGGCTGCCTGAGGCGTGAGATCCAGCGCGATGCAGAGTGCTGCGCGGATGGTGCCGGAATGGACGACCAGCGTTGCGGTGCCTGTGCCGATCCGTGACAGACCCAATCGGACGCGCGCAACCTGGTCTTCAAAGCTCTCACCGCCCGGCGGCTTTCCACGCGCCGGATCGCTCCAGAACTGCGCATAGGCCTCGCCGCCGGTCGCGGCGAGCGCGTCATGCCGATGGCCGGTCCAGTCACCAAAATCCTGCTCGCGGAAGTCGCTCACCAACTCCGGCGCGAGCCCGAGTGCGCGCGCGGTCTCGACCGTGCGGCGCGACGGGCTGGCGTAGCTCGCAGCATCCTGCGGCATGCGCTGCCGCAGTGCCTCCAGTTGCGCGCGGTCGCCGAGATCGGCCGGCGCATCGGGCGCATGGATCGTGCCTTTGACGCCGTCGACGGGCGCATGCCGTATCAGCCAGAGGAAGGTCTCGCCTTCCATGCTCATCTCCAAGGAAGTTGCTCGCTGTGGCAATAACGCCGCAGCTTGCACATTGACTCTGTCCTGATCGTAATCCTAGATGGCTTTGACGGTTTCCCCGAGAGGGGATGAAAAGGGAATGCGGTGCGGGGACGTTGTCCCCAATGCCGCGGCTGCCCCCGCAACTGTAAGCGGTGAATCCTTCGTCAGAAGCCACTGGGTCCTCGGTCCCGGGAAGGCGACGAAGCGGTCACGACCCGCGAGCCAGGAGACCTGCCGTCAGCCGTGGTCACACGCGAAGATGTCGGTCGGGGAGTACAGACATTCGGCTTCATCGGAAGGCTGAGCGCCGGAAGATGGGACCTTGGTTCGCTGTGACGTGCCACTGACGTCATACCGAGGTCCATACCCGTGTCTTCCATCCGTCTTGTACGACCGCGCGGCTTCGTGCTCGCCTCTGCCGCGCTGACATCCTTTGCCGCCATCGATCCGCCCGCCGCACTGGCACAGGAGGCGCGCGAACGCCTGCCGCCGGTCGAAGTGTCGCCCGCTCAATCCCGCAAGCAAGCAAAACCTGCCGGACGGGACGCGCAGAGCGTCCGCCGCGCGGTACCGCGCCGGTCCGCCACCGCGACGGCCGCGCCAAAACCGGCGGTGCCGGGCGCGGCAGCGCAGGGACAGGCGCAGACGCCGCTCAACAGCAATGCGGTCGCGGAAAGCGCTTCGCGGCTCGGCCTGACCGTGCGGGAGATCCCCGCGACCGTCGAGGTGATCTCGGCCGCGACGATGCGCGAGCAGGGCTATCGCACCGTGTCCGAGGTGGCGCAAGGAGCCGTCGGCGTCACCTCCGGCGACAATCCGGCAGAACCCGCGGCCTTCTCGATGCGCGGCTTCACCAACAGCCAGATCAACATGCTCTATAACGGCATCAAGATCGGTCCGCAGAACATGACCTCGCGGATCACCGACACCGCCAATCTCGAAGCCGTGGAATTCCTGAAAGGCCCGGCCTCGCTGATATCGGGCGAGGGCGCCGCCGGCGGCTCGATCAATCTCGTCACCAAGCAGCCACACACCGGGCCGATCCGCAATGAAGCCGATTTCTCCTGGGACTCGCTGAATTCATTCCGCGCGCATTACGGCTCGGGCGGCAGCACCAATGTGCAGGGGCTCGATTATCGCTTCGACATCAGCCGCGCCTCGCTCAGCGGCTTTGCCGACGACACCAACACCAAGACGTTCGATGTCTCGGGCCAACTCAACTACCGCATCTCCGACAGCCTCAAGGTCTGGGGCGCGATCGAGTATCGCGAAGACCGCTCGAAGGCCTATTGGGGCGCGCCGCTGGTGCCGATCGCCTTCAGCGGTTCGCATGCGACGAGCGGCATCGTCTCCGGCAATTACGTCTCGAACTACAACGGAACCAATCTCGGCGCCGTCACCATCGACGACCGCACCTTCAACACCAACTACAACGTGCTCGACAATCGCAACGTCGCGCAGGAGGTCTGGCTGCGCGGCGGCTTCGAGCTGAAGCTCGCGCCTGATCTGACCTTGAAGAGCCAGGCTTATGGCTATGGGGCGGAACGGAGCTGGTTCAACAACGAGGTCGAGGCGTTCAACGCCGGGACGAACCTGGTCGATCGCGAGCGCTTCTTTGTCGCACACAGCCAGCGCCTCGTCGGCAACATCACCGACCTGATCTGGGACTCGAACATCGCGGGTTTCGACAACAAGCTCGTCACGACATTGTCGTCGAGCTACCTCGACTTCGTCAGGCCGGGGGCTGCAAACTTCCCCGGCGATTCCGTTTCGCTGGTTGATCCCAATCGCGGCTTCTACGGCCTGCTCACGACGCAGCAGCAGACCGCGCGCATCGACAACGAGGCGCTCTCGTTCGAAGACCGGTTGAAGCTGACACGCAGCTTCGCGCTGGTCGGTGGCTTGCGCGTCGAGCATATCGGGCTCGACCGCAACTCGACCGACAAGAACGGGCTGGAGAAGGCGAACTTTCCGTTCACGCAGGACTGGGCACCGGTAACGGGTCGTATCGGCTACACGTGGGACGCCGTGCCCGGCCTGACCTTCTTCAGCCAGTATGCGACCGGCGCCGACATCTCGGCCAACAACATCTTCCTGCTCGGCCCGACCCAGAACCTGGACCTGACGACCGCGCGCACCGTTGAGACTGGCGTCAAGCATCTGCTCTGGGACAACAGGGCGGAGTGGTCGTTCTCGGCCTACGACATCGTGCGCAAGAACGTCTATGCGGCCGCCGGCGGCCAGACGCTCAACATTGCGGGACGGCAGGAGTCGAAGGGTGTGGAGCTTGCGGCCGCGGTGCGCCCGATCGAACCGCTGCGCCTGTGGGGCAACATCGCCTATGTCGATGCGCGCTACGCCGACTACAACTTTGCCGGCGGCTCGTTCTCCGGCAACACGCCGCCGAACGTGCCGCGCATCGTCGCCAATGCCGGCGCGTCCTACCGGTTCTTCACGCCCTGGCCGGTGGAGCTCGGCATTACCGGCCGCTATGTCGGCGACCGCTACAACACCGACGCCAACCTCGTGACGATGAAGGCGTATACCGTCGCCGACGTCTATGCGTTCGTCGACATCCCCAGGACGGTGTTCAACGCGGTCGACCAGGCCCGGCTGACGTTCCGCGTGCGCAACATCACTGACAAGCGCTACGCGGTCTGGGGCGATCCGTTCTACCCGGATCAGATCCTGCTCGGCGCGCCGCGCACCTATGAACTCTCGGCCGCGTTCAAATGGTAGGATGCTGACCAGATGATGAGCGCGATCGTCCTGCTGCACCGCTGGCTCGGGATCGCGTTCTGCCTGCTGTTCGCGATGTGGTTCGCGAGCGGGATCGTGATGCACTTCGTTCCGTTTCCGTCGTTGACGGAAGCGGAGCGTTTTGCCGGGCTTGCAGCAGTGCACCGTTCCGAGGTGAAGATCACGGCGGCCGAGGCCGCGAGCAAGGTTGCAGATGCGACCCGTGTGCGCCTGGTTCAACGGAACGACGGGCCGGTCTACATCGTGTCGGCGCCGTCGCTCTTGCGTGCGGTTCGTGCCGCTGACGGGCTGGATGCATCGGTGCACTCGCCTGAGGTCGCTCTCGCCATTGCGCGGGATCATGCGCGTCAACGCGGGCTCGATGCAGCGCGGGCGGTTGTCGTCGCACGCGCGGACTACGATCAATGGAGCGTTCCGAACGGCTTTGATCGCCACCGGCCTTTGTATCGCGTCGCCCTCGGCGATGCCGCCGGAACGGAGGTCTATGTCTCGTCGCGCACCGGCGAAGTTGTCCTCGATGCGACACGGAGCGAACGTGGATGGAATCTCGCCGGCAGCGTGCTGCACTGGATCTACCCGACGGTGCTCCGGAGCAATTGGGCCCTGTGGGATCGTGTGGTCTGGACGCTGTCGCTGCTGGCCATGATCGCGGCGGTGCTGGGCGCGGTGCTCGGGATCGTGCGGGCCAAGATTCGGCGAGGCCGGATCACGACGCCTTATCGCGGCTGGCACGCGCTGCATCACATCATCGGTCTTGTGGCCACGGTCTTCGTGCTGACCTGGATTTTTAGCGGCTGGCTCTCCATGGATCACGGCCGGCTCTTCTCGCGCGGGCAGTTGAGTTCGGACGAGGATGGTGTGATCAACGCTGCGCCGAACTGGACCACGGCTCCGGCGTTCGATCGTGGACCGACATCGCCGTTGGCCCGTGAGGTCGAGTGGTTCGCCCTCGATGGCAATCTCTATCGACGCGAGCGGATTGGTCTCGGGACGCAGATTGTGGTCGGACCGGATGGTCGCGGGTCGGCGGTCATCAGCGTGGAGGCGATCGGGAGCCTGATGGCGCGGCTTGCGGCGGGTTGCGGCACACCGTCGACCCTCGCGGATGACGACGACTATCCCGCGCACTCCGCCGTGCCCGGCGCGCCCGTCTACCGCTCGCGCTGCGGCGATGTCTGGTTCGACATCGACAGCGCCGACGGCAGCGTGCTGCAAAGGCTTGATGCGTCGCGGCGGGCCTATCGCTGGGCCTACAGCGCGCTCCACACGCTGGATTTTCCAATCCTCATGGCGCATCCGCGTTTGCGCGATGTCCTGATCGTGAGCCTCTGCGCGCTCGGGCTGGTGTTTTCGATCACCGGCATCGTCATCGGCTGGCGGCGGCTGCGGCAGTCTTTTGCCGGTTAGGACCCTCGATCAAACAAAAAGTGCGAAAACAACCCCATGCACAGTAGCCGGCGATAATGAAATCAATGGCTTACGCGGGCCATGATGCGATTTGACTCGTCGGGCAAAACAGGGGTATATTGCGACTATTCCGAAATCGCTCCGTTGCACGAAACTAGGCCTGCAACTGCGCCTCGATATGCTTTGCGGCGCGCAGCAGCGTGCGGTCCTGGCCGCGCCGGGCGATGATCTGGAGGCCGAAGGGAAGCCCGCGCTCGTCCGCGCCGCAGGGAATCGAGATCGCGGGCAGGCGGGCGTGATTGACGAACGGCGTGAACACAGCATGCCCACGCGGACTTGCGGCGCGGCCGCCGATCATGTCGGGCGCAAGCTGTGTGAACGGCCAGGCGACGCAGGGGACTGTTGGCGCCAGCAGCAGGTCGGCCTCGGTGAAGAAGGCAGCGAAGCCATTGGCGATTGCGGTGCTTGCGACCAGTGCGCCCGCAACGTCAGCGCCTGACCAGGCGAGCCCGCGCTCGATCTGTTTGGCGATGTCGGGGTCGAACACGGCCGCGTCCTTGCGGAAGGCATCGCCATAGAGCGCGGCGAGGCCGGCATGCTGAAGCGGCATGATGGCGTCTTCCGTCGCGCCCGGCGGCCAGACGGGATCGCGGTGAGAGATCTGCAGACCGGCGGCGGAGAGACGTTCAATGACGGAAACGAGTCCATTCGCGACGACATCGTCGACGGCGACGTCAAGTCCGAGGCGCGGCGAGAATGCGATGCGCAAGCCCGCGATGTCGTCGGCTTCTGGCGCAACAACAGCGGAATCCGGATCGCGCGGATCGGCGCCGGCCATGGCTTCGAACGCCAGCGTGATATCCGCGACATCGGCGGCGATCGGTGCGATCACGGAGAGACCGAAGAACGGCTCGGCAAAGCCGGGCCCGTACGGGATCGCGCCATAAGACGGCTTGAAACCGGCAACGCCGACATGGGCCGGTGGCCTGCGGCTGGAGCCGCCTGCATCGGTGCCGATCGCGAGCGGCACGAGGCCGGCTGCGACGGCCACCGCGGGGCCGCCGGACGAGCCGCCGGGTGTCAGCGTGGGATCGAGCGGATGCCGGGTTGGTCCGTACAGTTGCGAGGTCGTGACGCCCTTGCTGGCGAATTCCGACGTCGCACCGATGCCGACGATGACGGCGCCTGCCTTGCGCAGCCGCTCGATCGCAATCGCGTCCGTTGGTGCGATGAAATCGGCGAACAGGCGCGAGCCCTGCGTGATGCGCCAGCCGCCGGCCCAGATGTTGTCCTTGACGATGATGGGGACGCCGGCCAGCCGCATGGTCTCGCCGGCGCGCAGGCGCGCGTCGACCACTGCGGCATCGGCAAGCGTGCGGACGGGATCGATGGTCACGACCGCGTTCAGCGCTTTGGCCGCATCGATACGCGCAAGCGCTGCCTGTGCGGTGTCGACTGCGCTGGTTCGTCCGGCCGTCACGTCGGCCGCGATCTCGCGCGCGCTATTTGCTCGCTTTGTCATGGCCTCCCCCGATCAATGCCACTGTGCCGCACAGTGCAAGGCAGGCCAAGGCGAAGAATGCCGCGCCGAGGCTGGCTGCACCGTCGAGGATCGAGACCAGCGCCGGCGCCGCCAGCAGCCCGGCATAGGACGCCGTCAGCACCGCGCCGGTGGTGTCGCCAATCCTGTCCTGCGGGGCGAGGCGAGCGATCTCGGCGATGAAGACGCCGTTCCAGCCTGATGCCGTCAGGCCGAACAGCGCGGCAATCGCGAATTGCGAGGTGCGGCCGAGCGAAGCGCCATCGAGGCCGAGCAGCGCCGCACAGAACGCCATGCCGAGGCCGATGACGACGAGCACTGCGCGGGAGGCATTGAGGCGCATGGCAACATAACCCCAGCCGAGACGGCCGACGAGGCCGCCGGCTTGCGCGCAGGCGAGCGCCATGCCCGCCTCGATATGGCTGAGGCCGAGCTCGCGCGTGCCGAGCGTGACGAAGACGGTGTTGAGCGACACCTGCATCGCGCTGAACGGCATCGAGGCCAGCGCCAGCATCGCGATGCGCCGGTCTGCGGTGACAAGCGCCAGCCGCGCGCGGAGATCGAGCTCCGGAGGCGGGGCGGCCTTGCCGGCATAGGCCGGCCGCAGCCGCTCGTAGATCAGGATCGCGATCAGCGCACAGGCGCCGACGGCCGCGTAGCACCAGGCCGGTCCCAGCGCGATCGCGATCGCGGGCAGCAGCAGCGAGCCGCAGACGGCGCCGATCTGGTTGCCGGTCTGGCGCACCGAGAACACGAAGGCGCGCCGCTCGGCGGTCACGAGCCGCGCCAGCAGCGCTGCACTCGCCGGTGTTTCCGGTCCGAAGGCAAGTCCGAGGCAGAGCCCCGCGGCCAGCAGGGTCGCGGTCGTGCCGAGCGAGGCCAGCGCCATGCTGACCACGATCGCGGCCGCGCACAGGCTCGCGATCCGCAGCGAGCCCAGGCGGGCAATAAAGCCGCCGCCCCAGAACGAGGCGGGAATGCCGACGGCGAACACCGCGCAGGAGAACATCGAGAGCTGCCAGACCTCGATATGGGCGCGCGGTGCGACCACGCCCGGCGCAAACAAGGCCAGCGCCACCAGCGCCTGGAGCGAGGTCATCGCACCCAGGGCCGGCAGCAGCGCGGGCGCTGGCCGAACAGCCGTGTTTGCGTCTACCATGGTGTTGCGCTCACGGGAGGAACATGGTGGCAGGCGGTATTTCCATTCACGCGGTCGATGTGGCGAGCGGCCGGCCCGCGCAGGGTCTGCGCGTCGAGATCTGGCGAATTGGCCCGGACTCGTTGCGGATCGCCGACGGGCGGCTCGGCGCGAACGGCGTGCTCGATCATCCCATCGCGCAAGGCGCGGGCGTGACGGCGGGCGAGTACGAGGTCCTGTTTCATCTCGGTGAATTCTTCGGCGACAGCGACGGTTTCCTGACCGTGACGCCGTTCCGCTTCCGCATCAAGAACGTTGACGAGCATTTTCATCTGCCGCTGAAATTCACGCGCTGGGGCTATTCGCTGTTTCGCGGCGCCTGATCAGTTGGTCAGTCGGCGCGACAGGCCGGTGACGCGCTCCATCACCGCGACCAACGCGACGGTTGCGATGATCAGCACGCCCGACAGCGCGGCGATCGTCACGTCGAGCTTGCCCTCGAGATCCTGCCACATCCGGATCGGCAGCATGTCGGTGGCGGCATCGCGCAGGAACAGCGAGACCGGCACGTTGTCGAACGACGACATGAAGGCGATGAAAGCGCCCGCGATGATGCCGGGCCGGATCAGCGGCAGCACGATGCGCCGGAAGGTGTAGAGCCGGCTCGCGCCCAGCACCGCCGAGCTTTCAAGCAGGGTCGGTTCGAGCTGGGCGAGGGCGGCGACGGTGTTGCGCACGACATAGGGCACGCAGACCACGGTGTGGCCGATCACCAGCGTCAGCGGCGACACGGGGAGGCCGACCAGCGAGAACAGCATCAGGGCGGCGAGGCCGAAGGCGAGCGCCGGGAGCACCAGCGGCGACATGAAGAGGGAATCGAGCAGGCGCGCCGACAATGTCCGCGACCGCGAGATCGCCAGCGCAGCGGCAACGCCGAGCCCGACGGAGAGGCCCGTCGCCCACAGCGCGACGATGAGGCTGTTCTTGGCGGCGAAATGCAGCTGCCACGCATTCCAGAGCTCGACATACCAGCGCAGCGAATAGCCAGGCGGTGGGAAGCGCAGCGAGAAGCCTGAGGTGAAGGACACGATCAGGACCACCAGCGAGGGCGCGATGATCAGGATCAGCGCGATGATCGCCACCACGGTCATCACCAGCTCGAAGCTGAACGATTCCAGCGTGCGCTTGCGGCCGCTCATCATGCGCCTCCATAGCCGCGCGACATGCGGCCGAGCGTCGTGAACACGGAGACGACCGCGAGCACGGCGAGCAGGAAGATGATCGAGATCGCCGCGGCAAAGGGCCAGTTCTGCAATGTCGAGGCTTGTTGATAGAGGTACATCGGCATGAACAGCATCTGCCCGCCGCCGACCAGCGACTGGGTGATGAAGGCCGTGATCGCGGCGGCATAGGTCAGCGTGCAGCCGGCGATCACGCCGGGCAGCGACAGCGGCAGCACGATCCTGAAGAAGGTGCGCCAGCTTCCGGCGCCGAGCGAGCAGGAGGCGTCGTCGAGATTGGGATCGATCCGGCCGAGCGCGGTGATCAAGGGCAATGTCATCAGCGGCATCTGCACCTGCGCCAGCGCGATCACCACGCCGAACTGGGTGTAGAGCAGCTTCAAGGGCGTATCGATGATGCCCAGGGATTGCAGCGTTGCGTTGATGATGCCCTGGCGTCCCAGGATGACGATCCAGGCGAAGGTGCGCACCACCACGCTGGTGAGCAGCGGCAGCAGCACGATCAGGATGATGATGGTCTGCAGCCGCGGCCCGACCCGCTGATAGAGCCAGGCGATGGGAAAGCCGAGCACGAGGCAGACGGCCGTGACCTCGGCGCCTAGCAGCAAGGTCGAGCCGAGCACGCTGAGGCTGAAGGGATCGGTGAGGAAGTGCAAATATTGGCCGAGCCCCCAATGGAGCCCGGCCGTGTCGTTGTGCAGCGAGAGCCAGAGCAATTGCAGCAGCGGTGCGACGAAGAACAGCAGGAAGAACAGCGCCAGCGGCGATGCCAATCCCATTCCATAGGACGTGACGTCCCGTGATGCCGGTGCTGCGCCCATGGCTCAAGCCTTCAAGGTGCTAGATCTTGATCTCGCGGTTGAAGCGCTCGATCCAGGCCGAGCGCTGCTCGTTGATCTTCTTCCAGTCCTGGAACACGAATTTCTGCTTCAGCTCCGCGGTGTCCTTGGCGAGCACGCGGGCGATCTCGCCACCCATCGTCACCTTGGAATTGGTCGGCACGATCAGATAGGGCGGGTTCATCAGCGTGGTCTGCACCTCGGGCGCCAGCGCCGCCTCGATCAGCTTGAAGGCGAGCTCGCGGTTCGGCGAGTTCTTGACGATGTGGATCGTGGTCTTGAAGGCGATGGCGCCTTCCTTCGGCGCCACGAACTCGACCGGCACGCCACGGGCTTTCAGGATCTGGATGGCGTTGAAATTGCCGGGCGAGATGTCGATCTGGCCCTGCTGGAACAGGGTGGCGAGCGCGCCGGGATTGGCGGCGACCGCGGCGAGATTGGGCTTCAGTTCTTCAAGTGCCTTGAAGGCGGGATCGACATTCGCTTCCGAGCCGCCGCGCATCTTGGCGATCTCGACCAGCCAGCCGGTGCCGAGCGTCGAGTTGAGATTGGTGATGCCGACGCGGCCCTTGAACTCCGGCTTCCAGAGATCGGCCCACGAGGTCGGCGGCGTCTTGATGGCTTCGGGATTGTAGGTGAGGCCGACGACCTGGAAGAACGGGGCGGGGCCCATCGGCTCCTGCGCCTCACTGATCAGGTCCTTGTAGTACGCGCTCTTCTCGACCGGATAGGGCTCGACGAGGTCCTGGCCGATCGCGACCAGCGCCGGACCCGGATCGTGCAGCATGACGTCGATCGGCGGATTGGCCTTCGCGGCGTTGACCTTCGCGATCTGGTCGACCGACAGCATGGGGTCGAGCACGATCGCCGCATCGGCATTCGCCTTGCGGAAGGCCGGCACCAGCACGGCCTTGTGCGCTTCTTCCCAGCTTCCGGTGAAGGTCGCGAACACCAGCGGGCGGGCCTGGGCAAAGCTCAGTCCGGGAAACGCTTTCATGGCCCCGAGGGTGAGGGCCGTCGTCATCAGGCTGCGGCGGTTGAGGATCATGTCGAACTCCGTTGTGGACAATGACTGGAACTAAAGCGTTGCGGGAAAGGCGTTGGCGAGCGACGGGGCGAGCGGAGCGAGGCGCACGGCCGCGCCGCTCTCCAGCGCGCGCGTCTCGCCGATGCGCGCCTGGGAGACCTTGACGCCGGAGCCGTCGGCGGTGGTGACCTCGTGGACGACGGTGGCACCGAGCGGCAACGACATGCCGACCACGCCGGCAAAGCCGCTCTCGTCGCCGACGAATTGCAGATGCTCAGGCCGGATGCACACGGTGACGCGGCCGCCTTCGATAAGGCTGCCGGCCGCCGGCCGCGCGATGATCTCCGCGCCGGCATCGAGGCGCACCTTGGCTTCAGTACGGTCTGCCGAGACGACGATGCCGGGCATGCGGTTGGTCGAGCCGACAAAGGTGTTCACGAACAGGGTCTGCGGCCGGTCGTAGACGTCGGACGGCGTGCCGAACTGCTCGAGCTTGCCGTGGCTCAGCACCGCGACGCGATCGGCCATCGACAGCGCTTCTTCCTGGTCGTGGGTCACGATCAGCGTGGTGATGCCGGAGACGCGCTGCAGCCGCTTGACCTCGATCTGCATGTCGAGCCGCAGATTCTTGTCGAGCGCGGCAAAGGGCTCGTCGAGCAGCAGGATCGACGGCTTGATCGCGAGCGCGCGGGCGAGCGCGACGCGCTGCTGCTGGCCGCCGGAAAGTTGGCGCGGTAGCCGCTCGGCCATCGACGGCAATTGCACCAGCTCCAGCAGGCGCTGGGCCTCGCGCTGCCGCGTCGCCTTGTCGATGCCGCGGGCGGCGAGGCCGTAGCCGACGTTCTCGCTGATCGACAGATGCGGGAACAGCGCATAGTTCTGGAACACGATGCCGACGGCGCGCCTGTTCGGCGGCAGCGCATCGACGATGTCGTCGCCGATGATGATGCGCCCCTGAGTCTGCGCGATGAAGCCGGCGATGATGCGCAGCAGCGTGGTCTTGCCGCAGCCGGACGGGCCGAGCAGGGCGATGATCTCGCCGCCCTTGATGTCGAGATTGATGTTCTCGACCGCGAGCGCGCCGCTGGGATAACGGTGGGTGACGGCGTCGACGACGAGTGAACGCCCGCCTTGCGCTTCAGCCATGGTGTTGCCTCCGGTTCTCCCGAGGAAGAAAGCAAGTCTCGTGCCCGCCGCGCTCGCCTTTCGTTGCGAGGTTTGGCATGGTGCGGCGATGACATCGAAGCCATCGATCTGCGACCTCACTGCCAAAAACCTTGCGCGCGCCATCGCCAAGGGCGAACTCTCCTCGCACGACGCCGTCGAGGCGCATCTGGCGCGGATCCCGGAACAGGATTCGCGATTGGCGGCGTTCGTGACCGTCGATGCGGAGGGGGCCCGCCGTGCCGCTGACATCTGCGATGCCGCGGCCGCGCCGGTCGGCCCGCTGCATGGCGTGCCCGTCGGGATCAAGGATCTCACCGACACTGCGGGGCTTGCGACCACCTATGGATCGGTGCTGTTTCGCGATCACGTCCCGACCGAGGACGATCTCGTGGTCGCGCGGTTGCGGCGCGCCGGCGCGATCATTCTGGGCAAGACCAACACGCCTGAATTCGGCTTCGGTGCGCTCTGCACCAATAAATTGTGCGGGCCGACGCGCAATCCGTTCGATCCCGCGCTCACCTCCGGCGGATCGTCCGGCGGCTCCGCCGTCGCGGTCGCTGCCGGCATGGTGCCGCTCGCGCACGGCACCGATTTCGGCGGCTCGGTGCGCACGCCCGCCAGCTTTTGCGATGTCGCCTCGATCCGGCCGACGCCCGGCCGCATCCCGTCGCCGCGGCGTCCACTCGGCTGGGACATGCTGGCGACGCACGGTTTTCTTGCCCGCGGTGTTGATGATCTCGAACTGGCGCTGTCGGTCTGCGGGGAAGGCTATGCGAACGATCCGCTCTCGGCCGGTGTCGTCAATGACGATCGGCCGCTCGCAGGGCGGGCCAAGATCGCAGCCACGCCCGATTTTGGCGTCGCGATGGTTGCGCGCGATGTGCGTGCCTGCTTTGCCGCGGCGTGCGATGCACTCGCCGGCGTGGCCGATGTCGTGCCGTCCTCGCCCGATTGCGGCGGTGCGGTCGAGACCTTCCGCACGCTGCGCGCGGCGCACATCGCCAACAATTATGGCGAGCTGCTCAGGACACGCCGCGCCGAGCTGACGCCCACCGTGATCTGGAACATCGAGGCGGGCGCAAGGCTCTCCGCCGAGGATTACCTCAACGCCGAGCGGCGCCGCACCGCGATCTACCGCAGCTTTCGCGAACTGTTCGCCCGCGCCGATTTCCTGGTCGCGCCGGCCGCGTCCGTCTTCCCCTGGCCGAACGAGATCAGCGATGTCACCGCGATCGACGGCAAGGCGCTGGAGACGCCGATCGATTATCTCGCCGTCACCTTCGTCGTCTCGCTGGTCGGCTTCCCCGTGCTGACCTTGCCGGTGCGGCGGCAGGCGCACGAGCTGCCCTTCGGTATCCAGATCATCGCGCCGCCCGGGTGCGAATCCCGTCTGTTTGCCTTCGGCCGTGCCATCGAAAACGAATTGGGCTTTTCGCATCGGCGGCCAACGCTCCCCTAGCTGTCGCGATGCTCGAGCCGGGCGGCGAGCGCGTCGGCAAGACCAAGGGTGGGTTTGGCGGCGGGCCGGCGGTAGGTACCGGCAGTCGCTTTGCGCAGGCGCAGCGCCACCAGCGCCTCGGCCTGCTTCACGGCGGCGACGACCTGGTCGACGACGGGGACGGGGATCCGGTCGGCGACGCGTTCGGCAAGACCCGAGAGCGGCGCGCCCGCGAAGATCAGCACGTCAGCCTCGTCCTCGACGATGGCGCGCTGCGCGAGTTCGACGAGCAGATCCTCCTTCTCGGTGCCGACGTCCGAAATCGCCTTGAACGGCGTATCGAGCATGCGGATGCCGGCGCAGCGCTCGCGTAGCCCGTGATCGCGCACGCATTCCTCGTACCAGGGCCCGAGCGCCTGCGCGAAGGTGACGATCCCAAAACGGCGTCCGGCCATGCAGGCCGTCAGCATCGCGGCTTCCGCAAGGCCGATCACGGGAATGTCGAACGTCTCGCGCGCGGCGAACAGGCCGGGATCGCCGAAGGCTGCGATGATCGCGGCGTCGACCTTGGTGTGCTGCTCGGCCAGCATCTCCAGCGCGATGGCGCCGCCGATCTGCGCCTCGGTGCGCGTCGCGATATAGGGCACGCCGCGCGAGGCGGTGCAGGGGACGATCTCGGTGCCGGGCGCGGCGGCGCGCTGCCCGACATCGGTCATCAACTGCGTGACCGAGGCGCTGGTGTTGGGGTTGAGCAGCAGCAGCTTCATGGTCAGGCCGCCGTCAGCTTGGGTTTGGGGGCGAGGGTCTCGAGCAGCGCGGTGCCGGTCTGGCGGACATGGGCGCCGAGCAGGCGTCCCGCGGCCTCGCTGTCACGCGCCTCGAGGGCGGCGAGGATGCTGGCGTGCTCGTCGACCGAATTGCTCCAGCGCTTGTCGGCGCCGAGCGCCAGATAGCGCGCGCGTTCGGCGCGGGAGATCAGCGTCTCGTGCGCCTCGCGCAGCGGCGTGTTGCGGGCCATGCGGACGATGGTGTTGTGGATCTCGCCATTGATGGCGAAGTACTCGTCGAGCTTGCCGTTGCGGTGGTGACCCTCCATCCGGGTCTGGAGCGTGCGCAAGCGAGCGAGATCGCGCTCGGTGGCGCGCTCCGCGGCGAGCTCGGCCGCAAGCCGCTCGATGCCGGCCAGCGCCTCGAACAATTCCTGGATGTCCTCGACCGCGATATCGGCGATGCGCGGGCTGCGGTTGGGGCGCAGCTCGATCAGTCCTTCGGCGGCGAGGACCTTCATGGCCTCGCGCAGCGGGGTGCGCGACACGCCGAGCTCCTTCGACAGCCTGGTCTCCTGGGTCTGCGATCCCGGCGCCAGCTCGCCGCGAATGATCATCGTCCGCATCCGCGCGGCGGCGCGCTCATGCAGGCCCATCCTCTTGAGTTTGGGCGATTTTCGGCCCTTCGGGGTTTCCGACTTCTGCTGCACGCGCGCCTCTTTGCTTCAGTTCATCCTAGCCGTTTCCGGCCCCTTGGCTTGCCCAAAATACCGACGCATGTAGCTGAAAACAATGGCACAACGCGCAAATTGTATGCAGCATGCAAAAACCGGATTGCGTTGTCGCGAAGCCCGGCCAATGATCTGGCGCGACGCGCGAGATCTCGCGCCTTCCGAAAACGGAGTAAGCGATGCGGACGAGTTTGCGAGTGGGCCTCGTGGTGATGGCGGCGATGTTCGGCGGTGGCGATCTCGCCATGGCGCAGACCGCGAAGATCAAGCTCGGCTACGCCAAATGCGCGCACTGCCTGCCGATGTCGCTAATCCCAAGCATGGCGAAGGGCGTCGAGGTCGAGGCGACCGGCTTCAACTCGGGCAATGACGTGCTGACTGCGCTGGTGTCGAAGAGCATCGACGTCGCGCAGGTCACCTACCTCCATTACATCACCGCGCTCGACAAGGGCTTTGACGTCGTCGCCGTGTCCGGCCAGATCAATGGCGGCTCGGAATGTCTCTCGTCCGCCAAGCTGAACCTGCCGCCGGAGGACTGGGCCGCGTTCAAGGCGACCGTGACGAAGGCAAAGAGCGACGGCCAGCCGCTGAAGGTCGCGGCCTCCCGCGGCAACGCGCAGGACATCCACATGCGCGGCGCCTTCCTGAAGCAGGGCGTCGACCCCAACAAGGACATCCAGTTCATCAACATTCCCAACCCGTCCGACCACCTCGCGGCGCTGCAGCGCGGCGAGGTCGACATGATCTGCTCGGTCGAGCCGTTCGCCTCGCAGATCCGGCTTTCGGGAGCCGGCAAGCATTTCGTGCTGCCGTATGACCAGGCCGCGGGCAACCTGACCAATCTCATCGTCACCCGCTCCGACGTGATCGCCAGCCAGCGCGCCGGCGTGCAGGGCATCGTTACGGCCGTGGTCGAGCTCGACAACAGGCTGATCGCCGACAAGGGACCGTGGATCGAGGTCATCAACAAGCTCACCGGCCTCGACAAGACGGTCGCGACCGAAGCGCTGAACAATGCCTCGCCCGATCCGGCGATCCATCGCTCGCAGACGCTCGCGATCGCCGCGATGATGCGCGACCTCAAATACATCTCGAAGGACGTCTCCGCGGAAGCGGAGAAGAACATGGACTATTCGTTCCTGGAGAAGGCCACCGGAAAGGCCAAGAATGACCTCGGTTACTGACGTCACGCCCGCAAGACCGGGATTCCGGCTGACGCGGGCGTTCCAGGGGCTCGAACGCCTCATCGTGCCCGCGCTGCTGATCGCGGGCTGGGAGGCCTTTGCCCGCAGCGGCATGCTGCCGCCGGCGCTGCTGCCGGCGCCGAGCGCGGTGCTGCACGCGCTCGGCGACTGGGTGTTCGGCTTCGACGAGACCACGCAGACTTATTCCGGGCACTGGCTGCGCGACGCGCTCGCCAGCGCTCTTCGCGTGTTCGGCGGCTTTGCGCTGGCGAGCCTGCTCGGAATCCTCGCCGGTGTCGCGATCGGCTGGTCGCGCCTGTTCGAGAAGACGCTGGAGCCGACGCTGCAGATGCTGCGGCCGATCCCGCCGGTGTCCTGGATTCCACTCGCCATCATCTGGTTCGGCATCGCCGACAAGCCGGCGATCTTCCTCGTCTTCCTCGGCGCCTTCTTCCCCGTGCTGATGAACAGCATCCATGGCGTGAAGACGGTGGACCACAATCTCGTCCGCGCCGGCGCGATGATGGGCGCGAACGGGCGGCAGATGCTGACCGACATCGTGCTGCCGGCGGCGCTGCCCTCGATCTTCGCAGGCCTGCGCATCGCGGTCGGATCGGCCTGGATGCTGACGGTCACCGCCGAGATGGTCGCGGTCAAGAGCGGCCTCGGCTACGTGCTGTGGGATTCCTACTACTTCCTGCGCTACGACATCGTGCTGGCTGCAATGATCTCGATCGGGCTGCTCGGCTATCTCTCCGACCTCGGCCTGAAGGCGGTCATGGCGCGCACGCTGCGCTGGCAGCAGACAACCACCGTGCAGGGCAGGGCGGGCTGATGGCGGCAATCGAGCTTCGCAACATCGTCAAGGTGTTCTCCGACAAGCGGCGCGGCCGCGACCTGCTGACGCTGGACAACATCAATCTCGACATCGAGGCCAACGACTTCGTCTGCCTGCTCGGCCCGTCCGGCTGCGGCAAGTCGACGCTTCTGAACATCATCGCCGGCTTCGAGCAGGCGACGTCCGGCCGTACGCTGGTCGATGGCAAGCAGGTGGAGCGGCCCGGCTCGGACCGCGGCGTGGTGTTCCAGCAGCCGACCCTGATGCCGTGGCTGACCGCGATCGACAACATCGCCTTCCACCTCAAGCTCAAGGGCGTCGCCAAGGCCGAGCGCCACGACCGCGCCATGGAGTTCATCGATCTCGTGGGCCTGCGCGGATTCGAGCACCATCACCCTTCCGAGATGTCCGGCGGCATGAACCAGCGCGTCGGCATCGCCCGGGCGCTGCTGATGAACCCGAGCGTCATCCTGATGGACGAGCCGTTTGCCGCGCTGGACGCCCAGACCAAGCTCGAAATGCAGGAAGAGCTGGTCGCGATCTGGCAGAAGCGCCGCTGCACCATCGTGTTCGTCACCCACAGCGTCGACGAGGCGCTGGTGCTCGGCAACAAGATCGTGGTGATGACCAAGCGGCCTGGCCGGATCCGCGAGGCCGTCAATTTCGACCTGCCGCGTCCACGCGACATCACCAGCCCCGAATTCAATGACGCAAAGCGCCACATCCTGTCCCTGATCCGGGAGGAGTCGACGCGCCTTGCACAAGCGTCGTGACCATGGAATCCGCAACAACACCGCGCGCCTGTGATCTCCTGGTCAACGGCGGGCTTATCGTCACGCTGGATGGCGCCGATCGCATGGTCGAAGGCGGCGCGGTCGCCATCGAGCAGGGCCGCATCGTCGACGTCGGCGATGGCGACGAACTCGCGAAGCGCTGGTCGCCGAGGCGCACGATCGATGCGCGCGACAAGCTCGTGATGCCGGGGCTGGTCAACGTACACAATCATACCCCGCTGATGATCACCCGCGGCATGATCGAGGATCTCGGCTTTGCGCCGATGTTCACGGCCGGAATTCCGCAGGGACATCGACTGACCGAAGGCGAGGCCACGGCGCTGTCGCGACTCGGCGTCTACGAGATGTTGCGGACCGGCTCGACGACGATCGTCGATTTCTATCGCTACCCGGAAGCGCTGGCCAAGGCGCATGCCGAGCTTGGCTCCCGCGCCGTCATCGCGGGGCGGATCCACGACGCCGATCCGGAAGCCCTGACCCAGAAGCGCTACGACTATTCGGCCGCCATCGGTGCTGCGAGCATCGCCGAGAACGTCGCGCTGGTCGAGCGCTGGCAGGGCCACGACAATGGCCGGATCAGGTGCGACTTCGCCCCGCATGCACCGGACACCTGTTCGGACGAACTGCTGCGCGAGGTGGCCGGTCTCGTGCAGAGATATGGCGGCAATGTCCACACCCACGTCTGCCAGAGCCCGATCGAGGTGTCGCAAACCCAGGCGCGCAGCGGCCGGTCTCCGGTCGAGGTGCTCGATGCGGCCGGGCTGCTCGACCAGCGCCTGATCGCGGCACACTGCATCCATGTGACCGCCGATGACGAAGCCGCGCTTGGCGCGGCGAAGGCGACCATGGCCTATACGCCGATCGGCAACGCCAAGACCGGCCGCATCGCGCCTGCGGCCTCGATCGCGCGTCACGGCGCCCGGATGGCGCTATGCACCGATACGTTTTCGGGCGACATGTTCGAGGCGATGCGCTGGGCGGTTGCCATGCAGCGGATCCGCGGCGAGAAGGACGGGCTGAATGCGCGGACGGCGCTCCGGTGGGCGACACAGGGCGGCGCCGAAGCGCTCGGGCTCGGCGACGAGATCGGGTCCGTTACGGTGGGGAAGAAGGCCGACCTGGTCCTGCTCGACCTGTCCGAGCCGACACTCGCGCCTGTCATCGACGGTTTCGGCGCGCTGGTGTGGTCCGGTAACGGCAATAACGTGAAGACCGTCATTGTCGATGGCCGTGTCGTGATCGAGGACGGTCGCCTGCTGAGTGCCGACGGCGCCGAGCTGGTTCGCGAGGCGCAGAAGGTTGCGGAAGCGCTGTGGGCCAGACACAATGTCGCCCCCGTCAGGCAACGGGTCGCAGGAAGATGACCAGCATGCGCAAGCGCCTCGGCATGATCACGCCGTCCTCCAACTCGGTGCT
This sequence comes from Bradyrhizobium sp., assembly GCF_035935975.1. Classification (GTDB taxonomy): domain Bacteria; phylum Pseudomonadota; class Alphaproteobacteria; order Rhizobiales; family Xanthobacteraceae; genus Bradyrhizobium. The sequence goes on from NZ_DASYWN010000024.1 coordinate 184,608, forward strand.
CGAACCCGTCACCAGTGCCATGCTGGCCGGTGTCGAGGGCGTCACCGCGCATTTCTCGCGCTTCCGTGTCACCGAGATCGCGCTCGATGCGGCGGCGCTGAGCCAGTTCGATGCCTCGGTGATGCTGCCGGCGGCTGATCTGCTGGCGGATGCCAAGGTCGGCTCCATCGCGTGGAACGGCACCTCCGCAAGCTGGCTCGGCATTGGCCGCGACCGGAGCCTGTGCGAGGCGATCACGGCGCGCACCGGCGTGCCCGCGACGACGTCCACGCTCGCCTGCATCGATGCCGTCCACGCGCTCGGCGCCAAACGCGTCGGTCTGGTCTCGCCCTATACGGATGACGTGCAGCGGCGCATCGGCGACGTCTGGGCCGAGGAGGGCGTCGCCTCGCATGCCGAGCGGCATCTCGGCCTGCGCGACAATTATTCCTTTGGCGAGGTTGCGCCCGCGACCATCGCGGACATGATCCGCGCGGTGGCGGCAGAGGGCGCCGATGCCATCGTCATTCTCTGCACCAATCTCGATGGCGCCGCGCTCGCCGCATCGCTGGAACGGGAACTGAATATCGCGGTGCTCGACTCGGTCGCGGTCACGCTGTGGCGAACGCTCGAACTCGCCGGCGGCGACATCGGGGCTCTTGCGCAATGGGGCCGGATCTTCCAGACATCAGCAGGCATCAAGTGACGGAGACTCCTGTGACGCAGCTCGATCTCGCCATTCGCGGCGGCACCATCGTGACGGCCGGCGACGAGTTCCGCGCCGATATCGGCATTCGCGACGGTCGCATCGTCAGCATCGCTGACCGTATCGAGGGCGCCGCGCGGGAGATCGATGCGACGGGCCTGCTGGCGCTGCCGGGCGGAATCGACAGCCACGTCCACATCTCCCAGTCCTCGGGCCCCGATGTCGTCATGGCCGACGATTTCGCCTCGGCGACGCGCGCGGCGGCGGCCGGCGGCAACACCATGGTGCTGCCCTTCGCGCTGCAGGAGAAGGGGACCTCGCTGCGCACCTGCGTCGAGAACTACCGCAAGCTTGCCGAGGGCGAGTGCTACATCGATACGGCCTTTCACCTCATCATCTCCGACCCGACCGCGGTCGTGCTCGGGCAGGAGCTGCCGGCCCTCGTCAAGGACGGCTACACCTCGTTCAAGGTGTTCATGACCTATGACGACCTCGTGCTGAGCGACAAGCAGCTGCTCGAGGTGTTCGACGTCGCGCGCCGCGAGGAGGCGCTGGTGATGGTCCATTGCGAGGGCTATGACGCGATCCGCTTCCTCACCAGCAAGCTCGAGCGCGAAGGTCACATTGCGCCCTATTATCACGGCACCTCGCGGCCGCAGGCGGTCGAGCGCGAGGCGACGCATCGCGCCATCAGCCATGCCGAGGTGATCGGCGTTCCCATCATGATCGTGCACGTCTCAGGCCGCGAGGCGATGGAGCAGGTGCGCTGGGCCCAGCAGCGCGGTCTGCCGGTGCATGCCGAGACCTGCCCGCAATACATCACGCTGACGGCCGACGACATGAAGGGCCTCAACATGGACATCACGGGCGCGAAATATGTCTGCTCGCCGCCGCCGCGCGATGCCGAAAGCCAGCAGGCGATCTGGGAAGGCATCACCACGGGCGTGTTCCAGACTTTTTCGTCGGACCACTGCCCGTTCCGCTACGACGATCCCAAGGGCAAGCTGACGCCGAATGCGCGGACCTCGTTCCGCTGGGTGCCGAACGGCATTCCAGGCGTCGAGACGCGGCTGCCGATCCTGTTCTCGGAAGGAGTCTCGAAGGGACGCATCACGTTGCAGAAGTTCGTCGAGCTGACCGCGACCAACCACGCGCGCATCTACGGCCTCTACCCGCGCAAGGGCTCGATCGGCGTCGGCTTCGACGCCGACATCGCGCTGTGGGACCCGAAGCTGACCAAGAAAATCCAGCAGGCCGATCTGCACCACGGCTCCGACTACACGCCGTGGGAAGGCTTTGAGATCACCGGCTGGCCCGTCACCACCATCGCGCGGGGGCGGGTGGTGTACGAGCACGGCAAGATCGTCGGCGACAAGGGCGCCGGCGAAGTGCTCAGCCGCGGCAAGTCGAGCCTAGTGTGATCCTTACATAGGCTCAATGCCGATCTTCTTGATGATGCCGGCCCATTTGGTGGTCTCGGAGGTCATGAAGTCCGTCAGGCTTTTGGGGTCCATCACCAGCGGCTCGGCGCCCTGTTCGACGAAGAGGGCGCGCACTTTCGGATCGTTCACGGCTTCGACCATCGCCTTGTAGAGCTTGTCGACGACGGCCTTGTCGGTATTCGCCGGCGCGAGCAGCGCAAGCCAGGCGGCGCTCTCGTAATTCTTCAGGCCGGCCTCGGACGCGGTCGGCACGTCAGGCAGCGCCGTCATGCGGTTGTCGTTGGCGACCGCGAGCGGGCGCGCATCGCCGCTCTTGATCAGGCCGAGGACGTTCGGCAGGAGCTGGAAGCCGAGCGGGACCTGGCCCGCGATGAAGTCCGGCGTGTAGGCGGCGATGTTGCGGTAGGGAACGTGCGTGAGCTCGGTGCCGGTAAGCTGCTCGAAATAGGCCGCGGCCAAATGCTGCGACGAGCCGACGCCCACCGTTCCGTAGTTGAGCTCGCGGGGATGGCCTTTGGCGTAGTCGATCAGCTCGGCCAGCGATTTCGGCGGCAATTTCGAATTGATCACGATGACATTCGGCAGCGTCGCGAACAGGCCGATCGGAGCGAGGTCTTTCAGCGGATCGTAAGGAAGGTCCTTGTAGAGCGCCTTGTTCGCGGCCAGCGGGCCGGAGGTGCTCATCAGCAGGGTGTAACCGTCAGGGGCGGCATGTGCTGCGGCTGCGGTGCCGATATTGCCGCCGGCGCCGGGGCGATTGTCGACCACGAAGGCTTGTCCGAGCGACGTCGACATGCGGTTGAGCAGGATGCGCGTGATGACGTCGCTGGCGCTGCCGCCGGCAAAGGGCACCAGCACCTGCACGGGGCGGGCGGGATAGTCTTGCGCTTGCGCGGAACGCAGTCCGGTCGCGGCGACAGCGGCGCCGACACCGAGCGACAGCAGAGTGCGGCGGTCGGGACGAAACTCCTCAGCGTACGCGCTATCCGTGATCTTGCTGCGATCGAACCGTGTCATCTCGGACTGAATCTCCCGACTGTGTCTTGTTCTGCCAGACCTGGGACCGTCCGGGACAGGAATCGTCGGGATGAGCGCCAGGTCGCGATTTTCTACGCCTGGATCGTAGTTAGCTCGCGAATGCGACCGTCATGCCTGCTCGTCTCAAAACTTACCAACCCGTCTCATTCTGCAGTGGGCGCGACATCTTGTCCGAGTGAAGAAAAGCTTAATCGAGCCCGGTCTTGCCCAATGCCCAATAGGCCTTGGCCTTGATGCGCGATGACGCAACGCTTGCAGATTTCAGCGTGCGGCTGATGCGCTGGATCGCGGATGCCTTGCCGGTGAGGACGAACTGCGCTCCGTTTGCAGCAAGGCGCAGCATTTCCGCTTCAATGGCAGCGAGATGGTCCTCGCTGGTGCTGCGTGCGATCAATCGCGCCTCGCCAAGATTGATCGCGTCCAGTACCCGCCGCGACTCCACGATGTCCGTGGCTTCGAACATGTGGAGCGCACCGCCGGCCTGCAGATTGTTGCGCAGAGCTGCAGCGACGGCGAACGAGGTTTCGTCGCCGAACACAACGACAGGCGCCTCCAGACCGGCAAGATCGAGCGAACGGCGTGGGCCGAAGAATTGACAGGAATCGCCCGTGCGCAAGCCGCTCACCCAACGGCTCCCGGGGCCATCGCCATGCGCAAAGGCAAGCAGCCGCGTCTTGCCGTGGCCCGCATCCCATGACATCGGCGTATAGGTGCGTGCGCTGAGGCCCGCACCCATCGCGATCTGGATCTTTTGCCCGGCAGTCCAGGCGACGTCCCTGAGGGCCTCGCCTTCGAGGTCGATGAGTCGAAAGCGCGGCGACAGCGTCTCGATGGCGGTGACGCGCGCCGGGCGCATCAGCCAGCGCAGCAGCATTTTTGTGACTCGTCCCTGCGGGGCCTGCGATGAGTCGGAGAGGTGTGGTGACTGGCCGGGCTCGTTCAAGGCTTGGCTCCCGGATGATCAGGTCTTGATGGTGAGTTCGTTGCCGCGACCGGGGTCGAACGGCAGTGACATCGAGAGATAGCCGTTCTGGGGATCTCTGACGTAGTCGATATAGCCCGAGGCTTCCTCGAACGCGTTCTCGCCGACAATGAGCGCACCGGGCTTCAATTGCGGCTCCAGCAATTGGAGAATGGGAAGATAGAGCGTGAAGGCGCCGTCGAGCATCACCATGTCGATCTCACCGATGCCGGAGGCGAGCGTCTCGCGGGCATCGCCGAGCCTGAACTCGACGAAGTCGGTGAGCCCCGCGGCGGCGACGTTGGCGCTGGCGCGCTCGATCTTGCCGGGTTCGAGATCGGTCCCGATCAGGCGGCCGCCGCCCATGTCGCGCAGCGCGGCCGCCATGTAGATCGCCGAAATCCCCATCGACGAGCCGAACTCGACGATGCGCTTCGCCTTGCAGGCGCGGGCACACATGTAGAGGAAGCGTCCGAACCGCGGTGAAACGCTCAGAAAATTGTCCGCATAGGTCTGGTAGACCGCGTTGAGATCGCGGCTCTCGGCCGCGATGGCCTGGCTGATCATCTCTTCGCGGCTGCCGGCTTCATCGACGAGGGCCTGCATCAGCGGCGCGTCGGCAATCTCCGCTTCCTGGTGAAGGCGATTGAGGACGTCGGCGACGAGGTCCGTGCTGAGTGAATCCATGATGATCGGCTCCTTGCAATGCGCCACCGGCGCTTCGGAGCCTGGATACGAAATCGTCCCTCAAGCCGCATTCCGCGAACGGGACAATCGATTGCGATTTCCGGTCAGTGTGCGGCGATACGGCGTTCGGCGAGATATCGCGCCGGTGGCTTGCCCAGCGCCTTGCGGAACATGGTGACGAAGGCGCTTGCGCCCTCATAGCCGAGGTCGAGCGCCACTGTTTGCACCGATGCGCCCTGGTCGAGCCGCTGAAGCGCGATCAGGATGTGGAGCTGCTGGCGCCAGCGGCCAAAGCTCATGCCGGTCTCGCGTTGCAGGATGCGGGTGAGGGTGCGCGGGGCAACGGCGATGCGCCGGCCCCAATCGTCGATCGTGGCGCGATCCGACGGATCGGCGATCAGCGCGCTCGCGATCCGGCGCAGCCTCGTGTCGACGGGCATCGGGAAGCGCAGCTCCTCGACCGGCGCGACCGCGAGCTGGTCGAGCAGCACCGTGGCGATCCGGCCGTCGGCGCCGTCGACGTCGTACATCACGGGCATGTGGGTGGCATGGACCAGCAGGCTCGCCAGCAAGGGCGAGATCGACAGCGCGCAGCATTGCCGCGGCAGCGCCGGCACCGCCTTCGGTTCGATGAACAGGCAATGCATCTCGACATCGCCGATCACGCTGACGCTGTGCGGGACATTTCCGGGAATCCACACCGCGCAGCGCGGCGGCACGATCCAGACGCCGTGTCCGGCCTCCAGCCTGACGATGCCGCGCAAGGTCAGAACCAGCTCGTCCTTGCGATGCGTGTGCATCGCCAGCTCCATGCCCTTGGTGACCATGCGGCCACCGAAGGCGGCGAGGGTGCGCGGCACGGTCTCGGGGTCGAACTCCCCGAGATCGTCGGGGAGAACATGGTCGTCGTTGAGCCGGAAGAAGGGCATGGCGGGCGATGGTCGGCTTGGGGCGCGAGGAGCGGGCACAGGCAATATCTGGCGCGCGATCGCGACTTTCAACGCGAGAGGCTGCAATCTCGATCAGTTCTAACCGGCGCGATTCCGTGGCTTGCGCTGCTCCTTGCGGGACGACGCGCCTTTGCCGCCGGGGGAGGGCTCTACAAATTCGCGTGCCACGGCGGCGGCTTGCGCCAGGTCGTGGCTGATGACATCGAGTACGGCCTTGGCCGCGACCGATACCGCGCGCCGGGGGTGATGCACCCAGGCGATCGAGCGCACGATCCGCTGCTCGTCGAAGCGATGCGCCCGGATGGCGCCGCTCGCCAGCGATTGCCGGAGCGCGATGGTCGGCAGCACCGTGGCGAAATCGGTGGTCGCGATGACGTCGCAGAGCGCGGGCAGGGTGTCGAGCTCGAGCCGCGGCCGCAGGTCGATGCCGACCGCGGCAGCCTGCTCGTCGAGGATCAGCCGCAGGCCATGGCGCTTGGAGGGCAGCACGAGGTCGAAGCCAGCGATATGATCAAAGCGCAGCTTTGCCGGCGGCCTGATCGGGCTGTCCTTGCGGCAGGCGAACACCATCTCCTCGTCCATGATGTGATGCGCGGCGAGCGGCGTCTTTCGGCGCGGCACATTGATCAGTGCGAAATCGAGCTGGCCGGTGTTGACCCAGTCGACCAGCGTCTCGGTGTAGCCCTCGCAGGCCGACAGCGTGATCTCGGGATAGCGGCTCGCGACGGTGGCCGACGAACTCGCCATAGTGCTCTGCGCGACCGAGGTGATGAGGCCGACCGAGACGCGGCCCGAGATGCGGCCGCCGAGCTGCGCCATCTCCTGCCGGGCATATTCGGCATCGCGCACGATCGGTGCCGTCAGCCGCACCAGTGCTTCCCCGGCGCTGGTCAGCGTCATGCCCTGGACGCTGCGGTCGAACAGTTTTTGGCCGAGCTCGGCCTCGAGCTTGGCGATCTGCATGCTCAGCGCCGGCTGCACGATGTTGAGCTGGCGCGCGGCCCTTGTGACGTTCTTCTCCTCGGCCAGGCACAGGAAATATTGCATCTGCCTGAGTTCCACGGGGCTGTCCTTCGTTCGCCAATCCAGCTCAGTCCATCATCTCAGATGATGAATGATATAATCAATCATTATTTGTGGTGATGGCTTGGATTGCCTAGTCTTGCGGCGGACCGCGTAACCTCAGAGGCGCGTCCCAGGGAGCGAAATCAGACCTATGCAGGACGCCACCCCCAAGCGGATGATCATCGGCATTTCCGGCGCCTCCGGCGTGACCTATGGCGTGCGCCTGCTGCAGCTCCTGCGCAATGCCGGCGTCGAGACCCATCTCGTGATGTCGAAGACCGCCGAGCTGACCTTTGCCTACGAGACCGACCTGAAGATCGCGGAGGTGAGGGAGCTCGCCAATGTCTGCCATGCGATCGACGACATGGCCTCGGCGATCTCGAGCGGCTCGTTCCGCACCGCTGGCATGATCGTAGCGCCGTGCTCGATGCGCTCGATGTCCGAGATCGCCTCGGGCGTGACCACCACGCTTCTGACCCGCGCCGCCGACGTGGTGTTGAAAGAGCGCCGGCGCCTCGTGCTGATGGTACGCGAGACCCCGCTGCACACCGGACATCTCAGGACGATGACCGCGCTGTCCGAGATGGGCGCCATCATCGCGCCGCCCATGCCCGCCTTCTACGCCAAGCCAGAGAATCTCGAAGACATGGTCGAGCACACCGTCGGCCGCGTGCTCGACCTGTTCGACATCGATATCGGCGTAGTGCGCCGCTGGGGTGAGGACGAGGCGCTCAAGCGCCGCTCGCCGACGCTGCGCAAGGTCGCGCCCTGATCTGAAGACCAAGGAAAGCCCGTTACATGCAAATGGAAACTCCGGCCCGAACAGCTGCGAAGGCGCAAGCCGATCTGCGCGGCTGGCTCGCTTACCTCGCCGAGCGCGGCAAACTCGCGATCGCCCGCGAAGGCATTGGCTTGGCTGATGAGCTCGCCGCCGTCGCCAAGCGGCTGGAGCGCGACAGCGCGGTGCTGTTTCCGCGCCCCGACGGGCACGCGATTCCCGTCGTCGCCAATCTCTTCGCCGGGCGCGACTGGGTCGCCGATTCCATCGGCGTCACCGAGGACCAGTTGCTGCCGCGCTTCCTCGCCGCCGCGAGCCATCCGCTGCCGACCCATGAGGTCGCGAGCGGGCCGGTGCAGGAGGTCGTGCACCAAGACGTCGATCTGCTGCGTCAGCTTCCGGTGCCCAAGCATAATGAGCGCGACAGCGGTCCCTATATCACGGCCGGCCTGTTGATCGCCCGCAATCCCAAGACCGGTGTTCAGAACGTCTCGATCCACCGCTGCCAGATTTCCAGCAAGAACCGCATCGGCGTGCTGCTGCTGCCGCGCCACACCTTCTCCTATTATCGCCTCGCCGAAGAGCTGGGCCAGGCGCTGGAGATCGCGATCGTGATCGGCGCGCATCCGGCGTTGATGCTGGCCTCGCAGGCGATCGCTGCGCTCGACGAGGACGAGATGGCGATTGCCGGTGCGCTGCTCGGCGCGCCCGTCGATGTCGTGAAGTGTCGCACCAATTCGGTCCGCGTGCCCGCTCATGCGGAGATCGTGATCGAGGGGCGCATCCTGCAGGGCGTGCGCGAGCCTGAGGGACCGTTCGGCGAGTTCCCTCAATATTACGGTCCGCGCGCCAATCGCGAGGTGATCGAGGTCAATGCGATCACGCATCGCAAGGCGCCGATCTTCCACACCATCGTCGGCGGCGGCTTCGAGCATCTGATCCTCGGCGGCGTGCCGCGCGAGGCGACGCTGCTGCAACACCTGCGCCGCAGCTTTCCCAACGTGCTCGACGTCCGCCTGACGCGCGGCGGCACCTGCCGCTATCACCTCGCGATCAAGATCGACAAGGCTAATGACGGCGAGCCCAAGAACATCATGATGTGTGCCTTCGGCGCGCATTACGACATCAAGCAGGTGGTCGTGGTGGACAAGGACGTCGACATCTCTTCGTCCGAGGAGATCGAGTGGGCGGTGGCGACGCGCTTCCAGGCCGATCGCGACCTGATGGTCGTCTCAGGCGCGCTCGGCTCGAAACTCGATCCGACCACCGACAACGGCATCAGCGCCAAGATGGGCCTCGATGCGACCGCGCCGGTCAGCGCGCCCGAGCTTGCCTTCAAGCGCATCCGCGTCAAAGGCGAGGAGGACGTCGATCTCGCCACTGCGTTGCAGGCCGACCCGAGCGCCGCGGTCGCGCGCCTTCTCGCGGAGGCGCGTGCATGAGCCGATTACCGCCTCCAGGCAACTTGCGTCGGTTTGCGTCGTTGGAATATGAAGCGGGTGCCGGCTATAGTGCCGCGCCAACAAAGCAACCGTTTTGCAGCGCAATGCTGGGAGGAAGGAACTGATGTCGACGGCCCTGCGCATCGCTCATGGCGCTTTCGGCAGGGTCGCTCTGCTCGACATGGACCGTTCGCTGGTCCGCCACGCCCACCATCACTGCCACGTCCTGCTCAAGGTTGAGGGCGCCGACACGCAGTTCATGGTCGGTGACCAGGTCACGCCGCTGACCGACACCGCCGCCGTGCTGGTCGACGGCTGGAAGCCGCATGCCTATGTGCATGATGTCAACCGTCCGCGCACGCTCATCATGGCGCTCTATATCGAGCCGGAATGGTTGAAGGAGTTCCGCCCTGGTTGGGCCGCGAGCGGCGCGCCGGGCTTTTTCGAGCGTCCCTCGGGCGAGGTGTCGCCGCGCATTCGTCAGCTCACGCTGCATCTGGCGGCTGAAATGATGGCGAATCCCGATGCGGTGCGGACCCATGAGCAAACGCTGTCGGACCTCATGATCGCGGTGATCGAGCGGTTCACGCCCTGGCGCAGCTTCCCGACCTCGATCCGCGGCATGAGCGCGGTGAGTTGCGACTGGCGCATCCGCCGCGCGATGGATGCGATGCGCGTGCATGACTCCTACGCCAATGTCGATCAGTTCGTGAAGGGTGCAGGGCTCTCGCGCGCGCAGTTCTTCCGCCTGTTCGAGACCTCGCTCGGCGTCTCGCCAAAGATCTATCTCAACGTCGTCCGCATGGAGCGCGCGCTCGAGGCTGTGATGCGCGAGGACACGCCGCTCGGCGAGCTCAGCGAGCGCTTTGGTTTTCCGGAGCCGGCGCATTTCACGCGCTTCTTCCGCGATCACGCCGGCGTCAGCCCGCGCGAGTTTCGCAACGTCTCGCGTCTTGCGGGTTGATTCCTGCAAGCTGATATTGCGCTGCACGCTCTCGAATGAGACGATTTGGTAAGTCGTGAGAGCGGGCGGTATGGCTCCCGCACACCCAATCCTGACAAACGTCATCGTCGCGTCAAAGAGCGCGTCGGGAGGTATGCCGGGATATGCTGCAGGCGGTCAAATCCGCAAATCCGGGAAGTGGCGATGAGCCGTGGGTCGGACGTTCGATCGAGCGCGTCGAGGACGCCGCGCTGCTCAGCGGTCGCGGCCGCTTCATCGACGATCTCGGCGTCCAGCCCGGCACGCTGCACGCAACCATCCTGCGCTCGCCGCACGCGCATGCCGATATTCTCTCCATCGATGTTGACGCTGCCAAGCGCCTGCCGGGCGTAGCAGCAGTTCTGACCGGCAGCGACATCAAGGCCGTCACCACGAGCCTCGTCGTCGGCGTGAAGGCGCCGGTCGAGTGCTGGCCGATCGCGATGGATCGCGTGCGCTATGTCGGTGAGCCCGTGGCCGTGGTCGTCGCCACCGATCGCGCGCGGGCCGAGGATGCGGCCGAGCTCATCAATGTCGAATATCGCCCGCGTGGCGCCGTCGTCGATCCACTGGGTGCGATCGCGCCCGGCGCGCCGGTGCTGCATGACGGCTTCCCCAGCAATCTCGCCAGCGACCGCGCGTTCCGCTACGGCGATCCCGAGAAGGCCTTTGCGGATGCGCCGCATCGCTTCTCCATCGACATCAGATATCCCCGCAACTCCTGCACCCCGATCGAGACCTATGGCGTCGTCGCCTCGCACGATGCCGGCGAGGACGCCTATGAGGTGCTCGCCAATTTCCAGGGCCCGTTCAGCATCCACACCGTGATTGCGCGTGCGCTGAAAGTGCCGGGCAACCGGCTGCGGCTGCGCACGCCGCCGGATTCCGGCGGCAGCTTTGGCGTCAAGCAGGGCGTGTTTCCCTACATTGTGCTGATCGCCGCGGCCGCGCGCGTCACGGGGCGGCCGGTCAAGTGGATCGAGGACCGGCTCGAGCATCTCACCGCATCGGTCTCGGCGACCAATCGCGCGACGACGCTCTCGGCGGCGGTCGCGGCTGACGGAAAAATTCTCGCGCTGGACTGGGACCAGGTCGAGGATTGCGGCGCGCATCTGCGCGCGCCTGAACCGGCGACGCTCTATCGCATGCACGGCAACCTGACCGGCGCCTACGACATCCACAACGTCAAGATCCGCAACCGTGTCGTCGTCACCAACAAGACGCCGACCGGGCTCAATCGCGGCTTTGGCGGCCCACAGGTCTATTTCGCGCTGGAGCGATTGGTTCAGCGGATTGCGATCGGCCTCAAGCTCGATCCGCTCGATGTCATCAAGCGCAACCTGATCGATGCCGGTGCGTTTCCCTATCGCACCGCGACCGGCGCGTTGCTCGATTCCGGCAACTACCAGGAAGCCGTCGCGCGCGCAGTGGAGCAGGGCAGGCTCGCGGAGCTGAAGGCGAAGCGCGACGAGGCACGGGCGCAGGGGCGTCTCTACGGCATTGGCTTCACCGCGGTGGTCGAGCCCAGCGTCTCCAACATGGGTTACATCACGACCGTGCTGACGGCGGCCGAGCGCCGCAAGGCTGGTCCCAAGAACGGCGCGCAGGCAACGGCCACCGTCGGACTCGATCCGGTCGGCAGCGTGACCGTTCATGTCGCCTCGGTGCCGCAAGGGCAGGGCCATCGCACCGTGCTGTCGCAGGTCGTCGCCGACGTCTTTGGCCTTCAGCCGAAGGACATCCGTGTCAACACCGAGATTGACACCGCCAAGGATGCCTGGTCGATCGCTTCAGGGAATTACGCCAGCCGCTTTGCGGCGGCGGTGGCGGGCACCGCGAAGATCGCGGCCGAGCGCGTCGCCGGCCGGCTTGCGCGCATCGCTGCCAGCCAGCTCAACGTCGAAGCCTCCGACATCGTCTTCGCAAAAGGCTTCGTCGCCTCGAAGCACAATCCGGAAAACCGGATCGCATTCTCGCGCGTCGCCGCGCTCAGCCATTGGTCGCCGGGCTCGCTGCCTGACGATGCCGGCCAGACCATCCGCGAGACCGTGTTCTGGACCCCGCCGGAGCTGACGCCGCCCGACGAGGACGATCGCATCAACTCCTCGCTTTGCCACGGCTTCATCTTCGACTTCTGCGGCGTCGAGATCGATCCTGTTACGCTGGAGACGCGGATCGACCGCTACGTCACCATGCACGATTGCGGCACCATCCTGCATCCCGGCATGGTCAACGGCCAGATCCGCGGCGGCTTTACCCAGGCGCTCGGCGCGGCGCTCTACGAGGAATATGCCTATGCCGAGGACGGCAGCTTTCTGACGGGAACGCTTGCCGACTACCTGCTGCCGACCACCACCGAGGTGCCGGAGCCCGAGATCTTCCACATGGAGACGCCGTCGCCGTTCACGCCGCTCGGCGCGAAAGGCGTGGGCGAGGGCAATTGCATGTCGACGCCGGTGTGCCTCGCCAATGCGGTCGCCGATGCGCTCGGTGTTGCCGATATCACCTTGCCATTGGTGCCAGCGCGGCTTGCCGAACTCGTACGTGGCGCCGAACCGCCGCCGCCCGCGGGCGGCGCGACCGCCGCACCCATGCGCGAAGGCGACCGCCGACTGCGAGGCGAAGGACAGGCCTTGGTGAAGGGCGCGCCCGAGCAGGTCTGGGCGATGCTGCTCGATCCCGCCACGCTGCAATCCGTCATTCCCGGCTGCCAGCGCGTCGACAAGATCACCGACACGCATTTCCGCGCCGACGTCACGCTCGGCATCGGCCCCGTGTCCGGACGCTACCGCGCCGATGTCGAGCTGTTCGATCTCGATCCGCCGCGCGCCGTCACTTTGCGCGGCGGCGCGACCGGCGCGCTCGGCTTCGGCAACGCGGAAGGACGCATCACGCTCGCGCCCGATGGCAACGGCGGCACCAAGCTGACCTACAGCTATGACGCCGCCATCGGCGGCAAGGTCGCCAGCATTGGTGGCCGTCTGCTCGACGGCGCAACGCGGGTGATCATCGGCCAGTTCTTCACCGCGCTCGCACGAAAGGCCGGCGGCGGTAGCGCCGAGGGCGGCGGCTTCTCGCTGTTCGCGCTCTTGGCGAAAGTCGCCAGCCTGTTCGGGGGGCGTCGATGAAGCCGCCCGCATTCGATTATCTCCGCGCCGGGAGCGTCGGCGATGTCCTCGAAGGACTGGCGCAGCAGGGCGGCGATGCCCGCGTGCTCGCCGGCGGCCAATCGCTGATGGCGATGCTCAACATGCGTCTCGCCAAGCCAAAGCTGCTGATCGACATCATGCGGATCAGAGAGCTTCGCAAGATCGAGCGCAAAGGCGATGCCGTCGTGATCGGCGCCGGTGTGCGCCAGGCCGACCTGCTCGCATGGCCTGATCTCGCCGAGGCGCTGCCGCTGGTCGCGCTGGCGTTGCCCTGGGTCGGGCACATGCAGACGCGCAGCCGCGGCACCATCTGCGGCTCGCTCGCACATGCCGATCCCAGCGCCGAGATGCCGCTGGCGCTGGTCGCGCTCGGTGGGGAGGTGTTGTTGCGCAGCGCCAAGCGGCGCCGCCGGGTCGCCGCAAAAGACTTCTTCGCCGGCATGATGCTGACGGCGCGTGCCGATGACGAACTGATCGAAGGAATCTCGCTGCCTGTTGTGAAGGGATCGCGCGTCGCCTTTCGCGAGGTCGCGCGCCGGCATGGCGATTTCGCCATCGTGGCCTGCGCCGCGATGAAGACGCCAACGGGTGTGCGTCTCGCTGTCGGTGGCGTCGCCGACGTTCCGACTGCGCGCGACTGGCCTCGCCTGGAGGGCAACGCGCTCGACGATGCGCTCAACGCCTTCGCCTACGAGCTCGGCGCCCGCGACGACGTCCATGCTACCGCGCGCTACCGCCGCGACCTCGTGCGCATGATTGGTCGCGACCTGATCGGCGAGGTGCTGCAATGACCCGTCTCAAGGCCGATCACCGCCATCCCGTCCGCTTCTCGCTCAACGGCAAGGCTGTCGAGGGCGAAGCCGAGCCGCGCATGCTGCTGTCCGATTTCCTGCGGCACCAGCTTGGTGCGACCGGTACGCATGTCGGCTGCGAGCACGGCGTTTGCGGTGCCTGCACCATCGTCGTCGATGGCATGCTGACGCGGTCCTGCCTCACGCTCGCCGCGCAGGTCGATGGCTGCGAGCTCAAAACGGTCGAAGGGCTCGCGCCCTCGGCCGACCGGCTCGGCGTGCTGCAGCAGGCGTTCCGCCGCAACCACGCGCTCCAGTGTGGCTTCTGCACCGCCGGCATCCTGATGTCGCTCGACCACTATCTCGCGAAGAATCCGGCGCCGACCGAGGCGGAGATCCGCGATCTCCTCAGCGGGCATATCTGCCGCTGCACCGGCTACACCCCGATCATCCAGGCGGCACTCGAAGCCGCCGCCCAGCTCGCTTCATCCAAAAAAGAGACGTCAGATGCTTGATCTCGCCAGCAGCTTCATGGCCAGCGCCGCGCGCGATCCCAACGCCATCGCATTGGTCGACGGCGATCTCCGCCTGACCTACCGGCAATGGTACGACAAGATTTCCTCCCTCGTGGCGTCGTTCGACCGGCTTGGCCTCAAGCCCGGCGATCACGTCGTCACGCTGCTGCAGAACCGCTGGGAAGCGGCGACGCTGCACTGGGCCTGCCAGTTCGCCGGCCTCGTGATCACGCCGATCAACTGGCGCGCCAAGGCCGACGAGCTCGATTACTGCATCGAGAACGCCGAAGCCTGTGCCGTGTTCTACCAGGACATCTCCGCCGAGGCCGTGCAGGGATCGGCGCTCTCGCGCAAGCTGCTGCGCGTCTCCGTCGATCCCGGAACGGGTGAGGCGACGAGCTTCGCCGGTCTGATCAAGGACGCTGCGCTCGACGCCGAGCCGCGCGTCGGCGCTGACTCCTGGTCGATCATGCTCTACACCTCGGGCACGACCTCGCGGCCGAAGGGTGTGCCACGCAGGCATCGGGCCGAACGCGCCGCGGCGATCGCCCATGTCGCGCAAAATCTCTACGGCCGCGGCGAACGCACGCTCGGCGTAATGCCACTCTACCACACCATGGGCGTCCGCTCGCTGCTGGCGATGTCGCTGATCGGTGGTACCTTCATCTGCCTGCCGCGCTATGACAGCCGCCAGGCGCTGGCGCTGATCGAGCAAGAGAAGATCACCAATCTCTATCTGGTGCCGACGCTCTATCACGACCTCGTCCATCACGATGCCTTCGCCAAAACCGACGTCTCCAGCGTGCGCAAGCTCGGTTTCGCCGGTGCATCGATGACCGACGGCCTGCTGAAGAAGCTGAACGAGGCGTTCAAGCCCGACCTGTTCGTCAACCATTACGGCAGCTCGGAGATCTACACCTTCACGATCGACCAGAACGCCGCGGCAAAACCGGGCTCCGCGGGCAAGGCCGGGCTGAACCAGCACGTCAAGGTCGTGCGCATCGCCGCGAAGTCGGTCGCGGAGCTTGCTGCGGTCGGCGAGGAGGGCGAGATCATCGCCACGCTCGCCGGTGATGAGGCCTTTGAGGGCTACTGGCGCCGCCCCGAGGCGGACGCGAAATCGCTGCGCGAGGGCTGGTACTTTACCGGCGATACCGGCTTCGTCGATCCCGACGGCGATCTGTTCGTCACCGGCCGTGTCGACGACATGATCATCACCGGCGGCGAGAACGTCTCGCCGGTCGAGATCGAGAGCTGCCTGTCGCTGCATCCGGCCGTCGACGAGGTCGCGGTGGTCGGCGTGGCCGACGAGAAGTGGGGCAAGATCGTCGCCGCCTTCGTCAAGCGCAACCGCGCGGTCTCCGAGGTTGAGCTGGAGCAGTTCTGCCGCACCACGGGCCTTGCCAATTTCAAGCGGCCGCGCCGCTACGTCTTCGTCGACGCGATTCCAAAGTCGCCGGTCGGCAAGCTGCTGCGGCGACTGCTCGTCGCCGGAGAATACGAGGCCGAGCGCCTGCCGCCATCGGACGCGGCCTGATCATCACCCCATCAACAGAAGGAAGAAACCATGCCGTCACCCTATACATTTGCCGATCCTCGGCTCGCCAAGCTCGACGGGTTCAATGTCGAGATCGACGAGGCGCATGAGCGCGCCGACATCATCCTGGGCCGTCCGCCCTACAACGTCGTGGCGATGCCGCAGCGCGACCAGCTCCGCCTGACCTTCGAGACGCTGGACGAGGATCCGCGCGTCCGCGTCATCGTGGTGCGCGGCGAGGGCGAGCATTTCTCCAGCGGCGGCAATATCGGCGG
This sequence comes from Bradyrhizobium sp., assembly GCF_035935975.1. Lineage (GTDB taxonomy): Bacteria > Pseudomonadota > Alphaproteobacteria > Rhizobiales > Xanthobacteraceae > Bradyrhizobium. The sequence continues at coordinate 200,905 of NZ_DASYWN010000024.1, forward strand.
CTTCATGGAAGCGAGCCCGGAGCACGTCTCCAAGCTCGCCTGGAACATCGCCGCGCCCGCACGCTGCGCCAAGCCCGTGATCGTTGCGAACCGCGGCTATTGCTTCGGCGTCGGTTTCGAGCTGTCGCTGGCCTGCGACTTCCGCATCGCCTCGGAGACCACGCAATACGCGCTGCCGGAGCAGAAGCTCGGCCAGATCCCGGGCTCGGGCGGCTCGGCCCGCCTGCAGAAGATGGTTGGCATCACCCGCACCAAGGACATCGTGATGCGCTCCAAGCGCATCTCGGCCAAGCAGGCCTATGACTGGGGCATCGCGACCGAGTGCGTGCCGGATGCCGAGCTGGAGAAGGCGACCGACAAGCTCGTCGACGAGCTCCGCACCTTCTCGCCGCTGGCCCAGCGCACCGCCAAGAAGCTGCTCAACGACACCGAGGATTCGACGCTCGCCATCGCGATCGAGCTGGAAGGCCATTGCTACAGCCGCCTGCGCCAGTCGGAAGACTTCAAGGAAGGCGTCGAGGCCTTCAATGCCAAGCGCCCGCCGAAATTTATCGGCCGCTGAGACGAGACTGAACGAACTGCCGCGGTTCGCAAGGACGCGAGCCGCGGCGCTACTCAAACGGGGGAGGTAAAACAACATGGCTGAGATGGATATGCCGGTCGCGGGTGCGCAAGCATCGGCCGATAACAAGCAGATGGTCAACGCGATCATCGCATCGGTGCTCGGATGGGCGCTGGATCTGTTCGATTTGTTCATTCTGCTCTACGTGGCGCCGGTCGTCGGCGCGCTGTTCTTTCCGTCGAGCAATGCGGCGCTGTCGCTCGCCGCGGTCTACGGCTCGTTCGCCGTGACGCTCTTGATGCGGCCGCTGGGATCGGCGGTGTTCGGACATTTCGCCGACGTGCACGGCCGCAAGCAGGCCATGCTGATCGCCATCATCGGCGTCGGAATCAGCACGGCGGCGTTCGGCCTGCTGCCGACCATCGCGCAGGTCGGTGTGGTTGCTCCGATCATCTTCCTTGTGCTGCGCCTGGTGCAGGGCATTTTCGTGGGCGGCGTCGTGGCGTCGACGCACACGATCGGCACGGAATCGGTGCCAGCGCAATGGCGCGGCGCGATGTCGGGCCTGGTCGGCGGCGGCGGTGCTGGCATTGGCGCGCTGCTCGCGTCCTTCATCTTCCTGATCACGTCTTCGGTGTTTCCCGGCGATGCGTTCGCGGTGTGGGGCTGGCGCTTCATGTTCTTCTCGGGGCTGCTGAGCTCGCTGCTCGGCTGGTTCATCTTCCGTAATCTCGAGGAATCCCCGTACTTCAAGGAGCTCAAGCGCCAGCAGGGCAACAAGCAGGCGAAGGTCTCGAAGGCGCCGGTCAAGGACGTGTTCTCCGGCGAGTATCGCGGCGTGCTGCTGGTCAATTTGCTCATCACCTTCGGTGGCGGCGCCGGCTACTACCTGACCTCGGGCTATCTGCCGAGCTTCCTGAAGGTCATCAACGCGGTCCCGAACCAGACCTCGTCGCTGATCCTGATGGGGGCGAGCGTGTCGGCGTTCTTCTCGGCCGTGGCGGTTGGCGCGCTGAGCGACGTCATCGGCCGCAAGAAGACGTTCCTCATCATCGGCGTTCTGGCCGCGGTGCTGCTGCCGCTGTGCTATCTCCATCTGGCCGGCGCCAAGGATACGACACAGATTACGCTTCTAGCGCTCGCGATCGCCTTCATCGGCAATGCCGGTTACGCGCCGGTGCTGATCTTCCTGAACGAACGGTTCCCGACCGCGCTGCGCGCGAGCGGCACGGGCCTGTCCTGGAACATTGGCTTTGCGCTGGGCGGCATGATGCCGACCTTCGTCTCGCTGGTGAGCGGCAGCCCCGCGGAGATTCCGATGTCGCTGGCCTACTTCGCGGTCGGCGTGTTCGTGATCTATCTGATCGGTGCGATCGTGATCCCCGAGACCAAGGGCAACTTCCGCTAAAGCATGATCCGGAAAAGTGCGCAGCGGTTTTCCGAAAAGATCATGCTCAAACAACAACCTAAAGCGCGATGACGATTCATCCAAATCTCATCGCGCTTTAGGCTCAATCGGCGCGGCTGCATCTGCGGCCGCGCCGATCCATCGAATTGCGCGACGAGACGGGAATGGATGAGCTGCATTTCGACGATGTGATCGTCGGCGGCGGGTCGGCGGGCTGCGTGCTCGCCAATCGGCTTTCTGCGGATGGGAGCCGCCGCGTGCTTCTCATCGAGGCCGGGATGGACACCCCGCCGGACGCGACGCCGCCGGAAATCCTCGACAGCTATCCGATGACGCTGTTCTTCGGCGACAAATACATCTGGCCGGGACTATCGGCCACGGCCGGCTGCAATGCCGAGGGCAGGCCGGTCGTCCGCGCCTATGAGCAGGGCCGGGTGATGGGCGGCGGCTCCAGCATCAACGTGCAATCGGCCAATCGTGGCCTGCCGCGTGACTATGATGAGTGGCGCGATCTCGGCGCGCGCGGCTGGGGCTGGACGGATGTGCTGCCTTACTTCCTCAAGCTCGAGACCGATCTCGATTTCGACGGCCCGCTGCACGGCAGAAGCGGTCCGATCCCGATCCGCCGCATCGCGCGCGAGGCGATGCCGCCATTCGGCAAGGCAGTGGGCGAAGCGTTGTCTGCAACCGGCCTGCTGTTCCGCAAGGACCAGAACGCCGAGTTCGAGGACGGCATTTTTCCGCCGGCCTTCTCCAACCGCAACGACCGGCGCGTCTCGACCGCCGCCGGCTATCTCGACGCGGCGACGCGGGCGCGGCCGAACCTCACCATCTGGGCCGACAGTGAGGTCGAGCAGGTCAAGCTCGAGGGCCGCCGTGCGACGGGCGTCGTGGTCTCGCGTGGCGGGCAGAAGGTCGCGGTTGGTGCCGGCCGCGTGATCCTCACCGCGGGCGCGCTGCAATCGCCGGCGATCCTGATGCGGGCGGGCATCGGCCCGGGCGCGGCGCTGCAGGCGCTCGGCATTCCCGTGGCCATTGATCTGCCCGGCGTCGGCAGCAATCTGCACGATCATCCCGCGCTGACCTTCTGCCAATATTTGCCGCGCGGCTTGCGGCTGCCGCTGGCCCGGCGGCGCCCGAACTTTGCGGCGATGCGTTTCTCGTCGGAGCATCCGGGTTGCGATGCCTCGGACATGTACATCACGGCCTCGGCCCGTGGCGGCTGGCACGCCCTGGGCACGCGGCTCGGGCTCTATTTTCTCTGGTGCAACCGGCCGCATTCGCGCGGCTCGCTGACGCTGACGAGCCGCGACCCCAGATCCTATCCGGTCGTCGATTTCAACCTGCTGTCCGATCCGCGCGATCTCGAACGGATGGTCGCGGCCGTTCGGCTGCTCGCGAGGCTTGTCGTCCATTCCGCGCTCAACCCGGAGGCGGGCGATTTCTTCCCAGCCTCCTATTCCCCGCGCATCAAGCGGCTGAGCCGGTATGGCACGGCCAACCGCATCGTCGCCTCGATCCTCGGGCCGATGCTCGACGTGCCAGCGGGCCTGCGGCAGCTCCTGATCCGTCTCGTGCTGCTCAATGGCACCGCGTTCCAGGCGACGCTGGCGGACGACCGCGCCCTGGAGGCCTTCGTGCGGCAGAGTGTGTTCGGCGTTTGGCACCCCGTGGGCACCTGCCGCATGGGCGATCCCGCCGATGCCATGGCCGTGGTCGATCCCGAGGGCAGGGTGATCGGCAGCGACAACATTTTCGTGGCGGACGCCTCGATCATGCCGCGGCTGCCGACGGCCAATACCAACATCCCCGTGATCATGGCCGCCGAGAAGATCAGCGATGCGCTGCTGCGGCATCATTGATCCCTTTCCGCCGGGCCCCTTTCGGTGTAGCTCTGCGCCCACTTATTAGGCGGCTGATCGCCGCTGAAATCATGCAGGAGACACCAGGGATGTACCCGAAAGTTCAAATGTTCATCGCCGGCGAGTGGACCGACGGCACGTCCGGCAAGTCGGAGGACATCCTCAATCCCGCCACCGGCCAGCCGATCGGCAAGACCCCGCACGCCTCGAAGGCCGATCTCGACCGCGCGCTGGAGGCTTCCAAAGCCGGCTTCGAGGTCTGGCGCAAGACCTCGCCGTTCGACCGCTACAAGCTGATGCGCAAGGCCGCGGACATCATCCGCTCGCGCGCCGCCGAGATCGCGCCCGTGATGACCATGGAGCAGGGCAAGCCGGTCGTGGAGGCCCAGGGCGAGACCATGCTCGCCGGCGACCTCATCGACTGGTTCTCCGAGGAAGCCCGCCGCGCCTATGGCCGCATCGTGCCGCCGCGGATGGGCAACGTCTCCCAGCTCGTGACCAAGGAGCCGGTCGGCCCGGTCGCGGCGTTCACGCCCTGGAATTTCCCGATCAACCAGGCGGTGCGCAAGATCTCGGCCGCGCTTGCCGCCGGCTGCTCGATCATCGTCAAGGGTCCGGAAGAGACGCCCGCAAGCTGCATGGAGCTGGTGCGCGCCTATGCCGACGCCGGCATTCCGCCCGGCGTCGTCCAGCTCGTGTTCGGCGTGCCGTCGGAAGTGTCGGAATATCTCATTCCGCATCCGATCATCCGCAAGATCAGCTTCACCGGCTCGACCGCGGTCGGCAAGCATCTGGCCGCGCTCGCCGGCCTGCACATGAAGCGCGTCACCATGGAGCTCGGCGGTCATGCGCCGGCGATCGTGTTCGCGGATGCCGATCTCGACAACGCCGCGAAGATCCTCTCGGCCAACAAGTTCCGCAACGCCGGCCAGGTCTGCGTCTCGCCGACGCGCTTCCTGGTGCATGAAAGCGTCTACCAGCCCTTCGTCGACAAGTTCGTCGCGGCCGCCAAGAGCCTCAAGGTCGGCAACGGCCTGGACAAGGACACCCGCATGGGGCCGCTGGCGAACCCGCGCCGCGTCGACGCCATGGAAGGTCTCGTCTCCGACGCGGTCCAGCGCGGCGCCAAGGTGCAGGCCGGCGGCAAGCGCATCGGCAATGAGGGCTTCTTCTTTGAGCCGACCGTCATCACCGACGTGCCGCGCGATGCCCGCATCATGAACGAGGAGCCGTTCGGCCCGCTGGCGCCGATCACGTCCTTCCGCAGCTATGACGAAGTGGTCGCCGAGGCGAACCGTCTGCCGTATGGCCTCGCGGCCTATGCTTACACCACCTCGACCAAGACGATGCAGGCGATCGGCTCCGACATCGAGAGCGGGATGGTCTCGATCAACCACCACGGCCTTGCGCTGCCGGAAGTGCCGTTCGGCGGCATCAAGGATTCCGGCTACGGCTCGGAAGGTGGTCTCGAGGCGATCGAGGGGTACCTGAACACGAAGTTCGTGACGCAGGCGAGCTCGTAAGAAAAGGTGCGTGGGGTGGGTTGCGTTTGCGTTACGCTAACCCACCCTGCAACGCCGCTGACTATGCGAGAGCGGCGATCGTAGCCCCGATGAGCGAAGCGACATCCGGGAGCGCTCTCGCCGTTGTCCCGGGTATCGCTTCGCTCACCCGGGCTACAAGAGCTTTCGGGATCTGAAAGCTTCGAACGAGAGCCCTCAAACCCTCAATTCGTCGGCCCATCCCCGCGGATGGCGAACGTCGTCGCCTTCAGCTTGGTCATGCCGAACTTGTCGAACAGCTTGTCGTAGGTGCCGTCGGCGCGGATCGCGGTGAGGGCATCGGCAGCGGCCTGAGCCAGCAGCTTGTCGCGGAAGGCGAAGGTGATGTCGGTGCCGGCGATGTCGCGGACCCAGATTTTTGCGATGCCCTTCTGCTCCAGCGCGTTCGCGGTTTCGTTGATGTTGAGGGCGGCTTCGAGCTGACCGGCGCGCAGCGCTGCCGACGTCGCGGTCACCGTCGCGAAGGTGCGCAGCTCGACCGGCTTGAGGCCCTTGGCCTCCATCGCGGTGCTGAACTCGCGCGCCTTGCGCTCGGTGTAGGTCGCCGATTCCACGCCGACGACGCGGCCGGCGAGATCCTCGAACTTTTCGAGCTTCAGGCTGGAGGAGGGATCGGTGTAGATGCTGATCGCCTGCTGCGCGTAGGGCACGAGATAGAGCATCTTCGAGCGCTCCTCGGTCCAGAACAGGCCGGTGTTGATGGCGTCGAAGCGGCCGGAGCGCAGCGCCGGGATCATCGGCGGGAAGTCCATGCGCAGGAACACCGCCTCGACGCAGATGCGCTTGGCGATCTCGCGGGCTAGCTCGACATTGAGCCCCTGCAGCTCACCCTTGTCGTCGACGAATTGCTGGGGCGGCAGCGTCGGGTTGATCGACATCTGCCATTTCGGCGCCTCGATCAGGCTCGATGCCGGCACTTTCGGCGTGCAGGTCTGCGCGCCGGCCGCCTGCGTCAGGCCGACCAGAACGGCGAAGGCGGAGAAGGTTTTTGGAAATCGCATCAAGGTACTCCTGTCAAATCGTGGGTGGCAGTTGAGCCGTCTCCGGTCCGACGTCTATTTCTTGACCTAAGTGGCAGCCGTCGCGTCGCGCACGGCCTGCCGGGTGAGGATCAGCGAGATGTGGCGCGCGGCGGTCACGACCTCGTCGCGCTGGTTGAGCAGGTCGAGCGTCTCGACGACGATGCCGCGCTCGGGGTTCTTGGTCGGCCGCTTCTCGACGAAGCGGAAGCGGACGCGCAAGGCGTCGCCGGCGACGATCGGGCCCTTGAATTTCACCTCGTCCCAGCCGAGAGAGGCGACCGAGGTCTCCTCATAGAGCTTCAGCTCCGACTTCAGCCCCTCCATCAGCGACAGGCCGAACAGCCCGTGGCCGATCACCGCGGGAAAGCCGCGTGACTTCGCGTAGCCTGAATCGACATGCAGCGGATGATGGTCGCGCGTGACGTCGGCGAAGGTCGCGATGTCGGCTTCCGTCACGGTGTGCACGGCCGTCTCGAATTCCGCGCCGAGCGCGATGTCCTCGTAACGGAGATTGATCGGGGCGCTCGTGTCCATGATGATCCCTCAGGCGACCTTGCGCGGCCGCGCCGGCAGCGCCTTGAAGCTCTGTGCAATCCCCATCGGCCCGGAGCGGAAGATGCGCGGGTCCATGTCTTTCAGCTGCGGGCTGATGCGCGGCCGGAAGCCCATATGGGCGAGGATGTCTTCCTCGAGCCGCACGCCCGGCGCGATCTCGGTCAAGGTCACGCTGCCGTTCTCCAGCTCGAACACGGCGCGCTCGGTGACGTAGCTGACGTGCTGGCCGCGCTGCGCGGCAAGCGAGGCGCTGAAGCTGATCTGGCCGACTTGCGGCACGAATTTGCGGAAGGCGCCGTCGCGCCGGATCGCGAGCCGGCCGTTCTCGACGCCGATGTCGAACTTGCCGCCGGTCATGGTGCCGCTGAAGATCAGCCGCTTGGCGTTCTGGGTGATGTCGATGAAGCCGCCCGAGCCGTCGCGGCGATCGCCGAAACGGGTGACGTTGACATTGCCGGTCTCGTCCACCTCCGCGAAGGAGAGGAAGGCGCAGGACAAGCCGCCGCCGTCGTAGAAGTCGAACTGATAGGCCTGGTCGAGAATGACGCGCGGATTGATGGCGGTGCCGAACTCGCGGGCGTGACCGGGCACGCCGCCGACGACACCGGATTCCACCGTCAGCGTGATCAGGTCGGAGATGCCTTCCTCGGCCGCGACATTGGGGATCATCGCGGAGATGCCGACGCCGAGATTGACGACGTCGCGCGGGCGCAGCTCGAAGGCGGCGCGGCGGGCGATCACCCGCCGCTCGGTGAGCGGATCGGGCGTGATCATCGCGACCGGCACGCGCGTTTCGCCGCAGCGCGCCGGATCGTAGACCGTGCCGTAGGTCTGCATCTGGTCCGGCTCGAGCACGACATGGTCGATCAGGAAGCCGGGGATCTTCACCATCTGCGGATGGATCGAGCCGCGCTTGACGATGCGCTTGACCTGGCAGATCACGGTGCCGCCGGCATTGTGCACGGCCTGCGCGATCGAGAGATCCTCGCGTGTCGTGCCCTCATGCTCCATGCTGACATAGCCGTCCTCGTCGGCCGAGGTGCCGCGGATGAGCGCGACATCGGGCGGGGCGGGGACGCGGTACAGCAGGTACGACTGGCCGTGCAGCTCGAGCAGATCGACCAGCGGCGCGGTGGTGCGCTTGTTCATGCGGCCGCCGTCCTGGCGCGGATCCATGTAGGTGTTGAGGCCGACATGGGTGAGCACACCCGGATGCTTCGCCGCCATGGCGCGGCAGAGCTGGCTCATCACGCCTTGCGGGAAGTTATAGGCGTCGATCAGCTCGTCGCGGACGAGGCGCATGAACGGCACCTGAAGCCCGAAATTGCCGCCGATCACGCGCGCGATCAGGCCTTCGTGGGCGAGATGGCAGATGCCCTTCTCGGTCACGGCGCCGACGCCGGTGATGTTGATCAGTGTCAGATTGTGCGGGCCCTGGCCACTGACGAAGCGCCGCTCCAGCGCGTCGAGGATGGATTCGGCAACGCCGGTGCCGCCATTGCCGCCGACGATCATCGTGTCGGTGTCGCGGATGAGGCCGGCGGCCTGCTCAGCCGTGATGATGCTCAGCATGAGTGCGCGTCCCGCATCACGCGGCCTCCTTCTCGACCTGGCGGGCGATGATCAGCCGCTGGATCTGGTTGGTGCCCTCGTAGATCTGGGCGAGGCGAACGTCGCGGAAGATGCGCTCGATGCGGTACTCGCGCGAATAGCCGTTGCCGCCGTGGATCTGCAGCGCGTTGGAGACGTGCTTCATCGCCATGTCGGTGGTGAACAGCTTTGCTTGCGCCGCTTCCTTGGCAATGGGCTCACCGGCATCGTGCAGGCGCGCGGCGTGGTGGATCAGCAGGCGCGCGGCGGCGATGTCGGTCGACATGTCCGCGAGCATGAACTGCACCGCCTGGAAGCCGATGATGGCCTGGCCGAACTGCTTGCGGTCGCGGGCGTATTTGGTGGCGTCCTCGAACGCGGCCTGCGCCATGCCGAGCGCCATCGAGGCCATCATCAGCCGGCTGAAGTTGAAATTGCTCATCGCCATCTTGAAGGCCTGGTTCTCCGGCCCCATCACGCTGTCCGCGGGCAGCCGCACGTCGGAGAAGGTGATCTGGCAGTCGTCGAGGCCGTGCATGCCGAGCAGCTCCTCGTTCTTGCCGCGCGCGATGCCGGGGAGGGCGCCGTCGACCAGCAGGCACGAGATGGACCGGTGGCCGGCATCCGCGCCGGTGCGCGCGAACACCATGATGCGGTCGGCGACGCCGCCGAGCGTGACCCAGGCCTTGGTGCCATTGAGCCGCCAGCCGTTGCCCTCGCGCACCGCATTGGTGCGGATGCCCGCGACGTCGGAGCCGTGGTCGGGCTCCGAGACGGCGGTGGCGGGAATGATGTCGCCGCTGAGAATCCTCGGGATCAGTTCCTTGTGCGCGTCGGTGCCGTGATGGTCGAAGAACAGCGCGGCTTCGACAGGAATGGCGAAGGCATTGGCGACCGCACCGGAGCAGCGCGCCAGCTCCTCCATCGCAATGCAGGCCGCGACCGCATCGAGGCCCGCGCCGCCGGCGCCTTCGCGCAGGCAGATGCCGAACAGGCCGAGATCGGCCATGCCCTTATAAAGTGTGCGGTCGAACCGGTCCTCGCGGTCGATCGCAGCGGCGCGCGGCAGGATCTCGGCTTCCGCGAAGCGGCGGGCGGTGTCGCGGAGAGCCTTCTGATCCTCGGTGTAAAAGCGGTCCATCGTGTGCTCCCGTCAGTCGCTGGCGAGCTTGGAATCGTGCGAGACCTCGCTGCGGTCGCGGTCGAGGAAATAGACCGCGACGTCGTCGCCCGGCACGCCGTAGGCGCTGCACACGCCGCGGGTCAGCGCGATCGCGGCGGCGCGCCGTTCGGCCTCGCTGCGGCGGAAGGCGTGGACCTTGAGCAGGATCCGCTGGCCGGTGGCCTCAGCGCCAAACCTGCCGGCATGGGCGTAATCGTCCGCGGCAATCGGCAGGAAATAGAGCGTGACCGTGTCGGCGGTCACGCCGAACGCCGACATCAGGCCGTCGGTCACGGCCCGCGCCAGCGCGGCCTTGCGCTGGGACGGAACTTGCGGGGCGAGCACTTCGACATAGGGCATCGATCAGACCTTCGCGGACTTGGCCGCAGATGATTTGGATTTCGAGGCGGGCGGCTTGGACTTGCCGCCCCTTCCGTTGCTTGTGGGCTCGTACTGGCGGCAGGAATCGCGCTGCACCAGGCGCGCACCGACGCGATATTCGCGGACGCCGTCATTGCCGTTGCCTTTGGCATCCATGCGATGCAGCAGCCTGTCGACGGCGAGATTGGCGAGATCGCGCGCGCCGTTGTCGACGATGCTGATCGCCGGGCGATGCCATTCGAACCAGGGCATGTCCTCGTAGCAGAGCAGCGAGAGATCGGCGGGGATGGCGATGTTCCGCTCCGCCGTGACGCGCAGCACGCCGAGCGTCGCCTCGTGATTGGCGACGAAGATCGCGCTGGGCGGGCGGGGCAGGTCGAGCAGCTTGCGGGCGCAGGTCGCGCCGGTCTCGGGCACGAAATGGCCCGCGTGAATCAATGTGTCGTCCTTGGCGATGCCGGCTTCGCGCAGCGCGCGGACATAGCCGGACAGTCGCTCGCGGCCGGATGTGGTGTCCTGACGGCCGACGATCAGCCCGATGCGCTTGTGCCCGAGCTCGATCAGATGGCGCGTGCCGAGATAGGCACCTTGCGGATCGTCCGCGAGCACGGTCTCCAGATCCGTTGCGTCATCGCGCCGCACCAGGCAGACGATCGGGACGTCCTTTGCCAGCGCCTCGAGCTGGGCGCCGTTCTTGCCGGTGGGAACGACGATCAATCCGTCGATGCGATGGTCGACCAGCGTGGTGAGGGTGTCGCTCTCCTGCTCCGCATCATCGCCGCCGATGCACAGAAGCATCTGATAACCCAGCGCCTTGAGGCGCGCCTGCACCACTTCGGCCATCACCTGGAACGAGGCGTTGGTGAGATTGTGGACCAGCAGCGCAACGAGCCGCGACTGCCCAGTCTTCAATCCGCGCGCGATCGGGTTCGGCCGGTAACCGAGCTCGCGCGCGATGCGCGTCAGGCGTTGCCGCGTGCGCTCACTCGTCAGCCCGGTTCCCGTCAGAGCTCGGGAAGCAGTGCTGACCGAAACGCGGGCCGCCTGTGCCACATCTTTGAGCGTGACGCTCATCAAACCTGCCGATAGACTGCAAACGATTGCAAAAAGCTAAGAGCTAATTCTACGCGGATCAAGCTCAAAAAATGGATGGTGTTGCCCAATGCAGAGCCAGTTTCGCAATCGTTTGCAGAAAAGATGCGGATATTCCGCAGGCGGCTCCCGCCCGCTCCATTCACCTGAATTCCCGGCAGTTTCCTGATGAAGACGTTTCGCGGCACCTACACCGTCATGATCACTCCGTTCACGGCCGCCGGCGAGGTCGATGTCGCGGCGTTGCGCGCCTTCGTGGACTGGCAGATCGAGGCGGGCATTCACGGCTTGATCCCGCTCGGCTCGACCGGCGAATTCCTCTCGCTCGACGATGATGAGAAGGCGCTGGTTGCCGAGGTCGTCATCGAGCAGGCCGCGGGGCGCGTGCCCGTTCTGATCGGCACCGGCGCGGAAGATACGCGCGAGGTGGTGCGTCTCAGTCGCCGTGCCGAAAAATTGGGCGCGGACGGCGTGATGATCATTCCGCCGTTCTATTCGACGCCGACCGACGACGAACTCGTCCACCACTACAAGACGGTGGCGGATGCGATCTCCTTGCCGATCATGGTCTACAACAACCCGGCGACCGCCAATGTCGATCTCAAGCCGCCGCTGGTGGCGCGCATCGCCGAGATCGACAACTGCCTCTATATCAAGGAGTCGACGCTAGAGGTGACGCGGGTGCGCGACATCATCCGCCTCTGCGGCGACAGGATGACCGTGTTCGGCGGCATCCTCGGCTTCGAATCCTTCGTCGAGGGCGCGCAGGGCTGGGTGGCGGTCGCCTCCAACGTCGTGCCGTCCGAGATGGCGCGCATCTTCAGCCTGGTTGCCGATCAGGGTGCGATCAAGGAGGCGCGCGAGCTCTACCTGAAATACCTGCCCGTGATCGAATTCGTCGGCGGTCAGGCCTATGTCGCCGGCAGCAAGGCGCTGCTCGGCCATATGGGTCTTGCGGTCGGCCATCCGCGGCCGCCGCGGCTGCCGCTGCCGGCCGCGCAGGATGCGGCCGCGCTGGCCCTCGTCAAGCGCTTCGACCTGGCATGGCGCGCCGCTGCATTATCGCGGGCGAGCGCATGACCGCATCACTGCCGCGCCGCCGCAATCCGGGCCGCGATTTCCTCGCGCGCATGCTTGATCAGGGATTGCGTCAGCCGCTGTTGCATGCGGCCGGCCGGCACGATGGCGGATATTGTGACCTCCGTCCTCGGCTTGAACGCCACGCTTTTGAGGCGGCTGTAGCGCTTGGAGGACGCCGTCAGCTCGTCCATGATGGTCACGCCGAGGCCTTCCTCGACGAAATGCCCGGCAACGTTCATGAAGCGCACGTCGATGGCGGGGGCGAAGTTGACCGCGCTGCGGCGAAACGCCTCCTGGATCAGGCTGCTGATGCGGCTCGAGGTGCGGGCGTTGATCAGCGGCGTCTCGCGCAGGTCGGTCGGGCTGACGAAGCTCAATTGCGCCAGCGGGCTGTCGGCGGGGCAGGCACAGACCATGTCGAGTTGCGCCAGCGGCAGATAGTCGAGCGTCGGGCGCGGATGCGGCTCCATGGCGAAGCCGATGTCGACGATGCCGGTCTCGACATATTCCAGCAGATCGTCGAGCCGCTGCGTCTCCAGCGAAATCTCGACGCCGCCATGATCGCGGCTGAAGCGCGCGACCACCTGCGGCAGCAGCGATTCCGACAGCTCCGAGGTCGCGACGATCCGCATCCGGCCCTTGCGCCCGGCGCGCAGATGCGCGGCCGTCTGGCTGATCAGGTCCTGCATCAGGAACAGCGGCTCGGCCTCGGCGAGCAGGATCTGCGCCTCCTGCGTCGGGATCATGCGCTTGTTGACGCGGTCGAACAGCAGGAAGCCGAGCGCGGTCTCCGCATGCTTGATGGCGTTGCTGACGGCCGGCTGCGACATGCCGAGATCCTTCGCCGCCGCGACCGTGGATCGCGTGCGCATCACGGCGCGCAGGATTTCAAGCTGTCGAAGATTCATCAGGTCGGTCCGGTCATGGATGAGCGTTGACAATGTGCATCATAGCTTTCGGTTATCAACCTCGCGCGGAAAATAATTGATGGCGATGTTGTCGATGGTTCAGGCGCCAGCTTACGCTTCACGCAACGACATCGCGCGATGGCCGCAGCATTTGCGAATGCGAAAGCCCAAGCGCCAGCATGGTGTGAATGCATGAACCTGCTCGACGGCGTCAAAATTCTCAGCTTCAATCATTACCTCGCGGGACCGCTCGCCGCGCAGACGCTCGCCGATCTCGGCGCCGACGTCATCGCGGTCGAGCCGATCGAGGGCGCGTTCCAGCGCAACTGGGCGGTCGCCAATCATTTCGTCGCAGGCGACAGCGTCAATCACCTGGCGACCGGGCGCAACAAGCGCAGCATCGCGGTCGATCTCAAGCATCCCGACGGCATCGCCGCCGTGAAGAAGCTGGTCGCGACATCCGACGTCGTGATGGAGAATTTCCGGCCCGGCACCATGGCCAAGCTCGGCCTCGGCTATGAGACGCTGAAGGCGATCAACCCCGGCCTGATCTATGCGGTCGCAACCGGCTTCGGATCGGACGGGCCGTACAAGGATCGTCCCGGCCAGGACCTGCTGCTGCAGGCGATGTCGGGCCTTGCCATGCGCACCGGGCGGGCCGATGGCGAGCCGACCGCGGTCGGTGCCGTCATCGTCGATCAGCACGCCGCCTCGCTCTATGCCATGAGCATCCTCGCCGCTCTGTTCGCGCGGACGAAGACCGGCAAGGGCCAGCTCGTCGAGGTCAACCTCTTTCAGGCCGCGATCGATCTCCAGGTCGAACCGCTGACGGCCTGGCTGAACGGCGCGCCGTCGCCGACGCCGCGTGGTCCGGCCGGCATCGCCGCCTGGTTCAGTCCCGGCCCCTACGGTGTTCACGCCACGGCCGATGGTCATCTCGCCATCTCGATGGCCGCGCCCAAGGCGCTGGCGATCGCGCTCGACAGCGAGGAGCTGAAGCAGTTCGGCGAGACCGACAGTTTTTCGAAGCGCGAGGAGATCACGCGGATCGTTGCGGCCAGCCTGAAGCAAAAGTCGACGGCCGACTGGTTGCCTTCGCTGGAGGCTGCGCGCGTCTGGCACGCGCCGGTGCAGGATTATAGCGACCTCGTGTCCGATCCGCAGCTCAGCCACCTCGGCGCCTTCAAGAGCGCCGAGAGTGCGGGCGGCGCACCGATCCGGATGGTCGCCCATCCCGCGCGCTATGACGGCCAGACGCCGGAGGTGCGGCTGGTGCCGCAACGGCTGGGCGCGCAGACGCGCGAGGTGCTCGGCGAGATCGGTTACGGCGCTGCCGACATTGACGCGATGATCGCCGGCAAGGCCGTGGGGGTGGCGCGATGATCGATTTTTCGCTGCCCGAGGATACCCGCCTCCTGGTCGATACCGTCCGCCGCTTCGTCGAGACGGAAGTGCAGCCGCTCGAGGACGTGGTGGAACAGACCGCAAAGGTGCCGCCCGACGCTTTGGCGACCACCAAGGCCAAGGCGCAGAAGCTCGGCCTTTACGCCATGAACATGCCGACTGACGTCGGCGGCGGCGGGCTGTCCTGCGTCGAGCACTGCCTTGTCGAGGAAGAATTCGGCAAGACCTCCGATGCGCTGATCCGCCGCGTATTCGGCCAGGTCTATCCGATGCTGATGGCCTGCAAGGGCGACCAGGTCGAGCGCTATTTGTTGCCGACGGTGAAGGGCGACAAGATCTGCGCTATGGCGATCACCGAGCCGGGCGCGGGGTCCGATGCCGCGTCGATCAGCACCACGGCCCATCTCGATGGCGACGAGTGGGTGCTCAACGGCACAAAGCACTTCATCAGCGACGGCGACATCGCCGACTACGTCATCCTGATGGCGCTCACCGACAAGGACAAGCGGGCGCGGGGCGGCATCACGCTGTTCCTGGTCGATCGCGGCACGCCCGGCTTCAAGGTCGCGCGCACCCAGCCGATGATGGGTCATCGCGGCTACGGTCATGCCGAGCTGAGCTTCGAGGATTGCCGCATTCCGAAGGCGGCCGTGCTCGGTGAGGTCGGCGGCGGCTTCAAGCTGATCATGCAGAGCGTGCTGCAGATCCGCCTTGCCCATATCGGCGCGCGCGCCGTCGGCATGGCGCAGCGGGCGCTGGAGATGATGCGCAAGCACGCCGGCGAGCGGCGCCAGTTCGGCCAACTGATCGGCGATTTCCAGATGGTGCAGAAGCTGATCGCCGATTCCGCGACCGAGATCTACGGCGTCAAGATGATGGTGATGAACGCAGCCTGGGACATCGATCAGGGGCGGGATGCGCGCGACAAGGTCTCGATGATCAAGGTCGCGGCCTCCGAGATGCAGGGCCGGGTGGTCGACCGCGCCATCCAGGTGTTCGGCGGCATGGGCTTCAGCAAGGACCTGCCACTGGAGCGCATGTATCGCGACGCCCGCGTCACCCGCATCTATGACGGCACCTCCGAAATCCACCGCATGCTGGTTGCACGCAGCACCATCAAGAACGGCTTGCAGCTCTAGGGAACGACCGATGTCTCACACACCTCTCAATCCCGGCGCCGCCTTCGCCTTTCGCAAGACCATGACGGTCGCCGAACAGGCCATGTTCACCGGCATCAGCGGCAATCTCGGCGGTCTCTATGTCGATGCCGTCCGCGCCAAAAAGGCGGGCGCCGCCAACATGGTCGCCTTCGAGCTCGCGGTCGGCGGTCTCGCCACCACCTGCCTCAGCCAGCTCGGCGGGCCGACGCGGCGGATCGGCAGCATTGCGCTGAATTTTGCGGCGCCGGTGATTGTCGGCGAGTCCGTCGAGGCCAGGGCCGAGATCGTCTCGGTCGCAGGCGAGGAGGCGACCTGCCGGGTCACCTGCACGTTGTCGCCGTCGGGGACGACCGTGATCGACGGCACCGCGACGCTGGTTCCCTTTGCCAAGGTCTGAGCCATGTACGAGCCAAAATCCTTCGACGATCTGAAGGTGAACGACAGGGTCAGCCTGAGCAAGACCATCACCGAGGCGGATGGCGCGCTCTATATCGCCGCGACCGGCGATTTCGGCCCCGTTCATGTCGACGAGATCTATGCCGGCGCGACGCGCTTCGGCCGCAGGCTGGCGCCGGGGATCATGGTCGCCGGCCTCTGCACCAGCATCCTCACCAGCGAGCTGGTGGGCACCATCGGCGTGTCGGTGGAGGACCGCTTCTGGTTCACCGGGCCGGTGTTCTACGGCGATACGCTCACCTTCGACGTCTGGATCGCCGAGCAGCACGACGAGACCCGCACCATCATCTGGGAGGCCAGCGCCCGCAACGAGGGCGGCCTCGAAGTGCTGAAGGCGCGGGCGAGCCTGAAATTCCCGCGGCGGAAACCGTCATGAGCAAGCCGATGACAAAACCTGATCTGCGCGGCGTCACGGTCGCGACCGTGCTGCCCTTCAGGGACGACAGCTCGATCGACTGGGACGGCTATGCCCGGGTTCTCGACTACTGCGCCTGTCCCGACGGGATCGCGGCGGTGTTCGTCAACGGCCATGCCGGCGAAGGCGGATCGCTCTCGGAGGACGAACGCCGCGCGGTGATCGAGCGGACGCGCCGGCAGATCGGCGGCAAGCCGCTGCTTTCCGGCATCATCGCGCATTCCACCGCGGAAGCGATCCATCAAGCGCAGCAGGCCGAGGCGGCCGGAGCCGACTGTGCCGTGCTGTTCCCGCCGGCGCCGCTTGGCGGCGGTGCATCGGCGACCTCGCGCGCGCCGGTGGCCTTCGTGCAGGCGGTCAGCTCGGCCATCGCGATCCCCGTGTCGATCTTCCAGTATCCGCTCGCGTCGGGCTTCGGCTATTCGCCGGAGACGCTTGCGAAGCTCGCAGCCCTCGATAGCGTGATCGCCATCAAGGAAGGCAGCGATACCATGCTGGCCTATGACGAGAACCGCCGCGCGGTGAAGCAGGCCGACCCGTCGGTCGCGATCCTGCCGTCGAACTTCAACTGGTTCCTGCCGCAGCTCGCGGTCGGAGGCGACGGCATTCTCTCGGGGCTTGTCAGTCTGGCGCCGCATCTGTTCGCGGAGCTGTGGCAGGCATCGCTCGCCGACGATCTCAAGGCGATGCGCGCCACCAACGAACGGCTCTATCCGATCGTCCGGGCGATCTACGGCCCGGCGCCGATCATGGACATGCACACGCGGATGAAGGTCGGACTCAAGGCACTCGGCCTGATCGGCAACGCCGATCCGCGGCCGCCGCTGCTGCCGGTCCTGCCGGCGCTGTGCGACTCCATCGCAACCACCGTCGGCGCGGCGCGCGCGGCCGGCGACATCAGGGTGGGATGAGGGACGCAGCCATGGCGGACGAAGCCTTCATCCACATCGTGCGGGTCGACATCGATCCCGAGCACGAGGCTGCGTTCAACGCCTGGTACGAGCAGCGGCATTTTCCCGATCTGCTCGCCTGTCCCGGCTGGCTGTCGGCCAAGCGCTTCGTCTCGGTCGGCGAGGGCCCGAAATACGCGGCCATGTACGAGGTCGCGGGACGGTGGGCGTTCGAGACGCCCGAGTTTCTGAAGGTGAAGGGATTCGGTCCGTTCGAATCCCTGGTGAAGAATTTCATGCGCATCCAGCTCAAGCCGATGTCGGGACCGGCCTGAGGGGATCGATGATGATGCAGCCTGCCGTGTCGAAAGATCCGGCCGGCGGCATCCAAGAACGTTGAGGGGGAAAGCCGGGCGAGGAATTGCATCGGTCATTGGCGTCTTACTGGAGGTACAACATGTTCTCGACACTGCTTCGCTTGAGTGCCGCTGCCGCACTCGTTCTCGCATCCCATGCGGCGCATGCCGCATGTGCGCCGGCGATCGCCGACAGCGATCTGATCGCGCCGGGGAAATTGCAGCTCTCGATCAACCCGACCAACCCGCCGCAGCAATTCGTCGACAAGGACGGCCAGTTGCAGGGCCTCAACGTGGAACTCGCTGCCGAGCTCGGCAAGCGGTTGTGTCTTCCGGTCGAACTCGTCCGGATGGATTTTCCGGCGATGATCCCGGCCATGGGCGCGGGCCGCATCGACGGTATCAACACCGGCATGTTCTGGACCGAGGAACGTTCGAAGCTGATGTACATGGTGCCCTATTCCATCCAGGCCATTTCGGTCGTGGTTGCACCGGATAGCGGCACAAAAATTGCTACCGAGTCTGACCTGATCGGAAAAACATCCGCGGTCGAGGTCAGCACCTACCAGATGAATTGGCTCAAGAAGCTCAGCGATACCAACGTGGCGAAGGGCGGCCCGGCCATCGAGATGCGCACGTTCCCGACCGCGACCAACGTCGTCAGCGCGCTGCTCGCGGGCCAGGTCGACAACGCGCTGCTCGTCGACAGCGTGGCGCGCGATCTCGTCGGCCGCGGCCGCGTGAAGGAAGTTTTGAGCGGGCTCGGCACGGCGCGGACCACGCTCGGCTTCCGCAACAAGACGGTGGCCGATACCGTCGTCAAGGCGCTCAACACGATGCGTGCCGACGGCTTTTATCAGAAGCTGTTCGACAAGTTCGGCCTGACCAGCATGCCGGCCGACCAGCCGCTCGCGATCGCCGGCCCCGGTCCGGCCTGATACCTACGGAGACGAGCCGATGAGCCATTTCAGTCCGACGGCCGCCGTCAGCTACTTCTTCAACTACTTCCTGATGAAGGGAGTGCTCGTCACCATCGGCTTGACGGTGGCGGCGGTCATCGGCGGATTGATCCTCGGCATGGGCATCGCGTTGATGCGCATGTCGTCCAATCCGGTATTGTCCGGCTTCTCGCGCTTCTACATCTGGTTCTTCCGCGGCACGCCGCTGCTGATCCAGCTCGTGGTGATCTACAGCGGCTTACCGCAGCTCGGGATCAAGTTCTCGGTGATCACCTGTGCGCTCGTCGGCCTGATCCTCAACGAGGCCGCCTATCTCGCCGAGATCGTGCGCAGCGGCTTCATGGCGGTCTCGGCGGGGCAGCGCGAAGCTGCCTGGGCGCTCAGCCTGTCGCCCTGGGTGACGTTCCGTCGCGTGACGCTGCCGCAGGCGTTCCGGCTGATGATCCCGCCGCTCGGAAATTCCATCAATTCGTTGCTGAAGGCGACCTCGCTCGCCTCGGTGATCTCGGTGGAGGAGCTCATGCGCCGCAGCGACATGCTGATGCAGGAGCATTTCCAGATCCTCGAGGTCTATGCCGCGGCAACGGCGTACTATCTGATCCTCACCTCGGTCTGGGATGCGATCCAGCGCCGGCTCGAGAAGCATTTTGGCCGGTCGAGCGCCGCGAAATCCCGGCGGGTCGCGGCAAGGGCGCCGGTTGCACAGGCACAGGCGAGCGTGGAGGCGAGGGCATGAGCGAGATGTCGATGGCCACGAATGGCGGCGTCGAGAGCGCAATGGTGGAGTCGCAGCTGCGCGATATCCCGGCGGTTCGCATGGAAGCCGTCTACAAGCACTATGGCGACTTCACTGCGCTCGACCAGATCGATCTCAAGGTCGCCAAGGGCGAAAAGATCGTGGTCTGCGGGCCCTCCGGCTCGGGCAAGTCGACGCTCATCCGCTGCATCAACCACATCGAGAAGCACGACGAGGGCCTGATCTACGTCAACGGCGTCGAGCTCGACCATCAGCGCAAGAATATCGATGCGATCAGGCGGGACACCGGCATGGTGTTCCAGAGCTTCAACCTGTTCCCGCACATGACGGTGCTGGAGAACTGCATCCTGGCGCCGATGACCGTCAACGCCATGACGGAAGCCGAGGCGAAGGACCTCGCCATGCATTTCCTCACCAAGGTCAGGATTCCCGACCAGGCCGAGAAATTCCCCGGGCAACTCTCGGGCGGCCAGCAGCAGCGCGTCGCCATCGCGCGCGCCCTGTGCATGCGGCCGAAGATCATGCTGTTCGACGAGCCGACCTCCGCGCTCGACCCCGAAATGGTCAAGGAAGTGCTGGAGACCATGAAGAAGCTGGCGGAAGAGGGCATGACCATGCTGTGCGTGACCCACGAGATGGGCTTTGCCCGCGAGGTCGCCGATCGCATCGTGTTCATGAACGACGGCAAGGTCGTCGAGCAGGCCGCGCCGGTGGAGTTCTTCAGCAATCCGAAGTCGGAGCGGGCGCGGACGTTCCTCGACCAGATCATTCACTAGCCGATGTCGGTCGGGACCCGCGCATTCGGCGATCGCCTTCGCGGCATTCATGCCGCCACGATCGTGCCGATGTCGCCTGACTTCGGGATCGACGAGCCGAAGCTCGCCGCGCATCTCGCTTCGGTCGCCTCCGCGCCCGGCATCAACGGGTTGCTGGTCAACGGCCATGCCGGCGAGAACTTTGTTCTGTCGCTCGCGGAAAAGCGGCGGGTGGTGGAGCTGGCGCGCGAGCACGCTCCGAAAGACTGCCTGATTGTTTCCGGCGTCAATCATGAATCCAGCCTGGAGGCCGCGCGAGAGGCGGCCACGCTGGAGCAGGCGGGTGCGGACGGGCTGCTGGTGTTTCCGCCCAACAGCTGGGCGCTCGGTCACGCCGACGACTGCGTCATCGAACATCACCGCCATATCCGCGATGCCACGACGCTGCCGTTGATGCTCTACGCCGCGCCGGTTGGTGCGGGCGCGATGGCCTATGCGCCGCGGCTTCTGGAGCGACTTGTCGCCGACCCTCGCTTCGTCGCGATCAAGGAGGGCAGCTGGGAGGTCGCGGCTTACGAGCAGAATCTGCGGCTGATCCGCAAGCTGCGGCCGGAGTTCGTCGTGCTCGGCTCCGGCGACGAACATCTGCTGACGAGCTACCTCGTCGGCTCGGCCGGCAGCCAGGTCAGCCTCGCCTGCGTGGTGCCGGAGTTCGTAGTCAGCCTCTGGACCGCAGCGGAGGCCGGCGATTGGGAGCGGGCGCGCGCGGCGCACGAGAAACTGTATCCGCTTGCGGTCGCGATCTACCGCGATGCGCCGGGCGGGCGTGCGACGGTGCGGCTCAAGGCCTGCCTGAAACTGCTCGGGCGTCTGTCATGCGACGCGACGCGACCGCCGCAGCCGCCGGCCACACCGGACGAGTTGCGCTCGCTCGAACAGGCGCTGCGAAGCGCTGGCGCGCTTTAGGCCGCGAAGAATGGATTGGCCGGCCGCGCGAGGCCGAGATGATCGCGCAACGTCGTGCCCTCATAGTCGGCGCGGAACAGCCCGCGCTCCTGCAGGATCGGCACCACGAGCTGGACGAAGTCCTCGAACCCTTCGTGGAAATAGGGCGGCATGACGTTGAAGCCGTCGGCGGCATGCTCTTCGAACCAGAGCTGGAGCGTGTCGGCGATCCGTTCGGCGGAGCCGCACAGCACCCAATGGCCGCGGGCGGCGGCGGTGAGATTATAGAGGTCGCGCAGCGTCATGTTCTCGCGACGGCCCTTGGCAAGCATGACGCTGGCGAAGCTGTGATAGCTGTCCGACGGTGCGATGTCAGGGATCGGCCCGTCGAGATCGTAGGCCGACATGTCGCGCCCGAAACGGTCGGACAGGATCGCGAGCGCATTGCTGCCACTGACGAAGCTCTGCAGCGTGTTGAGCTTCTCGAACGCCTCCTTGTCGGTGCGGCCGACAACGGGCATCACGCCCGGCAGCACGGTGACGTCCTCAGGTCTGCGGCCGAATGAGGGCAGGCGTGTCTTCAGTGACGCGTAGCCGGCCTTGGCCTCCTCGATGTCCTGCACCACGGAGAATACGATGTCGGACGTGCGCGCAGCGAGCGATTGTCCGGCCTCGGAGCCGCCGGCCTGGAGCACGACGGGACGGCCCTGCGGGCTGCGGCCGATGTTGAGCGGACCCTTCACCTTGAAGAACGCGCCGTCATGGTCGATCGGGCGGAGCTTTGCCGGATCGATGTAGAGGCCGCTGGCGCGGTCGGCGACGATGGCATCGTCGGCCCAGCCGTCCCACAGGCCCTTGACGACGTCGAGGAACTCGCCGGCCATCTCGTAGCGCCGGGCATGGTCGGGATGGGTGGTGCCGAAATTTGCGGCCGTCGCCGGATTGGCCGTCGTCACCGCATTCCACGCAGCGCGGCCTTTCGAAATGTGATCGAGCGACGCGAACACGCGCGCGACCGAGAACGGATCGCTGTAGGTGGTGGAGACGGTCGCGCCGAGGCCGATATGGCTGGTCGAGGTCGCGAGCGCGGCCAGCATGGTCAGCGGCTCCAGCCGCAGCGTGTAGGAGGGATGGGCGGCGGCATCGGCGTAGAGATTGTCGCCCATGAAGATCAGGTCGAACTTGCCGCGCTCGGCGGTGCGGCCGATCTCCTGGATCGCAGCAAAATCCTGGAAGCTGTCGACTGCGCCGGGATAGCGCCAGCCCGCGACATGGCTGCCGGTGCCCAGGATGAACAGCCCGAGATGCATCTGTCGTTTCATTGTGTGTTTCCTGGCGTCATGTCCAGAACAGGAGCTTGCGTTCGAGGAAGCCGATCAGGCCGAAGAAGGCGAGGCTCGCGGCGGAGGCGACGAAGATCGCCGACCAGACCTGGACGAAGTCGATCTGGAGCACGGCCTGATAGATCACCCAGCCGAGCCCGCCATGCGCGCCGAGCATCTCGGTAACGATCGCCACGATCACGCTGCGCACCGTCGAGACGCGCATGCCGGCCAGCAGCAGCGGCAGCGCGGTCGGCAGCCGCAGGCGCCACAGCACGCCGAAGCGGCTCGCGCCAAAACTCTTCATGAGGTCGACGGCGCGGCGATCGACGCGATCGAGCCCGGCCAGCATCGACAGCAGGATGGTGAAGCTCACCGCCATCGCCACCATCACGATCTTCGAGCTGACGCCGATGCCGAACCAGAGCAGGATCAGCGGCGAATAGCCGACCACGGGCACCGAATTGATCGCGGTCGCGAGCGGCAGGATCGCTGCGCGAAGCGCCGGCACCAGGGCGATGGCGACGGCAAGGCCGATACCGATCAGGCAGCCGAGCCCGTAGCCCGCCAGCGCCTCGAGCAGGGTGTAGCCGGCGGCGTCGATGAGGATTGCACGCTTGGACCAGAGACCGACGAGGATGTCGCTGACGGCGGGGAGCACATAGGCCGGCAGATGCAGCCCGCGCGCCGTGCCTTCCCAGCATGCGATCAGGAGGACGG
The DNA here is from genome assembly GCF_035935975.1 of Bradyrhizobium sp. Lineage (GTDB taxonomy): Bacteria > Pseudomonadota > Alphaproteobacteria > Rhizobiales > Xanthobacteraceae > Bradyrhizobium. Next base: position 224,228 of record NZ_DASYWN010000024.1, read on the forward strand.
CGCCGAGAATGCCGCGCTGGACGGCGAGCGAGGGGGAGGCGAGCGCGCAGCTCATTGCTCGGCGCTCCAGAACACGAGGTGACGCTCGACCGCGGCAACCACGGCATAGAAGCTGGTGCCGAGCAGGGCGGCGGCGAGCAGGGCGGCCCAGATCGCGACGACGTTCTCGGTGAACATGGCCTGGAGTAGCAGCACGCCGAGCCCGGTGGTGTCGCCGAACCACTCGCCGACGATCGCGCCGACAAGGCTCAGCGATGCCGCGAGCCGCAGCGCCACGAAGATCTGCGGCAAGGCGGTCGGAAGCTGCAGGCGCAGCAGGAGCTGCCGGTTGGAGGCGCCAAAGCTGCGCATCAAGTCGACCTGCTTGGGATCGACGGTCTCGAGGCCCAGCAGCGTGTTCACCGTCACGGGAAAGAAGGTCAGGTAGAACGCGATGATCGCCTTGGCGAGCAGCGTATTGCCGAACCAGAGCACGACCAGCGCACCGAAGGCGATGACCGGAATGGTCTGCGACACCACGAAGATCGGGAAGATCATCTCGCGCAGTGCGCGGACGCGGAAGAACACGACGCCCATGAGCACGCCGAACGCGCCGCCGGAGGCGAAGCCGATCAGCGTCTCGGCGAGGGTCCGCAGGAAGCCGTCGACATAGGCGCGGGGCGTTGCCGCCATCGCCATCAGGATCGTGCTGAGGCGCGGCAAATAATAGGGGCGGATGCCGAACAGCAGCACAGCGCCTTCCCAGATCACCGCCGCGATGGCGAGGCCGAGCACGAGCCGGATCAGCTTGCGCAGCGAATCCGGCATGGCGATGGGCCGCGCAGCCGCGCGGCCTTCACCCAGCGATGTCGCCGCAGGGCTGCTCACGGCAGCCGGTCCGCCGCCGGGACGCTCTGGATGAAGCTGGCGTCATAGGCTGCGGCGAGATCGACCGGCTTGGAGATCACGCCATACTTGAGGAAGAAATCATGCGCAGTCTTGACCGCGTCAGCATCAATCCAGAACATGCCGTTCTTGGCTGCCGCGCCTGCCGTCATCAGGCGCTTGACCTCGGTGAGCATGAACTCCTGCTGCGCGCGATCGAGCGTCGGAGCTACGGCCATCACGGTGTCGACGGCGCCCTTGGGATCGGAGAACGCATCCTTCCAGCCCTTCAGCGAGGCGCGCAGGAAGGCCTTGACGAGCTCCGGCTTCTCCTTGGCGGTCGCCTCGGCCACGATCAGCGTGTCGCGCGGGAATGTGATGCCGTAATCCTCGGCGACGAAGGTCTTCAGGTTGTCCTTCGGCATGCGCGACTGGATGGTGTAGAACTCGTTGTAATAGGTCGCGGTGACCACATCGACGCTGCCGTCCACGAACGGCGTCACCGACACCTGCTGTGGCTGGATCTTCAATTCGTCCGGCTTGATGCCTTCCTTGGCGAGCATGCCGTTGAGCACGTGGTTGGCGCCGGTAAACCAGGTGGTGACGGTCTTGCCCTTGAAGTCCTGGATCGTCTTCACCGGCCCGTCCTTGCGGGTGACGAAGATGAAGGGCGTGATCTGGTGCGACACGCCGATGCAGACGATCGGCAGTCCCTTGTCGCGCGCCGCGAACACGCTGTCGGTGCCGCCGGACAGGCCGAACGTGTCGGCGCCGGTCGCGACCAGGTTTTCGGTCAGCAAGTTAGGCCCGCCGGGATTGATGGTGAGGTCGATGCCCTCGGCCTTGTAGTAGCCCTTGGCGGCTGCGACGTAGAAGCCGGCGAACTGTGCCTGCGGCAGCCATTTCAGGCGCAGGCTCGCCTTCTGCAATTCGGCTGCGGGCGCGGCCGTGACCAGCGAGCCGGTCGCCAGTGCGACGGCGGAGAGGACGGAGAGGGCGTGGCGACGGCTCAACATGGTCATGCTCCAGAGGATGAAATCAATTGCGATAGGATGGATCGGTGCGGTCGAGCTGGCGCATCAGCGCAGGCCATTCGCGTTCGCCGGGCACGAGGATGTCGCCCTGCAACTCCCAGAACTGGCGGGCGGCCTTGTCGCAGACCTCGTGCGGCGGCATCACCAGCTTGGCGCCGGCCGCGGCCGCCGCCTGCATCTGGAGCTGGATCCGCGCGGCGCGCTCGAAATAATAGAGCAGCATGAAGGCTTCGCCCGGTGTCCGGCCAACGGTGAGGATGCCGTGGTTGCGCATCAACATCACCTTGTGCGGGCCGAGATCGCGCACGACGCGCGCCTGTTCGTCGAGGTCGATGGCAACGCCTTCGTAATCGTGGAAGGCCTGGCGCTCGTAGAAGCGCATGGCGAACTGGCTGAGCGGCAGTAGGCCCTTCTCCTGCCCGGAGACCGCAACGCTCGCGTCGGAATGGGTGTGCAGCACGCAGGCCGCGTCGTGGTTCGAGGTGTGGATCGCGGCATGGATCACGAAGGCCGCGACGTTGACGGCCTGGGGCGCGTCGTCGAGCTTGTTACCCTCAGTGTCGATCTTGACGAGGCTCGACGCGGTGATCTCGTCGAACAGCAATCCATAGGGATTGATGAGGAATTGATCGTCGTGGCCGGGAACGCGCAAGGAGATGTGATTGTAGATCAGGTCGTCCATCCCGAGCCTGGCGACCATGCGATAGCAGGCCGCGAGCTTGATGCGGGCATCCCACTCGGCCGGATCGATCCCGCGCGGTTCTCTCGCTGGCATTGCGTTCACTGCGATTTCTCCTGCGCGATGGAGGATTGGAACGATTTCATGCTTTCCTCCTCGATCGCATCGAGCAGCGTGCGCTTGAGGCGCACGAATTCGGGAGAGGTGACGATCTCGGGCCGGCGCGGCCGCGGAAGATCGACGACCTGTTCGAGCTTCACCGAGCCGGGGCGTGCCGTCATGACCAGCACGCGGTCGCCGAGAAAGATCGCCTCGTCGACGTCGTGGGTGATGAAGAGGATGGTGCGGCGGTATTTCTGCCAGACGTCGAGCAGCCAGCGCTGCATCATCGCCCGCGTCAACGCGTCGAGCGCGCCGAACGGCTCGTCCAGCAGCATCAGGTCGCGTTCGAACAGGAAGGTGCGCATCAGGGCGACGCGCTGGCGCATGCCGCCCGACAATTGATTGGGATACTGCTTCTCGAAACCGGCGAGGCCGAACTCGGGCAGCATCTTGAGCGCCTTGGCGCGGGCCTGGTCGCGTGGCATGCCCTCGACCTCGAGCGCGAGGATGGCGTTGTCCACCACGTTGCGCCAGGGGAACAGCAGGTCCCGCTGCGGCATGAAGGAGACGCGGCCGAGCAGGTCGGCGGCATGGCAGCTCTTGCCTTCGAAACGAAGGATGCCGCCGGCATCGGGCTCTTCGAGGCCGGCGACGATGTTGAAGAGGGTGCTCTTGCCGCAGCCGCTCGGGCCGACGACGGTGACGAACTCGCCCGGGGCGACGTTCGCCTGAAGTCCGGACAGTGCCGCCACGGCGCCGAAGGTCTTGTTGATCGCGCGCAGTTCGAGCAGCGGCTCAGGCGTCGGGTGAGCCTGCGGGGCTTCGGTGGCCGGTCCGGGATTGGGAAGGCGGGCAGCCTGCACCGGGATGTCCTTGTATAATGACGGCGGCCATTCGCATACGAAAGCGGACCGCGTTGAAATCTCTTAGCAACTCATGTGCCAGTGCGATTTTCCGGCAAATCAGGCATAAGACTTGCGAGATCGGCGGCGAACCTGCCGGGAGTTGCGGGTGTCTCCGCGAGAAAACCGGTCCTTTCGCTGAAAGATGAGTGCCATTTTGTATACTTGTATCGATATCGGAGAAACATGATGGCGGATATTGGTGCACATAGCGGAGGCAAGCGCGTGAAAAATGGGCACGAAACGCTTCCAGCAAGCCCGGGCATGACCCTCGCCGAGAGCCTGCGCCAGAAGCTCGAGGGCGCGATCGCGGCCGGCCATCTCGAGCCGGGCAGCCGGCTCGACGAGCAGGAGATCGCCCAGCGCTTCGGCGTCTCGCGCACGCCGGTGCGGGAGGCGTTCCGCCTGATGGCTGCCAACAATCTGGTCGAGCTCCGTGGTCGGCAGGGCGCGACCGTCCGCAGCATCAAGGCGCAGGCCCTGATCGAGATGTTCCAGGTCATGGCGGAGCTGGAGGGGCTCTGCGCCCGGCTTGCCGCAAGGCGCGTCTCGCAGGCCTGGGGAGCTGAAATAGGCGAGATTCACCAGCGGCTTGTCGCTGCGGGCGAAACCGGCGACATCGACGTCTTTTACGACATCAACCAGGAATTCCACGAAGCGATCTACGAGGCCTCGCGCAATTCGTTCCTCGCCGATCAAACCCGCAAGATGCGCAATCAGGTGGCGGCCTATCGCCGCCGGGTCACGCGGATGCCGAACCGGATTGCCGACACTGTCCGCGAGCACGAGGCGATCATGCAGGCGATCCTGGCGCATGATCCCGAGCGGGCGCACAGCGCCATGCGCGACCACGTCAACCTGCTCGGCGACAATCTTCTGGACTTCCTCGCCGCCTTCGAATGACCCCGGGCCTCTTGGTATGCAAATTGCTAGACCTTGTATATCTAGCTTGCATCCTGGAGACCCGGAGTGGACCTGAAGCTGACGAACAAGACCGCCCTGATCACCGGCGCGTCGAAAGGAATTGGACTTGCGGTGGCCGAACTCTTCGCCGCGGAGGGGTGTCATCTGCATCTCGCCGCCCGCAACGGCGAGGCGATGCTCGAGGCCAAGAAGCAGCTCGAAGCCCGCCATGGCGTGAAGATCACGATCCATGTACTCGATCTGTCGAGCACGGCTGCGATGGAGAAGCTCGCGGCCGAGGCCGGCGACATCGACATCCTCATCAACAATGCCGGCGACATCCCGGCCGGCTCGCTGGAGATCCTCGACGACGCCGCCTGGCGGCGCGGCTTCGATCTCAAGGTGTTCGGCTACATCACGCTGTCGCGCCTTTACTATCCGCGGATGAAGGGCAAGGACGGCGTCATCATCAACATCATCGGCAATTCCGGTGAGAACTGGGACGCGAGCTACATCGCGGGCTCGACCGGCAACGCCGCGCTGATGTCCTTCACCAAGGCGCTCGGCGGCCGCAGCCTCGATCACGGCGTGCGCGTCGTTGCGGTCAATCCGGGTCCGGTGGCCACCGATCGCATGCTCAAGATCATGAAGCGCAAGGCGATCGATATGCTCGGCGACGAAAGCCGCTGGGAGGAGCTGTTCGACAAATATCCGGGCAAGCGCCCCGCGACGTCGGAGGAGGTCGCCGATCTCGTCGCCTTCCTGTCCTCGCCGCGGTCCGGCTACATCACGGGCACCGTGGTGACGATCGACGGCGGCATTGCCGCGCGCGGCTCGGTGATCTGAGGCGTCGATGTCGGGGTCTCAATCCGCGGCGCTGGTCCGCAACCGCTATTTCGACGAGCTCTCGGCGACGCCGGGGCTCTACTGGCTCGGCCAGAACACCAACCATATCGAGAGCCATCCCGCCGTCCGCGAGGCGATGCTGCGCTCGATCGAGGCGGGCGAGTTCAACGCCTATGCCCCGCCGCTCGGCTTCGAGGCGCTGCGTGCCGCCATCGTCGCTGATCTCGGCACGCCGGGCGCAGAGGCCCTGGTGACCGAGGGCGGCGTCAACGCGCTGGCGATGATCTGCCGCGCGCGCTGCAAGCCGGGCACCACGCTGGTGACGACCGATCCGACCTGGAAATGGCCGTGCCTGTTCGCGCGCCAGCAGGGCGCCGAGGTGATCGAGATTCCGATCTACGATCCCGCCTGCAATTACCGCCTGACGGCGGAGGCGTTGAAGGCGAATGTCGATGAGCGCACCGCGATCATCTATCTCGTCGATCCCAACAACCCGCTCGGCATTCGCTACACCCGTGAGGAGATCGAAAGCTTTGCCGCGATCGCGCGCGATTGCGGTGCCCTGCTGGTACACGATTGCACCTATCGCGATTTCGCCGATGGCCACACGCCGGCGCTTCATGTGGCTCCGAAAGGCTCGGTGGTCTCGACCAGCTTTTCGAAATGGCTCGGGCTTGCGGGCTTGCGGATCGGCGCGCTCGTCGCGGCGCCCGATCTGTTCGAGGAACTGGCGCAGACCTCCACCAGCGTGCTCGGTGCGAGCGTCATCGCACAGCGCGCGGCGCAGGCGGGGCTGTCCGTCAAGGCCGAATGGATGAAGAAGGTCCGCAGCACCGACCGGGCCAACAAGGCGATGATCCAGGAGGCGGCGGCCGGGATCGAAGGGCTGGCGCTGCCGATCATGCCCTCGCACGGAAACTTCCTGGTGCTGGAGACCATCGCGGCCGGCATCCGCCCTGAAGCGCTGGTCGAATGCTATCGCCGTCAGGGCATCATGATCCGCCAGGGCACCTATCACACCCAGCGCTTCGGCGATCGTTTCGTGAAGATCAGCACCTCCGTGCCGCAAGCCTGGGTCGAAAAGCTCTGCACGCTGCTGCCGGAGATGGTCGCACAGGCGCGCACGCTGAACGACTTGCCGCCGCAATTCTAGGGACGATGTCGATGACGATGATCACAGCGAAAGACGGCGTGAAGCTCCATGTGGAGGAGGCGGGCGAGGGCACGCCGATCCTCTTCATCCATGAATTCGGCGGCAATCACGACAGCTGGGAGCCGCAGCTGCGCTATTTCAGCCGGCGCCATCGCTGTATCACCTACGCCGCGCGCGGCTATCCGCCGTCGGAGGTGCCTGACAGCGTGGAGGCCTATTCGCAGGCGATTGCCGCGGACGATGCGGTCGCCGTGCTCGACGCGCTCGAAATCGACAAGGCGCACATCGTCGGACTGTCGATGGGCGGATTCTGCACGGTCCATTTCGGCCTGCGCACGCCGGAGCGCGCGTTGTCGCTCACCGTGGCCGGCGCCGGCTATGGCTGCGAGAAGGAATTCGAGGACTATTTCCGCGGCGTCTCGCTCGAGGTCGCCGACAATTTCGAGAAGCAGGGCGCGAAGGAGTTCTCGAAGATCTATGCGCTCGGCGCGAGCCGGGTGCAGTTCCAGAACAAGGATCCTCGCGGCTGGAAGGAGTTCGCCGATCGTCTCGCCACCCATTCCGATCGCGGCGCCGCCAACACCATGCGCGGGGTCCAGGCGCGGCGGCCGTCGTTCTACGATCTGGAAGATGGCCTGAAGAACATGATGGTGCCGACGCTGGTCGTCGTCGGCGACGAGGACGATCACTGCCTCCAGCCCGGAATCTTCCTGAAGAAGACCATTCCGGCCTGCGGCCTCTCGGTCTTCCCCAAGACCGGCCATACGCTCAATCTCGAAGAGCCGGCGGCGTTCAACGCACTGCTCGCCGAGTTCATTGCGCAGGTCGAGGCCGGATACTGGCTGCCACGCGATCCCCGCGCGCTGCCGGGCCAGATCATGCGCACGAAGTAGCCGATGACGAGCCTGCCCCTGATCAACGCCGACCGGCTCTGGACCCGCTTGATGGCGCTCGCGGACATCGGCGCGACGCCGGCCGGCGGGGTCAACCGTCAGGCCTTGAGCGATGGCGAGATCGCGGCCTGGCGTCGCGTCATCGGTTGGGCGCGCGAGGCGGATCTGTCGCCTTCGACGGATGCCGCGGGGAACCTGTTCCTGACGCTGGCCGGCCGCGATCGCGCAGCGCCGCCGCTTCTCCTTGGCAGTCATCTCGACAGCCAGCCGACCGGCGGCAAGTTCGACGGTGCGGCCGGCGTGATGGCGGCGTTAGAAGCAGTCGTCTCGCTGGTCGAGCAAGGCGACAAGCCCGCGCGCGATGTCGTCGTTGTTGCATGGATGAACGAGGAGGGCTCGCGCTTCGCTCCGGGCATGATGGGCTCTGAGGCCTTCACCGGCGAGCGCGACATCGACACGATCCGCGCCGCGCGCGATGCCGATGGTATCACCGTCGGCGAGGCGCTCGATCGTCTGCACCAGGCCTTTCCCGATATGCCGCACAGGCCGCTCGGCTTTGCCGCCGGAGCCTATCTCGAATTGCACATCGAGCAGGGACCCGTGCTGGAAGCGGCTGCCTGCACCATCGGGGTTGTCACGGGCATCCAGGGCAAGAAGACCTTTCAGGTGGTGGTCGAGGGCGCCGAGGGCCATGCCGGTACGCTGGCGCAGCAGGAGCGGCGCGATGCGCTCGCGGCCTTTGCCCGGATGGCGACGGCGCTTCACGCCGAGATCGGCAGCATCGATGCCGACATCAAATTCACCATCGGCCGGGTCACGGTCACGCCGAACGCACCGTCGGTGGTGCCGTCGCGCGTCAGCTTCAGCATCGATCTGCGCCATCCCGATAATGCGGTGCTCGATACGGCCGGTGCGCGCATCAAGGCTCTTTGTGAGCAAGGCGCCCCGCCGTGCACGGTGACGGTGACGCCCCTGGTCGATGCTCCGTCGAACGCCTTCGATGCGCGCCTGCGGGCCAGCATCGCGGAAGCCGCGCGCGAGCAGGGGCATTCGGCCATGGCCATCCTCTCGGCCGCCGGTCACGACGCCCGTCATCTCGCAAAAATCTGCCCGGCCGCGATGATCTTCATCCCGTGCCGTGACGGTGTGAGCCATGTCGAGCATGAATGGGCCGAGCCCGATCATGTTGCCGCCGGCGCTTCTATGCTGGCGCAGGTGTTGCGCGGACTCGCCTTCGCGCCCGCCATCAAGATATGAGCGCTCCGATGGAGGACGTCGCCCCTCGGGATTACCGCGACGCGATGGCCTGTCTCGGTGCCGCCGTCAGCATCGTTACGACTGATGGAGCTGCGGGCCGCGCCGGATTTACCGCCTCGGCGATTTGCAGCGTCACCGACGATCCGCCGACGCTTCTGGTCTGCATCAACCGCGGCTCCTCCGCCTATGCCGGCGTGACGACCAACAAGGTGGCGTGCGTCAACGTGCTTTCGGCCCGGCATGAGCCGCTGTCGCGCCTGTTCGGCGGCAAGGTGCCGGCCGAGGAACGCTTTGCCGCAGCCAATTGGTCGACCCTCGCAACCGGCGCGCCGGTGCTGGTCGATTGTGCCGCTGCGTTCGACTGCCGGATCGTTGATGTCGTCAATGTCGGCACGCACGATGTGCTGTTCTGCCGCGTCGTGGCCCTCAAAAGATCCGGCTGCACCGACAATCTGATCTATTTCGGCCGCGCCTACCACACGGTCGGGAGGACCGAGCCAGCCGAGACTGGACCCGAATCCGCTTCTAGCCCATCCTGAGGCGACGCCGGCGGGGATCGCCGGCCATTCCAGCAACCGCCGCCACGTGATGGACAATAGCCGTCAACCGCACCCGCGCGTCTCCCTTGCGGGGATGCATATCGACCGGACTTCGGCCGTGCCGCTGCATCTGCAGATCGCGGCCCATATCCGCGACGGCGTATTGCGCGGCGTCTTTCCGGCCGGAACGCAGTTTTTGGGCTCGCGCGAGATCGCGCGGGAACTCGGCTGCTCGCGCACCGTCGTGCTGACCGCCTGGGATCTGCTCTATGCCGAGGGCTATCTGGAATCGACGCCGCGCGGCAGCGTCATGGTGGCCTCCGTCGCAACGCCGCATGCGAAGTCTCCGTCCGCGACGCCGCCTGCGACCGCGCCCGGCCATATGTCGGAGCGCTGGCGCTCGCTGCTGGCCTCCGACTACGAGACCAACTGGCCTTCGGAGTTCGCCCCCGGCGCGCCTGATATCTCGACATTTCCCTTCAAGGAATGGTCCCGCCTGCTGCGCCAGACCTGGCAGAACCCGAGAGAGCAGGAGTGCCTTGATCTTCCCTCCGAAGGGCACCCGCGCCTGCGCAGCGAGATCGCGAATTTCCTCGGCTCGGTGCGCGGGCTGGTTTGCTCGCCGGAAGAGGTGGTCGTAACCTCGGGAACATCAGGCGCGCTGGATTTCTGCAGCCGGATGATCCTCGATCCCGGCGACGAGGTCTGGGTCGAGGAACCCGGCTTCGTCGAGGCGCGCTGGGCGCTCACGGCGGCCGGCGCAAAGCTCGTTCCGATCCCGGTCGACGACAAAGGCCTCGTCGTCTCCGAGGGCATCCGGCGCGCGCCGCGCGCGAAGCTGATTGTCGTGACGCCGTCGCATCAATATCCGCTCGGCGTCAGCATGGGGCTGGAGCGGCGGCTCGAGCTGCTGGACTGGGCCAACAAGAACGACGTCTGGGTGATCGAGGACGATTACAATTCGGAGTTCAGGCACCAGGACAGCATGATCGCGTCCTTGCGCTCGCTCGATCGCGAGGGGCGGGTGATCTATTTCGGCACGTTCTCGAAGATCATGATGCCGAACCTGCGGCTCGGCTACATGGTCGCCAACAGGCATTTCATCGAGGGCTTCTCGAAGGGCCGCGCGCGGATCGAGGTCCACACCTCCGGCATCGGCCAGCTCGCGCTGGCGGAGTTCATGCGGGAAGGGCATTTGCTGCGGCATCTGCGCGGGATGCGGCGGCTCTATGCGGAGCGGCGGAAGGCGCTGATCGATGCGATCACGGCGCTGATGCCTGGCGATCTGACGGTGTCCTCCGCCGTCACGGGCCTGCATCTGGTAGCGCTGTTCACCGATGCGATGCAGGCGCGGATGAGCGACCGCGAGGCGGCGGCAGCGCTGAAGCAGGCCGGTCTCCACGTGCAGCCCTTGTCGCAGAATTTCCTGGAGCAGCCGACGCGGCAAGGCCTGGTGTTCGGCTACGGGCGGCTGCACGTCGAGGATGCGGCGCCGCTGCTCGCGAGAATCGCGGTGTGCATCGGCAGCGGCCGCCGCAATGCACCATCCGATCCGGCAATATCCTCCCGTACTGTTCGTACAATAATGAAAAGCTGAGCCGACGGCCGTGCATAGCTCGTAGGCATCTGATGATCCCGCAGTGCCGTTCAATCGCCTGCAAATTAGACAGACGATTTTGAGTGGTCAGATTGCGCTGCAGCGAGCGTCACGATTTGCGCCGAAGATTCCGTGGTGCGCTGCACTTTCTCCGCGTGGAACGATCGTCGTTCTTGTGCACTCCGCGCAGGCATCCCTGCACCAAAACGTGCAGCAGGTGGCGCGGCGCGCGGCTGCGGTCGTGTGCTGGTTTAGTGGTTTGCGACAACTCTGGCCCTATCCTGAGCCAGTCGCTCTGTCGCACGCTCGCAGTCGGTGGCATGACAAGGGATGCATGATGAGCGCTCTCGGTTTGGCATTGGACGTTGCGATGGACGGCAAGGACCCGGCGTCCGGTCCGGACGTCAAGCGTAGCTGACCCCTGCACATGAGCTCTTCCGAACATCACTGGGAAGTCGGCACCGATATCGGTGGCACCTTCACCGACATCATCGCCATCCGCCGCGACTCCGCCGAGGCGCGGATCGCAAAAGTGCCGTCGCGGCCGCAGGCGCCGGTTCAGGCCATGCTGGAGGCGATCGAGGCGGTGGGCCTGCGCAAGAGCGAGGTCAAGCGCTTCGTCCACGGCACCACGCGCGTCACCAATGCCATCGTCGAGAACCGGCTGCCGAAGGTGGCGCTGGTCGCGACCGCTGGATTTGCCGACGTGCTGGAGATCGCGCGCTATCGCCGCCGCGATCTCTATCGTCTCGACATTCCCCCAAAATCGCCGCCGCTGGTGCCGCCCGAACGGTGCTTCGGGCTTGCCGAGCGCCTCGATCACGAGGGGCGGGTGCTGAAGGCGCTGGACGAATCCGAGATCGAGCGTCTGGTGGCGTGGCTGAAAGAGAGCGGCGTGCAGAGCGTCGCTGTCGCGCTGCTCCACGCTTATGCCAATCCCGTCCACGAGAAGATGCTGGGCGAGCGCCTTAAGAATGTGGTCGCCCACGTCTCGCTGTCGCACGAGGTCAATCCCGAGGCGCGCGAATACGAACGGACCTCGGCGACCGTGTTCAACGCGGCCGCGATGCCCATCGCGGTCGAATATCTCAGCGAGCTGGAGCAGCGGCTGCCGATCGGCCCCGGCCTGCAGGTGTTTCATTCGGCCGGTGCCATGATCCCGATCTCGGCCGTGAAGCGGCGGCCGCTGGTGATGGCGATGTCGGGTCCGGCGGCCGGTGTCTCGGCCTCCGTCAGCATCGCGCGCCAGCTCGGCACGTCGCGGATGCTGACGTTCGACATGGGCGGCACCACGACCGACGTCTGCCTGATCGTCGACGGCCAGGCCGAAATGACCGACGGTCGCATGCTCGGCGACAAGCCGCTGCGCCAGCCGATGCTTGCGGTTCATTCGATCGGCGCGGGTGGCGGCTCGATCGTGCGCAACGGTCCCGGCGGCCTGACGGTCGGGCCGGAAAGCGCCGGCTCCGAGCCGGGCCCGGCCTGCTATGGCCGCGGCGGCACCGAGCCGACCATCACGGACGCTAATGCAGTGCTCGGCTATCTCAATCCCGAGACGAAACTCGGCGACCGCATCGGGATCGACATCGAAGCTGCAAAGCGCGTCATCGAACCGATCGCGCGCGCTTTGGGCCTCAGCCTGACCGAAACCGCGCTCGGCATCATCAAGGTCGCGAATGCGACAATGGCGCGCGCGCTTCGCCGCGTCACGGTCGAGCGCGGCATCGACGGCCGCGACTGTACGCTGCTCGCCTTCGGTGGCGGCGGCCCGATGCATGCCGCAGGCCTTGCCGATCTCTACGGGATTGCGGAGGTCGTCGTGCCCAGCGCGTCGAGTGCGTTCTCGGCGCTGGGGTGCCTGACCGCCGATTTCAGCTTCCTGCAGCAGCAGACGCTGCGCGCCGCCCTCGACGGCATCGACCTTGCGCGCGTGTCGGACCGGATCGGGGCGCTGATCGAGGATGCTTCAGCGCCGCTGATCGCCAACGGCGTCGCGAGGGCCGAGATTCAGGTCGAGCTCGTCGCCATGATGCGCTACGCGGCGCAGAACGACGCTATCCCGGTGCCGTTCACGCTGCCGCTTGATGTCGGCAAGCTGAAGAAAGATTTCCTGGCGCGGCATCATGAGCTGTTCGGCTATGCGACCGGCGAGGCTTGTGTCATCGAATCCGTGCGCGTGCAGGCGCGCCGCCCGTCCACGACGGTCGTGAGCCGGCCGGCGACCGCGGTGAGGGCCGTGTCGACGGGCAAGCGGACCTGCTCGTTCGACGGCCTCCACGACACCGCGACCGCGATCATCGATCGCGCCGCGCTCACCGAAATGGTCAACGGCCCCGCCATCATCGAGGACGCCTGGTCCACCGTAGTGGTGCCGCCCGGCTGGCAGGCAAAGCCTGATGCCGCCGGCAATTTGTTCCTGACGCGGAGGGCGGCATGAAGCTCGATCCATTCGTCGTCGAGGTCATCAGGCACGGCCTTTCGGCCGCGGCCGAGGAAATGAGTCTGGTGATGACGCGTTCGGCGCGCTCGCCGCTGCTGCGCGAGGCCGGCGATCTGTCGTCGGCGATCACCGACGGCCACGGTGGCCTCGTCGGGCAGGGCCGCGACATCCCGATCCATCTCGGGGCGATGGCCTACACCATCCCCGAACTGCTGAAGGTGGTGCCGCGCGACAGCCTCAACGACGGCGATGTGCTGATCTACAATGTCGGCGCGCTCGGCGGCAATCATCTCAACGACGTCAAGGTCGTGCGGCCGGTCTTCGTGGACGGCGAGATCGTGGCCTTCGCGATCAGCCTCGCGCACTGGCCTGACATCGGCGGCACCTGGCCCGGCAGCTATTTTGCCAAGGCGATCGACACGTTCCAGGAGGCGATGCGGATTCCGCCGGTTCTGATCGCGACCGCGGCCGGCATCAGCGCGCCGATCGTGCAGTTGCTCAAGGCCAATGTCCGCGACGCCGAATCCTGCGAGGGCGATCTGCTCGCCCAGATCGCGGCGACCAAGGCCGGCGAGAAGCGCATCGTCGAGCTCTGTCGCGAGCACGGCAAGGCCGTCTTCATGGCGACGCAGTCGCGCCTGCACGATCTCTCGGAGATCGAGATGCGCGAAGCGCTGCGTGCGCTGCCGGATGGCGTCTACGAGGGCGAGGACTATCTCGACGACGGCAGCGTGAACAACGCGCCGGCGCGTATTCACGTGAAGATCACCATTCGCGGGGACGAGGCGACCTTCGACCTTTCGGGGAGCTGCGACCGCGTCTCGAACTTCTGCAACACGACGCCGTTCATGGCGCGCTCGGCCGTTGCCTATGCCGCGCGCATCATGAGCGGGCGCGACATGCATCAGAACGCCGGCGCGCTGCGGCCGCTGACCATCATCACGCGCCCGGGCTCGATCCTGGAGCCGGGCTGGACCGCGTCGGTTGCCGCCGGCAATCACGAGACCTCGATGCGCATCGTCGACGCGATCTTTCGCGCGATGCAGGACACCATCCCGGAGCGGCTGTCGGCCGGCGGCGCGACCACCGCAGGCGTGCTGTTCTTCGCCGAACCGCGGCAGAACGGATCGTGGAAGATGCTCTATGAGGTCCACGGCGGCGGCGAGGGCGCGCGGCATGACCGTGCCGGCATGTCGGCGACGCGCGTGCATCTGTCCAACACCTCGAACACGCCGGTCGAGGTGATCGAGGCGAATTACGCGATCCGCCTCGAGCAGCAGGCCATCCGCTGGAATTCCGGCGGCGCAGGTACCCAGCGCGGCGGTGACGGCTCCGTCCGCACCTATCGCGTCCTGGCGCCCTCGATGCATCTGACCACCTGTATTGAGCGCATGGTGGTTGCGCCCTGGGGCATGCAGGGCGGCGAATCCGGCAAGGCCTGCCGCATCTCGCTGGTCAGGCAGGGCGCGAACGTCGCCATCGACGGCAAATCGAACCTGGTGTTGCAGCAAGACGATCTCGTCACGATCGAGATGTGCGGCGGCGGCGGCTACGGCGCCGCGGCCGCGAAGTGAGGGGATTGCGATGAGCAGATTGTTGCGAACCGGGCTGAACGCTGGCGAGAGCGCGCCGATGGCCGTGGTCGGCGGCGAGGGCGTCTACTTCCATCTGTCGGATGGCCGCAAGTTGATCGACGGCAGCAACACCGGCGGCGGCCTCGGCCATCGGCATCCAGCGATGGTCGAAGCGATCCGCCGCGCGGCCGATACGCCTGTCGTCAACGAGGGATGGACCTGGGTCGGCCGCGAGCAGGCCGCCGACGATCTGATGGCGTCGGCCTTCCAGGGCGAGGAGGATTGGGTCGGCGCGGTGCGCTTCTGCATCAGCGGCAGCGAGGCCAACGACATGGCGCTGTCGCTCTGCCAGGCGCTGACGCAGCGCTCCGCACTGGCGACGCGCGAGCGCGCCTATCACGGCATCACCGGCCTGTCGCGCAGCATGACCGTGCAGCCGCAATGGCACGGCGGCCTCGCGGTGCACACAGGCGGCTCGAAACTGCCGGCGCCGATGGCGCCGGTGCGGATCCTGCCGGCGCCTGATGGCGCGATCTATGGGGCTCCCGCCAACAACACCCCGCCGAGCGAATATCTCGCCGATGCGACGCGACTGCTGTCCGATACGGCGGCGACGATCATCGACTATACCCAGGGCGGCATCTATTACGACGGCGCCTATCAGGACGAGGTGGCGAAGCGCGCGCGCGAGGCCGGTTCGTACTGGATCGCGGACGAGGTCGTCACCGGTGCGGGACGTGCCGGGCGCTGGTTTGCTTTCCAGGGCGCCCAGAGCCGCCCGGATATCGTCACGCTCGGCAAATCACTCGGCGGCGGTGCGGCCGCGGTCGCCGCAGTCGTGGTGTCGAAGGATATCGTCGAGCGGCTGAAGGGCACGAGCTGGCAGAATTACGGCACGTTGCGCGGCCATCCGATCAGCATGGCGGCCGTCAGCGCCTATCTGAAGGTCGTCACCGACGACAAGATCCTCGAGCACGTGCAGATGCTCGAAAAGGTGTTCATCCGCCGGCTGCTCGCGATCGCGCAAAAGCATCCGAGCGTGCAGCGCGTGGCCGGGCAGGGCCTGCACTGGACGGTGGAACTGCACGGTCCGGACTGGCGCACCTGGCATGCCGACACCACGGAGGTGCCGATCGCCTCGCGTGTCGCAGCGCGGGCGCTGGAGGCTGGTGCGGTGATCGGCACCAGCGGCGAGCAGACCTCGCTGTTCCTGGCGCCGCCGCTGGTGATCTCCGAGCGCGAGGCGACGCTGCTGCTCGATGCGCTCGACCACGGTCTCGATATCGCTGACGAGGAGCACCGGTGAACGAAGAGTCCGCAGCGTCCCGACGATCGCCGGCCTGGCCGGCGGACGAGCCCTGGCATCTCGCGATGCCGGAGGGAACGCTGTACGATGCGTTGGCACGTGTTGCGCGAGAACGGCCGTCGCACCCGGCGATGGCGTTTTACGGTGCAAGCCTGAGCTACGCCGAGTTGCGCGAGCGAGTCGACGCCTTGGCTGGCTTCCTGCAGAACGCTTGCGGCGTGGCGCGCGGTGACCGCGTCATGATCGCGCTTCAGAACTCGCCGCAATATGTCATCGCCTATTACGCGGTGATGCGGGCCGATGCCGTGATCGTGCCGGTCAATCCCATGAACAAGACCGCCGAGATCGCCTATCTCGCGGAGGACAGCGGGGCCAGGGTTGCGATCATCGGCAGCGAGCTGAGCGATGTGTTTGCGCCGCTGGTGGGCGAAGCCGTCACGCATGCGATCGTCGCGCAATATCGCGACGAGGTGCCTGCGGCCACGCCGTATACGCTGCCGTCATGCGTGACAGAGGCGCCCTCGGACGTGCCGTCCTTGCCGGGCTGGCAGTCCTGGTCGTCCGCGATCGCGCAAGGCTTGGCGCCGGCTGCGATGAGTGCAGGGCCGGACGATCTCATGATCCTGCCCTATACGTCGGGGACAACGGGAAAGCCCAAGGCGTGCATGCACACGCATCGAAGCGCGCTGTTCACCGCCGTCCTGCAGGCGCGCTGGTATGGCATGGGCGGCGGCGACGTGATGACCGGCTTCATGCCGCTGTTCCACGTCGCGGGCATGCAGGGCTCGATGAATGCGGCTGTTGTCGCGGGTGCCACCCTGCTGTTGATGGCGCGCTGGGACAAGGACCTGCTGCCTGATCTGTTCGAGACCTATGGCGTGACGTTCTGGAACGCGGCGCCGACCATGATCGTGGATGTGCTTGCCAGCGCCAGGTTCCGCGACCGTTGCTTTGCCAAGTTGAAAGTGCTGACCGGCGGCGGCGCGGCGATGCCGACCGCGGTCGCCGAGCGGTTGAAGAGCCGCTTCGGGCTCGATTTCGTCGAGGGCTACGGCATGACCGAGACGATGTCGCCGACCCATCTCAATCCGATGGCCGCGCCGAAGCGGCAATGCCTCGGCATTGCCGTGCAGGAGACCGATGCGCGGGTGGTCGACCCTGATAGCCTGATCGAACTCGACGACAATGTCGTCGGCGAGATCGTCGTGCACGGGCCGCAGGTGCTGCAGGGCTACTGGAACAGGCCGCAGGCCAACGCTGAATCCTTCATCGAAATCTCTGGCAAGCGGTTCCTGCGCACGGGCGACCTCGGCTATCGCGATGCCCAGGGCTATTTCTTCGCGGTTGACCGCCTGAAGCGGATGATCAATGTCAGCGGCTTCAAGGTGTGGCCGGCAGAAGTCGAGGCCGCGATGTACCAGAACCGCGCCATCCGCGAGTGCTGCATCGTCTCTGCCCCCGACGATTATCGCGGCGAGACCGTCAAGGCACTGATCGTCCTGGACGAGGCCGCGCGCGCAACGACCTCGCCGGACGAAATCGTGAGCTGGGCGCGCGAGGCGATGGCGAGCTACAAGGCGCCGCGCGCCGTCGTCTTCGTCGACGAGCTGCCGCGTACCGCGAGCAACAAGATCAATTGGCGGCTTTTGCAGGACGCCGAATGGGGCCGGACGGCATGAAAGCTGCTTGGCTGGAAAACCGGCGCAGAAGCGCGTTATGCTGCGCGCGCCGACACACCCCCGAAGCTGCGATCGCCAGCCTCACCAAGAAACTCGCGAAGAAATCAGGAACTCGCTGATGCGTATCGTCACCGTTGCCGCCGCCCAGATGGGCCCGATCCAGAAGGCCGACAGCCGCGAGGCCGTGGTCAAGCGCATGATCGCGCTGATGGACGAGGCCAAGGCGAAGGGCGCCGACCTCATCGTCTATCCGGAACTGGCGCTGACGACGTTCTTCCCGCGCTGGTACTCGGAGGACCGGGCCGAGGCCGACATCTGGTTCGAGCGCGAGATGCCGAACGCGGCGACCAAGCCGCTGTTCGAGCGTGCGGCGCAGCACCAGATGGCGATGAATTTCGGCTATGCCGAGCTGACGCCCGACGGCCACCACTTCAATACCGCGATCCTCACCGACAAGTCCGGCAAGATCGTCGGCAAATATCGCAAGGTCCATCTGCCGGGCCATGTCGAATACGACACCAAGCGCTCGCACCAGCATCTGGAGAAGCGCTATTTCGAGCCGGGCGATCTCGGCTTCAACGTCTGGCGCGAGCTCGGCGGCGTCATCGGCATGGCCATCTGCAACGACCGCCGCTGGCCCGAGACCTATCGCGTCATGGGCCTGCAGGGCGTCGAAATGGTGCTGATCGGCTACAACACGCCGTCCGTGAATGCCGAGAAGAGCGAGGAGGGCGTCGAGAAGCGCCTGTTCCACAACCGCCTCTCGGTGCAGGCCGGCGCCTACCAGAACGCGACCTGGGTCGTCGCGGTCGCCAAGGCCGGCAATGAGGACGGCCATCCGCTGTTCGGCGGCAGCCTGATCGTCGATCCCAATGGCGAGATCGTCGCTGAAGCGAAGACGGAAGAAGACGAGCTTCTGGTTCATCCTTGCGACCTCGACGCCACCACCTTTGGCAAGACCACGATCTTCAACTTTGCGGCGCATCGCCGCGTCGAGCATTACGGCCTGATCACCAGCCGCACCGGCGCAGTGCCGCCGCCGGAGAAGTGACGCCGATGGCGGACAAGGGCACATCCGGCATTTCCTTGCGCGAGCTCGATCCGCGCGATCGCTACAAGCTGCTCTGCGGCGTGATCGTGCCGCGGCCGATCGCGTTGGTGACGACGCTGGACGAGAACGGAGCGGTGAACGCCGCGCCGTTCAGCTTCTTCAATGTGTTCTCCGAGAGCCCTGCGCTGATCGTGCTGGGGCTGCAGCACAAGCCGGATCACGCGCCAAAGGACACGACCCGCAACATCCATCGCGACGGCGAGTTCGTCGTGCACATGGTGGACGAGGCGCTGTCAGGCGCGATGAACGACTGCGCGGTCGATTTTCCCTCCGGCGACAGTGAGGTCGCGGCGACGGGTCTGGCGACGCTTCCATCCGTCGACGTGAAAGTACCGCGCCTTGCCGCCGCGCCGTTCGCGCTTGAATGCCGCCGTCACGTCGTGCTGACCTTCTCGCCGGATCGCGAGCTGCTGGTCGGCGAGGTGCTCAGGGTGCACGCGCGCGACGGCCTTGTCGACGAAGCCAACATGTATGTTGATCTCGACGCCTACCGGCCGATCGGCCGCATGTTCGGCAATCTCTACACGACACAGCGCGACACGTTTGCGCTGTCGCGCGAGAGCCATGCGCAATGGCTCGCACGCCAGGACAAGACGGAGCTCAAGAAAGAGCTGAAGGACGCCTAGTGAGCCGAGAACTGCACCGTACCCAGCGCCATGGTGACGGCCGCCTGTGTCGGGTCGATCACGGGAATGCCGAGCGCGTCCTCGAGCGGGCGGCGATGGCGCGCCATGCCGGCGCAGCCCATCACGATGGCGTGGGCACCGTCCTCGTCGCGCAGCGCGCGGCCGATTTCGATCATCTTCGCCAGCGTGCCTTCGCCCGAGGCGGTTTCCGCAACGCTCATGTTGAGCGGGCGCTCGCCGGCGAGACGCTCGGTCAGTCCCATCTGCCTGAGATAGCGCATGTGGCGCGGGATCGAGCGCTGTGCGATTGCGATGACACCGAAGGTTTCGGCGCGGGCGAGAGCCGTCAGCACGCCGCATTCGGCGATGCCGAACACGGGACGGTTGGTGCCTTCGCGGCAGACCTGAAGCCCGGGATCGCTGTAGCAGGCGATCACGAAGGCGGCAGAACTGTTGTCGCCCTCGACCAGTTTTCGCAGCGGCATGGCGACACCGTCGACATCGGCCTGGCTTTCAATGCCGAACGGTCCCTCGGCCAGCGACTGGCAGACCAGTTCGGGACCGCCCTCGAAGCCGAGCGGCTTCAAGGCTTCCTCCAGCCCTTGCGTGACCGCAGGGTTGGAGTTCGGATTGATGACGAGAATGCGCGGCCGGGACATGCTGGTCTTCCTACAAAAGGGCGATCACTTGGCTCAGGCATATCATGGAGTGCCTCATGACTGAACCCACTTACGACCTGATCATTCGCGGCGGACGCGTCGCCACCACGACCGACGTGTTCGAGGCCGATGTCGCCATCTCCGGCGAGACCATCGCAGCGATCGGCCGCGGGCTTCCGCCCGCCAAGCGCGAGATCGATGCGCGCGGCAAGCTGGTGCTGCCCGGCGGCGTCGACAGCCACGCACATATCGAGCAGCTCTCGGCCGCCGGCATCATGAACGCCGACACCTTCGAGAGCGCGACCGTCTCTGCCGCTTTCGGCGGCACCACCACCGTGATCCCGTTCGCCGCCCAGCATGTCGGCATGAAGCTGCCGCAGGTCGTGGAGGACTATCACGCGCTCGCCAAGAAGGGCGCCGTGATCGACTACGCCTTTCACATGATCATCGCGGACGCGACCAAGGAGACGGTCGAGGAGCACATTCCGGCGCTGGTGAAGCAGGGCCACGCGTCGATCAAGATCTTCATGACCTATGACCGGCTCAAGGTCGACGATGAGCCGTTGCTCGACATTCTCCTCGCCGCACGTCAGTCCGGCGCGATGTTGTGCGCCCATGCCGAAAATCACGGCATCATCGCATGGATGGTCAAGCGCCTGCTCGCGCGCGGCTACACCATGCCGAAATACCACGCCGTCAGCCACGCGCGCGTGTCGGAAGCCGAGGCCTTTACCCGGCTGATCGGCATGGCGGCACTGATCGACCAGCCGATCATGATCTTCCATGTCTCGACCGCCGAGGGCGCCAAGGTCATCCGCGACTCCCGCGGGCAGGGGCTGAAGGTGTTTGCCGAGACCTGTCCGCAATATCTGTTCCTCACTGCAAACGATCTCGACAAGCCCGGCTCCGAAGGCGCCAAGTGGATGTGCAGCCCACCCCCGCGCACGCACGCCGACCAGGAGGCGCTGTGGCAGGCGCTGTCGCTCGGCGATCTCCAGACCATCTCGTCGGATCATGCGCCGTATCGCTACGACGAGACCGGCAAGCTGCGCGCCGGCCCCAATCCGAACTTCAAGCAGGTTGCCAACGGCCTGCCGGGACTGGAGCTGCGGCTGCCGCTGCTGTTCGACGCGATGGTGTCGAAGGGCCGGCTGGGCCTCGAAAAGTTCGTCGAGCTGACGGCGACGGCGCCGGCAAAGATCTACAATCTGCATCCGCGCAAGGGCTCGATCGCGGTCGGCGCCGACGCCGATATCGCGATCTGGGATCCCAACCGCGAGACCGTGATCGCCGACGAGATGATGCACGACCTCGCCGGCTACACCCCTTTCGCAGGCCGCAAGCTGAAGGGCTGGCCGGTGTCGGTGCTGTCGCGCGGCCGCGTGATCGTCGACGGCAACAAGTGCCTCGCGAGCGCGGGCAGCGGAAAGTTCCTGGCGCGGAGCGGCGGCGAGGCGGCCAGGCCCACCGGCCGGCTCGTGGCCGACATGGATCCGGAGCGGAATTTCGGGGCAAAACTGCTGTGATGATGGATCGCGCGCGATGAAGGTCATCATCTTCGGCGGTGCCGGTTTTGTCGGCCTCAATGTTGCTGAGGCGTTGCTTGCGCGCGGCCATGACGTGACGCTGCATGATCGCGCGGAGCTGCCGCCATCCGCGCGGCGATCTCTCGCTGGCTACGGCGCGGGGCTCAAAGCGGTGCAGGGCGATGTCACCGACGCTGCAGCCATCGACGCCCTCATCGCCGGCGGCTGCGATGCGATCGTGCTCGGCGCTGCGATCACGGCGGGCGACGAGCTCGAGCGGGCCTCCACCGCGCGCGTTCTCGAAATCAACGTGATGGCGCAGATCCCGATCCTGCTCTCGGCGATCCGTCATGGCGTTCGCCGTGTCGTCAATCTGTCGTCGGCCTCGGCTTACGGCGCCGCGGGTGGACGGGTCGAGATCCTGAGCGAGGACACGCCCTGCGATCCCGTCTCGTTCTACGCCATCAGCAAGTTCACCTCGGAGCGATCGGTCGCGCGTCACGCCGAACTCTTCGGCGGCGATTTCCTGAGCGTGCGGCTGAGTGCCGTGTACGGTCCGTGGGAACGGCCGGGCTCGGTGCGCGATACGCCGAGCCTCCAGTACCAGATCCTGGCCGCGTTCGCGCGCGGCGAGACGGCCATCATGCCTGAACCGGGCATGAGGGACTGGATCTACGCGCCGGATGCAGCCGAAGCCGTCGCGATCCTGGTCGAAGCCGAGCGGCCGCGCCACCGGCTCTACAACATCTCCAACGGCGGGTTATGGCCGGCGCTGCAATGGGGCGAGGCCTTTGCTGCGCTAAATCCCGGCCTTGAGTGCCGGCTCGCCGCGCCCGGAGAGAAGACTGTCATCAAGCTGCACGGGCCGGCTCGCGCGCCGCTCGCGATCAATCGGATGGAAGATGAATTCGGCTGGCGCGCGCGGTTCGGCCGCGCCGAATCCGCCGCCGCGATGAACACCTGGTTGACCGAGCACAAGGAGTGGATCTGAGATGCGGCTGCAAGGGCGCACGGCCATCATCACGGGAGCAGCATCCGGCATCGGCCGCGCCAGCGCAAAGCTGTTTGCAGACGAAGGCGCGAAGCTCGCGCTGGTCGATCGGGATGCTGCTGGGCTTGAGGAGACGCTCAAGCTGGTGAGCGAAGCAACGAGGCATGTCGGCGATGTCGGCGATGGCAAATTCGCCGAGACCGTCGTCGGCGAGGTCGTCGCGCGCCACGGCCGTCTTGACGTCCTCATGACCGCGGCCGGCTTCTCCTGCGGCGGCACCGTGCTGACGACGAGCCCTGAGGACTGGGACGCGGTGTTCCGCGCCAATGTCGGCGGCACCTGGCTGTGGGCGCGCGCGGCCGTGCCGCAGATGCAGCGGCAGAAGGGCGGCTCGATCATCACGCTGGCGTCGCAGCTCGCGATCGCCGGGGGCAAGGGCAACAGCGCCTATATCGCCGCCAAGGGCGCGATCGTCAGCCTGACCCGGACCATGGCGGTGGATTTTGGGACCGACGGCATTCGCGTCAACGCGATTGCGCCCGGCGCGATCGATACGCCGATGCTTCGCCGCAGCTTTGCCCGCCACGCCAATTCGGAGGAGGTGCGCGAAGCTTCCCGCAATCGCCACGCCATGAAGCGGTTCGGCCAGGCGGAAGAGATCGCCCAGACCGCGCTGCATCTGGCGAGCGATGCGTCATCGTTCACGACCGGGACCGTTGCCGTGGTCGACGGAGGCTGGCTCGCGGCATGAGTGACGCGCTGACAGAGCTCGAAGCGGGCGTTCGCGCGGATCTCGCCAGGATCGCGCATCCCCACGCCGCCTGGCTCGAACCGAAGACGGGACCGGACGGCAAGCCCGCGCTCGACGTGCTCATCATCGGCGCCGGCCAGTCCGGCATTGCGATCGGCTTCGGCCTGATGCGCTCGCGCGTCAGCAACATCCTGCTGCTCGACAAGGCCGAGGAGGGGAAGGAAGGCCCGTGGCTCACCTATGCCCGCATGCCGACGCTGCGCAGCCCGAAGGATTATACCGGTCCTGACCTCGATATCCCGAGCCTGACCTATCAGTCCTGGCACGAGGCGCGCTTCGGCAAGGAGAGCTGGCAGTCGCTGAACCTGATCCTGCGCGAGCATTGGGCTGAGTATCTGCTCTGGCTGCGGCGCACGATCGGCATGCCGGTGCGCAACGGCTGCGAGCTTCTGGAGATTGCGCAAGCCCCCGACGGCTTGCTCGCCGCGCGCGTGAAGCGGGCGGGCACCGTCGAAACGCTCTATGCCCGCAAGATCGTGCTCGCGACGGGGCAGGAGGGCATGGGCGACTGGATGATCCCTGAGCCGTTGCGCGATCTGCCGAAGAGTTCTGTCGCAACCGTTGCCGACGACATCGACTTCGAAGGCCTGCGCGGCAAGCGTGTCGCCGTGATCGGCGCCGGCGCCTCGGCCTTTGATAATGCAGCGACTGCGCTGGAGGCGGGGGCGGCCGAGGTTCATCTGCTCTGCCGTCGTCCAAAAATCCAGGTGATCCAGCCCTATCGCTGGCTAACCTTTCGCGGCTTTCTGCGCCATCTTGGCGATCTCGACGATGCCTGGCGCTGGCGCTTCATGCGCAAGGTCCTGGAAATGCGCGAGGGCTTTCCGCAGCCGACTTATGACCGCTGCGCGTGTCACGCCAATTTCACATTGCACGAGGGCGCGCCGCTCGAGGCCGCGCGCCAGACGGTCGCCGGCGTTGAACTGGAGACGCCGCGTGGGTCGATCATTGCGGATTTCGTCATCTGCGGCACCGGCATCGACATGGACTTTGCCGGGCGAGGCGAACTCGGCCGGTTTGCCGGCAACATCGCGACCTGGGCCGATCGCTACCAGCCGCCGGACGACGAGCGCAACGAACGGCTCGGCCGCTTTCCCTATCTCGCCGACGATTACGCTTTCACCGAGCGCGTGCCGGGTGCAACGCCGTGGATATCAGACATCCATCTCTTCGCCATCGCCTCCACCATGAGCTTTGGTCCGTCGGGATCGTCGATCAATGCGATGACGACCGCTGTACCGAAGCTCGTGAATGGCCTGACGCGCGGCCTGTTTCGCGCCGATGTCGAACGCCACTGGGCCTCGTTCAGCGCCTATGACGTGCCGCAGGCCGTGGTTGCGCGGCCGGCGCGAACAATGGGGCAATCGCAATGACCATCCATGCGCTGCCGCGACGATGCGCCCATCCTGATTTGGCGCGCAACTTGCTTCTTTCTTGACCAGCCTTGCCGACCTTCCTGCTCGAAAATTCAAGGGAAAACGAATGCGTTTTGTGTCTTTCAGGTCCGCGACCTCAGTCCTCGCCACCACTGCGCTGTTGCTTATCGCGACCGCGCCTTCGCAGGCGCAAACCCGGGCGGAGACGCTGCGCTACGTCACCGGCGCATCGGTCAATACGCTCGATCCCAACATCCCTGGCTCGACGCGCGAGTCCTTTGCGCTGAGCATGAGCACCTATGACCGGCTGGTCGCGTTCGGCCGCAAGCAGCTCAACGGCAAATGGGTGTTCGATCTCGACACCATCACCGGCGAGCTCGCTGAGTCCTACGACGTCAGCCCTGATGGCCTGAAGATCACGTTCCGTCTGCGCAAGGATGCCAAATTCCAGGACGGCTCGCCTGTTACGGCCGAGGACGTGAAGTGGTCGCTCGATCGCTGCGTCACCGCGCCGATCCTCGGCAAGGCGCAACTCCTGACGGGCTCGCTGACGTCGGCTGATCAGTTCAAGGTGATCGATCCGCTCACGATCGAAGTGACGCTGCCCAAGCCGGACAAGCTGGCGCTGCCCAATCTCGCCACCGTCTATCCCATGATCATCAATTCGAAAATCGCCAAGGAGCACGCGACCGCGGATGATCCCTGGGCGACCGCATGGCTGAAGGAGCATACGGCCGGCAGCGGCGCCTATACGGTCGAGACGTTCAAGCCCGGCGAGCAGGTCATCCTCAAGCGCGACGAGAGCTGGAATCGCGGCTCGGCCAACAAGCCGGCCTTCTTCAAGCGCGTGATCGTGCAGTCGGTGCCGGAGCCGGCGACACGCGCCAACCTGGTCGAGCGCGGCGATGCCGACATCGTCGTCGATCTCCAGGCCAGCGACGTGCAGTCGCTCGAGGCCAAGGGCAAGCTCAAGGTGATCTCGACGCCGCAATACAACGCGATCACCTACGTCTCGATGAACAACCAGATGCCGCCGTTCGACAACGTCAATGTCCGCCGCGCCATCGCTTACGCGCTGCCCTATGACGACATGTTCAAGGCCGCCCTGTTCGGCCGCGGCGCGCCGCTGTTCGGCGCGAGCTGGCCGGACGGCAAGCCGCTGAACGGCATCTATCCGTTCCAGCAGCCGGTGAAGCTCGATCTCGACAAGGCCAGGGAATATCTCAAGGCGGCCGGTCTTCCCGAGGGTTTCTCGACCACCTTCAGCTTCAACGTCGGCCAGTCCTCGACCGCCGAGCCGATGGCGGCGCTGGTGAAGGAATCGCTTGCGAAGATCGGGATCAAGGTCGACATTCAGAAGTTGCCGGATGCGCAGATGTCGACGCAGATCAACGAGAAGAAGCTGCCGTTCTACACCGAGGGCATCGTCGCCTGGCTGCCGTCGACCGACTATTTCTACCGCAACTTCTACACCGGCAACCAGCGCTGGAACTACAGCTCGATCAACAATCCGGATCTTGCCGCGATCGCGCAGGAAGCTCGCTTCGAGCCGGATAAGGCCAAGTATGAGGAAGCCGGCCGCAAGCTCAATGCGATGCATGCCGACCTGATGCCGCAGATCATGCTGTGGCAGCCGAACCAGGATGCGGTGATGGCGGCGTCGATCGAGGGCTACACCTACGAGTTCCATCGTCAGGTCGACTATCGCGACGTCAGCCGCAAGTGACATCCGCAAAGAGGAGCTCTGAAAGGTGACGACCGGTCTTGGTGCAACATTGGTGCGGGCGGGCAGGCGACTGTTGTCGTCACTGCCGGCGCTGTTCGGTGTGCTGGTGTTCACCTTCCTCCTGATGCGCGTCCTGCCTGGCGACCCCGCGGTGTTCTTCGCCTCGGGGCCCAATGCCGGCAAGGAGGAGATCGAGCAGATCCGCAAGCAGATGGGGCTGAACAGGTCGGTGCCGGAGCAGCTCGTGTTCTATCTCTCCGACATCGGCCACGGCAATCTCGGCCGCTCCATGATGACGGGGCAGCCGGTGCTGAAGGATCTGCGCGAGCGGCTGCCGGCCTCGCTCGAGCTGACCTTCACGGCGCTGCTGATTGCGCTGATCGCGGCGGTGCCGCTTGGCGTGATGGCGGCGCTCAGACCGGGATCGGTCGTCGATCACGGCGTGCGGCTGTTCTGCGCGCTCGGCGTCTGCGTGCCGACCTTCGTCTCGGGCCTGCTGCTGATCTACGTGTTCTACTATCTGCTCGGGCTTGCGCCTGATCCGACCGGGCGGATCGACGTCTTCACCTCGCTGCCGCCGCAGCGCACCGGATTCCTCTCGATTGATTTTCTGCTGGCCGGCGACATGGAAGGCTGGTGGGCGGCGTGCAAGCAGCTGATCCTGCCGGCGGTGAGCATGGCGCTGTTCGTGATCGCGCCGCTGGCGCGGATCACGCGCGCCTCGATGCTGGTTTCGCTCGGCAGTGATTTCGTGCGCACCGCGCGCTCGGTTGGATTGTCCTGGCACAAGGTCGTCGTCACTTATGCGTTGAGGAACGCGATCCTGCCCGTCATCACCATCGCCGGCATCGTGTTCTCGACCATGCTCGGCGCCAACGTTCTGGTGGAGAAGGTGTTCTCCTGGCCGGGCGTTGCCTCCTATGCGCTCGATGCGCTGTTGTCCTCCGACTATGCACCGGTGCAGGGTTTCGTGCTGCTGATGGCCAGCCTGTTCGTGTTGGTCAATCTCGTGGTCGATGTCGCCTATGGCATCGCCGATCCCAGGGTGTCGATCGAATGACCAGCGCCACGCTTCGCCATTCGGTCTGGATCCTGCGCGGCAACCCGCTCACGGCGGTCGCCGCGGCCGGCGTGACATTGTTCGTCCTGCTCGCGATCTTCGGGCCGTGGATCGTGCCGTACGACCCCGTCGTCTCCAACGTCTCGGAGGCGTTGCTGCCGCCGAGCGCCGCCCATCTGGCCGGCACCGATCAACTCGGCCGCGACGTGTTCAGCCGTCTCATCATCGCCGCGCGGCTTGACCTCGCCATTGCGGTGTCCGCGGTCGGCATCTCCTTCGTGATCGGCGCGGTCGTCGGCGCGTTCTGCGGCT
Organism: Bradyrhizobium sp.; assembly: GCF_035935975.1. Classification (GTDB taxonomy): domain Bacteria; phylum Pseudomonadota; class Alphaproteobacteria; order Rhizobiales; family Xanthobacteraceae; genus Bradyrhizobium. The sequence continues at coordinate 252,194 of NZ_DASYWN010000024.1, forward strand.
ATGCGGGCGGCCGGCTTGATCGCGGCGTTGGCCGCTTCGTTGATGTCATGATGGCGTTTCCGCTGTTCGTGCTGGCGATGGCGATGGTCGCCGCTCTCGGTAACCGGATCGAAAACATCGTGATCGCGACCGCGATCATCAATCTGCCCTTCTACATCCGCTTCGCGCGCGCCGAGGTGAACGTCCGTCGCAATGTCGGCTGGGTCGAGGCCGCGCGCGCCTGCGGCGAGAGCCATTTCTCGGTGGTGCTGCGCTTCCTGCTGCCGAACATCCTGCCGGCGATGGCGGTGCAGATCTCGCTCAATCTCGGCTGGGCCATCCTCAATGCAGCCGGCCTGTCCTTCATCGGTCTCGGCGTCAAGCCGCCGACGCCGGAATGGGGCATCATGGTCGCGGAGGGCGCGCGCTTCATTTCGACCGGCCGCTGGTGGCTGGTGGCCTTTCCGGGCCTTGCACTGATGATGGCCGTGCTGTGCTTCAATCTCCTCGGGGACGGGATGCGGGACATTCTCGACCCGCGCATGCGCACATGAGCGAGGATCTGCTCAGCATCGAGGATCTCCACGTCGCATTCTCGACGCGGCGCGGCATGGTCGAGGCCGTGCGCGGCGTCACGCTCTCGGTCGCGAAGGGCGAGATGCTCGGCCTCGTCGGCGAGAGCGGCTCGGGCAAGTCGGTCACCGGTTTTGCAACGACGCGGCTGCTGGATGCGGCCGGCCGCGTCACTGGCGGCAAGATTCTGTTCCGCGGGCAGGATGTGACCAAGCTCCGGGGCGATGACCTCCGTCATCTCCAGGGCGCCGCGATGTCGATGATCTTCCAGAATCCGCGGGCGGCGCTCAATCCGATCCGGGCGATCGGCCTGCAGATTGCGGATGCGATCCTCACCCACAAGCGCATCTCGAAAGATTCCGCGCGCGCCGAAGCGCTCGACCTGCTGCGCGCGGTCCAGATCCGCGACCCCGAGACGCGGATGAACGCCTATCCGCACGAGCTCTCCGGCGGCATGTGCCAGCGCGTCATGATCGCGATCGCGATCTCCTGCAATCCCGCGCTCCTGATCGCGGACGAGCCGACCACCGGTCTCGACGTCACCACGCAGAAGGTGGTGATGGATTTGCTGGCGGACATCGCCGCCGCGCGCGGCATGGCGACGATCCTGATCACGCACGACCTTGGCCTTGCCGCTCGCTATTGCCGTCGCATTGCCGTGATGGAGCGCGGACGCATCGTCGAGGAAGCCAGCCCCAAGACACTCTTCACCGTGCCGCAGCACGCTTACACGAAACGCCTGGTGGCGGCCTCGCCGACCGCGACCTCCCGGATCGAGGATCTCGTCACGGAGGAGGAGCGGGAGCGCAGCGCGAACATCGTGATCAAGCCCCGTCAGGAGCCGGCGCACGGCACGCCGCCGTTGCTGGAGGTGCGGAAACTCGCCAAGCGTTTCGACCAGGGCTCTGCGGCGGTTGCCGATTTCTCCATGACGATGGCGGGCGGCGAGAGCGTCGGCCTCGTCGGAGAATCCGGCTCCGGCAAGAGCACGACGTCGCGGATGATCTGCCGCCTGATCGACCCGAGCGAAGGCGACATCGTGTTCGACGGGCAGTCGATCGGCCACGTCGCGGCGCGCGATTTTCATCGCTCGCGCTTCCGCAAGGACATCCAGATGGTGTTCCAGGATCCGAACGAGAGCCTCAATCCGCGCTTCACGGCCTTCGACTGCATCGCCCATCCCCTGATGCGGCTCGACGGCATGCGGGCCGGCGATGCGCTGCGCAAGCGGGTGGAGGAATGCGCCGAGCGGGTGGGCTTGCCGCTCGATCTGCTGCCGCGGTTTCCGCACCAGCTCTCCGGCGGCCAGAAGGCCCGCGTCGGCATTGCCCGCGCCATCGCCTGCCGGCCGCGTCTGCTGGTGCTGGACGAGCCGACCGCGGCGCTCGACGTCTCTGTGCAGGCGGTCGTACTGCAACTGCTCGATCGTTTGCGACGCGAGAACGACATCGCACTGCTGTTCGTCAGCCACGATCTCAACGTGGTGCGCATGCTGTGCGACCGCACCATCGTGCTGCGCAACGGCGGCATCGTGGAGCAGGGAGAGAGCCGGGCGCTGTTCGACAATCCCAAGACCGACTACACGCGCAAGCTGGTCGAGGCGATCCCCCATATCGAGACCGGACCTGTGCTCGCGGCCGCTCTCTGAGACCATGGTCAAATCAACCTGGTTTGGCCCGAAAGTCGGCAAGATCCAGCTGGCGAGGGCGCATTTACTGGCATACCATTTGCAAGCTAATGGGCTCGGTTTCACTTGCCCTTGGCCAATGATTGGCCGGCATCACGGCATTATTGGAGGACTTCATGGATCGCAGGACCGTATTGAAGGGACTGGCTGGCGCGGGCGGTCTGGCATTGACGGGCGGCATCGCGGCCCCGGCAATCGCGCAGGGCGCAGCAGCCAAGACCCTGCGATTTGTGCCGCAGGCCAATCTCGCCAATTTCGACCCGATCTGGGGCACGCAATATGTCGTGCGCAATGCGGCCGCGATGGTCTGGGACACGCTCTACGGCATCGATGCGAAGTTTCAACCACAGCGGCAGATGGTCGAGTCCGAGCAGGTGAGCGACGACGGCACGACCTGGACCTTCAAGCTGCGATCGGGTCTCAAATTCCATGACGGCGAGCCGGTGCTGAGCAAGGACGTCGTCGCAAGCCTCAACCGCTGGGCGGCGCGCGATCCGATGGGCCTGATGATCAAGGCGGTCCAGCAGGAGCTCACGGCCGTCGATGACCGCACCTTCAAATGGGTGCTGAAGCAGCCTTTCCCGAAACTGCTGTTCGCGCTTGGCAAGAACAACGCGCCGGTCGCCTTCATCATGCCGGAGCGCATCGCGCAGACTGATCCGTTCAAGCAGATCTCGGAGTATGTCGGCTCCGGCCCGCTGAAGTTCGCCAAGAGCGAGTGGGTCCCCGGCGCAAAGGCCGTGTTCGAGAAATTCACCGACTATGTGCCGCGGCAGGAGAAGCCGGACTGGCTCGCCGGTGGCAAGCAGGTGATGATTGATCGCGTCGAATGGGTGATCATGCCGGACCCGGCGACCGCGGCGGCCGCGTTGCAGAACGGCGAGGTCGACTGGTGGGAGAATCCGATCGCGGATCTCGTTCCGGTTCTGAAGAAGAACAAGAACATCAGCGTCGATATCGGCGATCCGCTCGGCAATATCGGCTCGTTCCGCATGAACTTCCTCTATCCGCCCTTCAACGACGTCAAGGCGCGGCGCGCGGTGCTGATGGCGATGAGCCAGGAAGACTACATGCGCGCGCTCGTCGGCGACGACAATTCGCTGTGGAAGCCGCTGCCCGGCTTCTTCACGCCGGACACACCGTTCTATACCGAGGCGGGCGGCGATATCCTGAAGGGCAAGCGCGACTTGGATGCCGCCAAGAAGCTGCTCGCCGAGAGCGGCTATTCCGGCCAGCCGGTGACCTGCCTCGTCGCGCAGGACCAGCCGATCACCAAGGCGATGGGCGACGTGACCGCCGACCTCCTCAAGAAGCTCGGCATGAACGTCGACTTCGTGGCGACCGATTGGGGCACCGTCGGCTCCCGCCGCGCGCAGAAGACCCCGCCCGGACAGGGCGGCTGGAACATGTTCCACACCTGGCATGCGGGCGCGGATTGCGTCAATCCGGCTCCCTACACCGCCATTCGCGCCAACGGCGACAAGGCATGGTTCGGCTGGCCCACCAGCGCGGCCTCCGAGAAGGAGGTCGGCTCGTGGTTCGAGGCCAAGAACATCGACGAAGAGAAGGCCGCGATCGGTCGTCTCAACAAGGCGGCGATGGACGACGTCGTCTACGCGCCGACCGGCTTCTTCCTCAGCTACACCGCGTGGCGCAAGAACGTCTCGGGTGTCGCCAAGGGACCCGTGCCCTTGTTCTGGGGCGTGTCGAAGTCCGCTTGATCGTGCGTTGAGGCCAGATGCTCTCCTACATCCTCCGTCGCATCGTCGCGACCTTGCCGGTCATGGCAATCGTCGCGCTGTTCGTGTTCAGCCTGCTTTACATCGCGCCGGGCGATCCCGCCGTGGTGATCGCGGGCGACCAGGCGAGCCCGGAGGATGTGGAGCGCATCCGCCAGAGCCTCGGCCTCGACCGGCCGTTCCTGATCCAGTTCGGAAGCTGGGTCTGGCGCATCCTGCACGGTGATCTCGGCACCTCGATCTTCACCAATCTGCCGGTCTCGACGATGATCGGACAGCGCCTCGGACCGACGCTGTCGCTGATGATCGTCACCCTGCTGCTCACGATCGTCGTCGCCGTGCCGCTCGGCGTGGTGGCGGCGTGGAAGGCCGGCAGCCTGATCGACCGCGTCATCATGGGCTTTGCCGTGTTCGGCTTCTCGCTGCCCGTGTTCGTGGTCGGCTACATGCTCGCCTACATCTTCGCGCTCGAGCTCGAATGGCTTCCGGTGCAGGGCTACACGCCGATCACCGCAGGCTTCTGGCCATGGCTGGAGAATCTGATCCTGCCGGCGATCGCGCTCGGCTGTGTCTACATCGCGCTGGTCGCGCGCATCACCCGCGCCGCCATGCTCGAGGTGTTGCAGCAGGACTATATCCGCACCGCCAAGGCCAAGGGCATGGGGCAGGGCGGCATCCTGTTCATTCACGCGCTCAAGAACGCGGCCGTGCCGATCGTGACCGTGATCGGCATCGGCATCGCGCTGCTGATCGGCGGCGCGGTGGTGACCGAAAGCGTGTTCGCGATCCCCGGCCTCGGCCGGCTCACGATCGATGCGATCCTGCGCCGCGACTATCCCGTCATCCAGGGCATCGTGCTGCTGTTCAGCTTCGTCTACGTCCTCGTCAATCTGATGATCGACGTCACCTATACGCTCGTTGACCCGAGGATCCGCTATTGACCGACATCACCGTCAATCCTCAATCGCTTCCGGCCGGTCTCGTCCTCGCGCCGCAACTGCCGGACATCCTGCGGCCGGTCAAGATCCGGCGTGGCTTCTTCGGGTTCCTGCGCAGCCATCCCACGGTCGCGATCGGCGGCGCTTTGCTGCTGCTGCTGGTGCTGATCGCGGTCTTCGCGCCGTATCTCTGGACGGTCGATCCGACCGCGCTCGCGCCCGCCAAGCGCACAAGGGCGCCGTCGGCCGCCTACTGGTTCGGCACCGACGTGCTCGGCCGCGACATCTATTCGCGCGTGCTGTTCGGCGCGCGCGTCTCGCTCACGGTCGGCCTGTCGGTCGCGATCTTCGCGTCCGCGATCGGTCTTGCCATCGGCATGGTCTCGGGCTTCGTCCGCTGGGCCGACGGCATCCTGATGCGCTTCATGGACGGCCTGATGTCGATCCCGCCGATCCTGCTGGCGATCGCGTTGATGGCCCTGACGCGCGGCAGCGTCGGCAACGTCATCCTGGCGATCACCATCGCCGAGATCCCGCGCGTCTCGCGCCTCGTCCGCAGCGTCGTGCTGTCGCTGCGCGAGCAACCCTATGTCGACGCGGCGGTCGCCTGCGGCACGCGCACGCCGATGATCATCCTGCGCCACATCCTGCCCAACACGCTGGCGCCGATGCTGGTGCAGGCGACCTACATCTGCGCCAGCGCCATGATCACCGAGGCGATCCTGTCCTTCATCGGGGCGGGGACGCCGCCGACCATTCCGTCCTGGGGCAACATCATGGCCGAGGGCCGCGCGCTCTGGCAGGTCAAGCCCTACATCGTGTTCTTCCCGGCGGCCTTCCTGTCCGTCACCGTGCTTGCCGTGAATCTGCTCGGCGATGGCCTTCGCGATGCGCTCGATCCGCGCATGGCCAAGAGCCTGTGATGTCGAGAGGCTGAACACGATGGCGCTGCTCGAAGTCGAGAACCTCCAGACCCATTTCCGCACGCCCGGCGGCATCAACCGCGCGGTGGACGGAGTATCCTTCCATGTCAACGAAGGCGAGACGCTCGCCATCGTCGGCGAGTCCGGCTGCGGCAAGTCGGTGACCTCGATGTCGCTGATGCGGCTGGTCCCGGAGCCGCCCGGCAGGATCGCAGGCAGCATCCGCTTTGCCGGAAAGGATCTCCTGAGACTGTCCGACCGCGAGATGCGCGCGATCCGCGGCAACGACATCTCGATGATCTTCCAGGAGCCGATGACGAGCCTCAATCCGGTGCTCACCGTCGGCCGCCAGATCCGCGAGACCCTGATGATCCATCAGGGCCTCGACAAGCAGGCCGCCGAGGCGCATGCGATCGAGATGCTGACACTGGTCGGCATCCCCGAGCCGAAGCGGCGCGTGCGCGAATATCCGCACCAGCTCTCCGGCGGCATGCGCCAGCGCGTGATGATCGCGGTGGCGCTGGCCTGCAATCCAAAGCTCCTGATCGCGGACGAGCCGACCACGGCGCTCGACGTGACCATCCAGGCGCAGATCCTCAAGCTGATGCTCGACCTGAAGCGCCGGGTTGGTGCTGCGATCATCCTGATCACGCACGACCTCGGCGTCGTCGCCGAGATCGCCGAGCGCGTCATGGTGATGTATGCCGGCCGCAAGGTCGAGGAGGCGCCGGTGGCCGAACTGTTCCGTTCGCCGCGTCATCCCTATACGCAGGGACTGTTGGGCGCGGTGCCGCGGCTCGGCTCCTCGCTCGCGGGCACCGCGACGCGGCTCTCCGAGATTCCCGGGCAGGTGCCTGATCTGCGCAAGCCGATCGTCGGCTGCGTGTTTGCCGGACGCTGTGCGCTCGCGACCGATCTCTGCCGTCAATATGCGCCGGGGCTGGAGGAGAAGGGGCCGCGCCACATCGCCGCCTGTCATTATGCCGCCAAGGGAGCCGTTGCGGCATGAGCGTTCCGTTGCTCCAGGTCAACGACCTCAAGAAGCACTTCCCGATCAACAAGGGCCTGTTCGGGCGACAGACCGAATTCGTCTATGCGGTGGACGGCGTGTCCTTCGAGATCGCGCGCGGCGAGACGCTCTCGCTGGTCGGCGAATCCGGCTGCGGCAAGTCGACCGTCGGCCGCGCCATCCTGCGCTTGTTCGACATCACCTCGGGCCAGGTGATCCTCGACGGCCAGCGCATCGACGATGCGCATCCGAGCACGATGCGCCAGATGCGGCGCCGCGTGCAGGTCGTGTTCCAGGATCCGTTCTCCAGCCTCAATCCGCGCATGCGCGTGCGCGACATTCTCGCCGAGCCGATCCGCAATTTCGGCCTCGCCAAGTCCGCGGAAGACCTCGAGGTCCGCGTCACGGAGCTGATGGACACCGTGCGCCTGCCGCGCGAGGCGCTGAACCGCCGGCCGCACGAATTCTCGGGCGGCCAGCGCCAGCGCATCGGCATCGCGCGGGCGCTCGCGGCCGAGCCCGAGCTGATCGTCTGCGACGAGGCGGTCTCCGCGCTCGACGTCTCGGTCAAGGCGCAGGTCGTCAATCTGCTTCAGGACCTGCAGCAGAAATTCGGCCTCGCGCTGCTGTTCATCAGCCATGACCTCGCCATCGTCGAGCACATGACCCATCGCGTCGCGGTGATGTATCTCGGCAAGATCGTCGAGGTGGCGCCGCGCCGGGAGATCTTTGCCGCGCCGAGACATCCCTACACCAAGGCGCTGCTCTCGGCGGTGCCGCTGCCGGAGCCGGGCGCCCAGCGCAATCCGATCATCCTCGGCGGCGACGTGCCGAGCCCGATCAATCCGCCGAGCGGGTGCCGCTTCCACACCCGCTGCCCGTTCGTGTTCGACCGGTGCCGGACCGAGGAGCCGACGCTCCGCGCGGCCGAGGGCGAGCAATGGGTGGCGTGCCATTTGGATGCACTGCCGGCGTAAGTCCCTGGAACGGCATCAGCCGATCGCGGTCAGGGCACGGCGGATCGCCGCGAAGATGTCCGCGATCTGCTCTTCGGTGATGATCAAGGGCGGCGAGATCAGCAGCGTGTCGCCGCTGCCGCGGATCAGGATGCCGTCCTCATAGCAGCGGCTGGCGCACTCGCTGCCGCGTGCACCCGGCGCACCCTCGCGCGGCTTCAAATCGATCGCGGCCAGGAGCCCGATGTTGCGGATGTCCACGACGTGGGGAAGATCGCGCAAGCCATGCGCGTGGTTCTCCCACACCGGCGCGAGACGGCGCGCCCGCTCGAACAGGCCGAGATCCTGATACACGTCGAGCGCGGCGAGCCCCGCGGCGCAGGCGAGCGGGTGCGCCGAATAGGTGTAGCCGTGGAACAGCTCGATCGCGTTGTCCGGCCCCTGCATCAGCGCGTCGTAGACCTTGCCGCTGACGATGACGCCGCCCATCGGCACAGCGGCGTTGGTCATGCCCTTGGCGCAGGTGATGATGTCGGGCGTCACGCCGAAGGCGTTGGCACCGAATGCCGCGCCGAGGCGTCCGAAGCCGGTGATCACCTCGTCGAAGATCAGGAGGATGCCGTGCTGGTCGCAGATTGTTCGCAGCCGTTCGAGATAGCCGACCGGCGGCGGCAGCACGCCGCCGGAGCCGGTGACGGGCTCGACGATGACGGCGGCGATGGTCGAGGGATCGTGGACCTGCAGCTGCTTTGCAAGCTCGTCGGCCAGATGCGCGCCCCATTGCGGCTGCCCCCGGGAGAACGCCGCGTGCTCCGGATCATGTGTATGCGGGAGGTGATCTACCTCCGGAAGCAGCGGACCGAAATCCCGGCGGTGGCGGACGATGCCGCTGACCGACAGGCCGCCCCAGCCCATGCCGTGATAGGCCTTGGCGCGCGAGATGAAGCGGATGCGGCTGGCTTCACCGCGGGCGCGGTGATAGCCGCGCGCGATCTTGAGCGCGGTGTCGACCGATTCCGAACCGGAATTGGTGAAGAAGATGTGGTCCAGCCCGTCGGGCGCGATCTCGGTGATGCGGCGGGCGAGCTCGAAGGCCGCCGGATGGCTCATCTGGAACGAGGAGACGAAGTCGAGCTTCGCCGGCTGCGCCTGGATCGCCTCGACGATGCGCCGTTGCGCATGTCCCGCGTTCACGCACCACAGTCCCGCCATGCCGTCGAGAATGCGCCTGTTGTCGTCGGTGATGTAATGCATGCCCTCGGCGCCGACGAAGATGCGCGGTTTCGCCTTGAACTGCCGGTTCGGCGTCATCGGCAGCCAGAACGGCTCCATGGCCTCGCGGGTGAGGGGGCTGTTGGACGAGGCGAACGCATTCATGGTCATGGCAACTCTTGTACGTCGTTAGGCGGTCTTTGATGGGGCGGCGGAATTGGCGGGGCTGCGCTTGAGCTTCGCTGCGCCTTCGAGATGGCGGCGCAGCAGCGCGGCTGCAGCCTCGTTCTGGCCGGCTTCGAGCTGGTCGAGGATCGCGAGGTGCTCGCGGCAGTTCACGATCACGCGCTCATGGCCGAAGGTCCAGTCGTAGTTGCCGAAGCGCCGCAGCCGGTTCTGCTGCTGAACCGCGACCAGCAGATAGCGGTTGCCTGATGCCGCGGCGAGGCCTTCGTGAAAGGCCGCATTCATCTCGTAGAGCGCGATGCTGGCCGTATCGCTCCATGGCATCGCCAGCATCTCCTGATGGCGTCCGCGCATTTCGGTGGCCCAGGCCGGATCGAGCCGGAAGCCCGGCTCGAGCAGGCCGGCCGGCTCGATCAGCAGGCGATAGCGGTAGCTCTCGTCGCGCGCCTGCGTATCCGCAAGCGTCGGCTGGAAGCGCCAGCCGTGGCCGGGCTTGCGCTGGACCGCGGCGACTTCCGCAAGCTTGGTGAGCACGCGCTGCACGATCGGCCGCGTCGCATCGTAGCGCTGCATCAGGTCGCGTTCCGAGACCTCGTCGGGCAGGCGACCGGCACGGCGATCGCGCGCGATGGCGAGAAACAACCGATCGGTCTCGTCAGGGCTCGGCTTCGGTGGTGCCTTGTGCGGGGCAGGGGTGGTCTCGGCGACGAAATAGCCGCGGCTGGCGCCCGCATGCACGAGCTTGCGCCGCGCCAAAAGCTTCAGCGCGGCGCGCACCGGCGTGCGCGAGACCTGGAGGCGTTCGGCCAGCGCGACCTCGGCAAGCCTTGTTCCCGGCGCAAGCCCGTCGCTCCGGATCAGGTCGATGATCCCGGCGGAGAGTTCACGCTGGAGCCGGCTTGGAGACGTTTTTTCCACTGTCGATTTCGCGGTAGAAGATTTTTGTTTCATGTCATCACAAAATACATTACGCTTCCCGAGAAAGCAAAAGGAACTTGGCGTCCCATGGTCGAACCCTTTCCCCTCATCGAAATCTCCGGTGCTCCGCGCGAGCGTGGGCGTCAGTACGGGCAGAAGGCGGCGGGCCGCATCAAGAAGGGGACTACGCATTACTTCGCGCAGTTGAAGGAGCTCTCGCTCGATGCGAAGGGTGTCGCCGAGCTGGTGCGGGACTATCTGCCCGTCATCGAGGCCTTCGAGCCGAGCTACATCGAGGAGATGCGCGGCATCGCCGAGGGCGCCGACGTCCCGTTCGAGGATATCGTCCTGCTCAACGCCCGCACCGAGATCCTCAAGCTTGCCAATCCAAAGATCCGCGCGCGCCTGAAGACCCCCGACGAGCCCGATGGCTGTACCGGCGTCGTCGTGATGCCGCAGGCGACAGGTAGCGGTCGCCTGATCCATGCCCAGAACTGGGACTGGAAGCGCGAATGCGCGGAGACCGCGGTAGTGCTGAAGGTGCGGCGCGACGACGGTCCCGATCTCATGACCTTCACCGAGGCCGGCGCGCTCGGCCGCTGTGGCTTCAACGCGGTCGGCATCGCGATCACCGCGAACTATCTCCAAAGTGACCGTGACTATCGCCAGGTCGGCGTGCCGCTGGCGCTGATCCGTCGCAAGGTTCTGGAGCAGGAGCATGTCGCGCTTGCCATGCGGGCGGTCTATTGCACGAAGAAATCGGCTGCCAACAACATGATCGTCAGCCATCGCGAGGGCGTGGCGATCGATTTCGAATGTGCGCCGGACGAGACCTTTCAGGTGCATCCGCAGAACGGCCTGCTGGTGCACGCCAATCACTTCGTGAGTCCGGTTGCGCTTGGCAAGCTCAAGGACGCCGGTATCCAGGATACGCCTGACAGTCTCTACCGCGACATCCGCGTCCGCGACCTGCTCCAGCCGCATATCGGCAGCATTACCTTCGACACCGTCAAGAACGCGCTGTTCGACGAGTTCGCCTATCCCTGGTCCGTCTGTCGTCCGCCCCGCCGCAATCTCAGCAACAATCTCAGCGCCACCGTCGCGATGATCCTGATGGAGCCGGCCACGGGAACGATGCAGGCGGCGCCGCTGCCGGCGCTCAACCGTGAATTCACCGAATACCGGCTGGAGATCGACGAGATCGGGCGGGCCGCGTTCGAGCGGTCGGCCGCGGCGGGGGCAGCGTGATGCGGCGGCGTCGGCCATCACCGGCATGGGCGGTCGGTCTGGCCGCGCTCGCTTTGTGGGCCATGCTGGGGAAAGCCGGCGCCGAGACATTGTTGCGGACGCGACTCAACGCCGACATCCGCTCGACCGACCCCGGCACCAACCGCGACGCCAATACGGATGCGGTGGTCGCCCACATCGTCGAAGGCCTGGTCGCCTTCCGCGACGATACCTCGATCGGCCCGATGCTCGCCGACAGCTGGACCGTCTCGAACGAAGGCAAGACGTATACGTTCCGCCTGCGCCAGGGCGTCAAGTTCCACAATGGCGCGCCCATGACCGCGGATGACGTGGTCTGGTCGTTGAAGCGCTGGCTCGATCCGGCGACGCAGTGGCGTTGCCTGTCCGAATTCAGCGCGACCGGCATCGCGCGGATCGAGAAGATCGAGGCGCCCGATCCGCAGACGGTCGCCGTTACGCTCGACCAGCCGACGGCGTTGTTCCTTCCAACCCTGGCACGACCCGATTGCGGCCAGACCGCTGTCATTCACCGCGACTCCGTCGGCCCGGACGGCAAGTGGATTGCCCCGATCGGTACCGGCCCGTTCAAGCTCGGCGAGTGGAAGCGGGGGCAGTATATGGATATCGTCCGCTTCGACGGTTATGTCTCGCGCAGCGAGCCGCGCACCGGTTACACCGGCGCCAAGGACGTCAAGGTCGATCGCGTGCGCTTCAACGTGATCCCGGACAGTTCGGCGGCGAAGGCAGGGCTGCTCAGCGGCTCGCTCGACGTCATCATGAGCCTTTCGATCCCTGATCTCGAAGAGCTTAAATCGCGCCCCGAAGTGCAGCTCAGCATCACGCCCGCGCTCGGCCTCACCGGCATCCTGTTCCAGACCAGGGATCCACTGCTCAAGGACGTCCGGATCCGCCGCGCCATTGCGCTCTCGCTCGACACCGCGCAGATCGTCGATGCCGTGACGCAGGGAACGGCGCGCTCCAACAATTCCGCGTTGCCGCTCGGCAGTCCCTTCTACAGCCTCGTGCAATCCCGTGGTTACGCGCAGAACATCGCGGAAGCCAAGAAGCTCCTGGCGGAGGCCGGCTATCGCGGCCAGCCGATCAAGATGATCACCAACAAGCGCTACAGCTTCGTGTTCGATGCCTCCGTGCTGGTGCAGGCGATGGCGCAGGCCGTCGGGATCAATATCGAGCTCGAGGTGATGGACTGGGCGGCGCAGCTCGACCGCTACAATCGCGGCGACTACCAGTCGATGGCCTTCGTCTATTCGGCGCGGCTCGATCCGTCCCTGAGCTTCGAGATGCTGACCGGGCCGAAGGCGACGCAGCCGCGCAAGGTCTGGGACAATCCGGAGGCGCAGGAGATGCTGCGTCAATCCATGATCACGGACGATACCGTGAAGCGGCAGGCGCTGTTCGACGAGATGCACAAGCGCTTCATTGCCGACGTGCCGATGATCGTGCTGTTCAACGGTGCCGAGCTGACGGCGCTGCGCAAGAGCATCAAGGGCTATGCCGGCTGGCTCTATCCGGAGCCGCGGTTCTGGGGCGTCACGGTGCAGTAGGCAAGGGCGCGCCATGTTGGGTTACCTCGCAAGACGGCTGGCCATGACGATCCCGACGCTGCTGCTGGTCGCGATCGCCGTGTTTGCGCTGGTCCGGCTCATCCCCGGTGACCCCGTGCAGGTGATGCTCGGCGATGCCGCTGATCCCGCGCAGGCGGCGCAGCTCCGCGCCCAGCTCGGCCTCGACCAGCCGATCCCGGTGCAGTTCATGCACTGGATCGCAAAGCTTGCGGCCGGCGATTTCGGGCATTCCATCACCAACAATCTCGCGGTGCTGCCGCTGATCCTCGATCGCTTCCAGGTCAGCGCCGTGATCGTGCTGGTGGCGGTCGCGGCGGCAGCCTGCATCGCGGTTCCGGCCGGCCTCGTTGCCGCCTGGAAGCAGAACAGCCTGCTCGATCTTTCCGTCGTCGGCGGCGCCACGCTGCTGCTGTCGATCCCGAGCTTCTGGCTCGGCCTGCTGCTGCTGCTCCTGTTCGGGCTCAAGCTGAAATGGCTGCCGGTGATCGGCTATGTGCCGTTCGCCGAGAATTTCTGGCAGGCGGCGACCTTCATCGTGCTGCCGATTGCCACGCTCACCATGGTCGAGATCGGCGTGCTCACGCGCATGGCACGGGCCGCCTCGATCGAGGTGCTCAGGCTGGAATATGTCACCCATGCCCGTGCCAAGGGCGTGCCGGAATGGCGGGTGCTGGCCCGCCACGTGCTGCCCAACGCGTTCGCGCCGACCTGGACGCTGATCGGTCTCGTGCTCGGCCATCTCCTCGGCGGCATCGCGGTGATCGAGACGGTGTTCACGCTGCCTGGCCTCGGACGACTGCTGGTCGATTCCATCTTCGCGCGCGACTATCCGGTGGTGCAGGGCTGCCTGCTGTTCACCGCCGTGATCTATGTCGTGGTCAACCTCATCGTCGACCTCTGCTATCCGCTGTTCGATCCGAGGGTGACGGTGGCATGAGGATGCGCGCCAACACCGCGATCGGCGGCACTCTCATCGCGCTCCTGCTTGGCGCGGCCGTCACCGGCGCCTTCTGGACGCCGTTCGATCCGTTGCGCATCAATCTGCGCGCACGGCTTCAGGCGCCGTCGTCGCTGCATTGGCTCGGCACGGATGAATTCGGCCGGGATGTGCTGAGCCGCATCATGGTCGGCGCGGGCGCCAGCGTCGTGATTGCCCTGGTCACCGTGCTGCTGGCCGTTGCCGCCGGCATGGTGATCGGCTGCGCGGCCGGTTACATCCGCGGCTGGGCCGACCGCATCATCATGGCCGTCAACGACGCGCTGCTCGCGTTCCCCGGCATCCTGCTGGCGCTGGCCGTGATGATCGTGGTCGGTGCCAACAAGCTCGGGCTCATTCTCGCGCTCGGCCTTGCCTACATCCCGTCGGTCGTCCGCGTGGTGCGCGGCACGGTGCTGTCGATCCGCGAGAAGGAATATGTCGAGGCCTCGCGCGTGATCGGCAATTCCGAGGTCTACTCGATGCTCCGCCACGTGATGCCGAATGCGGTCGCGCCGGTTGCGGTGCTCGCGACCAGCATGTTCGGCTGGGTGCTGTTGGCCGAGAGCGCGCTGAGTTTCCTCGGGCTTGGCGTGCCGCCGCCGGCGCCGACCTGGGGCAACATGCTGGCGGCGAGCCGTCCGTTCATGGAGACCGCGGCCTGGCTCTCGATCGCGCCGGGCCTTTGCATCGCACTGACGCTGCTCGGCATCAATCTGCTCGGCGATTCCTTGCGCGATCGCCTCGATCCCAGGATGGCGCACGGATGACGCTGCTGTCGGTCGAAAATCTGCTCATCGAGGTCTCGGCCAGCAAGGCCGTGATCGTCGACGACGTCTCCTTCGCCGTCGACCGCGGCGAGTTCCTGGCCGTCGTTGGCGAATCCGGCAGCGGCAAGACCGCGGCGGCGCGCGCCGTGCTCGGCCTGTTGCCGCCGGGGCTGCGCAAGGCCGGCGGCCGTATCGTGCTCGACGGCGTCGATCTCGCGAACGTGTCGGCGCGCCAGATGCGGACGCTGCGCGGGCCGACCGTCGGCATGGTGTTCCAGGAGCCGATGGTCTCGCTCAATCCCGCCATCAGCGTCGGCGCGCAGATGGCGGAAGGGCTCGGCCTGCACGAGCGGCTCGGCAAGCGCGAAATCAGGCGCCGCTGTCTCGACATGCTCGCGCGGGTCCAGATCCGCGATCCCGAGCGGACCTATGACGCCTATCCGCACGAATTCTCCGGCGGCATGCGCCAGCGCATCATGCTGGCCTCGGTGATGCTGCTGAAGCCGAAGCTGCTGATCGCGGACGAGCCGACCACGGCGCTGGATACGCTGACCCAGCGCGAGGTGCTCGATCTCATGGTTGGCCTCGCGCGCGATCACGGTACGTCGGTGATGCTGATCACCCACAATCTCGGCCTGGTGTCGCGCTATGCGCAGCGCGCGCTGGTGCTGCGCCAGGGCAGGATGGTCGAGACCGGCACGACGCGGCAGATCCTGTTCTCGCCGCGCGAGTCCTACACCAAGCGTCTGGTCGAAGCCCTGCCGCGCCGCGGCGCCACGACCAAAGCGCGGCAGGCCGGCGAGCCGCTCGTCAGCGTGCGCGATCTCAAGGTCGGCTTCGCCGGGCGGCAGCGGCTGTTCCGCCGCGACACCGGTGTCTCCGCCGTCAACGGCGTCGATCTCGACATCGCCGCCGGCGAAACGGTCGCCGTCGTCGGCGGCAGCGGTTCCGGCAAGACCACGCTCGGCCGGGCCATGTTGCGGCTGATCCCGACGTCGGGCGGCGAGATCAGGTTTCGGGGCAGGGACGTCACCACGACGGTCGATCGCGACTTCCGTCTCGCTTCGCAGCTCGTGTTCCAGGATCCATACTCCTCGCTCGATCCGCGCATGCGCGTCGGCGAGATCGTCGCCGAGCCGCTGCGCCACGTGCCGCAACTAGCGGTCAGTGAGCGCGACAGGCGGGTGGAGGCGATGCTGGACGAGGTCGGGCTTGCGGGCCTCGGCAAGCGCTGGCCGCATGAATTGTCCGGCGGTCAGCGGCAGCGGATCGCGATCGCGCGCGCCATCGTGCGCGAGCCGGCCTTCGTCGTCGCGGACGAGCCGGTGTCGGCGCTCGACATGACCATCCAGGCGCAGGTGCTCAAACTGTTCGAGCGGCTCCAGGCGCAATACGGCTTTGCCTGCTTGTTCATAAGTCACGATCTCGCGGCCGTCGAGCAGGTCGCTGACCGCGTCGTGGTGATGCAGGGCGGCAAGATCGTCGAGCAGGGCTCGCGCGACGAGGTCTTCGACCATCCCCAGCATGACTACACCAAGGCGCTGCTCGCAGCCGCGCCCGTATTGGACTTCGCCGGTGAAGCGGCGGCGCGTGCCTCGGGTTAGACAGGATTTTGCGTATGAAGCGTTTTGTCGTTGCGTTGTGTCTGATGCTGGTATCGCTCTCCGTAGCCCGCGCCGAAAGCGTTTTGCGCAGCATGGTGACGACCGACATCCGCGGCCTGATGCCGGGCAACAGCCCTGACGACAACACCGGCCTCGTGTTGCAGCAGATCTATGAGGGCCTCGTTGCCTGGCGCGCCGACGGCACCGTCGTCCCGATGCTGGCCAAGACCATCGAGACGTCCGCGGACGGGCGGGCCTACACCTTCACGCTGCGCGGCGGCGTGACCTTCCATAATGGCGCGCCGTTGACCTCGAAGGAGGTGGCGTGGACCTGGGAGCGCTTCCTCGATCCGAAATCCGCTTGGCCGTGCCGGACCAATTTCGACGGCACGCGCAAGATCAAGATCGTCGAGATCACGGCGCCGTCGCCGGAGCAGGTGGTCTTTCGCCTCGCAGAGCCAAGCGGCGCCTTCCTCAGCACGATGGCGCGAGCCGATTGCGACGGCACCGGCATTGCACATCCGGATTCGGTCGGCGCCGATGGCGTCTGGCAGAAGGCCATTGGTACCGGTCCGTTCAAGCTCGCCGAATGGCGCCGTGGCCAGTTCATCGAGCTTGCCCGCAACGAGGCGTATACCGCGCGCAGCGAGCCGGCGGATGGCTTGGCCGGAGCCAAGCTTGCCAAGGTCGATCGTGTCAGGCTGTCGATCGTGCCGGACCCTGCGGCGGCGAAGGCCGCGATCCAGTCCGGCAATCTCGATCTCTGGCCGTCGGCCGATCCCAAATTCGCGGGCGAGCTGAAGTCGGCAGGCCTTGTGATCGCGTCGGCGCCGGTCGCCTCGCTGAACGCGATCGTGATGCAGACCAATGATCCGCTGCTGAAGGACAAGCGCATCCGCGAGGCGATCGCGGCCTCGCTCGACTATCCCAGCATGAGCGACAGCCTGACCGACGGCTATGCCAAGCCGAGCACGTCGCTGGTGCCGCTCTCAAGCCGTTACTATGGCGCGGTCGAGCAGGCCGGCTACAGTCTCGACATCGCGCGTGCGAAGAAGCTTCTGAAGGAGGCGGGCTACAAGGGCGAGCCGATCAGGATCACCACCAACTCGCGCTTTCCGGTCATGAACGACGTTGCCGTGCTGGCGCAGGCGATGGCGCAGCAGGCGGGCCTCAACCTCACCGTCGAGGTCGTCGAATTCGCGACCCAGCTCAGCCGCTACAACAAGGGCGACTATCAGCTCATGGTGTGGAACTACACGCCCTATCTCGATCCCGCATTCGGCCTCGACCGCTTCGTCGGCGACAAGGCCGCGCAGCCGGATCGCGTCTGGGGCAACGCTGTTGCGATCGACCTGCTCGGCAAGCTGATGGAGACGGCCGCGCCCGAGGCGCGTCAGCCGCTGTTCGATGCGCTTCACAAGCTGTTCGTCGACGACGCGCCGATGATCGTGTGGAGCTCGGGCGTCAACGTCTCCGCGGTCTCGCCCGCGGTGCGCGGCTATGCGCCGTGGGCCGGCCGCAAACCCCGCTTCTGGAACGTCGAGGTTGTCAGATGATCTCTCTTGCCCAACGCAGGCAACATGCCTGGCCGGATCGCGCGCGCTGCGTCGTCGGCCTCACGCTCGATTTCGACGGCACCTCGCTCGAGCGCGGTCGCGGGCAATTGCCGCTCGGGGCCCGCTCGCACGGCCGCTATTCCGCCAAATGCGGCATCCCGCGCTTCGTCGACATGTTCACGCGCCACAACGTGCCCTGGACGTTCTATGTCTCCGGCTACGACGCCGAGGAGAGCCCCGATCTCGTCCGCGACATCTCGCGCTCGGGCATCGAGATCGGCTCGCACGGCTATTTCCATGAGGGCGTCGATCCCGGCGATGCCGAGCCGGAGCTGCTGGAGCGGACCCACCGGCTGCTCACAGAGATCACCGGCATCGCGCCAAGGGGATGGCGCTCGCCGTCCGGGCACAAGACGGCGCGGACGCTGCGCAAGCTGCGCGAGCTCGGCTATGTCTACGATTCCAGCGACAAGGACTTCGACCTGCCGTATCTCGCGCGCTATGACGGCGAGGAGCGCAGCGACTATGTCTGCCTGCCCAACAACACGTCCAGCCTCGATGATTTTCCGTTCTACCGCGTCAGCTACACGCCGCCGTCGGAAGTCCTGACGCATTGGGAGCAGGAGTTCGACGCCATCTACGCCGAGGGCGGATACTACAACCTGACCTTCCATCCGCGCGTCGGCTACGGCTCCGGCTCGCCCGCGCGCGTCGCGGCGGTCGAGGGGCTCATCAACTACGCCAAGCGCCACGAAGGCGTGCGCTTCGTCGGCATGCTGGAGCTGGCCGAATGGTGCCTGAAGCGTCCGTCGGACTGGCGGCGGGAGTGGAGCGGACAATGACGCAGCCGATCATTCCCGTTGTCGTGACCGTCAATCTCCAAGGAAAGACGGTGGAGCTGACCCAGCTCCCTGAGGACGCGCTGTTCGGCCGTGCGTCGTACGGGAAATACGCTTACGCGGTCGGCTGCGAGCGGCTGTTCGGCCTGCTCGATCGCCACGGCATCAGATCCACCGTGTTCGTGCCGGGCGCGGAGGCGGAAGCCAATCCCGCTTACATCGCTGCGCTCGCCGGCCGCGGACATGAGATCGCCGCGCATGGCTGGGCGATGGAGGAGATGGACGCGGCTGGGATCGACGAGCGGGCGCTGCTGGAGCGCACGCATGCGGCGCTGTCGCGGATCGTCGGCCGCGCGCCGCGCGGATTTCGGGCGCCGCATGGCCGCCTCACGGAACGCACGCTCGGACATCTCGCCGATCTCGGCTACCGCTATGATTCGAGCTTCCAGGACGACGACCATGCGTATCGGCTCGATGCCGATGGCGGCCGTGGCATGGTCGAGGTGCCGCATGCCGAGATCCTGATCGACGCGATCCTCTACGGCCAGCGCCAGACGCATGATCGCGTCATGAAGATGTGGCGCGAGGAGATTGAGGCGATGCATCGCGAGCGCTGCCTGATCACGCTGACGCTGCATCCGCGCAGCGACTACGGCAGCGCGCGGGCGAGCCGCGTCGCCGCGCTCGACGGGCTGCTGACCTGGTTGCGGGGGCTCGACGGTGTTGTGTTCCTGACCTGCGAAGACGTCGCCGGCCAGACGCTTTCGTAAGGCCCATCGCGCGCCTCGTCCGCCCGGACGGCCTGCACATCCGGCGGGAATCCCGCCGGCGTAGCGGTGTGGTTGCATCCACCCCCGCCGGTCGCGCTTGTACCGTTCATCGGAATAAGCGGCAAATCGCCGCGCGATGCATCATTCCGGCCGGCCTCCCCTTCAAGCCGGCCGCGCGAGAATCCAGAAGGGGCTCGCCGACGAGGCGAGTCCCTTCCAGGTTTTGCGTCCGTCTGCCGGAACGGATCGGCCCTGTTTGCCTTCCTGGCTTCGCCCGCGGCTTACGCCGCGTGCGAGATGGAAAGCTGGGCCTGCGGCTGATCCACCGGATTGGTGATGACCGAGCCGCCATGGCCGTCCGCGGCGAGCGCGAAGTCTGCGGCGCTGTATTGGCCGAGCAGGTGCAGCGAGGCCGTATGCGTGCCGTTGGTGATCGTCAGCGTGCCGCCGGTGTTCTCGGCGTTTGCGGCATAGGCAAGCGCGGTGGTTTCGCCGAAGGCGATGTCACCGAGATCGAGCTCCACGCCATCCTGCCAGCCGGCGATCGTCCCGCTGAAGGCCGACGACTGCTCGAGCACCAGCTTCGCAGAGTCCCCGCCGAACGTGACGTCGGTGAGTGTGCCGCCGGTGTAGACGTATTCGAGACCGTGTGCGCCGATGGTGGTGTCGCTGGCGTTGCCACCGGCACCGACATACTGCGTCCCGGAGACGATCGTGGTCTCGCTCGCCGTGCCCCAGACGTACTGAACGCCGCCGTTGATGGTCGTGCCGCTGGCGTTACCCCAGTCGACCTGCATGCTGCCGGCGTTCAGCGTGGTGGCAATGGCAGTTCCGCCCGCATAGACGCGCTGCTCGCCATCATTGACAGTGGTGTGCGAAGCCGTGCCATGGATCATCTGCACGCCGCCGCTGCCGATCACAGTCTGGTCGACCGAGCCGTAGACGTCCTGCAACCCACCCTGGACGGTGGTGCCGGTCGCCGTGCCGCCGCCGTAGATGTCCTGCTCGCCGCCTGCGACGATCAGCGTCGTGCTGGCGGTGCCGCCGGCTTCGATCACCTGTCGGCCGGCGATCGTCGAACCGGTGGCGACGCCGTAGACATATTCCGAAGCACCGAGAGCCACGGCGGTGCCGTGCTCGGTGCCCCAGTTGATCTGCATGCTGCCGACGTTCAGGGTCGTGCCGACCGCCGTTCCACCCGCATAAATGTGCTGCTCCGCGCCGCTGCCGAGGACGTAGCCGGTCGCCGTTCCGTAGATATATTGATGGCTGCCGGCGCCGAAGGTCCGGTCGCTCGCAGTGCCGTACACGTAGTGCGACACACCGGTGTTGCCGGCCGCGTCGGTGGCGACGAGATCGATGGCGGTGTTGAACTGATCCCAGGACAGATCGGCGTTCCAGGCGCCGTTGCCGCCGACGGTCACAGTCGTGCTCCAGCCGCTGTTTTGCGACGTGCCGTCGCGCAGCGTGAGGGTCTGGCCGGCGGCGTCGAGGTCGACCGAACCGGAGAGCCCCGCAATCCACGGGCTGGTGGACGACACGCCCGTCAGCACCGGCACCGGCTTCACGGTATCGACCGAGAACATTTGCGCCTTGACGTCGGTGCCGTTGGCGTCCTGCCAGGTAACGACGAAGCGACCGTCGGCATAGGCGGCGATCGAGGGATGCAGCTGATTGGACGTCGTGCTGGTGTTGACCAGCAATTCAGCCCCGACCTTGCGCCCATCCGCAGTGAACACCTGGAGCTTGATGCTGCTGCCGCTGGCATCTCCGCCGGTGCCGCTCCAGTCCTGCCAGGCAATGGCGAAGTCGCCGTTGCTGAGCGCGGTCACCGTCGGTGTGAACTGGGAGTTCACCGTCGTGGTGTTGACCAGGAATTCGCCGCCGACCTTGCTGCCATCGGCCGCATAGATCTGCGCCTTGATGGCGCTGCCGCTGCTGTCGCCGCCGGCCTGGCTGAAATCGTACCAGGTCACGACGAAGCCGCCATTGGGCAGCGCCGAGATGGTCGGCTTGAGCTGGTCGGAGCTGGTTGCGGTGTTGACCAGGAATTCGCCGCCGACCTTGCTGCCGTCGGCAGCAAAGATCTGCGCCTTGACGCTGGTCGCATCGTCATCGCCGAGCGTTCCGCTGAGATCTTCCCAGGTCACGACGAAGCCGCCATTGGCGAGGCCCGTGATGGTCGCGTTGTCCTGGCTGCCGCTGGTCTCGGTGTTCACGAGGAATTCGGAGCCGATCTTGCTGCCGTCGGCCGCGAACAGCTGCGCCTTGATGCTGGTGCCGTCGTCGTCGCCGCCTTCGCCGCTGTCGTCGGTCCAGGTGATGGCGAAGCCGCCATTGGCAAGACCCGTGACTGTCGGCGCGAACTGCGAATAGGACGTCGCGCTGTTGACGAGAGTTTCCGATCCGACCGGCGTGCCGTTTGCCGAGAACACCTGCGACTTGATGCTGGTGCCCTCGCTGTCGCCGAGCGTCTGGCTGTTGTCGAACCAGGTGACGACGAAGCCGCCATTGGAAAGGCCGGTGATCACGGGCGCGAGCTGGTCGTCGGCGCTCTCGGTGTTGACGCGGAATTCCGAACCGACCTTGCTGCCGTCGGCGGCGTAGATCTGCGCCTTGATGCCGGTGCCGCTGGCATCGCCCAGCGTGCCGCTGGTGTCGTCCCACGTGACCACGAAGCCGCCATTGGCGAGCCCGGTGACTGCAGGCGCCTCCTGGCTGCCGGACGTATTGGTGTTGACGGAGAATTCGGAGCCGACTTTTACAACGGGAGCAGCCATAGTTCTGGATCGCTTTCATTCAGACTGTGCCGACTGCGGACATCGTCCGCCGGTTGACGGCAATAAGTTGCGAGAGCGCTCGTATTGCATCGCAATATATCACATATTTGATGATATGTTATGTATTGTGTGAATGACGCGGCGCCGGTGTGGATTGCAGCAATCTGCGTGCAGGCGTTGCGCAGCAACGCCCGGACAGGGCGCGATCGCTGTCGCAGCGAATGCAGCAGAAGATCGTGGAGCTCGTCGCAACGAGCTCCACATTGTCTGTGTCGGTGATCGCGCCGCTCGAGCATGATCCGGAAAAGTGCGAAGCGGTTTTCCGAAAAGATCATGCTCAAACGATAATCTAAAGCGCGGTCAGATCAGCTCCGGCGTGCGGTCAGCCATTGGTCGCGACCGATCGGACGGTAGACCATGCGAATCTCTCCGACCGCGCCGAAGAAGCCGTCGGACAGAACGCCATTCCACCAGCCGGCCCCGAGGATCCACGGCTGCGGCGTGCTCTGCGAGCGCATGCCGATCGCCGCATTGCCGACGTTGCGCAGCACCGGTGCACCGTCGATGTACATGGTGGTGGTGAGGGTCGCCGGATCGTTGACGATTGCGATGTGATACCAGCTGTCGCGAATGATCTCGCCGGACCAGTTGGTCTGCGCGTAGTGCGAGACCGACGCCGGCACCACTTCCCACTGCACTTCGCGTAGGTTCGAGATCGCGAACAGCACGCTCGACGCCTCGGGATCGCCGCCCTGATAGCCGCCGGGAACGTTGCCGCGATTGCCGACGCGACCGAGGATGTTGCCCCATTTGTGCAGGTTCGCGGTCCAGCCGGCCGGGATCTTCACGAAGGCCTCGACCGTGTAGCCGTTCCAGAAGCTGCGGCCGTTGAGCGAGGCGGCTGACGCCGTCAGGAAGGCGTTGAGGCGACCGACCGTGTTGTCGGTGTTGAGAAACACCACGCTGCCCGCGGCGGACGACAAGCGATGCTTGTCCGTGCTCCACACGACGTCGCCAAGCTGCGCGGATGCGACCAGCGCCGCACGCATCAGATCGTTGCCGCCGGCGACGTCCGGCAGGGCGCCGCCGATCGGCACGGCCTGACCGTCGACGAGCGAGGCGGGCGCGCGCCAATGCGCCACGGTGTCGGCGACGTGCGGATAGTCCTCGGTGTCCGCGGGCAGCGCGACTTCCGGCGTCGGCGGCTCGACGTAGCCGGCGAGCAGGTCGGTGCGCACGGCCGGAATGATCGCTGGTCCCGTCAGCGTCTTGCTCGGGCTGAAACGCGTGAAGCGGGCGAAGCGGTTCTTGAAGTTGATCGGGATCGAGAAGCTGTTGTTCGGCGCCGTCAGCTCGGCGTGATCGAACTGGTTGAGCGTGTTCTTGGGCTTCTGCACCACCCAGGGCGAGAACGACATCACGTCGATCTTGTTGTTGGTGAAGTCCACTTCGTAGAGCCGCATCATGGCGTTGCCGCCCTGATAGTCCATCTGGTAGTCGACCACCATCTGGTGGACCGGGTTGCCGAAATTGTTGGTCTTCGACAGATGCGCCGCACCGTGGTAGTGGCCGTTCAGCGTCATGAATATCTGATCCTTGTCGCGGATCAGATTTTCCCACAGCATCTTGCCGTAGTCGGTCTCCAGCGGCGACAGGCCGTCGCTGTCGATATTGAGCAACTGATGATTCGACAGAATGACCGGCAGCGCCGGGTTGCGATCGATCACGTCGCGGGCCCAGGCGATCGCGCCGTCCGAGATGCGCCAGGACAGCGAGAGCACCATGAACTTCACGCCGTTCGCCTGGAAGATGTGATATTCGTGGAAGCCGCTGCTGTCGCGCTCGCGGAACGTGGACTGCTGCGCCGCGCGGCTCGACGGGAACCACTTCAGATAGGGTTCGGAATTGAGCGTGCGCTGGGCGTCGGTGCCCGAGTTCTGATCCCAGGGATTGTGGTAGTCGTAGTCGGTGATGACGTCGTGGTTGCCGGCGAGGATCGAATAGGGGACCTTGGCATCTTCCAGCTTCTTCATCGCGGCGTCGGCGATGATCCACTGATTCGGCTTGTTCTGCTGGTCGACGACGTCGCCGAGATGGATGACGAAGCGAATGCCGTATTTCGCGGCGTTGTCAGCGATCCACTGGGTCTGCGCGTCGTAAGGCGTCGAGCCATAGGCCTTCTGAAACTGCTGGCTCTCGTCGGTCGTCGCATAGCGCGAATAGAACTGCGTGTCGGGCAGCACCGCGATCGTGAAGCTGTTCAATGACGGAGGAGTGGTCTGCGCCTTGGCCGCGCCCGCGCCGAGCGCCAGCACGGAGAGGCTGGCGGCGCCCTGAAGCACCGCGCGGCGATCGATCATTTGGCGCATGGAGTTGTTGCCGCCGGAACGATCGTTTCCAGCGCGGTCGATGTCGTCATTGCTCATAGAAGAAGCCCAATCCTACTCGGTCGGAGTTGTGAGAGTAGGCGGGTCTCTAGCGATCGTAGTTAACATTCAGATTAAAGAAATGTATCATGAGTAATGTTATCAGCAACTGCGCCGAGCATTGAATTTGTCGCGCGCGTTGTGCGAGACGAACCGGGCCGAACGCGTGGGCTCGCTCAGCTTCCGCCTGACAGCGGCATGCGGGATTTGGCCAGCACGCAGTGAATGCCCTTGTTGCCGTCGACGAGCTGCGTGACGCGCAGGTCGGCGGCGATCGAGCAGAGCGTATAGGCGTCCTGCGCGCTGAGGCCGGTTTTTTCGCGGATCAGCGCGATCATGTCGCGCAGCGCCGCCTTGGCTGCGTCGTCGAGATCTTCGTCGAAGCCCATGGTGATCCAGTCCGACGCGGTCTCGGCGCGCGGCGAGGTGAGGCGGAGATCGCGGCGGATGTGGAATTCGAAAGTGCCGGTGAGCGCGGCCTCGATCGCGGTCAGGCAGACCTCGCCGTCGCCCTGCAGCGCATGGCCGTCGCCGGCGGAGAACAGCGCGCCCGGCACGAACACCGGAAAATAGAGCGTGCTGCCGACGCCGAGCTCCTTGTTGTCCATGTTGCCGCCGAAGGCGCGCGGCTCCTTCGATGACAGCCGGCCCCAGGCCGGCGGCGGCGCTACGCCGAAATTGCCGAAGAAGGGCGCGAGCGGCAGCTCCTGCCCCCAGGGAAGTGTCGCGACGTTGCGCGCGCGGTCCAGCGGAATGTGGATGCGGCGGAATTCCGGGAAATCCTCCGGCAGCGTGCCGAGCGTCGGGACCTGGATATTCCAGCCCCAATTGCAGCGCAGCGCAATGTCGAGGACTCGCACCTCGAGGACATCGCGGGGCTCAGTGCCCTCGATGTGGATCGGCCCGGTGAGAAGGTGCGGCCCCGGACCGCGAAAAGTGCTTGCCAGCACCTCCGCATGTCCGGGGACGCTGTCATAGCCGAGCGCGGGATCGGGCAGATCGTCCGGCTCGCCCGAGAGCGTCTCGATGGTCACCCGGTCTCCGGATGCGATCCGGAGCACGGGTTTCAATCGTCCATCCCAGAGTCCCCATTGGACGTTCCCGGGTGTGGATCGCAGCACGTGGTCCATGACCGTGCGCTACCGGCCTGCGCTGCTCGCGACGATCGAGGAGGGCGACGTCGCGAACTTGCCCAGTGCAAGGTAGACAAGGGCCGAGACCCCGATGCCGAACAGCCAGCTCAGATCGGCGCCGCCGAGCAGATTGGTCGAGATCGGCCCCTGCAGCGCGCCGACGAGGCCGTCCTCGACCAGCCACCCGGAGACGAGGCCCGCGAAGAACGCGATCATGCCGGCCCAGTTGATGTCGCCATAGGCGCTGGTCTCTGGCGAGCGATAGAGCTCGGCGACCTCGATCTTGCCCTTGCGCTTGATGAAGAAGTCCGCGAGCACCACGCCGGCCCATGGGCTCATCCACAGCAGCAGGCTGATCATCCAGTTGTCGAACGCCTTCGCAAAGGACGGCGCGAAGATGAAGTAGAGCGTGACCAGATAGCCGGCGATGCCGACGATGACCGTGAGCCAGAAGCGCGGAATCTTCAGCCCCGCGCTCAGCGCCGCCAGCGTCGCCGAGTAGACGTTGAGGATGTTGGTGGCGATCGGGCCGTGCAGCACCATCAGCAGCACGAGGATGCTGACCGGCCCGCCGAACACCGCGCTGACCATTTTTGCAGGGTCGGTGTCCAGTGTCGTCGAGGCGATGGTCGCGCCGAGGATGCCGAGCCAGACCGTCGGCACGAACATGCCGACATAGCTGTACCAGAATACGGATTTCGACGGCACGCTTCTCGGCACGAAGCGCGAATAGTCGGACGCCCACGTGACCCAGGAGATGCCCCAGCCGACGCCGATCGCGGTCATCAGCAGCGTCAGCATCGCCATGTGCGCGCTTGGCGGCAGCGAGGTCGTGAGGCCCCAGTTGACGACGCCGGGGCGCGTCCACGCCAGCACGCTCATCAGCACCATGATCGCGATGGTCGGCGGCACCGTGTATTTCTCGAAGGTGCGGATCGCGTAGAAGCCGTAGACGCCGATCAGCACCTGCACCACCATCACCAGCGTGATGACGACGATCTCGATGAACCAGGTGTCGGGAACGCCGAACTGGCCGAGGATGCCCATCGACACCTTGACCGGGAAGTAGGTGTTCACCCCGATCCAGCCCAGCGTCATCAGGAACATCAAAATGCTGGGCAGGTAGGCGCCGCGGACGCCGAAGGCGGAGCGGCTCAGCACCATCTGGTTGACGCCGGTCTTGTGTCCCATCACCGTGAAGGTCGCGAAGATCGCGCAGCCCACGATGTTGCCGAGCACGATGACCGCGATCGTCTCCATCAGGCCGAGCTTGAGAATGATGCCGAGCGCGCCGAGCGCCCAGTTGACCGGTGCGATGTTGGCGCCGGCCCAGATCCACATCTGCTGCGGGCCGGTGGAGTCCCGGTCCGCATCGGGAATTGGCTCGATGCTGTGAATATCAGCGCGAAGTTCGGAATCCGTCATGACATCCCCCAAATACGAAGCACGCTTCGCATCATCGCAGCATAAATCGTGCCATGGGTTGTGGAGCGGCCGGAGCAGGGGCGCGCGTGGACGTCGGGTGCAGCGTCGCTCGCGCCGATTGCTGTTGCGTTTTCAAGTGTGCGCGCGACTTCTCACGCCGGCTCGCCGCTGCACGTTTGCGGAAGCGTTGCTTGGTTCGGGCCTGTCGCCGCGAGGCGGAGGAGGTTGCACGGCCGGGCAGCGGTACGATGATAAATTAAGCAGCCCAACTCAAAACGGCAGCAATCTCTTCTAGTCGAATAGGGCAGTGGCGCTGTCGCGACTGGGATTGCCGGCCACGATGCGCTGCATCATCTCGATGAACAGTGCCTGTTCGCGCTCGTTGAGATCGCCGAGCGTTGCACGATGCGCGCGCCTCGCGGCGCCCTCGATCTTGACCAGAAGGGCAGCACCGGCGGGTGTCAGGCGGCACGATCGCGCGCGGCGATCGTCCTTGTTGACGGCGCGCTCGACCAGGTTCCGCGCGGCGAGCCGCTTCAACGCGCCGGTCGTCGTGGTCCGATCGAGGGCGATATCGGCCGCCAAAGTGGTCTGATCGGCGGTTTTGCGCACCGCCAGCGCCGAGAGCAGGCTGTATTGCAGCGGCGTGACCTCGAACTCGCCGCAGGCATCCTGAAACAGCGCGACGTGAATCTGGTGCAGCCGCCGGATCAGATAGCCGGGGCGTTGCGACAAGGGCCAGGGCCTGTGCTTGCCCCCGCTGCGCCGCTTCTGTGCTTGCCGCAATGCACGCTCTCCCAACCCGAACCCCCGCCGCGCTTAGCTCGATTCGAGCGCGGCGGCCACCGCCTGATCATGGCACGATGCTTGCTTTTGTCAAAATACGAAGCATACTTCGTATTCAAATGCGAAGCATGCTTCGTAATCCGGGGCGGGACAACCGCCCGCGCGGGACCGAGGAGAGCACCATGTCCGTTACTGCCAGCTTCGACCTTCTGCTGCGAGGTGGTCGCGTGATCTGCCCGGCCTCGGGCGTGGACGGCATCAGGGACGTCGCCATTCGCGGCGGCAAGATCGCGGCGGTCGCGGCCGACATCCTGCCGACCAGCGCGAAGGAGGTCGTCGACGTCAGCGGCAAGCTGGTGCTGCCCGGGCTGATCGACACCCATGCCCATGTCTATCAATATGTCTCCGGCCGCTTCGGCATGAACCCCGACATGGTCGGCGTGCAGTCGGGTGTGACGACGCTGGTCGACCAGGGCGGCCCGTCCTGCATGACGCTGCCCGGCTTTCGTCATTTCATCGCCGAGCCCTCGGCCTCGCGCGTCTACGCGTTCCTGTCGGCCTACCTCGTCGGTGGCCTCGAAGGGCACTTCTATCCGCAGCTCTACAGCCCCGATGGCGTCGATATCGACGCGACCGTGAAGTCGGCGACGGCCAATCTCGACCTCGTGCGCGGCATCAAGGCCCATGCCGAGATCGGCGGCTTTGCGCGCTGGGGCATCCGCGTCATCGAGATGGCGGCGGAGATCGGCAAGCGCGCCGATCTTCCGGTCTATGTGCATTTCGGCCAGCTCTGGGGTCTGCCCGAGAGCGGCGCCAATGGCGAGGATGCCGACACGATTCTCACGCGCGTGATTCCGCTCTTGCGCGAGGGCGACATTCTCGCCCATCCGTTCACGCGCCATCCCGGCGGCTTCGTCAATCGCGAGGGCGAGGTGCATCCGGTGATCCAGGCCGCGCTCGATCGCGGCCTGAAGGTCGATGTCGGCCACGGCAGCCACTTCTCCTACCGGCTCGCCAAGAAGGCGATCGCCGCCGGCATCATTCCGAACACGCTCGGCGCCGACATTCACGGCTACAACACCCATGTGCCTGCACCGGCCGGAACGCCCGACCAGCACGAGGACGACGAGAACCATCCGTTTGCCGGCCAGGCCAAGTTCAGCCTGGTGCAGGCGATGAGCTCGATGATGGCGCTCGGCCTGTCGCTGGAGCAGGTGGTGCCGATGGTCACCGCCAATCCCGCAAAGATGCTCGGCCGCAGCGCCGAGATCGGCGCGCTCAAGGTCGGCATGGACGCCGACGTCTCCGTGCTCACGGAGCAGAACGGCCGCTTCGTCCTCAAGGACAATGAGAAGAACGAGGTGATCGCCGAGCGCCTGCTGCAGCCGGCCTTCTGCCTGCGCGCCGGCACGCGCTTCGACGCGGTCGCGCCGATCCTGCCGCAGGCCGTCGCGGCGTAAGGCCAGGCGGTGAAGGAGGACGCCTTCGTGCGCAACGAGCGGGAATTTCCTTCTGGCAAGTCCGGGCAGGGCGTCGGTGCGCGCCTGCCGCGGAAGGAGGACGATCGCCTGATGCGCGGCCGCGGCCAGTACGTTGCGGACATCAGGCTCGCGGGCCTTCAGGACGTCGCCTTTGTGCGCAGCCCGATGGCCCATGCCCGCATTCGCGGCATCCACGTGCCCGAACGCTATCGCGGCAGCGTGTTCACGGCAGCCGACCTCGTCGGCATCAAGCCGATCCGTGCGGTGTCGGGTCTTCCCGGCTTCAAGATCTCGGAGCAGCCGGTGCTGGCCACCGGAAAAGTGCGCCAGGTCGGCGAGCTCGTCGCGATGTGCCTCGCGCCGACGCGCGCCGAAGCGGAAGACATCGCGGCCGCGGTGACGCTCGACCTCGAAGAGCTGCCGGCGATCTACGACATGCTGAAGGCGCGCGACCCCGGCTCGGCGCTGGTGCACGAGCATTGGGGCGACAACGTCTTCCTCGAGACCAATTACGAGGTCGACATCTCCGCCGCGCTCGATGCCCCGATCAAGGTGACGCGCGAGATCTCGACCGCGCGGCAATGCATGTCGCCGCTGGAAGGCCGCGGCGTGGTCGCGACCTTCGATCCTCGGCTCGACCAGCTCACGCTGCATTCGGCGGCGCAGATGCCGCACATCACGCGCAGCGGCCTCGCCGAGTGCCTCGGCATGGAGGAGGGCCAGATCCGCGTCATCTCGCCCGATGTCGGCGGCGGCTTTGGCCACAAGGGCATCCTGCTGCCCGAGGAGGTCTGTCTGTCCTGGCTGACCATGCGCTGCGGCCATCCCGTGCGCTGGACCGAGGACCGCCGCGAGCATCTCGTCGCCAGCTCGAATTGCCGCGAGCATCATTACAAGATCACGGTCTATGCCGACCGCGACGGCACGCTGCGCGGCATCGATTGCGAGGCGACGGTGGATTCCGGCGCCTACTCGTCTTATCCGTTCTCGGCCTGCCTCGAGGCCGCGCAGGTCGCGAGCATCCTGCCCGGCCCCTACAAGATGCCGGCCTATCGCTGCCGCACCTTTTCGGTCGCCACCAACAAATGCCCGATCCTGCCGTATCGCGGCGTGGCGCGCACCGGCGTCTGTTTTGCGCTGGAACTGATGCTCGATCTCGTGGCGGCCGAAGCCGGGCTCGAGCCCGGCGAAGTGCGGCTGCGCAATCTGGTGCTGCCGGAGCAGATGCCGTTCGACAACATCACCAAGAAGCATTTCGACAGCGGCGATTATCCGGAAGCGATGCGCCGCGCGCTTGCCGCGATCGGTATCGAGTCCATTCGCGCCCGGCAGAGCCAGGGCGAGGCCGATGGCCGCCGCATCGGTGTCGGCGTCTCCATCTATTGCGAGCAGGCCGCGCACGGCACCTCGGTCTATTCCGGCTGGGGCATCCCGATGGTGCCGGGCCACGAGCAGGCATCGGCCCGACTGACGCCGGATGGCGGCCTCGAGCTGCGCGTCGGCGTGCATTCGCACGGGCAGGGCATGGAGACCACGCTCGCCCAGGTCGCGCACGAGATGCTCGGCATCGACATCGCCAAGATCCGCATCATCCTCGGCGACACCGCGATGACGCCGTATTCCACCGGCACGTGGGGCTCGCGCTCGATGGTGATGGCCGGCGGCGCGGTGGCGACCGCCTGCCGCGAGCTCGGCGAACGGGCAAGGCGCATCGGTGCAAAACTGCTGCAGCACGATCCGGCCTCGGTGGTGCTGCAGAACGGCGAGGTGCGCGGCGTCAATGGCAGCGTCAGCCTGAAGGCGATCGCCCACACCTGGTACCGCCGTCCGCAGGATCTGCCGGCCGACGTCGATCCCGGCGGGCTGGAAGTGACGCAAGGCTACAAGCCCGTGCGCGACAGCGGCACCTTCAGCTACGCCGCGCATGCCGCGGTCGTCGCGGTCGACCCTGATCTCGGCGAGGTCGAGATCCTCGACTACGTGATCGTCGAGGACGGCGGCGTGCTGGTCAATCCGCTCGTCGTTGACGGCCAGATCTATGGCGGCCTCGCGCAGGGCATCGGCACCGCGCTCTACGAGGAGATGCCGTTCGACGCCTCCGGCCAGCCGCTGGCGACGACGCTTGCCGACTATCTGTTGCCGGGACCGACTGAAGTTCCGGCCGCGCGCCTCGATCACATGGAGACGTCGTCGCCCTATACGCAGTTCGGCGTCAAGGGCATCGGCGAGGGCGGGGCGATCGCGCCGCCGGCCGCGATCGCCAACGCCGTCAACGATGCCTTGCGCCCGCTCGGCGTCGAGCTGATGCAGTCGCCGATCACGCCGTACCGTGTCGTCGAAGCCGTGCTCGCGGCGCGCGCCACTGAGAGGAGCGTGGCATGAAGCCGGCGCCCTTCAGCTATGAACGACCGTGCGATCTCGACACGGCGCTGTCGATGCTCGCGGCCAGCGGCGGATCGGCAAAGATCATCGCCGGCGGCCAGTCGCTCGGGCCGATGCTCAATCTGCGGCTGGTGCAGCCGGAGCTGGTGGTCGACATCTCCGGCCTTGCCGAGCTCAAGCGAGCCGAGATGTCTGGCAGTGAACTCGTACTCGGTGCTCTCGTCACCCATGCCGACATCGAAGACGGACGCACGGCCGACGTGACCCGCGGCGCCATGCGCGGCGTCGCCGCCAACATCGCCTATCGCGCGGTGCGCAACCGCGGCACCATCGGCGGCTCGCTCAGCCATGCCGATCCCGCCGCGGACTGGATTTCGGCACTCGCCGCCCTCGGCGCGCGGGTGACGCTGCGCAGTCTTGCCGGTGCGCGCATGATGGCCGTCGAGGCCTTCGTCGTCGGCGCCCTTGAATCGGCGTTGCACGCAGGCGAGATCGTCGAGGCGATCCACGTCCCGTCTCGCTCGGCCTCGGCGCATTGGGGTTATGCCAAGAGCTGCCGCAAGACCGGCGAGTTTGCCCATGCCATCGGCGCCGTGCTGGTCGATCCGGCCGTAGCCTCCGCGCGCGTCGTGATCGGGGCGATCGATACGACGCCGATCGTCGTGACCGATGCCGCCGAGCTGTTCGGCGGGAAGATTGCCGCCGACTACAAGCAGCGCTTCGACGTCCGCGTCGCCGACGCGATTCTCGCCAGGGCCGGCATCGACGATGCCGCGCAGCGCCATATCCATGTCAGTGTGTTGAAGCGCGCCGTCGTGGAGGCCACGGCATGACCACGATCGCGCTCAACGTCAATCGCCGCGCGGTCGAGCTGTCGGCCGAGCCGCGCACCAGCCTTGCCGATTTCGTTCGTGACAGGCTCGATCTGACCGGCACCCATCTCGGCTGCGAGCACGGCGTCTGCGGCGCCTGCACCGTGCTGCTCGACGGAGTTCCGGCGCGCTCCTGCATCACCTATGCGGTGGCTTGCGCGGGCGCCGATGTCACCACGATCGAAGGCCTCGACGAGGACGAGGTCACGACCGAGCTGCGCGCGGCCTTCACCCGCGAGCATGCCCTGCAATGCGGCTATTGCACGCCGGGCATGCTGGTGTCGGCGCGCGATCTCGTGCTGCGTCTGCCCGACGCCGACGAGCGGCGTATTCGCGTCGGCCTCAGCGGCAATCTTTGCCGCTGCACCGGCTATGTCGGCATCGTGCGGGCGGTGCAGTCCGTGATCGAAGCCCGGCGCGCACGCAACATCGCGCCGCAGGCCGATGGCGGCCGCACCAGTCTCGGCCCCGCCGGATCCGGGCACGCCACGTCGGGCGGAGAGGCATTATCTGCGCGGCAGGTGGCGGCGCCGGCATCTGAGAGTGCCGCTCCGGTCCGCATTCCGGACTTCACCCCGGCGACCGTGCTCGACCAGCGCTTCACGCTGCCGTATGCACCCGCAAAAGTGTTCGCGATGTTCGATGACATCGCTGCCATCGCGGCCTGCCTGCCCGGCGTATCGCTGAGCGCGCCGCCAAGGCCCGAGCGCGTGGAAGGCTCGATCCGTGTCAGGCTTGGACCGATCGCGGCGGCCTTCGAGGGCGCCGCGCGCGTCGAGCGCGATCCAGCAACGCTGTCCGGTCGCATTGTCGGCATCGGCGCCGACCAGCGCAGCCATTCGGCGACGCAAGGCGAGATCCGCTATCGCCTGCTTCCGCGCGAAGGCGGCGCGGCGACCGCCGTCGAACTTTCGATCGGCTACACGCTCACGGGAATGCTGGCCCAGGTCGGCCGGCCGGGCCTCGTGCGCGATCTCGCCAAGCGCCTCGTTGCCGAGTTTGCGGCAAATCTCGACCGCCACATGTCCGGCGCGACGTCGGCGCAGGCGGCCGCTACGGAGCTCAGCTTCTGGTCGATCGCATCGGACGTCTTGCGCGCCCGCCTTGCGCGCATGTTTGGCCGCGTCTTCACCGGAAAAGGTGACGCGGGATGATTGGCGCGCCGGCGCCGCAGAGTGACGAAGCCTGGACTGCCCTGGACATCAACAGCGTGGGATTTGGAGAGACAACATGACACGAGCACTCGGACTGGTTCCGGCCATCGCGCTGGCGACGGCCTTGTTAGGCGGCGCAGCGGGGGCGCAGACCATCAAGATCGGCGTCAACGAGCCGCTCACCGGCGCGTTCGCGGCGTCCGGCACCTATGTCGTCAACGGCGCCAAGATCGCCGCCGACGAGATCAATGCCAAGGGCGGCATCCTCGGCAAGAAGATCGAGCTCGTCATCGAGGACAACAAGAGCAACCCGACGGAAGCCGCTGCCGTCGCCGAAAAGCTCATCACCAGCGACAAGGTGCCGGTGCTGATGGGCGCCTGGGGCTCGAGCCTGACGCTCGCGGTGATGCCGAAGCTGATGGAGTACGAGACGCCGATGGTGGTGGAGACCTCGTCCTCCGGCAAGATCACGACGACGGGCAATCCCTTCATCTTCCGCATCTCGCCGCCCTCGGCGGTCGAGGCCGCGGCGTTCAAGGGCATCGTCGACAAGCTCGCGCTGAAGAAGGTCGACTTCCTCGTCATCAACAACGACTGGGGCCGCGGCACCGCCGAGGACTTCAGCAAGATGATGAAGGACAAGGGCATCACCATCGGCCTCGTCGAAACCATGGACCAGGGCGCGCAGGACATGAGCGCGCAGCTCTCCAAGATCAAGAGCTCGGATTCCGAGACTGTCATCGTCACCACCGCCGTCGACCAGCTCACCCTGATCTTCAAGCAGGCGGCTGCGCTCGGCCTGAAGAAGCGCATCATCACCACCGGCGGTTCGCAGAACCCGGACCAGATCATCGCCCAGGCGGGCGCTGCCGCCAACGGCACCATGCATCTGACGACCTTCCTGCCCTGGTTCCCGGACAAGACGCCGAACCCGGAGGCGACCAACTACTTCATCACGGAGTGGAAGAAGCGCGGCTTCGACTTCGCCGGCTGCACCGAGAGCTTCCGCGGCTATGACGGCATCCGCACCGCGGCGGCCGCGATCGAGAAGGCTGGCAAGGCCGAGCCGGCCGCGATCAAGGCGGCGCTCTGGGAGATCAATATTAAGGGACTGAACGGCGACATCGTGTTCCGCAAGTCCGGCCCCGAGGGCAAGGAGAGCGGACAGAGCCAGCCGAACGTCTATCTCATCGAGATCAACGACGGCAAGGTCGGGATGAAGACGCTCTAGAATCGCTTGATCAGAGGCGAGGGCGGCATACCGCCGCTCTCGCCGCATTATTGGTTCATCGGGAACGGTCTTGAGCGAGTTTCTCCAGCATCTGGTCAACATGCTCGTGCTCGGCGGCACCTATGCGCTGCTGGGCATTGGGCTGACGCTGATCTTCGGCATCATGAACGTCGTGAACTTCACCCACGGCGTGCTGTACACGTTCGGCGCCTACATCATGTTCATCGTGGTGCAGCAGCTCGGGCTGAACTTCTTCCTGGCCTTGCCCGTGGCGGTGCTGGCCGGATGGCTGCTCGGGGCGGCGATCGAGCTGACATTGCTGCGGCCGCTACGCGGCTCCGACATCGACATCACGATGCTGGTCATGATCGGCGCCTGGATCGCGATGCAGTCGGGCACGCTGTGGATCTGGGGCGGTGTCGCCAAATCGGTGGCCTCGCCGTTCCCGGAAGCGCCGCTGGTGCTCGGGCCGGTGTCGGTCTCCTGGCTGCGCCTGTTCGTTCTCGCCGCCGCAGCCTTGCTGATCCTGGTGACGTATCTGCTGATCAACAAGACCAGTCTCGGCCGCGCGATGCGGGCGACGTTCCAGGACCACGACACGGCCTCGCTGATGGGCGTCAATGTCGACATGATCTACACCTCGACCTTCGCGATCGGCTCGAGCCTTGCTGCCGCCGCCGGGGCTCTGCTCGGGCCGGTCTACGTCATCTTCCCGCAGATGGGTGATCTCGCCGCCGTCAAGGCCTTTGCCATCGTCATCCTCGGTGGTCTCGGCAACATCACGGGTGCGGTGATCGGCGGCTTCATCCTGGCGCTCGCCGAGGAGCTCGGCGCCGGTTACATCTCGTCGGGCTATCGGGATGCGATGGGCTTTTTGATCATCATCGCGGTTTTGATCTTCCGGCCGACCGGCCTGTTCGCGCGCGCGGAGCGGGTCGGATGAGAACAGTCGTCACCATTCTCGCGGTCGCGGCGCTGGCCTCGGTGCCGCTCTGGCTGCGCGATCCCTATCTCCTCAACGCGCTGATCACGACCGGCATCTTCGTGATCGGCGCGATGAGCCTCAATCTGCTGCTCGGCTTCACGGGCCAGCTCAGCCTCGGCCACATCGCCTTCTTCGGCATCGGTGCCTATGTCAGCGCGCTGACGTCGCTCGGCTTCGACATCGGCCTGCCCGGAGACATCCGTCTGGTCCACGCACCCTGGCCGCCGATCGCAGGCCTCGTGCTCGCGATCATCGTCGCAGGACTCTGCGGCTATTTCGTCGGGCTGTTGTCGTTCCGGGTCCGTGGGGCCTATTTCGTCATCGTGACGATCTCCTTTGCCGAGGTGGTGCGGCTCGTCGCGCTGAACTGGGTCGAGCTGACGCAGGGCCCGCTGGCGCTGACCAACATTCCCTCCATCGCGCTGCCTTTGCCCGGCTTCGGCGAGCTGACGCTACGCACCAAGATGCAGAACTACTATCTCGTGCTGGTGGTGGCGCTGATCGCCTATCTCCTGATCGCGCGGCTCGTTCATTCCCATTTCGGCCGCGCCATGCGCGGGCTGATGGAGAACGAGACGCTGGCGGTCTCAGTCGGCATCGACGTGACCAGGACGCTGACGCTGGCCGCGGTGATCTCGGCCGCGATCGCGGGGGCCGCCGGCAGCCTCTATGCGCACTACATCCGGATCATCGATCCAGAGGTGTTCGCCTTCATCAACACCGTCACCATGGTGATCATGGTCATCAGCGGCGGCAAGGGCTCGCTGGCAGGCCCCGTCGTCGGCGGCCTGATCTTCGGTCTGCTGCCGGTCGCGCTGCGTCCGGTAATGGCGCCGGAAGCGCAATGGATCGCCTATGGCGGCGTGCTGATGGCGATCCTGTTCGTGTTGCCGCGCGGCATCGTGCCCTCGCTCGCATTGCGCTTCGCCAGGCGGCGGAGCGGGACGGCGGCGCTGGCGCCGGTCGCGCTCAGTGATACCGGCGCCAAGGAGCCGGCGTGATGACGGCGCGCAGCGTAGCCATGACGATCGAGCAGGTCGCCGTCCGCTTCGGCGGGCTGGTTGCGATCTCCGACATGAGCTTTACCGTCGGCGAGGGCGAGATCGTCAGCCTGATCGGGCCGAACGGGGCCGGCAAGACCACGGCCTTCAACGTCATGACCGGCTTCCTGACGCCGAGTGCGGGCCGCGTCACCTATCAGGGCACGACGCTCACCGGATTGAAGCCGCACGAGATCGCCGATCTCGGCCTGATCCGTACCTTCCAGCGCACCAGCGTGTTTCCCAACGACACCGTCTACGACAATCTCCTGATCGGCCTGCATCGTCAGGGCAGGGTCCGGCTGCTCGACGCCATTCTCGGCCTGCCCGGCGCGCGTGCCTCGGAGCGCAAGCTGCGGGCGAAGGCGAGCGAGCTGATCGAATGGGTCGGGCTCGAACGCCGCGCACATGATGCGGCGGGTTCGCTCTCCTACGGCGAGCAGCGCCTCGTCGGCGTCGCACTGGCGCTTGCGGCGGAACCCTCGATGCTGCTGCTGGACGAGCCGGTCTCGGGCATGAACGCCTCGGAGACGCACCGCTTCGTCGAACTGATCCGCAGTGTTCGCGACCGCGGCATCACGATTCTGCTGGTCGAGCATGACATGCCGATGGTGATGACGGTCTCGGACCGCATCGTGGTGCTCAACTACGGCCGCATCATCGCCGAGGGGACGCCGGACGTGATCCGCAACGATCCGGCCGTGATCGAGGCCTATCTCGGACATGGAGCCGCGCGTGCTTGAGATCCGCGACATGGTCTGTAGCTATGGCGGCGTCACCGCGCTGCGCGGTATCTCGCTCGACGTGAAGGCCGGGCAGCTCGTCGCGCTGATCGGCGCCAATGGCGCCGGCAAGAGCACGACGCTGCGTGCGATTTCCGGCCTCGTGCCGCCGCGATCCGGGCAGATGCGGTTCGAAGGCATCGACATCACCGGTGCGAGGCCGCCGCGCGTGCTGGCCAGCGGCATCGCGCATTGCCCGGAAGGGCGGCGGGTGTTTCCGCACATGAGCGTCGAGGAAAATCTCGACATGGGGGCTTACCTCCGTCGTGG
Organism: Bradyrhizobium sp.; assembly: GCF_035935975.1. GTDB lineage: Bacteria > Pseudomonadota > Alphaproteobacteria > Rhizobiales > Xanthobacteraceae > Bradyrhizobium. Next base: position 290,410 of record NZ_DASYWN010000024.1, read on the forward strand.
TTCAGGCGAGATCGCGGCCGATCGCGATCGCATCTACGCCGAATTTCCGCGGCTTGCGGAACGGCGCAAGCAGGCGGCGGGCACGCTGTCGGGCGGCGAGCAGCAGATGCTCGCAATCGGGCGCGCGCTGATGTCGCGGCCGCGGCTGGTGATGTTCGACGAGCCCTCGCTCGGGCTTGCGCCCAACATCGTCGAGCGCACCTTTGCGATCATCCGCGGCATCCGCGACGCCGGCACCACGGTGCTGCTGGTCGAGCAGAACGCGTTCGCCGCGCTCGAGATGTGCGACTACGCCTATCTGCTCGAGAGCGGCCGCATCGTGCTGTCGGGCGCCGGCTCCGAGCTGATCGAGAACGAGCATGTGCGGAAGGCCTATCTCGGTGGGTGACGCCGGCGCCGGTCCGGACGAGGGATGGACCGCTGTCTGCGATCTCGACCGGCTGAAGGCAGAGACGATCGTCCGCGTTGCCGGGCGCGATTTGCTCGTGATCTGGAACGACGGCGATGTCGTCGCCTGCGAGCGCGCCTGTCCTCACGAGCAGGCGGATCTTGGTCTGGGACGTGTAGCTGCGGGTCGGCTCTTTTGCCCGCGCCATGCAGCATCATTCGATCTGTGCGATGGAGCGATCACTGCGGGCTGGCCGAGCCCACCGCTACGGCTCTACCCGGTGCGCGTCGCGGGCGAGAAAATCTGGGTCGAGGTGCAGGAGCGCCGGCCGGGGCGATGATGACATCATGCTCCTGTTTTGCCCGACGAGTCAAAGTCACCTGCGGTGAAAATTTCGCCTTTGAAAACAACGCCGTTCTACTGTGCATGGGGTTGTTTTCAAAGTTTTTTAGTCAAGCAGCCGCCTTGCGGCCTCGACCAGGACGCCGTCCGGGCGCCGTAATGTCTCGAGAATGGTGAAATGGTCGGCGCCGTCGACCGGGATGAGCTTGCCGGGCGCGTTCGCGGCCACGCGCTTGTCGTGGAGAGCGATTGAATCGCAGACGAGCGCCGGCAGCTCGTTGGTGCCATAGGCGATGTCGAGCCGCTTCTGCGTCACCGGCAGGCGAAGCGGCGAGAGTGTGGCGATCTCCGCATCGGTCAGCTTCAGCGCGGTGTTGAGGCCGGTATCGCGGATCGGCGCGAGTTCGTAGACGCCCGATATCGCGAGCCCGGCATGGACGCGCGGATGGTCCAGCGTCATCGCAACGAGATGGGCGCCGGCGGACCATCCGGACAGAACGACCGGTCCGGTCACGCCATAGTCTGCGCCGTGCGCGGCGAGCCAGTCGAGCGCGCGCGGGATCTCGGCGACGATGTCAGTGAGGGATACTTCGGGCGCCAGCGAATAGCCGGGAAGGGCGACCGACCAGCCGTGTGCCGCGACGCCTTCGACCAGCATGGCGAACAGCTCGCGGGAATTGCGCTGCCAATAGCCGCCGTGAATGAACACCAGGCAGGGTGCATCGGGTTTGGCGGCCGGATAGAGATCGATCTTGTTGTTCGCGCGCGGACCGTAAGGCAAGTCAAGATGGGACTTCCGCGTGCTGCGCAGCCGCGCCGAGGCTTCGTTGCGCTCGGCGATCAGCGCCGGGCTGTTCTTGACGGCCGCGTTGTTGTCATACGCGGCGCTGCGTTCCGCCGGGGACAGTTCGGCCCATTTGCTGCGTGGGTCGAAGGGCCGGTGTATCGAGCTGGTGTCGTTTGCCATGGAGAGTCTCCCGCGCGGCGGCGTCGCTCGCTCCTCTTTGCCACGAATCCTGTTCGAGTTGAACATCGCTCGTGCTCAGGCGAGCAATGCGTCGCTCGCGGGCCTCGCTTCAGCAGGCGGTGGAAGGACGGGGACGCGGCGGCAGAACCGCCGACGGGAGCTGGCGCGCGAAGGCGCTCGTCTTTGGCTGAACGCGCGATCCGTCGATCACCTCGAGCCGGCCGCAGCGATTCAGCGTGTGCAGCTTCCGGCCGGGCCATGCCGGACCGGGCTTGAGCGAGTGGCGGACGATTTGCCTGAACGTCGTCGGCGTCAGCTCGACGACTTCAGCAAGGCCAAGCGCCGCACCATATCCAGCGGCGCAGTCCTGCACCGGTCGCCACAGTCTGCCGTTGATGGTGACGAAATTCCCCGCCGGTCGCGTGCTCGCGCGATCGATCATGACCGGGTTGCTGGCATGGGGCCGCCAGGGGCCGAGCAGATGATCGGCGTAGTAGATCGCAAGCGAGTCCGAATAGCCGCCGGTGCCGTCGCGCCAGGCGCCGAACAGATAGTGCAGGCCGTTGTGCCGTGTGATCGTGGCGTCGGCGAGCTCGAGGCCCGACAGCAGCGTCGCGTGCCGTTCCCATTTGTCCGGGAAGCGAACGCATTTGTAGAGGGCGACGTCGCCGTGGAGCGAGCTCTCCGGGATCATCCACAACTCGCCGTCGTCCTCGATCAGGAACGGATAGGAGAGGTGCCAGGGCTCTTCCAGCACGGGGATGACTTGTCCGATCGGTCCGGTGTCGCCGAACTCGATCGCCGAGATGATCCCTTTGCCGACGCGGTGATCGAGATCCTCGAAGAATACAAATGTCCGTCCCCGCCACGTGATCGGGAAGGGATCGGCGTAGAAATGGTTTCCGGGATCGCCGAGCACGTTCCAGCCCGGCCCGGAGAGATCGCCGGTCTGCCACACGCCGGCATTGTCGTTGAACCGCCAGCCGACATGCCAATGCGGGGCATAGCAGCAGAGGCGATAGATCTCCTTGGCGATCGACACGGCAAGGCCGCGCACGACGTAGCCGGCAGCTCCGCGGCGGCCGGCGTCGACGGCGGGCCGCGCGAGCTGCGGCACAAGGCGCGGCCGGCCCGACACGATAGCCGCCACCATGGTCAAGGTTCGCGCCATGACCGTTTCGAGCGCGCCGCTGAGGCCCGCTGCAATCTCTGCGGACGGGTGGCCGCGATCGAGCACCGCGCCGTCGATCTCGTTGACGATCTCGATCACCGGCAGGTCGCCGGCGAGAATGGCGGCGAGCGCGGCGTTCTCGCCGGCGGCGCCATTGAACAGCGGGCGGAGATACATTGAAGCCGGACAGTCGGGATCCCGCGCCGCGCCGGTGAAATCGACGATCACATCGGCCGCGCCGGTGCGCGCCTGCGTCCGTTCCGGAACGGCCTCTAGCCTGTCGGCGCCGCCGGGTGCGCCCCTGCGCAACACCACGCGTTCGAGCCCGAACAGCGCGTCGAGACCCGCGGGCCGCGGCTCCGCCGTCGTCGTCCATGCGATCTGCACCGGAACGTCCCGGCCGTCGACCGACAGCGTCTCGCGGTCCATCCAATGCCGCGCATAGTCACGTTCACAGCGAAACTCGATGATCATGTCGAGCCAATCTATTTCAGATTATCAGGTCAAATGACTTGGCCGAGAATTCGAACGTATTCCTCCACCATCGCGTCTACCGAATACCGCAACCTCAGGCCTTTGGCGTTTTGTCGCAGCTCGTCGCTCAGCGCCTGGTCGGTCAGGAGTTGGGAGACGGCCGCCGACAGCTTTGCGTGGTCGGCGGCGTCGACGAAGAGGGCAGTCGGCTTACCTTCGAAGGACAACACCTCGCGCAGCACCGGAAGATCGGTGACGACAGAGGGAACGCCCGCATTTGCGGCCTCCACTGCTGCGAGACCAAAGGTTTCGGCCTGGGTCGGAAATACGAACAGGTCGAGACAGGCGAGAAAGTCCGCCATCCGCCGCGGCGGGATTTCGCCGAGCAGATACAGCCGGTCCGATACTTTCAATTCATTTGCGAGCTGCCTCAGCCGGGCCTCGTCGGCGCCCTGGCCGGCCAATGCGAGATGCCAGGATGGTTGATCCGGCAACAGGCGGATCGCGAGATCGAGCCGCTTGTGCGGATGCAGCCTTGCGGCGCAGCCAAGCAGGACGCAGTCCGGCGGCAGGTTGAATGTCTGCCGCGCGGCCTGCTTCGACAGGGTGAGGGCCTTGTCGTCGAAGCCGTGCGGGACATGCATCATGCGCGAGCGGTAGGCCGCGGGGTAGCGCGAATATTCGCGCTCCATGTCCTTCGAATTGAGCGTGATGCGGTCGAAGAAGCCGAGGCTGCCCATGACGATGTCGGCGGTGCGGACCGGCCAGCTCATCGACAGCGCGGAAGAGACCTGATTGGCGACGACGGGCGCGCGGCTGACGAGGCGAGACACGCCTGCGCCGATCACGTTGCCGAAATGCTGGAACGTCAGAACCGCGTCGGGCTTGATGGTCCTGATCTGGCGGCCGAGCGTCCACAGCATGCGCAGCAGTGCCAGCGGATTTCCCGGCCGGCGCGATGCGCAATAGAGCGTATCCGGCGGCTCGTCGAAGGACTCCGACTTGCGGAAGAAGAACAGGTTGGTGACGCGATAGCCACGTGCTCGCAGGCCGGCACCGAGCAGCCGGGAGATCTCCTGCGCGCCTGCATTCTCGGCCTGGGTCTGGATGAGAAGCACATGCCGCTTCGCCCGACCGCCGTCCGGCGCTGCGTGGGCCGCCGCGGCCGACGGCAGCTTCGCGGCATCGCCCAGTTCTGCGCCTGGTTGGTAATGAAGCACGGATCCCGACCCGCTAATGAAACATTCACCTTCTTTAACCCGGTACCTACCATGCGGGCCCCGCGCAGACATCGATTAGCAACAAACGGAGTTAATGCATGGCCTGCTGAAAAGGCATCGCGCGTAGGGCAATTGCAGCGGTTTTCACTCGGAGCGAAGCAGGCGCGTTAACCAATTGGTCATAGTCGCGCCGAGGCGGGGTAACCGCGGATTAACCATAGATATTTACGGTGGAGCAGGCCACTGAACAGTGTTTGCCAGTTGAATCCGAGTAAAGTCCATGACGTTCGGTCGCCGCGCAGAGCCGACAGTTTCCGGATCGACCGGTGTCGCCGCGTCGTGGCAGACGCGCAGTGCGTCGAACGCTGAGGCCAGCGGTACTGCCGCGCGTTTCGGCGGCATTCTGACCGCCTCGGGCGCGCTCTCCTTCATTCGCGACAACGGCCGCCGCATCCTGATGCTTGCGCTCGCGATCTTCGCGCTCGGCGTCGTCGTCCTCCTGGTCATCCCGGTTCGCTTTGCCGCAACCGCGCTGGTCGTCGTCGATCCTCGCGAGCAACGCGTGACCTCGGAGCAGGATGTTCTGCCGGGCATCGGGCAGGATAGCGCGGCGTTACAGAGCCTCGTGGAAGTGGCGAAGTCCGACGGCTTTCTCAAGCCGCTGATCGAGCAGCTCAAGGTTCAGGACGACGAGGACATTTCCGGCGGGCACACCGACCCTGCGCGTCTGCTCGAGAGATTCCGCAACCGCCTCGATATTTCCCGTCGTGGGCTCACCTACGTCATCGCCATCCGCTTCACCTCGAACCGGCCGGAGCGGGCGGCCTATTATGCCAATGCGATCGCCGAGGCGTTCGTCGCGAGCCAGAAGAGCATTCGCACCGAGGCGACCGACGAGGCCGCCGACTGGCTGAGCAGCCGGCTCAAGACCTTGAACGACCGGTTGAAGACGTCGGAGGATGCCGTCGCCGCGTTCAAGCTCGAGCACAGGATCGTCAACGCCGGCAAGGATTCGACGACCCAGCAATTGCGCGTGACCGAGCTGTCGCAGCAGGTTGCCGCCGCGCGCGCCCGGACTGAAGAAGCGAAAGCGCGCTTCGAGCAGGCGCAGCGCGACGTGAAGGCCAATGTCGAGGCGCCCGCCAAGCAGGATCTGCTGAGCGCCCTGCGCGCCCAGCGATCGGCCCTCAACGATCAGATCGCGCAGAAGCGCGCGGTGTTCGGCGATCGCCATCCCGACCTCGTGATGTCGTACAGCCAGTTGAACGATCTCAACCGGCAGATCGAGGTCGAGCGCAGCAAGAGCATCGACACGGCGAAGTCGGAATACGAGGCCCAGCGCGATCAGCAGAAGGCGCTGGAGAGCCAGATGAAGGCGGCTGAATCGCAGCTGCTGGTCGACGGTCAGGCGCTGGTGAAGCTGCAGGAGTTGCAGCGCGACGCCGAGGCCAACAGGAACATCTACGAGCAGTTCCTGTCGCGCTCCAAGACGACGAACGAACAGCGCCTGTTGCAAAGCTCGCAGACCAAGATTGCGTCCTCCGCCATTCCGCCGCTGCGCTCGACGCTTCCGCCGCTGCCCTTGCTGCTCGCCGCGCTCGCGATCGGCTCGCTGCTGACATCGACCGCGGTCGTCGTCGCCACCGGACCCGGACGCGGGTCCGACAAGACCGTTGAGGAGGTTCGCTCTCCCGATCCGGCGCCGCGGCAGCCTCCGGCGTGGCCGCGTCCGCCGGTGTGGGCCCGCATTCCGGACCTGGTGCCCGGCGATGCGCCCCGGAACATCTGGCAAGGTCCGGTGTCCGCGACGGCTGAGCTCGATCTTGGCCCCTATCTGCGTCCGCTCGTCGATCAGCTGGAGAAATTGCCGGCTCCCCGTGGCAAGGTCGCTCTCGTCATGTCGGTCGGCAAGCGCGCCGGCGGCAACACCGTCGCGCGCTCGCTGAACCGGTGGGCGGTAAACAGGGGCAAGCTGAGCGTCCTGATCCGGGTCGAGCCGGATCTTGGCGGTGCCGGAGCCGGGCAGGCCAGAGGGCACGCGGACGGCACGACCACGGCGAGCTTTCCCGGTGTCGACGCGCTGCTGAGCGCCGGCAAGAGCCCCGAACTGGCGCATGCCGAGGACATCCGTTCGGAGTTCGATCTGGTCGTCGTCCACGCAACCTCGCTGGCCTTGCAGCCGGAGGCGGCGGCGCTTGCCGCTCACGCCGATCTGGTCATTCTGGTCGCGCGCGAAGACGCGGTCGACTCAGCCGCAATGCGCAGGGTGACGGCATCGCTCTCCCGCTTCGGCGGCGTGCCGACCGGGATCGTCGTCAATCGCGTGCCGGTTGATCCCTCGGCGCAACGACGCGGTGAAGTGCTCGGTTTGACCGGCTAGTCGCCGCTGTCGGCGCCGCGAACCACATAGGCGCCGCGCTTCCATGCCGAGAAGCGCAACAGCACCAGAATTGAGGGATCGACCCCGGTCCGTCGGCGGCAGAGGATGTTGAGCGCGACGGTCGCGAGCGCCAGCGATATGGTCGCCGAGATCGCAGCGCCAAGCACGCCGAGCCAGGGAATCAGGACGAGAAATCCGATCAGCCGCAGCGCCACATTGGCTGCGACGACGGGCACGTAGATACGCTCATGGCCGGTGAGCTGCAGTATCGCCGCAGCGGGGCCACCCGCGGCCTGGAAGGCCGTTCCGATCGCGAGCACGATCAGGACCCAGTGCTGCGCGGCGAAATGAGGCCCGAACAGGTTGAGCAGATACGGACTGCCGATCCAGATCAGGAGAAGTCCGCCGGCAACGCACAGTGCAGTCACTTCCGCCATCAACTGCAGCGTTCGCTCGAACTCCTGATGGTTCTTGCTGAAGTACAGCGACGGAAGCCGGCGCGCGCCGAAACTGTAGAGCGCGGCCGACAGCATGGCGAAGATGTTGGCGAGACGCGACGCGGCGAAATAGATTCCGGCGGTGGCCGGATCCAGCATCCAGTAGACCAGGATGACGTCGAAATACTGGTTCGCGGCTTCCAGGATCGAGGCGACCCAGAAATGAAGCGCGCTCGCGCGCCAGCGCGGCGTCTCGGAACGCGCCACGGTGTTGCGGAAGTCCGGCAGCGCTTGCGCAACCGAGATGATCTGCGCACCGAGGCCCACGGACATGGCAACCGTCATTACGGCGATCAGTTCGGCGGGATCGAGTTGATGATGACTGGTCATCACAGCAAGCAGAAACAGCACGACGCCGACCCGCCAGAAGAACTCGCGGTTACCTTCGCCCATGAGAATGCTGACCAGCGAGCGCGCGACCTGGCTGCCGAGCATCAGTCCCGCACTCACGACGGTGTAGGCCGCGACCGCGAGGATCAGCAGCCACTTGTCGCCTTTGATGTGCGCCACGATCGCGATCGCGCCGATCGCTAGCAGCATCGCGACAGACGAGATCTTCAAGCTCGACAGCAGCACGCCCTTGGTGAGATCGGGCCGATCTCCAACCTGGTACTCGTTGAGGAATCGCACCAGGAGCGATTCCTGTCCGACCAGTCCCACGACCGCTGTGATCTGGGCCACCGAAAGCCAGGTCGCGAAGATGCCGAAGCCATCGGGCGACATCGTCCGCGCGGCGAGCGAGAACAACGCAAACGCCAGCGCGCCGCTACCAACCTTGAGCAGGATGGTCCCGGCAACACCGCGCGTCACGTCGCGCCGCATGAACTGGATGATGGAGTCGATCATGGAGGGTTAAGGGGCGTCTCTCCCCAGCTGCGCATTACGATATCGGGAAAAGCCTAGCATGCCGGAAAACCGTGAGTGTTAATGGGCTCCCCGCGGTGGTCCGTCGGTCGTGCCGGGTATCGGGAAGGCGCACCCTGCGTCACCGTGAAACAGTTTCGTCCGGGCTGTCCCAGATAGGGCAAGCGCCGCCTGTCATCGAACGGCGATGTGACACCGCGCTGACGAAGAGTCGTCATTCATTCCACCGTAGCATTACTGGAGTCCGGACCTTGTCGCCCATCCCGAGCAAGACACGTGCCGCTGGGCTGCGCTGCCGGATCGGCTGTGGCATTCATTAACCTCGATCGACGGAATTGATCGCGCTCGACCCTTGGATGCGACATCAGGCGGGATAATTGCACCTGGAACCACTGTTATTCGTGGGAGCCTGAATGATGACGGCGGAGACAACCGTGACCGAGCCGCTTCCCGCAACCGGGGCCGCAACGATCGTTGCCGATATCGCCATCGTCGGCGGCGGCCTTGCCGGTTCGCTCGCGGCGGCCGTTCTTGCGCGAGCGGGGCATCGTGTCGCACTGATCGACAAGCGGGCCGTGCATCCGGACGAGTTTCGGGTCGAGAAGATCGGCGGCCACCAGTTGGAGATGTTCCGCAGGCTCGGCTTCATCGATGCGCTCGCGAACGCGGGATGCTCCTACGACCGCGTGCTCAATATCAGGGAAGGCAAGGTCGTCGATGTCAGCGTAGGCCAGGCCTACGGGCTTCCCTATGCCGATCTCGTTGGCATGGCGCGCAGCCAGCTGCCCGATCCGTCCAGCCTGATTGTCGACGAGGTCGCCGCGATCACCGCTGGTGACGATATCCAGCATCTCGCACTTGCGTCCGGACGGCGCGTGGAAGCGCGCCTTGTCGTTCTGGCCACGGGCATGGCGGGTGCACTCGGTTACAAGCTCGGCATCAAGCGCCGCGTGCTGGCCGAGCGCCATTCGGTGTCGTTCGGCTTCACGATCGCCCGCCGCGACGGGGCACCGTTCGATTTCGACGCGCTGACCTGTTACGGCGAGCGCACGGCAGACGGTGTCGACTATCTCAGCCTGTTTCCGGTGCGTGCCGGCATGCGCGCGAACCTCTTCATGTTCCGCGACCCGACCGATCCGGTGATGCGCGATCTGCGTCGTGACACGGAGGCGACGCTGCTGCGCTTGCTGCCGGGATTGCAGCCCTTCCTCGGCGATTTTCGCGTGATCGACCGTGTCCAGAATTGGGTGATGGACCTGTCCATCGTCGAAGGACATCTCCAGCCGGGTATCGTGCTCATCGGCGATGCCTTCCAGACCAACTGTCCCGCCGCAGGAACCGGTGTCGCCCGTCTGCTGGTGGACGTCGAGCGTCTCTGCACCGAACATGCCCCGCGGTGGCTCGCAACGGACGGCATGGGCACGGAGAAGATTTCGCAATTCTATTCCGACCCCGCCAAGATCGCGGCCGACCAGCAATCGCTGAAGATGGCGCGCTTCCGCCAGGCGCTGACGTCCCGCAACGACATCAGCTGGGATGTGCGGCGACGGCTGCACTTCCTGCGGCGCCGGCTCACCCATCAGGTCGATCAGATGCGGCCAGGTTGGCTCGCGCAGGTCCGAAGCGCGTTACGGGCCTGAGGGCTGCGCCCGGGTGCTGTTCAGCGCGTCGGCGTCGAGGTGCGGGGTGGCGAGAGCCTGAATTCCGAGACACGCTTGGCGGCCAGCTTGAGCCAGGGCGCCTGCTTCAGCGCGAACAGGGATATGGCACCTGCCGTGCTGCCGGCCTGCGTGACCGTCCACATCGGCGAGGGCTGAGCGCCGAACAATTTCTTGTACGGCTCGTCGCCGATGGTGAAGTCGAGCATCTGATCGCCGCGTTCGATGCAATCCTTCGCCACCTGCTCGAACATCAGCGCGCCCAGCGACTGGCTCTTGTATCCGTCAATGTCGAAGGCGCTCATGATGACGAGGAAGCTGTCGCGATGGTGCAGCCCGAGCACGGCAGCGATCACCTGGCCATCCATCTTCATGGCATAGAGCCGCACGAAGGAGCCGAGACCCCGGACCGCGACGTCGGAATAGAAGCCATAATATTCGGGACGCTGGAGCAGGTCCCCGTCACCTTGCGACTGAAACCGTGGGCCGCGAAACTTCTTCATCACGTCGAGCGCCTCGAGGACGGAGGCGCTGTCATCGCAGCACGCGAAGCTCAGCGCGCCCTTTTTCTGGAGCTGACGATATTTCTTGGCGAGCTCCTTCTGATAGGAGCGATCCATCGCACTCGCCCGCCACTGCTCGAACGGAGCGACGAGAACGGTCGCATAGGCATTGCTGTCTGTTGCCACCCGGCGGGGCGCGGCCAGGAGATTCTCGATCGGAAGTCGTCCGTCCGGCAGCTTGGTGATCCGGAGCAGATCGAAGGGGCGGACGAGATGGCGGATCTCCGCGCATGCATCTGCATCCCTGAGCAACTCCGCAAACACCTCCGGGCTGCAAACCGGCGCAAGATAGTCGGAGACGCGCAGATCAGCGAATTCAACGGTCCGTATCGGCCCGCGCCGGATCCGGAGCAGGGGCAGCACCATCGCAAGGCCACGCGTCGTGCGGTGGCGAGCCACCACCACCAGAGGAGTAGCCCCCGCATGAGACGCGAGCCTGGCGTAGAGGCTATGCAGCCAGAGCGGATGCTGGAACGCCGTCGCGGCCGAGCCCTCGAACAGCTCCGCATATTCCGGAGACAGAAAGTCGAATGCCGGCTCGACGGCGATTTCGAACGTATTGCCAGACGTATTCATGCGTAACCGGGAAAATCACATCACTCGGGAATGGTCGATCGCGCTGGGACTGAGGTGTATAGCAGGGGAGTGAGGAGCGAGATACCGACGGGGTATAATCTGCATTAATGCTTCGGACCGCGTACGTATCGTTACCGGAATCTTAACGACCCAAGGCCGGATGCGTGGGGGCAGGGCCGCGCTAGCAAATAATTAACCGCGATTAAGGAAGGTCGGTCCATGGCCAGCCTGCATACCGAGGTGGATTCCGGAGCACTCGAGAGCGCGATCTGGAAGACTCGCAGCGTTGGCGTCGAGAGGATTGCCAGGTTCGCAATCACCTGTTCGATCACCGTCAACGTGGTCGCGTCGATGGGCACTCTCAACAGCGCCCTGCTGCCGCCGGAGCTGACCTATCTGCAGCAGGCCATCGCGATCCTGATGTGGGTTGTCCTCATCTATGCAAGCGCGTTCGTGCGCCCGCGCCTGCGTTTGCAGATCAATCCCGATTTGATCGCGCTGGTCGCATTCTATACGCTCGCCGTCATGTCGGTGTTCTGGGCCGGCCTGAGCCTAGCCGCGATCATGAAGAGCGCGGCGCTCGCGATGACGACCTTCGGCGCGTTCTGCCTGATCACGCGCATCGACCCGGACGAGGTGATCGGGGCCACGGCTCTCGGGCTCTTCATCCTGGTCGGCGCCTCCGCCTTCTTTGCGCTCGCCGTGCCAGATATCGGGATCGACCAAAGCTGGATGCACAAGGGTCAGTGGCAGGGCATCTATGAATCGAAGCAGACGCTCGGCTTCGTCGGCGCGTATCTGATGTTCTTCGCCTGCTATCTGAAGATGAGGGGGCAGGGATGGCTGGCTTTCCTGGCGATGTTCCTGCTGGCGTCAACCTGCGTCCTGGCGTCGGAATCGCGCGGCGCCGGAGCCGTCGCCCTGGCCGCCTGTGCACTGCTCTTGACCTCGATGTGGTCGGTCATGTGCATGCGGATCTACGCGATCCTGCCGTTCGTCATGTGCCTGCTGGCCGCCGCGCTGATCTTCTACTTTTACACGACAGGATATGATTCCATCCATGTCGGCGACGCGACCATCGACCTGACCGAGCGGACTTTCATCTGGCACTACGCGATCAGCCATTTTGAGGACGCGCCCTTGCTCGGCTTCGGGATCAACGGCTTCTGGACGATCCCGTCGATCTACGATTATTTCGAGCAGAACCACGGCTGGGTGCTCGACAATTATCACAGCGGCTATATCGCGATCCTGATGGAAACGGGATTCCTGGGTTATGTCCTTTTCGCGGCAAGCATTCTTTTGTTTTCGAGCAAGGTCCTCCATCTGATTTCAGCGCGCGCGATCGACAGGTCGCACTGTGCCGTCATCATCGGGTTTGTCGTGCTCAGCTGCCAGACCAATTTTACGGAGACGACGTTCCTTCGATCGACGATGTTCACGTCGGTGCTGCTGGTAGCATTCTTCTTCGCGATATGCAGGCCGGTGCCGCAGGCGGATCTTTAGTTTCTGAGAATGGAAGCAGGATGACCGCGTTACGCGTTCGCTGGCCGAAGAGCCTCAGTTTCGCTGTTGCGCTGTTCTGCCTGGCGTCGTTGTGCGCGCATGCGCAAGGGGCCGGGCAGGGCGCTTCCCGTGACGCAGCCGGATTGGGACGTGGCATCAACATTCTCGGCTATGACGGGATCTGGGAGGGCGGCCAGAACGCGCCATTCCGTCTCGACAATCTGACCGCCATCAAGAAGGCGGGGTTCTCGCATGTCAGGATCAACTTCTTCGGCTTCAAGTTCATGGGCGCGGGCAACGTGCTCGACGAGATCGTCCTGAGGCGGCTCGATACCGTCATCGAGGAGGTCATCGCGAGAAGGCTCATTCCGGTCGTCGACGAGCACGATACCCATGTCTGCCAAAGCGACGTTTCCGGATGCGCCGAGAAGCTCAGGGCGTTCTGGCGCCAGATTGCCGAGCGCTATGCCGGGAAATATCCGACGCTGCATTTCGAGGTCTTGAACGAGCCCGGTGGGCAGATGAAGTCTGCCGAGTGGAATTCACTTCTCAACGAATGCCTTGAAATCATCCGCCGCACCAACCCGAAGCGGCCGGTCATTGCGGCCGTCCTCAACACGGATGACATCCCTGTCGACGAGCTGGCCCTGCCGGCCGATGACAGAAATCTCGTCGTCACGTTTCACTATTACGCGCCGATACGGTTCACGCATCAGGGCGCGCCGTGGTCGCGGACGTTTTCGCGGATCGGCCCGCTGGATTGGGGTAGTTCCGACGACGAAGCCAAGGTGGCCGCTGACTTCAGGAAGATGAGTCTCTGGGCCGAGAAGGAGCGGCGCCCGGTCTATCTCGGCGAGTTCGGCGTCTATGAGCGCGCGCCCTCGGAAAGCCGCCAGCGATATCTGGCATTCATGGCGAGGAGCGCCGACAGGCTCGGCTGGTCATGGGCCTATTGGCAGTTCGACCATGATTTCGCGGCCTTCGACAGCGCGCGTCAGGCCTGGAAGCCGGATATTTTGCGCGCGCTGATTCCGGCTCGCTGACATCGCCAGGCTAGGGCCTCGAATTCTGCGGCGTGCCTTCCGGGACGATGGTGCGGACGATGCTCTGATCGAGCGCTTCATAGTCCGCATAACCAATGGTGCGATAGAGCTCGGCGCGGGTCTGCATCTGATCGAGCATTCCGTGCGTGCTGTGGTCCCGCTTCAGGGTCGCATAAAGCCTCTCCTGCGCGCGTGCGGCGACGCGCAGGGACGACACCGGCCAGATCACCATCTTGTAGCCCATCGCCTCGAACTCGGGCGCGGTGAAGAACGGGGTGCGGCCGAACTCCGTCATGTTGGCTAGCAACGGGACGCCGGGCATGCGGCGCGAAAATTCGCGGAACATTTCGGAGTTGACCAGCGCTTCAGGGAAAATGGCGTCGGCGCCGGCTTCCATGTAGAGCCGCGCGCGTGCGACGGCGCCGTCGATCCCTTCGTCTGCCGCAGCGTCGGTTCGCGCCACGATGTAGAGATGCTGCCGCGCCTTTGCGGCCGCAGCGATCTTGGCGGCGAAATCGCGGGGGTCTGCGAGCTTCTTGTTGTTCAGATGCCCGCACTTCTTCGGCAACTGCTGATCTTCGAGCTGCACCGCGGCCGCGCCAGCATCCTCGAACGCGCGCACCATGTGCATGACGTTGAGCACTTCGCCGTAGCCGGTGTCGCCGTCGGCGAGGATGGGAAGATCCGCGGCGCGCTTGAGCTGGCGTATGAAGAACGCCACTTCATCCACGGTGATGATGCCGAGATCCGGAAGGCCCATCGAGGCCGTCATCGCGGCGCCCGACAGATAAAGCGCCTCGAAGCCCGCCTGCTTGGCCTGGAGAGCCGCCATTCCGTTGTGGGCGCCGGGCATCCCCAAAATACCAGGGCGCGCGAGAAGATCACGAAACCGAAGGCCGGGCGCGCGCGTGTTGGTATCGGCTGCAGTGAGATAAGGCATGCTTGTCGCTCCGGGTTCGTTACGCGCTGCGGCGCGCTTGCGCCGCGATTGGCGCGGCTCGGTAAAGGACGTTCCCCTCGAACAACCGTCGCGTGGTGCGATAGACGGCGCCGTGGATGGCGCGCGCGGCGGCGGGGTCATCGGCGTGCTCGACGGCGGCATCGACCACGGTCGTGCCGGAGGGATGCGCAATGGTGATCGGACCAGCGTCGGCGCGAGCCGTCCGGTTCGGGAGTGTGCCTGCAATACGCACGGCGATGGCAAGGCAGGTAGCACCGGTGATCGGAACGGCCCGGTGCGGCTGGCCGATCGAGATCATCCGGATGCCCAGCGACATGTCCGCGGGCTCCAGCCGCCGGCCCGACAAGGTCGTCATCGCTCGCGGCGGCACGATCATCGCGACCTTGGGCACGCTTGGAATCTTCGCTGCTGCCGCGATATCGGGTGCAAGGCCCATGGCGACGGAAGCGGCGCAGCGGATCGCTTCCATCCGTTCCAGAAATAGCGGATCGTTCTCGAGCGCGTCGGGCATCTCGCTGCCGTCCTTGCCGAGCGAGGCGGCTGCAACGAAGACGCAGGGGTTGGCGGCATCGACCAGCGATGCTTCGACGGGGCCAAGGCCGGGAATGTCGAACTGGTCGCAGACGCGCCCGGTCGGCAGCAGGCGTCCGGTTCTGGTGCCGCCGGGATCGATGAACTCGAGCCGGACGGGCGCAGCCTGTCCGCTGACGCCGTCGATCGTCATGTCGCCCTCGGTCGCGATCTCCCCCTCATGCATCGGGAAGCGGGCGACGATGATCTTGCCGGTATTGGTGTTGTGGATGCGCACGACGGCTTCGCCGTTCACGGGAGCCTTCACGAGCCCCTCGCTGACCGCGAATGGTCCCATCGCCGAAGACATGTTGCCGCAATTTGCGCTGTAATCGACCGCGGCGCTCTTCACCGAGATCTGCGCGAAGGTGTAGTCGATGTCGGCGTCCGGCCGCGTCGGCGCGCCGACGACGCAGACCTTGGAGAGCGACGACAACCCGCCGCCCATTCCGTCCAGTTGGCGCCCGTTCGGATCGGGTGAGCCCATCACCGACAGGAAGATCGGATCCCATTGTGCTGGATCCGCCGGCAGGTCCTGTCTGTTGAACACGACGGCTTTCGATGTGCCGCCGCGCATGAAAGTCGCCCTGAGTTTGGCCTGTGGCATCGCATCCGCTCTTTTGCATACCATTGTATACTTTGGATACCAGTGTATACATCAACTTGCGAGGCTGCTACCCTTATTGTTATCGGCCTGCGCATGTTGCCTTCGTTCAAGCCGGGCGGTGGCCAACATCGATCGAGCGATGCGCGCGGCCGGAAGAACGGATGCCTCTGGATGAGCGGCGGTTGGACGTGTCCACTGGGTGCGAGCCTGCTTCAGCCGAATCAGATTGGATGACTTGATGAGCGACGACATGGTGCTGCCGGACCGCACGAAGTTCGCATCGGCTGCCGACTATGCTTATGCAGCGCTGCGGCGAGAGATCATCGAAGGGCGGTTCGCGCCGGGCCGGCGCATGCGCGAAATCGAATTGGCGGAGCACCTCGGCATCAGCCGGACGCCGACGCGTCAGGCGCTGACGCGGCTCGAGCTCGAGGGCCTGTTGAATCTGCGGCCGCGGACCGGACTTGTCGTCTCCGTGCTCGACATGGATGCGGTGGAAGAGCTCTACGAGATGCGCGCGGCCCTCGAAGGCACCGCCGCAGCGCTCGCCGCGAAACATGCCAGCCCGAAGGATCTTGCCGCGCTGGCGAGACTTGTCGCCGAGGGTGAAAAGCTCGAACGCGAGCCCTTCAACCTTTATCGGCACAACCGCGAACTGCACGACGCAATTCAGACTGCCGCCCACAACCGCTATCTCGAAAAGAGCCTGTCGGCATTGCAGGATGCGATCGCGCTGCTGGGGCCGACGACCTTGGCCGAGAAGGGCCGCTTCGCCGTTGCGCAAGCCGAGCATGCTGCGATCGTGCAGGCGATTTCGCAGCGGGAAGGGGAGAAGGCCGAGCGCCTGGCGCGGGCGCATGTTCTGAGCGCGCTTGAGACGCGCCGGTCGATCCTGGCGAAAGAGCGCGAACTCGAGTCGCGCCGCGAGCAAGACGGCGCATGACTGAGAAGAGTGCGGGCTGATTTTTTTTCGCTTGCACCGCGCCTTCGACCTCTAATCTCACCTCATCATCTCCATAACGCCCTGTCCTGAAAGGATTTTCCGCCTCGACCGGCGTCGTGCAAACTTATCTTGCATTCCAATGTATACATTGGTATTCAAGAGAATACAGGGGCTCAAAAGCGAAGACGCGGCGGGAAGGAACGGAAATGCACGAAGAGTTCGATGTGATCGTCGTTGGCGCGGGAAATGCTGCACTGGCTGCGGCAGTCTCGGCGAAGGAAAACGGCGCAGATCGTGTCGTCGTTCTCGAGAAGGCTCCCCGCGAGATGCGAGGCGGCAACACGCATTGGAGCGGCGGCGTGTTGCGCTTTGCCTATGACGAGCCGCGCGAGATCGGCGCTCTGCTGCCGGGCATCGAGGACGAGTTCGAGAATTTCTACGACGGCATTTCGCCCTACACGCAGGAAGACTTTCACGGCGATCTCGTGCGCGTCACCAACGGACGCACCGATCCGATCCTGTCTCGTCTCCTCGTGTCGAACTCGCAGGCGACCGTGCGCTGGATGAAGGACACCGGCGGCGTCAAGATGGAGCCGGCGATCAGCCTGTCGGCCGTCAAGAAAGACAACGTCATGGTCTGGGCGCGCGGTCTCGTCGTCCGCGCCGCGCACGAGGGCGTCGGGCTCTCGCGCAGCTGGTTCTCGACCTGCGAGCGCATGGGAATCGAGGTGCGATACGGCAACGCCGTCTCGGAGCTGCTTGTCGACGAGAACGGCCGCGTCGTCGGCGTCAAGACCAAGGACGACGAGGGCGTCCGGTCGCTCAGTGCGAAAGCCGTCGTGCTCGGCTGCGGCGGTTTCGAAGCCAACGTGCAGATGCGCACGCAGCACATCGGCCCGCTGGTCGGCGCGGCGAAGGTTCGCGGCACGCCTCACAACCAGGGCGACGGCCTGCGCATGGCGCTCGCCATCGGCGCCATGCCGTGGGGACAGTGGAGCGGTTGCCACGCAACGCCGATCAGCGCGGACTGGGGCGATTTCGCGCCGCGCGAGATGACCGACCGCAGCAATCGTCTGTCCTACGTCTATTCCGTGATGATCAACCGCAAGGGCAAGCGCTTTGTCGACGAAGGCGAGGACGGCGCGCTCTTCACCTATGCCAAGTTCGGCCGCGCCATTCTCGCCGAGCCGGGCGCCAAGGCGTATCAGCTGTTCGACAGCAAGGTGATCCACCTGCTGGAGCCGCGCTATTCGACCAGCGATCCGATCAAGGCCAATTCGCTCGAAGATCTGATCGCGCAACTCGATATCGACGACAAGGCGCAGGCGCTCAAGACCGTCGTCAACTACAATGACCACGCGCGATCGGCGGACGAAGGCTTCGATCCCACCAGGAAGGACGGCCTCTCCACCCAAGGTCTCGATCTCGAAAAGACCAACTGGGCGCTTCGGCTCGACAAGCCGCCTTATTATGCCTACAGCGCCACGGGCGGTATCACCTTCACCTTCGGCGGCCTCAAGATCAACGAGAATGCCGAGGTGATCGGCACCGACTGGCGTCCGATCAAGGGCCTGTACTGCTGCGGCGAACTCGTCGGCGGCCTGTTCTACGACAACTATCCTGCGGGCACTGGTCTGGTCTCGGGCGCGACATTCGGCCGGATCGCAGGCCGCAACGCCGCGAGCCAGCAGAGCGCGGCACCGGTGCAGAAGGTGGCGTCGCGATGAGCGTGAGCGCCACGATGCCGGGCCCCAATGCCTGGGCCGAAAACCTGGCCGACCAGATCTGCGCCTCCGCTGCTCGGCAGCGCGATGCCAAGACTGTCGGCAGGGCGAGGGCCGCAGTCATCACTGCATTCGGTCGCGCGCTGTCGGGTGCGCCGGCCACCTTCACCAAAGCGTTGTTGGCGGCTCCCGGCGTCGTAGCATCCGGCGGACCATCGCTTGTCTTCGGAACGGAACGGCGCACGAGCGCGGTCGATGCCGCGCTGGTCAACGCCACGGCGGCCGTGGCCGGGACCGATGCATCGCGCGATGCCGTGAGCTCGGCCTGTATCGTGGCGCTGTTCGGGCTCTGCGAGGAGCGCGGAAAGACAGGGCAGGAGTTTCTCGATGCATTGATGTCGGGCGCAGAGATTTCTCCGCTTCTCGCACCGGCTTTGTCACCGTCAGGCGGTCAGATCGGGCTCGCCTTATTCTGCGGCGTTGCGGCGGCTGCTCTCGTGCTCGAATTGAGCCGCCCGAAAATTGTGGCCGCGCTGCTGATGGCCGGGATGGCAAACGTCGACAGTCCTGCGGCCGGATCGGTTGGACCGCACCCGCTCGTGGTCGGTCTCAACCTGAGAAGCGGATTGCTGGCTGCTCTCGTTGCCGAAGCGCTGGACGAAACATCCTGTGCAGAGATGATCAGGAGTAAAGGGGCCGCGATCTCAACCGCGGACAACGCCGCGCCGCACGAGGCAGCTTTCGATCTTCTTGCGGTTCAATCGCCGCCGGGCGCCGATCTCTGGGATCAGTTCGAGCGACAAGCCGGTGCCGTCCTGCCGCGCGATACTATCGCGCCGCTGTTCGAGCGGCTCGAGACGATCGACAAGGTGCAGGATCTCGCAACGCTGTCGCGGCTGCTGCAGGCGCGCGGCATTCAAGCGGCACCGAAGAAAGTCGTGTTCGCGCCGCGGGGAACGCATGAGCCGGAGGAGACGAACTGGGTCCCGTGACCCGCGACGGACGACAAGCCTGAGCTGAGAAGAACAAGAGCAGGGCAGAGACAAGAGTAACATCTGGGGAGAGGTTGGAATGAAACGTCTTGAGTTGGTTGCTGTACTGGCTGCATCGGTCGCGTGCTCCGTGGCCCAGGCCGAAGACAGTGTCACGATCGGCGTGCACGCCAGTTTTTCCGGTGCCGGTGCGGCCTTCGCGGAAGGGATGCTCGCCGCCACCGACTTCGCCGCCGAAGATGTCAACAAGGCTGGCGGCCTCGAAGTCGCGGGCAAGCGCTACAAGATCCTGATCAAGCAATATGACGACCGCTATCGCGCCCAGGATGCGGTCACGGCGATGGATCGCCTCATGATCCAGGACGGGATCCGCTTCGTGGTCGGTCCGATGGGATCGGCGGCGGCTGTGGCGACCAAGGACCAGACCACCTCCGGAAAAGTCATCACCATGACCCTGGCCTTCACGCCGCGGGCGCTCGGCGCGGATGCGCCCTATGCATATCGGCCCGTCATCACCACCGGCGAATTCTCCGACCCGCAGGTGGCCTGGCTCATGAAGAACACTTCGGCGAAGCAGGTCGTATCGCTGCTTCCCAATGATGAAACCGGCCAGCAGATCGGCGTTGCGAACTTCAACTCATATGCCAAGGCCGGCGCGAAGCTGCAGGTCGAGTATTTCGAACGTGAGCGCGTCGACTTCGTGCCCATTCTGACCCGCATCCTGATGAAGGCCGACGGGCTCGAGCTCGGCGGCAACTCGCCGACCACCGCCGGGCTCATTCTGAAGCAGGCGCGCGAGCTGGGCTACAAGGGCCCGGTGTTCGTCACCGGCGGCGACGTCGCTGCCGAAATGCTCAAGGTGGCGGGCAAGGATGCAGCCGAAGGCGTCTACGTCCATCTGCCCATCGACACCGGCCTGCCGGATACGGCGGCCTACGTTGCGCGCTTCAAGGCAAAGTACGGGCCCAACATGAACGGGTTCAGCCCGTTCTTCTATGCAGGCCTGCAGATGCTGTTCACGGCCATGAAGAAGGCCGGGACCGTCGACGACACCACCAAGATCGCAACGACGCTCGATGGATTGTCCGACGTTCCGACCGCGATGGGCAAGGCGGGTTGGACCGGCGAGCAGAAGTACGGGATCAAGCACCAGATCGATCTTCCCTTCTATGTGGGCCAGATGAAGGACGGCGTGGTCACGAAGGTGGCCACCTGCGACGTCAACGCCTGCAAGTAAGCACCGCCGGAACAGGCGAGGCGCGGCGCGCCTCGCCGATGTGATTGGAGTTGTCGTCCCGTGAGCATGGGAACCATTTTAGTCCAGACGGTCGTGAACGGCCTCATGGTGGGCATGATCTACGTGCTGATGGCCATCGGCTTCACCATGGTGTTCGGCATCATGCGCATCGTGAATTTCGCGCATGGCGAGTTCTACATGGCCGGCGCGTTTCTGTTCGCGATCCTCTACGGCAGCAACGGCATGCCGTTCGCCGTCAGCGTCTTGCTCGCCGTCGGCGCGACGGCCTTGCTGGGCCTGCTGATGGAGCGGGTCGTCTTCCGCAAGTTTCGCGGCAACGAGCTCAACGGGATGATCGCGTCCGTCGGCGTAGCACTCATCCTGCAGAACAGCGCGCTGCTGATGTGGGGATCGTCGGCACGCACCGTGCCTCCCGTGATCTCCGGGGTGCTGTCGGTCGGCGGTATCGTGTTTCCGTGGTCGCGGCTGGTGGTCATCATCGGCGCGATCGTTGCCGTCGTGTCGCTCAATCTGTTGATCGGCCATACCCGGATTGGCCGCGCCATGCGCGCCGTCGCCCAGGATGCGGAGATTGCACAGGTGCAGGGCATTCGCGTCGACATCATCTTTCCGGTCGCGTTCGTGCTGGGCGTGAGCCTTGCAGCCTTCGCCGGCGTCCTGATGGCTCCGGTCCTGTCGGTCTCCCCCTTCATCGGGCTCGCGCCGACGCTGAAGGCATTCGTGATCGTCGTCATCGGTGGGCTCGGCAGCGTTCCCGGCGCCGTGGCCGGCGGATTGCTCATTGGCCTGATCGAGAGTTTTGCCGGCACGTTCGTGAGCGCGTCGCTGTCGGAGATCCTTCAATTCCTCGTGGTCATCGGCGTCGTGCTGCTGCGCCCGCAGGGCCTGCTCGGCCGAAAGGAGCGTGAGGCGTGACTCCTCCCACAACCAAGCCGATGTCTTATGTCGGGATCGCCGTCGCCGTCGGCCTCGCAGCGCTGCTGCCCTGGTTCGCGCCGAACCAGTTCTACATCCATCTGGCGACGGTCGGCTGCATCAACCTGATGCTCGTGCTCGGCCTTGCCATTATTGCCCGGGCGGGTCAGCTGTCGATGGGCCACGGCGGCTTCGCGCTGGTCGGCGGCTATGTCTCGGCGCTACTGTCGATGCGGGGATGGCCGCCGTTGCTGACCTTGTTCATCGCAGGCGCGGTCGCGGCCGTCATCGCCGCTGCCCTCGGCTGGATCATCTTGCGTCTGCGCGGCGTCTATTTCGTGCTGGTGGCGTTTGCGTTCAGCCAGATCGCGGTGCTGCTGGCGCTGGACATGGCCTCCGTGACCGGCGGCGCGAACGGGCTCGTCGGCGTGCCCCCGATTTCGATCTTCGGGATCGTGCTTCGCGCCAAGCCGCAATTCTATCCCTTTGCGCTGGCCTGCGCGCTGACGACGCTGCTGCTGACCTGGCTGCTCTACCGGTCGCCGCTCGGCACGATGATGGCCGCCACCGCCGAAAATCAGCGTCTCACCGAATCGAGCGGCATTGATACGCATCGCGTCCAGGTGATCGCCTTTACGATCGGATCCGGCATCGCAGGCTTCGCCGGTGCGCTGTCGACGCATTATCTCCGCTTCATTTCGCCGGATTCATATACGTTCTGGGAGTCGGTATCCTACCTGACCATGCTGGTCGTTGGCGGACGGGACGGGGTGCTGGGGCCGGTCTTGGGTGTTCTGGTTCTCACGCCGCTGCCGGAGCTGCTGCGCTCGACCGAGGGCCTCCAGCATATCATCTATGGTGCCGTGCTCGTGCTCTGCCTGATGTTCGTTCCGAATGGCCTGGCGAGCCTCGTCCAGACCTGGCGTTCGCGCCAGCGGGTTGCGGCAACCCGCACAGCGCGCGTGGCCGAGGAGCTGCCATGAGCATGCTCGAGGTCGACAGCCTGAAGCGTTCTTTCGGCGGGCTTGTCGCCGTCCGGAACGTCTCCTTTGACGTCAACGAGGGCGACTTTGTCGGCCTGATCGGCCCGAATGGTGCAGGCAAGACCACGTTGTTCAACGTGATCTCGGGCGTGCTGAGACCTTCGGCGGGGACGGTCCGGTTTATGGGCCGGGATATCTCCGGGCAGCCGGCCAATCAAACGGTGCGCCAGGGGCTGTCCCGGACCTTCCAGGCCGCGACGATTTTCCCGGAGGCGACGGTCATCGAGAATGTCGCGCGCGGCACGCTGGCCGCGAGTCTGTCCGGCCTGTGGGGCGGCTTTGTCTCGAACAAATGGCGCGTGGCGGCAGAAGAGAAGGCGCATCACGTGCTCGACCTGTTCGGGCTGACGCGCCGTGCGGGCCTGAAAGCACGCGAGCTGTCCTATGGCGAGCAGCGCCGTCTCGGCGTTGCCATTGCGCTGGCGAGCGAGCCCAGGCTTCTGATGCTGGATGAGCCGGTCGCCGGGCTCAATCCCGAGGAAGCCGCCGAGCTCGCCGCGGTCCTGCGCCGGGTGAAGTCGGAGCGCGGCGTCACGATGGTGATGGTCGAGCATCACATGCGCACCGTCATGGGCCTGTGCAACCGCGTCGTGGTGCTGGATCATGGCACGCTGATCGCGCAGGGGACGCCGGCGGAAGTCGTGGCAAATCCGGTCGTGATCGAGGCGTATCTTGGCAAGGAAGCGGTCCATGCTTGACGTTCGCGGGATCAGCGTCGCCTACGGTCCGCTCACGGCGGTCCGCAATTTGAGCCTTTCAGTCGCCGACGGCGCCATCGTCTCGCTCATCGGCTCGAACGGCGCGGGCAAGACCACCACGATGAAGGCCATCATCGGCCTCAAGCCCGTGAGCGGCGGCGAGATCTATCTCGACGGCGAGCGCATTGACGGCGCCTCGGCGCCCCAGCGCGTGGGGCGCGGTATCGCGCTGTCGCCGGAAGGCCGGCGTGTTTTCCCGCAGATGAGCGTGCTCGATAATCTCCTGGTAGGGGCCTACTCGCAACGTGACAAGGCGCACCAGAAGAAGACGCTGGACCAGATCTACGGCTATTTTCCGCGCCTCGTGGAGCGGCGGAGCCAGATGGCGGGCTCGTTGTCGGGCGGCGAGCAGCAGATGGTCGCCATCGGCCGTGCGCTGATGGCGCGGCCGCGCCTGTTGCTGTTGGACGAACCCTCGCTCGGCCTTGCGCCGATCATCGTCGACGAGATCGCGCGCATCATCGTCGAGATCAACCGCGATATCGGCATGTCGATCATCCTCGTCGAGCAGAACGCAAAGCTTGCGCTCAACCTCTGCAATGAGGCCTTTGTGCTGGAGACCGGCGCGGTCGCGCTAAGCGGGAAGGGAAAGGACCTTCTGGCCAGCGACTACGTACGGCGCGCCTATCTCGGCATCTGAATATTCCTCTATCTGGAAATCCCGGAGTTATGACATGACTGGCTCTTCGACCTTCGGCTTCATCGGCTTGGGCGTCATGGGTGAACCCATGTGCAGGCACCTCGTGCAGAAAACCAGGCAGAAGGTGCTGATTCACGACATCAACGCCGAGCCCGTGGCGCGCCTGGTGCAGGCCGGCGCGGTCGATGCCGGTTCGGTCGCTGCAGTGGCCAAGGCCGACATCGTTTTCATTTCGATGCCGAGCGGCGCGCATTTGAAGAAGATCTGCGAGATGCCGGAGGGACTTCTTGCGTTCGCACGCGCCGGCCAGACTTTCGTCGATCTCTCCACCAGCCCGCTGAAGCTGACGCGCGAGCTGGCCGGCGCCTTCGCCGCAAAGGGAGCCGATTATGCCGACGCGCCCGTCGCCCGCACGCGCGCGGCCGCCGAGGCCGGGACGCTTGCGATCTCGGTGGGGGCAGCGACGGACGTGTTCGCGAGGATCGAGCCGCTGCTGCGCTGCTTTGCCTCCGAGGTCACCCATTGCGGCGATGTCGGATCGGGCCAGGTCGTGAAGATACTCAACAACATGGTCGTGGTGGGGACCGTGACGGCGCTGTGCGAGGCGGCCGCGATCGCGAAATCGGCGGGCGTGTCCACGGACACGTTGTTCGATGCCTTCTCCAAGGGTTCCGCCGACAGCTTTGCGCTGCGAAATCACGGCTACAAGGCGGTCGCCAAGGAGGAGTTTCCCGAGAGGGTGTTCTCGACTGACTACATGCACAAGGATCTCTCCTACGCGCTCGACATGGCGAGGGACGCCGGCATCGAGGCCAGGGAAGCGGCCCTCGGCGCCACTCTCCTCGCCGAAGCCTCGCAGAAAGGTTTTGGCGCGAATTACTGGCCGGTGATCCTGAAGGTCATCGAGCGCTCTTCGAAATAGTCATGAGCCTTCCGAAGGGGCGCAAAGCCCCTTCGGCCCAATCAATCACAATAACTGACTAGGGGAGGGTTTTGTGCGGGTGCTGTTGTTGACGATTGCCCTGCTGCTGTCGCAGTTGAGTGGGGCAGGGGCGGAAAACTATCCCTCGCAGCGGATCACGGTGATCGCGCCGTTCGCGCCCGGTAGCGGCACCGACGGCGTTGCGCGGATCGTGTTCCAGCGGTTGTCGGAGCTGCTGAAGACCACGATCGTCATCGACAACCGCGTTGGCGCCAATGGCGCGCTGGGCGCCACGGCCGCGGCGCGCTCGGCGCCCGACGGATATACCTTGCTGGTTGGCGGAACGTCCACGCACGCAGCCAATCCCAGCATGCTGAAGTCGATACAGTACGATCCCATTGCCGACTTCACGCCGATCTCGCAGTTCGGCCTGTTTCCATATTTCCTGATCATCGACCCCGATCTCCCCGTCAAGAGCGTGGCCGATCTCGTCGCGCTGGCGAAGAACAAGCCGGGTTCGCTGACGTTCGGCTATGCCAACGCGCTCGGTCAATTGTCCGGCGAGGCATTCAAGCGGCGGGCCGGGATCGACATTGCCGCCGTGCCTTATCGCAACAGCCCGCAGGTCGTCACCGACATCATCGCCCAGCGCGTGTCGATGACGTTCATGGACATGGCGCCCGCGGTCTCCCAGGTCGAGGCGGGCAAAGCTCGCGCGCTCGCAACGACAAATCCGGCCCGTAGTTCGCAATTCCCTGAAATCCCGACCATGAAGGAGGGAGGGCTCGAGTTCCTCAACATCTCCGCATGGAGCGGGCTGTTCGCTCCCAAGGACACGCCGCCCGAGATCGTCGCGAAGCTCTCGGAAGGGGTGCGCGAGGTGCTGGCTGAGCCGGAGATCCGCAGACGCCTCGCCGATATCGGCTTCGAGGCCCAGTGGATCGGGCCGGCGGAGTTCGCCAAGCACGTCAAGAGCGACATGGAATTGTGGGCGGCGACAACGAGGGAAGCTGGCATCGAGCGCCAGTGAGCTATGACATGTCCGAGTATGAAATCTATGCGATCCGCTACGCCCGGAAGGATCAGCGGCGCTCGTCGGAAAACTTCGTCGAGAACGATGCGCCCGACACGCCAATGCCGATGGACTTCTTCGTCTGGGCGCTGGTCAGCCAAAAGCGAACGGTGATCGTCGATACCGGTTTCGACGAGAAGGCCGGCAAGGCCCGCAACTACGCCGTCACGCGACCGGTCGCCGAAGGCTTGAGACAGATCGGGATCAAACCGGATAACATCAAGGACGTCATCCTGACCCACATGCATTGGGACCATGCCGGCAACCACGATTTGTTTCCCCATGCCCGCTATCACGTGCAGGAGCGCGAGATGCATTTCTGCACGGGCCGGTGCATGTGCGATGCCCAGCAAGCCAGGGCCTATAATGCGGCCGACGTCAGCCATATCGTCCGGCGCAATTTCGAAGGGAGCGTGACCCTTCACGATCTCAATTCCGACTTCGATGACGGGATATCCTTGCACTGGCTGGGCGGCCATACGGCGGGACTTCAGATTGTGCGCGTCAGGACGAGACGCGGCTACGTGGTGCTCGCCTCGGATGCGTCGCACTATTACGCCAACATTCTGCAGCGCCGGCCATTTCCTGTGTTGTTCGACATGAACCAGATGCTGAACGGTTTTGCCGTCATCCAGAAACTGGCCGACAGCCCGTCGCACATCATCCCGGGGCACGACCGGCAGGTGCTGTCGCTGTTTCCCGCCGCGCGCGAAGGGCTCGACGGGATCGCGCGGCTGGACGCTGATCCCCTCGGAAGTCCCGCCTGACACCAAGCCAACCCGGACGAGAAGGCCGGCGCGGATGCTAATCGCCGGATCAAATGCACAACAATTCGCCAATTGCGGAGATGACGGATCATGTCGAAGAAGTATGGACTTGCGATCGCCAACGAGACGGTGAGTGCGTCGAACCAGGAATGGTTCGCCGCCATAAATCCCTATAGCCGCGAGGAGTGGGCGCAGGTGCCGCAGGCAAGCCCCTCGCAAGTCGCCGATGCGATCGCCGCCGCCCGAAAGGCCTATGACACCGTCTGGAGCAAGGCGACCGGCCTTGCGCGCGCGACCATGCTCAACAAGCTGGCCGACCTGCTCGACGCTCGGGCCGAGCGCATGGCCATCATGGAGAGCACCGACAACGGAAAAATCATCCGCGAGACCCACGGGCAGATGCATTTTGCGGCGCGCGCCTATCGGTTCTTCGCGGGCTGCGCCGACAAGATCTTTGGCGACACGATTCCGCTCGACCAGCGTGACGTCTTCGATTTCACGCGCCGCGAGCCGATCGGCGTTGCGGTCCTCATCACGGCCTGGAATTCTCCGATGGGTCTGCTCGCCAACAAGCTCGCGCCGGCGCTTGCGGCGGGCAATTGCGTGGTCATCAAGCCATCCGAGCATGCGTCGGTGACGACGCTGGAGTTCGCCGAGCTGGTCCGGGAGGCGGGGTTTCCGGCCGGAGTCGTGAATGTCGTGACCGGCGACTACAGGACGGGACAGGCGTTGCTGTCGAGCGGCCGGATTGACCGCGTCAGCTTCACCGGGAGCCCGAATGTCGGCCGCCAGATCGCAGCTGAAGCCGGCCGTACGCTCGTTCCAGTGACCCTGGAGCTGGGCGGAAAATCGCCCAACGTCATTTTCGAAGATGCGGACCTCGACAAGGCGATCGTCGGCGCTCTCGCCGGCATTTTCGGTGCGACCGGACAAACCTGCATTGCCGGCTCGCGGCTCCTTGTCCAGCGCTCAATTCACGACGAGGTCGTGCGCCGGCTCGTAGCCCGCGCGCAGAAGATCAGGCTGGGCGATCCGTTGGAGAAAACGACGGACATGGGAACGGTGGCGAACGAGCCGCAGTTCAAGCGCATCCTCAAATGTATCGATGATGCCAAGAAAGAGGGCGCAATTCTCGCCTGCGGCGGGCGGCCTGCAACGGGCGAGGGTCTGGGAAAGGGTCTCTTCATCGAGCCGACCATCTTCACCGGCGTGGAGAACAAGATGGCCATTGCGCAGGAAGAGGTGTTCGGACCTGTCTTGTCGATCATTCCGTTCGATACCGAGGATCACGCGATCGATATCGCCAACGATACGAAATACGGCCTGGCCTCCGGGATCTGGACAACGAACGTGTCGCGAGCTCTGCGGGTGTCGCGCGCGGTTCATGCCGGAACGGTCTGGGTGAATACCTATCGCGCCTCCAGCGCGATGGCTCCGTTCGGCGGGTTCAAGGACTCCGGGTTCGGCAAGGAACGCGGCGTGGCGGCACTGGACGAATTCCTGCAGACCAAGAACGTCATGATCGACTTCTCCAACGACGAGCGGGATCCGTTCGCGCTCAAGCTGTGAAGCAATCCGGGTAGCAATGCCCGGGCGAGGCGTTGAGACTTCCACCTCCCTGAACCGATAAATCTGCGAGCCGGGCCAGCATGCCCGGCTTTCGGCCTTTGTGCTGCCGATTCGGCGCTGCGGAGGCGGCGGGCGCCCCGGCGGCCACCCAGAACCCACCTTGACAAGGCCCGCGACAAAATATTTTATACTTAAAACAATTTCGGTGACAGCTTGGCACACGGCGCGGCGCGCGAAAGCGAGGGATCATGCGCATAGTCTGTATCGGCGGCGGTCCGGCCGGTCTTTATCTGGGCCTGCTGATGAAGCGCCGGCATCCCGAGCACGTCATCAGCGTCGTCGAGCGCAACAAGCCCTACGATACGTTCGGCTGGGGGGTGGTGTTTTCCGATGCCATGATGTCGGCGATGCGCCTGGCCGACCCCGAAAGCGCGGCCGAGATCGAGGACGCCTTCAATCACTGGGACGACATCGAGCTGGTTTTCAAGGGGACTCGCCAGCGCACCACCGGCCACGGCTTCATCGGCATCGGCCGCAAGCACCTGCTCAACATCCTCCAGAGGCGCTGCGAGGCGCTGGGGGTCGAGCTCGTCTTCGAGCGCGACGTCGAGTCCGATCTCGAGTTTCCCGAGGCCGACCTGATCGTCGCCTGCGACGGCGTCAATTCCAGGATCCGCGCCCGCTATGCCGAGCAGTTCCAGCCCGACATGGTGATCCGTCCCAACCGCTACATCTGGCTCGGCACCAAGAGGGCGTTCGACGCCTTCACCTTCGATTTTCAGAAGACCGAGCACGGCTGGTTCCAGGCGCACATCTACAAGTTCGACGCCGAGACCTCGACCTTCATCGTCGAGACCACGGAAGAGGCGTACAACGCCCACGGGCTCGGCGAGCTCGATCAGCAGGCCTCGATCGAGTTCTGCGAGAAGATCTTCGCCGAGACGCTCGATGGCGCCAAGCTGCTCACCAATGCCCGCCATCTGCGCGGCTCGGCCTGGCTCAATTTCAGCCGCCTGATCTGCGGCAAGTGGAGCGTGTTCAACGGCCGCTCCCATGTCGTGCTGATGGGGGACGCCGCGCACACCGCGCATTTCGCGATCGGATCGGGCACCAAGCTCGCGCTCGACGATGCCATCGAGCTTGCCAACCAGTTCGATCGCCATGGTCACGGCCGCGACGGCATCGAGACCGTGCTGGAGGCCTATGAAGAGGTGCGCCGTGTCGACGTGGCGCGGATCCAGAACGCCGCGCGCAATGCCATGGAATGGTTCGAGGTGGTCGGCCGCCGCTATGCCGATACGCTGGAGCCGCCGCAATTCTTCTATTCGATGCTGACACGCTCACAGCGCATCAGCCACGAAAATCTCCGTCTGCGCGATCGCACCTGGCTGGAAGGCTTTGAGCGCTGGTTCGCGGCGCGCTCGGGCATCGCCGTCAAGGACGGCGAACGGGTGCCGCCGCCGATGCTGACGCCGCACCGCGTGCGTGGCCTGTCGCTCGCCAACCGCATCATGGTCTCGCCGATGGCGATGTATTCGGCGCAGGACGGGCTGATCAACGACTTTCATGTCGCCCATCTCGGCGCGCGCGCCATGGGGGGCGCCGCGCTGATTTTTGCCGAGATGACCTGCGTCTCGCCGGATGCGCGGATCACGCCGGGTTGCCTCGGGCTCTGGAACGATGAGCAAGAGGCACAATGGCGACGGCTGGTCGGCCTGATCCACAGCCTTGGACACGCCAAGGTCGGCATCCAGCTCGGTCATGCCGGGCGTAAGGGATCGACACGGCTCGCCTGGGAGGGGATCGACCAGCCGCTGGATGAGGGCAATTGGCCGCTGATTTCCGCATCGGCCTTGCCTTATCTGCCGAACAGCCAGTTGCCCCGCGCGATGAACCGCGACGACATGGACCGCGTTCGCGACGATTTCGTCGCGGCAACCCGGCGGGCGGCGGCGGCCGGTGTCGAATGGCTCGAGCTCCATTGCGCCCACGGCTATTTGCTGTCGAGCTTTCTCTCGCCGCTGACCAACCGGCGCACCGATGAGTATGGCGGCAGTCACGAAAACCGTGCGCGCTTTCCGCTGGAGTTGTTCAAGGCGATGCGTGCGGCGTGGCCGTCCGATCGGCCGATGTCGGTGCGCCTGTCGTGCCATGACTGGACCGAAGGCGGCAACACCCCGGCTGACGCAGCGATCTTCGCCGCGATGTTCAAGGCGGCCGGGGCCGACGTGATCGATTGTTCGTCGGGACAGGTCTGGAAGGAGGAGCGGCCGATCTACGGACGTCTGTTCCAGACGCCGTTTGCCGATTTGATCCGCAACGAGGTCGGCGTCGAGACGATCGCGGTGGGAGCAATCTCCGAGGCCGATCACGCCAACTCGATCCTCGCGGCCGGCCGCGCCGACCTCTGCGCCATTGCCCGGCCGCATCTCGCCGACCCCGCCTGGACGCTGCACGAGGCCGCGCGCATCGGCATCACTGCGGTCAGCTGGCCGAAGCAATACATGTCCGCCAAGGGACAATACGAAACCAATCTCGCGCGCGCTGCTGCGGCGGCCGCGCAGTGAGCGGAGGAGCGATCGAATGAGCTCGGCAGCGAAGGTGATCCGGCGCGAATGGCTGGACTGGCCGTTTTTCGAGGCCCGTCATCATGCCATCGGCGAGGCGCTCGACCGCTTCGTGCAGTCGGGAGCCCTCGACAAGATCGACCACAACGATGTTGACGATGCCTGCCGCAAGCTCGTGCGCGCGATGGGGCAGGCGGGGCTGCTCGATTGCGCGGTCGCCGCGCCCGACGGCGATGCGACCTCGATCGATTCCCGTTCGATCTGCCTGTCGCGGGAATCGCTGGCCTATGCCGACGGTCTTGCCGATTTCGCCTTTGCCATGCAGGGGCTGGGCTCCGGCGCGATCGCGCTCGGCGGTTCAGCGGAGCTGCGCAAGGCCGTTCTGCCGAAGGTGCGCTCCGGAGAATGGCTTGCGGCCTTCGCGCTGTCCGAGAAGGAGGCAGGCTCCGACGTCGCGGCAATGTCCTGCACCGCGCGCGTCGACGGGAACGACTACATCATCGACGGTGAGAAGACCTGGATCTCCAATG
Organism: Bradyrhizobium sp.; assembly: GCF_035935975.1. Lineage (GTDB taxonomy): Bacteria > Pseudomonadota > Alphaproteobacteria > Rhizobiales > Xanthobacteraceae > Bradyrhizobium. The sequence continues at coordinate 321,897 of NZ_DASYWN010000024.1, forward strand.
GCGGCATTGCCGACGTCTACACCCTGTTCGCGCGGACGGGTGAGGCGCCGGGCGCGCGCGGCATCTCGGCCTTCGTGGTGTTTCCCGACGATCCCGGCTTTGGCATCGCCGAGCGCATCGACGTGATCGCGCCGCATCCGCTGGCGACCCTGCGCTTCAGCAATTGCCGGATTCCGGCGAGCCGTCGCCTCGGCGCGCCCGGCGGCGGGTTCAAGCTCGCGATGCAGACGCTGGATATTTTCCGCGCCTCGGTCGCAGCCGCAGCCCTCGGCTTCGCCCGCCGTGCGCTCGACGAGGCGCTGTCGCATGCACGCAGCCGGAACATGTTCGGTGGGACTTTAGGAGACCTTCAGCTGACCCAGGCTGCGCTCGGCGACATGGCGACCGATACCGATGCTGCCGCGCTGCTGACCTACCGCGCGGCCTGGCGCCGCGATGTCCAGAAGCTTCCGACGACGCGCGAAGCTGCAATGGCAAAACTGACCGCGACCGAGACCGCGCAGCGCGTCATCGACCGCGCCGTGCAGATGTTCGGCGGCCGCGGCGTGCGCAAGGGCGAGATTGTCGAAAGCCTCTATCGCGAGATCCGGGCCTTGCGCATCTATGAGGGCGCGACCGAGGTCCAGAAGCTGATCGTGGCGCGCGATCTCCTGAAGCCGCGTTGAGGTGACACGCCTCTTCCTCGGCGCTTTGACGAGGCGCTCGCCCGAATTGGGGTCATGACGCCAGGGCGAGGCTTCCCATCATCAGGCCGATGGCCGCGATCCAGCCGCCGAGCGCACGAACGGCGATGGATCGCCAGGATGTTGCGCTGTCCGAACTCGTTCGCTTGAACATCGCGGTCAGCGCCATCGTCAGCGTGATGACTGCGTAGCCCGCACAAACCAGTCCCGCCGCAAACAGCAGCCGGTCGGTCTCGGGCGCGAGGTCGGCGCCGTTCGCTGCACCCCGCATCACCGCGACGGCGAAGGCAATCGCACACAGCAGGAGCGCGGGAACTTGCACCGCTGCTGCGAGCAGCATGCCGATTGCGAGCATCATGCCGGCATCCGCTAGCTGGCTAGACGTTGCGCCGAACACGTTTCCAAGAGGCAGGCCGACCAGCAGCCCAAGGGGAAACACCGGGATGAGCCAGCGCCCCTTGGCCGCTCCGAGCGTGCCAGCGAGCACGCCGATCGCGATCCAGAGAACGATATCCTGGAGATCGGTGAGGGGATGCGCCGCACCCGCATAGAAATCGCCGAGGCGCGCCGCGACGATATGGGCCTCGGCGGCATTCACCCCGGCCAGCGGCATCGCTGCGCCCAGCAAGGCCCGTGTGAGTTTCAGCTTCATGCGAGGGCTCCGACGCCCTGGGCGAGGAAATAGCAGCCAATTCCCGCGATGCCGGCACCCAGTCCCTGAATGAGACGCTCGCCGGCGGGCCAGCGCGTCAACGTGCCGATCATGATGCCGAGCAGATGCAGCAGGCCGGTCGCGGTGACGAAGCCGATGCCGTAGGCCAGCGCATTGGCTGCGCGCGGAAGCTCGGCGCCATGCGCATGGCCGTGAAAGATCGCGAAGATCGCAACGACGACGGCGGCTGCGGCAAAGGGCAGGCGCAGCCGGGCGGCAACCGCAACCCCGAGGATCACGGCCGATGCGGCAATCATCACCTCCGGCATCGGCAGCGGAACATGCAGCACGCCCAGCACGCCGCCGACCGCCATGACGAGCGGGAAGGTGATCGGCAGGATCCAGATGGCCGGCGCGCCGAGCTGCGCGCCCCAGATCCCGACCGCGACCATGGCGATCAGATGGTCGATGCCGGTGACCGGATGCAAGAGGCCACTGACGAGGCCGCCGGCGACGCCAGCCTGCTCGTGGGCGAGCGCCGGCTGCGTCAGTGCGAACGAGACGATCGCGATCGTGAGGGCTCGGGGAACGCGTAAGGACATTGTATGTGACTCTCGCTCAGATCGCGACGAACACGCGCGCCAGACGGCCGAAGAACCAGAACATCGACACCGACCCGATGAGATAGGCCGGGATGGCCTCGCCCCAGCGCGGCACGACGGCATCAAGCCGCCGGTGCGCCCAGATCAAGGCGAGCACGAGCAGCACGAAGGCGAGCTGCCCGATCTCCACGCCGATGTTGAAGAACAGCAATGCTGCGGGAAGGAGTCGGCGTTCGAGTCCAAGTCCGGCGAGGGCGCCTGCGAAACCGATGCCGTGAACCAGGCCGAAGGTGAACGCCACTATCCAGGGATAGCGTGCGGTGAGTCCGATCTCGCCGCGCTGCTGCTTGACGATTTCCACGCCGACGAAGGCGATGCTCAATGCGATGCAGGCGTTGAGTGGGCGTTCGGGCACGCCGATCACGCCGAAGGCCGCCGCGGCAAGGGAGGCGCTGTGTCCGATCGTGAAGGCCGTGATCGTCTTCACCAGACGCCAGCCGCCGCCGACGATCCAGATCAGGCCCAGCACGAACAGCAGGTGATCGGCGCCGAGCAGGATGTGATCGATGCCGTAATTCACATAAGTCTTGGCCAGCTCGATCCACGCTTCCAACGTCGGGGCGCCGGTGCCGAGCACGGAGACGACCGGATTGGCCGTCGAGATCGTATAGCTGCGCGGCTCGCCCTCGATCGGGATGACCTTGATCAGGACGACCGACATGTTGGAGCCGAGATTGGTGATCGTGATCGGACCGACCAGCCCCTTCTGGCCGCAGTTCATCTCGGGCAGGCGGAGAAAACAATGCGGCGGCATCCGCAGATCGACCCGCGAGGCGCCGATCGAGGGCTCGATGCTCCAGCGGCCGACGAATGCGCCGGGCCGGACCTCGCGGAATTCCAGCACGCCCATCGCCGCTTCATGCGCGTGGAGCGCCGAGGGCCGGATGAGTGCGGCCAGCGCCAGGGTCAGCGCCAGCAGCGTCAATCGCAGATATCGGAACGTCTTCACTATTCGTACCGCACTTGGTAGGACGCCTTCAGCCGCTTGACCGCTTCCCAGGCCAGCTTGCGGGTTTCTTCGGTATGCCAGATGCGGGCGGCCTCATCGCGCACCTTGTCGAGGCTGGCGAGATCTCCCGGACGCCGTGAATCCAGCCGGGCGACGTGCCAGCCGTCCTTGGATTGCAGCAGCTTCCATTCGCCCTCCGGCATCTTCAGCAGGTTATCGCGGAAGTCTTCGCCGAAAGATGCGGCGAGACTCGCGACCGGCCGGGCGAGGATGGCGCGCGTCAGATGCTGCAGCTCCTCGGATTCGCGCTGCTCGACGATGTCAGCGAGCCGTTGCTGTGCGGTGGCCTGGTCCGTCGGCGGCGTGATGTAGAACGACACGCGCTCGGGCTCGTCGAAGCGGGTGTGATTTTCCGCGAACCATGCCTGCAGCTGCTCGTCGGTAGGCCGCGGCACGCGGATCTGATCGAAGATCAGCAATTGCATCTTGTAGGCGATCCGGTCGCGGATGGTTTCGTCGCCGCGGTCCACCGCAAGCGTCTTGCCTTCGCGATAGAGGATCTCGCTGGCGACCCAGGCGTCGATCATCTTCTGGAGCTGTTCGCTGGAAGGTGCGCGTTCCTTGTCCTCGTCGAAATTGTCGATGAAGGACTGCCGCATCGCCTTGGTCACCGTGATGACCTTCTCGTCCTTGGCGGGCGGATGCAGCAGGGCGTCGACGCCGAAGATGATCGCTCCGATCAAGGTGAAGTGCAGCAAGGGTTCGCGCGCGAGCCGAGCAAGCACAGAGGCAGGGGAACGCGAAGGCTTCGTTGCGCCATCCGAACCTTCGCTGTGCGATCTCGGAAAGGATTGCACTTCAACTGGTGTCGCTTGCATTGACATATGGTTGTCACAAATTCCCGCAGCACGGCGCTGCCGCGCGCGTTGTGCAGCAGAGCATTTCATCCGTCGTCTTCTATCGCTCACGACGCGCGGGAAAATGCAACAGGCAAATGCAAGAGACAAGATGCCGCACCGTCAGTGCGGGCCTGCGTTGGTCGAACACAAATCTTTCACGAAGCTGTATCGGAACTCTGGTCTCTATCGCGACCGTAGGGAGCCGCTGACGCGGTCAGGCCACCCGGTCTTCAATCCCGGCACTTCCGTGCATTCGCGATATCTGACTTGAAATGAGGGGCGACATGTTTCCATCTGGCAAGACAATCCTATTGACCGCCGCTTCGGCATCGCTGGCGCTGACGCAGAGCGCTGCAGCCGAGGGCTTTGGGCACAACGAACGCCGCGGCAATCCGTATGTCGCCGGTGACATGCACAACCACAATACCTGCACGGACGGCTCGGTTGCCGCCGGCTACACCATCGACCGCGCCGTCGGGCGCGGCACCGCGTCCGCGGGTGGCAACAATTTCGATCTCGACTGGTTCACGCTCGGCAACCACGGCGGTTCCGGCAATCGCGACTGCCGCTTCAGCGACACCAGCGCCAATCTTCCGGGACAGACCACGACGACCTGGAGCCAGACGCTCGGCCAGACCATCGACGGAATCACGATCAGCAGCCTGAAGGGCACCCCGAACGGCTCCGGCTCCGGTGCGCAGATGTGGCGCTGGCAGTCGATCCGCGAGATCGAGTATCCGACCATCGTCGATCGCTCGGCGAAGTACGACAAGGTGCTGATCGAGGGTCTTGAGTGGATCGCGCCTGGCCATGAGCACGTCGACGTGGCCGTCATCACCGGCCAGCATCCGATGCACAAGAAGAAGGGGCCCGGCAACGCGGACAAGATGGCGGAATTCGAATACCGCTTCGACCGCGCCGACACCGACGCGATCGGTCCCGTCATCGACGCCGGCGGCAATCAGCTCTGGCCTGGCAAGGACAACGTCAACAACACCGGCACCGCGGGCCACCAGAAGGCGCTCACCGGCGTCAAGTGGCTGCAGGCGAACTATCCGCTGCAGTCCTACATCATCCCGACCCACACCGAGCGTCAGGGGCCGTTCAGCGCGACTGCCAACAAGGGTTACAACATCGAGCACTTCCGCGACTTCAACAACGCGGGCCCGACGGTTGCGTTCGGCATCGAATCGCCCGGTCACTTCGCCGAAGGCGGAGCCACCGGCGGTTCCGGCTCGTACACCACCAGCGCGGTCGGCGGCGGTACCTACGGCATGAGCGGCATCTACACCGCGAAGGTCGGCGGCCTCTGGGACGGACTGCTTGGCGAAGGTCGCAACTTCTTCATGTATGTGAGCTCGGACTGGCACAGCCGCGGTGCGGGTGGTGCACGCGACTCCTTCACGACCGCCGACTTCATCCCCGGCGAGTACACCAAGCTGTATGTTCCGAATGCCGGTCGGTTTTCGTCGCAGCACGTCATCGACGGCATGCGTTCGGGCAACTCCTACTCGGTCAACGCCGACCTGATCGGGCCGGACATGGTGTTCCGTGCCAAGACGCGCGGCGACGACTGGAAGACCATGGGCGAGACCCTGGTCGTGCGGCCCGGCGAGAAGATCACCGTCGAGATGGAGCTGACTGTCCCGAAGGAGAACAACAGCCCCTACAGCTTCAACAACCCGCTGTTGCTGCCGGTGGGCATCAAGCAGCCGCTGAACAAGCCGACGCTCGACCACGTCGATCTGATCACCGGCCAGATCACCGGCGTCGTTGCGCCTGACGCGGCCAATTACGCGGTGGCAAATGCCGCGGGCACGGCCGGTGCGGCGATCGTGTACAATCCGTCGGCGACCATTGCCCGGCAGATCTCCTCGGAGCAGATGCAGCGCGAGCATCGCGGCGACCGTGATGGCGTGCGGCTGCGGTTCACGACGACGTTCGTCGCCGGTACCAAGCCGTTCTACATCCGTGCGCGCGGAACCAACATTCCGAACGGCACTCCGAACGTTTCCGACACCGCCGGCAATCCGCTGCTCGACGCGAACAACGCGCAGGTCAGCTGCACCGATCCGGCGTGCCCGACGCATCTGGAGACCGTGAATGGCGCCAAGAAGGTGACCCACGACGTTCAGGCCTATTCGAACGTCTGGTTCTACGCCAACCCGATCTTCATCCGTCCGGAAGGTTCGCCGAAGCTTCTGGTCGAGACCAATGCCGAGCTGGCGCGCAAGCTCGGACAGCGGGCTGACAACGATCACGATCACGACCACGACGATCATCATCACGACCACCACTGACGTGATGTGAGGCCATCCGGCGGGGCGCAACGATCGGTGCGTCCCGCCGTACTCTTTTTGAAGCGGGCTCATGCCCCCGGCACGACTGACATGCATCTGTTTCGTATCACCTTCTGCGCACTGAGCCTGTTCGCAGGCACCGGCGGCGCCGTGGCCGCCCCCGCTGCCGGCGTCCCCGTCTCGGAGGAGCCGACCCGGGAAGAATGCAACGCTGCGGTTGCTGAGGCGCGCGCATTGGCGACAAGTTTGCCGGCCGACCATCTCTCGCGCTATTTCGCCGAACGGCACCTGCACCAGGCGCTGGTCGAAGCCGGTAACGGCGAGTTCGACGAATGCCTCGACATGGCGGCGCGTGCCTCCGACGAGGTGCGCGAACGGCGCCACGAGCTACGACCGGGCGAGACGCTGAAAGTGCTCGGGGCCGACGATTAGCTGGACCTGAGAATTTTGCAGATCCGGCGCGCTGTCATCGCAACGTCATCTTTGCCCGCGCATTGTCTGCCCGCGTTTCAAGAACAGGTAGACGTTGCGACATGGATCAGATCGAGCCGCTTTTTCCGATTCCGCTGCTGCGCTCGCCGGGGCTGCTTCCGCCGGCGCTGAACGAAGCCGCCGTGGCGGCAATCCGGGACACCAAGATCGAGGGCAATCTGCGGTCGGGCCAGCTCTTCCACACCGAGGTCGCCGACCCCCGCGATAACGAGCTGTTTCGCCAGATCGCCGAGCTTGCGGTTCCGAAGCTGGTCGATTTCGGCGTCCTTCTGTTCGGCGAGAAGCTGCGCTGGACGGTCAAGGAGATGTGGACCAACATGCTCGAGACCGGCGGCAACCAGACCCTGCATTCGCACGCCAACAGTTTCGTCTCGGGCATCTTCTATCTGACGCCCTCGCATCCGGCCTGCAAGACGGTGTTCGTGCGGCCGCCGGGTGGTTTCGATTTCTCCTTCCGGCATCACACGCGGAGCGCCGCCATTGGGCCTTACAATGCCGGCAAGTACGCCCTGCCGGAGGCGGAGCCCGGCGATCTCGTGCTGTTTCCCAGCTACCTCTATCACGAGGTGCCGAGGAATCAGGGCGGGCAGAGAATCACGATCGCCTTCAACGCCATTCCCGATCATCTCGACTGCTGGGGCTATCGCATCAACTTCGCGCCGTAAGGCCCGTCGATCACTGGTTTCTCAGGCCGAATTCGCGCAGCAGCAGATCTCGCGCCTCGCGGCGTGACGGCGCTGCCTCGTTGATCTTGCGCAGCAGGCGTGCGGCGGCGGCGCGGTCCGAGCCGAGCAGGGATCGCGCCATGCCCATCAGCGGCGCATAGGCCGGATCGAATTCGGGGCTCAGGCGCAGCGCCTCGATAAGGCCCGGCGAAGCCGCTTCGATCAGCGCGGCGCCACGCGGATCGCCCGGCAAGGACGCGCCGGCTTCGAGAAAGCGGTTGCGCGCGGCCCAATAGGCGCTGAGGCGCGCGCCCAGCGCCTCGCGCTCGGCTGCGCGCGCGAGCAGCTCATTCGGATCGGAGCGAATGTCTTTCGTGACAGCAAGCAGCAGCGACCAGGGGGCCGCCGTGAGCGCACGGACGTTGCGCCGGGCATCGAAGGTCACGAACGGATAGTCGTCCGTGTTGCGCGGGCCATCGCCGGCGAACGCGGAGAGCGCGTGCGGGCCTGCCAGATATTGGCCGAGGAGATCGATCGGTGCCTCGAACCCGAGCGGGCGGACGACTGATACGGTCGCGGGATCACGAAGCCGCGCGGCGAGCGCCTCGGTGTCGAGACGGCCGCTATCCCGCGTTCCAATCAGCGCAAGCATCGGCGTGCGGACGCTGTAGTGATTGAGCCAGGCCGAGCCGTCGGGATAGACGTCGAGAAAGCCACGGACGATCGCGCGCAGGGAGGGCAGGTCGAGCTGGTACAGCGGCAGCCATTGGCAAAAGATGCCCCCAGGCGCCAGCCTGCGTTTCACGGCTGCGAAATGCTCCACCGTGTAGAGCGCGCCGCTGCCGTCGAGCGCGGGATGAAACAGGTCGGCGATGATCACGTCATGCTGGCCCGTATCGGCCGCGACGTAGCGGCGGGCATCCGCCACGGTCACCCGCGGCATTGACGCCGGTGCCGGATTGACGAACCAGGGCAGCAGTTCCACCACTTCGCGGGAGAGTTCGACACCCCGCGCGCTGACGCCGGGCATCTGCGCCCCGCCGACAATGGTGGCGCCGGTGCCGATGCCGAGGAACAAGGCGCTGCGGGGAGCCTGGTGAAGCAGAAGCGGCAGCATCGCCTGTCGGTAATCGGACCGCGTTGAGCTCGTTCCGCCCATGCGGAAATGCCCGTTGATCTCGAGATAGCGCGTGCCCGCGGCGTCATCGACGACGCTCGCCGTCGCCATCGGCCCTTCACGGACCGCAAGCAGCGTTCCACCGGCCGGCACGCGCGTCAGCGATGGCGCGGGATTGAGCCACAGGACGAGCACGGAGATCGCCGGTGCCGCGGACCACAACAGCGCCGATCGGCCGGGCGGCAGCAGCAGGAGATAACCCACCGCAACGGTAAGCAGCGCCGTCCATGCACCGAGGGTCGGGATCAGGAATTGCGCTGCCAGCAGCGGCGCGATGCAGGCGCCAAGGCTGTTGATGCCGATCGCCGATCCGACGGAACCGCGCTGGTTGCTCACCCGTTGCGCCAGCAGGCCGAACAACGCGCCCATCGCGGTTGCGGGCACCAGGAACAGCGCGATCGCCACGGCAAGCTCACCGTAGATGTCCGCAGCCGATACGGCTTCGACCAGCCGGCCGGCATAGGGTGCAAGCACCGCGGTCGCGATGCAGGCGAGCGCTGTTGCGGCGAGCAGGCCACGGAGATTTCCATCATCTGCATCTCGTCCGCTCCGCTGCCAGAGCAGGCTCCCCGCCGCGGTGCCAAGCAGATAGGCAGCCAACAGTCCGGCGAAGGTGTAGACGGTGTCCTCCATCACCTGCGCGGCGAGCCGGACCACGAGGACCTCGAAGGTGATTCCCAAAAGGCCCGTGGCGAACAAGGTGATCGTGAGCCGCAAATCGCGAATTCGCTCCGGCCGCCGTTCCCGGGCATCAGCCTTGCCCGCCGCCGATCCGAGCGCGAGCGCGCCGATGGCGCAGAATGCGTTGACGCCGGCGAGGCTGATCAGCGTTCCCGAGAATCCGAGCGCTGGTATCAGCAGAAATGTTGAGGCGAGGGTGCCGGCCAGAGCTCCGGCCGTATTCGCCCCATAGACTCCTGCCGTGACGCGGGCCTCGCCGCGTGCGTCCCGCATCATCCGTTCCAGGGCAGTCAGCGTTCCGCCCATCGCCATCGTTGCCGGGAGCAGTACGAGGGTGGGCAGCGCCAGGCTGCCGGCCCAGAGCAGGGCAGCGGACGGTTCGGTGCCGAGCAGGGGAGACAGGGCGCGGCCGGCCGCGGGCAGCAGCCAGACGCTGATCAGGCCCCACACCGCGATGACCGCTTCGAGCATCGCATAGACGCGCCACGGCGATGTCGGGCGGCGGATCGGCCCATCGAGCGCGAATGCGCCCAGCGCAAGGCCGCCGAAGAACCCGGCAATGACGCCAAGCACCGCCATCATCTCGGTGCCGAGCGCGAGGCTCAACTGGCGCGTCCAAACGATCTCGTAGCCAAGGCCCGCAAAGCCTGATGCCGTTACGATCGGCACGAGGGCCCAGGCGCGGCTTGCAGCCTGACGCGTCCGCGCCGGTGCGACCTCGTCCTGGGCCGCGCCGGCGAACCGGTCGGCCGAAGCGATCGCCATGCTGTCCGGCTCAGATTGCATTCCCCTCACTCCTGTTTCGAACGCGAACCGGCTGTGTGGGTCGCATCTTGCTCCGGTCGAGCCGCTGGTCGCGGCTCGATCAGAGCATTTGCTCTATGTCAGATTTTTTCAGGATTTGTGACGGCCGGTCAGTGCCCGCCGTCGGTCGCGGTCAGAACCGTGCCGCCACCGTCAGCCGCACCGCGAGGGGCTCGGCCGGATGGACGTGACGATCGGCAACGCCTTCGATCGGCTCTCCCGGCAAGCGCGACAGATAGTAATATTCGATCTGGTTGGTCTGGGCGTTGAAGAGGTTGAGCACGTCGAGCTGGACCCGCAGGCCATTGTCGAATTTGTACCCGGCGCGCGCATTGAAGATCAGCGACGACTTCGAACGGACGCTGTCGTCCTCGATGAGGGGACGCGGACCGAAATAACGCGCCTTGAGAGCCCCGAACCAGCCGGTGTCGCCGCCCAGCGTGATCGCGCTGCTGGCCACCCATGCAGGCGCGCCGGGGATTCGGGATCCGGCAGGGTCGTAATCGGTGAAGCGCGCATGGGTCTGGGCGACGTCGAGATCGACCGTCATCCACGGCAGGGGCTTGTACGTGTTCGTCCACTCCACGCCGACGCGGCGGCTGGGCCGGCTCGGCTCGGTGGTGCCGGCGTCGCCGACGAACAAAAGCTCCGAGTCGAAATCGAGCACGAACACGGCGACCGTGCTGGTGAGACCCTCGATCGGCCTGGTGCGGATGCCGACCTCGGCGCCGCGCGAGCGCACCAGCAGCGGCACGCGGTCGAGCGGGGTCGTCTTGTCGTTGGGATCGACGGTGATGGTAGCGCCGCGGATGTCGTTGCTGTGCAGGCCGTAGCCGGCATTGCCGTAGAATTCGGTCTTATACCAGGGCCCGAGCACGATGCCGGCCTTCGGGCTCGCCATCGACGCCTGCGCATTGCCCGAATTCTCCGGCGTATCGCTGAGAACGTGTCCGGCGAAGAAATCCTCGCGGATGCCGACCGTGGTGCGCAGCCAGTCGTTCCAGCGCGTGGTGGTGTCGGTCCACAGGCCGACATTGCCTTCCTGCACACGGTCATCGCGCACGGTCGAGAGCCATGTCCGCTGCTCGGTCTTGAACAGGCCGACATGGATGTCGTCATAGCGGGTCCGCACGCCGACGCGGGTTTGTGACTCGAGGCCGCCGAAGCGCCAGTCGAACGCATGCCGCGCATCGAAGCCGCCGAGCGTACGACCGTCGAGCTGGCTGAACTGGTCGCCGTTGACGGGGTTGCCGAGAAAATAGGTGAAATTGTTGAACAGCCGCAGGTCGGAGCGCACCACATAGGCGCCGACATTGGTCTGTCCGTAGGCGCTCGATTGCGCCCAGTTGCCCGACAGGCTGAAGCGGCTGGAGGTGCCACCGTCGGTCGGATCGAGCGTGCCGAGCCGGTTGATCAGGCCCTGGTCGATCGCGCGTTGCGGGACCTGGTCGGTCGAATTCCAGCCGTTGGAATAAGCCATCGCCGTCAGCGTCAAACCGTCGGTCGCGGTGCCCTGGCTGTAGCGCAGGACGCCGTTCAGCTTGCGCACATCGTCGGGCACGTCCCACGGTCCGTCATATTTGTTGGCTTCGAACGCCGCCAGCAGCGTGCCGGCCCCCACGGCGGTCGATCCCGCCGCCAATGCGCGGCGATAGCCGAAACTGCCGAAGGTCATCTCCGCGAAGTTGTTCGGCAGCTTGTTGACGTAGTTGATCGCCACGGCGCCGGCCGAGGCAAAGTCACCCTGATCGGCGAAATACGGTCCCTTGCGGACGTCGACGGACTGGATCAGCTCGGGGATCAGGAAATTGATGTCGGCGTAGCCTTGCCCATGCCCGTGGGTCGGCATGTTGACGGGCATCCCGTCGACACTGATCGCAAGATCGGTGCCGTGATCGAGATTGAAGCCGCGCAGGAAATATTGATTGGCTTTGCCCTCGCCGGAGTGCTGCGTGACGATCAGGCCTGGCACCACTTCCAGTGCCTCGCCGGGCCGCGAGAACGGGACCGCGTTGACCTCCTTGCCGCTGATGCGCGTTGCGCTGGCGGCAGTGGGTTGCAAAGCCGGGGCTCCGTCGGGCGCTGCGCCGCCCGCACCGGCGCCCTCGGTTGGACCGTCCGCGCGGGCGGCAGTCTGACTGCGAGCACCCGCGCTTTTCGGTGGTTTCTTGCGGGCGTGCCGATGGGGATGCGGATGGTCCGGCGCCGCGACGGAGATAGGCGGAAGCTCGCCGGGCGCGACCGCGCGCTCGTGGGCTTCGGCCGGGAGTGTACACAGGGCGGATGATGCGGCGGCGGAAAACAGCCGCAAAAAGGTTCTACGCATCACCACGTCTCTGCACCACAAGCATTTCAATTCAACAGAGCCGGACTTATGCCGGATGAGTATGACGATTTAGCAACAAGATCATACTGGCCTCCGGCGGCCCTGGGCAATGGCAAAATCGCATCGGGCCAGCGAGGCGTGTTGCACGCCATTTGCCGGCAGAATAGTTCGTTGAAACATCGGCCAGGTGACGGCCGCTTCGCACGGGTGTCACATGGGCGGCTGATAAGCCTTGTTCTCCTCGGTTTTATGCGCGACGAGTCCCGCTTGTCGAACGCAGGTTGCCGACTTTTCCTGACTGAGAAATCTTGCGCGTTGCTGTCGCCGATGACGAGGGACATGAGAGGACATCGGGCGATACGACGGCTCCCAGCATGGCTCGTGTCCATGCTGACGCCGTTGCTCGTCGTTTCCGCCCCGACCTTCGCGCTCCCCGCGGATTTCGCCGATGTCGATGTGCCAGGCTTCACCGAGACGGGGCCCGGCCGCCCGCTTGCGGATATTCCTGCAGCATCAGTTCCGGTTGTAAATCCTGTGGTGCCACGCTCTCCGTCTTCCGTTCCGCGTGAGGCGATGAAGGGCAATCCGCTCTGGACGGTCCCTCTCGCAATACTGTCGGAGACGAGCGAACGCCCGATCTTCTCGGCCTCGCGGCGGCCGCCGCCACCCGTGGTTTCGGCGTCCGTGGCAAACGCGCCACCGCCACCGCCGCCAACGCCTCCACAAGCGGAGCTGCATCTGGTGCTGATCGGAACCGTTATCGGCGGTGATCAGAGCATCGGGATCTTCTTGGACGAGAGCAGCAAGGCGACACTGCGCCTCAAGCTCGACGCCGACTATCAGGGTTGGCAACTCCGCTCGGTGCATCGCCGTGAGGTGATCATGGCGCGCGGTGAGCTGACCGAGACGCTGGAGCTCACGAAATCAGCCGGTGGTGCACCCGCAACCGGGACGGCAGTTGCGGAAACTAAGGCGACGCGAGGCAGTTCGCACACGGCGCAGTACGACTGATTGAGCCAGTCGCTCGGTCCTTCGCACCATCGGGAGATGATTGCATTCTGCTCCTGTTTCGCCCGACGAGTCAAACTCGGGGGCGTCGCGAATCTGGTTGCGAATTCGCCAGTCGAAACAACCTCATGGCTACTGTGCATGGGGTTGTTTTCGCACTTTTTGGTTTGGCCTCAGCCTTTTTTCGGTTTGGCCTCAGCCTTGGCGGCGCAGGAAGCCCGTGATCGTGACCTTCTCCCAGATGCCGGCGGCCGCGAAGGGATCGGCGCGGTTGAACGCCTCGACTTCCGCACGACCGGGCGCCTCGATCAGGAACAGGCTGCCGATCATGGTCGCGCCGTCGTCGGAAACGAGCGGTCCCGACATCACGATCTTGACGCCGAAGGGCGAGGTGTCGCCGAGGAACGCCTTGTGGGCGTCATAGTTGGCGAGGCGGGTGGGAAGCGCGCCGGCGCGGTCGACGGCGTGGATTGCGAAAAGCATTGTGTCTCCATTGTCTCGGGACGGCCGCGCGCGCGGCCGTCCGTGTTTGTCGTGCTTGGTTGATCTACTTGGCGCCGAGCTTGCCGGCTTCCTCGAAGGTCGGGCAGGTGCGTTGCTCCAGCGGCACGTCGAACGGCTGGTAATTGTCCTTGGTGATGACGGTGGGCTTCAGCACGATCTCGTTGATAACGGGCTGGTTGCGCAAGGAGCGAACCGCCATCATGGTGCCAAGGCAGCCCTGCGCAAAGCCGTTGTAGTCGCCGCTCGCGAGCAGCTTGCCGGACTTGATCGCGTCGATCGCTTCCTTGGTGCCGTTGATGCCGATCACCTGCGCCTTGCGGTTGGCGCCGTCGAGCGCCTCGATCGCGCCGACCGCCATGGCGTCGTTGGCGGCGAGCACGCCGTCGATCTGCGAGTTCGACTGCATCAGATTCTCCATGACCTGGAGCGCCTGCAGCCGCTGGTAGTTGCCGGGCTGCGAGGCCAGCAGCTTGGCGCCGGGGGTCTCCTTCAGCGCGTCGTTGAAGCCGCGGACCCGGTCGACATTGGTCAGCGAGCCCTTGACGCCCTCGATGATGACAATGTTGCCCTTGCCGCCCAGCGTCTTGAGCAGGAAGCGCGCGGTCTCCAGCCCAAGGCTGTAATCGTCGGCGCCGACGAAGGACAGGAACTTTCCGCCGGCCGAGCGGTCGGTGATGTTGACGACGGGGATCTTGGCCTCGTTGATCTTCTCGACGCCCGGCACCATCGCCTTGTAGTCGACCGGCGTGAACACGATCGCGCTCGGCTTCTTCACCACGACGTCCTCGATCTGGCTGAGCTGCTCGGGGATCGAATCCGGCTTGGTCGGGATGTATTGCAGCGTCTTCGCATTCAGCGCCTTCGCCATGTTGTCGGCACCGACACGCACCGTCTGAAAGAACGGGTTGGTCTGGTTCTTGGTGAAGACGGCGATGGTCTCGCCGTCAGCGCGCGCCTGCGTGGTGAACGCGGCCGCCATCAGCAGCGGCACCGCGAGATAGCCCAGTTTCTGTTTCATGTTACCTCCATCCCTCATTCTGCTTGTTGGATTTTCAAGAACTCATTGCGCGCGGCGGCGGGTCTTCATGTCGAGCCAGACCGCGAGAATGACGATGATGCCGGTCACCAGCGGCTGCCAGTTGGCGCTGACCGAGAGCAGATTCATGCCGTTCAGCACCAGCGTCAGGATCAGCGCGCCGATGAAGGTGCCGAACACGGTGCCGACGCCGCCGAACAGCGAGGTGCCGCCGATCAGCACGGCTGCGATCGCCGGCAGCGTCAGGCTTTCGCCGATGTCGGCCTCGGCGGAGTTGAGCCGCGACAGGAAGATGATCGAGGCGAGCCCGGCCATGGTGCCGGAGACCGCGTAGACCAGCAGCAGGCGGCGAGCGACCGGAATGCCGGAGAGGCGGGCCGCGACTGGATTGGCGCCGATCGCATAGATCTCCTGGCCCCAGATCGTCCGCTGCGCGAACAGCGTTCCGATGCCGAGGAACACCAGCAGCAGGTAGACCGGGATCGGCAAGCCGAACAGATAGCCGCTGCCGATCTGGCGGAAGCCTGCCGGGAAGCCGTGCAGCGTCTCGCCCGCCATGTACCAGTAGGTGAGGCCGTTCAGCACCCAGAGCATGCCATAGGTGGCGATGAAGGAGGGGATGCGCAGCGCGGTGACCATGATGCCGTTGAGGAGGCCGACGATGCCGCCGCAGGCCAGTCCGGTGAGGATGCCGAGCGCCGGCGAGCCGGTCTTGTGGATCACAGTGCCGGCGATGCAGGCCGACAGTGCGACGTTGGCGCCGACCGAGAGATCAAGGCCGGCGGTCAGCACCACCAGCGTCAGGCCGGAGGCAATGAAGAAGGTCAGGCTCGCCTGCCTCAGCACATTGAGGATGTTGCCGAGGCTGAGGAAGGAATCGCTGAGCACGGCGAGCACCGCGCAGATCAGCAGCGCCGCGAGCAGGCGGTAGAACACCTGGATCGCGTCCTGCGACAGGAACGAGCGGGGCGGCATCATCGCCTCTTTGGAGATGTCGGTCATGCGCGGCTCCGGAGGCCGTCGAGGAACAGGGCAACGATGACGAGGACGCCGACGCTTGCGACCTGCACCGAGGACGGCAGCGAGATCAGGTTCAACCCGTTGCGCAAGATGCCGACGGAGAGGACGCCGAGCAGGGTGCCGAGCAGCCAGCCATTGCCGCGCTCGAACGAGGTGCCTCCGACCGCGACGGCGGCAATCGCGTCGAATTCAAGCCCGAGGCCGGCGGTGGGATGGCCGGAGTTCATCCGCGCGGTCATCAACAGGCCCGCAATGCCGGCCATGGCGCCGCCGATCGCGTAGACCGCGATCAGCAGCTTGTTCGGCGAGAGGCCGGCATAGCGCAGCGCCTCGCGGTTGCCGCCGAGCGCGAAGATGTAGGTGCCGAAACGCGTATGATAGAGCAGGCCGTGGAAAGCCGCGTAGGTGACGAGCGCCATGACGATCGGCACGGGAACGCCGAGCAGCGTTGACGAATAGATATCGCGCACGCTGTGGGGGATGCCGACGACGCTCTGGCCGTCGCTGACGATCAGCGACAGGCCCTGGGCCATGCCGAGCGTGCCCAGCGTTGCAACGAAGGGCGGGATACCCAGGATCGCGACCAGCCAGCCATTGACGACGCCGAAGGCCGCGCCGACCAGCAGACCGGCCCCTAGGCCCAGCAACATCGAGTGGGTCGCGAGCGAGACGATCGCGACGCAGAGCGATGTCAGAGTCAGCACCGCGCCCATCGACAGGTCCAGCCCCTCGGTCATGATGATCAAGGTCATTGGCAGCGCGAGCATGGTCAGGATGGTCGACTGCACCAGCACGTTGGAGAGGTTGGCGACCGAGAGGAAGCCCGGCGCGATGGCGCTGAACAGCGCGATCAGCAGCACCAGCACGATGGCAACGCCTGGAATGCGTTGCAGCGGATTGGGTTGAGAGACGACCGCGGCCTCACGCATGATGCATCCCCAGTCGCACGATGTTCTCCTCGGTGAGTTCATTACGGGTCAGGTGCCCGGCAATGCGTCCCTCGCGCATCACATAGGCGCGGTCGCAGACATGGCAGATCTCGACCTGCTCGGACGAGATCATCAGCGCCGCCGCGCCTTCCGCCACCAGCCGGTCGATCAAGGCAAAGATCTCCGACTTGGCGCCGATGTCGATGCCGCGCGTCGGCTCGTCGAAGATGAAGAGCTTCGAGCCGGCCGCCAGCCATTTGCCGATCACGACCTTCTGCTGGTTGCCGCCGGAAAGCAGGCCGACGGTCTGGCGCGCGCTTGGCGTCGCAATGCGCAACTGACGGATCAGGGCGTCGGACGTGCGCTGCGCCCTGCGCTGGTCGAACAGCCCGCTTGGGAACAGTTTTTTCAGCGCCGACACCACAAGATTGTCGCCCACGGACCGGAGCAGCGCGAGGCCTTCGCTCTTGCGGCTTTCCGGGATCAGCGCGATGCCGCGGCGGGCGGCGAGGTCAGGCTCGCCGGAAATGCTCTTGCCGTCGAAGATAATCTCGCCGGAGCTGACAGGATCGGCGCCGAAGATCGCGCGTGCAACCTCGCTGCGACCGGAGCCGACCAGGCCGCACAGGCCGACGATCTCACCCCGGCGCACCTCGATATTGATGTCGGAGATACCGGTCGACGCCGACAGACCTTTGACCTCGAGCAGCAGCTCGCCGGGCTTGTCGGCAAAGTTGCGAGGGTAGGTCATGTCGACGTTGCGGCCGACCATCATGCGAACGAGCTGGTCCGGCGTGACGTCGGCCGGTTTGACGCCGTCGATGCGGCGCCCATCGCGCAGCACGGTGATGCGGTCGCCGAGCGCGAACACCTCGGCCATGCGGTGGGAGATATAGACGATCGAGACGCCGTCGGCCTTCAACCTTGCGATCAGCGCGAACAGCAGCTCGGTCTCACGGTCGGACAGCGCCGCGGTCGGCTCGTCCATCACGAGGATGCGGGCGTACTGGCTGATCGCTTTCGCGATCTCCACCATCTGCTGCTGCGCCACGCCGAGCTTGTCGATGGTGGTGGTGGGATCGATGTCGAAACCGATCGTGTCGAGCACGCGCCTGGCGTCGGCCAGAATCCGGCGGCGGTCGATGGTGCCGGGAATGCGGCCCTTCGGCTCGCGGCCGAGGAAGATGTTCTGGGCGATGTCGAGATAGGGGACCAGCGAGAATTCCTGGAAGATCACGGCAATGCCGAGCTTCTGCGCATCAGCGGTCGAGCCGATAGCGACCTTCTCGCCCTTGTAGTAGAACTCGCCGGCATCGGCGCGGTAAGCGCCGCACAGCACCTTCATCAGGCTCGATTTGCCGGCGCCGTTTTCGCCGAGCAGCATGTGGACTTCGCCGGGATAGACCGCAAATGATACATCGTCCAGCGCCTTGACGCCGGGAAACTCCTTGCTGATGCCGCGCAGCTCCAGCAGCGGCGTGGGCGAGGTGACCTCGATCGGGAGCGCGTCGCTCATGCCTTGGCTCCGCTCGCAAAAATCTTGCCGGGGTTCATCAGTCCATTCGGATCGAGCGCGGCCTTGATCGACCGCATCACATCGACGGCTTCGCCGAGCTCGTCGGCGAGGTAGTCGATCTTGCCGAGCCCGATGCCATGCTCGCCGGTGCAAGTGCCGTCCATGGCGATGGCGCGGGCGACCATGCGGGCCTGCAGCGCCTTGGCGGCTTCGGTCTCCTCGGGCTTGGCCGGGTCGATCAGGATCAGCATGTGGAAATTGCCGTCGCCGACATGGCCGACGATCGGCGCGGTGAACCCGTGCTCGTCCGCGTCGCGCCGCGTCTCGGTCAGGCATTCCGCGAGGCGCGAGATCGGCACGCAGACATCGGTGATCACCGCGCGCGCGCCGGGACGGAGGCCCAGGCCCGCATAGAGCGTGTTGTCGCGGGCATGCCAGAGCCGGCTGCGGTCCTCCGGCGCCTTGGCCCAGGCAAAACCGTGGCCGCCATGGTCGGCGGCGATCGCCTGCGCCGCCTCGGCCTGCTCGGCGACCGAGCTCTCGGAGCCGTGGAATTCGAAGAACAGGGTCGGGGCCTCGCGATAGCCGAGCTTGGCGTAGGCGTTGATGCCGCGCATCATGACATCGTCGAGCAGCTCGATGCGCGCCACCGGGATCGCGGACTGGATCACGGAGATGGCGGTGTCCACGGCATCGTGCAAGGTGTCGAAGCTGCAGACCGCGGCCGAGATTGCCTGCGGCACGGGGTGCACTTTCAACGTGATCTCGGTGATGACGCCGAGCGTGCCCTCCGCGCCGACGAACATGCGCGTCAGGTCATAGCCGGCAGCCGACTTCCGTGCGCGCTTCGCGGTCCGGATCACGCGCCCATCGGCCAGCACCACCTCGAGCGCCATGACATTGTCCTTCATGGTGCCGTAGCGCACCGCCATGGTGCCGGAGGCGCGCGTCGACGTCATGCCGCCGATCGAGGCGTCGGCGCCGGGGTCGATCGGGAAGAACAGGCCAGTGTTACGCAGCTCCGCATTGAGCTGTTTGCGCGTGATGCCCGGCTGCACCACGACATCCATATCGCTGTCGTGCACGCTGAGCACCTTGTTCATGCGCGCGAAGTCGAAGCAGACGCCGCCCGCGACCGCCGCCGCGTTGCCTTCGAGCGAGGTGCCGGCGCCGAAGGGCACGATCGGCATGCCCGCACTCGCGCAGAGCTTGACGATCTCCGCGACCTCCTGCGTCGTCTCGGGGAACACGACGATGTCGGGCGGCAGGTTCCGATAATGCGACTCGCTCTGCCCATGCTGATCGAGCACGCCGCGCGCAACGCTCGCGCGCGGGCCGATCATGCCGGTGAGGCGTTCGGCCAATATGCTTGTGCTGACCCGCGGTCCCATCCTTGGCTCCCGTCTGCTCCCTGTCGCCGGACTCTTGTTGGTCCGTCGCCGTTCAAAGTCTTAAGCGGCTCTTGCGTTGCTCGCGACCTGCTTTAATCCGAAATCGTAGTTGAGGTGAAAATAGTCGCTCTCCACCATGCGACCATCCGGCGCACGGCCGGCAGGATGACGGACAAATTCGCGGATCAGGCTGTCCTTGACGCCGAACACCACGTCGCTGTCGAGATATTTGTCGCCGGCGACGAACACGTGCGTCACGAGCTGCTCGAAGCCGGGCGCCGAGATCATGAAGTGCACATGCGCGGGGCGCCAGGGATGGCGGCCCTGCACCTCGAGCATGTCGCCGACAGGGCCGTCATGCGGAATGGGGTAGGCAGCCGGCTTGATCGACCAGAAATGGAAGCGGCCATTGGCGTCGGTGTGGAAGCGCGCCCGCATTGCGAGATCGCCGATGTCGTCGAGTTGCTGCACGTCGTAATAGCCGTCATCGTCGGAGTGCCAGACATCGACGGTGGCGCCCGCCAGCGGCTTGCCGTCGACCGTGGATACCGAGCCGGTGACCAGCATCGGATCGCCCTCCATCGGGCCGGAGATATCGGCGCCGCTATCCTTCTCCGGCGCGGCCTGGACGAAGAACGGGCCGAGCACGGTGGTCTCGGTCGCGCCCTCCGGTACCGGATGGTTGATCGCGTCGACCAGCATGGAGACGCCGAGCGTATCCGACAGCAGGATGAACTCCTGGCGCTTGTCGTCGCACATGTGCCCGGTGCGGGTCAGGAAGTCGATGCCGTATTCCCATTCCTTCTGGGTCGGCCGCACCTCGCGGACGAAGGCATGGAGGTGGCGCACCAGCGCTTCGCTGACCTGCTTGATGCGCGGATCGGTCGCGTCCTTGATCCGCTCCAGCACCGCGTCGGTGATCGTGTTCTCGTTGAAGTTACGCATTGTGATCTCCGCGATCAGAGTTTGGGTTCGCCAAGCCCGGACAACCGTTCCAGGTGCTTGACCGTCGCGATGAAGTCGGTGTCGCCATCACCCTGCGCGACCAGCGAGCCATAGGTCTCGCGCACTTGGGCGGCGAGCTGAAGCGGTACGCCGACGGCGTGGCCGGCCCCCAGGATGAGGTCGAGGTCCTTGGCCATCTGCTTGCAGGAGAAGGTCGATTCGAAGTCTCGGGTACGCAGCGGTGCGGTCTTGTACTTCACCATGGGAGAAGCGACCGCGCTGTCGTCGAGCACCTTCAGAATATCTTGCCAGGCGATTCCGCCCTTGCGCGCCAGCGCCAGGCTCTCCGCCATCATCGCGGCGGATACGGCAATCATCAGATTGACCGAAAGCTTGGCATAGCGCGCTTCCTCGGCCGGCCCGAGATAGGTCTGGGCGCGGGTGAAGGCGGCGAACAGCGGCTTTGCGGTCTCGAAGGCGTCCTTCGGCCCTGAGACGAAGCAGGTCAGCGCGCCAGTGTGAACGATGCTGGCGTTGCCGGAGACCGGCGAACGAAGGTAGGCGATCCCGCGCGCCTGTGCCGCGGCCGCCACTTCGGTGGAGGCTTCGACGCTCACGGTGCTGGTCTCGATCAGAACGGTGCCGGGCGTCATCGCGGCGATGAGACCGGTCGTGCCAAGCAGCGCGCCACGCAAGGCCGTGTCGTCGGGCAGAGATGTGATGACAGAAGCCTTGCCGCTCACGGCTTCGGCCGGCGAAGCGGCAATCGAAATGCCCTGGGCGCGTGCCTCGCTGATCCGCGCTGCGCTCTGGTCGAACGCGGTCACGGCATAACCGGCCTTGGCGACGAGCGCCGACATCGGCAGGCCCATCTTGCCGATCCCGATGAAAGCGACGTTCTTTGCAGTGTTTGTCATTGGTCTGGTCCGTAGGCGCCCTTCAGGCGGCGCGTCCTTGTCGTTCGATGTTCTGAACCAGCCGCCGGCCGGATTGCGCCAGCAGCTCCTTCTTCGTCTCCAGCCCTTTGACCAGCAGCCGTCCGTTCCGCTTCTTCCAGGTGCCGCCGATCATGACCGCCTCGATGTTGGCGAGGCTCGTCTGCATCACGACGGTCGCGACGGCATCGTGCACCGGATGGAGATTGAGATCGGAGGCGTTGATGATAACGAGATCGGCGAGCTTGCCGGGCGTCAGCGACCCGATCTGGTGCTCGCGACCGAGCATGCGGGCGCCTTCCGTGGTGATCCAGCGCAGCGCCTCGCGCACGGGGATCGTGGTCGTCGCCGGAATGGTGCCGCTGACCTTTCGCGACTCTGCGTTGTCGAGCGCCCGCTGCATCGACAGCGCGACGCGCGCGACGGAGAGGAGGTCGCCGGCCAGCACCGACTCAAGGTCGATGCCGATCGTCGGTCGCACGCCGCGCTTGAGCAGCCGTCCGGTGATCGGAAAGCCGTGGCCCTGGATCATCTCGTTCTCGGGCGTGACGGAGAAGGACACGCCGAGATCGACGAGGCGATCGAGCAAATCATCCGGCAAGTCATTGCCGTGAACGATGTTGATGCCCGCGCCGACCAGGCCGGCCTCGATCAATTTCTCCCAGCCGCCAGGCGTTTTGGCCGGGCCACCACCCTGGTGCATCGAGGCGATCAGGTTGAGTTCGCGCGCGAGACGGAAATCGTGCATCGCGACGTCGAGCGTCGAATAATGCGGACCCAGGATCGCGAGCCCGAGCGTAACGAGGCCGTCGCGATCGGCGAGGGGGCCGGCCAGCAGCCGCTCGACCTCGCGGCGCGGATGCGGGATCTCGGAGAAATGCGGCTCGCCCGGTTTCGGCTCCGGCTTGGGCGAGCCGTGGAAGAAGGCGGCGCGGATGCCGCTCTCGATCAGGCCGCGCACGGCCGCGTCGGTGTGATCGGGTGTCGGATTGTTGTGGCACCAGTCCACCAGCGTGGTGGTGCCGCAATTGATCTGGTTCAGGGCGCCGACGAGGGTCGCGATATGAATGTCCTCGGGCCGGAACACGGTGGCGAGCCCGGCATGCATGCGGCGGAAATATTCCAGCAGCGTCCAGTTGGCGGCATAGCCGCGCAAGGCCGTCTGCCAGGTGTGCATATGCGCGTTGATCAGGCCCGGAATAACGATGCGATCCTTGCCGTCGATGATCTCGGTCTCGGCCGCGCCGCTGCCGATGTCGATCGACGGACGCACGTCGACGATGCGGCTTCCCTCGACCAGCACGTCGCCGGTGCTGAGGTCGCCGATCGCGTCATCCATGCTGATGACGGTGGCCGATCTGATCAGCGTGCGCCGCATCGTCTTACGCCGCCGCTTTGACGGCGCCGGGCGGCTCGCCGGCCCAGGCGCGCGCGATCAGGTCGCGGATGGCATTGCGCTCAAGCGGGCGCGGGTTCCAGTAGGCGTTGGTGACGGCAAGATCAGCCGCCTTGTCGATGCCGCTCTCGGGCATGCCGACATCGCGCAGTGCAACCTTCGCACCCAGCCGCTTGGCAAGTTCGAAAAGTCCCTGCGAGGCATCGGCAGCACCGATCGCGCGCGAGATGCGCGTCATCGCGTCGGGCACGGCCGGCGCGTTGTAGGCGAGCGCATGCGGCAGCACGATAGTATGCGTCTCGGCATGCGGCAGGTCGAAGGTGCCGCCGAGCGTATGGCAGAGCTTGTGATGCAGCGCCATGCCGACGGTGCCGAGGCAGACGCCGCACAGCCAGGCGCCATAGAGCGCTTCGGTGCGGGCCTCGCGATCGTCGCTCTTCACGGCAATGGCGGGCAGGGCGCGGGCGAGGGCGCGGATGCCTTCTTCCGCCATCAGCGATGTCACAGGATTGGTGTCGCGCGCATAGAGCGCTTCGACCGCATGCGCGATCGCGTTGATGCCGGATGTCGCGGCCAGACTCGCCGGCAGCGTCAAGGTGAGATCGACGTCGTAGATCACGGTCTCCGGCAGCACGGCCGCATCGCGGACAGTGGTTTTCAGGCCGTTCTCGGTCTGGCCAACGATCGGCGTCATCTCCGAGCCGGCATAGGTGGTGGGGATGCAGAGCTGGTTGACGCCGGTGCGCAAGGCCAGCGCCTTGCCGAGCCCCGTGGTCGAACCGCCGCCGAGCGAGACGACGCAGTCAGCCTCGAACGCTTTCATCGCGACGAGCGCGCGCTCGGTAACCTCGACCGGCGTGTGCATGGTCGCGCCGGGAAAGATGCCGGCATAGAGCGGGCCGAGCGCGGTCCCGAGGCTCTTTCCTTGCGCCTCCTGCTGCGGCGTCGTCAGCACCAGCGCGCGCCTGCCGCCGAGCCGCTCGATCTCGGCTTTCGCGCTCGCCAGCGTTCCGCTGCCGAACACGACGCGGCAGGGCAGGTTTTCAAAGGTGAACGAACCGATCATGCGCCGGTCTCTTTGATGGGATAATCGACCTGGAAGCGTCCGATCCGCAAGTCGCCGAGCGCCTCGCGAACGCGCAAATGTTCCGGGTGGTTGGCATAGGCCGCAAGCGCAGCCTGGTTGGTAAACTCGGAGAACAGCACCACGTCGCAGGCATAGTCGACCGCGCTGACGTCCATGCCGACTTCGATATGGGTGAGGCCGTCGATCCGCCCCTTGAGACCCTCGAACAGGGTTTTGACCTTGACCCGGGCGGCGGACCGCTCCTCGGGGGTCTCCCCGCGCAGCCGCCACATCACGATGTGCCTGATCGGGCCCGACATTTCCTGATTTCCTCGCCTGCCATTGTGCTTTGTTGAGGCTATTTTGCCTTGCAGAAATCGGAAATAAAGGACAATCTTCGCAAGTCTCTTTTCCGTATTCTGCAAAAATGGACCGGCTGCTCCAACTCGAAGTCTTCTCCAAAACCGCCGAGCTCGGCAGCCTGTCCAAGGCTGCCGAAATCCTGCGGATGTCGAACGCGGCCGCCAGCCGCCATCTCAGCGCGCTGGAGGAGCGGCTTGCGGTCCGGCTGATCGAGCGCAACACGCGCCGGCAATGGCTGACCGAGGCAGGGCAGGAGCTGTTGCAGCGCTGCAGCACGCTTCTGAACGAACTCGCCGAAGCCGAGGATGCCGTTTCCGACCGCGCGCTGTCGCCAAAGGGCATGCTGCGCGTGACGTCTTCGCTGTCCTTCGCGATGATCTATCTCGCGCCGATGCTGCCGGCCTTCCGCGCGCTCTATCCCGATCTCAGCGTGCAGATCATCAGCGCGAACCGCTATCTTGATTTCATCGAGGCCGGCATCGACGTCGCGATCCGCACGCGCGAGCACGAGCCGGATTCCAACATCGTCGTCCGGCGCATCGGCCAGATGCACCGCGTGCTCGCGGCTGCTCCGTCCTATCTGGAGAAGCACGGCCGGCCGGAGCAGCCCGCCGATCTCGCCCGCCACAACATGCTGATCTACAATCTCGCCAACGATCCCTATTCGTTGCGGCTGAGCAAGGGCAGCACGACGCAGACGATCCGGGTTGCGCCGACGCTCGACAGCAATGACGGCCAGATCATCTGCGGCGCGGCGCGTGCAGGGCTCGGCATCCTGATCCAGCCGCTCTACATCGTGCAGAGCGACATCGCGGCCGGCCGGCTGGTGCCGGTGCTGATGGGCTGGGAGCTGCCGTTGCTCACCATGAACATCGCCTATCAGAACCGCGTCAGGCTGCCCGCCAAGATCAGGGTCTTTTCCGACTTCCTGGTCAGCTATATTCGCGAGCATTCGCCGCCGGGCATCTGGATCGACACGGCGAAGTGAGCGGAGAGCATCCATGTATCTCGGCATCGATCTCGGGACTTCCGCGGTCAAGACCGTTCTCGTCGACGATACCCAGCGCGTGATCGCAAGCGAGAGCCGGCCGCTTGCGACGGTCTCGCCGCAAGCGGGCCATTACGAGCAGGACCCTGCGCAATGGATCGATGCGGCCTTTGCCACGCTGGATGCTCTGAAGGCGAGCCATGCCGGTGCGTTGGCGGCCGTCGAAGGCATCGGACTGTCCGGCCAGATGCATGGTGCCACGCTGGTCGATGCGAGCGGAAAGCCGCTCCGGCCCTGCATCCTCTGGAACGACGGACGCGCGGCCGCAGAGTGTCGTATTCTGGAACGACGCTGGCCTGCCTTGCGTGCGACCACGGGCAACAAGGCGATGCCGGGCTTCACCGCGCCGAAGCTGTTGTGGATTGCGACGCACGAGCCTGAAGCATTTGCGGCGACCAAGCTCGTTCTGCTGCCAAAGGCCTATTTGCGCCTGGTGCTATCGGGCGAGGCCGTCGAGGACGTCTCGGATGCATCGGGATCGCTGTGGCTCGACGCCGCGCGCCGGGACTGGTCGGACGCCGCATTGGCGGCGACCGGCCTGTCGCGCGATCACATGCCGCGTCTGGTCGAGGGATGCGCGCCCGCAGCAGGACTGCGGGGAGAACTCGCCCGGCGTTGGGGCATGCGCGGGCAGCCCGTGATCGCGGGCGGCGCCGGCGACAATCCGGCGGGCGCCGTCGGCATCGGCGCGATCCAGCCTGGAACCGCATTCGTGTCGTTGGGAACTTCGGGGGCCTTGCTGGCGCCGACCAGCGCCATCGCCGCCAACCCGGATCGCGCGGTGCATACATTCTGTCACGCCATTCCCGGCATGTGGATTCAGGCCGGTGCGATTCTTTCGGCCGCCTCCTGCCTCGCCTGGATCGCGCGCCTGTTTGGCGCCAGCGAGGCCGAGTTGCTGGCGCCGCTTGGATCGCACCCGCGGGCGCCGTCTCCGGTGAGCTTCCTGCCTTATCTCGCCGGCGAGCGGACGCCGCATGACGATCCCTTCGTCCGGGGTATGCTCGACGGCTTGAGCCATGGCACCGATCGCGGGAGTATCGTGCAGGCCGTGCTCGAAGGCGTTGCCTTCGCGCTGGCCGACTGCCGCGACGCGCTCGCCGATGCCGGCATCGCGATTGCGGAGGCCGATGCCATTGGTGGCGGTTCGCGGTCCCCGTTCTGGCTCTCGCTGCTGGCGAGCGTGCTGAATGTTCCGGTCCATCGTTTTGCCGGAGGCGAGACCGGCGCGGCGTTCGGTGCGGCGAGATTGGGGCGGCTTGCTGTCACCGGTGAGGCGGTCGCCGCCGTGTGCACGCGGCCGCAGCGCATCGAGACCTTCGAACCCGACACTGAGCTGGTCGCTGCTTATGCCGAGCGGCTTCCCGCCTGGCGCGAACTGTATCGGCCGCGCCACTAGCGCCGCTTCGATGTTGCGTTTCCGTGTGTTCGGTATTGCCCTGTGCCGCGGCCTTTTGTTTAATGCGTGAACCGCGCTGACAGCCAATTGAGACGCGGGTAGGAAACGCATTGTGCGTCGGGAGGCACGATGGACGATCCGATCCTCGAGATGCGCGGGGTCTCGAAATCCTTCTTCGGCATCAAGGCGCTGCGTGCCGTCGATCTCACCGTCTATGCCGGCGAAATTCATGCTTTGATGGGAGAGAACGGCGCCGGCAAGTCGACGCTGATGAAGATCCTGTCCGGCGCCTACCGGCCTGATCCCGGCGGCGAGGTCCGCATCGAAGGACATCCGGTCCGGATCGAAGGTCCGCTCGGCGGCCGCGCGGCGGGCATTTCCATCATCTATCAGGAGCTGTCGCTGGCGCCCAATCTCAGCGTTGCCGAGAATATCTATCTGGGGCGGGAGCTATCGCATGCAGGCTTGCTGGCCCGCGGCGAGATGCGTGAGGGCGTCGGGCCCATACTGACGCGGCTCGGCGCAGACTTCCTGCCATCGACGCTGGTGGCGCACCTGTCCATGGGCCAGCGGCAATTGGTCGAGATCGCCCGAGCGCTGCACGCCAGATCAAAGATCCTGATCATGGACGAGCCGACAACCTCGCTGTCAGCCGCCGAAAGCGAGCGGCTGTTCGCGCTGATCCGCCAGCTTCGCGCCGAGGGGCTTGCCATCATCTACATCTCGCATCGCATGGACGAGGTCTACGCGCTCGGCGACCGCGTCACGGTGCTGCGCGACGGCCGGCTGGTCGGCTCGCTCGACAAGCAGGACATCCGCGCCGACACCATCGTCCGCATGATGGTCGGGCGCGATGTCTCCTCGTTCTACAAGAAGGAGCACGATGCCGAAGCGGGACGGGGACATCCGGTGCTTGCGGCGATCGATATGGCTGACGGGCACCGCGTCAAGGGCTGCTCGCTCACCGTGCATGCAGGCGAGGTGGTGGGGCTCGCCGGCCTGATCGGCGCCGGCCGCACCGAGCTTGCGCATCTCATCATCGGCGCGGCGCCGAAGACTGCAGGCCGCCTCGAGCTGGAGGGACGCCCGATCGACATACGCACGCCGGGCGAGGCGCTCGCGGCCGGCATCGCTTACCTGACGGAAGACAGGAAGGCGCTCGGCCTGTTTCTCGACATGTCGTGCCTCGACAACATCAATCTCGCCGTGCTCGGGCGCGATGCGAAGCTCGGCTGCGTCCTGGATCGCGACAAGGCGCGTGACCGCGCCGACCGAGCCTTCGCAGGGCTCAGCATCCGCGCTGCCGATGTCGGCGTCGCCGCAGGCAGCCTGTCCGGCGGCAACCAGCAGAAGGTGCTGCTGTCGCGGCTTCTCGCCATTGCGCCGAGGGTCCTGGTCCTCGACGAGCCGACGCGCGGTGTCGACGTCGGCGCCAAGTCGGAAATCTATTCGATCATCGACAATCTGGCCAAGGCCGGCACGGCGATCCTCGTCATCTCCTCCGATCTGCCCGAGATCATCGGCATCTGCGACCGCGTCGTCGTGATGCGCGCCGGCCACATCGCCGGCGAAGTCACGCGCGGCCCACATTCGCCGCTGGCGCAGGAAGACATCATGGCGCTTGCCACGGGGATGGAGCATCTCGATGCCTGACAACGGTGCCTCGAAGGCCAGTCCCGCTCCGACGACGACCAACGGTGCGGCCGCAGAGACGAGGCGTCAGCGGGTGAGGATGCTGATCAGCGCGCTCGGCATGCTGCCGGTGCTGCTGATTCTCTGTATCGGTTTCCACATGCTGTCCGAGGGGCGCTTCTTCACCGGGCAAAATCTCGGCATCGTGTTGCAGCAGGCCGCGGTGAACACCGTGCTCGCCGCCGGCATGACCTTTGTCATCCTCACCGGCGGCATCGACCTCTCGGTCGGCTCGATCCTGGCGGCCTCCGCGATGGCCGGGTTGACGCTCTCCAAGCTGCCGGAGCTTGGCATGCTGTGGCTGCCGGCCGCGCTGCTCACCGGCCTTGGCTTCGGCCTCGTCAACGGCGCGCTGATCGCGCTCCTGCGCCTGCCGCCTTTCATCGTGACGCTCGGCTCGCTCACCGCCGTGCGCGGTCTGGCGCGACTGCTCGGCGCCGATACCACCGTGTTCAATCCTTCCATTCCCTATGCGTTCATCGGCAACGGCTCGCTGACGCTCGTTCCAGGCGTCGCGTCGATCCCGTGGCTCTCGGTGATCGCCCTGTTCGTCATCTTCGTCTCGTGGCTGGTGCTGCGCCGGACCGTGCTCGGCGTGCACATCTATGCGGTGGGCGGCAACGAAAGCGCGGCGCGGCTTGCCGGCATCAAGGTCCGGGCCGTGCTGATCTTCGTCTACGGCGTCTCGGGACTGTTCGCCGGGCTCGGCGGCGCGATGCAGGCGGCGCGCCTCTATGCGGCCAATGGTCTGCAGCTCGGCCAGTCCTATGAGCTCGACGCGATCACCGCCGTGATCCTGGGTGGCACCTCGTTCGTCGGCGGCATCGGCTCGATCTGGGGCACGCTGGTCGGCGCGTTGATCATCGCGGTGCTGTCGAACGGCCTGATCCTCATCGGCGTCTCCGACATCTGGCAATATGTGATCAAGGGCCTCGTCATCATCGGCGCCGTGGCGCTCGACCGCTACCGCCTGCAAGGGTCGGCCAGAACGTGATGCGATGTTCCGTTGCGGCAACTGGTCTGCCGTGCCGGGGATGAAGACAGACCAGGGAGGAAGCCAATGTTGAAGACGATCACGTTCGCCGGCGCTGCCATGGCGCTCGCCCTAAGCACCGCGCCATCCTTCGCCAAGGAGCTCAAGTCGATCGGCGTCTCGCTCGGTTCGATGGGCAACCCGTTCTTCGTCGCGCTGTCGAAGGGCGCCGAGTTCGAGGCCAGGAAGACCAATCCCAATGTGAAGATCACGGCGGTCGGCTTCGAATACGATCTCGGCAAGCAGGTCACCCAGATCGACAATTTCATTGCTGCCGGTGTGGATCTGATCCTGCTGAACCCGGGCGATCCCAAGGCGATCGGTCCGGCGATCAAGAAGGCGCAGGCGGCAGGCATCGTTGTCGTCGCGGTCGACACCGCGGCCGAAGGCGCCGATGCCACCGTGACGACCAACAACGTGCAGGCCGGCGAGATCTCCTGCCAGTACATCATCGACAAACTGGGAGGCAAAGGCGACGTCGTCATCGAGAACGGGCCGCAGGTCTCCGCCGTGATCGACCGCGTCGTCGGCTGCAAGAATGTCTTCTCGAAGAATCCCGGCATCAAGGTGCTGTCCAGCGACCAGGACGGCAAGGGCTCGCGCGAAGGCGGTCTCAACGTGGCGCAGGGCTATCTGACGCGCTTCCCCAAGATCGACGCCATCTTCGCCATCAACGATCCACAGGCGATCGGTACCGATCTTGCGGCACGCCAGCAGAACCGCACGGGCATCATTATCACCGCGGTCGACGGCGCACCCGACATCGAGGCCGCGCTGAAGGATCCGCAGTCGCCGCAGATCCAGGCCTCCGCTTCGCAGGACCCGTTCTTCATGGCGCGGCGGGCCGTGCAGGTCGGCGTCGGCATTCTCGACGGCCAGAAACCGGCCTCCACCGTCGAGCTCTTGCCGTCCAAGCTCGTAACCAGGGACAACGTCGCGGAGTACAAGGGCTGGACCTCGGATCGCTCGCAGTAGGACGTCGCCCACTGCCGAGACCGCTCGAAACACGCCATGGCAGGCGGCGTTCTCATGAACGCCGGCTGCGGCCTCATGTGTTAGCCTTGCGCGATCTCGATCGGTCGATTCGGAAAGCAGATCCATTGAAAGCCAGGACATCCGGCACGGCGTGGCGGCATGCCAATATCGGTCGGCTGCTCAACAACGCAGTGCGCCGCTTCGAGGGCCGCGTGCTCGAACTGATGAGCGAGAAAGGCCACGACGAGACGCGCATCGCCCATGTCAGTCTGACCCGCAACCTCGACGTGGAGGGGACGCGGCTCACCGAGCTCGCCCGCCGCGCATCCATGAGCAAGCAGGCGATGGGCGAGCTGGTCGATCAATGTGCCGAGCTCGGCCTCGTCGACCGCATCGCCGATCCGACCGACCGGCGCGCGCGCATCGTCATGTTCACGCCGGCCGGGCGCAAATGGCTCGATGCATTCCGCGACGCGGTCGACATCGCCGAGCAGGAGATGCGCGCCGAGCTCGGCAAGCCCGCGATGGACGCGATCCTGAAGGGGCTGGCGGTCTATGGCGAGAGGTTCGACACGCTCGGCGATGTCTATTAGTCAGGCAGCTTGACGAATTAGTCAGGTAACCTTACCATACAGGATGCTGGTAAGGAGAAGCGTCGTGGAAACGCGTCTGACGGCCTCGGTGCTTATCGTGGGTGGGGGGCCTTGCGGGCTGATGCTGGCCAATGAACTCGGCCGGCGCGGCGTCTGCTCGATCCTGGTCGACGAGAAGCCAGGCACCGCATTCAATCCTCAAGCCAATGCGACCCAGGCGCGCTCGATGGAGCATTATCGTCGGCTGGGCTTTGCCGACGAGATCAGGCGCGAAGGCCTGCCCGCCGATTATCCGACCGACGTTGCCTATTTCACCCGTTATGCCGGCTACGAGCTGGCGCGCTTTGCGTTGCCGTCATCGTCACGCGCGGGTGAGCTCATCAAGGGCATGTCCGGGTCCTGGAGCGCGGCGGAGCTGCCGCATCGGGTTTCGCAGAAATATGTCGAGGCGGTGCTGCGCCGGCACGCCGAACGGCTTTCCGGAATAAACCTCAACTACGGTCATCGGCTGATCGGCTACGTCGAAGGCGATGACGGCATCGTTGCCGACATCGAACGTCGCGACGATGGTCATCGCTTCCAGGTCCGGGCCGGCTTCCTGGTTGGCGCCGACGGGCCGCGCTCGATGGTGCGGCAGTCGCTTGGCATCGTCTATGGCGGCGAGACCGGAACGCAGCGCGATTTCATGGGCGGCCGCATGCTGGCGGTCTATCTCCGTGCGCCGGAGTTTTATGCGAGCATCCCGCACGCCAAGGCGTGGATGTATAATTGCTTCAACTGCGACCGCCGCGCCTTCATGGCATCGGTCAACGGCCGCGATGAATTCGCGTTTCACACCCAGCTTCGACCGGGTGAGGACGAGAGCGCGATCACGATCAACGATGCCAAAGCCGCGTTCCAGCGTGCCTGCGGCGCGCCGATCGATTGCGAGGTGCTGTCGTTCCTGACCTGGACAGCGGGCCATGCGCTGGTTGCAAATGGCATGCAGCGGGGCAGGGTGTTTCTCGGCGGCGATGCGGCGCATCTGTTCACGCCGACCGGCGGGCTCGGCTACAACACTGCGATCGAGGATGCCGTCAATCTCGGCTGGAAGCTCGCAAGTGTCCTCAAGGGCGTGAGTCCGTCCGCGCTACTCGACAGCTACGAGATCGAGCGGCGCCCGGTGGCGCTCCGCAACACCGATTATGCGCGGCGCTTTGCGGACTCCCTTGGTCTGTTCGCGCCCGCGCCGGAGATCGAAAACGACACGGATGCAGGGCGCGAGGCACGGCGGGCCGCGGGTACCTATCTCGAACGACACGCGCGTGCCGAATTCAATATCCCAGGCGTCACCTTCGGCGGACGTTATGACGGCTCGCCGATCATCGTGTCCGATGGCAGCACGCCCCCGCCCGATGCAGCGAATGTCTACGTTCCGAGCGCTTGTCCCGGCGGCCGCGCGCCGCATGCATGGCTGGAAGACGGCGTGTCCTTGTATGATCTGTTCGGGTTCGAATGGACACTGCTCCAGTTCGGCGAGGTCACCCCGGCTCACGCTCCGCTCGCCGAGGCCGTCCGCACGCTCAGGGCCGACGTGAAGCTTGTGACGCTGCCGGGATCCCTGCGCGCTCTCTATGACGCCGACTTCGCCCTGATACGTCCCGACCAGATCGTGGCCTGGCGCGGCAACGCATCGCAGGCCGAGGCGATCGGACGCGTCCTTGCCCGCGCTCTCGGGCACTCCAATCCGACCGGACACGAGCGGATCCGCGGTGTCGTCGATGAAGGATCAGGGCTTCTTTGATGCGCGATTGGTGAATTCGTTGCCTGGCGCGGGCCCGGCATTCACTCCACCGGGACTGGCGGGATCGGCAGCGCCGTGATCGATTTGATCTTCTCCATCGCGAAGCGCGAGGTGACGTTCTTGAGCGGAACGGCGTGGATCAGCTTCTTGTAGAACACGTCGTAGCTCTGCATGTCGGGGATCACGACGCGCAGCATGTAGTCGACATCGCCGGCCATCCGGTAAAATTCCATCACCTCGGGCATGGCGCGGACCGCCTCGGCGAAACGCTTCAGCCACGCATCGGAGTGATCCGCGCTCTCCA
Source organism: Bradyrhizobium sp. (assembly GCF_035935975.1). Taxonomy (GTDB): domain Bacteria; phylum Pseudomonadota; class Alphaproteobacteria; order Rhizobiales; family Xanthobacteraceae; genus Bradyrhizobium. The sequence goes on from NZ_DASYWN010000024.1 coordinate 355,123, forward strand.
CGGAAACGAAAACCGAAAGGCCGAGCCCGATCTTGTTCTGGTCGACCAGCGCGACGCGCTTGAGGATGACGCCGTCGGCTTCCAGCCGTTGAATGCGCTTCCAGCACGGCGTGGACGACAGGCCGACCCGGTCGCCGATCTCGGCCACCGAGAGCGAGGCGTCCTCCTGAAGCACCGTCAGGATCTTGCGGTCGATGGCATCGAGGCGGCGGCCGGTCTCGGCGAGCTGCAGCGCAGCGTCGGTCATGTCGTGTTACCTTTGTGTCAGGGAAGGCGCAGGGCTGGCACTTGCGCGGAATTGTCAGCCGTGAGGCCCGAACAGGAAAATCTCGTAAAGGTCGTCCTGCGGGGTGTCCGGGCCGCCTGTCTGCGGCCGCAGCGAGCGCCGGAACCATCCGCGTGCTTGTTCGATCAACCGAACAAAGCCTGACTGCAGCGAGATGACGTAGCTCATGTTCACTCCGGACGACGGTGTAGGGCGAGAACCCGGAAAAGCTATCACGGCGGGGATGGCGTTGAACATTGCTACACGTTGATCGGAATCAGTTTGGTTGAATCGTGCTGGTCTCGTCGCCAGCGCGGCTGGAAAATTCCACGGCGTTTGGCGGCGATGGATGATTTTGATGTCCGTTGCCGGAACAGAAGCATGGCTTGGCTGCTAGTCAGCCGTCAGGAGCGCGAGCACGTCGGCATGCCGGAGCTGTGCTGCGGACCCGGGATTCGGTGATCTGTGACAGGATGCCGACTTTGGATAGAGCATGGGCATGCCCATCCCCACGCTCATGCCTGCGAACGCCGCAGACAGCAGCGCTCGCTCGGTCTGCCCGTGCAAATGCGCGCCCGTCATGACGCCCAGTGCGAAGAGGAAGGTGAGCAGCGGGACTCCCGGGAAGATAACGGCCTCGCGGAAGCGGAGCCGGTCGGTGACCGCCCGCGCGTCGATCGCGCGCTGGGCAACGGAACGGCGGCTGGCCCATTCCAGCGTGAACTCGAACATGCGTTCCGCTCACTTCATGTAGTCGGGCAGGGTGAAGCCGTCATAGAAACGGTCAGCCAGGATCGCCGTCTTGAACGTCGGCGATTTGTAGCCGGCGACGATGTCCTGAGCCCACTCGGCATTTGCGTTGCTCTTCTTTACCGCCAGCACGTTGATGTAGGGCGTCGTCATCTTCTCGAGCGCGAAGGCGTTGGTCAGCTTCAACCCGCTGAAGATCGCGAAATTGCCCTGAATGGCGGCGAAGTCGACGTCGTCGAGCGCCCGTGGCGCCTGCGCGGCTTCGAGCGGAACGAGCTTAGACCATGCAGAAGACGCTCGGGGTCGGCAGCAATGGCGGCACCGCCGCGGGGCTGGTCGGCAGTTACGACGAGGTCGCGGCGCGCATCGAGGCGTTCCATGCCGCCGGCATCGGGCTCTTCATGCTGCAGTTCCAGCCGTTCGAGGCCGAGATGCGGCGGTTTGCGGAGGAGATTATCCCCCGTGTCCGGACGAGGCAGTCGACCGGGCCTTCCGAGAAGTTCGCCCGGTCCCTTGCGTAAATCAGGCCGACGCGACCTCCGGCGCTCGCTTCGCGAAGCGGTTCGCCGGCCGCGTCAGTCCAAAATGGTCGCGCAATGTCGTGCCGGTGTATTCGGTCCGGAACAATCCGCGTCCTTGCAGGATCGGGACGACGGTATCGACGAAGGTCTCCAGCCCCGTGGGCAGAACGTCCGGCATCAGGTTGAAGCCGTCGGCAGCGCTGGCCTTGAACCAGGCCTCGATATCGTCGGCGATCTGCTCCGGTGTGCCGACGATGATCCGGTGGCCGACGCCGCCGCCGAGCGCGCGGATCAGTTGGCGGACGGTCAGATTGCCGCGGCGGGCGATGTTGACGGTGCCCTGGAACATGGTGTGGTTGGCGTTGACCGGTAGCGGCAGAGGCTCCGGCAGGGGCTTGTCGAGTTCGAGCAAAGCGGGGTCGATCTGAAGCGTGCCGGCGAGACGCGCCAGGCTGTATTCGATCGGGACCATCTGGCGCGGAAAGGAACGAACATTCTCCTGTGCGCCGCGCATGAAGAATGGAGTTGTCTGACCGGCAGGACCGCGGGTGCGCGGCAGATTGCAGCTAGTGCTTGGCCGCAGTGGCCCGGATCGCAGCCGTCAGGGTTCTCAGGGAATGTTTGGTCTGCTGATCCCCGGGACTTGCATGCAGCACCACGTCGCGCGACGGAAGCGCTGGCGGCCCCAATTGCGCGCCGACATCGATTGTATCGGCAGGAGCGACGCGTCGCCCGAGCGCCGCCACCGCAAGACCCGCGGAGATCGCCGCGCCGATGGTGGCGACGCCGCCGCCGAGGTCGATGCACCCCGGCAAAGCGACGGCGTCCAGGTTTGCACTGCCGGCTGGATGGGCTTTCGCTCTCTTGAACTGTCCGTGACCGATTTGCGCATTGCGCCTGTCGCGCAGGCCGCGTCCTCGTCCGACGGAACACGCCGCGTGGAGCGATCTGCCCGACGATGTATCACGTCGTGAATGCACTTGCCGAATTGCCCGTCATCGAGCCGCGCGGAGGACGGGTGCAGCATTCGCGAGGCGGAAAGCCCTATCTCGACCAGAAAAGACTGTCGTGAAGAGCCGTTCTGCTTGCGATGGCCGATGCGTGGTAGCGCCCCGGGTCGATCGGGCCGCTATTCGGCAGCGTCGACTTGGCGAACGTCTGCCGCGCTGGTCGGCAGGCGTCGGAAACTCGCGCCGGGATGCGTGCTGTGCAGTCGCGGGCCGCGTCCCGGGAACAGCTTTTCGCGCAGCGTTCCCTCGCGATAGGCGGTCTTGTAGACGCCGCGCGATTGCAGCTCCGGGACCACGAGATCGACGAAGGCGTTCAGCGATTCCGGCGCGACCAGGCGGAACAGGTTGAAGCCGTCGACGTCGGTCTCATCCGCCCAGGCGATCAGTTCGTCGGCGACGTCCTGCGGCGAGCCGACCACGAAGGGCGAACGGGCGCCGGCGCGGCTTAGCCTCGCGAGGTCGCCGACCTTGACCGGCCGGTCGCTCCGCACCGTAAAATTCTCGACCATCGACTGAATGGCGTTGCTCTCGACATACTCGATCGGCTGGTCGGGCCGATAGGTCGAGAAGTCGATGCCGGTCCAGCCCGACAACAGGGCGAGCTGGCCGGTCTGGTCGACATGCTGCGCGTAATCCTCGAGCAGATCGTTCGCCTCGGCACGGGTCGGCGCCACGATCACGGTCGCGCCGGCAAACAGGCGGATGTCATAGGGATCGCGGCCATAGGCCCTGGCTGCCTGCCGGATCTCGCGCACGGCGCGCGCAAGGATGGGCTTGGTCTGGCCATTGAGAAAGATCGCTTCCGAATGCTGGGCCGCGAAGGCGCGGCCGCGCTTCGAGGTGCCGGCCTGATACAGCAACGGCGTTCGCTGCGGCGAGGGCTCGGCGAGATGGATGCCGTCGACCTTGAAATAAGGGCCGTCGTGCCGCACCCGATGGAGCTTCGCTGGATCCGTGAAAATGCGGCGGTCGCGGTCCCGGCGAACGGCGTCGTCCTCCCAGCTTCCTTCCCACAGCTTGTAGGTTGCGGTGAGAAAGTCCTCGGCCGCGTCATGGCGGTCGTCATGGGCGCGGTTGGCTGGCAGGCCCATGCCGCGCGCGCCGCTGTTGAGATAGCCGGTGACGATGTTCCAGCCGATCCTGCCGTTGGTGATGTGATCGAGTGTCGAAAACGTGCGGGCCAATTGATAGGGATGTTCGAACGTCAGGTTCGAGGTGATGCCGAAGCCGAGATGGTGGGTGACGAGTGCCATGGCGGACACGAGCAGCGTCGGATCCGCGTTGGGAAGCTGCACGGCATGTAACGCGGCGGCATCGGCATTGCCGCTATAGACGTCGTACACGCCGAACACATCGGCCAGGAAGATGCCGTCGAGCAGCCCGCGCTCCGCGGTCCTGGCGTAGTCGGCCCAATATTCGAGCGTGTTGTAGTCGATCGACGCATCGCGCGGATGAGACCAGAGGCCGGCCCAATTGTGGCTCGGCGCGGTCATGTTGAAAGCGTTGAAGCGCAGCTCGCGCGGTCTCGTCATGGTCTGGGCCCGATCATCAATTGCGAAGCCGATCCGCTTCGCGTGACCATTTTTTATCATTTTGCGCGAGCGAGTTTGTTTCCAATTCAACGAAGGACCGGAAACAAACGCATCACAAAGCGGCGTCGTTGCAGCACGCGCATCGCTATTTCTCCGACCGGCTCGACAGCCGCGGAATCCGACCGCATCCTTTTCGACGACAAGCACGGCTTGCCGCGCACGATGCGCTCTCTCGAGATCGAAAGGTAATTGCAGATGGCGTTGGAGACCCGGAACTTCGAGACGCTCGCGTTGCATGGTGGATCGTACCGCGCCGACCCCGCGACAGGCGCGGTGGCCGTTCCAATCTACCAGACCACGTCATTCCAGTTCGAAAACACCGATCACGCCTCGCGCCTGTTCGCGCTCGAGCAGCTAGGCCCGATCTACACCCGGATCGGAAATCCGACCCAGCAGGCGTTTGAGGATCGGCTTGCTGCGCTCGAGGGCGGTGCAGCTGCCCTCGCTGTCGCCTCCGGACAGACGGCTTCCGCCTTCGCGATCTTCAACATCGCCCAGGCCGGCGACAACATCGTGTCCTCGACCGATCTCTATGGCGGCACCTGGACACTGCTGTCGCAGACCCTGAAGCAATTCGGCATCGAGGTCCGGTTTGTCGACCCGGCCGACCCTGAGAACTTCCGCCGCGCGACCGATGCGAAGACAAGGGCCTATTTCGGCGAGACGCTCCCGAATCCCAAGCTGAATGTCTTTCCGATCAAGGAGGTCGCGGATATCGGACGCTCGCTTGGCGTACCGCTCATTCTCGACAATACGGCCTCGCCACTGATCGCGCGTCCGTTCGAGCATGGTGCCGCGGTGGTGGTCTATTCCACGACCAAATATATCGGTGGCCACGGCACTGCGATCGGCGGCGCCATCGTCGACGGCGGCAATTTCGACTGGGCCGCGCACGCGGATCGCTTTCCGCTGCTGAACACGCCTGATGAGGCCTATCACGGCGCCATCTGGACCGAGGCGGCGAAGCCGCTTGGCCCGATCGCCTACATCCTGCGCGCCCGCGTCAAGCTACTGCGCGACCTCGGTGCATCGATCGCGCCGCAGAATGCCTTCCAGTTCATCCAGGGGCTCGAAACCCTGCCGCTGCGCATCCGCCAGCACAACGAGAACGCGGTCAAGGTCGCGAACTTCCTCTCCAAGCACGCCTCGGTGTCGAACGTGATCTTCCCCGGCTTGCAGAACGGGGAGAACCGGCGCAGGGCCGATGTCTATCTGAAGGGCGGCTATGGCGGGCTGGTCGGCTTCGAGCTGAAGGGTGGCGTGGAAGCCGGGCGGCGCTTCATCGATGCGCTAAAACTGTTCTATCACGTCGCCAATATCGGCGACGCCCGCTCGCTGGCCATTCATCCGGCATCGACGACGCATCAGCAACTCACCTCGGCCGAGCAACTCGCCGCGGGCGTTACGCCCGGCTACGTCCGCCTCTCGGTCGGGATCGAGCATCCCGACGATATCCTGGCGGATCTCAGCCAGGCGCTGGCGCAGGCCGATGCCGGCGCGCGCAAGGCCGCGTGAGACATTTCCCACGAATTGAAAACGGAATTTCGAAATAATGAAGATCCTTCGTCGTACCGCCCAGGCCGCCGGTCTTTGGCTGGCATTCACCGCGGCTGCGTTCGCCGCCGAACCCCTGAAGATCGCAACCAGCGCCGGCCCTGTCGGGCAGTTGGCGTCCTTTGCCGCCAAGCTCGCCAAGGACAAAGGACAGGACGTCAAGATTGTCGAGCTGTCGGACTGGGTGGCGTTGAACGAGGTCGTGAACAGCGGCGAGGTCGATGCCAATCTGTTCCAGCATGCGACCTATCTTGCGCTTCAGAACAAGCAGCGCGGCTTCAACCTGGTGCAGGCCGACAAGGTCGGTGTGATCGCGCCGGTCGGGCTGTTCTCGAAGAAGGTCAAGACGCTCGACGAGATCAAGTCCGGCGATAGCGTTGCCATCCCGAACGAGCCGCTCAACGGTGCGCGGGGCCTGATCCTGCTGGAGCGGGCCGGGCTGATCAAGCTCGCGCCAGGCAAGGGCTTCTCGGTCAGCAAGTTCGACATCACCGACAATCCCAGGAACCTCAAGATCGTCGAGCTCGACCCGGCGCAGACCTATCGGTCGCTCGACGACGTGACGCTGGCACTGGTCAACATCACCTATCTCATTCCGGCTGGCGGCGATCCGAAATCCGCACTGATCATCGATCGCACCGTCGACGAAGGCCTGGTGCTGCGCTTCACGGCCCGGCCGGACAAGAAGGATGATCCGCGGCTGAAAGCCTTCATCCAGGTGTTCAATTCGCCCGAGGTGAAGCAGTTCATCGAGGAGAAGCTGCCGGCGTTCATTCCTGCGGGTTTCAGCAGCTAGGGGGCCGCGCTGCGAGGGGACAGGGTCGTTGGCTCTGTCGTGACCGACGCGACAAGACACGTTAGATGGTGCCGCGTGCAGCGCGTGTACGGCGAGAGCCGAGGATTGCGCGCTAAAACCGCCTCGCCATGTCGGAGAGACGGCGGTGCGCGGTATCGCGGGCGGCGCGGACCGGTTCGGCGGGGCCCGCCGTCGGTCCGATCGGCACGAAACGCACATCGCTGATGCCGATGAAGCGGAGCGCCTCGCGCAGGTACGGTGTCGCCATGTCGATGCGGCCGCGGTTCATGCCGGTGGCAAAGTCGCTGCCGGAGGCGAGGATGACGATGGTTGGCCGGTCCTTCAGCAAAGGAAGATAGCCCTGCGCCGGATCGAAGCGGAACGTCAGGCCGGGCTGGATGATGATGTCGAACCACTGCTTCAGCTTGTAGGGGATGCCGAAATTCCACATCGGGGTCGAGATCAGCACGCGATCGGCCAGCGAGAAGCGTAGCGCCATCCGCTCGGCCTCGGCAAAGCTCTCGCGCTGCGCGTCGTTGAAGCTTTGCGCTTTCATGCGCGCATATTTGGCTTCGACGATGGGGCCGGTAAATTCCGGCATCCGCTCGCGCCAGAGATCGACGACGTCGATGTCCCAATCCGGCCGCGCCTGACGAAGGCCTTCGAGGAAGACCTGCGCGCCGGCGCTCGACTCGGAGTCAGGGCGCGGCGAGCAGGAAAGGTGCAGGAGCTTCGCCACCGCTCATCCCAGCGCTCTGATGACGGCGTCCGCGCGGGTGACGACGGCGACGTTCTGCATGGCAAAGTTGATCGAGGCCGAGTGCCAGTCGGCATTCATGGTCGAGCAGCAGTCCTCCGGTACGATCATGAAATAGCCCTTGTCGGCACCGGTGCGCGCGGTGTGCTCGACCGACATGTTGGTCCAGGCGCCGGTGTTGATGATCATGTCACGGCCGGTCGCTTTCAGGATCGTCTCCAGCCGCGTGCCTTCCCAGGCGCTCATCCGCATCTTTTCGACGACGAAATCGCCGGGCCGCGGCTCCAGGCCGGAAACCGGCGCCGCGCCCCAACTGCCGCGTACCATGGCCTTGCTGTCGACGAGCCCCTCGAACAGCGGCGCGTTCAGCGTGACGCCGGGTGCGCCGGGCTCGACCACGAACCAGACATGGATGATGGCGACGCCGCGGGCCCGCGCCGTCTCGGCAAGGCGGCGGACGTTCTCGACGACATGCTGCTGCTTCGCATGGCCAGGCGCACCTGATTCAGCGAATGCGCCGCCATCCATGATGACGTCGTTTTGAAGATCCTGGATAATCATGGCGCAACGGCTTGGATCGAGCCGCATCTCGCCGTCGGCGAGGATCGGTGCCGCGGCCGCAGGGCCCGCGCTCACGGCACCGCCACTGCTGCGCCTGCCGTTCATATAGGGCTCGTGGCGCGGACCGGCCTTGGTGGGGACGGCATAGACCGAATGCGTCGAGGTCAGGTACAGGGTGCGAAAGTCCGGTCCGCCCCAGGCGAGGTTCGCGACCATCTCGGGCACCCGCACCTTTCCGAGCAGCTCACCGCGGGGCGAATAGACCCAGACTCCGCCGGGCGCGGTAACCCAGACATTGCCGTGCTGGTCGCACTTCATGCCGTCGGGCAGGCCCGCCTCGAGTTCGGAGCGAATACCGCTTGCGAACACGCGCGCGTTCGACAGCGTGCCGTCGGCATTGACGTCGAACACGCGGATCAGCGCCTGCACGGTGTCGTTGACATAAAGCAGCTTTTCGTCGGGCGAGAAGCACAGCCCGTTCGGCTGGTCGAACAGATTGCGTTCCACCACGAGCTTCGGCTCGCTGCCGGGCACGACACGATAGACGCCTTGGAAGCCGAGCTGGCGCGGGCGCTCGACGCCATAGACCGGCATGCGGCCATACCAGGGATCCGAGAAATAGATCGCGCCTGAGGAGTGGACGCAGACATCGTTCGGGCTGTTGAGCTCCTGCCCCTGGAAGTGCGAGGCCAGCACCTCGCGCCGCCCGTCCGGCCGTTCGCGGATCAGCGACGAGGTCGCGTGCTCGCAGACGATCAGATTGAGCTCTGCATCATATGTCATGCCGTTGCATTTGTTCGAGGGCCGCTTGACCTCGGCGACGCCGCGCCGCGCATCCCAGCGCCGGCGCACGTCGCCCGGCATGTCCGAGAACAGCAGATAGTGATCGGCCGGGTGCCAGATCGGTCCTTCCGTGAAGTCAAAACCCGTGCCGACCTGCGCGACCGGCGCATAGGGGTCGATCAGGGTTTCGAATTCGGAGCGCAGGGTGACGTGCGTCATCGGTCGATCCACAAGATCATCTTAGGCCGGGAACCAGTTGCGCGCGGGCAGCGACTGCACGATGGGGCCGGGGACCTGGTCGTGCAGCCGGCCGACGACGTTGCCGCCTTCGATCTTGGCCGGGCGGTCGTGCACGGGCAGCAGATAGCGCGAATTGCTGAGCAGCTTCTTGATCGCGGCCTTTTCCGCGCGCTTGCTGGTGCCGTGGTTGCCGGTGGTGCGCGGCTCCCAGTCGTGGATCTCGTTGAAGGGCGTCACGATCTGGTCGTTGAAATCGTAGATGACGTCGCCGCAGATGGTGGCGATGCCGTCCGCAGTTTCGACGATGATGTTCATGGAGCCCTCGGTGTGGGCGCCGGCGGCGTCGCAATAGACGCCGGGCATCAGCTCGATCGGGCCGGTGATCTCGAGATCAAGGAAGCGCAACGCGCTCTTGGTGTGCAGGCGGTCGATCAGGTGCTTGATGTCGGGCGCCGGATATTGCGGATGCATCAGGCCGGAGACGGAGTATTCCAGCTCCTTGCGGTTGAGCACGACGGTCGTGTTCATCGGGAACAGATCGTCCTTGCCCGCGTGGTCGATGTGCAGATGGGTGTGGCAGACGAAGCGGACATCGCCCATGCGGACGCCGTGACGGGCAAGCTGGTTCTCGATCATGTTCTCGTGGTACTGCAAGCCGCGCATGCCCAGCGTCTCCATGATCTGGTTGGAGCGGTAGCCGGTGTCGACCACGACCGGATATTTGCCACCGAGGATCAAAAAGCCCAGCGTAAGGACGCGGCGGGTGCGGCCGCAATCGCGGCCGAGCACCAGAAAGCTCGATTCCAATTCGATATCGCCATAGTCCAGGATCTTGATCTCCAGCGCCATTCGTTTCCCTCCCTGATCTGTTTCTTGTCGGTCAAAGCCGGTAGACGCGCGTCGCGGTGCCTCTGAAGATCGCGTCCTGTTGCGCAGAGCTCAGTGGCGCGGCGGCTGCGCGAAACGCGTCGACGAGCTCGCGATAGCTGGTCCACAGTTTCTCGATCGGAAAATTGGAGCCGAACATGCAACGCTCGGCGCCGAAGATTGCGACGGTGTCCATGACAACAGCGGCAATATGGGCGGGATCGTTGCGGTGGATGAAGGTGCCGAGGCCCGAGAGTTTTGAAACAATGTTAGGGCAGGCCGCGAGCCGGGCCATTCCGGCGCGCCAGGCCGCGCGTCCCGCAGGCGAGAGGTCTTCGAGCATGCCGGCATGCTGCAGGATGAAGGTCACCTTGGGGCATGACTCCGCGAGCTGCGCGGCATCCGGCATCTGCGGCGTGAAGACCTGCAGGTCAAAGCTCCAGCCGTAATCGGCGAGATGCGCGATGTTGCGGCGGACCAGGGGATCGAGGCAGAGGTCGGGCCTGGCCGCGAAGCGATAGAGCGGGTTTTCGTGCCAGTGCAGCTGCATGCGCACGCCACGCACCAGGGAATAGCGTTTCAGCCGGTCGAGCTGCGGGCGCACATCGTCTACGGCAAAGTTGGCATAGGAGACGATGGCGTGCGGCCAGCCATGTTCGTCGGCGGTCTGCTGCACCCAGGCCGCTTCGTCCTCGAAACGGTCGTTCGCCCAGTTGGTCTGGACGTAGACCGAGCGGCTCACGCCGGAGCCTCTGAGGTCGTCGAGATATTCCTCGATCGGATAGTCGCGCCGGATCGGCTCGTAGGGTCCGAAGATGCGGGGCTGCATGGGGCCGGTCAGCCAGGGCAGGTCGGCCTGCCGCCAGATGTGATGATGCCCATCGACAATCTCGGTCACGCAACTCTCCTTCGTCCCAGTGCCAGTACATGCGCGACGATCGACGCGCTCGATCCGCCGTCGACGAGGTCGTCGACGAAGCGCTCGATGGCGACGAGCGCCTCGGTCTGCGGACGGAAACCCGGGCCTGTCGCGAGCGGCGTCAGCCAGCTCAGGCGCCAGGCCCGCCGCGACAGCTTTGCCACGGCGTCGCGCAGTGCATCCGGCTCGCCGCGCTCCAATCCATCCGAGACGATGACCACGGCTGCGCCGCGCGCATAGCCGCCGAAACGAGGCACCGCGAGGAAGGCCTGCAATGCATCGCCGATGCGGGTGCCGCCATCCCAGTCGCTGACGAGGTGGGCGGCCGCGCTCAGCGCCTGCTCGCGGCGCTTCAGCCGCAGCGCGCGGGTGACGCGGGTCAGGCGCGTGCCGAAGGTGAAGACCTCGACATTGGGCGCGGCCTGAACCAGCGCGTGCGCCAGCTTCATGTTGTCCTCGGTGCGGCTCTTCATCGAACCGGAGACGTCGATCAGCAGCAGGAATTTTCGCGGGCGCCGGCGCCGCTTCATGTGACCGAGCCGCAGGATCTCGCCATCGCTGCGGACGCTGTCGCGCAAGGTACGGCGGAGGTCGGCGAAAGGACCGCGGCGGGCGCGCATGCGGCGGTGGCCGCGCCGCCGGGGCAGCCGCCGCGGGGCCTCGCGCGCCAAACGACGGAGGGCGTCCGTGGCGGAGAGCTGGGTGAAGCGGCGCTCGACCAGCGCCTCGGTGCGCGTTGCGGTCAGGCCGGACTCAATGGCCTCGTCGGACAGCAGCGGCTCGTCCTCGCCGCGGCCTTCTTCCTGAAGCCGGACGGTCTCATCATCCTCGCCGTCGTCGGCGCGCTCGATCGCCTCGCTGCCGCGGAAGTGCAGATCGAACAGCCGATCGAAAGTGGCGCGGCGCTCGGGCGGCGGGGCGAGGGTGGCTAGCGCCGCCTGCTTGATGTCCCTGAGGTTGCGTGGCCCGAGCAGCTCGATCGCGGTGAGGAACGCGGTGGTCTGCTCTGGCGCAACGGCGAAGCCGTTGGCACGCAGCAGTCCGACAAAGGAGATGAATATGCGGGCTGCCCGCGGCAGCTGGAGTTCTGTGCTCATGCGGTCGCCTCCGCGAGCATCGTATCGAGACGGGGCGATATGAAGTGCAGGTCCTCCTCATCCTTCAGCGCCACGCCAATCGAACGCTTGAAGGCGTCGGGCCAGCGCGCGCCACCCTTGTTGAGGAGCGTTGCGGCCTCGGCCCAGTCGACAGCTTCGGCGATACCCGGTGCCTTGCTGAGCGGTTCGCGCCTCAGCCTGCCGACAGCCGCGACGACGGCACGTGCAGTCGCCTCGGCAACACTGGAGGCCCGCAGCATGATGATGCGGGCCTCACGTTCTTCCGTGGGATAATCGATCCAGTGGTAGACACAGCGGCGACGCAAGGCTTCGTGCAGGTCTCGTGTCCGGTTTGACGTCAGCACGACGACGGGCCGCTCGGCGGCACGCACCGTTCCGCGCTCCGGGATCGAGATCTGGAAATCGGACAAGAATTCGAGCAGGAATGCCTCGAATTCCTGGTCGGCACGGTCAATTTCGTCGATCAGCAGCACGGTGGAGTCAGGCGCGCGCAGTGCCGCCAGCATGGGACGCTCGATCAGAAAGGTCTCGCCATAGATATCGATGCTCTCGTCGCCGGCCTGGCGGATCGCGAGCATCTGGCGCGGGTAGTTCCACTCATAGAGCGCAGCGGAGGCGTCGATCCCCTCGTAGCACTGCAGGCGGATCAGCCGGCGGCCGAGCACCGCGGCGATGGCCTTTGCCGCTTCCGTCTTGCCGACACCCGGCGCGCCCTCGAGCAGCAGCGGCTTGCCGAGCGCAAGGCCGAGATAGGCAGCGGTCGCAAGGCCTTCGTCGGCGAGGTAATAGGCCGCGCGCAGCGCCTTCTCCAGCGCCTCCGGGCTGTCGATGCCGACGATGTTGCTGCGGACCGCCATGAACCAAGACCTCTAGCGCCGCGCCTGTGGCCGCGCGCCGCCCTGGGCTTTTATCGCGCGCAAGACCTTTTCCGGGGTGATCGGCAGATCGTCGATGCGCACGCCAACCGCATTGAAGATCGCGTTCGCAACGGCGGGCAGCACCGGGTTCGCGCACATCTCGCCGGGACCCTTCGCGCCGAACGGGCCATCAGGAGCAGGGCGCTCCAGCACGGCGATATCGTGCGGGCAGATGTCGCCGGGGCCGGGCATCAGATATTCGACGAAGTCGCGCGGGCCATGAACGGGCTCGGGATAGTACGGCTCCGGCGTCTCGTAGAGCGCGTGGCTGACGCCCATCCAGGCGCCGCCGACGAGCTGCTGCTCGACCAGGCGCGGATTGAGCGCGCGGCCGAGCTCGTAGGCCGAATCCATCCGCACCATCGCGACCTCGCCGGTCTCGTCATCGACATCGACCTCGGCGACGAGACAGGCATGGGCGTAGCAGGTGGCCGGCGACATCTCGCCGGTCTCCGGATCGACATTGGAAAGCGGCACCAGAAAGATGCCGCGGCCGGAAATGGTCTTGCCCTGCTTGAACTGCGCGGCGATCGCGACGTCCTTGGTCGAGATCGAACGGTGCGGGGCGCCCTTGACGTGGATGTTGCCGCGTCCGTCTGTGTCGAGATCGGCGGCGTTGACCTCCAGCTCCTCGGCCGCGGCTTCCATCATCACGCCACGCGCCTCGCGGGCGGCGGCCATCACGGCATTGCCGACGCGGTGGGTGCCGCGCGAGGCAAACGAGCCCATGCAGTGCGGGCCGGTGTCGGAGTCTGCCGTATCGACATAGACGTCCTCGACCGGGACGCCGAGCGTCTCCGCGCAGATCTGGCGCGTCACCGACTTCATGCCCTGGCCGAGGTCGATGGACGACAGCGCCACCGTGAACTTGCCACTCGGGTTGGAATGCACCAGCGCCTGGCTGGGGTCACCGCCGAGATTCATGCCGATGGGATAGTTGATCGACGCGATGCCGCGTCCGCGATGCCTGGCCATCTAGCGCCTCCTGGTGCCGAAGACGGAGGAGAAACGGGTTGCGCCATGCGAGGGGGCGGCCGGCCGCGGCGAGGGCGGCGGCGGAGCGGGTGGTGGCGGCTCGCGCGGCGGTTCGCGGGTGACGGTGGGCGGAAGCCGGTCATAGCTCGTGCGCTGCTGGACCGGGGTGGTCGGCCTCGCGCGCGACGAGTTCGTCGGCGTCGGCGGGATCACGGCGCGGCTGCCGCCGCCGTCCTTGCGTGACGACGCTCGCTTGAACTCCTCGCGCAGCGGCCATTTGGCTTTCTCGGCCGCGACCTGGACACACTCGATCAGCGCCGTGTTCTTGGCCTCGCGACGGTGCGCTTTCATGTCGCCGTCACGATAGGCGTTCAGGATCCTGAACTCCATCGGGTCCATGTTGATCAGATGCGCCAGCTTGTCCATCTGGCACTCGATCGCAAAGTCCATCGCAGTGACGCCGAAGCCGCGCATGGCAGTGGCCGGCGTACGGTTGGTGAAGACGCAATAGACGTCGCCATAGACGTTGGGGATGGTGTAGGGCCCCGGCAAATGCGCGGCGCATTTCACCGCCGCGTAGCTGGACAGCCGCGTATAGGCGCCACTGTCGAAATAGGCGCGGATCTTGCGCGCGACGACACGGCCATCGCGCATCACGCCGTCCTTGATGTAGATGCGCTCGGCACCGCGCGGAGGACCGTATTGCATTTCCTCTTCGCGTCCGAACACGTAGCGCACGGGCCGTCCGGTCAGCATCGCGCCGAGGATGGCGAGCGGCTCGGTCAGCGTATCCACCTTGCCGCCAAAGCCGCCGCCGACGGTGCCGCCGATGAAGTGAAAGGTGTTGGAGGGCACGTCCAAAATCTTGGCGCAGGTGTCGACCGAGAAGAACAGCGCCTGCGTTGAGGTGTAGACGACATAGCGGCCGTTGGTGTCGGGCGCCGCGATCGCGCCGTTGGTCTCGGTGGGCGCGTGCTCGATTGGCGACATCTGATAGCGCTGCTCCAGCACGTGATCGGCAGTCGCCAGCGCCGCGTCGGCATCGCCGAAGCGAAGCCTCTGGTGATCGTAGGTCTCGTGATAGGTGAACGTGTTCTTCGGATAGGTCTCGTTGACAACGGGCGCGCCGGGCTTCAGCGCCTCCTCGACGTCGAAGACCGCCGGCAGCGGCTCGTAGTCGACCTTGACTTTCGCGACTGCCTCGAAGGCCTCGCGCTCGCTGTCAGCGACGATCGCGACGATCGGCTCGCCTTTGTAGCGGACCTTGTCGACGGCCAGCGACGGCTCGTCGTCCTTGCCGAAATTGATCAGGCTGAGAAGCGTGTTGAGATTGACCGGCACATCGGCGCCGCGGATGATCCGGCGCACGCCCGCGGAACGCTCGGCCTCGGTGGTGTCGATCCGGCGAATCCGGGCATGGGCCTGTGTCGAGCGCACCACCTTCAGATGCAGCATGCCCTGCGGCTTGTGGTCGTTGAAGTAACTGGACGTGCCCGTGACGTGGCCGAGCATGTCCTGGCGCTGGGTGCCCTTGCCGATTTCCTTGAGATTATCGTCGCGTTCGTCGGCGAAGATGTCCTTGCGCAGTTCCAGCATGGTCGCGTTCCCTTACGCGCTGACCCGGCCGCCGGCGGCGGCGAGGATGGCATTGATGATGGGCTCGTAGCCGGTGCAACGGCAGATGTTGCCGGAGATGGCCTCGATGACCTCGTCACGGCTCGGGGCGGGATTGCGGTCGAGCAGGGCCTTTGCGGCCATCAGCATGCCCGGCGTACAATAGCCGCACTGGGCCGCAAAATTGTCGGCAAAGGCGCGCTGCAGCGGATGCAGGTTGGGGCCCTGCTTCATGCCGTCGAGGGTCTCGACGGAGCGGCCGGCGACCGTCTCGGCCAGCGTCAGGCAGGACAGGTGAAGCTCGCCGTCAATCAGCACGCTGCAGGTGCCGCAGCCGCCCTGGCCGCAGCCGAATTTCGGCGTCATGTCGCCGATCAGCTCGCGGAGCGCGACGAGGAGATTGGTGCCGCCGTCGACGAAGATGGCGACGTCGCGGCCGTTGTGGCGAAATTGCAGGGGGATCTTGGACATGGGGCTCTATTCCTGTCCCGACAGCAGGCGTCGCAGATGCACGCCGACGATCTCGCGGCGATACCACGCGCTGCCGAGCGCGTTGTCGGAGGGCGATGTTCCTTCAGTTGCGGCAGAAGCAGCCGCCGCGATGGTCGCCGCATCCAGCGAGCGGCCCTCCAGCGCCCGCTCGGCGGCGCGGGCGCGGATCTGCGTCGGCGCCATCGAGCCCAGCGCGATGCGCGCGCCCGCGATCCGGCCGCCGGAGATCGGCAGATGCGCCGCGAGCGTGATGACCGAGCCGCCCTTCGGCTTGATGCGTGCGATCTTGCGATAGCGAAATGCATCGGAGCTGGCCGGGCGGGTGCACGAGATTGACAGAACCAACGTGCCGGCCTGGCGGTCACGGGCCTGCAAAAACTCGTCGATCGGGATGTCCCGCGAGCCAAAGCCGCCTTGCACGGCGACGGTGGCATCGAGCGCCAGCAGTGCGACGGTGAAATCGCCGTAGGGATTCGGAGCGAAGAGATTGCCGCCGACTGTTCCCATGTTGCGCACCGCTGGGCCGCCGATCGAACGAGCAGGGGCGTGGAGGAAGCCGAGGTCACGCTCGGCGAGGACGCGCGCGAAGGTGACGCCGGCGCCGAGTGTGATGCGCGGGCCGGAGGCGTCGATCCGGGTCAGCGCCTGGTCCTGGGCGCGGACCACGGTCGAGATCGAGACGTCGCCCTCGTTCAGCGCCCGCATCACCAGCGTACCGCCGCCGAGATAGCGCGCGGTGCGGTCCGAGGATAGCGCCCCGGCCGCCTCGCTGGCGCTGGCAAAAGTCTTCACTGTCACGGCCATCTAGGCGGCCTCCTTCAGATGCCGGCGGATTGCTTCGAAACCGGCCTGGTAAATGTCTTCGGCGACCATGTGGGTGATGCGGTCGCGATCCTCGGGCCTGGTGGTGAAACGGGATTCCCAATGCCAGAACGTGCGATCGCCATCGGTGACCGGCAGCAGGCGGACATGGGCGACGTAGTTGAACATCGGGATCGGGGTATCGAGCAGGCAGTAGCTGAAGCTCTGCTCGAGATCGCACAGCGCCAGCAATTGCTCGCGCAGCTCGGCGCCGTCCTTCAGCTTGAACCGCCTGATGCAGCCGATCTTGTCGGAGGCGTGCGCGCGCTCGATTGACGAGGTCGCGACCGCCGGGTGCCAGCGGTCATGCCCGTTGAAATCGCGCAGCATGGCCCACGCCGCATCGGTCGGCGCGTCCAGGATCGTGCTTTTGACGATATGGGGCACCAGCGTCAGCCTCCGAACACACGCTTGAGGGCGTCGAACCCGCCCTGGAACACGCCGCCGCCGATGTTTCCGACCAGCTCGGTCTCGCGCTCCGGCGCGCAGTCGAACTCGGCGGTCCATTCCACGAAGGTCTGGTCGCCGTCGGTGACGGGCGTCAGCCGCAAGGTTGCGACGTAGTTCTCGACGCCCATCGGGGATTCCAGGATCGAGTAGGTGCAGAACATGTCGTAGTCGGAGAGGCCCAGCAGCTTTTCGCGGATGCGGTCGCCGTTGCGCAGGCGAAAGTCGCGCACACAGCCGATCTTGTCGGAGGGCTCGCCGCCCTCGATGCGGCTTTCGGCGATCGCGGGGTGCCAGTTCGGCAGGCCGTTGAAATCGCGCACCCGCGCCCAGACGCGATCATTGCGCGCATTGACGACGGTGGAGACGTAGACGCGGGGCATGGGGCAGACCTCAGCTCTTCTTTCGTGGACCGCGCTCGGCCGGTGGTTCGCCGCCGCCCTCAGCTGCCGGCGGAGAGGCAGCCGGCTTGTCACCACCGCCCTTGCGCGCGGAATCCTTGATGCCTTGCATGTCGCGGGCTTCGCGGATCAGGCCGGGCATCTTCGCGAGGCTGCCGCCCTCGACGCCGATGTCGGAGAGGATGGAGTCGATCAGCGGCGCCTGCACGCGATAGCGCAGCGCCGAGTCGATCACCTCGTCGGTGGCGCTGCGGCCGCCATTGCCCCCATGGCCGTTGCCGTTGAGGCCGTCGACCTGGAGGATGCGAATGCCCTCGATCTTCTCCATCGGCTTGACGCTCTCGCGCACGATGCCCTCGATGCGGTCGAGCAGTTTTCTGCGGAACAGCGAGTAGCGGGCCTGGTCGGTGAGCACGTTCTCGGCCTCGTTGAGCATCCGCTGCGCTTCGGCCTCGACGGCGGCGCGCACACGTTCTGCCTCGGCGGCAATCCGCGTCTCCTCGGCCTGCTTCTCGGCAATCATGACTTCGACGGTCTTGCGGCGCTTGGCGATCTCGCTTTCGCGGGCCGTGATGACGCGCTCGGTCGCCTCAGTGGCCCGCATCCGCGCTTCTTCTGCCATCGCCTTGGCCGCGGACTCCTCCAGCGATTTCTGGTGAATGGCGATCGCCTTCTCCATCAGGACGGTCTCGACCTCCTTCTCGCGATTGACCTCGAGCTTGCGCAGCTCGCGCTCGCGGCCGATGCGGGCCTCGTCCAGGCCGCGGTCGGATGCGATGCGCGCGCGTTCGACTTCCTCGCGCGAAGCGATCTCGGCTTCCTGCAGCGACTGGACGCGGGCGACCTCGAGCTGCTCGATTGCGCGGCGGCGTTCGAGCCGGGCCGCTTCCAGCGCCTGCTCGCGCGAGACGTCGGTGGTCTCGACCTCCTTGCGGGCGACGATCTCGGCCTGCCTGACCTGGCGGTCGGCGTCGATCCGCTCGGACTTCTTGGCGGAGAGCGCGATGACGCGGTCCTCATCGGCGATCTCGATCGCCTTCTTCTGCTCGATATTGAGCACCTCGCGCTTCTTGGACGAGTTGATCCGTTCGGCCTCCAGCGCGAGATCGACGGTGATGCGCTGGCGTTCGATGGCGTCGCGCCGCTTCAGCTCGGCGGCCTCCAGAATGCCGGTCCGCTCGATCTCCAGCGAGCGGGTATCGCGCTCGGCCTGGATGCGTTCGGCCGCGACCGCCTTCTCCTGCGCGATGCGGGCGGCCTCGATCGCTTCGCGGGAGGCGATGTCGGCTTCCTCGACGGCGCGGTTGCGGGCGATCTCCAGCGAACGGACGCGTTCTTCCTGGGCGATGCGCGAGGCCTCGGTGGTCTCGCGCGCGGCAATTCCGGCGACTTCGAGGGTCTGGTTGCGCTCGATCTCCAGCTGCCGCGTATTCTGCTCAGCCGCGATGCGTTCGGCGGCAAGCGTCCGTTCGCGGGCGATCCGGGCGGCCTCGACGGCGCGTTGCGCCTCGATCTCGGCCTCCTGGATGGTTCGGACCTGCTGGATCTCCAGCGCGCGGGTGCGCTCATCGGAGGAGATGCGCTCGACATTGACGATCAACGTCTGGGCGATGCGGGCCTTTTCGGTGGCTTCGCGCGCGGCGATCTCGGCTTCGTCGACGGCGCGGGTGCGCTCGATCTCGCGGCGGCGCGTCTCTTCTTCATTGGCGATACGGGCGTCGGTGACGACGCGGTCCTGCTGGATGCGGGCCTTCTCGATGGCCTCGCGGGCCGCGATCTCGGCTTCCTCGACGGTACGCATCCGCTCGATTTCGCGCTGGCGGACCTCGCGTTCGGATGCGATCCGCGTCGTGTCGATCGAGCGCTGGTTGGCGATCCGGGTCTTCTCGATCTCCTCGCGCGCCAGCAGCTCCTTCTCCTCGATGGTGCGGGTGCGCTCGATCTCCTTCTGGCGGGTCTCGCGCTCGGATGCGATGCGCGCCTCCGCGATCGCCTGCTCATTGGCGATCCGCGAGCGCTCGATGGCCTCGCGCGCCGAGATCTGGGCCTGCTCGGCCTCGGTCTCGCGCAGCGCGCGCTCGCGGGCGACTTCCGTGCGCTGCAGCGCGCGGCGCATCTCGATGTCGCGTTCCTGCTCCAGCCGCGCGGTCTCGCTCTCGCGCTCGATTTCGAGCGCCTGCCGCTCGGCTTCGAGATTGCGGGTGCGGATCTTGATCATCGAGTCCTGCTCGATGTCGTTGCGCAGCTTGCGCCTCGCCTCGATGTCCTGCATCAGCTGGGTCAAGCCCTCGGCGTCAAAGCGGTTCGAGGGGTTGAAGAATTCGAGGTCGGTCTGGTCGAGATCGGTGATGGCGACGGATTCGAGCTCGAGGCCGTTCTGGGCGAGGGCTTCGGCCGCATTGGTCTTGACACGCACGACATAGTCGCCGCGGCGCTCATGCATTTCCTCCATGGTCATTTCGGAGGCGACGGAGCGGATCGCCGAGATGAACTTGCCGGCCAGCAGTGCGTGCAACTGTTCCGGCTCCATGGTGCGGCGGCCCAGGGTGGCGGCCGCGATCGAGACGGCCTCGCGGGTCGGCTGCACGCGCACATAGAAGTCGGCTTCGATGTCGACGCGCATGCGATCGCGGGTGATGACGGCGTCCTGCCGCGAACGCACGATGCCCATCGGCAGCACGTTCATGTTGACGGGGGTGTAGGCGTGGATGAACGGCAGCACGAAAGCGCCGCCGTTGATCACCACCCGCTCGCCGAGGAAGCCGGTCCGGACGAACGACACCTCCTTTGAGGAGCGGTGGTAGAGCCAGTTGACGATGTACACGCCAACGACGATCACGATGATCGCGACGATCAGCCAGAGGATGAGCTCGCCGACCAGGATCCCTGACATGTTTCCCTCCCTCAATCTTACAGGCGTTATCGTGCGCCGATCGCCTTGAATTTGCGTACCTGTTCCGTCAACGCCCGCTCGACCGGCAGCCGCTCCATCGAGGACGCCCCGTAGAAGCCGTGGCAGTAGCGGGTGTTCTTCATGACGAAGTCTGCATCGGCGGGGTCCGCGATCGGGCCGCCATGGGCGAGCACGAGAATGTCGGGATTGACGCTGAGCGCCGCCGAGGCCCAGGTGTCGATGCGCGCCGGGCAATCCTTCAGTTTTGGCGCGGTCTGGGCGCCGATTGTGCCGCCGGTGGTGAGTCCGAGATGGCAGACGATGATGTCGGCGCCGGCGATCGCCATCGCGGCCGCCTCCTTCTCGCTGAAGACGTAGGGCGTCGTCAGCAAATCCTTCTCGCGTGCCTTGGCGATCATGTCGATCTCCAGCGCGTAGGACATGCCGGTCTCTTCGAGATTGGCCCGGAACACGCCGTCGATCAGGCCGACGGTCGGAAAGTTCTGCACCCCGGCGAAGCCGAGCGCCTTGAGCTGGTCGAGGAACACGTCCATGTCGCGGAACGGATCTGTGCCGTTGACGCCGGCGAGCACGGGCGTCTTGCTGACCACAGGCAAGACTTCGCCCGCCATCTCGAGTACGATGGCGTTTGCGTCGCCATAGGGCATCAGGCCCGCGAGCGAGCCGCGGCCGGCCATGCGGTAGCGGCCGGAATTGTAAATGACGATGAGATCGACACCGCCGGCTTCCTCGCACTTGGCCGACAGGCCGGTGCCGGCGCCACCGCCGACAATGGGCTCGCCGCGCTTCGCCATCTCGCGAAACCGCTTCAGGAGGGTAGCGCGTTCAAACCGGGCCATCGGTCACCTCGCTAGTCTCCGGCGCGCCCCGGCGCGGCCGAACAGCGTTCGGAACGCGCTTACAATGGTCGAGGCGAACTCGGGATCGTTGATGTTCTGCTTGACGCGGATCAGTTGGCGGTTGCCGGTCGCGCGCACCGTGCGCTCCAGCGCGCGGAACAGGGCGGCATCGGCATCGGGGTCCCAGAACGGCTGGCCGCGGGCATCGAGGGCGGAGACACCGCCCTCGGGCATGAAGAATCGCACCGGCCCGTCCATCTGGTTGAGCCGCTCGCCGATCCAGCGGCCCATGCGCTCGTTTTCCTCGGCCGTGGTCCGCATCAACGTGACCTGCGGATTGTGGACGTGGAATTTGCGACCGCGATAACGCTCGGGGATGGTGTCGGGCGCGCCGAAATTGACCATGTCGAGCGCGCCGACCGAGCCGATATAGGGCACGCGGGTACGGATGATCGCGCCGAAGCGGTCGTCGGTGGCCGGGAATACGCCGCCCATCAGCAGATCGCAGATCTCGGTCGTGGTGAGATCGATGATTCCGGCGAGTTGGCCGGAGTCGACGAGCTTCTCCATCGAGCGGCCGCCGACGCCGGTGGCGTGGAAGACGAGGCATTCGAAATCATCGCGCAGATCGGCCGCGATCTTCTGCACCGCCGGCGTGGTGACGCCGAACATGGTGATGCCGACCGCCGGCAGCGCAGCGCTTGCGGCACGCCCATTGGCCCCGCGCTGGTCGAGGCGGGCCTTGACCATGCCGGCGATTGCGTTGGCGCCGTTCGACAGCACCGCGCGCGAGATCGAGTTGAGCCCCTGAACGTCGGTGACCGAGTACATCATGGTGATATCGGCGGGACCGACATAGGGCGCGACATCGCCCGAGGCGACGGAGGAGATGATCAGCTTAGGCACGCCGACGGGGAGGCTGCGCATGCCGGGCGCGACCAGCGAGGCGGCACCGGAGCCGCCGGCCGAGATGACGCCGGCTATGTTACCCTGGCGCTTGATCCAGTTGGCGAACGCATCGGCCATCGCGGTGACCGCAGCGCCGCGGTCGGGGCCGAACACCGCCGAGCCGCCGCGGCCGTGGTTCAGGGCGATCTCCTGCGCGGAGACATCGCAGGTCGCATGCTTGCCGCCAGTGGAGACATCGACCAGCCTGGTCCGGAGGCCGCTCTCCGCAATGATATCGCGGATGAAGCGGAGTTCGGTTCCCTTGGTGTCGAGCGTGCCGACGACCAGGACCACCGGTGGCCCGGAGGTCTGGGCCGTCATCGGCTCGCGCTTGCGCCGCGCGGTTTCGTCGAGGCGCGCGACCTGCGTCGACAATGTCCGCGCCGCCGCTTCGATCCGTCCGATCGGGACCGGCTGCGACCAGCGTGTCGGCGGCGTCGGGTTGGAGATGTAGATCCGGATCGGGCCGCTCGCGCGCGCGGGTTGCGGAGCCGGCTTTGCGTCACCGCCGGCCGCCGGCACATCAGGGTCGGGCTCGAGCTCGGCGTGCAGTCCGACGCCGAGCAGCCGCTGCTGGAGCTCGCGATCGGCGGCGAGCCGCACCGAATCGATGATGCGGTTGATGCGGCCGTTGACCATGATCGCGACATTGCGCGAGATCGCGGTGGCGACGCCGATGTTCTGCTCGATCACGAGCACGGACATGTCGCCGTCCTCGCCAAGCTGCAGCAGCATCTCTTCGACCTGGGCGACGATGACGGGCGCAAGCCCTTCGGTCGGCTCGTCCATGATCAGGAGATGCGGATTGGTCAGGAGTGCGCGCGAGATTGCGAGCATCTGCTGCTCGCCGCCGGAGAGCTGGCCGCCGCCATGATCCTTGCGCTCGGCGAGCCGCGGAAAGGTGTCGTAGATGCGCTCGACGGTCCAGGCGCCGGGCCGCATCCCGCCGGCCAGCCGCAGATGCTCGTCGACGCTGAGCGAGCGCCAGAGCCGGCGGCCCTGTGGCACATAGCCGACGCCGAGCCGCGCGATATGGGCCGGCGGCCGCCGGGTGATGTCTTCGCCGCGGACGCGGATCGAGCCGCCGCTGACCGGCACCAGGCCCATGATCGCCTTGCACAGCGTGGTCTTGCCCATGCCGTTGCGGCCGACGACGGAGAACACGCCGGCATCGAGCGTGAGGTCGACGCCTTGCAGCGCGTGCGAGTGGCCGTAATAGACATCGAGGCCGCGGACCTCGAGCGCTGCGGTAGAGCGGCGGACCTCACTCATGGCCGCCTCCGAGATAAAGTTCCTGCACCTCGGGGTCGGACTGGATTTCTTCCGGCAGACCTTCCTTGAAGATGCGGCCGTTGTGCATCATCGTCACGCTCTCGACGACGCGCAGCGCCACGTCCATGTCGTGCTCGATGATGATGTAGCCGATATGGGCCGGCAGCGAGGTCAGGATCTCGACCAGCTCGGCCCGCTCGGTCGGCGAGAGGCCGGCGGCGGGCTCGTCGAACAGCACGAAGCGCGGCGCACCGGCAAGCGCCAGCGCGATCTCGAGCTGGCGCTGCTGCCCGTGCGCGAGCTCGGCGACGCGATGGTCCTTCACGGCGGTGAGATGCACGGCCTGCACCAGACCGTCGGCCGCGTGCATCAGCGCGTCGTTCTGTCCGGGACGCAGGAACGAGAAGCGTCCGCGCGAGACGCCGCGGCAGGCGAGGTAGACATTGTCCTGGACGGTCAGCCCTGGAAACAGCGCGGAGATCTGATAGGTCCGCCTGAGCCCGCGGCGGATGCGCTCATAGGGCGGGAAGTGCGTGACGTCCTCGCCGAAGAAGCGGATCGTGCCGGAGGAGGGCGGGAAGTCGCCGGTGATGCAGTTGAACAGCGTGGTCTTGCCGGCGCCGTTGGAGCCGAGCACCGCGCGGCGTTCACCTGGGCGCACGGTTATGGTGACGTCGGTGAGCGCTGCCAGGGCGCCGAACAGCCGGGTGACTCCGCGCAGCTCGAGCGCTGCACCGGCACCGACGGCGGAGAGGCGCTGGGCGACGCTATCCATGGCCGCGCCCTCCGCCCGGACGATCCGCCTCGCGACGTTGGCTCTGACGCCAGCGTTGCCACAGGCCGATCACGCCGTCCGACGACCAGAACACGATGGCGAGGAAGCCGAGCCCGATCAGCAGGCGGAAGCGGTTGCCGTCGAGCCCGATCTTGACCAGGAAGTCGAGCGCGAAGGTGCGCAGGAGGACGAAGACTAGCGCGCCGATATAGGGCCCGATCGGCCGCGTGATGCCGCCGACGATGGCAATGATGAGGACGTCGATGCAGGCGCCGACGCTGACCGTGCCCGGTGAGATCTGGCGGTAGTTCCAGACCTGCAGCACGCCGGCGAGACCCGCGATGAAGGACGCCACCGCATAGGCCGCAACGCGGTGCGCATTGACGTTGAAGCCGAGTGCGGCCATGCGGCGCGGGTTGTCGCGCACGCCCTGGAGCGCGAGGCCGAACGGCGCGCGCGAGATGTAGTCGACCGCGAAATAGCAGAGCGCGGCGACCGCGAGCACGATGTAATAGAACGGAATGTCGGCGCGCCAGTTGACGCCCCAGAAATGCGGCGTCGAGACGTTATTGATGCCGGTGTGGCCGTTGAAGATCGCCCAGTTCTGGTTGGTGAAATAGTAGAACGCCGCGCCGATCGCCAGCGTGATCATGATGGTGTAGATGCCCTCGGTGCGCACCGCGAGCGCGCCGCCGAGCGTGCCGAAGATGGTCGCGAGCGCCAGTGCCATCGGCACCGCCAGCCACCACGGCCAGCCGAGGCTGATATTGGCGTTGCCGCTGACGCCGAACACCGCGACCATGTAAGCGCAGAAGCCCGCGATGGTGAGCTGCATCAGGCTGACCATGCCGCCATAGCCGGCCAGGAACATCAGGCTGAGGGCGATGGTGCCGAGGATGAGCGTGGTCGCGAAGATCTCGATCAGGAAGAAGCCGTTGGCGATCAGCGGCATGATCAGCAGGATGACCGCCACGATCCAGGCAGCGGGATTGTTGATGTCGGGCCAGCCGTGCACGGCCGGGCGCTGCGCTGTTGCGGCGGGGCTGCGGACCTGAATGCGAGCGTCGTGGGTGACCGACATGTCAGCGCCTCGCAAGCAGGCCCTGCGGCCGAAGCGCCAGCACCAGCACCATGATCAGGAACGTCACGACGATGGCGTAGGTCGGGATGTAGACCGAGCCGAGTTGCTCGGCGAGGCCGATGATCAGCGCGCCGAGCGCGGCACCGGGGATCGATCCCATGCCGCCGACGATTACGACGACGAGGGAGGCAAGCAGGAAGCGGATGTCCTCGCCGGGCGAGAGTGACTGGAAGGTGCCGCCGACCACGCCGGCGATTCCGGCAAGGCCGGCGCCGAGCGCGAAGACCAGCACGAAAACGATCTGGATGCGCACGCCCGTTGCAGCCAGGATGTCGCGATCGTCGACGCCGGCACGGATGATCATGCCGATCCGGGTGCGGTTGAGCGCGAGCCACATCGCGATGCCGATGATCGCCGAGGCCAGGAAGATCACGAGCCGCACCAGCGGATAGCGCAGATAAACCGGCTCGCCGGAAGATTTGATGGCCGTGAGCAGCGGCAGCTCGATCGGACCGACCAGCCAGCTCGGGGTCTGGATCTGATAGAAGTCGCCGCCGCAGGCCCACAGCATCAGGTCGGCAAACACGATCGAAAGCCCGATCGTGACCATGGTCTGGCGCAGATCCTGTCCCTCCATGCGGCGGAACACGAGGACCTGGAGCAGGACGCCGACCAGCGCGGTGAGGATAAAGGCAACAATGAACGACAGGATCCAGGAGCCGGTCGAGGCGCTGATGGCGTAGCCGACATAGCCGCCGAACAGGTAGAGCGAGCCATGCGCGAGGTTGACGTTGCGCATCAGGCCGAAGATCAGCGTGAAGCCGCTGGCGACGAGGAAATAGAGACCGCCAAGCGTGATGCCGTTGAAGAGGGCGTTGAGGAACACGCGCTTGCGGCCGATCGCCTCTTCGAGGCCGGGCGGCCACACCGCGAAGATCAGCCAGAGCGCGACCGCGACCGCGATGATGATGACCAACGCCCAGGCGGGATGGCGCTCGACAAAGCGGGTCATGATCGCCGCTCCGTCGTCACGTCATTCAAACCCTCTCCCTGCAAGCGAGGTGAGGGGGCACGCAGACCGTTGCCGGCCGCAAGCCCTGCCATGAACGTGCGCTCCCTATCGATCGCGAATCCTCGTGTCGGGATCGCGTTGCGCACATCCTAATAGGGCTGATGGGGGCGCATTTGATCGTGAGTATCTTTTCGCGCGCCCGTCAGCCGCGCAAAACCTTGGCCGCGCGGCGATAATCGGTCGGCGCCATTCCGACATTGGCGGCGAAGAAGCGGGTGAAACCGCTCTGCGAGGAGAAGCCGAGATCGAAGCCGATATCGGCGATGGGGGCTTCGCTCGTCACCAGTGCCTCCAGCGCCTGCTCCATCATCAGCGTGTTGAGATAGAGGTGCGGCGTGACGCCGGTCTGGGTGCGGAACAGCCTGTAGAAATGCGGTCGCGACAGGCCGGATTCGCGCGCGATGGTATCGAGCTCGATCTCGGCGCCGGGACTCTCCGACATCATCTTGATGCACTTGCGCACGCGAAAATCGGTGACGGAGCCGTTGGCGCGCGGATCGCGCGTGAGCTCGGCCTGCTGCCAGCTCTCGTCGTAGCAGACGTCGATCAGTCGTCTCAGTTCGCCATCGAGGCTATTGAGCGAAGGTGCACCGCACACAAGGGCTGCTGCGTGCCTGATCTGCTTGTCCAGCGCAACCGAGCGCGTGAACTGGGTTCGGCCGAAGCGCAGGCGATCGGCGCCAGGCGCATCGGGCGCGAACCACTCCGAGTTGACATAGAGCACGAAGAAGACGGCACCACCGTCGAGGTCGGACGGCAGGAAATTATGCGGTTCCCACGGATTGATCGCGACGACGGAGCCCTCGGTGAGCTCATAACGTCCGTCGTTGACATCGATGCATGCGGGACGGCCCCCGACATGGAAGATCAAATGACCTTCGCGATGCGCGTGGATGTTGAAAGGGCGGTTCAACTGATAAACCGTCGCCCGGCCGAAGCGGCCGTGGAAGACGGCGAGCGCCCGGCTCATGCCTTCCCTCCCAGAAGCTTTTGTCTTTTTTTGATAGCGTTCAACAACCGGGGAGAGAATGCAAGGGCGCACGTGTCGCGCTCTTGCAAATCTCTCCCCGGCCAGTCATGGCGTCGCTGATGCGACTACGTCAGTACTTCTTACATTCCGGTACTGTACGGCTCGGTAAACCGATTTTGGCGAACACCGCGGGATCGTAACCCAGCGTCTGGTTTACGTTCGGGATCACCTTCACGACCTTGGAGAACAGCGCGCCCTTGCCGTCGTCGACGACCTCGGTGACGAAGTTGGTGCCGATCGCCTGGCGGTTGGAGTCGAGCCTGATCTTGCCGTTGGGCGCGTCGAGCTCGATCTTCGCGAGCGCGGCCTTGTACTTGGACTGGTTGTCGCTGAGGTCGCCATTGACCTGACGCAGTGCGAGGATCAGCGCCATGGTCGAGCCGTAATAGTTGGTGGCGAGCAGCGACGGGCTCGGGAAGCGCTTGTTCGGCGGGAACGCATCCTGATAGTCCTTCACGAATTTCTGCCAGCCCGGATCCTCCCAGGTGTCGGCCTGGCCGCTCGCAGCCAGCGTGCCGACCAGCGCGCTCTTGGCATTGCCCTTGGACGACAGGATGGTCTGGTCGATCATGATCGAGCCGCCCATCAGATGCGCCTTGCCGCCGGCCTGCTGGTACTGGTTGAGGAAGTTGACGGCGTCGGCGCCGCCGAGGCCGAGATAGATCGCGTCGACATCGTCGGGCAGGGCGGCGATGACGGACGCAAAGTCCTTGGTGCCGAGCGGCACCCATTGCCGATTGGTGATCTGTCCGCCGGCGCCGCAGAACTCGAGCACGAGCCCGAACACCTGGGTGTAGATGAAGGAATAGTCCTCGCCGACGGTCGCGATCTTGCGATACTTCTTTTCGTCATAGGCGTATTTGCCGAGGCCGACCTGCCACTGCGCGCCGTCCATGTTGTAGCGGAAGAAGTTCGGCGCCGGATCGACATAGGTCGTTTCCTGGGCGCCGGAGGCGGCATTGATGAAGGTCAGCTCCGGATGGGTTTTCGCAAAGTTCTTGACCGCGATGCCCTCGTCGCCGGACAGCGGCGACAGCAGTATCTGCACCTTGTCCTGCTCGATCAGCTTTCGCACCGCGCGGACCGCCGAGTCCGGCGTCGCGTCGGTCGAGGCGATGATGAATTCGAGCTCCTTGTCGCCGACCTTCTTGCCGAGCACGTTGAGTGCCGTCTGGAAGCCGCGGATGCCATCCTCGCCGAGCACGGTGTAGGTGCCTTCGAGCGTCGCGGTGACGCCGACCTTGATCTTCTCCTGCGCGAATGCGGTGCCCGACAACAACAGGCTGCTCAACGCGATCAGTCCTAGACTGCCTTTCAACATTGCTCTCCTCCCTGGGGCGTTTGTGTCGCTGTTTTTCACCGCGCGCTCGCGCATCGCCGCGCGGTGCGGCGTTTTGGCAAGGCGTGCGGTTCAAGGCGTGCGGTTCTTGGGATGGAGGCTAACCGAACTCGGATGCAGCGCACGCGTCGGAGCCATCTGCGGCTTAACGGGCAGTCTCATTTTGAATGGTGCGTCGCAAATCGTTCCGCGGTGCAACAGGTGCGGCCGTATGCGTGCGGAACCTGCCGCCGTAGCCAAGCGCGTTACGCCGCGTCCGGCCTGTGTCGCCCTGCTGTCAACGCTGTCCGGCAAAAAGATTTCGCTTTACAAGAATTCGGATTTATCGTATTCGTCGCCCATCCCGGCTCGACCTGGAGGGGCGATCGTACGTCGTCACTGATCGAGAGCCGGGCTTGCGGTGGACGCGGCAGCGTCGGCACGAGATGGTGCGGGCAGGGCGGGTAGTCCCTGTGAGCTCGAAACCGCGTGTGGATGAGCGGCGCTGAAGGTTCGTCTCGCCAATATTTTCCCGGCAACGTCGACAGCGCCGGGAAACCCTGTGGCGTCGGGCGAATGCGCGTACGGCAAAACCGTGTGGTCCTGGCCGTCGTTGCTACGGTCAAGCCTGTCGTGGAGGTGTCAGCGAGCCCAACCGGGCGGACGGCATCGTCAATCTGCGAGGCGAGGGAGGCCAGAGGGAATTCGGCTCCCGGGAGAGCACGGCATAAGCCGTCAAACCACTGCGCAGGGAAGGCCGAGTGATTGGCTACACCTGTATGCTGCTGTGCGGTTTTCCTGCGCCACACTTTCGCGCAGCGGACCGCGGGTGCCAGCCGGCACCCGGCCTTCCCTGCGCCCTCTTGGTCAAGAGGGTGGAGTGACCAGGCAAAGCTCGGGCGAACTGCGCCGCGAGGCTGCGGACGTGTGTCTACCTATTGAACTGCGTGCTGGAGATGGCGATGTCGCCGGGTCGTTGGGAGCCTATAGCGAGCGGCCGTTCGGCAGGATGCGGCACACAGGGCACGATTGGATCGTGTCTGACGGCACTAATTCTGCTTGAATGAACAGTTCGGGATGACCGATGAGCACTCATCGAGGACACGTTTGACGGAGCGGGAGCACTGGCCGCACCGCACGATGCAGCCCAGGCAGTCGTAGACCTGCGCGGTCGAGGAGAGCCTTGCCTCCGTGGACGTGACGATGTCCCTGATGGCGCGATCACTGATGACGTTGCAGGAGCATATGATCATGAGAGAAGCGCCGGATGTTGCTTGGAGTTGGATGGGTTGCGATGACAGGCGCCTATTGGTGCAAATCTTCAGATGCGATGGCCCGCCAGGGAGTGGATCGCCGGCGTGTCTTTCGTTGCGGCAGCATGCGAGCCGACCGCCATCTGCACGGCTCGTGCAATTGACCGGCCGCGCTCGTCGGTGCCGGTCCATTGGGCATGGCGCCCGCGCGGATCGATTTCTAGCAGCTTGACGCCGGCCGGGATCTCGCTGCCGTCACGCACGATGCCGCGCAAAATGCCGTCGCGCGGCGCGAGTACGGGGATGCCGGAGAGATGGCCGAGCACGAGACCCTTGTAGACGCGGGTGCCGATCTCGACAGGCGTGCGCCAGCGGCCGGCGAGCTGAGAGTAGACAAAACGTTCCGCTCCGACATTGCCAAGCGAGCTCGCAACGCCGTCGGCGGTGTCGGTCCAGCTCCGGTCGGCGGCGAGGCCGATCTTTCCCGGTCGGGTCTCGACGGCCACGTCGCAATTGAAGCTCGAGGAGAAGCCGGGGCCCAATCCGATGCTCAGGCGAGCCAGCCGCCGCAGGTCGGGCGTAACCCGTCGCTTCTGCAGGCGCGCATCGATCAGCAAGTCGATGTGACGAACCGGAAGCAGGTCGAGCAGGCCGAGCCAGGTGACCATGATCTGCGGCGGCCGGCTGAGGGCCCGATAGACCTGCATGCCGTCGTCCACGCGCTCCGCGACGACGTCCTCGAGCTGCGCGGTGTCGGTGTAGAGCGCGTCGTGAAAGGCCATCTTGCGCCGGATCACCGGCGGATCCGGATCATGCGATAGCACCACGCAATATCCGGCGCGCATCAGCTGGATGCCGATCGCGGATGCGATCTCGTTGGTGCCGAGGATGACGGCGAAGAGTCGATGGTCGTTCGGCTGGGGCATTTGAAACCACATTGCAGAATCGGGTGCAGCAGGGCGCGATCAGGTTTGGAACAGGGGGAGAGCAAGAGCCGGGCCATTTGGAACGATTGAAAAACAGCTCTCAACTGCCGGTCAGCGCTGAGAAAGATGCGACGCGCATCGATGGACCGACCTGGTCCGGAAGCCAACGCGGCGATGTTGCGAACCTTGCAATGTGTCGCGAAGCCGACATTCACCGGCGAAAACCGCAGCGATTGAGCTGCCGCGCGTGGCCCAAATCCTGCAAAGTTGCGCCTATGGTCATTGTCAGGCGTCCGGTCGGATGCGGCGAGGAGCTCAGGTGACGCTCGATCTTCTGGATCGCGACGGTGTGACGGCCGGTAGGTCGGCAGGCGATGTCGCGCTGTGCCCGTTTCACGGCGACAAGTCGCATGCGCAACGCGGCGAGCGAAAGACGCTGGTGCTGACCGGCGCTTCGCGCGGCATTGGTCATGCGACGGGAAAGCTGTTTTCCGAAGCCGGGTGGCGGATTATCACCTGTTCCCGGCAGCCGTTCGACGGTGATCGATGTCCCTGGGATTCGGGGACTGATAACCATGTGCAGATCGAGTTGAGCGACCATCGCGCGCTGCCGCGCGCGGTCGCTGAAATCAAGGAGAGGCTCGATGGCGGGCCGCTGCATGCGCTGATCAACAATGCCGGCATTTCGCCGAAGGCCGCGGACGGCTCAAGGTTGAACTCGCTGACGACGCCGGTTGAGACCTGGATGAGCGTGTTCCATGTCAACTTGCTCGCGCCGGTGCTGTTCGCGCAAGGTCTGGTCGACGAGCTGAAGCGCGCCGCAGGCTCGATCGTCAACGTCACCTCGATCGTGGGTTCACGGGTGCATCCCTTCGCTGGAACCGCTTACGCGACGTCGAAAGCCGCCCTTACATGCCTCACCCGGGAGATGGCGCACGACTATGCGCCGTTCGGAATTCGCGTCAACGCGATCGCGCCCGGCGAGATCAAGACCGACATCCTGTCGCCGGAGACCGAAGCGCAGCTCGCGCCGATCATCCCGTTGCATCGCGTGGGCACGCCGGACGAGGTCGCCAAGGTGATCTTCTTCCTGTGCTCGGATGCGGCGAGCTACGTCACGGGGGCGGAGGTGCCGATCAACGGGGGGCAGCACGTGTGACCGGGCGGCCGCCTGCGGGTCGCGGAGAAGTTTTGTGAATTTGCGCTGGATCAATGCGGAGATCGCGATCTTGAGCATGTCACGCAAATCGACGGTAAATTCCGTGAATCGGATGACAAAGCGTGCAGGTGCGACGGAATCTTTTTGCAGCAATGCCGACAAGTTGAGCGCGACTCTGGATACGACATGAATGAGAATAAGACAAATTCCAGAGAATGCGGCCGGGAGGATGTCACAGGCAACGGAGATTCCGTCATGCTGAATGCTGCTCCCTCGGTTGAACGAGACAAGGCCGATCAGACCGCGCCGATCGTGCCGCTGAACGAGATCGCGCTGACCGGCATCTTCGAGATTTCCAAGATCCTGACGGCGCCGACTCGGCTGGAGACGACGCTTGCCAACGTCGTCAACCTCCTGCAATCGTTCCTCCAGATGCGTCACGGCATCGTCGCGCTGCTCTCCGACGACGGCGTTCCGGACCTGGCGGTGGGCGCGGGCTGGAGCGAGGGCAGTGACGAGCGCTATCGCGGTCGCTTGCCGCAGCGGGCCATCGACCAGATCGTCGCGACCGCGATGCCGCTGGTCGCGGAGAACGTCGCGACCCATCCCGCCTTCAGCCCGGCGGACGTGGAGAGCCTCGGCGCCTCGGAGACGACGCGGGTGTCGTTCATCGGCGTGCCGATCCGGATCGACGCCAGGGTGGTCGGGACGCTGACGATCGACAGGGTCTGGGACGAGCGGCCGCTGTACCGGCTCGATTCCGACGTCCGCCTGCTGACGATGATTGCCAATCTGGTCGGCCAGACCGTCAAGCTGCACCGCGTCGTCGCGCAGGATCGCGAGCGGCTGATGCACGAGAGCTATCGCCTTCAGAAGGAATTATCCGAGCTCAAGCCGTCGCGGGATCGCCGCAGGGTTCAGGTCGAGGGGATCATCGGCGACAGTCCGGCGTTGAGAGGGCTGCTCGAAAAGATCGCGGTTGTGGCCAAATCGAACTCGACGGTGCTGCTGCGCGGCGAATCCGGCACAGGCAAGGAGCTGATCGCGAAGGCCATTCACGAGCTGTCGCCGCGGGCCAAGCGCCCGTTCATCAAGATCAATTGCGCCGCGTTGCCGGAATCGGTGCTGGAGTCCGAACTGTTCGGCCACGAGAAGGGCGCCTTCACGGGGGCGCTCAATTCCCGCAAGGGCCGGTTCGAGCTCGCCGACAAGGGCACCCTGTTTCTGGACGAGATCGGCGAGATCTCGGCATCGTTCCAGGCCAAGCTTCTGCGGGTGCTTCAGGAACAGGAGTTCGAGCGCGTTGGCGGCAACCAGACCATCAAGGTCGATGTGCGCGTCATCGCCGCGACCAACCGCAATCTGGAAGAGGCGGTCGCGCGCAATGAATTCCGGGCCGACCTCTATTACCGTATCAGCGTCGTGCCGATGATGTTGCCGCCGCTGCGGGAACGGCGCAGCGACATTCCGCTGTTGGCCAACGAATTCCTGAAGAACTTCAATAACGAGAACGGCCGCGCACTGAGCTTCGACCGGCACGCGATCGAGGTCCTGATGAGCTGCGGCTTCCCCGGCAACGTGCGCGAGCTCGAGAACTGCGTACAGCGCACGGCGACGCTCGCGCCGGGTCCCGAGATCGTCCGGAACGATTTCGCGTGCTGTCACAGCCAGTGCCTGTCCGCGATGTTGTGGAACGGCGGATCCGAGCTCGCACCGCAACGCTCCCTGCCGATCGTGCCGCTCTCCGTCCTTCCCGCCGCAGCCCCGCGCGTGGCCGCCGGCGCATCTCCGCCGGCCGTCGAGCCGGTGGCGCCAGGGTCGAACGTTGGCGCCGAGTCGCTGATGGGGAGCGTTGCTGACCGTGATCGCGTCATTGCGGCCATGGAAAAGTCCGGGTGGGTCCAGGCCAAGGCGGCGCGTCTGCTGGGCTTGACGCCGAGGCAAATCGGCTACGCGCTGAAGAAGTACGGCGTCGAGGTCAAGCGGCTCTGACGGCGACTGTCGCAGATGCGACATGCTGTCGGAGCCATGACAAAGGCTCAGCGCAAATAGTCGTTGAATTTCCAACTCTTCACGATTGGCACGGCGCTTGAAAGGAGATGTTCGACGGCATCACCTGCTCAAGGAGTCGAACACATGTCCTACAAGATCGTCGCCTCACAATGCACGGTTTGCGGCGCATGTGAGTTCGAGTGCCCGAACGCCGCGATCAGCCTCAAGCGCGACATGTACGTGATCGATCCGAAGAAGTGCACGGAGTGCGAAGGCCATTTCGACACGGCGCAGTGCGCGGTCGTCTGTCCGGTGCCCGACACCTGCATTCCGGCCTGAGGTCAAGCCGATGGTGCATGCTGTGAAATCTGCCTTGCGAACGGAGCGATAGATGGCTGCGGTCCAGGAGACGATCGAACGGGTCCGCGGGATTGACGTCGACCAATATCGTTATGGGTTTGAGACCCTGATCGACACCGAGAAGGCTCCCAAGGGGCTCTCGGAAGAGATCGTAAAGTTCATCTCACAGAAAAAGAACGAGCCCGCCTGGATGCTCCAGTGGCGGCTGGAAGCCTATCGGCGCTGGCTGACCATGACCGAGCCGACCTGGGCGCGCGTCGATTATCCCAAGATCGACTTCCAGGATCTCTATTACTACGCGGCGCCGAAGCCGAAGAAGACGGTCTCCTCGCTCGATGAGATCGATCCGGAGATTCTGAAGACCTACGAGAAGCTCGGCATTCCCCTGCGGGAAGTCGCCATGCTCGAAGGCGTCGAGCCCAAGCCCGGCGAGGAAGATCCGGCGCGCCGCAAGATCGCGGTCGACGCCGTGTTCGATTCGGTCTCGGTCGCGACCACGTTCAAGGCCGAGCTGAGGAAGGCCGGCGTGATCTTCATGCCGATCTCGGAAGCGATCCGCGAACACCCCGAACTGGTGCAGAAGTATCTCGGCTCGGTGGTTCCGACGTCGGACAATTTCTACGCGACGCTGAACTCGGCGGTGTTCTCCGACGGCTC
>NZ_DASYWN010000025.1:0-124055 GCF_035935975.1 Bradyrhizobium sp.
GAAGGAACGCCCCCCTTTTTGCAGGCGACGGTCGCCAAACCGTCCCAGTCCAGTCTCCATGCTGTCCTCCTAGCCAGTCGGACAACACGGAATCAGACATCCTTCCCGTCTTCAACCTCGATGTGTGAATGCCGTAGCGCAAGCGGGAGAGGGAGCGGATCTTACCCTGCGGCCGCAATCGAATCTGACCAGCTACGAACCACAACGATCTCCGCCGCTATCGCCGCGTGAGGCTGCAGCCGCTCGATAGCTGACGGGTCGATCCGGTCGAAGAGCCGTCATTCGACTGCGAGGGGAATTCCTCGAACGGCGAGTTCTGCTTGCCGGTGTTGAACTCCATGATCTTGCGGGTCACGCCGGGAAAGATCGCGGAGATCGGATTGACGCGCATCACCGGGGCGGCCGGCGTGCCGACGACCTCGTAGGTCACACCGATCAATCCCTCTTTATCGCCAGCACCCAGGAACAACCCGAGCACCGGAATCTGTCCGAACATGTTGTTCAATCCGTACATCGGCACGAAGGTGCCGCTCATGCACACCTGGTTGCCGGGATAGTCGATCGAGCCCTCAATGGTGGCGCCGATCATCGGACCCTTGACCACGCCGTCGCGGACAGTCAGCGCGCCATTCTGACGGATGAACTCGGCGCGGAGCGCGGTGAAGGAGACGCCATTCCCCGTACCATTCGGAGCGCCTGCAGCCACCCGCTCGAGCTGCGCCTCGCCCTTCACCGTGAAGTCACGCACGTTGATCAGACCCTCGCGCGAGGTGTTCGCGTCGGATGTCGGCGGCTCCATCGCCACCACCATCTGGCCGCCGATCGCCTTGGTGTAGGTGTCGGTGAAGCGCAGCAGCGCGCCGGCATCGTTGGTCTGGAGGTAGATCACCTCGCGGTTGCCCTGCGCGCGGCCGCCGCGCAGATCCGCCGCAACAGGCGTGTCCTTGCCGATCTTGCCGCTCAGCGTGAAGGCCTTGATGGCCCCGCCGCGCTTCGACATCTTGGCGTCGACGCTGCGCATCGCCTCGCCGTTGAAGCCTGCGACTGCCCCGAGCTTCACGTCGATGTCGAAATCGACGTTCTTCAGCTTGCTCTTGGCATCGTCCTTGGAATTGCCTGAGATCGCCGACTTCAGGAAGCCGCGGCCGTCGAACACGTCGCCGCGCATGGTGCCGCGCACGACGCCGTCCTGGCTGCGCTCGACCTTCAACGAGGCCTTGTCGCCGTCGGACGGCGAATAGGTCGGGAAGTTTGCATTGATGAGATCGCCGTTCGGATCGACCTCGAGCGATCCCTTGATCGAAGCGCCGCCGCCTTCGATGACGATGTCCTCGAAGCGGGTCGACTGCGCCGTCGGCACCACCTTGAAGCTGGCCTTGCCCGACTTGCCCGGCAGCTTGACCCAGCCGGGCAGGATGTTGTCGAGCTTGACCGAGGTCAGGTCGGCCTCGACGCCAAGCTTCGTCGTCTGGTCGGGACCGCCGGCGATCTTGCCCGACAGCTTGATCGGCAGCGTACCGCTCACGGCGGGGCTGAGATCGAAGCCGAGGCGCGCGCGGCTCGCATCGTCCAGCGTCGCCTGCAGGCGGACATCGGCGTCGCCTTCGGCCGGCTTGCGGTAGTCGAGCGAGGCCGCCTGGCCGTTGATCTTGACGTCGCCCTTGACCTGGTAGCCCTGGTTGTTGGCTGCGATCTTGAGGTTGTTGGCCTCCAGCTTCTGGTTCATCACCAGCTTTTCGGCGGAGAAACCGTTGAGATCGGCGGTCACCGCATAAGCGGTATCGGCCTTGGTCAACTCGCCCTTGACCGGCAGGTTGAGCTGGATGTTCGCCGAGAACGTGCCCTTGCTGGTGTTGGGATCGACCACGGTCGACGACAGATCGCTCAGCCGATCATTGGAGAGCATCTCGGCCGCCGCCGGCACCGGTCCGTCGACGCGGAATCGGGTGCGCGACGGCGACGGCTTGGGCGCCATGTCGGGCACCTCGAAGGTGAAGTCCGAGATCGTGATCTTGCGGCCGGCCGGCGTGTCGGCGACGCCCTGCCCGATATTCACGGTCGCGGTGCGCCCGGTCACGCGCGCCTTCAGGTCGGCATCGTGCACGACGGGCATGCCGTCGACGGGGCGGACCGCGACGCCGCTCGCCACGATGTTGACCGACAGGCCGTCGTCCGGAATCGGCGGGCCTTTGCGCGGCAGGTTCTTCGTCGGCGAGTTGATCCCGATCTCGATGCGCTGGAGCGTGCCGCGCTCGATCCGCTCGATCACCCATTCGCGCAACTCGGGCACGACGAGCGTCGGCCACATCCGCTTCATCGCGGAGGCCGACATCGGCGTGCCCGCAAAGCCCAGCGTCAGCCGCGGCTCGCCGGAATAGTCGATGGCGCCGGTGCCGGCGACGCCGATCTCGCCGTTGGAGATATCGGCCTGCGTCAGCAGCAGACGCTTGTGGTCGGTGTCGAAGCGGAAGCCGATCGCGATCCGGTTGAAGACGAGCGGCGGCTCGTTGTCGATGCCGCCGAGCAGGATCGATCCACCGCTGAAGCCGAGCTGCCAGTCGTTGATGCTGCCGTTCGGCGGCTCGAGATGCGCCAGCAGCGTCAGGCGGTTGGCGCCCGAGAGAATCTTGAACGGGGCGACCAGCACGCGCCGGTTGGCGTCCCACTCGACATTGATCTCGGCGGAGTCGATCGCCATCGGATAGTCGGGCGTGTCGGTGTCGATGATGTTGCCCGCGCCGACCGTGACCTTGCCGCGGAAGAAGGTCGGCACGCCGTCGCGGCCGAGCTCGCCCTTGAGCTCGCCCGTCAGCGGCAGATCGGCGGTATAGGTGAGGTCCTTGACCCGCAGCGCCAGGAGGATGTTGGAGGTCGAGACCTTGTCGGCGCGAATGTCGACCGAGCGCACGCCGTTCTCGGCGGGGCCGATCGTGGCGCGCAGCAACCACGGGCGCGCGCCCTCTTCGCCGAGGCTGAGCGTGACGCCACCGCGGGCCGGCCGGCGCAGGCTGAGCGTGATGTTCTCGAACGACCATTTGCTGCCGCGCTGCTGATCGTCGACGATCAGGTTGCCGTTCTTCAGACCGATCTCGTTGAGGTTCTGGCCATCGAGGCCGGTCATGCTCAAGCTGTCGAGCCAGTCGAGGCCCTGGAGAATTCCGCTCTGCGCTGTCGCCTGAGGCGCGGCTTGCGACGCGTCCGGGCCCGCCGGCGCGGTGGCGAAGGGCGGGGGCGGGACGCCGTTGCGCGGGAATGTCGGCGGCAGGCCCGCGTCCTTCTTGGAGGCAACACCGGTTGCCAGCGGCTTTGCCGTGTCGCCGGCGGACACCGTGACGGTGCCGTCGGGCGCAATGCGGATCGCAAGCTCGGCGTCTACGAGATTGAGGCTCTCGGCGCGCAGATGGCCCATCAGGAGACCCGCGCCCGACAGCCTCACCTCGGCCTTCGGCGCGGTGGCGACGATGGCATGGTCGTGGTCGCGGACGACGATGTCGCGGATGCGGACGGCGATGCGGACCCGGCCGGCCCGCTCGATCT
The DNA here is from genome assembly GCF_035935975.1 of Bradyrhizobium sp. Taxonomy (GTDB): domain Bacteria; phylum Pseudomonadota; class Alphaproteobacteria; order Rhizobiales; family Xanthobacteraceae; genus Bradyrhizobium. The sequence continues at coordinate 3,538 of NZ_DASYWN010000025.1, forward strand.
GGGTGCCGCCGACCTCAACCGTATTGCCGTGACCGATATTGTCCTCGATCGCAGCCGCGAGCCAGGGCGTCGCGATGTCGAGATTGATGGGACCGGCGCCGAGCCGCCACCACAGCGCACCGAAGCAGCCCACGAAGATGACGATCAGGGCGCCGACGACAATTGCGATCCGGCGAAGCCAGCGTCCGCTCGGCAGCGACCGCCGAACCGAGGAGAAGCCGCCGACGCGAAAGCGCGAATTGGAACGCGACAAGAGGCGGCGCGCGCGATGACCCGCCTCCTCGTCCTCCTGATCTTGATCCCAGTCGGCCTCGTCCCACTCCGGCGGTTCTTGATGGCCGCCGCGCCGATCGAAATCCCGATTGTGATCCTGGGGCGACGTATTCCTTGCCATTGCCTCTCGATACAGGCGCCCATCGTATGACTGAGCGCCGCCCGGACCGCAGCCGTCCACGGGGATCGAAGCACCCCGCGCCGGCGCTGCCGCCATACCTCGAATATTCCTGCTGTTCGTCATTTCGCCCCGGGAGCGCGTTCAACGAGCAGTGGGGTGGTGCGTGGAATTCCTTGTAACCATACTCCGGCGCCGTCAGACTTGCCCAGCCAAGGGCGCGAATCCGGCGTGCCGGACGAGAGCTGCAATACCGCTTTGGTTGACCCGCCGAAAGCGTCGAAAGGAAGGCGTATGTCCAAGAAATCCCGAAAGAAATCGTCCAAAGCGCCCTCCGGCAGTCCGACGGCTAAAAAGAAGACAGTGAAAGCGCGGACATCAACTCAAACGAAATCCGCGAAAACGGCGCGGGCGCCGGCCAGCAAATCAAAGGCGACCATAGCAAAGACAGCATCGCATGGGGCCGCATCGAAACAGTTAAATTCCTCCAAATCGGCTGCCGCGGCGAAAGGGTCCCTGGCCGAGGGCCAGAAGGCCCCGGCCTTCCGCCTGCCCCGCGACGGCGGCAGCGTCGCCACGCTCTCGGACTACGCCGGCCGGAAGCTCGTCCTGTTTTTCTACCCCCGCGCCGACACACCCGGCTGCACCCGGGAGGCCATCGACTTCACCCGCCTGGCTGGCGACTTCGCCAAAGCAGGCACCGCCGTGCTCGGCATTTCCGCGGATTCGTTAAAGGCCCAGGAGAAGTTTCGCGACAAGCACAGCCTCGGCGTCCCCCTGATCTCGGACGAGCAGCACGAGATGCTGGAGGCGTATGGCGCCTGGGGCGAAAAATCCATGTACGGCAAGAGCTTCCTCGGGATTCTTCGCACCACGGTGCTGGTCGGGAGTGACGGCAAGGTGGCCAAGGTCTGGCGCAACGTCCGGGTCGACGGACATGCCGATCAGGTGCTGGAAGCGGCAAGAAGTCTTTAACCAGCCCGTTAAGTTCTAACGGTTCCATTTCCGGAAAATTAACCATGACTGGCCCAGATTGCTGCGGCAATTGAGCCGCAAGGAACCCATCCGACCGGCGCGGGAGTGCCGATGTCGAAAAGTTCTGCCCAATACTCCCCGTACCCCCAGCATCACCCTCACGAACACGGACGAGCCTTCCAGCGTCGTCCTGCCGCCGCGGTGACAGCCGCGATCCCCCTTCCCGCGGCCGACGACGCCTACACCATCGTGCATCACGGCAAGCAGGTCCGCCTCGGACCCGTGGTGTTCTGGATCGTGGTCGGCACCGTCGTACTGCTCGGCCTGTGGTCGGCCGCGACCGCCACCTATTTCGCCTTCCGCGACGACGTCCTCACCCGGCTGATCGCCCGTCAGGCCGAGATGCAGTACGCCTATGAGGACCGCATCGCGGAGCTGCGCGCCAAGGTCGACCGCACCACCAGCCGGCAGCTGCTCGACCAGGAGCAGTTCGACCAGAAGCTCGACCAGATCATGAAGCGCCAGACGGCGCTGGAGTCCCGGGCGACGGCGCTTGGCGCCATGCCTGACGTGACCGGATCGATTCCCCGCTCGACGCAGCAGCGTGGCGACGCCGGCCAGGCCACGACGCAGGGCACGCCCAAACCGTCGCCGATCAGCGACACCGTGATCTTCGTGGCGCCGCCGGATCGCGAAGCGCGGCTTGAGTCGCGCGCGCCGGCCGCGATGGCGCCGCCGACCAGTCAGTTCGCCAAGAACCAGGGTTTTGACAATGTCCTGGTCCGGCTCACGACCTCTCTCGACCAGGTCGAGCGTCGCCAGATCGCGGCACTCAGCGCCGTCGAGGAAGGCATGGATTCGCGCATGCGCCGGATGCGCGGCGTCGTCAGCGATCTCGGTCTGAACCTCGCCAATCTCGAAGCCGCCGTGCCGCGCAGCGCCATGGGCGGCCCGTTCGTGCCGGTCAAGCTGACGGCCAATGCCGGACCATTCGAAAAGCAGCTCAACCGCATCAACGTCACCCGCGCCGAGATGGACCGGCTCAATCGCACGCTGGCGCTGGTGCCCTATCGCAAGCCCGTCATCGGCGAGGTCGAGTTCACCTCCGGCTTCGGCGTGCGCAGCGATCCCTTCCTCGGCCGGCCCGCGATGCACACCGGTCTCGACTTCCGCGCCGCCACCGGCGATCCCGTCCGCGTCACCGCTTACGGCAAGGTGGTCTCGGCCGCATGGTCCGGCGGCTACGGCCGCATGGTCGAGGTCGATCACGGCAACGGACTGTCGACCCGCTACGGCCATCTCTCCGAGATCAGTGTCAAGGTCGGTGAGATCGTGAAGATCGGTCAGGTCGTCGGCCTCGTCGGCTCCACCGGCCGTTCCACCGGCCCGCATCTGCACTATGAAACCCGCATCGACGGCGAAGCGGTCGATCCGCAGAGGTTCTTGCGCGCGGGCGTGCGTCTCAGCGCGGGCTAAGCCCGCGCTATTTCCTTTTTGCGAGACAGGCGGCCCTTTAGCGCCGGCCGCCGCCCATTCCGCCTCCCGGCCCGCCGGGACCTCCGAAGCCGCCACCACCCATGCCGCCGCCGGGCCCCATCGGCCCGCCGGGCGCGCCCATGCCGCCGGGACCTGACGGACCACCCGATGGCGCCGAGCCGGGGTTTGCGCCTGGGCTCGATCCAGGCGCAGCTCCGCCGGGGGCGCCCGGTGCGCCGGGCTGACCACCGCCGGGATTCGGCGTGGTGCGACCAGGATGCAGGATCGAGCCGCCGCCCGACCGGTTGGGACCACCGGCGCCACCAGGCCCCTGCTTCGGCGCCGCCGGGAACTGGCCACCGACGGCCTGCGCCGAGTCGAGCTGCAGACCGCGCGAGCGATCGAACACGCCATTGACCACCATGCGCGCTTCGCCCGCCGCAGGCCCGAACCGCGAGCCGTCGCGCGCGACCAGCCCGGAGCCGAGCTGGAGGTTTGCGCCCGCCCGCTGCACATAGGCTTCGATCGAGAGCCGGCTCGCGCCGACGAGATCCGAGAAATCGTCGATCCGCGTGCGCGCGGCCTGCAGTGACCCCTGGCTCGCGCTGCCCTCGATCTGGACGCGCTGGCCAACCAATAGCGGATCGACGCCGCTCAGCCTGAGCCCGCCGATATGCAGACCATCCGGCCCGCGCTCGACCAGACCTGTGACGCGCGCCGCCGCATCGCGCCGCGGCTCGACCAGGCTGGCGACGATGACGCCGTCGGTGCGGCGCAAGCCGTAGACGGCGACCTGGCTGCCGGCGCGGAGCTTGGCTTCCTTGTCGCTTGCGACGATCTTCTGGCCGAGCACGGTGAGCTCGTTGCCTTTCACCTGCTCGACCGGACCGGAAACCTCGCTGGCAATCGTGATGTTGCGCGTGACCAGCGTGCCGTCGGCCTGACGGGTCGCGACCACGCGCGCGAGCTGGCCGATGCGCAGTGCCTTGGCGCTGGCCGCCTCGCCGTCGATCCGGACCGGAACGTCGCTCGCATAGGTGACGCGCTCGCCGTTGACGTAGATGCTGCCGAAGCGCTGGATCACGCCGACGATTCCGGTGCCGCCGATGCCGTGATCATCGCCGCGCGTCAGCCCGGTGCCGCCGATGCCCTGGTCGGTGCCGCGCCCGCTCTGCGCACGGGCGATCGCGGTGCCGGCGAGCCAGAGTCCGGTCAGCAGCAGGCGGCGGGAAATCAGCGGCGGGCGGCTCATGAGGAGCTGCCCTCCTTGCCGCCGTCCTTGCCGTCGCTCTCCTCATCGGCGTCTTCGCTGTAGATGTAGATGCCGAAGTTCCAGCGGGCATCGCCGCCCTTGTCCTTGGCGAGCGCGCGGTTGGCTTCGCGATTGGCGGTCTTCAGCGCGTCCATCGCGAGCTCGCGCGAACGCGCCTCGAGGCGACGCGCCAGCTTCGGCGAGATGTTGTTGTAGTGCACCGCGCGTTCGAGGAAGCGCGGCCCGTCCGAGACGTTCTGCGCGGCGGCTGCGATGTGGTCGTGCAGGTTGCGGCCGAGATAATGCCACTTGCTGTCGTCCTCGCCCGACGGGACGAAGGCGGCCTCGACCAGCTCGATCTCGTCATTGTCGTTGATGGTGACGAGCTTGCGGTCGACCCATTCGTCGAGCACCGCGCGCGGCCGGACGTCCTTGGTGACGGAGGCGACGAGTTGCTCGAATGACGGCGCATCGCCCTCGGCGGTGCGCGGCAGCGCGAGCGGCTCGCCCTTGGCGTCGGTGAATTCGGGCGCGGCGAGCCAGCGCGCGATCACGGCGCTGGTCAGCGACACCGCAGCCGGCGCCTCGTGCACGGGCGCCCCCGCGCCGCGCAGCCGCGCCACCTCCTTGCGATGGATGCCGGTGAGCAGGCTGACGCGGCTGTCGGTCTGCTCCTTTCCCTCCAGCGCGAAATCATGCTCGGCGACGTTGACGAAAAGTTCGCGAAGCAGCTGCGCCAGCGCCGGAAAGGTCATGCCGCTGCGGATGCAGAGCCGCACCAGCGGGCGCAGCAGCCGCGCCAGCGGCGCGTGCAGCTTCGCGGCGGCATTCGGCTGTGGCGCCGCTGCTTTGGACCCGGACTTGGCATTCATGTCTGAATTGTACCTGCGCCTCACGTGGGACACAATCCCACATTTTCCCGATTTCGGATTGACGTGGTAAATTTTCCCACATATACGAGACGCCACTGAGGGGCGCGACGTAAAGGGACTCACCCATGGCTGACCGCTTGGTCCGCAATTCCACTTCGCTGCGTGCTGTGCCGGCTCCCGATTGGGGGCGCGGCGCCATCGAGCCGATGCTGCCCGCGCTGCTGCGCGGCGTGATCTTCATCTCGGTGCTGGCCGCACCGTTCGTCGCAGCGCTTCTCGCAGGCTGAGCGCGCCACCATGCATCACAGCCACGAAACCCCGCGCCGTCCGTCGGTCCTGCACATCTTCAAGATCTACTATCCCGACCTGTTCGGCGGCACGCTGACCGTGATCCGCGACATCTGCACGAGCCTGAAGGACGCTTTCGCCTCCGCCGTGCTGGTCTGTTCGAAATCGGCCGAGCGACGCGACATCGTCGTCGACGACGTGCCGGTCGAGCGCGTGCGATCGTTCGGCAACGTGATGTCGCTGCCCGCAGCCCCCACCTATCCCTGGCGCCTGTGGCGCAAAATGGCCGAGCACGATCTGCTCGCGCTCCACGCCCCCTTCCCGCTCGCCGACCTCGTCTTCGCCTTCGGGTTCGGCGCCAGGCGGCCGCTGGTGGTGCACTGGCACGCCGACATCGTCACCCATTCCGGCCTGCGCTGGCTCATCGCCCCCTTGATGCGGCGAACACTGCGCCGCGCCAAGGCGATCATCGTGTCGGACCATGCGCTGGTCGACAACACGCCGTTGCTCCGCGAATTCGAGGACAAGTGCCACGTGGTGCCGTTCGGTATCGACACTTCGGGCTATGACTGGCCGAAGATCGAGCCGCACCATGTCAACGATCGCGGCCGCCTCGTGATCGCCTGCGGCCGGCTCGTGCCCTACAAGGGTTTCGACGTGCTGATCCGCGCCGCAGCTGCCCACAATTTCGAGGTCTGGATCATCGGCGAAGGCGTCGAGCGGCCGCGGCTCGAGGAACTGATCCGCTTCCACGGCCTCGGCGAACGCGTCCGCCTGCTCGGCTCGGTCAATGATAGCGAGCGCATCAAGCTGATGTGCCTCGCCGACGTCTTCGTGATGCCGTCGGTGACCAATGCCGAGACCTTCGGCCTGGTCCAGCTCGAGGCCATGGCCGCCGGCCGCCCGGTCGTGAACACCGCGCTCGACACCGCGGTGCCGCGCGTCGCCCGCCACGGCGTGGAGGCGATCACCGTGCCGCCGGGCGATGCCGAGAAGCTGGGCGAAGCGATCGACACCCTGATCCGCGATTCCGAGCGTCGCCGCCGCATGGGACTTGCAGCCCGCACCCGTGCCCTCACCCGCTATTCGGCTACAGCCTTCAAGCAGGGCATGGAGGCCGTCTACCGCGATGCCGTCGCCGCATCCAACGAGGAGCGGTCGCCGACCAGCGAACCGCCGCAGGCGGCCGGCTGGCTGGACACCGTCAAGATCGCCGCGGCGCTGGCCTGGTCCGACATGCGGCACCGCTATGTCCGCTCGCTGCTCGGCCCGTTCTGGATGTCGCTGCAGATGGCGATCGTGGTTGTGGTGCTGGGCTCGGTCATCGGCCAGATGTCGAACGCCAACATGCTGTCACGCCTGCCGATGCTGGCGCTGTCGATGACGGCGTGGACTTTTCTCAACAGTGTCGTGCTCGATGCGACCACGGCGCTGCAGAACTCGGCTGGCCTGATCCGCGACCGGGCCCTTCCGCCAGTCATCTTCCTCCTGCAATGCACGTTCCGCCAGGCGCTGTTCGCGCTGCATAATGCCTGCGTGCCGCTGCTGCTCTGGCTGATCCTGTCGCCGCACGACCTCTCGCACGCGCTGGCCGCGCTGCCGGGCCTGCTGCTCTTCGTGGCCTGCACCTTTGCCCTGAGCCTCGTTCTCGGCGCCATGGCGACGCGCTACCGCGACCTCAAGCCGATCATCGAATCCACGCTGATGCTCGCCTTCCTCGCCTCGCCCGTGATCTGGTCGTCGGACATGATCAACCACCGCTCGACGGTGATGCGGCTCAATCCGCTGACACATCTGTTCGCGGTATGGCGCGAACCGCTGGCGGGCGGCCATGTCGATCCCGTCAGCATCATCTACGTGCTGGTCGCGCTGGCGCTGCTGATCGGCGCGAGCGTCCTGACGCTCGTCCATCTGCGCAAAGCTGCATTCTGGATCTGACGCATGGTCTCGATCAGCCTACGCAACGTCAGTCTCGATTACCCGCTCTACGGCGCCTACGACTACTCGCTGAAGCGGCGGCTGCTCGGACACATCATCCGCGAGCCGGGCGAGATGCGGATCATCCGCGCCGTCGACAACGTCACGATCGAGGCAGAAGCAGGCAGCCGCATCGGGCTGGCCGGTCCCAACGGCTCCGGCAAGTCGACGCTGCTGCGGCTGATCGCCGGCGTCTATCCGCCGAGCAGCGGCAGCATTGCGGTCAAGGGCAACATCGTGCCCCTGCTCGGCCTCAATGCCGGCGTCAACCTCGATTTCGTGGCCGAGGACAACATCGCGCTGCTGCTGCGGATCAGCGGCCGCAAGCCGACCCGCGCCGTGATCGACGAGATCTGGGCCTTCACCGAGCTCGAGAGGCGCATGCGGCGGCTGCCGTTGCGGATGTTCTCCTCGGGCATGCTGATGCGGGTGCTGTTCGCGACCGCCACCGCCTTTCCGGCCGACATCCTCCTGCTCGACGAATGGCTCAGCGTGGTCGACGAGCATTTTGCCGAGAAGGCACAGGAGCGCCTGTTGAACCTGGTGTCGCAGGCCGCGATCGTGATCATCGCCTCGCACGACCAGCCGCTGCTGCGCCGCACCTGCTCCAGCATCATCAATCTCGATCACGGCCGTATCGCCTCGACCGTCGCGGTCGAGCCGCCGGCCCCGCACCCTTACGAGCTTCGCGAGAAACGCGCATGAAACAGAACATCCTCGTCGTCTCCGAAGCGCTGGGCGAGCCCAACCACAAGCGCGGCATCTTCCACTTCACCCGCGAATTGATGCGCTCCCTCGCGGCCGAGGGGCATGAGTTGACGCTGCTGGTGGAGACCACGCGGCGCTTCCGCAAGCTGCGACGGCGCGAGCGGCGTACAAAACTGTTTCCGGCAGAGGCGCCCAACATCGAGCTGCTGGCGCTGTACCGCTTCCTCGACGAGGTCAACATGGCCGAGCCGGCCGCGCGCGGCGGCCTGCGCCGCACGCTCGACTGGATCCGCCACAAGGCCACCATGTCGGTGTCGTGGGACTATATCGTCTGCCTGCTGCGCGCGGTCGGCCTGCGCGGCCTCAAGGCCCGGCTGATCGAGAACAGGACGGCCGCGCTCGAATATGTCCCGCCGGATTTGCGCCATCTCGAGCTTTTCCGCGGCTTCCAGCTCGAGCCCGGCTTCTACAGCTATCAGGATTCCTCGGCATTCTTCCTGCTGCCGCCGCCGCGGGTCGATGCGCGCGACTACGACGTCATCGTCGTGGACACGCCGACGCGGGTGGCGATCCGGCGCAAGCCCGGCGCCAAGGTGATTTGCGTCGTCCACGATCTGCTGCCGCTCACCGACCTCAAGCTCAGCGACGTCGCTACGCGGCTGTTCCTGTCGAGGCTCCTCACCAGCCTGCGCCAGGCCGACGAGCTCGCCTTCGTTTCAAACTATAGCATGATGCGGTTCAGGGAACTGTTGCCGCAATTTGCGCACCTGCCGGCGCGGGTCGTGTATCCCCGCACCCGGTTCGACGCCCCGGATGTCCTACACCTGCCAGCCCCGTCGGGGCGTCCGGGGCGGCCGAGCTTCGTCGTCATCGTCTCGAACGAGCCGCGCAAGAACGTCGCCACCGTGATCCGCGCCTTTCGCGGCGTGCCCCAGGCCGATCTCGTCGTGATCGGCTATGCCGGCGAGACCAGCCGGATGCGCAATCTGCCGCAAAACGTCCGCTTCGCCGGCTATGTCGACGAGCCCGAAAAGGCCGCGCTGATCGCTGACGCCCACGGCCTGATCATGCCGAGCTATGCCGAAGGCTTTGGCGTCCCGATCATCGAGGCGCTGGCGGCGAACACGCCGGTGCTGTGCTCCGACATCGCGGTGTTTCGTGAGGTCGCCGGCGAGCTTGCCGACTATTTCGATCCGTTCTCGACCGATTCTATCGCAGCCTCCGTCACCCGCGTGCTGACACGGCAGGAGGAGTGCCGCGGCAGGATCCGCGCGCGGCGCCACGAACTGGCCGAGCGCTTCGGCTACGAGACCCAGGCCCGCGATTTCCTCGGGCATCATGTGCCCGCCGAAAGCCTCGCCACCGCGAAACTCGCATCCTACGGATGACCGCCGACTCCGCGACGTGGTCCGATCCCGCCGATCGGCAAGGCGGCGGGAGCCGGTGGCGGGCACTCGGCCGGTCACCCGCGCTGGCCCGGACGGCGGATGTGCTGGTCATTCTGATCGCGGCGTCACTGCCATGGTCCACCAGCGCCCCTTCGATCTTCGTCGGGCTCTGGCTGCTCGCGGTCACGCCGACCATCGACTGGCGCGCCTATGGGCGCGAGTTGCTGCGGCCCGCGTTCGCGCTGCCCTTCGCGCTCCTGCTGCTCGCGCTGGTGGGGACGCTGTGGTCGGATGGTGCCTGGGCTGACCGGCTGCACGCGATCAAGCCGGTCGCAAAGCTCGTGCTGATTCCGCCGCTGCTCTACCATTTCAGCCGGTCGGAGCGCGGCCTTTGGGTTGGCCTCGCCTTTCTCGCTTCATGCGCGCTGCTTGCGGTGTTCTCCTGGGTCGTGCTGTTCAATCCCGCCTGGAAGATCACCGCGACGGCGTCGACCGGCGTTCCCGTCAAGAACTACATCGACCAGAGCCAGGAATTCACACTGTGCGCCTTTGCACTGGCGCTGCCCGCGCTGACCTTCTGGCGCGGCGGAAGCAGGATCGCGGCAGCCGCATGCATTGCGTTGATCCTGCTGTTCGCCACCAACATGGTGTTCGTCGCCTCGGCCCGCACGGCGCTGCTCTGCATCGCGGTGCTGCTGGCCCTGTTCGCGTGGACGCATCTGAGCCGGCGGGCGACGCTGGTCCTGCTCGCAGGCACGGTCGTCGCGAGCGCGCTTGCCTGGACGACATCGTCCTATCTGCGCCAGCGCATCACCGACATCGCCGTCGAATACCGTCATGGCCATGAGGACATCAGCCGCGCCTCGACCGCGCAACGGCTGACCTATTGGCGCAAGTCGCTTCACGCCTTTGCAAAGGCGCCTCTCATCGGTCACGGCACCGGCTCGATCAAGCGCCAGTTCGAGCGCGCGGCCACCGGCGGAAGTAGCTTGGATGCGGAGATCGTCAGCAATCCCCACAACCAGACCCTCAACGTCGCCGTGCAGTGGGGCGTCCTTGGAATCGTCCTGCTCTACGCGATGTGGATCGCGCATCTCCGCCTGTTCCAGGGCGGCAGCCTTGCCGCCTGGATCGGCCTCGTGGTCGTGGTGCAGAACATCGCTAGCTCGCTGCTGAACTCGCATCTGTTCGATTTTCACGAGGGCTGGATGTATGTGCTGGGTGTCGGCGTCGCCGGCGGCATGGCGCTGAGGGCGAAAGCCGAACGCACGGACAACGGCCCCTGACTACTGGCTACGCTCGTGGCCGACCTCGCCGGTGATGACGTCCCCGAACAGCTCCCAGGCCTGCCCGTTGAAGCGCATCAGCTGCATCTGCTCGATCGGGAAATAATCGTCCGCCGAGGTGTTGACCATGATGCCAGGAAGCATCAGGTCGGTGTGGAAATCCTTCAGGCTCGCGGCCTGCTTCATGACGTTCTCGCGGGTGAGATTGTCGCCGCACTGCTTCAGCACCTGCGCCATCGCCTCGGCCTGGACATAGCCATAGATGTTGTTGGCGTTGGCCTTGTCGCCGTCAGGATAATACTTGTCCATGAACGCGCGCCATTTGATCACGGCCGGGTCCTTGTCCCAGGTCGGATCGGTCGGGTCCTTCAGATAGACCGTCGAGATGATGTCCTTGGAATAGTCGAGCCCGGCGGGCTTGAGCACCGAGGCGACCGAGGTCGCGGTGTTGGCGAGGAAGAACTTTGGCTTCCAGCCGAGCTCACCCACCTTCCGGATCGCCTGCGCCGAGCCCTTTGGCGCGGCCCATGAGAAGAAGATGTCCGCGCCGGAATCGTGCAGCGCCACGATCTGCGAGTCGATCGAGGGATCGCTGACCTCGTAGGACTTGTCGGCGACGATCATGCTCGCCTTGTCGCCGAGCCCGTCCTTCAGACCCTTGAACTGGTCCTTGCCGGCGTCGTCGTTCTGCCAGAACACCGCGATCTTGCCGTTCGGGAAATTGTCGCGGATATATTTTGCGTAGATCCGCCCCTCGCTCTGGTAGTTGGGCTGGAAGCCCATGGTCCAGGGGAAGTTCTTGGGATCGCCGAACTTGGTGCCGCCGGAGGCGACGAAGAGCTGCGGCACCTTCTTGGCGTTCATGTATTTCATGATCGCGGAATTCGAGGGCGTGCCGAGCGGCTGGAAGATCAACAGCACCTCGTCGCTCTCGACCAGCTTGCGCGCCTGCTCGATCGCCTTGGGCGGCGAATAGGCATCGTCATAGCTGATGAAGTTGATCTTGCGGCCGCTGATGCCGCCCTGCTCGTTGATCATCTTGAAATAGGCGGCCTCGGTCTTGCCGATCACGCCATAGGACGACGCCGGCCCGCTATAGGGCATGATGTTGCCGATCTTGATTTCGCTGTCGGAGGCGCCGGGGTCGTATTTCTTTTGCGCCAGGGCCGGTGTCGTGACGAGCACGCCGGCAATGAGAATGGCGAGGGCAGCAAGGCTTTCGCGACGACCCGGCATCGTTCTCTCCCCTATTTTGTAGTCTTGTTTTGCTGGAGAGTGTCGCAAGGAGACTCGCCGCTGGCAAGCGCGACGATTTTCCGCTGCGCGAAACGGTGATGCTGGAACTTACGTGACGCGCCGCAGCAGATTGAGAACGCGTCCATCGATCACGAGCAGCGCACTGCCGATGACGATGGCGCCCGCGATCTCGCGCGCAGAGATCGGCTCGCCCAGCACCAGCCAGCCGAGAAGAATGGCCGTGACGGGAATGAGCAGCGTCACCAGCATCACATTGGTCGCGCCAGAGCGCCGGATGATCTGAAAGAAGACGATGTAGGCGAGCGCGGTGGACAGGCCGGCAAGGCCGAGCACCGCGAGCCAGGTCGTGAGGCCGGGTATCGGCAGATGCCAGGGCTGCTCCACCACGCCGGCGACGACCGCCATCATCACGGTCGATGCCATCAGCTGAAACGCCGCCGTGCCCAGCGGCGGCGAGTCCTTCAACAGCCGCCGCGCCGCGAGTGCCGCAAAGCCATAGCTGAGCGCACCGCCAAGGCAGAGCAGGATGCCGAGCCCCTGCCCCGACCTCGTCTCGACGCCCCATCCGCGCAGGATGATTACGCCGGCAAGGCCCAGCGCCACGCCCGCCACGCGCCGCATTTGCAGAGCTTCTTCACGCGCCGCGGCCATCACCATCACCGTGAACAGCGGCGTGGTCGCATTCAGGATCGACGCCAGGCCGCTTGGGATGAACGTCTGGCCGATCACGATCAGCGAGAACGGGATGACGTTGTTGAGCAGCCCGATCGCGAGGAACGGCTTCCAGCCGGCGACGCCCTTGGGAAAGCTGATCCCCTGCATGCGCAGAAGCGGCAACAGCATGGCCGCACCAAGAACAACGCGTAGGAACACCAGCGTCAGCGGCGGCAACTCCCGCAACGCCGCGCCGTTGAAGAAGAACGAGCCGCCCCAGAGGACGGACAGCACCGCGAGCAGCGACCAGTCTCGCGCGTCAATCCGGCTATCATTTGGGGACATGGCGTCTCACATTGGTGACTGGCCTCACCGCCTAGTACGGCTCGATGAAGATTGCCACCCGATTTCCGACCGAGTGGGGGCCCGGAAACCAGGGCTCAACTTAGCCGGCACGCAATTTGTGGATCAGAGCATTGTCCGCAGCGGGCTCGAAAGTCCATTCAGCGGCGATACACTCAAATGTCTCATCGCGAAAATAGAACAGAAAGTGACGGGACGAAGTCGGAACTCCACGCGCCATCTTCCAATCTGTCGGGTCCATCAAATGGGGATCTGGACCTGCGATCTCGTAGAACTCTCCCCAACCCGGCGCCAGCTTGCTGTAACGGCATTGGCCCCGAAACCAGCCCTCATCGTTGGTTGCTCCGAGACGATAACGGACACAATTCTCGAAACGAAGGACGCCCTCATCTTCTTCCGCAAAGGACTTGAAGACAAAAGGGTTCAGCAAGAAGCGAAGAAGGACATCATGTCCTGATGTGACCACTCGCGGATACGGGGCATTGGGCTCTGCGTTCCACCCCTCATTCAGCTTCCGAAATGACAACCGCTCGGACATGTCACCTCCCAAAGTGGCGCGTTAGGCCTCTTCGCGCTTTGACGCGCCTCCGATGATATCGGCGACCACCGCCCCGATCACCAGCGCCCCGCCGATCAGCGCATGCACGGCCGGCACTTCGCCAAAGCTCACCCAGATCCAGAACGCCATCAGCGGTGTCTCCAGCGTTGCGATCAGCGACGCCTGCCCTGACGGCAGGAGGCGCGAGCCGAGCATGTAGAAGGTCAGGCCGAGCGCGACCTGGAGGCAGCCGAACGCCGCGAGGATCGCGAGGTTGTGGCCACCGACATGGGCGATGTCATGAGCGAATGGCAGGCTGACGAGGCTTCCGATGAAATTCGAGAGCGCAGCCGCCGCAACCATCGACGTCTCGCGATGGCGCCGGACCACCACCGTCATGGCGGAGATGGCGAGCACCATCAGGCAGCTCAGGGCGACGCCGCCGATATCGGCGCCGGCTCTGATCCCACCGACGGTGATCACCACGCCGGCAAACGCGACCAGGCTTGCGATCAGCGTACGCCAGGTCGCGGCTTCGCCGAGCCACAGCCACGCCAGCGCGGCAGCGACGAAGGGCTGCGTCGCGATCAGCACCGCGACATTCATGACATTGGTCATCTGGAGCGCGGGAATGAACGAGATCATGCCGATCGCGGACAATGACGCCACGAGCAGGCCGCCGCGTCCCGGCACCACCACTTGCCGCAGCGCCGCCTTCCCCTGCATCAGGACGAGAAGCACCGAGATCAGGCTGCCGCCGAACAGGCCACGCCAGAACAGGATGGTCCAGGGATCGAACGGCAGCAGCCGGGTGAAGAATGGCGCGGTGCTCCAGGCAACCGCCGCTGCGACGACGAGGGCAATGCCGAGACCGCGTTCCGATCGAGGCTGCCCCATGTCGATGTGCCCGGCTAGGACGGCTTCTTCGGCCGCGACACCAGCTCGATCATCTTGCCTTCGTCCTCGTCAGGCATGACGGCCTTGGCCTGGGCGTAGGATTCGACCGCAGCACGCGAGACCAGCGGCTTGTCGGCGAGCAGGCTCTCGGCGAGTTTGACGGCATAGGCGGCATCCTTGTGCCGGAGCGCTGCGGTGAAGGTCGCGCCACTGAAATCGCGGGCGACCATGCGCTTGGAGTGGCGCTGCACCTGTGGGCTGGCGGCGACGCCCGCCTGGATCGACTCCAGCACGAGGTTCATGTCGAGCCCGGCCTGCTCGGCGATGGCAAGGCCCTCGGCGAGCCCGGCGATCTGGATCGCGCCCATCAGATTGTTGATCAGCTTGTACACCGTGCCGGAGCCGACCGCGCCGAAATGGCGGATGGTCGAGCCGATCGGTTCGAGGAACGGGCGCGCGCGTTCGAGATCAGCCGCATCGGCGCCGGCCAGCAGCGTCAGCTTTCCGCTAGCTGCCGCATCCGGCAACCCGGTCACGGGGCAGTCGATGTAGATCAGCCCGCGGGCGTTGAGCTCGCGACCCATCTCGCGGGCGTGGTCATAGGAGACGGTGGAGCACTCGATCGCGATGGTGCCGGCCTTGGCGGTATTAGCCGCACCGTTGAGCCCCAGCCAGACGGCGCGCGAGGCTTCGTCATCGGCGACCATGGTCACGACGGCGTCGGCATCGATCGCGGCGTCCTCGGGCGACGTCGCCCAAAGCGCGCCGCGCGCGATCAGATCTTCCGCCTTGGCCTTGCTGCGATTCCAGAGCGTCACCGTGAAACCGGCATCGAGATAGCGGCCGGCCATGCCGTGGCCCATCCGTCCAAGCCCGATGAAGGCGACGCGGGTCATGGCTAGTCGACGTCCTCGATGTCACCGCCGGTGGTGCCGAAGGCGCGCTGCGCCAAGGTCGCGGCCATGAACTCGTCGAGATCGCCGCCGAGCACGCCCGAGGTGTCGGAGGTCTGCACGCCCGTGCGCAGGTCCTTCACCATCTGGTAGGGCTGCAGCACATACGAACGGATCTGGTGGCCCCAGCCGATATCGGTCTTGGCGGCCTGGTCGGCGGCGGCCTTCTCCTCGCGCTTCTTCAGCTCGATTTCATAAAGCCGCGCGCGCAGCATGTCCCAGGCCTGCGCCCGGTTCTTGTGCTGGGAGCGGCCGGCCTGACAGACCACCGCGACGCCGGTCGGAATGTGCGTCAAGCGCACCGCGGATTCAGTCTTGTTGACGTGCTGGCCGCCGGCACCGCCCGAGCGCATGGTGTCGACGCGGACGTCGGATTCCTTGATGTCGATCTTGATGCTGTCGTCGATGACGGGGAAGACCTGCACGCTCGAGAACGAGGTGTGCCGGCGCGCATTGGAATCGAACGGCGAGATGCGCACCAGGCGGTGCACGCCCGCCTCGGTCTTCAGCCAGCCATAGGCATTGTGGCCGGAGACCTGGATGGTCGCCGACTTGATGCCGGCCTCTTCGCCCTCGGACTCCTCGAGGAACTCGACCTTGAAGCCGTGGGTTTCGGCCCAGCGCGTGTACATGCGGAGCAGCATCTGCGCCCAGTCCTGGCTCTCGGTGCCGCCGGCGCCGGCGTGGACCTCGAGATAGGAATCGAAGCGGTCGGCCTCGCCCGAGAGCAGCGCCTCGAGCTCGCGCCGCGCGACTTCCTTCTTCAGGTTCTTGAGCGCAGCTTCAGCCTCGGCCACGACACCCGCATCGCCCTCGGCCTCGCCGAGTTCGATCATGCCGATATCGTCTTCGAGCTCCTGCTCGACCTTGCCGATGCCGCTGAGCGAATCCTCAAGAGAGGTCCGCTCCTGCATCAGCTTCTGGGCTTTCTGGGGATCGTTCCAGAGGTTGGGATCTTCTGCGAGCTTGTTCAGCTCAGCGAGGCGTGCCGTCGATTTCTCGACGTCAAAGATGCCTCCTCAGCAGCCCGACTGACTGCTTGATCTCTTCTACCAACCGTTCGATTTCGGCGCGCATGTCGTTCTCTGATCTCGCGGAATCCCGCGTCCAATTGAGTGTGGGATGTAGCGGCGGCGGCTGCAAAGCGCAACCGCCGGAACCGCGATCGTCCGTCTTGTCCTAAGCCTTAGTACAGGCCACCGGTCGCCGGCCGCATGAAGAAGCCGGAATCCGGCTGCTGCTGCTGCGAGGCTGGCATGCCGCCGCCGCGCCCGTCGGCATCGGCAACACCGATGACCGAGTAATTATCCGGCGGCGCCGTGCCCGGCTTGAAGGCTTCCAGGATGGTTCCGCCGGTTTCGCCGGGGCCGGCGCGCATGCCGGTCTTGGCGACAACGCGGACCAGCTTGATGCCGGCCGGCACCTTGAACGGAACGGCGGGCTTGTCGGCGAGCGCGAGCTTGAGGAAATCGCGCGCGATCGGCGCGGCCAGATGGCCGCCGGTCGCGGCGTTGCCCCTGCCGAGCGCGCGCGGCTTGTCGTAACCCATGTAGATGGCGACGGCGACGTCAGGCGAGAAGCCGACGAACCAGGCGTCCTTGGCCTCGTTGGTGGTGCCGGTCTTGCCGGCGATCGGCTTGCCGACCTCCTTGACCACGGTCGCGGTACCGGCCTGGACCACGCCTTCCATCAGCTCGGTGATCTGATAGGCGGTCATGGAATCCAGCACCTGCTCGCGGCGGTCGATCAGCTGCGGCTCGGCCTGGTTCTTCCAGCCGCCCGGCGCGTCGCAGCCGCGGCATTCGCGCTGGTCGTGCTTGAAGATGGTGCGGCCGTAGCGGTCCTGGATACGGTCGATCAGGGTCGGCTTCACGCGACGACCGCCATTGGCGAGCATCGAATAGGCCGTGACCATGCGCATCGCCGTCGTTTCGCCGGCCCCGAGCGCGTAGGACAGATAATTCGGGAGCTCGTCATAGACGCCAAAGCGGCGGGCATATTCGCCGATCAGGGGCATGCCGATGTCCTGCGCGAGGCGCACCGTCACGGTGTTGAGCGACTGGCGCAGCGCGTTGCGCAGCGTCACCGGGCCCTGGAACTTGCCCGAGGAGAAGTTTTCCGGACGCCACACGCCGGCGCCCTGGCCCTGGTCGATTTCGATCGGCGCGTCGAGCACGACGGTCGAGGGCGTATAGCCGTTGTCGAGCGCGGCCGAATAGACGATCGGCTTGAACGACGAGCCCGGCTGGCGATAGGCCTGCGTGGCGCGGTTGAACTGGCTCTGGTCGAACGAGAAGCCGCCGACCATTGCGAGCACGCGGCCGGTCCACGGGTCCATCACCACCATCGCGCCGGACACTTCCGGAATCTGGCGCAGGCGGTACTGGCCTTCGACCGGCTGTCCCTCCTTGCTGTAGAGCGGATCGGCATAGATCACGTCGCCGGGCTGCAGCACCTGCGCCACCGACGTCGGCTGCTTGCCTTTGGCGTTGCCTTGCGTCGCCCTCGCCCAGCGCACGCCGTCGAGCGTGACGAGGCCGGTCTCGCGCTGCTTGCTGATGGCGCCGCCGAGCTCGCGGCTCGGCTGGAAGCCGATGCGCGCCGACTGGTCGCTGGTCTCCAGCACCACCGCCATGCGCCACGGCGAGATGTCGGACAGCGACTTGATCTCGGCGAGCTTCACGCCCCAATCGCCCGAGATATCGAGCTTGCTCATGGCGCCGCGATAGCCCTGCTGCTCGTCATAGTTCACGAGGCCAGAGACCATGGTCTTGCGCGCCATGACCTGGATCTTCGGATCGAGCGTGGTGCGGACGGAAAGGCCGCCCTCGTAGAGCTTCTTCTCGCCATAGCGCTCGAAGATGTCGCGGCGGACTTCCTCGGCGAAATATTCGCCGGCAAACGTGTGAGCGCCGTTGGAGCGGTTGGTGACGGCCAGCGCCTCCTTGCGGGCCTTGTCGGCGTCGGCCTGCTTGATCCAGCCGTTCTCGAGCAGACGGTCGATCACATAGTTGCGGCGTTCGATGGCGCGGTCGCGGTTACGCACCGGATGCAGCGTCGCCGGCATCTTCGGCAGCGCCGCGAGATAGGAGGCTTCCGCCACCGTCAACTCGTTCACCGACTTGTCGAAATAGACCAGCGAGGCGGCCGCGATGCCGTAGGCGCCGAGGCCGAGATAGATTTCGTTCAGATACAGTTCGAGGATCTTGTCCTTCGAATAGGTCTTCTCGATCCGCATCGCCAGCAAGGCTTCCTTGATCTTGCGGGAGAAGGAGACCTCGTTGGTCAGAAGGAAGTTCTTGGCGACCTGCTGGGTGATCGTGGAGGCGCCCTGCGGACGACGGTTGGAGCCGAAGTTCTGCAGATAGAGCACGCCCGCGCGCGCCATGCCGGTGTAGTCGATGCCGCCGTGCTCGTAGAAATTCTTGTCCTCGGCCGCGAGGAAGGCGTTGATCACGAGCTTGGGCACCGCCTGGATCGGCAGATACAGCCGCCGCTCCTTGGCGTATTCGCCGAGCAGCGAGCCGTCGACCGCGTGCACGCGGGTCATCACCGGCGGCTCGTAATCCTGAAGCTGAGAGTAATCGGGCAAGTCCTTGGAGAAATGCCAGATCAGGCCTGCCACGGCCCCGACACCGACCAGGAACACCACCGTTCCCGCGGCGAACAGGAAGCCCATGAACCGCACCAGCAAGCGCATTATGTGTTTATCCGTTCAAACTCTGGATCAGCCCAGTATCAGCCCAACTGGCACCTGAAACTGGCGCCAACCTCACGTCGCGAATTCACCGGCCTACGCAATCACATCAAGGCCGGGCCTAAAGACGTTTGCCGAGCGGGATTCTCTCCGATTCCGGAACCCCCTGCGGTGTTTTTATAAATCGCCCGCTGTGGCCAAACTAGGGCTTTTGCGGCGGGACGGAAAAAGCCTTCTTCTTCAATTCGACGCTCCCCCGGCGGTCGTCGCCATCCGTTTGGCCAGGAATCCGTCGATCGCCTGCGCCATCGAGCCGACGGCCTTCGACCGCCAGCCCTCGGACACGAGATGCTCGAGGTCGCCCTTGTTGGAGACATAACCGATCTCGACCAGCACCGAGGGCACGTCGGGCGCCTTCAGCACCCGGAAACCGGCGGATTTCAGGGGATGCTTGTGCATCCGTACCGTCGACTTCATTTCGCCCATCAGCAAATGGGCAAAACGGTTTGAAAACGTGCGCGTTTCCCGCTGCGTCAGGTCGATCAGGATGTCGGCGACGTCGGTCGGCTCCTCCGCCAGATTGAAGCCGGCGATCGCATCCGCACGGTTTTCGGCGTCGGCCAGACGCTGGGCTTCGGCGTCGGAGGCCTTGTCGGACAGCGTATAGATGGTGGCCCCCTGCGCATCGCCCTCGGCACGCGGCAGCGCGTCGGCGTGGATCGAGACGAACAAGGCGGCCTTCAGGTTGCGCGCGATCTTGGTCCGGTCATTGAGGGGGATGAAGGTGTCGTCGTCCCGCGTCATCACCACGCGGTATTTGCCGGCCTTTTCCAGCCGGTCGCGCAGCGCGAGGCCAAAGGCCAGCACCAGGTTCTTCTCACTCTCGCCGCTGGACTGCGTACCGTTGTCGATGCCGCCATGGCCGGGATCGATCACGACCACCGGACGGCTATCGGCCTTTTGCTGCGGAGACTCAGGGGCCGCCTTGGCGGGAATCGTCGCCGGCGGCGCGTCGGCGATCGCAGGCCGCAAATCGGGGCGGTTCTCCGGAGCGAGCGATTGCACGAAGGCGGCGCGATCGACCTCCTCCAGCTCGAGCACCAGCCGCGCAGGCTGGCCGTTCGCCGCTTCCACCACGTAGGACTTGGCGATCTTGGCCGGTCCGGTCAGGTCGAACACGATTCGCGAGCCGCCGGGCATGACCAGGCCGTAGCGGAACGCCTTGACCAGCCCCCGCCCCCCGGCCCCGGTGCCGGCCGGGAGCTGAAAATTGACCTGGGGAACGTCGACCACCACCCGATAGGGGTCGTCGAGCGTGACTGCGCGGAAGGTGACGGTCTGATCGATATCGAGGATGAAGCGCGTCTGCTTGCCGTCACCGGCGAGGCGCGCGCCCGTCGCAACTGGAAAATTCGCTACCGCAACAGAGGGTTGCGACTGGCTCTCCGCCGCGCTCAGGCGCGAGGAATCAGCATACGGCAATGCTGCAGCGCACAACAGTGCGCATCCCAGCAAAACGCTTTGATTTGCGCGGCTCGCCAACGATTCCGTGCCTCCGAGCTGCTTTTTTAACGCAATAGAACCACAGGGTTAATCGATCCTTAATGAAGGGATCGCGAAACTCGCCGACTGTGACCGCCGTGCGACGCTCCCTTGCACGGATGGCCCATTCCTCGTATGTACGGAATGCTGACGGCCGATATTTTCGGTTGTGTCGCATTCAGCCTCCCGGTGCAGCGCCGGAGCTCCCAAGATTTGGGAATTCCAGCGTTTTCCGTTCCCCTCTAAGACCAGCGCGGTGCGCGGCAGCGAGGTGGAGCGGGTCAAGCCCCGGCGGCGGACGGTTTCCGGGTACCTCGTTTCCGGGACGGTTCTGACAGCGGCGTAACCCATTACCCGGTCCCTTGATCCCAAGGGGGCGGTTCGTGATCCCCAAGGCGAGCGCGCTCGCGCCATGCCTGGCCAGCAGCAACTGATTGAGGGGCGGCCCCGCCGCCCAATGTTTCATACGGGCCGACGCTTGATGCGCCAGACTGTGCCGACGAATTCTGAAGGACGATTCGCGACGCTGCGGAGTGACAATCCCGCGCGCCGCTTTGGTCCTGAAGCTTCCGGTTCGGCAAGGCGCGAGAGACGGCGTTTCGGCCTTCCCCTCACCCCCGAATCAGGTGGACCGTCGCGTCACCCGGCAGCGCAGATCGCGCCCACGGTGAGTCGCGCCCGCCGCCGCCAAGAGTTAAGACATGCCCAACAAGATGTTGATCGATGCCACCCACCCGGAGGAGACCCGGGTCGTCGTGGTCCGCGGCAATCGCGTCGAAGAGTTTGATTTCGAGACCGCGCAACGCAAGCAACTGCGCGGGAACATTTACCTCGCCAAGGTCACCAGGGTCGAACCCTCGCTCCAGGCCGCTTTCGTCGAATATGGCGGCAACCGCCACGGCTTCCTCGCCTTCAGCGAAATTCATCCCGACTACTACCAGATCCCGGTCGCCGACCGGCAGGCGCTGATCGAGGCCGAGGAACAGGCCCATCGCGAGGCCGAGGAAGAGAGCGAGAACCGCTCCCACGGCCGCCGCCGTTCGCGCCACCGCAACGCCCGTCGCCGCGGTCATGGCGAGCGCATGCGCAGCGATATCGTCGAAGGCCTCGACGCAGGTAGCGATCCCGCGGCCCAGCCGGTCGAGGGCGCCCCGCTGCCGGAGCACGCCGAAGGCGTCCCGCACGAGGGCGAGCATCTGCACGCCGATGCCGGGCATCACGACGAGCACGAAGCTCATGATCACGAGCATGATCATCACGAGCACGATCACGACGATCACGGCCATGACGATCACGGCCATGATGACGATCACAACCACGATCATGACGACCACAATCATGATGGCGAGCACGATCATCACGACCATGATCATGCCGGCGAGACGCCCGCGCCTGTCGTCGCTGCGGTTGGCGCCGAGCCCGTGGTTGCGACCGAAGCTGCCGCCGATGCCGAGCCGCACGAGGCAGTTCTCTCCGAAGCCCATGCCGAATTCCACGCCGAGGCTCTGGCCGAGGCCGTGACGTCAGCCGCTGAACCGGCCGATGCCGTCTATGGCGAGAGCGCCGAGGCGCCGCATGGCGAAGCCGCGGACGCCGCCGGTGAAGACGACGAGGACGAGGATGACGACGGCGAGGAAGCCGAAGAGGAAGTCGTCGAGTCCGTCGGCGGTGACGACGTGCTGGAGGAAGTGCCGGAGCGCACCTTCCGCCCGCGCCGCCAGTACAAGATCCAGGAAGTCATCAAGCGCCGCCAGGTGATGCTGGTGCAGGTCGTCAAGGAAGAGCGCGGCAACAAGGGCGCGGCGCTCACGACCTATCTCTCGCTCGCCGGCCGCTATGCCGTGTTGATGCCGAACACCGCGCGTGGCGGCGGCATCAGCCGCAAGATCACCAGCGCCCAGGACCGCTCCCGCCTGAAAGAAGTGGTGCAGGATCTCGACGTGCCCGAGGGCATGGGCATCATCCTGCGCACCGCGGGCGCCGCCCGCACCAAGCCCGAGATCAAGCGCGACTTCGAGTACCTGATCCGGATGTGGGAGACGGTGCGCGACCTAACGCTGAAGTCGCAGGCCCCGACCCTCGTCTACGAGGAAGGCTCGCTCATCAAGCGCTCGCTGCGCGACCTCTACAACAAGGAGATCGACGAGATCTCGGTCGCCGGCGAGTCCGGCTACCGCGAAGCGCGCGACTTCATGAAGATGCTGATGCCCGCCAATGTCAGCGCGGTGAAGCAGTATCGCGACGGCCAGCCGCTGTTCTCACGGATGGGCGTCGAGAGCCAGCTCGATGCGATGTTCTCGCCGACGGTACAATTGCGCTCCGGCGGCTATGTCGTGATCAACCAGACCGAGGCGCTGGTCTCGATCGACGTCAACTCCGGACGCTCGACCCGCGAGCACCATATCGAGGACACCGCGCTCAAGACCAATCTGGAGGCGGCCGAAGAAGTCGCCCGCCAGCTCCGCCTGCGCGACCTCGCCGGCCTGATCGTCATCGACTTCATCGACATGGACGAGAAGCGCAACAACCGTGCGGTCGAGCGCAAGCTGTCCGACTGCCTGCGGCAGGATCGCGCGCGCATCCAGGTCGGCCGCATCTCGCATTTCGGCCTGCTGGAGATGTCGCGCCAGCGCATCCGCGCCAGCGTGCTGGAGAGCTCGACCGATCCCTGCCCGCATTGCGGCGGCACCGGCCACGTCCGCTCGGTGTCCTCGGTGGCGCTGCAGCTGTTGCGCGGCCTCGAAGAGATCCTGATGAAGGGCGCGACCCACAATCTCGTGGTCCGTACCCGTACCGACGTCGCGCTCTACGTGCTTAACCACAAGCGCGGCCATCTGCGCGACCTCGAAAACGGCTTCAAGGTCACGCTGTCTGTCATCGCCGACCCCAGCGTCAGCGGTCCGCAGGCCTATCTGATCGACCGCGGCGAGCAGGTGCACACGCTTGAAGCCGCCAAGGCGCTGCTGGCGGCACAAGCCGCTGCGAGCCCGCCGCCGGTGGCTGAAGAGGCCTACGAGGACGAGGAGTTCGATCCGGAGCTGGAATCCGAGATCGAGACCGAGGAGACCGAAGGTCTTGCCGAGGAGCAGGCTGGCGGCGAAGCGTCCGCCGAGCAGGACGGCCAGCGCCGCAAGCGCCGCCGTCGCCGGCGCGGCCGCGGTGGCCAGCGCGATGGTGAGCTTCGCGAGGATAGCCCGCCCACCCTTCCCGAGGCGGCCGTTGCGGCCGGCGAAGGCGACGAGGATGCCGACACCGAACAGGAAGGCGAAGAAGGCGAGGAACAGGCCGCCCGCGGCGATCAGCAGGGCAGCGGCGAGCGCCGGCGCCGGCGTGGTCGCAGGGGTGGACGTCGTCGGCGCGGTAGCGGCGAGGAAGGTCTCGCCGGCTCCATCGGCGACGAGCTCGGTGGCAATCAACCGTCGGAAGCAACCGACGCGGTTGCCGATTTCGATAGCTCCGGCAGCGAGCCAGCACCGTCGATCGCGCACTCGGAGCACATTACTCCGGTCGAAACGTCTCAGCCCGAGTTTCAGTGGCAGGCTCCGGTCGAAACGCCGGTGCAGCCCGCGCCTTCTGCCGCTGTTGCAGAGGAAGAGCCCGCATCCGACGACAAGGCAGCCCGACGCCGCTCCACCGTCCGCGAGAAGGTGAGCTTCCTCTCGAGCGGCCCGAGCGAGCCGACAACACCGGTTGCGGCAGCGCCGGAGCCGGTCGCTCCGCCCGCACCTGAGCCTGAGCCCGCGCCGGAAGCAGCCAGCGAGACGCCGGCCGCCCCGCGTCGTGCCGGCTGGTGGTCCCGCCGCTTCGGTGGCGGCGAATAAGCCGGACACGGAATCAAAAACGCCCGGCCAAGCCGGGCGTTTTTCGTTTCAGGACTCCGCTTCAGGACTCGCTGACGCGCTACTCGCGCGAGGCGATCTGGCGGAGCTGGTCGTAGAGATCGGGCGCTTCGCTGGTGCAGAGACAGACGCCTTTGGCGGAGGATGCTTCGCCGGCGTTGAGGTAGGCGTGGCCCATGGTGCTGTCGAGATAGATGCCGTCGCCCTCGTCCAGGATCTCGGGCGCGTAGAACTCGGTGTGGACGGCGACGCGTCCGCTCGTCACGACAAAATACTCCTCGCCGCTGTGGCGCAGCAGCGGGCCGAACTCCTCCAGCGAGCGCGCGCGGACCTCGGCCACGATCGGCACCATGCGTTTGCCGATCAGGTCGGTGCATTGATAGGTGTAGGTGTAGAACTTCGTGGTGATCACCTGACCCTGCCCGGCCCGGCTGATGCTCCGCCGCGCCGTCACCGGCCGACCTTGCACAGGCGCCGCCACCGCCGGATTGAACAGCTCGGCGATCTCCATCTTCAGGCCTGACGTGAGCTGGACCAGCTTGTCGTAGGTCAGCGACATCAGGCCGTTCTCGACCTTGGACAGCGTCGAGAGCGCCATGCCGGTCCGCTCCGCCACCTGCTTGAGCGTCAGGCCGCGCGCCTGGCGGGCCGCCTTGAGGCATTGGCCGAGCTGGGAATTGGCCCCTTCGGGCGTCGTGATCTCGCTCATGCAGCGATCCTAGCACGCCGGCGGAAAAATTGTTGACCTATCCATCTACTCTTTTCGGCCAAAGCGGCCGCTGCGAGCCCCATTTGGCGGCCTGTTGGGCAGCCGAGCCAGCATTTGTGCATGAAACGCCCTAATCTGACGATTATTGGTGCGCCCGCCCCACTTTCCGATATGCTAAACCGTTTTCATAATTTGAAAGGGATTGGCCTTGCCCGACCTGTGCGATTCCAGCGCCGTTGAGCTGCGCCGCCTGCTGGCCGCGCGGACGATCTCGCCTGTCGAGCTGCTCGACGCCTGCCTGTCGCGCATCGCCACCGTCAATCCCGCCGTCAACGCCGTCGTGACCTTGGACGAACCCGGCGCGCGCGCCGCCGCCAAGGCGGCCGAAGCGGCCATCCTGCGCGGTGAGGATCAAGGTGCGCTGCATGGGCTCCCCGTCCTGATCAAGGACACCCAGGACACGGCCGGGATGCGTTCCACCTATGGCAGCCCGCTGCTGCGCGACAACGTGCCGGTGAGCGACCAGGGCTCGGTCGCCCGGTTGCGCGCGGCCGGCGCCATCATCTTCGGCAAGACCAACACGCCGGAATGGGCGGCCGGCGCCAACACCCGCAACCCCGTGTTCGGTGCCACCGGCAATCCCTTCGATCCCTCGCGCTCGGCGGCCGGCTCGTCCGGCGGCTCGGCCGTCGCGCTCGCCTGCGGCATGGCCCCGCTCGCCTCGGGCTCCGACACCGGCGGTTCCTTGCGCAATCCGGCCGGCTTCTCCGGCATCGTCGGCATGCGTCCCTCCTACGGCCTCGTGCCCAGCGAGAAGCGCGTCTTCGGCTGGTCCAGCCTGTCGACCGACGGGCCGATGGCGCGCAACGTCGCCGACGTCGCGCTGATGCTGTCAGTGATGGCGAGCGATGATGCCCGCGATCCGCTCGCCTACGCCTTGCCCGGCGAGCCCGTGCGTGCGCGCGCCGAGCGCTGGGCCGCGCCGCGCCCGGCAGAACTCGGCAAGCTACGCCTCGCCTTCACGGAAGACTTTGGCTTCGCCCCGACCGAGCGGGCGATCCGCCGCGTGTTTCGCGCGCGCGTGGAGAAGCTCGCACCGCTGTTCGCCGAAAGCCGCGAGGCCACGCCCGACTGCACTGGCGCCGATGATGCCTTCGCCGTGCTGCGCGCCGGCATGTTCCTGGCAACGCATGGCAAGAACTACATAGAACGGCCCGAGATGCTCGGCCCCAACGTGCGCGCCAATGTCGAGGAAGGCCTAGGCTATTCGCTTCAAGACCACGCCCGCGCCTCCACGACGCAGACGCGGATCTATCGCGCCTACCAGACCTTCTTCGCGAACTGCGACGTGCTGATCAGCCCGACGATCACGCTCAGCCCGCGGCCCTGGTCGGAGCCTTATCCCGCCGAGATCGACGGCGTGCCGACCAAATCCTATTTCCACTGGCTCGCGCTCGCTTACGCCGTGACGCTGGCAGGGCATCCCGCGATCAGCATTCCGCTCGGCCTCGATGAAGCCGGGCTGCCGTTCGGCCTCCAGATCGTCGGCCCGCGCGGCGGCGACGCCATCGTGCTCGCGGTCGCCGCGAGCATCGAGGCTGCGTTCGCAAGCGATGCGCAAATGTGCCGGCCGGTGCCCGACCTCGCCCGGCTCGCCGCCGCACCGCCGCTGTCGGCCGCGCCCGGCTTCCTCACCTGGGAATAGATAGCCCGGGCAGGCTGACCGCCGGGATCGCCGGCAAATCGGAGACGAGCATGACGATGACGGACCTGCCGAGGAAGACCAGCGTCACCGCCTTCGTCCTGCTCTACATCGCCTACTGCATCTCCTATATCGACCGCGCGGCGATCTCGCTGGCGCTGGCGCAGATCGGCAAGGACTTCAACCTCCAGGCCGCCGATCTCGGCATCGTCATCAGCGCGTTCTTCCTCGGCTACGCCGCGATGCAGGTGCCGGGCGGATGGCTCTCCGACCGCTTCGGCTCGAAATATGTGGTGATCGTCACCATCGTGATGTGGTCGCTGTTCACGGCGTTCACGAGCATCGCCTGGTCGCTGACCTCGCTGATCGCGATCCGCTTCATCTTCGGCATCGCCGAGGGCGGCTTTCCGCCGGCGAGCATCCGCGCCATCGCCGAAGTGTTCAGGAAGGACAGCCGGCCGAAGATGTCGGCGCTGCTGCTCTCCTCCAACTATGCCGGCAGCATGGTCGCGCCGCTGATCATGGCGCCGCTGATCCTCTGGCTCGGGTGGCGCCATGCCTTCAACACGATCGGCATCGCCGGCATCGTGTTCGCGGTGGCCTATTTCGTCTTCGTTCCGTATCTCGGCCGCCCGGACAAGCCCGATGCGAGCGCACCAGCGAAGGCCGCAAGCCGCGCACCGATGCGCGAGCTGATGAAGAATCCGCTGCTGTGGCAGTTGATGGTGGTGTGGTTCGGCCTCAGCTGCGTCAACAAGGGCCTGGATTCCTGGATGCCGCTGTATCTGCTGCAACAGCGCGGGCTCGACCTCAAGACTGTCGGCGTGGTGGCGCCGATCCCGTTCGTGATGGCGACGATCGCGACCGCGATGGGCGGCTGGGTGATGACGACGTTTTTCGCCGAGCGCGAAAAATATCTGCTGATCGGCAGCTCCGCGTTGACCGGCATCTTCCTCTACGCCATGTACAAGGCGGAGACGATCGCGATGCTGATCGTCTTCCAGTCGGTGGTCTATTTCTTCAAATCCTTCGTGCTGGCCTCGGTGGTTGCGCTTCCGACCAAACTGCTCCGCGACGACCAGATCGGATCCGGCGTCGGCATGGTCAATCTCGGCGGCCAGAGTGCGGGCTTTGTCGCACCGGCCATCATGGGCTTCATCGTCACCGGAACCGGATCGTTCGATGCCGCCTTCGGATTCCTCGTGGCGATGACGGCATTGTCGGTCGTCGTTGCCGCGACCATCAACACGGCGCAGCCAAGGCTTGCGCCGAAGCCGGCCTGACAGGAGAATTTTTCCGATGCAAAGCGCGATCATTCTCGGCGGCGGCATGGTGGGCGTGGGCGCCGCCTTGCATCTGAAGCAGCGCGGCTGGACCGTCACGCTGGTTGACCGCAGGGAGCCGGGCCGCGAGACCAGCTACGGCAATGCCGGGATGATCCAGGCCGAGGCGGTCCGCCCCTATCCGATGCCGCGCGACCTCGCCTCGCTGGTGAAGATCGCGACCGGCCGCACCAACGATGTGCGCTACAGCCTGTCCTCGCTCCATCGCCATGTCGAGCCGCTGCTGCGCTACTGGTGGCATTCGGCGCCGAAGCGGCATCGCGAGGCGATCGTCGGCTGGGCGCGCCTGATTGGCTATGCGACGAGCGAACACGATGTCCTCATTCGCGAAGCCCATGCCGACAATCTCATTCGCCGCGCCGGCTATCGGGCGCTGTATCGCGATCGCGCGGCACTCGATGAATCGCTCAAGGCCGCGGAGGAAGACCGGCGCGAATTCGGCGTGAATTTTCGCGTGCTGTCGGGCAGCGAGCTCACCAAGGCCGAGCCGATCCTGCGCGACGATCTGCCCGGCGCGATCCATTGGCTCGACACCTGGACCGTGTCCGATCCCGGCGCGCTCGTCACCGCCTATGCCGAGCTGTTCCAGCGCCTTGGCGGCAACATCGTGCTCGGCGATGCGCAGTCGCTGCAGCAGACCGCAACCGGCTGGTCGGTCAACACCGACCAGGGTCGCATCGATGCGGCCCACGCCGTCGTGACACTCGGGCCGTGGTCGCCGGATCTGCTCTACAAATTCGGCTATCGCATCCCCTTGGTGCGCAAGCGCGGCTATCACATGCATTACACGGGCGGCGCATCGCTCGATCTGCCATTGGTCGACAAGGGCGGCGGCTATGCCATGGGTCCGATGGCCAAGGGCATCCGCATCACCACCGGCGCCGAACTGACCGGGCCGGATGCGCTGGCAACGCCGGTGCAGCTCGCCAGCGCCGAAGCCTCCGCCCGCGAGCTGATCGACCTCGGCAAGCGCGCCGAGCCCGATCCGTGGTTCGGCACCCGCCCCTGCACGCCCGACATGCTGCCGGTGCTCGGCCGCGCCCCCCGCCATCCCGGTCTCTGGATGAATTTCGGCCACGGCCACCAGGGCTTTACGCTCGGGCCCGCGACCGGACGCCTGCTGGCGGAAATGATGAGCGGCGAGACGCCCTCGATTGACCCTGCGCCTTACCGGCCGGAACGGTTCTAACTCTCAGCGTTCGCGGCGAGCACTGCGAGCGCGGCCGACAGGCGCATCAGCGGATCGTCCCATTCGCGGGGACTGCGCTGGCGGAACAGCCGCATGGTCGGATACCACGGGCTGTCTTCGCGCTCGCGCAGCCAGCGCCAGTCGAGCGCGTAAGGCGTCAGCATCCACACCGGACGTCCCAGCGCGCCGGCAAGATGCGCCACCGACGTGTCGACGGCGATGACGAGATCGAGCGCAGCGACCGCTGCCGCGGTGTCGGCGAAATCACCGAGCGCGGGCGCAAGATCGATAACGGCCTCGCCGAGCGCGGCCAGCACTTCGGCATCCTCCGGCCTCGGCTCCTTTTGCAGGCTGTAGAGCTGCACGCCCGGCATCACCAGGCGCGGCAGCACGGCCTCAGCCGGCAGTGAGCGCTGGCGGTCGCCCTTGTGCCTGGCGTTGCCGGCCCAGACCACGCCGACCTTCAGCACCGTCACATCTGCAAGCGCCGCACACCAGCGTGCCAGCTTGGCCGGATCGGGATGCAGATACGGGACCTCCGCTGGAATGGTGTCCAGCGTCGTGCCGAATATCCGCGGCAGGCTCATCAGCGGCAATTGCAGATCGAACGGCGGCAGCGGCGCGCCGCGCGGGATCACCGTCACATCCGGTAGCTGCTGCAACAGCGCGGCGAGCGCGGGCTGAACCTGGAGGATGATCTTGCCGCCGCGCGCCATCACCATCGGCGGATAGCGCACGAAATGCAGGGCATCGCCGAGCCCATATTCGGCGAACAGCAGCAAGGTGCGGCCGTCAAGCGGCTCGCCCTGCCATTCCGGCTCGGCGAAGGCGGGATCGCCGTCCGACAGCGTCCTGCATTTGCGCCGCCAGCGATAGGCTTCGAAGCCGTTTTCGAAGTCGCCGTTCATCAGCAGGAAATGCGCGTGGTTGTACTGCGCGAGCGGCTGCTCCGGATCGAGCGCGATCGCGCGATGCGAGACTTCCAGCGCCTCGTCGATCTCGCCGGCATTGCGCAGCGCGACCGCGAGATTGGCGTGGCCCTTGGCATAGTCAGGATCGGCCACGACCGCGCAGCGATGCGCCGCGACCGCATCGCTGGCGCGCTCCAGTTTCTCGAAGATGATGCCGAGATTGGTCCAGGCCGGGGCGTGATCGGGCCTCAGCAGCAGCGCATGCTCGCAGGCACCGATCGCCTCGTCGAGTTCGCCGAGCTCGGAGAGGCAGGCGCCGAGATTGCTGGCGATCACATGGTCCGATGCATCGCGCGCAAAGCTCTGCCGGTAGATCTCGGCCGCCTCTTGCAAATGACCGGCCTCATGCAGCACGAGGCCGAGCAGCCGCAGCGCCGGATCATGGCTCGGCGCCAGCGCGATCGCGCGGCGATACTGGACGATGGCGTCTTCGAGCAATCCTTGCCGATAGAGCACGGCGCCGAGATTGCAGAGCAATCCGGAATCATCGGGGTCGCCGTCGAGCGCGCGGCGATAGGCCACCTCCGCCTCGTCGAGCCGCGCCTGATCCACGAGCAGATTGCCGAGATTGGTCCAGACGCCGCGATGCGAAGGCTCCCGCGCGATCACGGCACGATAGGCATCTTCGGCCTCGTCAAGCCGCCCCTGCTCCGCAAGCACAACGGCGAGATTGAAGCAGGCCCGCGTCAGATGCGCATCCAGCGCCAGAGCACGGCGATAAGCAGCTTCAGCCTCGTCGAAGCGCGAGAGCTCGCCGAGCGCCACGCCGAGCTTGTTGTGCAGCCCGGCATCGTCAGGCTGTCGCACCAGAGCGCGCCGGAACGCCGCCACCGCTCCCTCCTGCTCGCCCTTCACCGCCAGCGCGTCACCGAGCGTGACGAGCGCCGGCGCGTGCTCGGGGTCGACGGTGAAGATGCGGCCGAGCAGCGCGGCGCCGTCGGCCGCGCGGTCGGTGACGAAGGCCGCCACGGCCGCCAGATGCAGCGCCGGAACGTGATCCGGATCGGTCTTCAGAACCTCCGCGCAGAGCGCATCCGCCTGGTCCGGCCGCCCCGCCGCAAAGTGCTCCGCCGCCTGCACCACAATCGGATTCACAGCCGCCTTGCCCACGATACCACCCACCCCTTCGAGGTCCGAGATGGGGGTTAAACGCGCGAGCCCGCAAATTCCGTCAGTCGGCGCGTTCGGCGAGCAAAGTCCTGATGCGCTCGGCATCCTCAGGCGTTGCCGGGTTGTAGACGATCATGCTGAGATCCGAGCGGCCCTCGACGTTGAAGCTCGAATATTCGAACGACATCGTGCCGTGCACGGGGTGCTTCAGCCGCTTGGTGCCGTCGCCGTGATGGCGCACGTCGTTGTCACGCCAGAGCGCCGCAAATTCCGGGCTGGTGCGGCAAAGCTCGTCGACGAAATCGGCGACATGCGAGACCGCGCCCGCGCGCGCCGCATCCGCCCGAAATGCCGCCACCACAAAGCGCGCCACGCTGTCCCAGTCATATTGCGCGGCGCGCACGCGCGGATCGCAGAAGATGAAGCGCAGGATGTTGCGCTGTCCCGGCGGGATCGCGCCGTAATCGGTCAGCACGGCGGTTGCGGCACGATTCCAGGCAACGACGTCCCAGGTCGCGGTCCGCACCAGCGCCGGGCTGAAGGCGAGCGCATCGAGCACGCGCTGCAGCCGCGGCGAGACCCCTTCGGTGGCCTGGTAGCGCACCTCGGGCGGACGGCCGAGCCCGATCAGGAACAGGTGCTCGCGCTCGACATCGGTCAGCATCAGGGCGCCGGCGATGCGGTCGAGCACGTCGGCCGACGGCGCGCCGCCGCGGCCCTGCTCCAGCCAAGTGTACCAGGTCGGGCTGATATTGGCGCGCTGCGCCACCTCCTCGCGCCGTAGGCCCGGCGTGCGCCTGCGGCTGCCGCTGAGGCCGAACGCAGCGGCATCGAGCCGGGTGCGGCGGTCCTTCAGATAGGCCCCGAGCAGGTTTTCGGCTGTCGCTGTCTCGCTCATCCTGTTAGCCATTATACCCTGATAATGTCACTACTTTACCCGGATAATTCTAGCGCAGAAGCTTGTCTCCACCAACCTCTCGACCCCGCCCCTTGGAGATATCTCATGCGTGTATTCGTCACCGGCGCCACCGGCTTTGTCGGCTCCGCCGTCGTCCGCGACCTGATCGCCGCCGGCCACCGCGTCACCGGCCTTGCCCGCACCGACGACGGCGCGGCCGCCATCACCGCGATGGGCGCCGAGGTCCATCGCGGCTCCCTCGAAGACCATGCCTCCTTGCGCAGCGGGGCGGCGGCGTCGGACGGCGTGCTTCACCTCGCCTTCAACCACGACTTCTCGAAGTTCGCCGACAATTGCGAGCTCGACCGGCAGGCCATCCTCGCGCTCGGCGAGGAGCTGAAAGGCTCCGAGCGTCCGCTCATCGTCACCTCGGGCGTCGCGCTGCTCGCGCCCGGACGCCTCGCGACCGAGGACGACACCGCAGCCCGCCACTTTCCCCGCGTCTCGGAAGCCACCGCCGAAGACCTCATGCAGCAGGGCGTCCGCGCCGGCATCGTGCGGCTGCCGCCGACGACCCATGGCGAGGGCGATCACGGCTTCGTCCCGCGCCTGATCGCGATCGCGCGCGAGAAAGGCGCCGCCGCCTATCTCGGCGAGGGCAACAACCGCTGGCCGGCCGCGCACCGCTTCGACGCCGCGCGCGTCTATCGCCTCGCGCTGGAGCAAGGCGCATCGAGCGGGCGCTATCACGCCATTGCCGAGGAAGGCGTGCCGTTCAGGGTGATCGCGGAGGTGATCGGCAAACGGCTCGGCGTGCCCGTGGTCTCGAAATCCATGGAAGAGGCGGAGCAGCATTTCGGCTGGTTCGCGCGTTTTGCCAGCGTCGACGTTCCGACCTCGAGCGCGAAGACGCGCGCGGCTCTCGGCTGGGCGCCAAAAGAAAAAGGGCTGATCGAGGATCTCGACCAGCCCTATTACTTCAAGGTCTAGCGGCGCACCGCGCCGTTAGATCCGGATCAGTCCGTCGTGAGAGCGGTTTCCAGGTCCGTCGGATCGATCTGCCGGCTCAAGCCCGCGGTGAGCTTGTCGCGGTCGAGCTCGCCTTCCCACCAGGCCACGATCACGCAGGCCACGCCGTTGCCGCACAGATTGGTCAGCGCGCGGCACTCGCTCATGAACTTGTCGATGCCGAGCACGATCGCCATGCCCGGCACGAGCCGGGGGTCGACCACGGCCAGCGTCGCCGCCAGCGTGATGAAGCCCGCACCGGTGATGCCGGAGGCGCCCTTCGAGGTCAGCATCGCCACCACCAGAATGGTGAGCTGCTGGCCGAAGGTGAGATCGAAGCCGAGCGCCTGCGCGATGAACAGCGTCGCCAGCGTCATGTAGATGTTGGTGCCGTCGAGGTTGAACGAGTAACCCGTGGGCACCACGAGGCCGACCACCGACTTGGAGCAGCCGAGACGCTCCAGCTTCTCCATCAAGGACGGCAGCGCGCTTTCCGACGACGAGGTGCCGAGCACGATCAGCAGTTCGTCCTTGATGTAGGCCAGGAACTTGAAGATCGAGAAGCCCGCAAGCCGCGCGATGGTCCCGAGCACCACGAACACGAACAGCGCGGCGGTCAGGTAGAACGTCGCGATCAGGCCCATCAGGTTGAGGATCGCGCCGGTGCCGAACTTGCCGATGGTGAAGGCCATCGCACCGAACGCACCGATCGGCGCCGCGCGCATCACGATGGAGATGACGCCGAACACGGCATGCGCGGCATCGTCGATGAAGCTGCGGATGGTATGGCCGCGCTCGCCGAGGCTCATGATCGCGAAGCCGAACAGCACCGAGAACAGCAGCACCTGCAGTATCTCGCCCTGCGCGAAGGCGCCGACCACGGTGTCGGGAATGATGTGCAGGATGAAGTCGACCGACTTCTGGCCTTCGGCCTGCTTGGCATAGTTGGCGACGGCCTGCGCGTTGGCGGCGGCACTGCCGAAGCCCGCGCCCGGCTTGACGAGATTGCCGACGAGAAGACCGATCACCAGCGCGAAGGTCGAGACGACCTCGAAATAGACCAGCGCCTTGACGCCGATGCGGCCGACCTTCTTGGCGTCCTGGATGTGAGCGATGCCGGAGACCACGGTGCAGAAGATGATCGGCGCGATCACCATCTTGATCAGCTTGATGAAGCCGTCGCCGAGCGCCTTGATCCAGTCATTGGTGGCAACGGTCGGCCAGAGCCAGCCGACAATGGCGCCGAGCACGATCGCGATCAGCACCTGGACGTAGAGAACCTTGTACCACGGCTTGGCTGCGGCCGGCGCGACAGGCGCCCCCGCCATCGTTGTCGTCGTCATTGTTTCACTCCCCCTCACACTCAAGAGCCAGCCAAGATCAACTTGGCCGGCCCTGTCAATTGGAACTGCTTGTTCTTGGCGGTTTACCCGCGGCGGTCGACGATCCGGCGGGCTGCCGGCATCAGCGTCGCGCCCAGCGCGTTCTTGACCAGCGAGGCCGCGATGAACGGCGCAACGCCGACCAGCCAGGCCTTGTTGGCGCCAAGTCCGATGCCGTAGGCCAGCCAGCCAAAGCCGCCCATGAAAATAACGACATGGCCGACCGCCATCGCCGCAAACAGCCACACGACGCTGCGATCCCAGCCGCGCTCGGCGAGCCAGCCGGTGATGAAAGCGGCACCAACGAAGCCGTAGAGATAGCCGGCGGTCGGGCCGACCAGCGGTGCAATTCCACCGACGGGCCCTGCGAACACCGGCAGGCCCATCGCGCCTTCAGCGAGGTAGGCGATCATGGTTGCGCTGCCAAGGCGCCAGCCATAGGCGGCGCCGATCATCAGCACCACCAGCGTCTGCAAGGTCATGGGCACGTAGGGCAGCGGCAGGTTCACCTTGGCCGACAGCGTCATCAGTGCGGTGCCGAGCGCGATCAGCACGACGGCGCGCAATGCGCCGACTTTTTCGCCCGGCCGGGTCGGCCACATCAAAGCGGCGAGAGGAGAATGCGTGGCGGTGGTCGGGATGGAACGGTCAGACAAGTTGCACTCCAGAAGGCTGTCGAAAACTGGCGGCTATTTAAGCCATTAAGCCAAACGTATCAACCCAAATCGCTGTTTAGGCTTGGTTTTGTTGGGTTTTGTCTCTCGTATGTATGCCACTTGATACAACGTTTTGGGCGCATTTTTGGGCGCTCTTTACTACTTGCCGTTGCGTGTGTATGTCTACTCAGCCAAGGAATTAAATCATGAAAAAGCCAAAACTTACCGTGGTCGGATGGGATAGCGATGACCGGCCCGTGCTGGGCAGGGGTTCATCTTTCCGACCCGACATCGTTGTTGGAATCGCCGCTGTTATCTTCCTCGCCTCCGTAACCGCCTTGATCTTGCTGAACTAGCCGTACAGCCCTGCCAGCCCGCCGCCAATGGCGGCGCGGCGCCGTTCCTCGTCCTGTGCTGCGGCCACTGCCCGCTGCCGCGCGAACTCATCGTCGACCGGCTGCACGAACGAGAGCGCCAGCCCCGCGGGCGCTGCCGGCATGGCTGCGGGCTGCATTGCCGCTGCGACCGGGCCCGAAGTCGGAATTCCGACCGCGGGTTCACCGGCGAGCTCGGCGGCTTTGCCGTAGCGGTTGCCCCACCCGTGCCCGGCCTCCGGATTGGCCGTCGTCCAGCCCTGCGGCCGCTCGTAGCCCATGCCGGCGCGGACGGCGTCGCGAACATTCGTCGCGCCGAAGAGCGCGTCGCCGGATCGCTTCTCGGTCGTGTGCAGCTCGTGGTCCATATAGCCGAGTTGCGCGTCGAGGCTGTCCGGCCGCTGCCCCGTCGATCGCGCGTAGTCGTAGAGCCCGGCCAGGCGCGAGCCACGCCACTGGAAGGCGCCATAGGCCGTCCCGTTGTCGCCGGTCGCGTTCGGGTTCAGCCCGCTTTCCTGCACGCCGTGGCCGACCATCGCCGCAGCCTGCGGCAAGCCGTAGCCTCGCTTTTGCAGCCACTGCAGCGCGTAGGAAACGCTATCGGCCATTGTCTTTCCTCATGACGGCGTCGCGCGTCTCGTCCTTCGGCTCCGGCCCGTTCAGCAGGTCGGTCACGCTCGAGGCCTCGTTGCCGAGATAGCCCTTCGCCGTGCGCGCCAGGGCGGCCCGATTCGCCGGGTTGTTCTCTTTCAGCAGCTGCGCGGCCAGGTCCGGATCCAGCAGCGCGCGATCGAGCAGCTTTTCGATGGCCTCCCCCTGCGCGCCGCGCACGAGCCGGCGGGCCGCCACGGAGCCCAGCGCGGTCAACATGAAGCCAAGCGATGTCTGCCCGCGCTTGTAGGCGTAGAGGCGGCTCTGCAAGGTCTCCGGCGTGAGCACGTTGGAAATGCTCTGCGCCGTGCCCGACGTGTTCACAGCCTTGCCGCGGGTCCGCAGGTCGACGTTCTGCAGCTCGTCGGAGATCTTCCGGATATTGGCGAGCTGTTCCGGGTCGTCCCGGTAAAGGCGCTCGGCGACGGCCGCTGCCGCGGGGTCGTCGAGGAAGTTCTTCAGCCGATTCGGCATCCACGGCTGCGCGCCGTCGACGGTCTTCGTCGTCTCGCCGTTCGACCTGGCCCTGCTCTGCATCAAGTCCCAAAACGACTTGCGCGCGCCGGCGACGGCTTCCGGGGCGTCATTGACGAACCGCAGCATCTCGTCGATCGCCGCGGCCGGATCTTTCGACGCCAGCACGCCCTTCAAGGCGTCCTGCGACCTTTCGTCGCCATACTGCAGATACTTGCCGACAGTGCTCGTGCCGGGGCGCTCGGCGGTGCCGAGCTCGCGCGTCAGCTGCGTCTCGGCGGCAGTTGATTCGTCGAGCGTGCGCCGGAGGCCAGCTGCATTATCAAGTTCACCGCGGACGCCGGCGAATCGACGATCGGAGAGGATCGTGTTGTATCGGGCGAGGTAGTCGCGAAGCTGGTCGGGCCGTTCAAGCAATCCGCGATCGCGGACATCAGCAAGAATCTGATCGCGGACAGCTGCAACTGTGCGTTGGTCATTGCCGGCTTCCCTCATAAGCGCCTGAAAATCAGCGATTCGGCCCTGATCGTCCTGCACGAACTTGCGCGTCACGGCGCTGTCCGGCTGCCGGTACTGGCCTTCCTGTCGGTCCAGCGTCTGCGCGATGGCCGTCTGCGGCCGCGTGAAACGGTCGTGGTAGTCGACCGTCGCGGCGCGCGCCTCGTCGTAGCTCTGGCGCAGCTCCGGCGGCACGGCGTCGTCGAGATAGCGGTCGAGCGCTTCGACGTGCTGGTCGATGATTCGGGCCTCGTTGGTACGGCCGGCGGTGCGGGCTTCGCGGCTGGCGTCCGTCAAGGCGCTGCGCAGGCCCGTCACTTCGTTGATGGGCTGCGTGATCGGCTCGGTGACGGCCGGCTGAATGACGTTGCCCTCCGCGTCTGTCACAGCGGGCGACACTTCGCGATCGCCGGACAGGCGCCGCGGGATGTCGGTCTCGTTCGGTTGGAAACGCTCGGCCTCCGCGGTGGACATGCCACGGCGCACGCCTTGGAACTCGTCGGCGAGCGGCGCCATGTCGACACGCGCGCCGCTGTTGTTGACCGGCTCCCATGCCGCCCGCAGGATATTGCGCGCGCCCTCGCTGGCCGCCTCGAGCGCCTGGCGGATGTCCGCGCCGCGCCCTTCGCCTGTGAGAGCGGGCTGCAGGGCCTGCGTCGCGCGGTCGAAGTCTTCCTGCGCGTTCTGCCGGTTCACGCCGGCGTCGGTCAGACGCCGCTCGCGCTCGAGCGCCAATTCGGCCCGCAGCGCCGCCGGGTTGCCGTCGGGCGCGTTGGCGTTCATCGCGTTGTCGACCGCGGTCGTGTTCTCGGCGCGCTGCTGGACGAACTTGCCGGCGTTCGGACCTGACTGACGGCCGTATTCGAGGGTGGCGAGGCCTGCATCGCCCGTGCGATCAGCGACGCTTTCCTTGAAGCCGGGTATCGTGTCGCTGACACGCCGGCCGCCCATGATGGCGTCGATCAGCGGCTGCGCGTCGATCGGCTGGCCTTCCGTCTTCGGCACCGAATCGGCGTTGTTCAACAGGCGGTCGGTGACATTTTCCTGCACGACGCGGTTGTTGAATTTATCCCGGGAGAAAATCGCCTGTCGGATGTCGTCGAGCGGCTTCGCCGTAATGCGCGCCGCGCCGAGCAGGCCCGCGCCGCTGAGCGCGCCGAGAATGTCGGCCAGAGTAAACGCGGTGTCTCCTTTCTTCGCTCCGGAGGCGCGCGCAATCTCGTCGGCCGCTGCCGCGCCCGTGCCGGCCGCAACGGCCGTCGCACCTTCCTTGGCGGCGAACTTCGCGGGATCGATCGCGGCGGGCTCTACGAACGCGCGCACGAGCCCCGGCAGTTTGCGGGCCGCATCGACGCCGATCTTGGCGCCCTTTGTGATCGCTCCAGCGACCGGAACGAGCATTGCGCCGACTTCCTGGCCGACGCGGTTCGTGCCGCGCTCGAGGATGGTCGTGCCTTCCTGAACCGGCCGCGCGACGCCGAGCGTGTCCGCCGTGGCGTTGTTCGCCGTGTCGAGATAGTGCTGCAGAGCGTCGCCGCCGACATAGGGCTGCAAGGCCGCAACGCCGTTCACCGCAGCGCCAGGCGGCGAGTTGCGGATCGCAGCTTGAACAATGTCAGGCACTCCGACCTTGTCCGCCACATAGCCGCTAACAGCCTTCGCGCCCGCTGCGGCGTCAGCGGGCAGGCCCGCTACCGTCGTCAGGCCCTGCGCGACACCGCGCACACCCTGATCGACAACGCCCATCACGCCGCGGTTGCCGTCGAACACGGCGTCGCGCAGCGTGTCCATCCAGCCTTTCGGCTGCGCGGCCTGCGTCAAGGCCGTCGTGTCGGCGTTGGCACGCGCAGCGGCGACCTGCGGCTGAGCAGCGGTATCCGGTGCCGTAGATGCGGCCACACTCGACAGGCTCGGCGGATAGTTCTGTTTCATCACGCCGACGATAGTTTCGTCAGGCGTGCCGTCCGGAAATTGAACGATACTTCCGTCCGGGGCTTTGATCTGGATCATTCAAGCTGCCCCGTGGCCGGGTTCCAAGTACGGACTGTCGGCGTTGCCGGCGCCGCCGATGCTGGCGTCGCGGGAGTGGGTGGGATTGCGGCCTGTCCAATCTTCGCGGCGCCAGGCGCGGCCGGCGAGAGCAGCGCGCGCCTATCGGTGATGATCCTGTCGAGCTGGTCGAGCGTCGCGATCGTGCGCTGCGAGTTGCCGGTCATGCCGCCGGCGCCGAGCGCCTTCGCGACCTGTTCGTAGCGGTCGTTCGAGATCCGGCCGTTCGGGTCGAGCACCTTCGCGACCTGCGCCGTCAGCAGGGTTTCCAGCATGTTCACCGCGGGGATGTTCGGATCGAATTTCGAGAACTTCGCCACCACGGCCGGATCGACGCGGCCCGCCGCGATGTCTTCCTGCATCTTCTTCATGTTGACGTCGAAGAGCTGGCCGACTTCGCCGCCGGCGGCGAGCACGTCCTGCACTGTGCCGCGGATCGCACCGACGAGCCCCTGCGCGCCAGGGTTCTTCGTGACGATGTCGCGAAGACGCTTCGACGTCTGATCGGTCAGCGCCAGGTCGACGAGCTGGCCTTCGACGCTGTTCTTCGTGCTGGCGCCGAGCCCGGTCGCGTCTTTGTCGCCCTGCAGATTGGCGCTGTAAGTCTGGATGC
The DNA here is from genome assembly GCF_035935975.1 of Bradyrhizobium sp. GTDB lineage: Bacteria > Pseudomonadota > Alphaproteobacteria > Rhizobiales > Xanthobacteraceae > Bradyrhizobium. The sequence continues at coordinate 43,518 of NZ_DASYWN010000025.1, forward strand.
CGGCGGGCAACACTTCCTTCGTCTGCGTGTCGATCCATCGGCCGTCGTCGGCAAGCGACGCCGAGCCAACGCTGCCGTCCGGCCGCTTATAGTTCGCCACGGTCGGCTTGCTGTTGTCCTTGACGTAAGCCTGCTTCCCGACGGCGTCGGGGGTGAACGACACGACCGGGTTGCCGTCTTTGCCGACGACGTTCGTCGTGCCGACGCCCTGCAAGGCGGCCGCGCGCTTCTCGTTCTGCGGCAGATCTTGCAGGATCGCGCCGCGCACCTCACTATCCGTCAGCGGCTTCGGCGCGCCGCTGATAACTTCGCCGCCCGGCGTCGCGACGATATCGCCCGGCTTGGCCGTGATGTTGCCGCGGAACATACCCGGGAGACCGCGCGCGGTGGCTTCTTCCGGCGGCAAATATGCCGTGGTCCCGTCCGTGACGAGGACCGGCTTGGCGCGCTCGAGCGCGAGATCGCTTGCGTTTTTCTCGCGCCCGAACTGGATGTTGGCGGCATTCGTCGCGGCGTTCTTCTTCAGATCCGTCGCGTTGTTCTGATCCTGCGCGTAATAGCTCTGAATCGGCGTGTAGTTGCCTGCCGCGACGTTGCGGCGGTCGAAGTTCGGGTCGTTCGGGTTGTCGAACAGGTATTGCAGCCGCGACGCCTTCTGCTTCTCGGCGCCGGCCTTCGCGTAGGCCAAAACATCGGTCGCCTTCGGGCCGGAGAACGCTTCGGCCAGGTTGTCGAACGCGGTCGAGAAGGCCGGATCGTAGTAGAGCCCGTTTTGCCGCACAGCCATGTTAGCGCCCGTAGGTTAGGAACGGCGTGGCGCCGCCCGAAAACACGTTGTTGACAAGCGGCGCCCCGCCGACCGACGTCGGGCCGATCGCGCCCGGGATCGCCCCGGCTGCCGTCGTTGCCCCGGCGCCAGCGCCGGCCAGCACGGGCGACAGGCCGGCGGTCAGTCCGACCTTGCCGAGCCCGCCGAGAATATCCCCGAAGAACTTGTAGCTGTTGCCCGCACGGTTCGCATTGTCGAGCTCGAGCTGCGTGACAGCCTCCGAGCCTTTCTTGAAGCTGCCGATCTGGCCGACTTTCGACGCATCGTCGGCCACGCCGCGCCCGGCTGTGCCGATGACGTCACCAAAGGATCGAAGCTGTGCCAGCTTGTCGGCCTGATCGGCACCGTAGGCGCTCGCGAGCGACTTCTTCGCGTCGATCTCACGCTGCACGACATCGCTGCTTGCCGCCGGCAGCGCCGCGGCGTTGTAGGTCGGCGTGTTCACGCCGTTGACCGGCGTCGTAAAGAGCGTCTTCAGCCGGTCCTTGTCGGACGCCATCTGCTGATCGAAGTTGACGTAGCGCCCGAGCGACTGATCGGTCAGGCCCTTCGCTTCGGTGTCGAAACCCTGCTGCCGCGCGCGCTCGGCGTTGAGCACGTTTGCGCGAGCCGCGTTGACTGCGTCGTTCGCCGCGCCGTTGAGGTATGACGACGCGATGCTCGATATGATGCCTGCGCCAAGGGAAAACGGTTCCATTATGCCGTCACCTTTACCGATCCGGAGGGCGCGAACAGGCCGGTGTAGAACGGCGCCTGCACCGCGCCGCCGCTATAGGCCTGCGCCTTCTCCGCGTTCGCCTGCGTGCTGAGCGCGCCCGTGAAATTCGCGAATACCTGCCCCAACGGGCTGAACTGCGTCGGCGCCGACAGCGCCGTCACACGGCCGAGCGCGTCGTTGATAGTCTGCGTCTGATCGCCGGTCGTGTTAAGTTCGTTGATCAGATCCGACTTCGCGCCGGCGACGGCGGTGCGCGCCTGGTTGGCCGTCGAGTTTGCAGTGTCGTTGATCTGCAGCTGCGCGGCGTCGGCCGTCTTTTGGAGCTTGCCTTCCTGATCGGCCCGGGTCGAACTGTTCAGGTTGCCGCCGCGCGCGAGCGAATAGGTCAGCTGCTTGCGCGCGTCGGTCAGCTGATCCTGCAGCTGAGGCGTCGCATAGTCCTGATAGGACTTCGCGATGTTGCTGTAGAAATTGTCGTTGAAGCCGCCGAACGTGTTGCCGGCCAGCGGGTCGGGCGTGGTGCTGGTTGTCGTGCCGCCGAGCCGCGATGCGAGTGCATTCCCGGCGTCCCCGACGAAGCTGCCGCCAGCAAACGGCTGCGTGGCTGGTGTGCTGGTCGTATCGGCCGGGACCGGCGTGCCGTCGAACAGCGCATTGATGCGCGCCGTGCCGTTCCGAATTTTGGCCTGACGCGCCTGCTCGTCGGAGCGCGATTGCTGCGCCAGCTGCGCGGCCGCGTCGTCACCGCCCTTTTTTGACATTCCGAGCCCCGAACTTGCGCCGGACGAACGTTCCGACCGGCTCAAAGCCGAAGTGGCCTAACAGCCTGGTCGTGCGTTCCGTCGTCAGGTTGTTGTCGTTGCCTCCGGTGCTCTCGACGGCGCCTAGACCGTCGCTCCACCGGCAATATTCGGCAATCAACATCGCGGCCGCCCGAGTGCCGCGTTTATCGGGACGAACGAATGTACCACAAAGCGTCGTAAAAACGCCATCGGAGAAATCGTAGGACGAGATCCCGGCCTGCAGCACCCCTATCACGTCGCCGTCCTGATCGGCGAAGAAGAAGGTCGGGTGCGCGGTGTTGAGGTAGCGCTGGTAGGTCTCCCGGGCGACCGGCTCACTGAAAACCTGATCCGGGTAGCTCTCGGCGAGCATCTGCCGCGCCAGGCCGACGAACAGGTCTTCTTCCTCCGGCATGCCGAGCCGAATCTTAATCATGTGTCACCGTCAAACTTGACGGCGGCCGCGGAGATCTTCTTCGGTCCGCGGCCGGTTCCCTTGAAGCGCAGACTGATGTGGGTGTATTCGACTTCGTGGGGGATGCTGTCCAAGCCGTAGGTCGTTTCGCTGATGGTCGCAATCTTGTCGGACGCGCTCCGGTCGTTGAGATTGTGGCCGGCGCTGACGACCCACGACCCCTCGCACGCGACGTCAATGCTGCGGAACTGCTTTTTCTCCGCTGGCGTGCCGGCGTCGAGATAGGGCAGCCAGAGCTCCGGCGATGTGTTGTCATACGACACGGTCGCGCCAAGCCCGCCGAAGCAGTAAACCATGTCGCCAGATCGCAAAAAGACCTTGTCGCGGAATACCGTGTAGTCGTCGATCGAGAACTCGACGCCGTTAACCGACGGCGTATAGGTCGACCAGGCGCTGATCTTTGAGCCTTCGAACAGGCTAAAAACGGCAATCAGATCGGGAAACACGAGCCAGAAACGGCCCGACGTCGGCTCGATCAGGCCGCCGATCTCGCTCTTCTGGACGCCGGTCAGCGTCGCCAGTTTTTCGACGATCAACGTGTCGATCGGCACTCCGACGTCGTTTGTCGATGCCGCGTTCGACGCGTCGCGGGCGCGGAGCGACCGGACGCCGCTGGCGGCCAAATAGAAGAGATCGCTGTCGCCGAACTGTGTCACGCTGCGCGGGCTGGTCGTGCCGGTATTGTTGAGCGTCTGCTGCTGCGCGTTCTGCGCCGGATCGGGATCGACGTACCAAATCTGCGTCACGCGCTCGGCGAAGACGGCGATCCACTTCTGATATTTCGCAACCGCCGTCAGCTTCTCCGCGCCGGACGCCTGCGCCGACATGTCGACGAAACCCGCGCCAGTGTTGGTGCTCGCGAACCCTGTCGGCGTCAGAATGCCGGAGAAATTCAAGAACTGCGCGGCGGTCACATAGACTTTCGACAGGATCGTCTTCGCGAACGATCCGCTTTGAAACGTCGTGTTGTCGACGAGATCCGCGCCGCCGGCGAGCGTCGGGTTGGTGGGCGCCACCGTGAAATTGCGCAGCAACGTGAACGTTACCGCATAGCCGTTCGACGCCGCATTCGGGAGAGCGGTCAGGATATTGACCTTGTCGTCCGTCACCGTCGCCACGTAATCGGGCGAGCTGGCGTAAGAGTTGATCGAATCGACGATCAGCTGCGCGGTCGTGGCGTTGTCGGTCGTCCAATCGACCGGGCCTGCCAGGATCGACACGCCGTTAACTTGCAGGTCCGCGAGCTGCGAATTGGCCGCTACGGCGCCGCCCGTCATTGACGTGATGCCTGCGACGAGCACGTCGCCGGTCAGGACGAGGACGGGCGTCAGGCCGTTCGCGGCCGGGCCAGTGGCGGCCGCCGTGATCGTGACGACCGCGCCGACAGCCGCGGCCGTATAGTCCGGCGACGACACGAAGGTGTTGATCTGCGCTGCGACTGCGGCTGCTGTGGTCGCGTTGTTGCCGGTGTGCTGAACGGGGGCGCCGAGAATCGAGACGCCGCCGAGCGTGATATCGCCGATCGTGTTGACGATGCTCGCCGAGCCGCTTGTTACCGTGAACTGGCAGCTCGCGCGCGTTGCCGGTTGCAGGCCGCCGCCCGTGACACGGAACGACGCGCGAGCGCGGGCGTCAATCCAGTCGGTGACGCGAACACCATCGTAGAAGTGAAAAAGCGTGCCGTCCCCGAATTCGGCCACCACGTAGATTTTGCCGGCGAACAGGTCGAAGCTGCGCACGCGCACGAGCGGCGTGCTGCCGTCCGGGTGCTGCAGGCGCTGATAGAGCACCCCGCGCGGCATCGCCGGCGCAGCGCCGCTGCCGAACGCGTAAAGGCTGTTATTGTCGCAGGCGAGGCCGAGCGTCGCGCCCGCCGGCAACGCGAACGTCGGGACAAAGGCGGGCCGCTGCTCGAACTCGCCGCCCCGGTTGACGTGGCCGTCATTGGCGCGGATCGCGGAGCCGCCAGGCAGCGCTTCGGCGAGCCGCCGGGTGTCGAGGCCGCCTTTGATGTCCTTGAGCCAGAGCGTGCCCATTTACGCCCCGGGCGGCCGATAGTTGCCGACGATCGGGCGGGTGTAGACAGGCTCGCGCCGGCCGACGCCGAACATCTTGAACTGCCGCCGCGGCGTCAGCCGGCCCTTGATCTTGGCGAGGCGCTTGTTGGCGCGGTTCAGCGCCATCTTGCCTTCCTTGCTGTCCGGCGAGTAGGACGACGCGGCGTAGAGGAAGATCAGTTGGTCGTCGATGTCGGCTCGATCACTGTCCTTGACGAGCGGCGCCAGCTTCCGGATGCCCGTCACCTTGACGTAGCCCTGCAGGGTCGTCGGGTCGCCATTCGTCACTGGTACCGGCCACAGTTCGACTTGCTCGTCGGGCGCGATGCGCCACTTGCGCACGGGATCGGCGCGCTGGTCGAGCTCGGTATTGTAAATCGAATAGTCGTTCGTGTTCAGGTTCGCGAAGACCGGCTGCCAGCGCCCGCCGTTCATGACCTCGATCTTTTCGATGCGCTCGAGATCGAAGTCGGCGCCGAAGTCGTAAAGGTGCTGGCCGGCCTGCAGCGCGTAGTTCTTGTTATCGCGCAGATGCGGCCAGTTGTAGTCCTCCCACAGCCATTCCTGCGTTTTGTTCAGGAAATGGACCTGCTTGTCACGGACCTGATTGTTGTGCGCGGGATTGAGCGACGTGTGAAGCTCGGCGCGCAGTTGGTCGAGCAGTTTTACAAGCGTAGTCCCGCGCGCCATGCTTCACCCGTTCCCGTTACGCGAAAGCGTCGTCGCCGCCCTGCGTGTCGATACCGTCGTCGATGTCGCCGATGCCGTCGTCCTCGACGCCTTCATCCGCGGCCGGCTCGCCGAGCTTTTCGGACAGCGCCTTGCGCGCGGCTTCCTGCTGCGCGATGGCGGCGTCGATCTCTTCCTGCGTGCTCTTCGACGCGTAGCCGGTCGGCGGGTAGGCATCGGCGGCATAGCCGGCGGCGACCCACTCGGATACGGTCGGGCCGTCCTGGCGAACCACACCCTCGGCGCTCATGCGGCCCGTGGCCTTGAAGAAATCGCCCGGCAACTCCAGCTCAGCCAGAGTTTCGTGCACGCGCGCAGCGACGCCGGGGAACAGGCTTTCCACGATCGGGCGGCCGTCCTCGAACTTCGCCCCGCCGTAGATGCCGAGCAGACGATCGCGCTCGGTCCGGTGCGTCGTCTTGATGACGTGGCCGGGCTCCACATCCTTGATGGATTCATCGCCGTGGATCGCGCGCAGCACGGCGATCTCCGCGGCGGTCACGCCAAACTTCGGGACGGTGTTGCCGTGGTGCCCGCCAAGGGACAGAAGGATATTCGCGGTCTGCATGGTATCTCCGGGTCAGTTGCTCGTTGCGGTGATTGGCGGGGCCGAAGCCCCGCCGAAGTGCCTTAGAAGGCGTCGGACGCCGTATGGCGGCAGCGCAGATAGAATTGCACCACACCTTCGACGAAGGCGGTCGTTGCCGAAGCCTTGAGGCCGATCTTCGCGGACTCGTCGAACGCGTTCGCGCCCGTGATCAGCGAGCCGGCCACGGTGACGCCCGCCGGCGTCATGTTGGCCGACGTGAGCGCCATCACGCCGCCGGTCACGTCGACGCCGTTGATCGTCGGGTTGACGCTCGACAGCTTCGCCGCGGTGGTCGCCGGGGTCTGAACGTAGGCCTCGCAGTATTCGATCGTGCCCTTGAAACCGAGCCGCAGGCCCGGGTTCAGCAGCGCGCCGTTCGCGATCGAGGCCAGGTTGTAGGCGATGGTGACGGTGTTGATGACGTTGCCGTCCTGCTTGTCGATGTTCAGCGTGAACGCCGTGCCGGCCGACCACGTCACGCCGGACGTGTTCGTGACGGTGATGTTCGAGCCGCCGAAGGCCAGCGTGAAGCCGCCGCCCGCGATGGTGTAGCGGTCGCTGTTGTTGAGCAGGATCGTCCCCTGCCCCGGCACGGCCAGGCCAGTGTCGAAATACTGCTGCGAGGCGAAGCCGGTCGGATAGGCCACCGTGAAGGTGCCGTTGTTCGCGACGTCGGCGTTCAGGACGCCGCTGATGACCGCGAATTTGTCGTTAAACTTGGGCATGGTCGAATCTTTCGTAAGGTTGATCGGAGAAGCGGAGACGGGCGCCTTGGCGCCCGCCGTATCACGCTGTCTTACGCGATATCGTACACGCCGGACGTGTTGAGCTGCTTCGCAACCATCACGGCCGTGGTGGAGATACCGTTGTACATGACCATGCGGTCATACGGCCGCGCGGGGTTGTGCTTCTTCATGCGCTGGCCGTTGAGGTACAGCATGCGGACGCCCGTCTTGCTGACGTCGAGCACATAGCAGCGCTTGGAGTAGCCGGTGTCGTCGAGCGTCGGGTCCCAAACGATCGGGTTGCCGTGCCACTCGAGCTCGCCCTGCGAACCGTCGACCTTCCCCTTGAGGCCGTTCATGGTGTAGAAGCCGTTCGCCCGCATTTCCTTGCGGTAGCCGGCGATCCAGTCGGAGCCCGCGTAGATCTTGTAGCGGGTGGTGCCCTTCCGATACTTCGAAAGCTGCAGCCATTCCTTCTCCATGAACTCGATCAGCGCGCCGCCGTTGGCGGTGTTCACGGTGATCGGGCCCTGCCCGCCGGCGCCGCCGTATGCGGTCGTGGCGGCGCGGTTGCGCCAGGGCGCGAACGCCACACGCGAGATGTTGCCGGTCGAACCGACGGCCGGCGAGTCGAGGATGATCGAGCGGATACCGGCCAGCGCCTTCGCGTCGGTCGAGCCGTCACCGTGGATCAGGCGATCGAGGCTGAACGCGTAGTCCTCGCCGAGATCGTCCATCTTCTCGTCGAGCAGGTTCGCCAGGGCGTGCTCTTCGCGGCCGTCCATGTTGTTCGGCGTCTGCTCGGCGCCGTCCTCGGTGATCTCGATACCGTCGATCTTGAGCTCGGTATGCGTGACCTGAATGCCGATGAAGTGCTCTTTCCACGGCCACTGCGTCCGCTTCGTGCCGGTCGGGTTGTAGTAGCTGAGCTGATCGTCGCCGCTGTAGCCAGCGAGAGATCCGCCACCCTGCCCGGCCTTGACGGCGAAGCTGACGGTGAGGTTGCCGCCGGAGAACTTGCCCGCCGAAGCGTTGAAGTCCTTCAGCATCGGCTTGTTCGCGATGTTCTGCGCCCACACCTTGCCCTTGTCGATGTACTCGACAAGAGCCGCGTTGTTGATGTTGGCAATTTCGTCCGCAGTAAACGCCATGTTACGCTAACCCTAAGTTAGCTCGCCTTCTTCGCCCGGTTGGCTCGAACGATGTCGAGCGTTGACAGGGGCTTCTTCGGCTGAGCTGCGCCATTTTTGGCCTGACCGCTCGTCACGGGCGCGACCGGGGGTTTGCGGCCGCCTGGCTGGGGAGTCGGCGCTGCGGGCTTGAACGCTTTGTTCACTGCCTCATAGGCCTTCTTCAGCTGAGCGACGACGCCGTCCTTGGTCTTCGGTTTGCCTTCCTTCTGCTGAAGATAGGCAACCTCCCGTTCGAGCATCGGATACTTGGCTTCGAAGTTCGGGTCTTTGACTTTGCGGTCGGATTCCCAATCCATCGCGGCGGTCGCGAGCTCAGTCGACAGGCTGACCTGCGACTGGCGCTGCTGCCGCTGCGCCTCGAACCCCTGACGCGTCTCGTGCGACTTGTCCTTCGCCCGCATGCGGCTCATCTCGAGAGCCACTTCGTGCGTCAGCTCGCCTTTCTCGACACGCGACTTCAGATCGTCCGGCAACACTTCGCCGGCGGCGACCAAGAGGTTCTGCAGCCACGGCTTCAGCTCGGCAAAGGCTCCCGCCGGGTCAAACTTCGCTCGCGCGAAGGTCGACAGGGCGTTCGCCGCTTCCTCGGAGGACAGGTTGTTCTGCTCGAGGTAGTCCGTGATGTTCTTGTAGCGACCGGCGTCTTCGCGGAAGGCGTTGCGCTGGCCGACAAGAGCCTGAAACCGTGGATGCTTGTGGAACGGGACGTCCGAGAAGGTCTCGTTGTCCGGCTCCGTGGACTGAGCGCCGCCGGCCCCCTGCCCGGCTTCTGCGCCTTCGGCTGACGAGGCCGCCGCTGCGGGGCGCTCGCTGACGACGTCGCGAACGACGCTCAGCAAACCCGCATCGGAATCGTCGGTTTGCGCGGTGGATGATGCCGCGCTGGCTGCACCGCCATCTTCGCCGCCCGCAGGCGTTTCGATGTCGGTAACTTCACCCGGGTTTTCGATGGTGGACGATTCCATCTCTTCAATGTCGTCCGTTGAATTAGAGATCGGAGGCATACGTATCCCTAGTTTGCGGTGATGTTGTATCGCGTGTATGTCACAATATCAAGCGATTTGGTACAAAAAGCCCTAAACCCGGTTGTTCCCCATCGGTGCGTCGCTGCCGGGCTGGACTTCCGACGGCCCCTTTTGCGCGTTCTGCGCGCCCTGGCCGCCCTGCGCGGCCGGGTTCTGCTCGGCGCCGGCCGCGCCCGGCTGCTTGATCGCGTTCATCTGCGCGATCGACGGGATGCCGTCCGCCACGGCGTCGGTCAGATCCATGCGGTCGTCGAGGCGCCGCAGCGTTTCCTTCGCGAGCCACAGCGGCTTGATGCCGCCCATCTGGATCAGCAGCGGCAGCATCTGCTTCCAGTTGTTGACTTCGACCTGCTGGTTGGGCTTGCCCATCGAACCGGCTTCGATCGTCAGATAGAGCTCTTCGGCGATCTCCGAGAGCTGCATATGCGGCCACACCGCGCCGGGGCCGACGATCTGCTTGACGCTTTCCTCTGACATCTCCCGCAGCAGGACCATACCGGACGCCCGCGCGAGCTCGGTGATGAACGCGTCGAGATCGTCCACGCTCGAGCTGTCGATCGAATTCGTCGTGCCCGCGGCGATGGCCGCTTCCGTGGCGCTGGACTTCGAGGACGTGCCGCCGAGCTGCGCTTCCTGCGCGCCGACGACGAACTGCGCGTCGGTCATGACCTCGTTGGTGTCGTAGAGGTTCGGATCGACGCCCGGGATCGGGAACCGCTGGATGACCTTTGCGATATCGGTCGACGGGTCCATGTTGAGGCCGATCGCGTCAAACGGCTTCACCTTGCGCAGCCGGTCGACGTCCTCGTCCTCGAACAGCCCGTTGGCGTAGGCCCAGCGCGGCCGCGCGGCTTCCCGGTGCTCCCGCTTGCCCTGGCGTGAGCGGTTGAGCTCCATCTGCATGTCGTGGATCAGCGCCACGTCCGACGGCGGGAAAATCTCGGTCTCGTTCTCGACGTCGTTGAACGTCAGCGCGTAGACGGGCCAGAAGGTGTCGACGAACACGTCAGGCGCGGCAGGCGGCTTCAGGAACTTGTCGTAACCATCGGCGACGTAATAGACGAGCCCGGACAGCTTGTCGTAGCGCTTCCAGACGCGCACCAGGCCGGAATCCTTGTCGCGCCGCGACCAGGCGCCGGTCTCGTCGTAGGTCTCGCCGACGATGTTCGAGAATTCGTGCCCTTCCTCCGTGAATTTGGCGCAGTTCGACAGGTCGACGTCGAACAGTTCCTTGGCGCGGGGGACCGTGTATTCATATTCGATCGTGACGTGCCGGCTACCGACAAAGCCGACGAGCTCTTTGCACAGCCGATCCGGAATGACCTTCGTCGACTTCGGCCAATCGAAGATCAGCCCTTCCCGCACGAGCACTTCAGGCTCTTGCTGCAAGGCTTCCGTCGCGCGCTGCAGCTCGTCCATCTCGGCGTCGCAGTCATAGACTTCGCCTTCCTGCACCTGTTCAGCGAGCACGCGCAGATGGTCGAGCCGTGTCCGGATGTCGGTCAGCTCGTCGTCGAGCCCGGGGCGCGGGCCGTATTCGCGCTGAAACGTCAGCTCGGCATATCCGACGCCGGTCGTCGAGGCGCGCCGGACGCACTGCTTCGCCGCAGCCTTGAAGTCGATCGGTTGCTGGTTGCGCAGCGCCCGCGCGAACAGGATTTCCAGCGTCTTGCCGACCTTGTCGATGGTCTTCCGGCGCTCCATACCCTGCTGGAAGTCCGCCAGCACCGCCGCCCCTTCGACCGCCTGCGGCGGCATCTGGAACGGCTCCGGTTGCATCACAGGGGCGCCGTTGTGGCCCATCAGGGCCGCAGCCATCGGATCCGCGGGCGGCTGCGCCGCCATGACGGCCGCTTGGGCCTGCGCGTGCTGCGCGGCCATCGCCTGCCCCTGCGCGACCGCCATCGTGGCCTGCATCAGGCTCTGCGGATCTTCATCCCACAGGGCGAAGTCGAGCTTTTCGGCGCGGCGCGCCGTGGCCTTCGGGTTCTTCGCGTAGAGCGTCGCGACCTTGTTCTTGACGTGGCGACCGGCGATGTTGGCCTTGTAGTTGCTCTCGGCCCACGTCTCATCGCGGCCATTCGTCGCGATGAACATATCGCGCCGCATCCGCTTGAACGCCTTGGCGTGGTGCCGCTTGTCCAGCCGGATGTCGCGAATGATCTTCGCGACGTGATCCTTCTCGGCCTGCTCGGCGTTGCCTTCCTGCTCGGTCTCTGCCTGGCTGGCGCCGCTGGCGTTCGCGTCCTCTGCCGGCGCTTCCGCGTCGTCAGCAACGAAGTTGCTCATGACAGGCTCGTCGGTGCCTTCTTCGTACGCCATCTCAGAAACCCCTGGCCGATACTTCGGCCTGCTTTTCCTTGGTCCACTTGTCGTTTTGCTTCAGCCAGTTCACGGTGCCGTAGGCGGGCTGCGCCTTCTTTGCTGCGCCAGCGCCGCTGCGGGGCTTGAACTGGCTTTGCAGGCCGAGACCGATATAGGCGAGCGCGTCGACGAAATCGTCGTGGTTGCCGTTCGGAAACGCCAACATCTCGTTGATCGCCTTCTCGGTCCACAAAGCACGCCGCGGGAAATACACCTTGCCCATCGCTACCCGCGCGGCGATCGACTGCGCGCGCTGCTCTTTGTCGATCGCCGGCGTGACTTCGACGAGGTGAAAAAACGTCCCCGTCTCGAGCATCCGCTTGCGCAGGAACGGCCCGATCGACTTCGAGATGTGCCCGCGCTCAGCCCACCACAGCAACGGTCGCTTGTCGCCGCCTCCCATCACGAGCATGGCTTCGACGGCGACGTTGGTCGGCATGCGCCGCCAATCGCACTCGACGACATAGATGTTGTCCTGCCTGTCGACGCCCACCTTGAGAAGGCACGACGGGTCGTTGCGCTGGCCTGTCCCGACGGCGTGGTCGCTCGCCGCGTAGAAACGAAGCTGCTCTGGCAGTTCATCGTAATACTGGATCGTCTCTCGCCGAAACAGCACACCATCGGCGACGGTGGGTCGCTGTTGCGTCAGCGCCGCGAAGCCGAGCGGATCGCGGCGTTGATTGGCAAGGTGGTAATCAAGGTCATAGCGCTCCGGCCACAGCGGCTCGCCAGGCGCCCGTCCTAGCGGGTCGTCTTCTTCGGCCAGCCCCGGAAGCCGGATGATCTTCCACGACTTCGCTTCCTCGGCGTTGTAGTGAGGATTTTCGGGGTCGGTCAGGCGCCCGATAATGTCGTCGCTGTGCCACCGCGTCATCGTGATGATCGTCAGGCGCTTGCCCATGCGGCGATAGAGGGCGACCTTGACGAGCCAATCCCACGCCTGGTCGCGGATCGCCTGCGAGCGCGCCTCGGCGGCGTCTTTGTAAAGATCGTCGACCAGCAGCAGATGCGCGCCGCGGCCGTTGATCTGACCGCCGCGGCCGGCGAAGATCATGCGGCCGCCTTGATCGGTCTGAATGTTGTCCTTCGCGTTCCCACCGCGCCGCAGCTTGTGGTTCGGGAAGACCTGCTTGTGCTGCGGTGAATGGATGATCGCACGCACATCGGCGCCGAAGTCGCCGGCCAGATCGTCACCCGCCGCTGCAACAATGACGTCGTGATCGGGGTGTCGCCCGCTATACTGCGCGGCGAGGCGCTTTGTCGCCATTTCGGTTTTGCCGTGGCGCGGCGGCATGCAAAAAATCAGCTGCGTGCAGATACGGCCGTCTTCGAACGTCAGTTCGCCAGCGAGGAACTTGTCGAGCACCGCCGCCACTTCGCGATGGAATTTGGCGTCTTGATACCGCGACCGCGACAGGTCGTTCGGGTCTTCCGGGTCCGGCATCGTGAATTTGGTATAAGCGAGCAGGCTCGTCGAAGCGCGCAACGCCGCATCTTGCCGCTGAAGCAGGGCAACCTGCCGGCGCAGCGCTACGACTTCGGGATCCTGATGCTTGGGATCGACGAAGTCGAAGCGCTTCCCGGTGCGGGGGTTGATGCGGTTCGCCTGCGGCATTATTTGCCTAGCCACGACTTGATGCCGACGCCGAGCGCGCCGAGCAGGCCTGTGCAGATCGTCGTCACGACGATCTTGAAGCCGAGACTCTGCGCTTCCTCGACGCTCTTCCGCCATTTGCGCAGATGCACGAAATCGGCTTGAAGCTCGATCCGGTCGTCGTCGGAAATGCCGAAAGACTTCAAAATCGTCGCCACCGTCTTGAGCACGGTCGCGTCGATGTCGACGGACTTCTCTTGCTCGGCGAGAACCGCGGCGACGACAGCTCTGACTTCATGCTCTTGCATCACGCGACCGGCTTCCTGAACTTCGCTTTCAACTTCTGCCAGCGCGTCGGCGGCTTCGCCTTCGGCAGCGGTACGGGCTTTTCCTCGATCGACGCCGGTCGCGCGGCGGGGCGATCCCAACCACAGCCTGCGACGCCTGCTTCCGTGATGCGGTTCGCCCACAGCTGGTCGTAGGCCGTCTTGCCAACGATCGCATACTGCGGCCGCTCGAACGCGCTGCACACGCCGGGGCCTTCCTTGGCCGAGTCGGCGCCGAACGTCTGGAAGGTGGAGCTACCGACACACCCCGCTAACAGCGTCCCAAAAGCCGCCATTAGCGCTACAGTCGTCCACCTTTGAAACTGCGCCGCGGACAGCATGGATAGCCTCACTGTTGCGGGCCGCGACGCCGGCGATGGCGGCGTTCCAGCCCTGATTGTATTTGAATAGGCCATAGCCAGCGAAGCCTCCGACGGCGCCCGCCGCGACAAGCGCATAAACGCCGTACTGGACGGCGAGCCGGAGCAGGAATTGCTGAATCACGTCGCCCCCTTGCACTTAAATATCCACGGTAGAAAACACTTCGGCGCCGACTGCGTCGCGGCGACAACGGCCGGTGCTGGTGCAGGCCTCACGACCGGCGCGGGCTTCGGCTCGCGCGCCGCCGCAAGGCACTTCTTCTGTTCGTCGGCCCGTCTATTCACAAGGCCGCGCTGAATGACGAACGGGCCTTTCGGCCCCTTCGGATGCGAGCCGACGCGCCATCCGGTGTACCTGCCGTCGGCGTCTTTCGTCAGGATTTGGCGGCACCCGCCCTCGATATCGCCAGCATTCCATTTCTTCACGATCGAGGACGAGCACACCGCGCCAACGCCCGCGTTGTAGGCGAGCGAGATCGCGGACGCGCGCACGCCATCCGGCAGGTCGACCTTGATGCACTTTCCGATGCCTACGTCGTACTCTTCGACGAGACGCTTCGCGAGTCGATCCGACCAAAATTTTTCCGAATGCGTCTCGCCTAGCTTCACATCTTCTGTTTCGCCGTAACCGCCGGTCGGCAGGCCGTTTGCGAGCTTGTCCGGAACAACGGTAGGCGCGAAGCCTTCCCAATGCTTGACGCCAACCGTAGCCATCGCGATGGCGCTGGCACTCGCAACTGTAATGGCGGTTTTGCGCGCGCTCATTGCGGCTCCCTCTGCTTCGCCAGCCTCGCCAGCGGGATCACGACCGTGTTGACGAACACGCTTACCGCAACGAGGAACCACGGGTTAAAGACGTCCGTGAATGCGCCGAGCACAGCCGCGACGCCATTAAACGCCCCGACGGCTAGCGATGCCCGGATCACCCACAGTCGATGAAATTCTCGTCCCGCATTTGCTATCAGCATGTCAGCCTCACGTTTTGATGCAGGCGAGCAGCGCGACGTTGCGCGGCCGCGTCTCCGCGCCACCCAGGCCGCCATTCACGCCGCCCGTTGTCGACGTCGTGCGCAAATTTTGAACTGTCGCCGCGTTCGTGCCGTCCTGATGCGGCGCCCCGTTCCACTCTTGATAGTTGTGCGTGTGGTCCTTCAGCAGATCGCCTTGGAAGCTGCCGATCGAGCGCGCGGGGTCCACGCCGCGACCGTTGTCCAAGGCGCGGATGAATTCGCCGCGCAGATCGGGCACGCGGAACGTCGTCGTGAGATCGCCGCTCGAAAAGGCGCCGTTATTCGCCGGCCACAAGGCCTCGGTGATGAAGTTGCCCGACCCCGCCGCGAACGCATAAAGCCCCGGATAGGTCGCGCGCGCGACAAGGCTGCCGTCCGCTTTGATATAACCGGCCGGCGCGTTTACCGCGGGAAACCACGCGATGGAGCCGATGGCGGTAGACGCCGCGCTCTCCCATGCGGTCCACAGGATGGTGCCAGAGCCGTTGTCGTAGGAATATCGGCGGAACGCCGTGACTGCCGACGTTCCCGCGGCGGCCTGCGCATACGGGTAGGCTCTCTGCGAGATGTAGAGATCGCTGAACGTGACTGTTTCAATAACCCAACTGGCGAAGCCAGGCGGCATATTGGCGCCCGCCGCGACGACCGCCCAGCCCGATGTGGTCAGGAGGTTGCAATCCGCCACGCTATTCGCGCTCGCGTGCGGCGCCAGACGCCCGACCATGTCCGAGCCGTCGACCTTCGCGGCTTGGATGTTGGCGCGCGCGGTGTCGGGCGCGCCGATCCCGGCCAGGTTGCCCGCCTTCGACAGATAGAGCGACAGGTTGACGCTGGCGGCCGATGCGGCGGCCGCTGCAGCGCTACCAGCCGCATTCGTCGCGCTCGTGCCGGCCGCCGTAGCGCTGCCACTGGCGGCCGTTGCTGCAGCCTGCGCTGCGGCCACTGCGTCCGCGACCGCCTGCCCGTCCGTCGGGTCGAAGATCAGCTGCAGCGCCAGCGCGAGACTATCCCACGTCACGATGCCGTTCTGCAGCGCGCCATCCGAGCGCCTGACGTCCTTGACCGAGTCGACGAGGCCGTCGATGGCCGTCGAGATGTTCGCGAGCTCGTTGTCGAGCGGCAGCGCGGGCAGCGGCGACGTGGGCGAATTCGCCTGAAAGTTTCCGAAGCTGTAGCTGACGGTGTAGCCGGATGGATCGCTCATCAGCCCCTCACGGCAGGACAAAGTAAATCAGGGTTACGTCAGCTGTGGCGGGAGCGCCTTGCGCCGTCCCGACGCGGAAATAGACGGTGTTCGCCGTCGGCAGCGCCGACGCCACACACGCGACGTTGCTGACGCTGGCGTTCACCGAGCACGCATTGTTGGCTGTCGCATCTGCCGCGGACGCGACCGTGTTGGCCTGCGTGGCGAACAGCGCCGTGCCAGCGCCACCCGCTGCGGTGAACAGACCCCATGTTGACGTGGTCAGCGTCTGCGAGGCGTGGTCGATCTGCACGCGGAACGGGATGAACCGCGTGAAGCCCGCAGGCAGGGCGATCGCCATCGCGTTGTCGGAGTTGGCGGCGTTGAAGTTTACGCCGGTCAACTTCGTCATGTAGAGGCCCATGACGTCCGCGGCCGGAACGACAGGCCCCGCGCCGACCATGTCGGAAACGGTCTTGCTGTTGATCTTGAAGGATGTGCCGTTCGCGGTGTTGATAGTCTTGTTGCTGAGAACCGTCGCGGCCGTCTCTTTGGCCGTTGCGAGGCCGCCGAACGGGCCGATGAACGTCGTTTGGGTGCCGTTGTCGGTGAACGACGTGATGAACTCGGTGCTGACCGAATACAGCCTGTTGTCGTTGTTGATGAGGCTCTGGAACTTGCCGCCGAGCAGAATAGCGCCGGTGCTGCCGAACTTGTTGCCAGCCGTCGTGCCCGCGCCGGAGCAGTTGATCAGCACGGGATAGTTGCCGTTCAGCGTCCAGTCTTCGGCCGATCCGTTCGATTCGTTGTCGAGGTTGATGTAGGTGTTGCGCGAAGACGTGGCGTCCTCGACGAGACCGCCCGCGGCGTTACTCTCGATCGTGCCGCCGCGGAAGTAGTTGTTGATCGCGCCCGTCAGCACGACGGCCTTGTTGCCGCTCGCGCCGCAGCCTTCAACGATCAGCTTCTCGAACTGGCACGCTACGGGCTTCGTAAAATCGACGCCACGGCCGGGCTGCACGAGGAATGCGCCGTCGGTGTTGTTCGAGATCCGAATGTCGAAATACGACTCGACGGCAGACGATCCGACCAGGCCGGTATCGGCGCCATACAGGCACGTCGCGCTATCCCGCAGCACGACCTTCATGTGGCCGAAGTGCCAATTGTCGATGTTCACTTCGCGGGTCGTGCCGCCCGCGGGGTTGCCCTTCAGCGCGATGTGCCCGGGGCCGCCGAAGACGCCGCCGATGCAGCCCTGCGATCCCGGGTAGGTGTTCATGCCACTGAACTGATTCGCTATGCCGGTCCCGACGTGGATAAAAGCGGCGTTCTCGCCTGGCGCGGTGATATGCAGATTATTGTAGGCCCAATTCGGCGCGGTCGAGTGCAGGTAGTTGCCGTCCGGCACGCTCAGCGAGACGCCCCGATTCCTGGCCTCCGTGATCGCGGTGTTGATAGCCGCAATATCGTCCGTGCCGTAGACGACGTTCTTTGACACGGCTGTCACCGTCGTGACCGCATTCGCCGCCAGCGTCACATGCTCGGCGTCGGTGAACCCCTGAATGGTGGTCGAAAGCACGGCGCCTGCCGTTCCCGCGCCAGGCACCCATATCCCCTTGCCGACATCCGCGGCCTTGAATACGGCCCCCGTCGCCTGCAATGCGTTCGTGCCGGAGTTGATCGTCACTGTCGCGGTGACGACGATGCCGTCGCCCTTCGCGAAGTCCTTCAGGTCGAGAACCCGGCCTATCTTCGCGTTGACCGTGCTTGCGATCGCGCCCGTGCCGGCCTGCGTGAAGGTCACGTCGACGGCGTCTGGCTGCGTCTGCACGCTCGTGCCGTCCGTGAGGATCGACGATATCCATTTGTGCGCAACCGCGGCCTTGGAGAACACCCCGCCGAGCGCAACCGCTGTCGGCGGCGTGAGCGTGGCGACCGGCAGCGCGACGACGAACGTCCATTTCCCGGCTGCCAGGTCGGTCGCGAAAACGCCCGACGTGTGCGCGACCGCAGCGCGGTACAGGTTGCCGTTCTGGATGACGCCCGTCTCCGCGGCGTAGAACGTCGCCGTGGCCCACGCGGTCGCCGGCGCAAGCCCTGCGGTCTGCAACGACGGCGACAAGCTGTCGTGCGTGACGATCCCGTTCTGAAGCGCGTTGTCCGATCTGATCGTGCCGGAGATGAACGTCTCAAGGGCGGCTATGCTCGCCTCGAGCCCGGCCAGATCCGCGTCGAGCTGCGTCCCCGGGAACGAGTTATCGCCCTGCGACTGCTGGAAGCCGGTGTAGCTGTACGTGATGTCGTAAAGGACCGGATAGGCCAAGGCCGCGCCCCAAATGTATCAATTGGCGCCATACAATGCACGACAAACGCCCAAAAAGCAAGAAAGGCCGCCCGGGTGCATCGGACGACCTTTCGAGGGAGGTACTGTGAGAGCCTGCAGCGGTGCGTTAAGCCGCTGCCGATGTTGTATCAAATCACAAGATACGCGTCAAGACGACGGCTCGGCGTCCGGCACCCCCTGCCCGCCCGAGCGCACATCGGCGTCCGGCACCGGCTGCCAACCCGGGCGCACTTCGACGACTTCGACGTCGGGGTGCAGCGCCATCGCCGGAGCGTAGCCGAACGCCGCCGCGCGGCGCATGAGATCGTTTATCCGCTCCTGCGAAAGACCCGCCAAGATACGCACCCGCCGACCTGGCGATGCGTCGATGAAGGCTTTCGCCGCGACGTCGATTTCGTCTTCGGTCATGATCCGCGTCAGGCCTTTTTCACGGGCGCCAGGCGTCGGCCGTTCTTGGTGACGCGAAGCGCGCCGTTCGCGATCAGGAACACGGCGGCTTCGAGCTCGGCTTTGGTCAGGTCCATTTCGATTCTCCGTGACGGTTGACGAATTCAGGCGCGAATGCTGCGCTACTTCGCCGAAGTGCCTTCGACGCCGCGGCGCATGCGGTCGAGCGTGCGCTTCTGCAGCCAGAGCAGCGCCTGCTCGACGTTCGTCAGCGCCAGCGCGTTCTCACGGCTCGAATACGGCCCCGCCTGGAACGAGCGCAGGCGGTCGGCGACGATCGAAAGCAGCACTTCCTGCGTGATGCCGTTGACGCCGGCCTCGGCGATCGGGCCGTTCTGGAAAAGGATCGTTGCGTGCTCGGCCGGCTGCCCGTGGCGCGCCGTAAACGGGCAGGACGGGTTCGATCCGGTGTTGAAGCCGGTGATCATGTACAGGTGGTTCGCGCCGCCAGCGCCCGGTTCGTCCGTCACGGTGATGACGAGCTTGTCGTTGGCAGGGTTGACGCGGTGATCGGTCACTTCGCGGGTCATTTTGCGGTCCTTCGCGGTCGTTGCGGTGGTCAGTGTTCGTCGCTGTATCACGCTAAAGCATACAACGTCAATTTTTGTACCGTTTCGCATGAAATCAGTATCCCAAAATCGGTTTTTGGGCCGCAAATTTGTAGCGGTGTCCGACGCCGCTTCGGTTTACACGCCGAAACCGTCACCAGGGGGCAGCCGCCGGCCAGGCCGGCAGCCGATCGCCGTTCGAGCACGGCGCCGATGCGCCGTTGCTATCTCATACAGTTAGACAAAGCTAAGCGAATACAGACTCTTCGCTATCCGGGTTGGGCGCATCTTGCGCGCTTTCGCCCTCAATCGGTAGCTCCTTACCGCTTACGACCTTCATTCGGGCTTCGAGCTGGCGCTGTGCCTGGCTCAACAGCTCGCGGATCTTGTCCGGCGGCATTTCGGCCAGGTCGGCTTCAGACAGGTTTGCGGCGCCTGTGATGCCGCTGAGCTGCACCAAGGCCTTGGCGGCCGCACCGCGCGTGCTGCCCTTCTGTTTCACGTCTTCTGCGAGCTCAATCAACACTCTAACGCCCACTTCGGCGCCCTCGGTTTGGAGCCTAAGCCGTGCTCGCCGGCGCACTTCTTCGGCCACGTCGGGATTGCGCATCAGCTTGCTCGCCGCGGCTGGCGCGTGAGCGTAGCCGGCTTTTTCGGCCGAATAGGCCGGATCGCCCGAAACGGCCATTTTGGCCGCAAATGCCCGCTCCATCGCGGTTAACTGCCCCTTTCGCTGCCTCATAACCCTTTTGCTTACTCTGAGAATAACCGCAAAAACTTACCTTAGCGGTTACTTACCTCTTTCGAGCACGATAGGCCGAACGTGAAAAAATCTCAACCCGTCTGTATTTTGTCTCTTGACGATAGCATACAACTGACATACGTTTATTCCATCAACAACGGAGGACACCCGATGCCGAAGGTTATAACTTTCCTCGCCCCTGCTATCGACCCAAAGACCCGCCAGGCAATGACTGTAGAGCGCCGCGGCGTTGTCGCCCTGCTCTACGTCGGCAACATCCAAGAAAAATTCGTTCTGCAGTTTCGCGCTGGCACCGACACGGTCGAGTGTCTCACACACTACGCGTCCGGCTACAAATTCGGCGACCTCGCCCCGATCAAGCTCCGTCACGCCCGCAGCTATCGCACCATGACCGATCGCGCGGCGGCAGAAGAGCTGATCTCCGACGCCGTCGCGAAGCGCGGCGCCGACGACATCCGCAAGATCATGAACGCCATGCCCGTCCTCAACGGCGCCGACGACAAGGTGGAAGCATGAAATACCCCCGCCGCAACTATCTCACAAACGAACAGATCGAAGCCGCCCTGGCCGCGATCATGGCTGCGCTCTACCCCAACTGCGAAGAGGGGTGGAACGCGTGGAGCCGCTACGCTGCAAACGGAGAATGGATATGACCGCGTTCGATGCTCAGCTCCGCAAGGTAAAGGCCCTCGAAGAAAAGCTCGCGGGTTGGTCCAATAAACTCAACGACCCGCGCAAGTTCAAACCCGTTATGCAAATCGAGTGGGGCCGCTGTTTCGACGCCCGCGAGAAGGCCAAGACGGAGCTTTGCCGCATGGACCGCGAGCGCTTCGCGGTCGTCTACCCGAACGAACCGAACGACCGTTAGCTCGCCTGAACTGTATCAACCACCGCAAGACAACACAGGACATCTGACCATGACCGACATCTACGACCAACACGCAAAAGCCTTCGCGAACGTTTCCGCCTATGTCGTCGCGAAGGATGGCGACATCATCGCCCGAATCGCGTTCAAGCACTCAAAGAGCAATTTGCGCGTTACCTGTTATCTGCACATCCTCGGCGCGCAGATGGTGAAGGCCTACGCGACGGGCGGTAACTACGACCGCCACACCGCAGCAGCTCGCAGCGCGATAAGCAAGGTTGTGGCCGAAGATACCGACATCCGCACGGTGCAGCGCGTCGGAGCATTCCGCGACGCTGTCACCGACAACGGCGCGCATTGGGATCAGGATTTGCGCCGCGTCGGCTTCGACGTCTGGCAGGCTGTCTGATCATGACGCGCAAGCAAATCTTGGCCGCTCTCAAAGCCGCAGGCGCGGCGAACGATCGCCAGGCGTGGACACGTCTCTACGTCGAAAACCGCGTCTCCCTTGTGGCCGCAAACCAGCAATGGCGGGAAGGCCAAGCTTGGGCTGAGTTCATCAAATACCGAAACGAACGGGTCGACGCGCTACTCGGTCAAACGCTAGTTGTCATCGACTCTCGCCCCGACTATGGCAGGGACCGGCTCAAAGGCGCGCAGGGAGACTAGGGTCATGATCCTGTGGTTGATCATCGTCGGCCTGCTGCTGGCGTTGTTGATGCTCCCCGCCCGCGCGTTCGGCTGGCTGTGCGGTCAGGCCGCGCGTATCCTGGTTCGCGACCGCAAGCCCCCGCTTCCGCCCCCGATAGACCCGCGATAGCATACCTTGACTTCGGCCTGCCCCCCGCCTGGTTTTGCGCCCGGCGGGGTTTCTGTTGAATAGCATACGTTTTGCCCCAAACGACACGAAGGCGGGGTGGTGGCCTCTGTAGGGCCAACCCCTCCCCGTAGGGGAGGGTCACTTTGATGCAGCACTTTGATGCACTTTGATGCAGACATACAAAGAACGCCTTTTTCCTTTGATTTCAACACGTTCTGCGAGCACTTGATGCAAAACGCAGAGCACTTTGATGCACCTTGATGCAGAAGTGCATCAAAGTGACCTCGATGCAATGATTTCAATGGGTTACGAGAGCACTTCGTGCACCTTGATGCACTCGAAAAAGCACTTTGATGCACTCAGCCGAAGACGCTTTCGTCCGTTTCGGTCGCCGCGGGATGTATGACCTTATAGCCTACAATTGGCATACGGTTAGACGGCTTCCTGCCGACGACGGCGACCGCCACCCGCCCCGCCTTAATGACGCGCTGCCAGCTCGCTTCCACGTCCCCAAACGGATACAGCGCCAGCACGTCCGAGCGCTTCATCAGGACGCGCGGCGCATAGTTGGGCGAGTTGTACCCCTTGACCATCGCGACGCCCTCCACGCACGCCTCCCCTACCGCGGCGAGCAGTGCATCATCGATCGCGTTGCCCATCGATTTAACCGGCCCTACGACCGCGCCAGGCGCCCCCACAGTGGCCGACTCGTCGGCGCCGTCGTCCAATACCGCGCCGGCCTTTGCGCTCTCCAGCGCGAAGCAGCCGCGCTGCCATCGCAGCATGAACACGTCACCGCTCGCCCCGTAATTGGCCTTACGGTTCTCGAGCCTCCGGAATGGTCCTGTGCCGTCTTTCGTGGCGTGCTGCAGATAGAGCCGCGAGCGCACAGACGCGTGCCAGGCCGTCGAACCGGACGTGCCATCGCCGCCAACAGCCTGCCCCGCTTTGCTGGGGTGGCCTAGCGCCAGGACGGCGCCGCCGATCTCTTGTGCGAGCCGGCCAAGGCATGACTGAACGTATTGCCGAACCTGCGAGCGATCGATCTCGGATCCGCCGAACGTGTCGGCGATCGTATCGACGACCAGCAGCTTTGCGCCGAAGGCCTTTGCGTCGCGCAGCAGCATTTCCCAAACGGCCGTGCGCTTCATTGCCGCGCTGCTGGACGTCCAGACGGCGAGCAGGTTGTCCATATATTTCCGCGACGCGATTCGCAGCCAAGGGCTGAGCTCTTCGAGATCCGCACCCATAGCCAGGCAAATGTCGCGCTGGCGCAGGTTCAGCTCGTCTTCGCTATCTTCGCAAAGGAACATCATGACCTTGCAGCGTTCGGTCGCGCGGCCAAGGAATTGGGCGCCGAGTGCCACAGCCGTGCCACCCTGCTGTGCCAATAGCGTTTTGCCGACGCCGCCTGCGCCCGTGAGAAGCGTAACCTCGCCGTCGGGCACCATGCCCGCAATGATCCAGCGACGCTTCGGCGGCGTGACGCCGGCCCACTCTTTCGGGTCCACCCAGCGGATCGGGGCGGCCGCATCTTGGGTCTGGTCTTCTAAAAGGCGTGGCGAATTTTCTATAAACAGGCTTTCGGGTTCATCTGGAATTTCCTCGAACCACGCATCTGTGCGCTTGAAGCTGTTGCCGCTGTGTGTCTCGGCCAGCTCGTAAAGCCATGACGCGCCCCGCCGATACGGCGGCTTCATCCGGCGCCAATCGGCTTCGACGATACCAGGGTCATTGTCCCCGTCGGTCCAGCGCGCGCACCAATCGCTGAAGAGCCCGAAAGCTTCCTGCTCGTGATCGGGGAGCGCGGCCTTGATGGCGTAGCCGAAGTCTCTGTAGGCCTCACGTGTCGGGAATGCCGCCGACGTGTTCGGCGTCGCCTCGACGGCCTTGCGAACGGCATCCAGATCGCCGCGCAGTGACGCCTGGTTGACAACGTCAGTCGCGCCCTCGGTGACGATTGGCTTCGCGGCCGGCAGGATGGAGCGCAGTTCCTCGAGCAGCGCCACGATCTGCGCCGGCGTTGCGATCGGCAGTTCAGCGAACGGTTTGAGCTCGAACGGCCAGGCGTAGGGCAGCTTGGTCTTGGGGTGGATGCCATGCGCGACGAACTGACGGCCGTCTGACAGGATCTCGACGCGGTCGCGCGGCTGGTTGCGCTCGGTTAAAGGCCCGAAGTCAACGCGGCAATATTTGATCGGCTCGGAGATCCGGCACAGATAGCCAGCCTTCGGGAAATTGCCGATGCGCGTAGGCAGCACGCCGATGTGCTTGATGACGGCCTGCTGGATGATGGCTGCGTGCTGCTTGTCGGGCGTGTCGGCGTCGATCAGGACAATGCCCTGCCCGCACTTGATGCCGATGCCGGCGCCCATGCTCTGCCAGCGCCGGCAATCCTTTTCGTCGGCCTCGTGGGGCAGCCAATCGAAGCCGAACCATTTGCCGTCCTGGCCCTTGACGCCGACGGCTTTGCCGCGGCTGTCCTGATGCGTGCCGACGCGCGCGTAGAGGCTGCTGCGCTCGCTGATGTCGGCGTCATGCGGGATGATCGGAACGAGGCGTGTGTAACCCAGGCGCCAAAACGCCTCGAACGTGTTGACTGTCATTTTTGCGGCGGATCACACATCAGGGCGTAGCCGCCCCCGTAGTTATGTTCAGCGAGAAAGCCGGCCATCTTGTCTTTGTGGCCCGTCGCGATAGCGATCAGTTCGGCTAACCACGTTACGGGCACTTCACCGTCGTGGACGATGACGCAGGACCACCCAACGCGCAGTCTGACGATCTCGTCGCGTTCTGTCGGCTCGATGTCTATGAAGCATCCGCCCCGCGCGCCCTCGCCGGCAAAGCGGTTCGGACAGATATGCCCTCGTTTCATGCCTGCACCTTCTCCACCAACTCGCCTTTGAGCCACTTCGCCAGCGCGACCTTGCCGCCGTGCAGGGTGCAGTAGGGCTTGCCGTCGATCTCGACGACGCTCTCACGCTGACAGCGCGCCGGGTCCGTGTGTGGCCGCAGATCGGCGTATCGACCTTTGCGCCAGGTCTCGAAATGCGTGTTCGCTGGCACGACCGTCGTGCATTGCGGCGTGATGACGCGCTCCGGCGGCGGGGGCGTCTGCTTAAGCTTGCTGATCATCGTCACCCCGCAGCCAGCGCGCAAAACGACGTGCGCGAGACGGCCCTGTTCCCGGCGCCATTGCGCCAGCGTAGGCGCAATAACAGCCGTGTTGTTTCATGCCTATGCAGTCCTCGCAATCGAACATCGGCCACGCGAAGTCGCGCAGCCAGCGCCAACGTCGGAACATGCGCCTCATTGCCGCGTGTCCTCTGTGCCGTGCTTGGCGTTGAGCGCAGCCATCATGAGATTGCACTTCACCACGCCGTGATGCTGGACCATTGCGCCGAGCGACGTCTTCGCCAGTTTAGCGACGAGCGTGTTCGGGTTGGAGCACGCCAGGATCGCCTGCTCGAAGTCGTCGAGCTCGGCCTGTGTGAACGGGCGCGCGTGCGCGAAGGTGACGGTGCCGGTCATTTGCCCTCGCTCTGTGGGCGCGTGAGTGGGGAAGTATCGAAGACGTGCGTGATTGCAGCGTCGTCCATCAGCCGCGTGCGGCCCCTCATCGCATAGACCGCATCTTGGATGTTCTTGAACAGCCCCTCGGGACGGTGCTCGGGCTCGATGCCGGTCCTGATTTGCTCTCGGATCGTCTCCAACAGCTCGTGTAATTTTGACTGGCGTTCGTCCTCCGCCATAAGCAAACGGAGCGCCGCCGCCATGTCTTGCAATCTCTGCGGTGGAGCGCTGAGCGCTTCAATGATGCGGTCAATCTGCTCTGCCTTCAGGTGCACGAGATGGTCTCCGTTCTCGTAGCATTGAAGATGCTGAATCAGCTCATCATTGCCGGCAGAACAGCGTTCAGGTGAATCGGTCATTTGCACCTCACGGATTTGATGATCCAAGCCACGACGACCAGGCCGAGCACGGTCGGCACGATGGCGAACAGCCAGGCGAGGACGGGGGTGATGTACGGAGCTGCTGCGGGGATCGGGAAACTCATTCGTGAGCCCTCCGGTCGTGCGGCGCGCAGTACGGCTTCCCCGCGCTGAAGTTGGCGCCCGTGCATCCGCAGAAGACGAAACCCGCCTCGCCTGGCGCACCTTTCGGCCAGCGGCACATGTCGTTCTTGAGCTCGTCCAGCGAAACGCCGACGCCATCGCTCGGCTCTTCGTAGCGGCTAATATCTCCCACCACGGGCTTCGCGCCGATCAGGTGCATGCCGTTGAGCGACGAGCGCTTCGGCTCTTTCGGCAGATGCAGCACCGGCCGGTCGAGCTTCCGCTGCGCGCGCTGCTCTTTGAGTTTTTCGCCGCGCGTCTTGCGCACGTAAGGCGCTGCGGGTTTTACGGAACGGGCGTGCTGATTCGTGTTGTGGACCGCTCGTGTGAAGCCTTTGCGGTCGATCAAGCTGATGACTGAGTTGCGCGATCGGCCGTTGAGCTGGCTCGAGATCTGGCTTGCAGACCAGCCTGCGGCCCACTTTTCACGGGCGAACTTGATCTCTTCGTCAGACCACCCACGGCGTTCGTGCGTGACGCCATCTACTGAATATTGATTTCCATGCGGGATTGTTTTAAGCATGAGTCGTCCTTCGCTCCGGTCAGGGCGGTGGGCATTGCGGTGGGCATTGCGGTGGTGATTGGCGGCGGGCTTTTTGCGGAGCCCGCCGTTTTATTTTGAGCAGCGGGACGTTACCCTACCGCTTTGTATTACGCTGTCAAACGCTATTCGATACAGCGCTAGCCGAGCACGCCGGTGGTTTGCTGCCCCTGCTTCAGGAAGATCGGCAGCGGCTCTGCCGTGGACATGTGGGCGCGCAGCCGGTCAACGTTCGGGGCGTCGTCGGCTCCACCGAGCACGGCGCCCTCGTGAATGAACGTGACGGTGTGGGGCTGGCCGGTCAGCTGCGAAAGCTTCTCGGCGTCGGCGTGCAGCGCATCCTGCAGTTCCGGAGGGAAGCCCTCTTCCGGACAGCCCGCGCTGTGGCCGCCGAACACTCCGCACGTTGTGCATTCAGTTGACGCGACCTGATGCTCATCGCCGCTATCGCCCGACACGGGCTCGGCGCCAGCGGTGTCCTGCTGGCCCTGGTCGATGACAGGCAGCTCCGGCCTGACGTCGGTTTTCTCCGGCTCGAGCGCCGCGGTAACAGCGTCCGTGACGCTCTGAAGCACAACGCCAGTAACCCCGCCCTGCGCGTTGGTCTCAACAGTTGACGGCTCGATCGTGAGGGGCGCGACGCGGACCTTCAGCAACGCAGTCGTGCCCTCGCTGGCGGATGTTGGCCCGGCCTGCGGGCGCGACACTTTCAGCATGGTCAACGCGGCCGTAGCGACGGCCTGCGCGTGCTGGCGGGTCTCGTCGAAGAGCGCAACGGCTTCGCTGTGGCGCGCCTGCAGCGCGGCGTGGTCGTTCTGCAGGGACGACAGCGCGGTCTTCAGCTGTGCGTTCTCGGATCTCACGCTGTCGAGGTTGGCGAGCGCGACGGAAAGGTCGTGTTCGATCGTGGCGACTTGGTCGGCAATTGCAGGCATCGGTCAGAGCTCCCTGAGTTGTGGCAATAGTTCTTCGAGCGCGTCGCTGATTGCGGCGAGAAGTTCATCGTTGGTCATCTCGTTGACCTTGTCGGTGGCGTAGGCCTCTGCGACCAGCGCCAATTGGTGCTTGCGGCATTGTCTCTCGTGGAGTTCGCGCACGGCGCGGTAAACGGCGCTCACGCGAAGTCCCCGCGGATCGGCAGCGCGCGTTCGAGCGTCTTGCGGACGGCGTTGGCGCCGAACGGGCTGAGCTCGGAGAACCGGCCGACGCGCCAGAACCGGCGCGCTTCCTCGACGCGCTGGTGCGCGTAGGCCTTGCCGAAGTTCACGGTCAGGCAGCGCACGGTCGCCCGCAGGCTCTCGTGCTCGACGCTCTCGTAGGTGTGCATCGCGATTGTCCTCAGTCGAAGATGCTGCGGTCAGGCAGTTGCGGTGGTGAAGGCGCCGGCGGCGCAACAGGCCGCGGGTCGTAGGGGTCGTCGGTCGCCGGCGCGGGAAAAGCCGCCAGGATCGCGTCGGCCTCGGTCTCGCCCTTGAAGGTGTAGACCTGGCCGCCGTCGTAGATTTCGAGCGTCACGCTCCGTCCCGGCTCCATCGCGTAGACGGCCAGTGCGAGATCCGGGCGCGCCGCGCGCAGGTCATCCAAAGATGGGCGCATCGGCCTTGCCCTCGGTCGCCGCCGGCTGCGTCTTCAGGCCGAGACCCTTGCGCAGCGTCATGTCGATCGTGCTCGCTAGCGAGCGGCCTTCCTTGCTGGCGCGCTCGTCGAGCTTTGCGCGCAGGCCGTTGTCGAGCCAGATGCAAGTGCGCTTCGAGCGCTGGTTTTTAGGCTTGGTTTTCGCCAAGTGCTGCTCCGATGGTGGCGGGAATCTGTTGTATCAAATGTATGTCGTTTGTATTCCATTGTCAACAAGCGCGAAAGACAATACATTCGGGAACCGCTAATTTTGCGAGGCGCTATGGCCTATTCACAGAATCAAGCGCTGTTCTCGGCGCGCACGACCGACGGCAACAGCAACGCGGTTTCATGGCCCGGCGGGCGCGGCGTCTTCGCGGTGTTCGGCACGTTCGGCGGCGCGACCTGCAAGCTGCAATGGTCGCCTGACGCTGATGCAGGCGGCTCGACTTGGCTCGATGTCGACGCGGCCGGCGACGCTTACGTTACCAGAACCGCGAATGGCGCTGGCGGCTTCGAGCTCCCGCCCTGTCAGATCCGCGCGGTGCAGTCGGGGTCGACAACGACGAGCCTTACGGCCACCGTCGGCGGGTTGCGACTCTGATGCCGGCGATCTCTTTTCCCATTTCTGGCGCGCTCGGCGGTAGCGGCGGCGGAAAGGTCAACGTCCGCGTCGTTCCGGACACCGCAAACAGCTTCTATGTCATGGCGCGCAACGTGCGCGGGACCGCGTTCGCTTATCACTTCATTCGCAATACGGGCGGCAACTCAGCGACTGACCAGGGCGGATCGTGGCCGAATTGGCGCTACGTTGGCTGCGCTGAATTTGCCAGCGTGCTTAGCGTCCCCACCGGCGCGCCCATCCGAACATTCTCTAACGACACGGGCGCGCAGGATTACGCTTTCGTGTTGCCGACGTCGTCGGGCAAATTTTCCGGTTCATACCACGGTATAGGCTCCGGCTCGCTGACCGCTGAAGCGTTGACGATCGACGGTCAAGCATTCGACCCCACGTCCAGCGTCGCTTCCGGCAACCAGATTGTTCTCACGCATAGCGTGTCGATCACAGACGGCTCTAGCACCGTTACCGTGACAGGATTCACCGTCACGATCAACGCTGCTGGTATCTTCTTCGATTCCGGCACGGTCTCGTCATCGGCCGTACTTGCGACTGCCTACATCGGGATGGGCATCGCTACAGGCACTTACGACGAAGGCACCTTTACGCTTGCAAGCGGTGGAACCGAATACAAAACACCGATATCGGTCGGCACGACGACCTACGGCCGCGTCTATCTGCAAAAAGCCAACATGGTCAGTCTGCGCAGAACAGCAGACGGCGTGACGATGAGGTTTACAACCAACGCGCCCAACCAGGCGAACTATCGTCGGACGTCCGTGGTGCGCGACACCACGATCGGGCGGTCGAAGTTCTATTTCGATATGGGCAACGCCAGTGCATTCGGCTCGGTGTCCGGCATATCGTGGTCGCAGACGTTCGAGCTCGGCGCGACCGGGGCGACTTCATTTGCAGCCAACATGATTACGAACGGAACTTTCCCGGCGAACATATCCGGGTGGACGACTAACCAAAACCCGTCCGGGGTGGTGTGGAACGCGGGTGGCTTCCTTCGCATGACGCGCGGCGCGAGTGGCACTGACACTCGAACTATTCAAGGCGTGACGACGGTGATTGGTGCGCCCTATCTGCTTTCCGCGGAGAACGTGTATACGCCGAACGTAGGCGGAACCTATTTGAACCCAGGTTCGCTCGGCTTGACAAACAACAGCAACGGCAGCACGTCGTCCCCCACACCCGCCTATGCGCCGATCAACTACGACCAGAACGGCTATAACGCGCACGTTGTCATCCCGACCGCGACGACGCAATACGCTATGCTGGCGCTTCCCGCCGACACGGTGTCCGGCAACGATACGACCAGCGACACGAGCGATTGGGACAACGTCCAGATGTTCCCTCTCGCGGCCTAGTCCTTCCGGTAGCGCTTCCCGACGAACCCGCTCGCCGTCAGCGGCAAGCCCTTTGCCCACGGCGGCAGCCGGCAGATCAGCTCTTCGAAGAAGCGGACGTCGCCGCTGCCGCGCACCTTCTCGGTGATGATCTCGTCATGCACATGGCCGATGACGGGGTAGCCGTTCGCTTCGGCGAGCCGGATCCCGTTCTCGAGCAGGTCCAGCGCGATGGCCTGCACGATGTTCTCGAAAGCGAGGCCGCCGTAAAGGGCGAAGCGGACCCACCGCTTCGTGACGCTGTCGACGCCGAGCGCGGTCGGGGACGGCTTCGCTTCGCTCTCGATCTTGACGTCGCCCTTCGCGGCCATGCGCTCGGCCTGCGTGCGCTCCATGACCTCGGACGATTCGGCCCATGAGCCGTCGGCCTCCCGCCGGCGCACCCAAACCTGTCGGGAGAGCCGCGGCGAGCCATAGGCCAGGCAGCGGCCGCTGGGCAGCCGGCACCACAGGAAGCCCATCTTGACGAGGTAAGAGACCTTTTTGACCGTGACGACCTGCCCGGGGTTCTGGATGGCCTGCGCGATGCCTTCCTGCAGCGCCGGCCAGCAGCCGACGATTGCGGGATGGGTGGCGCGCCAGCCGACCTTGACGAGCTCAGCGGCCAGCCAGGCCTTGCGGGAGAGCACCTTCGTGGTCGGGTCGCCGCGCTTCAGGCAGGCCTCGTAGCGCTTCTCGGCGGCCTCCCGCCGCTGTTCTGGCGCCACACTCCACACGGGGTCATAGACGGGCTCGATCTTGAGGCTGTAGTTGCGCGCCATCGACCGGAACGCCCCCACCCCGCCCTGATATTGCAGCGACAGCTCGGAAACCTTGCCGACCTGGCGGCGGGGGTCTTTCTTGCCGAGCAGGTCGACGTCGGTGTTGAAGATGCCCGCGGCCGCGCGCCGGTACAGGTCCGGCAGGTCCGGATTGGCGATCAGGTCGAACATCGCCTTGACCTTCCAGTCCTCATCCGCGAACCACGCCGCGACCGCGCCCTCGATGCCGGAATAGTCGGCGACGCAGAGTTCGTGCCCCGGCGCGGCCCAAATGAAGCTGCGGAGCGCGTCGGAGACGAGATGTAGCGGCTTGCCGAGCTCGTCGCCATAGCAGAGCTTCAGCCACTCCGGATCGCCGTGGCGGAAGTTCTCGAACAAGGTCTTCAGGTCGGGGTGCGTGTCCCCGTAGACCTTGCGCGGGCGCGGCAGGTTGTGCAGCTGCGCGTCGACGGACGAATAGCGCCCCGTGCCGGCCGCGCGGAACAGGAAGGCGCCCCGCACGCGATCGTCGGCGCCGGCGCGCTTCAGGAATGCGACCAGCTTCGACGTCGACGTCTTGGCGGCTTCCTGGCGCAGCTCGAGCGCCTGCCGGACCTTTGCCGGTAGATCGTCGGTCTCGAGCAGTTCTTCGATCTCGGCCTTCGCTGCCGACGGGATCGGCACACCCTGCGCGTTGATCCACTCGACGAGCTTCGTGACCTGGCTGCAGGCCGTGACGTAGCCTTTCGGGTACGCCTCCGACGCCGTGGTCGCGGCCATCTGCCGGTCGAGCGGGATCTTCGCCCGCTCGACGAGACGGAGCGCGGCGCGGGCCGACTTGACGTCGATGCGGATGCCGCGGTCGTTGATGCGCTGGTCGATCCAGTACATTTCTTGATCGGCGTCCGAGAGCGGCACCATGCGGCTGTCAGCTTCGGCTTCCGATTCGACGTCGTCGTCGCAATAGTCGTGGAAGCGGTCGAACTTTTCCGGATAGTCCTCTGGCTCGTTGAAATAGAGCCCCGGCGGCTCGTCCTTCTTCTGCCGGCGCGGGATGCTGAAAAAGCGGATCAGCGCCCCGCCCTCTTTGTCCTTTTTGATCTTGAGGCCGAGCGCGTCGCCGAGCCCTTCGAGGCTGCGCGGGAGCGCCATCGCAGCAGCCGTGGCGGCCGTGCAGCGGAACTGCTCGAGCTTCGGCATCGGCCAGCCTATGCGGGCGAGCACGCGTTGCATCAGCAGGCGCTCGAAGCCGGCTTGGTGCGCGGAAATCGTGCCGCCGCGCTCGATGTGCTGGCGGATGTCGTCGGGGCACGGCTGACCGTAGCGCCAGCGTTTCCGCGGGCCGCCGTTGATCTTGTAGGACGCCATCAGCGCCTTGGTGTGCAGCGATTCGAAATAGCGGTAGCCGCCGGCGACCTTGATGTCGACGTCGGAGCGCGTTTCGAAGTCGATTTCGAGTCCGCTCACGCCGACGCCTCGTCGAAAAATCCCTTCTGCTGCAGAAGGTGCCGCTGACGGTGCCAGTTATTGTTCTGCTTGATGGTAGACCACGTCAGATTGTCGCGGCAGTTGTTCGCGCTGTCACCGTCCCCGTGGTCGCCGATCGTGTGGTGCATGCTGCGGCGCCGCTTCCCCGCCCGTTTCAGGATCTCTTTGTGCATGTAGACTTTGCGCTGCTTCCGCGTGCCGTCGGGCAGTCGCTCCGTCGTCATGCGGGTCGCGTAAAACTTTTTGCCGGTGCTGTTGAACGTCGCATGCCAGCGCCACTGCTGCGCCCACTCGTAGTCGATCGGGTCGACCACGACGTACTTTGTGTCGTCCAGCCAGATCTGGCACTCGCTCATGCAAACACCCCCGACGCCAGGCTCAGTCGAAGATGTTCGGTGTCGAGGTAGGCGCGGACGAATTCTTCCGCTTGCTGCGCGACGATGGCGTTGCCGTAGGCGCGCAGGCGTCCCACTCTGGTGGCAGCCCCATGAGCCAGCGGGAATGTGCCGGATTCAACTGGCCGCCACTTGCCATCCCGGCAGAGGAGCCAGTCAGGATCTCGCCAGTGGCCGTTAGTCGGGCCGGCTGCATCTCCGCAACCATCTGTGAGAGCGGCACTCCCTTGTCGTGCGGCCGCGGCGGTTTGCTGCCCCGCCGATGATCCTCTGCCGTCGGTGTCGCCCAATTCGCGAGTTCGACCGTCTTCCTGCTGCTGTCGTTGTTGCCCGCCGCGTTGTAGCCCTTCTGTGCTGGCGTCCCTGCCATCGGCGTCGGCCAGCCCGCTACGTTCAGCCAGTGATGCGCCGCCGCGTCCAGCCGCATCCCCTTCTTCCCGCCGCCCCGTTCCTCGTAGGACAGCGACGGCGCCCCCTTGAAATCCGTGGTGGTGGGCGTGGGCCAGGCCGCCAACATCGTCACGTCGCATAAGCGCGGGCCGCGATCCCGGTTCGTCTCTCTGATCGCCCGCTCGTTCACGCCGCTGCGCGTGTCCGATTGGAGCGGCGTCGGCCATCCAGTAGAGTCGTTGTCGGATATGCGGCGCACCGAAGCCCGCAGCGCAGAGATCGAACGCCCCGCCGGCGTAGTCCTCGCCTTCCAAGTCAGCGAGAACAAGGTCGATCCAAGCGAGGCCGTCTTTGCTCGCAACCTGCTCTCCAAAGACGACATCCGGGCGGCATTCGCGGATGAGATGGAAGAACGCAGGCCATAGGTGCCGCTCGTCAGCAAACCCTGCGCCTCGGCCTGCCGAGCTGAAAGGTTGGCAGGGGCAACTTCCGGTCCAGCCTCGCCGGTCGTCGGGCCAGCCGGCGCGTCGCATTCCGTAAGACCACACGCCGACGCCGGCGAAGAAGTGGCATTGCGTGTAGCCTCGCAGGTCTGAAGGTCGAACATCCCGGATATCTCTTTCGTCGACGTCGCCCGGCGCGATCAGACCCGCTGCAATCAGGTTGCGCAGCGTCGCGGCGGCGAACTTGTCGATCTCGTTGTAATAAGCCGTCATCCGAAAACGCTGTCTTCCGGATCTGGCAATTCAGGTTCGAAGACTTCGCGCGCAGACACCATTTCGGCGTCGCTGACTTCGAGCCCGGGCGTGTCGCTCAGCAGCTCGGCAATGGCCTCGCCCGGCGTCGCGCCGTTACGGATGCGCCAGGAATTCGAGCCGACAGCCAGATTCGCCTGGTAGCCGCCCTGCGACGGCCACAGCGAGAATCCGTGCATCTTGCCGGCGAAATGGAGCCCGTTAAGGCGCGCGATCAGATCGTCGGTCAATCGAACACCCCTGTCGGTTCAGCGGGTTCAAGCCCGATCGCCACTTCGCGCGCTTCGCGGGCGTTGAAGTCCGCCCAATGGCTGTTTCGATCAGCAGCCACTTGTTCGTCCTTCGCGCGCTCAGAGACGGCCGCCGCCCCGTATTTCATGTCGTAGGCCTCCGTGGCCGGCACCTTCTCGATCGCCTTCGCGAGCGCGGAGGACGGGCTGTCGTCGATCTGTGCGATGTGGCTGCCGGTCGCGCCGAGCGTCAGGTAGCATTGCCAGCCGCCACCGTGGCGCCGGGCGAGCGATACGTTCGTCACGCGGCCGTCTGCCGCCAGGTTGTCGAGCTCTTCCATGCTCACGCGACAACCTCCGGAACGGGGTCTTGCAGCATGTAGCCCCTGCCCCAAATCGTCTTGACGACGTCGAGGCCGGCGGCGGTCAGCTTCTTCCGGAGCTTGCAGATGAAGACATCGACGATCTTCAGCTCCGGCTCGTCCATGCCGCCGTACAGGTGGTTCAGCATCATGTCCTTGCTGATGCACATGCCTTTGCGCAGGCACAGCAGCTCGAGAACCTGATACTCTTTGCCGGTCAGATGCAGCGGCTGCCCGGCGGCGCTGGCGGTTCGCGTGTCGAGGTTGAGCGCGAGATCGCCCGTCTGGATGATCGACGCAGCGTGGCCGCTTGAACGGCGCACAACGGCGTGGATATGGGCGACGAGCTCGTCCTTGTGGAACGGCTTGGTGAGATAGGCGTCGGCGCCGACGCCGAGCGCCTTGACCTTGTCGACGACGCCGGCGAGGCCGGAGCAGACGACGATCGGCGTCTTGATCTTCGCGACGCGGATTTCGCGGATCATATCGTAGCCGGACATGTCCGGCAGATTGAGCTCCATCGTGACGACGTCGTAGTCGTAGAGCTTCGCCAGGTCGGCGCCTTCTTCGCCGAGATCGGTCGTGTAGACGTTGAAGCCTTCGGACTTCAGCATCAGCTCGATCGACTGCGCGACCGAGCTATCGGGTTCGATGACCAGCACTCTCATGCGAAAATCCCCAGCGCCTGGCAGTAGGTGTCGAGAATGGCTTCGTGCTCGGCCCGCTCGTTCGGGTCTTGTTTGCGGATCTTGACGACCGCGCGGATTGCCTTCGTGTCGTAGCCGTTGCCTTTGGCTTCCGCGTAGACATCGCGGATGTCGTCACCGATCGCCTTCTTCTCTTCTTCGAGCCGTTCGATCCGCTCGACGATCGACTTCAGCTGATCCTTGGCGAACTTCGTCGCCGCGCTGTTGTGGCCCTCTACGGCCCGCTCGTTTTCGGCTTTTGCCATGTGGTCTCCGGTCAGGATTTGCGGTGGTCGGGAGACGTTCTGTCTCCCGGTGTATTACGCCACTTGATACAACAGAGTCAGCCGAAAAGGCCGCCCGCCCCTGCGCCGCCCTTCGTGCTGGCGGGCGCTTCGCCCTCGTCGGGAATGACTTCGGCCCACTTCTCGACGTCGACGCCGCCCCCGCCGCCAAGACGATCGCCGTCCTTGACTGCCTGGAACATGTCGATGCCGAACGTCAGGCCCTTGCCCTTTTCCTTGTTCTCCCAAGTGAAGACGTGCAGGACAGCGAAGCCGTAGCAGCCAGAGTAGATCGCGCCGCCAGCCTTGGTGACGGGCAAACGCTTCCGGTCAACCAGCGCCGGCGGATAGTTCTCGCCGGACTTCACGCGGATGAACCAATGCCCGGGGAAGCCCGGATGCGACTCGCCGGTCTGTTTGTTCTTACCCTGCGGGCCGTCGCCGTCGAGGATCGGGTTGTGGATCAGCTTGTCCTTGATCAGCTGCTTCACCTTCGCTTCGCCGCCCCACTCGCCGGCGGCCGCCTCGAGCGCGGCCTTTTCGTAGACTGCCAGGCTGTCGCTCTTCGGGATCAGCAGAGAGCACGTCCAGCTCTTGTTGCCGCGATCGTCGGTCTGGAGCTCGAAGAGCCCGTTGGAAAACGCCACGCGCACGAGCGCGGGCGTCTTAAACTGTTCTGACCTGCTAGCCATTTAAGTTGCGCTTTCGTCGTTGAAGAAACGATTGACGCCCGACGGGATTGCCTGGCGTGTCGTTTTGTCGGCCCGAACGAGGTTCGTGCCTCCCGCTGGCGTCTCGGACAGGCCGGCAACCAGCGATTCCTTTTTGCCAAGCGCTTTGCGGACCTGCTTCGGGGTCTTCAGCTTGGCGGGGTTGAGATATTTTTCGGGCTTCAATTCCGAGTGGTCGAGGATGTTCAACACAGCCTCTTCCTCGCCGTCTTTCCATTTTTCGCGCTTCTGCTGCGGCACGAGGATGTAGTTCGGGATCTCCGTACCGCCTTCGGCCATCTTGTGCGCCAGCGCGCGGCGAGCGCTGATCCAGTCTTGGATCATGTCGAGCATGTCGAGATCGGCCGCTATCTGCTCCGGCGTGTCGAAAATCGCCTTGTTGCTGATCTGCGGCCGGTCGAGATCGTCGAACCAAACGTGCGCGGCGTCGAGCGCGCGCTGCTTCAGCGCCGGGCAATTGCCCTCCGACGGACAGAATTTGCAGTTGCCGGGTTTGAGCCACTTCGCCGACCAGGCGGCGAACGCCATCGTCTCGAACTCGTCGTCGGCCTGCTTTGCGAGCTTCATGCGCTCCAGCAATTCCGCGGTCCACTCAACGAGATCGGCGACATGAGGCTCATCGCTTCGAATCTTGCCGTCCTTGTGCGGCGCTCGCGGCTGCACGATCGTGGTTTTGACCTTCTCGACGTCGAGGCCCGGGTTTGCGAGCAGCGAGCCGAGCCCGTAGGTGCGCAGCTGCTTGTTGTCGGCAGCTTCGACCAGGCCGCGCCCACCCTTTAGGTCAACGACTTCGAGCAGTTTCCAGCGCGGAAAGTACATCACGGTGTCGCCCGTGCCGCCGGCATCGTAGGGGCCGCCGAGACGGTCGAGCGGCAGCGGCTGTTCGTGGACAACGATCGGCTCTTCGCCGAATTCCTGCACGTAAGCCGCAATGCGGCCGCGCACATAATCGACGTACATTTCGGTCGTTTCGGCGACTTCCCCGTCGACATCGATCTTGTGTTGCTTGGTCGTCTCGACGGTGCCAATGTATTCGTCGGGGTGGCGGTTGTGCTTGAAGCACTTCTCGGCGAGCTGATGGCAGGCCGTCCCCCAAGCGGCCGCCTCGCTCTCAACCTCCGGGGCTGGATTACGTCGGTTGAGAGCGATGGCGCCGCTACAATTCCAGTTGCGCGCGGTAGAGCTGGCCGCCCAAGTTGCGTGATCGCGGTCTGCGTGAACGGCCAGCTTGGTCATGTCGGCTCCTACTTCACAGCCTTGGCGGCTTCGACGATCGGCTTCAGCTCGGCGATCTTCTCAGCCGAGATGCCGTCGCCGGCCATGTCGCGCTTGTTGGGGTTCTTCTCGATCCCGTCCGCGATGGCGATGACCGCCTTGGCGATCAGCGCCTGGTCGTCGGGCACTTCGCTGATCTTCGGGAAGCCGACGAAGCCGGGGCCGTCGGCCTGCGCCTTCTCCATGCCGTAGGCCATGACGTAGCCGCCGAGCATCGTCCGGATGTGGTCGTGCGTCAGTTTCAGCGGCTCCGGTGCCTTCTGCTCGGCCGCCTCGTCCTTGGCGTCCTGCTTCTCGGTTTCGGTCGGCGGGGCCTTCGCGGCTTCAGCGGCGGCAGCGTCCGCTGCGGCCTTTTCGGCGGCTTCCTTCGCCGCCTTCTCGGCAGCGCGCTTCTGTGCGGCCGTCTGCTTCGGTTCGGGCTCGATCGGCGCGAGGGGTGCCGTGGCCCCCGAGACAGTGATGACCGCCGTACCGGCAAGCAGGACGCGCAGCTGCGCCTGCATGTCTTCGACGTTGTCGGCGTTGATGGTTAGCGAGATGTTCATGCGTTTTGGTCTCCTATGACTTCGCGGATTGCGGTCCAGAGCATTAACAGCCTGGCTTGGATGGCCTCGTCGATTGAGTTTTCGATCACGCATACCCGGACGACGGCCTGGCGGGTCTGCGTGTGGTTGGTGATCCGCAGCGACATCTGCTTCATGTCTTTCGGCGTGAATGACGCCTCGACGAACCAAAGGACGGCCGCGCTGCTGAGATCGATGGCTTCGCCGGCTGCGACAATCTGCGCGAGAAAGACGCGCTTCGACTTGTCGGTCAGCCACTGCTGCTCGATGCTGCCGCGCTCCGCGGCGGGCGTGGAGCCGTCGAGCCGGAGCACGCCGAACTCGGCGAGCTCGTCGGCCAGCACGTCGCCGACTTCGCGGTGCCAGTAGGCCAGGACGATCTTGTCGAGGCCGCCGGCGAACTCTTCGCGCACGGCTGCGGCCACTGCCGGCGCCTTGATGACGCCTGTCTGCCGCCGCAGCGGTCCAAGATGCATTTCGAGATCGCGCGTCTTGCCGGCGTCGATCGCGACGAGCACGGCCGACAGATCGGCGTCACCGTCCGCCGCGCGCCGCGCAGCATCGGGCACCATCAGCGGCAAGAGCTCATAGACAGGCGGCCGGATACCGACGTCCTCTTGCGTGCGCAGCAGGAAGAAGCCCGCCATGCGCTCGCGCAGCTCGTCGAGGTTGCGCCCACCGACGACAACCGGGATCTTTCGGAAGCGCGACGTCGCCTTCATCCGCACGACGCAGTAGCGGTGCAGGAAATCCTGATATTTCGTGACGTCGGGCCAGCTCTTCGCCTGGTCGGCGACGAGCCGCATCGGCGCCAGCGCGCGCAGCATCGGGTAAGCGTCAGCCGGCGAGTGTGGCAGCGGCGTGCCTGTCAGGCACCACACGCCCTCGCCTATGGCGGCCAGCGCGCGCTTGTTCAGCAGATGCGAGCCGCCCGCGTCAAGATCGCCGTAAACGGCACAGGTTCGCTTGGCGTCGAAGCTCTTCGCGTAGTGGCTCTCGTCGAGGATGACACGGTCGAATTTCTGCGCCAGCAGCGCGGCGCGCATCGCCGGTTCGGCAACCTGCGGCCAGCCGATGATCACGACGCCGGACAGCTTCTCGCGGGGCGGCCGCGTCAGGATGCGCACTTCCCGGGGGAAGATCGACCATGCGGCGATTGCGCGCTTCCAGACCGGCCGCCCCGACGCAGTCGTGACGATCAGGATCGTGAATTCGAAGTTCAGATCGGCGGCGATGACCGCTGCGCCCGTTTTCCCAACCCTCGGTTGATCGGCAAGCAACGCGTATCTGTTTCTCGCAAGAAACAGCGCGCCGCTGACCTGTGTCGGCAGAGGGTTCATGCGCATTTGCCGCGCCCCCGTTCGACGATGACGCCGCTGGGCGCGATCCAGTTGCGAGTGTTGATGACGTTCCAGATCGTGCGCTGACTGACGCCGTAAATTGCGGCCAGTTCATATTGGTTCGCTTCAAACGCCGTGTAGGCGCGTCGAATCTCAGCTGCCTTTTCGTCTGTCAGCTTCGCGTGTGCCTGAGCGGTGCCGCGTCGGCGCAAGACGGTCGCGCGCCGCTTCGCCCACATGTCGTCGACGTTCGCGAACGCGTCGCCAACAAAAAGGTGATCCGGGTTGACGCAGGGCGGAAAGTCGCAACGGTGCAGGACGTCGGCGCTGTCCGGCACTTCGACACCGGCCGCCTTGAGAGCGAACCGGTGCGCC
The DNA here is from genome assembly GCF_035935975.1 of Bradyrhizobium sp. Lineage (GTDB taxonomy): Bacteria > Pseudomonadota > Alphaproteobacteria > Rhizobiales > Xanthobacteraceae > Bradyrhizobium. Next base: position 83,199 of record NZ_DASYWN010000025.1, read on the forward strand.
TTCTCCAACCTTTCACCGTTCCAGAACACGCCGTAGCCGTGCTCGTTGAGGCCACCAATCCAGATGTGGCACCCGCAGTTCGGCTCCGGAATCCACTTCCGGTCAAATCGCTGCTGGCGTGTCGGCAAAGGTTGCATGACAGGTTGAACAGGCTCGCTAGGAAATCATTAACTGTATGTCGTTGTATCACGTCACTTGATACAGTCAAGACGCGATTTTGCGCGGCCTGTCGTCTGCACCCTCGCTCCGCGCTTCAAACGCGATCAGAAACATCAGGCAACACGACGCATGCCACAGATGAGGCTTGCCGGTCTCGGCGTCGTTCTGTTCGCCGCGCCACCAGGCCCACATGTGGCGCATCAGCGCGCCGAACGGCCGCGACCATGACATACCTTTTTCCCAATTGCGCTCGCCGTATTTTTCAGCGCCGAACGACAGGATTTCGGCCGTGCCGAACAGCATTTCCGGCGCGATCAGGTCGATGCGCGGCTTGCCGCCGTCGAACTTTGATCCGGCCTCTTGCTTCTGCTGGCTCACGCGAAAACTCCGTTGTTGATCGGCGTCACTCGGATCTCGGTGCGCGGCCGATCGCTGTAGAACTTGCGCACGCGAGCATCGACGACCTGTTTGTCGTCGATCCAGACTATGAGGTTGAGCGCGTCAGTGAGCTTGCCGCCGTTATCCCAATCGGGCTTCACGGTCGGCCGTATTTTGCCCGCCAGCGCGTCCTGACGGAAACGCGCCGGCTTGGAAGCCGGCACGGCGAAGTACATGACGACGTCGAGCTCGAGCGGCCCTTCGAGTGGGGGCCGACCTGCCATCGCGAGCTGAGCCGCATAGGCAAGTCGGCCCTCAAACGAGACGGTTCGTTCGGGTGTGTAGGAATGTCCGTCGGCAGCGGTCTTGACGCGTTCCTTGCCGCGCGGGGCGCCTGCCAGGGCGAACTCGATCACGCTATCATCGGCATCAGGGGGCGACGATGCTCTCGGATCGTCGCGGAGCAGGCCGCCCGGAGGCGATCGCTCTCTGTATGCGTATGCATGGCATACAGTTCGTTAATATGGAACTCGACGTCTTCGGCATTTCCTGCCCGGAATGCTTCGTTAAGTTCCCGTTTTATCTCAAAATAATGCTTCAGCTCTGTGGATTGTCGCTTGGTCAGCATTTGCGGTGATGCCCAACATGAGGAAGTGTTTTTAGATTTTTTGTATGCACCTGTAATTCAATGTATGACACTCCAAAGACAAAAAGTCAACGCGCTTTAACTTATACTAATGTCCGTACAACTACCGCGACATAACGCCACAAGTTGTTAACTTATTGACCTACAACCGTAAGATTTGCACGCTATTGGGCATAATTAACTCTTGACGTATGCCACTCGACGCGGTATGCATGACATACAACAGGCATACGACCAGTGTAAAATAATGTAGAAAAGGCGTCTAAAAATGGCTAGGACTACGCGCACTCATCTACCCCCAACATCAAAACAGTCGAAGTCGCCGCTCATTCCAAAGCACCTTGCCAAAGAAGAGTTCGCTCGCCGCTTGTATAAGCTGATGCTCGACAGAGGTTGGCGACAGGCGGACCTTGCGCGTGCAGCCGGCCTGCCCCGCAACGCGATCTCCGTTTACCTGCGCGGTGCTTCGCTGCCGACGCCGAGCAACCTCGAGAAGCTCGCCAAGGCTCTCGACATGAAACCCGAAGTGTTACTCCCGAACTATACGGAAAGCGCTATCGAGCGCGACAACCCGGAGTTGGAATTCCGTGTGTCGCCCGGCGATCCGTCGAAGGCGTGGCTGCGCATCAACAGACTCGTGCATACGTCGACCGCGGTGAAGATCCTGGCGCTGCTCGAAGCCGATGACGCAAACAAAACTTCTCACTGAAGAAGAAGCCGCGGTCGAGCTGCGCTGCTCTCCATCGACAGTGAAGCGCCTCCGGCTAAGCGGTCAACTCGGTTATCTTAAACGTCGGCCGGTGCTCATCGGTAGCGACGACATCGCGGTATATCTGGACCGTATCAAATGCCGACCTACAACTTGCAACAACACGACAACGGGGTCTTCTACATCCACTGGACCGAAGGTCGACGTTCAAAGCGTCACAGCACGGGCCAGACGGAAGAAACTGCAGCGCAAATTTACCTTGGCGAGTTCCTGAAGGGTGAAGCCGCCGATCGCGGCGAAGCCGCGCCCGTGTATCTCATCGAGGACTTGCTGCCGTTCTACACGAACTACCTTGAGCGCAAGGGATCCAGCCCGCGCAAATACGAATGCAAGAATCTGCTGCGTCACTTCGGAAAGCTTACTCTCGCTCAAGTTGCAACGTCAAGCCGCCCCGACGAACCGACGAAGATCGACGAATACATCGATCTGCGGGAAGCCGGCGAGATCGGGCAGAAACCAGCTTCGCCGGAGACGATCCGCAACGAGCTCGGCGTCTTGAAGTCGGCCCTCAATTGGTGCGCGGCGCCGAAGCAGGCCTTGATCAAGCCCTCCGATCTGCCGGTGTTCGAGCTACCGCCCGGCAGTCCGCCGCGTGACCGCTGGCTGCGCGCCGAGCAGGTCCAACTATTCCTGGCAACGGCCGCCGAGATGGTGAAGAGCGGCGACTTGCCGCAGAAGATGGAATGGCTCGCGTGGATCGCGCTCGAGACAGCGGCCCGATGCACGGCGATCCTGCAGCTCAGCAAAAAGCGGATCGACTTCGAGCTCAAGACGATCGACTATCGCCTCCCCGGCGCCAGGGAGACACGGAAACGGCGCACCGTCGTGCCGATCTCTGCCGCGCTGGAACCGCATCTGCGCGCCGCCTGCGCAGCCGTGAAGGGCGACCTGCTGTTCGACGGATTCTCGCGCGGGTCGTTCTACGGCTACATGCGCAAGATCGGGAAGCGCGCCGAGATCGAACTGAGCACGGGGCCGCATGTGATGCGACACACCGCTGCGACGCACATGCTGCGCAACGGCGTCGCGCCGTGGATCGTCGCCGGCGTCCTGGCCGACACGATCGCGACCGTGGAGCGCGTCTACGGGCACCACATCCCTAGCGACTTGCGCCAGGGCGTCGAGAACATCTACGGCGGGCTGCGGCCCGCAGAATAGGAGCAATGATGGACGACCAGCAGTACGCAGACCTGTTCGCAAAAGCTCTGGATAGCGCCATGTACAAAGTCATGACCGGAGGCCCGGCGAAGGCGCAGCCACCGCGCGCCGTCACGTTCCGCTATGGCCGCTTCGAGACCGTCGAGCTTGACGCCGAAGGCAAGATCGTCGAGCCGTCTCCGCGGTGCTGCTGGGGTGTCGTTTTGCACGCGCCGAACTGCAAAACCGGGTTTCTCTGCACCTGACAACGGCGGGCTGCGACCCGCTAAGTGAGAGGAACGCCTGATGACGATTAACGAGCAACAGCTCAAGGCTATTTTGCTGGCAGGCATTAAGGATCAATTCGATTACGTCCGGCAGCGAATCAGCGACGAGTTCGAGCCGATGCCAGATCACTACACTCTTGACACGCCAGATTTTGACTTTGCCAGGTTTGCAGCTTTTGTCCTGGCGAGCGAGCGGAACGCGCCGATCGACGATCTGGTCGGCGTGGTGATGAAGAACAGCGGCGGCTCGGCCAACCCCGACACGGTGCGGAAGGTCATTCTAGCGCTCCGCGGCGAGCGGGTTTCCTTCGTGGAGCTGCCAAACGGCGGGCTGCGGCCCACAGAATAGGAGGCTACGTGGTCAACTATATCGTCGTGGCGCCGGGCCACATCGCGCAGTTCTGTCACTACGAAGCCGCTCGAATCTTTGCGTCGGATTCCGATGGCGTCCTGCTCAACATGGCCGGTTTCATTAACTCGCGTTGCTTCGTGCGCGGGAGTTTTCACGACTGCACGTTCGGTCCTTGCAAAGAGGCTGGAGCGTGCCAATGCTGAGCGCAACTTGGGGCGCAAAACGCCCAAAATGAGCGTCCGGCGCAATACATTCTGAGCTACAAAGCGCCATACAGAGCTGAACAAATTAAGGGAAAATCAGCCTTAAAGGCAAAAACGCTAGAAGATACAACGAGAGACAAAAGCATACGTTTCTAACTAAGCCAGTGAGCGATCCGGTCAACTGCCTGCCGCATCTCATCTGCCGAGCGTGCATAGGAGAATCGTATGAACGAGCGCCCATGGATGGGATCGAAATCGACGCCCGGTGTGGCCGCAACATGGGCCTGTTCCAGCATCTGCTTGGCGAACTCGAAACTGTCGGAGGTGAAGTCCGAGACGTCGGCATAGAGATAAAATGCGCCATCGGCCGGCAGGAACTTGCTGAGGCCCGCTTTCGGCAATCCCTCGATCAGAATGCGCCGGTTTTCCTGATAACCGTGCTTGATCTCTTCCATCTCGGCTGCGCCGTCGAAGGCCGCCTCCGCCGCGATCTGCGACAGCGACGGCACCGAGATCGAGAGGTTCTGCTGCAGCCGCTCGATCGGACGCACCAGGATCTCGGGCACGACCATCCAGCCGACGCGCCAGCCGGTCATGCAAAAATACTTCGAGAACGAGTTGATCACGAGTGCGTGCTCGGACAGCGCCGCCGCGGTCACCGCGGGAAACGCGTAGTCGAGCCCGTGATAGATCTCGTCGGAGATGAAGCGGATGCCGGCGTCTTCCGCCGCCGTGATCAGGCCGGAGAGCGCCTCGCGGGACATCATCGTCCCTGTCGGATTGGCGGGGCTGCCGACCAGCACGCCCTTCAGCGGCGCCTTGCGATGCGCCGCGAGCAGCGCCTCGCCGGTCAGTGCATGGCGCGTGTCGTTGGTGGTCTCGATCAGCACCGGCTCGCAGCCGAGCGCCGTGAGGATGTGACGATACGGCGGATAGCCCGGCACCGTCACGGCGACGCGGTCGCCGGGCTCGAACATCGCCAGGAAGGCCAGGATGAAGCCGCCCGAGGAGCCGGTCGTCACCACGATCCGCTCGGGGCTGACGTCGCAGCCATAGGCATCGCGATAATGCCGCGCGATGCGTTCGCGAAGGCTGGGGATGCCGAGCGCCGAGGTATAATCGATCCGCCCCGCCTCCAGCGCCGCATGGGCGGCCGCGATCGCGGTCTTGGGCGCCCCGGCTGCGGGCTGGCCGACCTCCATGTGGATGACATGACCGCCGGCGGCCTCGATTCGGGCCGCCGCGGCCATAACGTCCATCACCATGAACGGGGGAACATCACTGCGGCGGGAGGGCTCGAGCCACTGCCCCAACCGGTTCCTCAAGGTCGCATCGTGCATCGATTTCTGCTATTCGCTGGCGGACCGGTTCGTCCGGTCCGGGAAACGGGGCGCTTGCGCCCCAGACTGGCCGCATTGTACGGCTCATAAGGGGAACGGCTCATAAGGGCATATCGCGTATCCGGTCCGCCGCCAATCGCCAAAAACCAATCACGAAACTGCTTGATCTAGACCGTTTGACCCAGACCGCCTGATGTTGCTCCAGATCGCATTGCGCAAGAAGGCCTCCGCCCTCGCCGCCCTGGTCACGGCTGCGGCCATCGCATTGTTGCCGGTCCCGGCTGCGCATGCGCAGGCCAAGGGGCCGCCCGTCCTGCGCGACACCGAGACCGAGCAGCTTCTGCGCGAATACACCCGCCCGATCCTGCGCGTCGCCGGTCTGGAAAAGCAGAACATCCAGATGGTGATCGTCAACGAGGCCTCGTTCAACGCCTTCGTCGCGGACGGCCGCCGCATCTTCGTCAATTACGGCGCGATCCTCCAATCGGAGACGCCGAACCAGATCATCGGCGTGCTCGCGCACGAGACCGGGCATCTGGCCGGCGGCCATCTGTCCAAGCTCCGCGAGCAGCTCGCCAACGCCCAGACCCAGATGATCATCGCGATGCTGCTCGGCGCCGGTGCGATCGCCGTCGGCAGCACCCGCGGCTCGAGCAGCGCCGGCAACAACGGCCTTGCCAACGCCGGTGCGGCCGCGATCGCCGGTCCGCAGGAAATGATCCGCCGCTCGCTCCTGTCCTATCAGCGCCAGCAGGAGGAGAACGCCGACCGTGCCGGCGTGAAATTCCTGACCGCGACCCAGCAGTCGCCGAAGGGCATGTACGAGACCTTCAAGCGCTTCACCAGCGAGAGCCTGTTCGCCGCACGCGGCGCCGATCCCTATCTCCAGTCGCACCCGATGCCCGCCGAGCGCGTCGCCGCGCTCCAGGAATTCGCCAGCACGAGTCCTTACTGGGACAAGAAGGACGATGCCGCGCTGCAGCTCCGCCACGACATGGTGCGCGCCAAGATCTCGGCCTTCATGGAGCGCCCGGAGCTGGTCTATCGCCGCTATCCGCAGACCAACGACAGCCTGCCGGCACGCTACGCCCGCGCCATCAGCACCTATCTGCACGGCGATCTGCGCAGCGCGCTCGCCCAGATCGACGCGCTGATCGCGGTGCAGCCCAACAACCCGTACTTCTACGAGGTCCGCGGCCAGGCCCTTCTGGAGAGCGGCAAGGCCGCCGAGGCGATCGCGCCCCTGCGCAAGGCTGTCGCACTCTCCAACAACGCCCCCCTCATCGAGATGTTACTTGGGCAGGCTCTGGTTGGAACCGATAATAAGGCCTACACCGAAGACGCCGTACGGATTCTCCGCGCCGCGGTGGCCCGGGAGCCCGAGGCCATCCTCGGTTATAGCCAGCTCGCGATGGCCTATGGCCGGAAGGGCGATTATGCCGAGGCGGATCTCGCATCGGCCCAGGCCGCCTCCTTGCGCGGCGACAACAAGACCGCCCGCGAGCTCGCCACGCGCGCGAAAACCCGTTTCGCCGTCGGCACGCCCGGTTGGGTCAAGGCCGACGATATCGTCGCGGCGAAGCCGCCGCGCAACTAACGAGAACGACGCCTGACACCACGACGTCACGACACCGAGCTTTAAGTCCGCCGGGACGTTTTCCGAAACCTGCTTTGGATAAGAGGATTTGCCTATGCCTTCGCTGCGTCTGCTTGCCCCCGCGCTGTTTGCGCTCGCCATGTTCGGCGCAGCCGTGCCCGCGTCGGCCGACAGCTTCTCCGATGCCCAGCGCACCGACATCGAGGCGATCGTCAAGAACTATCTCGTCACCCATCCCGAGGTGCTCGAGGAAGCCATGGCCGAGCTCAGCAAGCGCCAGGCCGATGCGGAGACGAAGAAGCACGAGGCCAGCATCACGCAGAACTCGGATGCGATCTTCAACTCGCCGCGCCAGGTTGTGCTCGGCAACAAGGATGGCGACGTCACCTTCGTCGAGTTCTTCGATTACAATTGCGGCTACTGCAAGCGCGCGATGGACGACATGCTCAACCTGATGAAGGGCGACCCCAAGCTCAAGGTCGTGCTGAAGGAGTTTCCGGTGCTGAGCCAGGGCTCGGTCGAAGCCGCGCAGGTCGCGGTCGCCGTGCGCATGCAGGATCCCACCGGCAAGAAATATCTCGACTTCCATCAGAAGCTGCTCGGCGGCCGTGGCGCGGCCGACAAGGCGCGCGCGATGCAGGCGGCCAAGGAAGCCGGCCTCGACACCGCGAAGATCGAGAAGGACATCGCCAGCCCCGAGGTGCGCGCCACCATCGAGGAGAACTTCAAGCTCGCCGAAGCGATGGGCATGAACGGCACGCCGAGCTACGTCATCGGCAAGCAGATCGTGATCGGCGCCGTCGGTCTCGAAGGCCTCAAGGAAAAGATCGGCGTTGCCCGCTGCGGCAAGGCAACTTGCTGATCGCGCATCTCGCAACTCACTCATGCAACGAGGCCGGCTGAAAAGCCGGCCTTTTTCGTTGGCCGAATATCGGCGCGAATACGGCGCGCGCGTTCATCCCGCGTTTAGGAAACAAATACCCCGGAACCCCCAATGTTCCGGAACAACTCAAATCTCCTTTCGTTGTCGGCGCGGGCAATGACGCAAAGAAACACGTGAGGAGAATATAGATGTCGAACCGCTTTATGATCTCGGTTGCCGCACTCGCGCTCGTGGCGGGCACCGGTCTGGCGAACGCACAAGGCAATATGAACCGCGACAGCGGCAGCGCCGGTGGCGCGCAGATGCAGCACTCGCAGCCCCAGGGCGGCGCGGCTGAGCGCGGCGCGATGGGCAAGGAAGCCGCTCCCGAGAAGGGCACGGTCGGCCAGTCCGGCGGCGCCATGAAGTCCGGCGGAGCGGCCGAGGAGAAGTCGTCCGGCGCGATGGAAAAGTCCGGCGGGATGGACAAGTCCGGCGCGATGAATAAGAACGCGGCTGACGAGAAGGCCGGCGCAGCGAAGGGCGAGCACGCCCAGGGCATGCAGGACAAGTCCGCACAGGACAAGTCGAAGAGCACGATGGACAAGTCCCAGATGGACAAGTCCAAAAGCACGGAGACCGACACCAAGAGCGGCAACATGAACGCCCAGACCAAGGGCGCGGACAGCAAGGCGGCCGACACCAAGTCGCAGACCACGACGGGCACCGCTTCCGCCACAGCGACCGCCGCGCCCCCCGCCGAGAAGCGGAGCGAGATCTCGACGGCGATCAAGTCGACCAAGATCGAGGAGACCACGAACGTCAACTTCAACATCGCGGTCGGCACCGCGGTCCCGGCGTCGGTCCGCTTCCATCCGCTGCCGCCCCGGATCGTCGAGATCTACCCGGAGTGGCGTGGCTATGAAGTGATCTTCGTCCACGGCCAGTACGTGATCGTCCGTCCGCAGACCCGCGAGATCGTGTACATCATCGAAGGCTAAGCTGCTTCGCTGACTGCCAAACGAGCCCTTGCCGAGAGATCGGCAGGGGCTTTTGGCCTATGGACAGGCCTCCCCCGCGCGTCCGGGCGGCCAGCCATCCTTCGGACTGGTTAACAAGCGATTTCCGTAGTTTCCGCACAGGTTTTTGCGCACTGGATGAGGTACCTGAACCACCCCCGGAGGCCCTTCGAGGCTTCCCCTGACGCGCTTTGTTACCTATAACCCCGCCACGCCGAAGCACCTCTTCCGGGATTGGAATGGCCGAACCTGCAACCGACACGATCCTCGTCCTCAACGGGCCGAACCTCAACATGCTGGGGACGCGCGAGCCTGAGAAGTATGGTCACGCGACACTGGCCGACGTCGAGGCGCTGTGCCGGGAGACCGCGGCGACGTACGGCCTCAAGGCCGATTGCCGCCAGTCCAACCGCGAAGGCGAGCTGATCGACTTCATCCACGAAGCGCATGCGCGCAAGATGAAGGGCATCATCATCAACGCCGGCGGCTATTCGCACACCTCGATCGCGCTGCACGACGCGCTGCTCGCGGTGCAGATCCCGACCGTCGAAGTGCACGTCACCAACATCCACGCCCGCGAGAGTTTTCGACACCACTCCTACACCGCACGCGCGGCCTTCGCCTCGCTCTGCGGTTTCGGCATCGAAGGCTACCGCCTCGCCATCCAGGGCCTTGCCGCCAAGCTTGCCATCAAGCCCAAAGCCTGACGCTCCCCTTCAACAGAACATTCGGATCAGACAACATGGCGCGCCAGCCAGACGACAAAGCAGCCGCAAAGTTTTCCAGCGAGGATTCCGCACTCGTTCGCGAGCTCGCCCTCCTGCTCGATGAGACCAGCCTCACCGAGATCGAGATCGAGCGCGCCGGCCTGCGCCTGCGCGTCGCGCGCAACATCAGCGTCGCTGCGACCATGCCGATGCCGGTCGCGGCCGCTTCCGTCGCCCTGCCTGCGGCCGTCGCCGCTGCCGCGCCCGCCGCGGCCGCTGCCGATTTGTCGAAGCATCCGGGCGCGGTGACCTCGCCGATGGTCGGCACCGCCTATTGGGCGCCGGAGCCCGGCGCAAAGCCGTTCATCGAGGTCGGCAGCAAGGTCTCGGTCGGCCAGACGCTGCTGATCATCGAAGCCATGAAGACCATGAACCAGATCCCTTCGCCGCGCGCCGGCACGGTGACGCAGATCCTGGTCGAAGACGGCCAGCCGGTCGAGTACGGCGAGCCGCTCGTCATCATTGAATAAGCGAGTGGCGAATGGCGAATAGCGAATGGTGCCTGTCCTGCCATTCGCCACTCGCTACTCCCTATTCGCCCGCCGAGGCACCATGTTCGACAAGATCCTCATAGCCAATCGCGGCGAGATCGCCCTTCGCATCCTGCGCGCCTGCAAGGAGCTCGGGATCGCGACCGTTGCCGTGCACTCCACCGCCGACGCCGACGCCATGCATGTGCGCCTGTCGGACGAGAGCGTCTGCATCGGGCCGCCGGCGTCCAAGGACAGCTATCTCAACGTGCCCGCGCTGCTCGCGGCCTGCGAGATCACCGGCGCCGACGCCGTGCATCCCGGCTACGGCTTTCTCTCGGAGAACGCGCGCTTCGCGGAAATCCTCTCCGAGCACAATCTGCATTTCATCGGCCCCAAGGCCGAGCACATCCGCCTGATGGGCGACAAGATCGAGGCCAAGAAGACCGCCAAGAAGCTCGGCATCCCCGTGGTGCCCGGCTCCGACGGCGCGGTCGGCCCCGACGATGACGCGATGGCGATCGCCAGGAAGATCGGCTTCCCCGTGCTGGTGAAGGCGGCAGCCGGCGGCGGCGGCCGCGGCATGAAGGTCGCCCAGAGCGAGGCCGACCTCCAGCTCGCGCTGTCGACGGCGGCCAATGAGGCCAAGTCGGCCTTCGGCGATGCCTCGGTCTATCTGGAAAAATATCTCCAGAAGCCGCGCCACATCGAGATCCAGATCCTCGGCGACGGCCGCGGCGGCGCGATCCATCTCGGCGAGCGCGATTGCTCGCTGCAGCGCCGCCACCAGAAGGTCTGGGAGGAAGGCCCCTCGCCCGTGCTGGCTGCCGCTGCGCGCGCCAAGATCGGCGAGACCTGTGCGAAAGCGATGCGCGAGATGAAATATCTCGGCGTCGGCACCATCGAATTCCTGTTCGAGGACGGCGAGTTCTACTTCATCGAGATGAACACCCGCATCCAGGTCGAGCATCCCGTCACCGAGAGCATCACCGACATCGACCTCGTGCTGGAGCAGATCCGCATCGCCGCCGGCGGCGAGCTGCCGGCCAAGCAGAGCGAGGTGCAGATCATCGGCCACGCCATCGAGTGCCGCATCAACGCCGAGAACCCGCAGACCTTCCGCCCCTCGCCGGGCCGCATCACGCAATACCACCCGCCCGGCGGCCTCGGCGTACGCATCGATTCCGCGGTCTATCAGGGCTACCAGATCCCGCCTTATTACGACTCGCTGGTCGGCAAGCTGATCGTGCACGGAAAGACCCGCGCCGAATGCCTGATGCGGCTGCGCCGCGCGCTGGACGAGATGGTGGTGGAAGGCATCGAGACCACGCTGCCGCTGTTCCGCGACCTGGTCCGCCAGGACGACATCATCAACGGCGACTACCACATCCACTGGCTGGAACAGTATCTGGCCGGCAAGGCGGAACCTGCCGCGAAATAATCCAATCGCCCCATGGAACCCTTTGGCCCCAATCGCGTTCTCGACCCTGGGGTTAGTTCCAAGGGGCCGTTTTGAACTCCAAGAAGCCTGATACGAAGCCTGACAAGGCGGATCCGTCGTGACGGTCGAGGCGCAGCGGCGGCGCGCATTCTGGCAGATCCTGCTGCTCGCGGCGGGGCTTCTGGTGCTGACCGTGATCAGCGCCGGCTCGGTCTATCTGGTCAACAAGGCGCGCGACGACAACAAATGGGTGGTTCACACCATCGAGGTGGAGAACCAGCTCAATGCCCTGCTGCTGGAGATTCGTCGCGCCGAGAGCGGTCTGCGCGGCTACCTTCTGACCCAGGGCGACAACTTCAAGGCCGACCACGACAAGGCGGTCGCCGCGATCATTCCCGCGCTGGACCGGGTGACCCGCCTGAGCGTTGACAATCCGACGCAACGCGAGGGCACCGAAAAGCTCAGCGCGGCGATCGAGACCCGGCTGGGCCAGTTCTCCCGGGAAACGGACTTCGTCCGGAAGGGCCAGGTCGACAAGGCCACAGCCCTGATGAATGAGGCCGCCGCGGCCAATACCACCGCCGCGATCGGCAGTGTGGCAAACGCGATGATCCAGGAGGAGGAACGTCTGTTCCGGCTCCGGTCGACCAACGCCGATCGCAGCCAGACCCTCGCCGCATCGATGACGGGCATCGGCTCCGGCCTGGTCGTCCTGCTCGCCATGATCTCGATCTGGCTGGTGCGGCGCTCGGCGCAGGCGCGCGACGACGCCGAGGCGCGGCTGCGCGATGCCAACGTCAATCTGGAATCCGTCGTCGACGAGCGCACGGCGGACCTGCGCGAGGCCAACAACGAGATCCAGCGCTTTGCCTATATCGTGAGCCACGATCTGCGCTCGCCGCTCGTCAACATCATGGGATTCACCAGCGAGCTCGAAGAGCTCGGCGGCGATATCTTCCGACGCATCGGCGGCCTCACCCACGTTCCGGCCGACGGCCCGCCGCTGCCCGCTGGCGAGGTCTCGCTCGAAGGCCCCGACAAGCAGCTTTCAGCGGATTTCTCCGAGGCGCTCGGCTTCATCAAATCGTCGATCGCCAAGATGGACCGGCTGATCTCGGCCATCCTCAACCTCACCCGTGAGGGGCGGCGCGAGTTCCAGCCGGAAAAAATCGAGACGCGCGACTTCGTCGAGGCGATCGTGTCGACGCTGGCGCATCAGGCGGCCGAAGCGCAGGCCGAGATCCACATCGAGCCGCTGCCCAATATCGTCAGCGACCGCCTTGCGCTGGAGCAGATCTTCTCCAATCTGATCGACAACGCGATTAAGTATCTGAAGAACGGGGTCCCCGGCGAGATCAGAATTCGCGGGCGCACCAAGCTAGGCTACGCTATCTTCGAAATCAGCGATAACGGCCGCGGTATCGATCCCAAGGATCATCAGCGGATTTTCGACCTGTTCCGTCGTGCGGGAACCCAGGACAAGCCCGGACAGGGCATCGGTCTTGCGCATGTACGTGCACTTGTGCGCCGCCTCGGCGGCACCATGTCGGTATCGTCGGAACTGAACACGGGCAGCGCCTTCACCATCACGCTGCCCATTGCCTGGAACACCAGCAACCGGAACGCAGATCGATGACCCAGCCTGTCAGCATCATCATGATCGAGGACGACGAGGGACATGCGCGACTGATCGAGCGCAACATCCGCAGGTCCGGCGTCAACAACGAAATCATCTCCTTCGCCAACGGCACCGACGCGATCAAGCACCTGTTCGGCGCCGACGGCAGCGGTCTCGTCCAGAAGGGCAATGCGCTGCTGATCCTGCTCGACCTCAACCTGCCCGACATGACGGGGATCGACATCCTCAAGCAGATCAAGGAGAACAAATACCTGAAGGCTTCGCCCGTGGTGGTGCTGACCACCACCGACGACAGCCAGGAAATCAAGCGCTGCTACGAGCTCGGCTGCAACGTCTACATCACCAAGCCCGTCAATTACGAGAATTTCGCCAACGCCATCCGGCAGCTCGGGCTGTTCTTCTCGGTCATCCAGGTCCCGCCTGCCGCCACATGAACCAGACAACGCCGACGCTGCTCTACATCGACGACGACGACGCGCTTGCGCGCCTGGTCGACCGCGGCCTGACGCGGCGCGGCTACAAGGTCATTCATGCCGCGAGTGGCGAGGAAGGCCTCGAGCACATCCGCCGTGCTTGCGCCCAAAGCAGCACCGAAGGCGGCATCGATGTCGTTGCGCTCGACCAGTACATGCCGGGGCTCGATGGCCTGGAGACGCTCGAGCAGATCATGGCGATCCCGGGCGCGCCTCCGGTCGTGTTCGTCACGGCCTCGCAGGATTCCAGCATCGCGGTCACCGCGCTGAAGGCGGGCGCGGCCGATTATCTGGTCAAGGACGTCAAGGGCGACTTCATCCCCCTGCTCCACGTCGCCGCCGACGGCGCGCTGCGCCAGGCCGAATTGCAGAAAGCGCGCGAGGAAGCCGAGGCCGAGATCCATGCCTCGCGCGACCGCTATGCGGCGCTGGCCGCCGAGCGCGAGCTGTTGCTGCGCGAGGTCAACCACCGCGTCGGCAACTCGCTCCAGATCATCGCCTCGCTGTTGCATCTTCAGGCAAGCTCGGCCGGGCAGGACGAGGTCAAGGCCGCGCTGACCAACGCCATGGGCCGCGTTGCCGCCGTCGCGCAGGTGCATCGCCGCCTCTACACCTCGCAGGACCTCAAGAGCGTGGTGCTGAACCAGTATCTGGACTCGCTGCTGGAGGACCTCAGGCGGTCGGCCGAAGGTAACCGGATGTCGCGCCTGACGCTGAAGGCCGAACCGATCGAGATCGACCCGGACCGCGCGGTCGCCGTCGGCATCATCGTCAACGAGCTGGTGATGAACGCGGTGAAATACGCCTATCCCGACGGCGCCGGTCCCATCCATGTCGAGCTGACCTCGCAGGGCGAGGATCTGCAACTGTCGATCGCCGACGACGGCGTCGGCGACAACGTCAAGGCCGATCCGCGCTCCACCGGCATGGGCCAGCGCATCGTCGCGGCGATGGCCACCAAGCTCGATGCCACCGTCGAGCGCGACCCCGCCCATGACGGAACCCGCGTCATCCTGAGGTTCCGGCGTTTGCCCTCGGCGCCCAAGGCCAACAACGCCGCCGCCGCGAGCTGATCCGCGCCGCCATCGCAACCGCGATCCAATCCTGCTATTGTCGCATCATGACTTCGCGCGACTCCGCTTCGTCTGAGATCACACCGGCCGTGCTGTTGCGCGCCTATGCCTGCGGCATCTTCCCGATGGCCGAGAGCGCCGACGATCCGACCCTTTTCTGGGTCGAGCCGGAATTGCGCGGCGTGATCCCGCTCGAGGGCTTTCGCGTCGCCTCGCGACTCGCGCGTACGGTGCGTTCGGACACGTTTCGCGTCACCGTCAACACCGCGTTCAAGGCCACGATCGCCGGCTGCGCCGCGCCGCAGGAAGGGCGCGAGGACACCTGGATCAACAAGCGCATCCGCGACCTCTATGGCGGCCTCTACGAGCTCGGCCATTGCCACAGCGTCGAAGCCTGGCAGGGCGACGACCTCGTCGGCGGTCTCTACGGCGTGAGCCTAGGACGCGCCTTCTTCGGCGAGAGCATGTTTCACACCGCGCGCGATGCCTCGAAGGTCGCGCTGGTGCATCTGGTCGCGCGGCTGATCCATGGCGGCTTCGAGCTGCTCGACACGCAATATGTCACCGAGCATCTGAAGAGCTTCGGCGCGGTCGAGATTTCGCGGCGGCGCTACACCGCGCTGCTCGACAAGGCGCTCGCCGGCGATCCCGGCGATTTCCTGCGGCTCTCGCCCGGCGATGCGATCCCGGGCGCGCGCGCGCTCGAGATCATCGCCTCACGGCCACGAGGCTAGCGGCTGCCGAAGCCGGGGAAGCCGAACAGACCGCGCTGCTCCTGCGGCTGCGGAGGCGGCGGTGCAGGCTGCGCTTGCGGCGGTGGCGGCAGAGGCTGCGGCGGACGCTGCTGCACGGCCTGCTTGGGCGCTGCCTTCTTCTGCGCGGGAGGTGGCGGCGGAGGCGCGGGCTTGTTCGCCGGATCGGGCGCAGCTGTCGCGATGGTCTGCTGCGGCTCTTTGCAGTCGGTGAGCCAGATGTCGTAGATCGGATGCTCGACGCCGTGCAGGCCGGGGCTTGCCGCGTACATCCATCCCGAGAAGATCCGCTTCACCTCGCCCTGCAGGGTGATCTCGTCGACCTCGACGAAGGCGTCGGTGTTGGCGGCTTCCGTCGCCGGCCGCGTGTAGCAGGCGTCGGTCTTGACCCTGAGCGCGCCGAACTGGACGGTCTCGCCGATTTCCTCGTCGAAATTGATGATGCGCCCGGTGATCTTGTCGAGGCCGGAGAACGTCGCCTTCTTGTTCACGATCTTCTGGGCCGGCGGCTCGGTCACGACCTCGTCGCCCGGCTGCAGGCTCGCCGGCGTCTGCGGCACAGGGCCACCCGGCGCGCCCTTCTGCTGCGGCTGGCGCTGACCAGGGGCGCCCGGCGGGACGGCTCCCGGTGCATTGGGCGGAGCGACCGCCACGGAGGGCGGCGGCGCGACCGGGGAGCCCGGCGGCGGCGCCAACGGCTGGCTCTCGACCGGTCCCGGCATCACGTTACCCTGCCGTCCCTGCGGAGGCGGGGCCATCGGGCGCGACGGCAGCACGCGGCCCTGCGGCGGCAGCGCGGGCACTTCCTCGTCGTCGTCATCCTGAGGCGGCGGCTGCGGCTGGCCGCGCGGAATCGCGCCCGGCGGCCGCGGCGGCGGATCCGAGAAGATCGTGCCGATCTGCGCCTGCGCCGGCGTCGCAACCGTCAGCGCGGTGGCGGCCAGCAGCGCCGCAAGGCCTGTCAGGGTAAAGGTTTTAAACATATCGCGCGGCTTCAACAGCGAATCGGGCTTGTTGCACATTCTACAGGGGATACCGCCGCTCGCAGGCCATCCGGTTAACACGCCGAATACGGCGGGGAAAGGGCGGCATCCCAGCCCTGCCCGCCGCCTGCTGGCCAGAGCCGCCCCCGGATGGGATAGTCCGAACAGCTCTCCCCAGGCCGAAACGGGCATTTCCCCGATAACCGACGTCCGCCCCTCACCAGAAACCGCAAGGCCGCTCCGCCATGCCCGTTGTGCTCGATCCCGACGCCGCCGCCGTCTACAAGGCGTTCCTGGAGGCCGCCCGCCCCGCCTACGAGACCCTGACGGCGCCGGAGGCGCGCGCCTCCTACGCGCAGGCCCGCTTTGCCACCAACCCCGAACCGCCCGAGCTTGCCCGCGTCGCACCGCTTTCGATCCCGGCGCCGCACGGGACGATCCCGGCCCGGCTCTATGTGCCGAAACAGCCGCGCCTGAAGAACGGCGTCTCGCCGGCCCTGGTGTTCTTCCACGGCGGCGGCTGGGTGATCGGCGATCTTGAATCCCACGACGTCGTCTGCCGCCAGCTCGCGGTCGAAGGCGCCATGATCGTGATCGCGGTCGACTACCGCCTCGCCCCCGAGCACAAATTTCCCGCCGCCGTCGATGACGCTATTGCGGCGACCAAATGGATTGCCGCGAACGCGCGCGCGCTCGGCATCGACGCCTCGCGCCTTGTGATCGGCGGCGACAGCGCCGGCGGCAATCTCGCCGCGGTCGTCGCGCTCTCCGCGCGCGATGGCGACGGCCCCGCGATCGCGGGCCAGGTGCTGATCTACCCCGCGACCGATTTCGCCATGACGCACGGCTCGCACAGCGAGCCCGAGACCAGCGTGCTGCTGACGCATTCGGTGATCCGCTGGTTTCGCGACCATTACCTCAGCGGCGCCGCCGACATCCACGACTGGCGCGCCTCGCCGGCGCGCGCGCAAAGCCTGGCCGGCCTGCCGCCGGCCTATGTGCTCACCGCCGGCGCCGATCCGCTGCGCGATGAAGGTAGTGAATATGCTGCGCGCCTGAAGCAGGCCGGCGTGCCCGTCACGTACAAGCACTTCCCCGGCCAGTTCCACGGGTTCGTCACCATGGGCAAGCTGCTCCGACAGGCCGATATAGCGATCAGCGAGATCGGCGCATGGTTGAAGGGATTGGGATAGTCCCGTAGCCCGGATGAGCGATAGCGACATCCGGGTCCGCTCTCGCCTTCAATGACACCTTCAATGATACCTGCCCCGGATATCGCTTCGCTCATCCGGGCTACGCACCAACGCTCACGACCATGCTGTCCATCCTCAAAACCGTCTTCGCCATTCCCTTGCGCGCCCTGACATGGCTCGGCGACCAGGGCACGCGCGCCGTGGCGGCGATCGCCTTCATCGCGGTTGCGGTGCCGCCGCTCGGCGCATTGCTGCGCCCCTACGTCACCGAGGCGATCCTCTGCCTGCTCTGCATCTCCTTCATGCGGGTCGATCTCGTCGCGCTCTATGGCCATCTCCGCCGGCCGGCGCTGATCGCGAGCGCAACGGCCTGGACCACGATCGCCGTGCCGCTGATCGTCGGCCTGCTCGCCCATGCGACCGGGCTCGACACCAGCTCGCCCGGCCTCTTCCTCGCGCTGATGCTCCAGGGCATGGCCTCGCCGATGATGGCAGCACCCGCGCTCGCCGCGCTGATCGGCCTCGATGCCACGCTGCCGCTGGTCACGCTGGTCACCGCCACCGCGCTGGTGCCGTTCACGGCTTCGCTGTTCGCCAGCCTGTTTCTCGGCGGCATGCTCAGCATCTCCCCGCTCGTGCTCGGCACCAAGCTCCTCGCCATCCTCGCGATCTCGCTGATCGGTGCGACCGCGATCCGCTGGATGTTCGGCGCCAAAGCGATCCAGCGCCACAAGCGGCCGATCGACGGCTTCAACATCCTTATCCTGCTGGTGTTCGCATCCGCCGTGATGGGCGACGTCGCGCACGACTTCGTCGCCGATCCGCTGTTCACGATCGGCGTCGCGCTGCTCGCCTTCGCGGTCTATTTCGCGCTGCTCACTGTCACGACACTGATCTTCCGCCGTGCCGGCTATGAGCGCGCCTTCGCGGTCGGCCTGATGGTGTCACAGCGCAATCTCGGCCTGATGCTGGCCGCGACCGCGGGCGCGCTGCCGGCCACGACCTGGCTCTATTTCGCGCTGACGCAGTTTCCGATTCACCTTGCGCCCTATCTGCTGACGCCGATCGCGCGGCGATTCACGGCGCGCGCAGAGGCGTCCGGCGCGGCGGCCGCAAACAGCACGAGCTAGGGGCGCTCTCAGAGAAGTTATTCAGCAGGTTTCGACGCACTGAAGATATAGCGGCAGGTGCTGAAGAAATATTGGCCCGCTCCGGTCAAGCGCTCGAACTCGCTGTGCCAGGCGTTGAGATCGTCGGCCGAAACGTCGTTCCTGCGGCCGACGAAGCCCCGAACTCCCTGCGCCAATCCCTTGCTGTAGGTATCGTCATCATACCGCAAATTCAGGATCGGAAAGACGGACGCTCCATCCAGATGAAATCCCGCATTGATCAGTCTGGAGGCCATCGACCGCGGGAGCCGCGGATGGGCACAATGTGCTTCCCATGATTTCATGACCGAGGCCATACGCTCCCGGTTTTCAGAATGCCACACCACGGCATCCCAATCGGTTGCGACAAAAATCGTCCGTCCGCCCGGCTTCAGGACGCGAAATGATTCCATGAGGACTCGGTCGACGTCCGGGACGTACTCGGCGACCTGAGTGCACACGACGACGTCAAACGATGCATCGGACTGGCCCAGTTCCGTCGCGTTGCCGATGGCATATGAAATCCACTCCGAAGCCTTCTGCCGGTTGCAGACGGCGATCAGGTCGGTCGACACATCGATGCCGACGACAGCACCGTCAGGCCCGACGAGCTGCGCCATGCTTTCACAGAGATAGCCCGGACCGCATCCAATATCGAGAACGCGCTCGCCGGCGGACAGATTGAGCTGCCGGATCGTCTCGGCGCGCTGGGCCTTCACATCGCTGGTGAGATAAAGTCTCTGGAGCCGCTTGGCGTTCTCATTGCTGTACTCCATCCCGCTCATCGTCGCTGCCTCCGTCGAGTGGCAAGTTACAGTCCCTACCCCGCCCGCGCCGCGCGCCGGAGCGCCTGCGAAAACCTGACCGACATTGAAGAGTTACTCGGGCAACCCCGCTTTGCGAAGTCCCTCGATCAATCGTTTCGCCTTTGCCTGCCCACCTCGGGCGATATAAGTGGAGATGGTAAAGGCAGGGTCGTGCTCGAGCACACCAGCCGCTGCCTCGCGTGCCTCCGCGTCCAGACCGAGGTAGGCGAACGCGCATGCCAAACACCGGTATGACGCAGCATGAGCAGCATTCTGACGAACGGCTTTCTTCGCGGCCGCGATTGCCTCGTCAAAGCGACCGAGCTCAATAAGGGCCATCGCCATTCCAATGAACGACCGATGAAGTAGCGGATCAATCGGGCTTACGCGGATGGCGCGCTCAAAGCTGCTGATCGCCTCCTCATACAGGCCCGCAATCCGGTACACCCAACCTCTGCCATGCCACGCCTCAAACGCATTCGGGTTGATTGTGACCGCGCGATCCGCCATCTCGATCTCGCTCTCGGAATCACCGACCATGAAGGCTGACACGGTGGCAGCATAGGCCAACGTTACGGTATCGCTGTCGTCTATACTCAGGGCCAGACGAAACAGGCGAATCGCCTCTTTACGATCCAATTGCGGATCGACGGAGAAGCCCATGGTCACGGTGAGCGTGTGGCACAGGCTTGCCAAGGCCGCGGCGATGCCGAATCGAGGATCCAGCTCCAACGCACTGTGAGTGAGCTTTATCGCCTCGGCGAGCCCTTCGCGGGTTGAGGCGTAAAACTGCGGCAGAGCCCGAAGATAAAAATCGTAGGCTGTGAGATTCTCCAGTGGTCGTCGCGTTGCGATCGCAATTTCCGTTTGAAGCAATTTCGGCTCGATGGCCGAGACGACGGCGACCGCGACCTCATCCTGGAGCGCGAACACGTCCGTCAAGTCACGCTCGAACCTGTCGGCCCAGATGTGCGCGCCTGTCACCGCATCGATCAACTGCCCCGCGATGCGAACCTTGCCGGAGGACTTGCGCACTGACCCCTCAAGAACATAGCGCACGCCAAGGCTGCGCCCGACTTCCTTGATATCGACCGCCTTGCCCTTGAACGTGAAGCTCGAGTTTCGAGCGATGACAAACAACCATTTGAACCGCGAAAGCGCCGTGGTGATCTCTTCGACCATACCGTCGGCAAAGTACTGCTGCTCGGGATCGCCGCTCATATTCTCGAACGGCAATACGGCGATCGAGGGCTTGTCGGGCAGCGCAAGCGAAGGCTTTGGCGAATCTACGTGGCCGGAAGCCCCCGCGACGGCAGGCGGGAGGTCCTCCTGGACCACGCCGACGAAACGAAAGCCCTTTCGCGGCAACGTCTTGATGAGGCGCTGTTCCTCGCCAGAATCGCCAATCGCGTTTCGAGCCGCATTGAGACGGGTGGTCAGTGCGACGTCGGACACGATACGTCCATTCCAGATGACAGTTACAAGGTCGTCCTTACTGACGACACGCCCCCTGTTGCGGATCAGGTAGTCGAGCAGATCGAAAACCTGCGGTGCGGTCGGGACGACACGGGATCCACGACGGAGTTCGCATCGGTCGGTGTCGAGAGCGTAGTCCTCGAAGAAATAGCGCACGCTACTGCTCCTTGGTCACCTCACAGATTGCCTGATGCGCTCCAGCTCCCTTGGGAGCCGCAAGAATAAGCTGCCGGTAAGCAAAATGTAAGCCGATTATAAAGCGCCGCCTGCGGCGTCCTGACATTCTTGCCTGGTCGCATACCAGGGAGAGTTCTGATGGCTACAACCTACGATGTGTCCTCGCCGAGACAGACCTTCGTGCCGGTTCGACCTGGGCTGGGCCCGCTCGCCAATTGCTACGCCGCTCTTCGTGAATGGCGCGAACGTCGACGATTACGAGCAAGGCTGTCGGAACTGAGCGACATGGCGCTCCACGACATCGGTATCTCGCGCGGCGAGATCGACTACATCGCTGCGAACCGGGATGTCGATCCGCGAGGCGTCTGATCGGCCGCCCTACCCCGCCCGCGCCGCGCGCCGCAGCGCCTGCGGCGGCTGGCCGAAGGCGCGGATGAAGGCGCGCCGCATGCGTTCGGGGTCGCGAAATCCCGTCGTCTCCGCAACGAGCTCGATCGCCTCGCGCGAGGACTGCACGCGCTCGCGTGCGACTTCGAGCCGCAACCGCTCGATCGCCTTGGACGGTGTCGTGCCGGTCTCGGCAGCGAACGCGCGGGCGAAATGCCGTGCGCTCATCCCGGCGCGATCGGCGAGATCCTCCACGGTCAGCGGCGCGTCGAGATTTTCGCGCGCCCAGGATAAGAGCTCACTGAAGCGGCCGTTCGGCGTCTTCAGCTCCAGCAGCGAGGAGAATTGCGACTGGCCGCCGCTGCGGCGGTGGTAGAGCACGAGCTGCCGCGCGGTCGCCTGCGCGATCTCCTCGCCATGGTCCTCGGTGACCATCGCGAGCGCAAGGTCGATGCCCGCCGTGATCCCCGCGGAGGTCCACACATTGCCGTCGCGGGTGAAGATCTGGTCCGGCTCGAACTTCACTTGCGGATAGCGCGCAACGAAATCGCGCGTCCGTCCCCAATGGGTGGTGGCGCGGCGGCCGTCGAGCAGGCCGGCTTCGGCGAGCACATAGGCGCCCGAGCAGACGCTCGCGACCCGCACGCCGCGCCTGGCCAGCCTCTGCACGAAAGCGCGCGTGGCCTCGCAGCGCGCGGCGTCCGCAACGCCGGCACCGCCCGCGATGACCAGCGTCGTGAGCGCATTCGCCGACTTGAAATCGCGCGCCATCATCTCGACGCCCGAGGAGCTGCGCACGAGGCCCGCCTGCGCCGCCAGCACGCGGAGCACCAGCGGCTTGCCGCTCGCACGTGCCGCGATCTCGAACACCGAGATGGGACCGGCCGCGTCGAGCAACTGGAAATCCGGGAAGATCAGGATGCCGATCATGGGTTATGTCCGAAAGTGAGGGAATTACGCCATTTTGGACAGCAGGGCATCATGCCAGTTTGCGCCCGTCAAGCTCTTCATTGGAGGTTCTCATGTCGGCACCGCTCCAGATCGGAATTCTGGTGTTTCCGCGCGTCACCCAGCTCGACTTCACCGGCCCGCTGCAGGTGTTCTCCATGCTTCCCGACGCAAAACTGCACCTGATCTGGAAGCGGATCGAACCGGTGCCGAGCGATTCCGTCATGGCGCTGACGCCGACGACGAATTTTGCGGACTGCCCGCAACTGGACGTGATCTGCGTGCCCGGCGGCGGCGGCACCAACGATTTGCTCAACGATGAGGAGGTGCTCGGCTTCCTGCGCAGGCAGGCTGAAGGCGCAAGCTACGTCACTTCGGTCTGCACGGGATCGCTGGCGCTCGGCGCCGCCGGCCTCTTGAAGGGCTACCGCGCCGCCACCCATTGGAGCGCGATGGAGATGCTGAGCCAGTTCGGCGCAACGCCGACCAAGACCCGGGTCTGCGTCGACCGCAACCGCATCACCGGCGGCGGCGTCACCGCCGGCATCGATTTCGCCCTGACGCTGGTGTCGATCCTGCGCGACCGCACCACGGCCGAAGCGATCCAGCTCCAGATGGAATACAACCCCGCCCCGCCCTTCAATTCAGGCTCGCCCGACACCGCGCCGGCCGAGGTGCTGGCGTTGCTGAAGGAGCGCGGCGCACAGAACCAGGCGCGGCGACTGGAGGCGGTCAAGCGCGCGGCTGAGCGGGTGAACTAGCTTCCGTTCTCGTGTCCCGGACGCGCTGCAGCGTGCAACGCTGCTGCGCAGAGCCGGGACCCAGAATGCCACACGGATCGCTGCAGCGTGGGCCCCGGCTCAGCAGCGCATCACTGCGTGCTGCGCCGCGTCCGGGGCACGAGACCGGAGTTTGGCGCAAGCTCCATCGGCATCATCCGGAACGATGTTGCTGACACGACGCTGTCAGGAGCCTGTCGCGACAATCCGAACCGCGACCGTCCACTTCCCGGTCGCGCGCACGGAAGGACCTGACCATGGCGCGATACCGGCTGCACTGCGTCGGAGCTTCGGGCAATTCCTTCAAGGTCGCGCTCTTTCTCAACTGCGCGGGGCTGGACTGGGAGCCGGTCGGTGTCGACTTCGCGGGAGGTGAGACCCGCAAGCCCCACTGGCGGGCCGCAACCAACGTCATGGGCGAGGTCCCGGTCCTCGAAGCCGATGGCCGGCAGATGAGCCAGTCGGGCGCGATCCTGCTGTGGCTCGCCGAGACTCACGGCGTATTCGTTCCGACACGCGAGGACGGATTCGAGGCGATGCGCTGGCTGCTGTTCGACAACCACAAATTCACATCGAGCTTTGCCCAGCACCGGTTTCAGCGCTGCTTCATGCCGGAGCCTGCTCATCCCGCCGTGCTCGCGTACTTGCGGGCGCGGACCGAAAGCGCATTCTCGATCGTCGAGCGACATCTCACGGGCCGCCACTTCATGCTGGGCGACCGGCCGACGATCGTCGATTTCTCGCTGCTGGGCTATTTGTACTATCCAACGGAGGAGACGGGCTTCGATCTCGCGGCGGCCTTCCCGGCCATCGACGCCTGGCGCCGGCGTATCGCCGAGTTGCCGGGCTGGAAGCCGCCTTATGAGATGATGCCGGTCGGCAACTCACCGCCGCTCCATCTGTATCTCTGAGTGGGAAAGCGCTGACCTGCAGCAGCATTCGTCGCTCTCCTGTCCCGGACGCGCTGCAGCGTGCAACGCTGCTGCGCAGAGCCGGGACCCAGAATGCCACGCGGATAGCTGCAGCATGGGCCCCGGCTCTGCGGCGCAACACTTCGTGCTGCGCCGCGTCCGGGACACAAAACTCCACCCCAACAGAAAAAGGCCGCTCGGTTTCCCAAGCGGCCTTTCCTGTCTTACGGCGGCTGCACATTCACATCGGGCGATTTCGGAGCTTCCAGACCGGGGGCCTATCTCCCGATCGAGTCCTTGTCGGCGGCCGCTGCATTTCGGGACAGTCGCGAACTGTTGCCCGAACCGAACGCGATGGTCTCCCATCTCCGTAAGATGGGATCATTGAGCCGCATCGTCCGTGTCGGTGCAACGCCCGCGCAAGCGCCATCCCCGCTGTTCCCGTTGTTCACAGCGGCATGAAGCGGATGCCTGTGCATCCAGTCGAACGAAGAAGAAGCGCGGGGCGGCTAAAGCGCGATGAGATTTGGATCAAACATCATCGCGCTTTAGGTTATTGTTTGAGCATGATCTTTTCGGAAAACCGCTGCGCACTTTTCCGGATCATGCTTTAGCCAGGGGTCCAGGGCTGGTAGTCGCCGGTCGCCTTGGGACGCTTGCCGCTGGCGAGCGTCGAGCCGGAGGGCCGCCAGGCCTTCGCCGTGCCGGTCAGGTTCGGCTGGTGCGGCTTTTCCCACTCGCGGGGCTGGTAGTTGATCTCGGTCGGCGGGGTGTCGACGACGTGATGGATCCAGCCGTGCCATTCCGGCGGGATCCGGCTTGCTTCCGCATAGCCGTTGTAAATCACCCAGCGCCGCTGAAAGCCGAGCGTCGGATCGATCGCTCCGCCGCGGGTGCGATAATAGAGGTTGCCCTGCTCGTCCTGGCCGACCAGCTCGCCATAGCGCTTGGTCCAGAGCTGGGTGCCAAACGTCTGACCACTCCACCAGGTGAAAAACTTGAGGAAGAATTGTTTCATTGCGGCAAGGGCCCTGCTTCGTCGGGTCCTGATGCCATCCGGACGGCAAAATGTCCAGTTCGCCGGGGGCAGCCGTCCCCGCCGCAAAATGCGTGACCGCCGCAAATCGGACGCGATCCGTTCATGCCGGGTACAGCGGACGCGTGAAAATCTGCCCGCACACGCGCACAGCCGCGTGAACCCAGGAACCACAGCCCTTTCAAGGGGTTTGCTTCCGGGAATAAGGAGTTTGAACATGAACACTATGAGAGTTCTGGGCGCAGCCGCGGCGTTGGCATTGATTCTTCCCTTGGCGACGCCGAGCTTCGCGCAGGGCCGTGGCGGACACGGTGGCGGCGGCGGAGCCCATTTTGGCGGTGGCGGCGGCGCTCATTTCGGCGGTGGTGGTCCGCGCATGGGCGGCGGTGGATTCGGTGGCGGCCCGCGGTTCGCTGGCGGTGGCGCTGGTTTCGCGGCGGGCGCGGCGGTGCGTCCTGGTGGCGGTAGCTTCGCCGGCGCGACGGTTCGTCCCGGTGGCGGCGCTGCCTTCACAGGCGGCGGTCGCAACTTCGCAGCCGCGGGCAACAACTGGCGTGGCGGCAACAACTGGCATGGCGGTGGCTGGCATCGCCGTGGCGGCTTCTGGCCGGGCGTCGCGGCAGGCGCCGCGATCGGCGGCCTCGGCTCGTATGCTTACTACGGCGGCGGCTACTACGATGATCCCTACTCCTATGGCGACAGCTACTATGACGAACCGTCAGTGGCGGTTGTGCCCGACAGCGGCGGCGATTCCTCCGCCTACTGCGCGCAGCGCTACAGGTCGTACGACCCGGCCTCGGGCACCTATCTCGGCTATGATGGCCAGCGTCATCCCTGCCCGTAAGCAGATCGACGCAACGCTTGAACGAAAGGCGCCGCAGCGATGCGGCGCCTTTTTCGCGCGCACCGTGCGCGTTGCTTGCGGCGTTCTGTACAAGTTGAAGCAATCGGACCTCTATTCACCGCACCGTGCATATCTACCCTGATCCAATCCAAAATTGACCCGGCCCACGATTCGCGGATATCACCAATGCGGGGACTTCGATCTACTGGGAAATGTCATGCCGCGTATCCTCGTGGTAGATGACGATCCGATGGTCGGTGCGACCATCGAGGTCCTCCTCCAACGTCAGGGCTTCGACGTCACGCTGGCTGACGGCGGTGAAACGGGGCTTGCCGCGCTGGAAGCGCAGTCTTTTGATGTGATGCTGGTCGACATCTTCATGCCGCACATGCGCGGCTTCGAATCCATCCGCATCTTTCACGAGCGCGCGCCCGCGATCCCGCTGATCGCAATGTCCGGCTACGCCTTCGCCTCCTCCGCCTCGCCCACACCCGACTTCCTGCGCATGGCGCTGGAGCTCGGCGCGACGCGCTGCCTGCGCAAGCCATTCACGCCGGATGCGCTGCTGACCACGATCCGGGAATGCCTCGGCGAGGCCGCACTGCCCAAGGACAAGAAAGAAGCCCCTTGATCCCCACGCAGCGCGTCATTCTCGGTGCCGGACTTGCCATCCTCCTGATCATCACCGCAGCCTCGATCGGCCTCGACGTGAAATCGCGGTCCGACACGATTTGGGTCAATCACACCGTCCAGGTGCTGAAGAAGATCTCGGATCTGCGCGTGCTGCTGCGCCGCGCCGAAAGCGCCGCGCGCGGTTACGAGATCTACCGGGAGCCGAGCTTCCGCGACGAATTCCAGGCGGTGCAGGCCCAGATCGCGCCGGCCCTCGCCGATCTCAAGCGGAATTTGCGCGATAATCCCGATCAGGTCGCGCTGATGGAGGGCACCGAGCCGCTGGTGCTGCGCCGGATCGAGATCGCCGCCGAGGCGATCCGCCTGCGCACGGCCAATGACCAGGCCGGCGTGACCGCGCTCCAGGGCAAGGGCGAGGGCCGCGGCCTGATGGATACGGTGATGGCCGATCTCGACCGTTTGAGCACGGAGGAAGAACGATTGCTCAGCGCGCGCTCGCAGGATTCGCGCCGCACCGGCATCGTGCTGCTCGGCATCGACGTCGCCGGCGCGCTGGTGATCCTGCTGCTGGTCGTGATGGTGATGCGCGAGAGCCAGCGGGCCCAGGTGGCGCTCAAGAGCACGCTGCTGGAGACCACGGCGGAGAAGCATCAGCTCGAGGCGGCGGTGGCCGAACGCACCCAGCATCTCGTCGATGCCCATGACGAGTTGCGCCTGTCGGTCAACGTGCTGCAGAGCACCTTTCACAGCATGGCGGAAGCGGTTCTGGTCATCGATGCCGACGGCACCGTGCTGCTGTCCAATCCGGCCGCCGAGCGGATGCTGCTGCATCGAACCGGCATGAACCTCGGCAATCTGCGCGCGCTGTCGGAGGTCTATCACGGCGACGGCGTCACGCCGATGAAGGCCGACGAGCTGCCGTCGGTGCGCGTGCTGCGCGGCGAGCACTTCGAAGAGCTGGAGATGATCGTCCGCCCGCACAGCGACAATTCACCGCGTCATCTCATGATCAGCGGCCGGCCGATGCGGGACGGGCAAGGCGGCATCTCGGGCGCGGTGCTGGTCTATCACGATGCCACCACCTCGCGCGAGACCGAGCGGCTGCTGCACCAGTCGCAGAAGCTCGACGCGATCGGCCAGCTCACCGGCGGCGTCGCGCACGATTTCAACAACATGCTCACCGTCATCTCCGGCAACACGGAGACGCTGGTGGCGAGCCTGAAGCAGCAGCCGGAGCTGCAGCGCGTGGCGCGCCTGATCGACGATGCCGCCGAGCGCTGCGCCGAGCTGATCCAGCATCTGCTCGCCTTCGCGCGAAGGCAGCCGCTGCAGCCGCGCAATGTCGATATCAACGGCGCGATCACCGATATCGCAAAGCTCTTGCGCCCCACCCTCGGCGAGCAGATCCAGATCGAGACCGTGCTGGAACAGGGACCGATGGCCTCGCACATCGACCCGTCCCGGCTCACCAATGCCGTGCTCAACATGGCGATCAACGCGCGCGATGCCATGCCGAACGGCGGCAAGCTGCTGCTGGAGACCCACCGCGTGGTGCTGGACGAGGCCTATGCGCAGGCCAATGCCGAGGTTCGGCCGGGCCCCTACGTGATGCTCGCGGTCAGCGACACCGGCACCGGCATGCCGCAGGACGTCCAGGAGAAGGCGTTCGAGCCGTTCTTCACCACCAAGGAGGTCGGCAAGGGCTCGGGCCTCGGCCTCTCCATGGTCTACGGCTTCGTCAAGCAGTCCGGCGGCCACATCAAGATCTACAGCGAGGAAGGCCACGGCACCACGATCAAGCTCTATCTGCCGCCGGGCGAAGGCGCGACTGAACTGGCGCCGGCCGCAACAGTGCAGGCCGAAGGCGGCGCCGAGACGATTTTCGTGGTCGAGGACGATTCCCTGGTCCGCAACTTCGTCACCGCGCAGCTCCAGAGCCTCGGCTACAACACGGTTGCCGCCGCCGACAGCCGCGCCGCGCTGCAATTGATCGAGGCCGGCCAGGCGTTCGACCTGCTCTTCACCGACGTCGTCATCCCCGGCGGCATGAGCGGGCGCGAGCTCGCCGACAAGGTGGCGGCGCTCCGCCCCGGACTGAAGGTGCTCTACACCTCCGGCTACACCGACAATGCCATCGTCCATCACGGCAAGCTCGACGACGGCGTGCTGCTGCTGACGAAACCGTACCGCCGCAACCAGCTCGCCGAGATGATCCGGAAGGCGCTTGCGGGCTGAGATCGTAGAGACGGTAGGATGGGTAGAGCGCAGCGAAACCCATCAATGAATGTATGGCGACGATGATGGGTTTCGCTGCGCTCTACCCATCCTACATTCACGCTTCAGCGCGTCGCCAGCACCACCGCTGCCAGCGTGAAGATCAGCGACGCGATCTGTCCCGGCCCGAGCGGCTCTCCAAGCGCCAGCGCGGACGCGACCACGCCAATCACAGGCACCGCCATGGTCCCGATCGCGGCGACGGAGGCCGGCAGGCGCGCCAGCGCCGCGAACCAGCTGACATAGGCGATGCAGAACTGCACCACGGTCGAATAGACCAGCAGCCACCAGCCGACCGTCGTCACCCTGTCCAGATGCGTGGTCTCGACCAAGAGGCCGATGATCGAGATCGGCAGGCAGCCGATCCCGATCTGCCAGGCCGCGGCTGTGATCGGCGGCAGATGGATCGGGTACTTCTTCGAGAACACCGTGCCGACGGCAAAGCCGAACGCGCCGCATAGCGCCATGATGATCCCCGGCAGCTTCTCCACGCTCGCGGCAATTCCGTTGCCGCCCATGATCGAGGCAAGGCCGACAAAGGCCATCACCAGCCCCAGGGTGCGCAGCACGGTCGGCCGCTCGCCCAGCACCGGCCAGGCGATGATCGAGGCCCAGACCGGCATGGTGTAGGCGATCAGCGCCGCCTCGCTCGCCGGCAGCCAGAGCAGCGCCAGCCCCATCAGCACCATCCAGCCGGTGACGTTGAGCATGGCCGCCGTGAACAGGCGCGGCCAGATCTGGGGGGCGACCTTCAGGCTATCCCTGCGAACCAGAGCGAGCGCGGCCAGCAGCACCGCGCCGAGCACGCCGGTCACCCCGCGCAGGGTGAGCGGCGGCAGCTCGCCGATCAGGAACTTCGTCACCGGCCAGTTGAAACCCCAGCCGATCGAGGTGATGGCGAGGAACATCAGGCCGGCCGGGGCGATGCGCGGCCGCGCATCCCGGCGAGTCGAATCAAGCATGTCGGCAGTCCGGCGAAATCAGGGGCAGCTTGGCGCGGATTCGGGCAGCCGACCACCACCTCGGCGGGCATGCCTGCCCTCAGCTTCCGTACCGCTACGTGAGTCCCGCCGACGCAATCCCGTTGCTCAAAAAAATAGCTGCCCTGTGAACAGCGGGATGAAGGCTCCCTATCGTCACCGGACGCGAATTTTTTCAGTTGGGAATCCCTGAGGACTCACTGATACTTGGCTCAACAACAGGTGTGGGCTTGCCCCCTGTTATCCCCCGCAATCCACCATATTTAGTATTTGATTCAGGAACTCGCACTAGTTCTTGACGGGCGCAACGGAGAGTCCTAGCTTTCGGTCCGTTCGGCGCGAGTGAGTTTGCGTCCCGCCGGCACTCCCCCAAAGGGTCTCGCAAATCGTCACTCCGCCAGCCAGCCAAAGGTAGCGGGATGAGGGCTTGTCTGCCCGCGAAACGCGGACTTTTCGGGCGCCAGAACGGGCCGGCAACAGGCTCGGAAGGCATCAGTAGACGTTGTGACGTTGTGGGGCGTTGAACGCATGTCGCGCACATCCCGTTGGGGCGGATGGGTGTGGACATGCCGGCGGATGATCGGTGCGCGCATCGATGAATCGCGTCGGGAGAAACTGGGCCGGATCCACCGGCTTAACTGCGATACCTGAAGGTCAGACGGCCGGGAGGAATCGCGAAACGAAATATCGACCGGCACGCCTGAACGGAGGCGGTCCGGTCAAAGAATAGGACGGGGCAAGACGATGCGGATTGAGCGGCGCCACACCACTTCGGGACAGTCACCTTATGCGGGAATCGAGTTCCGCCTGACCACGTCGGAGATTCGCAATCCCGACGGCTCGGTCGTGTTTAAAATGGACGGCGTCGAGGTCCCGACCGAATGGTCGCAGGTCGCCTCCGACGTGCTCGCCCAGAAATATTTCCGCAAAGCGGGCGTCGCCGCGCGCCTGAAGAAGGTCGAGGAAGAGTCCGTCCCCTCCTTCCTGTGGCGCTCCGTGCCCGACACCGAGGCCCTTAGCCTGCTCCCTGAGAAAGAGCGCTATGTCAGCGAGCTCTCCTCCAAGCAGGTGTTCGACCGCCTCGCCGGCTGCTGGACCTATTGGGGCTGGAAGGGCAAGTACTTCTCCACCGACGAAGACGCCCAGACCTTCTATGACGAGCTCCGCTACATGCTCGCCATGCAGATGGTCGCGCCGAACTCGCCGCAATGGTTCAACACCGGTCTTCACTGGGCCTATGGCATCGACGGCCCCGGCCAGGGCCATTATTACGTCGACCCCTTCACCGGCAAGCTGACCAAGTCCAGGTCGGCCTACGAGCACCCGCAGCCGCACGCCTGCTTTATCCAGGGCGTCGGCGACGACCTCGTCAACGAGGGCGGCATCATGGACCTCTGGGTCCGCGAAGCCCGCCTGTTCAAATACGGCTCCGGCACCGGCTCGAACTTCTCGCGCCTGCGCGGCGAAGGCGAGAAGCTGTCCGGCGGCGGCCGCTCAAGCGGCCTGATGAGCTTCCTCAAGATCGGCGACCGCGCTGCCGGCGCGATCAAGTCGGGCGGCACCACGCGCCGCGCCGCCAAGATGGTCGTCGTCGACGTCGATCACCCCGACATCGAGACCTATATCGACTGGAAGGTGAAGGAGGAGCAGAAGGTTGCAGCCCTCGTCACCGGCTCCAAGATCAACCAGAAGCACCTCAAGGCGGTGCTGAAGGCCTGCGTGAACTGCGAAGGCTCGGGCGACGATTGCTTCGACCCCGAGAAGAACCCTGCCCTGCGCCGCGAGATCAAGCTCGCGCGCCGCAGCTTGGTGCCCGACAACTACATCAAGCGCGTCATCCAGTTCGCCAAGCAAGGCTACAAGGACATCCAGTTCGACACCTACGACACCGACTGGGATAGCGAAGCCTATCTCACGGTCTCGGGCCAGAACTCCAACAACTCGGTCTCGCTGAAGGACGACTTCCTGCGCGCTGTCGAGACCGATGGCGACTGGAACCTGAACGCCCGCACCTCCAAGAAGGTGACGAAGACGCTGAAGGCGCGCGACCTCTGGGAGAAGATCGGCTACGCCGCCTGGGCGTCGGCCGATCCGGGCCTGCACTTCAACACCACCATGAACGACTGGCACACCTGCAAGGCGTCCGGCGACATCCGCGCGTCCAATCCGTGCTCGGAATACATGTTCCTGGACGACACCGCCTGCAACCTGGCGTCCGCGAACCTGCTCACCTTCTACAACACCACGACGAAGCAGTTCGACGTCGCCGGCTACGAGCACCTCTGCCAGCTCTGGACCATCGTGCTCGAAATCTCCGTCATGATGGCGCAGTTCCCGTCGCGCGCGATCGCCGAGCTCTCCTATGAGTTCCGCACGCTCGGCCTCGGCTACGCCAATATCGGCGGCCTCTTGATGACCATGGGCCTGTCCTACGACTCCAAGGAAGGCCGTGCGCTCTGCGGCGCGCTG
Organism: Bradyrhizobium sp.; assembly: GCF_035935975.1. Classification (GTDB taxonomy): domain Bacteria; phylum Pseudomonadota; class Alphaproteobacteria; order Rhizobiales; family Xanthobacteraceae; genus Bradyrhizobium. Next base: position 115,607 of record NZ_DASYWN010000025.1, read on the forward strand.
ACCGCGGTGATGACCGGCATCACCTACAAGACCTCCGCCGAGATGGCGGCCGAGCTCGGCACCTTCCCCGGCTACAAGAAGAACGCCGCGCACATGCTGCGCGTGATCCGCAACCACCGCCGCGCCGCGCATGGCGAGACCTCCGGCTATGAGGCGCTCTCCGTCAACCCGGTGCCGATGGACCTCGTGTCCTGCCCGCAGGCCGACTTGGTCAGCCACGCGCAGGCGGCCTGGGATGCGGCGCTCGAGCTCGGCGAGAAGCACGGCTATCGCAACGCCCAGACTACGGTGATCGCGCCGACCGGCACGATTGGCCTGGTCATGGACTGCGACACCACCGGCATCGAGCCCGACTTCGCGCTCGTGAAATTCAAGAAGCTCGCCGGCGGCGGCTACTTCAAGATCATCAACCGTGCGGTCCCCGCAGCGCTGCGCGCGCTCGGCTATCGCGAGAGCGAGATCGCGGAGATCGAGGCCTACGCCGTCGGCCACGGCTCGCTGTCCAACGCGCCGGGCATCAATGCCTCGACGCTGAAGGCCAAGGGTTTTACGGACGAAGCCATCGCCAAGGTCGAAAAGGCCCTGCCGACCGCCTTCGACATCAAGTTCGCCTTCAACAAGTGGACCTTTGGCGAGGACTTTATCCGCGACCAGCTCGGCATCGGTGCCGAGGCGATCGCGGCCCCCGGCTTCGACCTGCTCCAGGCCGTGGGCTTCACCAAGCGTGAGATCGAGGCCGCCAACGTCCACATCTGCGGCGCGATGACTGTCGAAGGGGCCCCGCATCTGAAGGCGGAACATTACTCCGTGTTCGACTGCGCCAACCCGTGCGGCAAAATTGGAAAACGCTATCTGTCGGTCGAGAGCCACATCCGCATGATGGCTGCGGCGCAGCCCTTCATCTCGGGTGCGATCTCCAAGACCATCAACATGCCGAACGACGCGACCGTGGAGGACTGCAAGTCCGCCTACATGCTGTCGTGGAAACTGGCATTGAAGGCCAACGCGCTCTATCGCGACGGCTCAAAACTCTCCCAGCCGCTCAACTCGCAGCTCATCAGCGACGACGAGGACGAGGAGGATGCGGTCGAGACGCTCTACGAGAAGCCGATGGCCGCACGCGCGACCCAGGTCTCGGAGAAGATCGTCGAGAAGCTGGTCGAGCGCATCATCGTGATGCGCGAGCGCGAGAAGATGCCGGATCGCCGCAAGGGCTACACCCAGAAGGCGGTCGTCGGCGGCCACAAGGTCTATCTCCGCACCGGCGAATATGACGACGGCCGTCTCGGCGAGATCTTCATCGACATGCACAAGGAAGGCGCGGCGCTCCGCTCCTTCATCAACAACTTCGCCATCGCGGTGTCGCTGGGCCTCCAGTACGGCGTGCCGCTGGACGAATATGTCGACGCCTTCACCTTCACCCGCTTCGAGCCGGCGGGCCCCGTGCAGGGCAACGACAGCATCAAGTACGCGACCTCGATCCTCGACTACGTCTTCCGCGAGCTCGCGGTGAGCTACATGTCGCGCTTCGATCTCGCCCACGTCGATCCGACCGAGTCGAACTTCGACGCGCTCGGCAAGGGCGTGGAAGAAGGCAAGGAGCCGGACGAGGCCCACCACGCCACCAAGCTGGTGTCGCGCGGCCTCACCCGCTCCCGCACCGACAACCTCGTCGTGATGCGCGGCGGCAGCGCCGCGATCGCCCAGGGCAACGACAGCGCGCCATCCGGCGGCAGCAAGGTCACCGCGCTCGCCTCCCACGGCACGTCGGCCCGCGTCGGCGACGCCCTCGAAGGCGCCGTCGCCCTGAAGCAGGAAGCCAGCCACGACCTCTCCCCCACGGAGAAGCTCGAGGCGCTCCAGTGGAGCAAGGCCGGCAGCGCCGCAACCGTCGCCGCCCCCTCAAAGGCCGAGCGCCGTGCGGAAGCCAAGGCCAAGGGCTACGAGGGCGAGATGTGCAGCGAGTGCGGCAACTTCACGCTGGTGCGGAACGGCACGTGTATGAAGTGCGATACTTGCGGAAGCACGACGGGGTGTTCGTGAGGCGGTGGAGGGCGGGCAACGAACATTCGGCCCTCGCTTGACCGAAACAACCAGAAGGGCGGCCGAGAGGTCGCCCTTTTCTTTTGCGCAACTATCGCCTAGGTTGAAACATCAAAACCTCAAGTGATGCATTATAGAGGCCTAAATTGTCTCAAGATGCCAAACCTAGCGATCGTGATTGGCTAACGATCGCGATCCCCTCGTACGAACGTCTGTCGGTCGCAGCGTCATCGCTGATAGAAAACATAATAAGAAAAAACGAGATCGAATATCTCCACGTCAGCGCCCGAACGAAGTCAATCGAAGGAGCCTTAGAAAAGATTCAGCGGAAAGGATAACCTCACCCACTATGTGAATTATAGCGACACAGTTGAATTGCGGTGACGGGGCACCAAATTCACCCGCTCGGTCCTTCCGATCTGCGGCTTCAGCTCGCGCTTGATGGGCGGCGTCAGTCAAGTGCACTGCCCCCAAAATCGCAGATCGGTTCCGGCTTCGATGCTCATTATGACTCTGCCGCCGAAATTGCCTTTGCGGTCGAGCCCTTCCCCCCTAAACTCCAGACACCACCGGCATGGGTTCCGACGGGCCCGGTAGAAGCGGAGTTAAGTTATGCCCAAACCGGAAAGCTTCCCGATCGAGAGGATCTTCGTTCCCACGAAGCAGAAGAAAGCTCTCAAGCCCGAGACCGTCGGGGAGATCGCGGAGAGTATTCTGGACATCGGACAACAGGCCCCCATTTCCGTTCGGCTCGACGGAGACCGCCTCGTCCTGGTCGAGGGACTGCATCGGTTAGAGGCCTGCAAGGCGCTCGGCGAGACAACCATTATCGGCGTGCTGGTCCCGGCCGAGCTTGCTCAACCCAAGCCGCTGCTGTCAGACGGACCCGAAGTCGAGGCAGAGCGCATCAAGATGGCGCGATTGAAACAGTTGCGCCTGGAGAAGGAAGCCGCAGAGGCATCGGCCGCTGCCTTGAAGAGCGTCAACAAAGCGGAAGCGCCGCGCGCCCGCCCGACGAAAGGCGTCCGCGACAATCCGAAGGCATCACTGGGCCGGACTGCGAAATCGCCACCGAAAACATTGTCGGACTGGATCACGCAGCAAAAGGGCAGCGGCGGCCGCTATTGATTGCCGGCTCGGAGCGGCGCCCAGCCGATCCCTTGACAAAGGACGCCGCGCCCCCGGCCAGGATCCCCCACGTCCCTTCGATCAAGGGATCGGATCGATGAGGTCGCCTTCCAAAGTGCATTGCATGAGAATGTCGCCCGTCTGGGTCGTGGCGACTTCCACGAACGGGAATCGTGACTGGCCGACCAGGTAATCCGCGTGCAGGGTCGTGTTCGACGTATAGCTGCCGCCCGAAGCCACGGAGGGTCCCACCGGCATGGGCATCACCCGCGTCATCCCGTTGGCGGCACTGCTCGTGGTTGAAATGCGAAAGGTTGCCATGCGCGCGGGAGCAGACGACACGACGTTGCAAGCGACATGGTGGAGCACCGTGAGCTTGTCCGAAGGCAATTGCGAGAAGACGGCTGCGCAGGAGGCGCCGGCGGGGCAGTCGATGACGATGGTCTCGTCATAGAAGGTCCCGTATCTCGTCGGCTGCGCATGGGCCGGGTTGGACATCATCAATGCGATGGTGGCGGCAAAACAAATCAGGCGGGCAAACATTCGGACCTCTCCTGCGCGTCAAAACCTCTCTTGGTCGGGTCCGGTCTCGATCCGGTTCAATCGGCAGCCCGTAGGATGGGTAGTGCCCTTGCGAAACCCATCGTTCGATGTCGGCGCTTGATGGGTTTCGCTGCGCTCTACCCATCCTACGAACTTAGCTCTTAGGGACGCAATTCTTGCATTTCCCGGCACGGCGCCTCGATCCGCCCGCCCCCCGAGCCCGCCATAATTTCTCCTTCGCACGCGCGTTGTGTTGGACGACGGTGAGGCCTATCCTTCCCAAGATCGGACTGCCGCACTCCCATTAGCGCCCGACTGGATGGAGCGTGCATCGGTGCCTGAAGCTGATAACCCCAAACCTGATCCGCAAGAGCCGGATGCCGCCAGGCCGGACGAGGTGCGCCCCGATGGCGGACTGACGCGGGCCTATGACAAGATCAAGAGCGCAGAGAAAGATCTTGCGCGGCTGGACCGGCTGGTTTCCGGAATGGAACACAGCAGCGGAGGCCCGCGCGCCTCGCAGGCAAGCGCCGGTGCGGAGGCGGCCAAAACTTCTGAAAACAAAACTTCTGAGAACAAGAATTCTGGGAACAAGACTTCCGAGAACAAGACTCCCAGCCTCAAGGCGGCGGTCAGCAAGGCTCGCAATCAAGGCCTGAAGGGGGATCGGCCCATGCTGCGCGCTTTGGTTGGCCTCGTGCTGGCGATCGGCATTCTCGGCGCCGCCTTCGCTTCGCAATATCGCGACGGGGCCAAGTCGACCATGGCGTCGATCATGGCGCGATGGGCTCCGCCGGCCGCGAACAAGGCCCCGCAAGCGCCCGCGGTCGAGAGTCCTGCACAGCCTCCGGCCATGCGACTGGCTGCTGCGGATCAGCCCGGTCAGGTGCCCGCGCCGCCGGCCGGCAAGGACGCTGAAAGCGCTCCAGGATTTGACGCCCCAAGATTTGACGCTCCAAGAGCTGACGCGCCAAAACCTGACGTTCCAAAACCCGCCGCCGCAGCGCCGGACCAATCGTCTGCCGATCTCGCGCAATCGCTCAAGACCATCACCAGCGAGCTTACGAACATCAATGGAAAACTCGAGCAACTGAAAAGCCGCAACGAGCAGGCGCTGCGCGAGCAGGCCGACACCATTCAACAGCTCAAGGCGGCGCAGGAGAAGGTTGCGGCGGACAATGCGCGCCTCGCCGCGCAGGTCCAGGCGCTGCAAACGCAACCGACGGCTCCACCCGCGTCTGCACCCGCGAAACCCGTCGTGCGGAGCGCGGTGACCAACGAGACGTCTGCGCCTGCACGGCCGCACGCGCAAGCAGCCGCACCCCGGCGGCCCATGCCGCCGCCGCGAAGACACTGGATGCCCCCGCCCTATATGCTCGACCCCTACGATCCCGATTGGTAGGCCCGCAGGCCGGATGATTGCGCACGGCGGCGAGGACGCCGTGCAGCCCGGATGTCGCTTATGCTCCACCCGGGCTGCCCGCTCTTCACCGCTCATCGTTCGTCACCGCATTTCGACGCGCCTGTCTTGCAGCCTGTCTTGCAGCTTGCCTCGCCGCCCTCCTCGCAACCCAGCGCGCGCGAAACTGTGTCGCGGCACGAAAGGTCCGCGGTGCTATGACCTGAAATGCCAAAGAGGCGATTCCAGCGACCACCCCTTTGACCACGTCGAAAGCGAAATCGGGTCCGAAATACTCCCACATGACCCTGCCTCCTTCTCGCGAAGGCTCCGCCGGGCTGGAGTGGGCAGATTGCGAACATGAAAAAGGCCCCGTCCTTCACCGGCGGGGCCTCAAGACAACTCCTGCGCGCCTTGTTCAGCGCACGCGAAATCTCTCGGTACACCCGCTCATGGTGGACTCGATGAACCAGCTGCAAAGCATGGCCGTGCGATGAAAAACGCCCATAGCGATCACCCAGGAATTGCGAAATGCGAAGGCGCCAGGTGCGCAATGCAAAGCGTGCGCACGAGGGGCCATTTGGCGGCAGATAAACAGACAGGACGGCCGCCGTCTGTGGGCCAATTCACAATTGCGGTATGACTTTTTTTGGACGCTGTGCGATTGAGCCTTTGCGATTCAGCCCTGCCGCTGCGCCAGCCGGAACCCGCACGGTCAGGCAGGCTATCCGCTTCCATCAATTGCTGGCCGTCAGCATCGTTCTCGCAGCCCTGATCGCTGACCATGCCCGGAAAAAACCGAAACCTCCTCCCTCGCCCGCGCAGCGTCAGGCGGCGCGCCCGCTGGGCACGCAAGATTTTCGCGCGTGCACCGCGGACGGTTCGGATCGCTGGCGGCACGGCGATCCTGCTTGCCGCCCTCGCCCTCCTGAACATCGCCTATCACGTCATCCGCAAGCCGACCGAGCTGTTCGTCTTCGTCGGCAATTCCCTCGACAAGGAGCCGGCCGAGACCTGGCGGCAATACGGGGCGCTGTTCCGCACCTATTCCACCGCGACGATCACGCCCGAATTGCTGGCCGCGCTGGCGCAGATCGAGAGTTCAGCCAACCCGGTGGCGCGCACCTATTGGCGCTGGCGATGGAGCTTTAATCCCTTCGCGATCTACAAGCCCGCCTCCAGCGCCGTCGGTCTCTTCCAGATGACCGATCCGGCTTTCGCCGAGGTCTCGCGGTTCTGCATCCGCGGCAACGCGGTCACGGAGACCGGCTGTGGCTTCACGCGTCTCTACACCCGCGCGATCCCGAGCCACGCCATCGAGCTGGCGTCGGTGTATCTGGATCGCAATGTCGCGCTCGTGCTCTCGCTGGCGGGCGACGTGAAGGCAAGCCGCGAGCAGAAGCAGGATCTGGCCGCCTTCATCCATCTCTGCGGCGCGGGTCCCGCGACGGCCTATGCGCGGCGGAAGTTTGTGATGACATCCGGCGAGCGGTGCGGCGACCATCTCGTCGCGAGCTATGTCGCCAGGGTCAATGCGATGAAGCGGCAGTTTGTGCGGCTTGCGGCGGGTGATGGCGGTTAGCGCGTAGCCCCGTAGGATGGGTAGAGCACTTGCGAAACCCATCACATTCCGCAACGATTTTTGATGGGTTTCGCTTCCGCTCTACCCATCCTACGCGTCCGATCAGCCCCTCACCACCAATACGGCCAGCGCCACGCCTGATAGCGAATATAGGACGGCACCAGCGGCGGGCCGTAGGGATCGACCCGGTCGTCTTCGGGGCGGTACCGATAGCGCGGAATGACGTTGTAATCCCACGGCGTCGGCCGCAGCACCGGGACGTCCACCCTCAGCCGCGGTTCGGCAACGACGACGGCCTTCCGCGTCTTGGCTTCAACGCCTGTTGTTCCCAGGCTCGACAGCACCAGGGCCGTTCCGAGCGCGCACGCGACGGTCATTTTCTTCATGCTTGGGTCTCCTTGGCGAGGAGAGTGCAAAAGGACGCGAAGCAAGGCAAGTCAATTCGCCGTCGTAGGCGTAGCCCGGATGGAGCGAAGTAGCGTAGGATGGGTAGAGCGAAGCGAAACCCATCAATGGCGGTGGTGGAATGATGGGTTTCGCTTCGCTCTACCCATCCTACGTCGCCGGGCTGAACGCCCGTAGCCCAGATGAGCGAAGCGACATCTGGGAATGCTTCTGCAGCAAAACTCCCGGATGTCGCTCCGCTCATCCGGGCTACCAAGACCCGTCGTTGCCGCTAGGCCGCGTGCGGCCGGCCGCCGGCCTGAGCTGCGGCGATATCCTGCCAGGACGGATCGCTCTGATGCACCGCGACGATGTTGATGCCGAGCGCCAGGAACTGGTAGCCGTTGGCGCGCAGCCACTGCTCGAGCTGCTGGGGGTCCGTCTTGATCTTTTCGATCAGCAGGATCGGGCGATACCGCCTGATCGTCTCCTGGCCGCCCGCGAGGGCCTCCAGCTCCATGCCCTCGATGTCGATCTTGATGAAATCGACCCGCGGCAGGTTGAGCTCGTCCAGCGTCATCGTGCGGACGAGGACGGTATTCTCAACATAGTCGATCGGGTGGCCGATGAATTCGTTGCCCGGACGCTGGCGCAATTCCAGGCTGCCGAAGCTGGACGGCTTGAAATAGTCCGGGTTCGGAATCTGCATCGTGCCGGATTCGGAGGACACGGCCGCGTTCACCGCGAGCGCGTTGAAGCAGTTGTTGATGGCGATGTTGCCGGCGAGCGCATAGTAGATTCGTTCCTGGGCCTCGATCGCGATCACCGAGCCCCAGCCCGTCATTGCTGACGCCCATTCGACCGTGTGCACGCCGATATTGGCGCCGCAGTCGATCGCGATGACGCCGTCACCGTGGTGCTTGCGGCGCAAGCCCAGCAAATCGAGCGCGACGTTGACCTCGCCCCGGTCGAAAGCGCCCGTTTCCAGGATCTGGAAGCCCACGCCGTAGCCGCGGTCAGGTGTGACCATGCGGTAGTCGAAGCGGTTGACGATCATCGTGCCATGGTTGGACGACGCCATGACGAAAGCCAGCTTTTGCCCTGCGATAGGCATGCAGAATCTCCTCTCACCCAGAGTAGGTTCCACTATCGCAGTGCCCGCTTACGCGAGGCTTGTCCCGGCCTCGGAGCGTCCCCATTGCGACCGGCGCCATCATGTCACCATAGCCCTGTTTTGCCCGTCGAGGCCGAGCAAGAACTCGGCATTTCGGGGAGTTGATGTACGATTCTGTTCATGACGAATCGCACATTCAAGTCCGGCGAGAGCCGAGAGCAACTCAGTCTGCTTCCAGCGCGGGTTGAGGACTATG
>NZ_DASYWN010000026.1:0-120814 GCF_035935975.1 Bradyrhizobium sp.
TGCGCAGCATGCCAGAAATGCCATCGGCAACTTCATCGAGGAGATATACAACAGACAACGCCTGCACTCGGCGCTGGCCTACCGGCCCCCCGCCGAGTTCGAAGAAATTTTACCGCTCTGCGGGGCTGCTGCGCAGCAGCCTCGCAGAGCGGCCCCGATCGCTCAACCTGTCCAGCCGCTCTAAGGCGGCAGACCCAACCTGTCCCCGGTTATCGTGTCTCACCATAGGGGTGCACTCCACTCTCCGCGGCGAAGCTGGTCCCGGATATCGCTGCGCTCATCCGGGCTACGGAGCCGCCGCTAACTCAACACCCCCACCACCGCGCCCATCAGACACGTCGTCAGCGTCCCCGACACGATCGACTTCAGGCCCAGCGCGTTGATCTCATCGCGCCGCTCCGGCGCCATCACGCCGAGGCCGCCGATCATGATGCCGAGGCTGGCGAAATTGGCGAAGCCGCACATCGCGTAGAGCATGATCAGGCGCGAGCGCGGATCGAGCGTATCGGGCGGCAGTTTTGAAAAGTCGACATAGGCGATCAGCTCGTTGAGCACGGTTTTGGTGCCCATCAGGCTGCCGGCCGTCACCGCCTGATCCCACGGCAATCCCATCAGCCAGCACACCGGCGCCATGACGAGGCCGAGCAGGCGCTGCAGCGAGATCGCGGCGCCGCCAACATGCGGCAACAGGCCAAGCACCGCGTTGACGAGATAGACCAGCGCCACCAGCACCAGGAGCATGGCGACGATGTTGATCAAGAGCTCGATCCCCGCGCTCGTGCCTTTCACGATCGCGTCCATCGTGCCGGACACTTCCGTCTCCGGATCTTCGAGCGTGCCTCCGGTGCGCTTGTCCGAGGTCTCCGGCACCATGATCAGGCTGACGAGGATCGCCGCCGGCGCGCCCAGCACCGAAGCGATGACGAAATGCGCGGCCGCGTCGGGAATGAGCGGCGCCAGCAGCGTTGCGTAGAGTACCAGTACGGTGCCGGCGATACCGGCCATGCCGCCGGTCATGACCAGGAACAATTCGCTGCGCGTCATCTGCGCCAGATACGGCCGCACGAACAGCGGCGCCTCGACCATGCCGAGGAAGATATTGGCCGCGGTCGACAGCCCGACCGCGCCGCCGACGCCGAGCGTCCGCTCCAGCAGCCAGGCCATGCCGCGCACGATCGGCGGCAGCACGCGCCAATAGAACAGCAGTGTGGTCAGCACGCTCATGACCAGCACGATCGGCAGCGCCTGGAACGCCAGGATGAAATCGGCGCCCGGCACCTTGAGGTCGAAGGGCAGGGTGCCACCGCCGACATAGCCGAACACGAAGGATGAGCCGGCGCGCGAGGCCGCCGAGATCGCGCCGACCGCGTCGTTGATGGCGCCGAAGGCGCGCGCCACAACGGGCACCTTCAAAAGGAGGATCGCGGTGGCGAAGGTCGCGACGAGGCCGATCGCCGCCTGGCGTAACGAGACTGCGCGGCGATTCTCCGCCAGCGCGAAGGCGATCAGCAGCAATGCGAAAACGCCGAGTGTCGATTGCAGCCGTAGCATGATGTCCCCAAAGCCCCAATGATTATGGCCGCGCGTGCGTTGCAAACGCAATGCCGGATGGCCCTGGGTGCCGCCCGCTGTTGACAAGCAGGCCCGCGTCAGCCACGCGGGGCGCGTCGATATTTTTGGGGCGAACTATCCGAGCGTGACCGAAGCGGCGATGCCAGAGCAGCCAGTATCCGTCAGTCCGCCGGTCACCGCCGGTGAGCTCCTCCGCCATCGCGCCTTCCTGTTCTTCCTGCTCTCGCGCAGCCTGTCACGCTTTTCCAGCCAGATCGCGGCGGTCGCGATCGGCTGGCAGATCTACGACCTCACCGGCTCGGCCTTCGACCTCGGCATGGTCGGGCTGGTGCAGTTCGCCCCCACGGCGCTGCTCGTCTTCGTCGCCGGCCACGCCGCCGACCGTTTTGAACGCAAGCGGGTGGTGCAGCTCTGCCAGCTCGTGGAGGCCGCGACCGCACTCTATCTTGCAATCATCACCTATCTCGGCGCGGTCAGCGAGGTGCAGATCTTCATCGCGACCTTCGTGCTCGGCATTGCCGGCGCCTTCGAGAGCCCGACCACCGCGGCGCTGCTGCCGCTGATTGCGCCGCAGGGCTCGCTCCAGCGCGCGACGGCGGTCGCGAGCGGGGCGGGGCAGGTTGCGACCATCACAGGGCCGGCGCTCGGCGGCTTTGCCTATGCGATCGCGCCGCATCTCGCCTACGCCGTGATGCTGCTGTTCTGGATTCTCGGGATGATCCTGACCGGCTTCATCCAGCCGCGCCCGCAGGCGGCCCTCAAGGAGGGGACGGATGCCGACAACATCTTTGCCGGCGTCCGCTTCATCCGCAGCAATCCGGCCATCCTCGGCACCATCTCGCTCGACCTGTTCGCCGTGCTGTTCGGCGGCGTCACGGCGCTGCTGCCGATCTATGCCCGCGACATTCTCCAGGCCGGCCCGGTCGGGCTCGGCGTGTTGCGTGCCGCGCCCGCGGTGGGCGCGCTGCTGATGACCATGGTGCTGGCGCGCCACGCCATCACGCGGCATGTCGGCCTGCGCATGTTCCAGGCGGTGATCGTGTTCGGCATTGCCACGATCGTGTTCGCGCTGTCGTCCTGGATGTGGTTGTCGGTGCTGTCGCTCGCCGTTCTCGGCGCGGCCGACACGATCAGCGTCGTGATCCGCTTCTCGCTGGTGCAGCTGTCGACGCCCGACGAGATGCGCGGCCGCGTCGGCGCGGTGAACTTCCTCTTCATCAACGCCTCGAACCAGCTCGGCCAGTTCGAGAGCGGCCTCACCGCCGCGTTGTTCGGCGCGATGCCGGCAGCCGTGCTCGGCGGCGTCTGCACGGTCGCGGTCGCGCTGCTGTGGATGAAGCTGTTTCCGAGCCTCCGGCAGGTGGAGAGCTTGGAGTAGGGCAGGTCTCGTGTCCCGGACGCGGTGCGGCACGAAGTGACGCGCCGCAGAGCCGGGACCCAGAAGGCCAAGAACGAAATCGCGGAGGCATGGGCCCCGGCTCAGCAGCGCGTCATTGCATGCCGCGCTGCGTCCGGGGCACGAGATATCGACTAGCCCCGTCCGACGAACGGCATCTTGGTGGCCATGACCGTCATGGTCAGCACGTTGGCATCGAGCGGCAGGCCGGCCATGTAGGCGACCGCATCGCCGACCGCCTTGGCGTCCATGCGCGGCTCGTGCTTGGTGGTGCCGTCGGGCTGCAGCACGCCGGGGCCGTTGACCATGCGGTCGGTCATCGGTGTGGCGGCATTGCCGATATCGACCTGGCCGACTGCGATGTCATACATGCGGCCGTCGAGGTTCGAAGCCTTGGTGAGACCGGTGATGGCGTGCTTGGTCGAGGTGTAGGCCGCCGAGAACGGACGCGGCGCGTGCGCCGAGATCGAGCCGTTGTTGATGATGCGGCCGCCGCGCGGGGTCTGGTCCTTCATGATGCGGAAGGCGTGCTGGGTGCACAGGAACGGGCCGGTGAGGTTGGTGTTCACCACGGCCTGCCACTGCTCGAGGCTGAGGTCCTCGAAGTTGACGGCGGGGGCGCCCATGCCGGCATTGTTGAACAGCACGTCGAGACGGCCATAGGTCGCCTTCACCTTGTCGAACAGCGCGGCAATGGAGTCCGGCTTGGTCATGTCGGCGGTGACGCACAGGCTCTTGCCCGCGGGGCCAAGCTTCGCGGTCTCCTCGAGCATCTCCATACGGCGCCCGACCAGCACCACGGTGAAGCCGGTGTTCATCAGCGCTAAGGACGCGGCGCGCCCGACACCGGTGCCGGCGCCCGTCACCACTGCGATCTTTTTCGCTTCACTCATCGTTTCCTGCCTTTTCTCTCAAGCTGTCAGGTTTTGGGTTCTTTTTCGTTCTTGTAGGGCGGCCGCGGAATGTTCTGATGCGCCGCGCGCAAGGCCGCCGACCAGCGCGAGCGCAGGTCGTGGAAATAGGGCTCGCCCGCCTCGATGCGGTGGTTGAGATCGGCATCGCAGGCGTCCGAGCGCACCACCAGCACGTCGATCGGCAGGCCGACGCCGAGGTTGGAGCGCATCGTCGAGTCCATCGAGATCAGGCCGGTCTTCAGTGCCTCGTAGAGCTCGACGTCGTAATGCATGGCGCGGTCGAGCACCGGCTTGCCGTATTTGTGCTCGCCGATCTGCAGGTAAGGCGTGTCGGTGGTGCACTCGATGAAATTGCCGGCGGTGTAGACCATGAACAGGCGCATCCGTGCACCTTTGATCTGGCCGCCGAACAGGAAGGAGACGTCGAAGGACACGTCCTCGGACTTCAGCGCCGGCCCCTCGGTGGCATGCACCGCCCGGATCGCCCGGCCGATGCGCTGGGCCGCCTGGAACATGGTCGGCGCGTTCATCAGCGTCTCGATCTCGCCCGTATTGGGGTCTTCCAGACCCTCGGTCAGGGTCGAGAGCACCGACTGGCTGATGGCGAGGTTGCCGGCGCTGGCGATCGCCATGATGCGGTCGCCGGGCTTGGAGAAGATGTGCAGCTTGCGGAAGGTCGAGACATTGTCGAGGCCGGCATTGGTGCGGGTATCGGCGATCATCACCAGACCGTCCCGAACCAGGATTCCGCAACAATAGGTCATTTCCAGTCCCCGAACGCGTTTGCGCGAAATTACTAGCCAATTTCGGGGGCTACTCCAACCCCCGATTCCCGGGGGCGAGACCGTCATTCCGGGGCGCGACGGAGTCGCGAACCCGGAATGACAGGTGGGCTCTGCGGCGGCGATCGACCTCAATCAGCCGCATCGGCCAGAAACGCCGCGTCGACGGGGACGCCGAGTGCGGTGACCAGCCGGTTTGTCTCCGCCGCCATGCCGACGATGGCGAGCAGCTCGCCATATTCGGCCTCGGTCATGCCCTTGGCCCGGGCGGCGGCGGTGTGGGAGTGGACGCAGTAGCTGCAGCCATGCGCGATCGACACCGCGACATAGAGCATCTCCTTGACCTTGGGATCGAGCGTGCCCGGGCCCATCACCTCCTTGAGGCTCTCCCAGGTCCGCCGCAGCGTCTTCGGATCATGCGCCAGCGCGCGCCAGAAATTGTTGATGAAGTCCGACTTCCGCACCTTGCGGATGTCCTCGAAGACGGCGCGCGCCTCGCTGGAGAGTTCATCGTCCGAAAGCAGCTTCACGGTCGCCATGATGGGGGTCCTCGCAGGGTCTGGTCTGACCCTGCGATTGTAGCACGGCTGCTGCGGTCAGCCGGCACGGTCGGCCGAACGGCGCAGGGCCAGCTTGCCGACATCGACATATTGCCGCTGCTGCGCGTGGGCGTGCTGGGCGGCGACGTGAAGATCGCGCAGGCGCCGCTGCAGCGGCGAGCTGTCGTAGACCGCGCCGCTGCCGGCCAGCGCAAAGCAGGCATCCGCGATGCCGACACAGGTCGTGGCGAGCCAGGTCGCGGAGCGGGCGCCCTCGATCACGAGGTCCTCGTCGTTCAGCGTTCCCGCCAGCGCGTGACGCCAGTGGCTGGCGGCCTGGACCTCTTGAAACGCCCGCGCGGCGGCAAGGTTGGCGGAAATCCGGCCGAGATCGTACTGGAAGGTCTCGGACTCCCGCATCGCCGTGGCCGCATATAATTGCTGCCGACCGGTGTGGGCCAGCGCGAGCAGCTCGTCGACGGTGCCTTCGGCCATCCCGACCGTGAATGCGCCGTGCATCAAGGGCAGCCATTGCCGCAGCGCCTGATAGAGCGGACCCGGCTGCTGCGGGGGCGTATCGAGATCGAAGAAATCGTCCTCGGGAACCAGCCTTTCCCGCAGCGTGACGTGGTGGCTGCCGGTGCCCTTGAGACCCGCCGCGTGCCAGGTGTCCTCGATCTCCCACTCGTACGCCGGCAGTGCAACCACACGAACTAGCGGCTTGCCTTGCGCACCGGGAACCGGCTTGCTGTTTTCGGTGACGATGCAGAACCCGCCGATCCAGTCGGCATGCGTGCAGCCGCTGGCAAACGGCCAGCGGCCCTTGACGCGATAGCCGCCGGCGACGCGCTCGGCCGTGCCGCCCGGCTGGGATGAGCCGCACATCGCCGTGTCAGGACCGTTCTTGTAAATGCGGTTGTACAGTTCCGGGCGCGATGCGGCGACGAAGAGGCTGCTGGCTCCGGCGACAACACTGATCCAGCCGATCGAGCCGTCGAGACGGGCGAGCGCCTTGATGACCTCGAGGCCATCGGGAAAATCGAGCTCCAGCCCGCCATGGCTCCGCGGCACGAACATCCGGAAGATCCCGATCGACCGCAGCCGCTCCACGATGTCGCGCGGGACGCGGCGTCCCACCTCGATCTCGGCGGCGCGTGCCGTGATCTCGGGTGCCAGATCCCGGATGCCTGCAAGCATCTCCTGGTGGGGATCGCGCAGTGGCACGGAATGCTTTTTGATTTTCTCTTGAAGCCGCATCTGTCTCAACCTCTGTTGCGGAAACGGATCGCAACGGAAATTGGACGGCGCGTGCTACGGCGCGGTTTCAGCCGGCGGCTGTCGATTACGGCTGTAACGATTGCGCCCCGAGATATCGCCAGGCTAGCTCTGCCGCTGTGATTGCGACTGCGATTGGCCGCCGCGATTGGCCTGCTCGACCTTGACCGCGACCGTCAGCGTCTCGGCGCCGCCGCCGTAGCGGGTGCCACGCACCGGGGCCGCGCCGAGATAGTCGAGCCCGATCGCGACGCGGACATGGGCGTCGGTGGTGCAGATGGAGTTGGCGGGATCGAAGCCGACCCAGCCGAGATCGGGAACATAGGCCTCTGCCCAGGCGTGGCCGGCGTCCTGATGCACGGTTCCGTCCGAGCGCAGGAAATGGCCGGAGACGAAGCGCGCCGGCACGCCGCCGCTGCGCGCGCAGGCGATGAAAATATGCGCGTAGTCTTGGCACACGCCGCGCTTGAGCGTGAACGCCTCGGCTGCCGACGTGCCGCTGTTGGTCGGGTCTTCGTCGAAGGTCATGTGATCGCTGATCTCAGTCATCAGCGTGTGCAGGAAGCCGAGGGTGTCGTTTTCGGCCTCGCTGCGCAGCTGGCGCGCGACGGCCATCATGGCAGGGTTCACGGTGGTGAGGTCGGTGGGGCGCAAAAACATCCCGGCGGGAAAGCGCTCGTCGGCGCCGCGCAGCACGCCGCCGGTGTCGTGGGTCTCGATCAGCCCCTCGGCCATGATCTTGATGTCGCCGACCGGCCCGCAGGACAGCACATGGGTGACGTTGCCGAAGGCGTCCTCATGGGTGTCGAGCTTGGTGTCTGTGGAGACGTCGATCTGCCACTCCGCCACATATTGCCCGTCATGGCTGCACGGGGTCATGCGCAGGATCTGGATCACGCTGGTCGCCGCCGGCTCGTAGCGATAGGTCGTGGTGTGCTGGATTCGCAGGCGCATGGTGTTCTGGTTCCGTCATTCCGGGTTCGCCCGTCGAGCGTCCCGGAACGACCGCATGTATCAGATCAAATACTGCTTCGTGATGATTTCGCCCAGCCTGGAATTGTCCGCGATGAATTCCTGAATGAATTCATGCACGCCATGCTGGAAAATGTCGTTCATATTGCTGTGTTCGAGCCGGTTGCGGATGCCGCGGGCGTGGCGCTGGGCCGGACCCTGGCGGCCATAGGCGACGCCGATCTGGTCGAGGTTGCGCACGAGATTGTCGT
This sequence comes from Bradyrhizobium sp., assembly GCF_035935975.1. Classification (GTDB taxonomy): domain Bacteria; phylum Pseudomonadota; class Alphaproteobacteria; order Rhizobiales; family Xanthobacteraceae; genus Bradyrhizobium. Next base: position 7,702 of record NZ_DASYWN010000026.1, read on the forward strand.
AGCAGCTCGCCAGCGAGCGCGGCAGCGTGCCGTTGAGGATCAGGAGATCCGCGACCAGCCACGGCTTCAGCGTCTCGCGGTAGACCCAGTGATAGGCCGTCAGCGCCGACACCGAGCGCAGGATCGAGCTCCACTGATAGAAGTCGAGCGGGCCGCCGACGTGCTCCTCTTCAGGGAGCAGCACGTGATACTTCACGTCGAGAATGCGGGCGGTGTTGTCGGCGCGCTCCAGATGCAGGCCGAGGCGCGAGAACCAGTAGGCGTCGTTGCGCAGCATGGTCCGGTAGGCCGAGCCGTCGAAGCGCAGCGAGGTCTCCTGCACGAAGCGCAGGAACTTTGCCAAATCCTCACGCGTCGAGGTGCCCTTGCTCCAGACCTCCTGCAACTCGATCCAGGCCGAGTTGATGGTGTCCCACATCTCGCTGGTCAGCGCCGTGCGCACCGAGCGCGAGTTCAGCCGCGCCGCCTCGATGCAGTTCCTGATCGAAGAGGGGTTGTCCGCCGAGAACGAGAGGTAGTCGACGACGTTGTGCTCGTTGGCTTCCTCATATTGTTGATAGAAGCTGGCGGCGACGCCGGCGGTGAGCAGCGCCGAGTCCCATTCGTTGGTCTTGCCGATATAGGCGGCAGGCAGCGCAGTGACGCGCAGCGTCGCATCGATGGTGCGCGCGAGATATTCGGCCCGTTCGACATAGCGGGCGAGCCAGTAGAGGTTTTCGGCGGTACGCGACAGCATCTCTCTACTCGTCCAGGATCCAGGTGTCTTTGGTGCCGCCGCCCTGGCTCGAATTCACCACGAGCGAGCCTTCCTTCAGCGCGACGCGTGTCAGTCCGCCCGGCACGATCGTCGTGCTCTTGCTGCCGGTCAGCACGAAGGGCCGCAGGTCGACATGGCGCGGCGCGAGGCCGGATGCGGTGCAGGTCGGGCAGGTCGAGAGCGCCAGCGTCGGCTGTGCGATAAAGCCTTCCGGCTCGCGCTTGAGCTTTTCGCGGAACGCTTCGATCGTGGCCTTTGTCGCGGCGGGACCGATCAGCATGCCGTAGCCGCCGGAGCCGTGAACCTCCTTGACGACGAGATCGCCGAGATTGTCCAGCACGTAAGCCAGATCCTTCGGCTCGCGGCAGCGCCAGGTCTGCACGTTCTTCAGGATCGGCTCCTCGCCGAGGTAGAACTTCACGATGTCAGGCATGTAGGAGTAGATCGCCTTGTCGTCGGCGATGCCGGTGCCGACCGCGTTGGCGAGCGTGATGTTGCCGGCCGCATAGGCCGACATCAGCCCGGGCACGCCGAGCACGGAGTCGGGGCGGAAGGTGAGGGGGTCGATGAAATCGTCATCGACGCGGCGATAGATCACGTCGACCCGTTTCAAGCCCTCGGTCGTCCGCATGAACACTTCGTTGTTCTTGATGACGAGGTCGCGGCCCTCGACCAGCTCGATGCCGAGCTTGTCGGCGAGGAAGGAATGCTCGTAATAGGCGGAGTTGTAGACGCCCGGCGTGAGCAGCGCGACCGTCGGCTCGCCGGATGCGCCGTGCGGCGCAACCGAGCGTAGCGCCGAAAGCAACTCGTCCGGATAGCGCTCGACCGGCGCCACCCTGTGGCGGGCGAACAGGTCCGGAAACAGCCGCATCATGATCTCGCGGTTTTCCAGCATGTAGGACACGCCCGACGGCGTGCGCGCATTGTCCTCCAGCACGATGAAGTCTTCGGCGTCGACCCGGACGATGTCGATGCCGGCGATGTGCACGTAGACGTCGTGCGGCACCTGCTGGCCGTTCATCTCGGGCCGGAACACCGGGTTCTGGAAGATCAGGTCGTCGGGCACGACCTCGGCGCGAAGGATGTCGCGCTCGTGATAGATGTCGCGCAGGAACATGTTCAGCGCCTTCACGCGCTGCTTCAGCCCCTTTTCCAGCACCCCCCATTCCTTGCCGGACATGATCCGCGGGATCACGTCGAACGGGATCAGGCGCTCGGTGGAGTCGGAGTCTCCATAGACCGCGAAGGTAATGCCGATGCGGCGGAAGAGGAGCTCAGCCTCCTGACGGCGATATTCGAGCGCCTCGGGAGGCGTCTCCTTGAGCCACCGCGCCAGCTCCTGGTAGGCAGGGCGAAGGTCCCCGCCGGGAATATTCATTTCATCAAACGCGACTGCCATAGATCCCGACTTGTCTCCGCAAGGCGTTGCGCCATGTGACAGGTCGCCGGCCCTGGTGAAGACCGCAACGTCCTGGCCATGCGGCAAGAGTGCATGACTTTCATGTGGTAGCAAGGGGCGGGCCAGCGCGATAAGCATGGACGGGCACGAATTACCGGGGATGGCCGGCGGCTTGCCTGAAAAAATGGCTGAGGACTGCTTATTTCCGCAGCAAAACCGCGTGACTTCAACGCGTTACCTCGGCAAAGTCGGACCGACAGGTGAGGGACTTAAGGTATGAGCGAGATCGTCACGGCGGGCATTCTGGTCATCGGGGATGAAATCCTGTCCGGCCGGACCAAGGACAAGAATATCGGCTTCATCGCCGAATACCTGACCAATATCGGCATCGACCTCAAGGAAGTCCGGGTCGTCTCCGACGACGAGGCCGACATCATTGCCGCGTTGGATGCACTGCGGAAGCGCTATACCTACGTCTTCACGACCGGCGGCATCGGGCCGACCCATGACGACATCACCGCCGACAGCGTCGCCAAGGCGTTCGGCGTCGGCATCGACCATCACCCGGAGGTGGTCGCCCGTTTCAGGGAGCGCTGGAGCGAGCAGGACCTCAACGAGGCCCGCCTGCGCATGGCCCGCATCCCCGACGGTGCCGAGCTGATCCAGAGCGCGACCATCCTCGCCCCCGGCTTCAAGATCGGCAACGTCATCGTGATGGCCGGCGTGCCCTCGATCATGCAGGCGATGATGGACATCGTCTCGCCCAAGCTGAAATCGGGCGTGCGGATGCTGTCCGAATCGGTCCGCGCCAATGCGCGCGAGGGCGACATCGGCAGCCCCTTGCGGGCGATCGCCGAGGCCCATCCCGACACCATCATCGGCAGCTATCCCTTCATGGACGAGGAGCAGAAGCCCAACACCAACCTGGTGGTGCGCTCGCGCGATGCGGATAAGCTCGCATCCGCAATGGCGGCGGTGAAGGAAATGCTGGCGGGATTGAACATCACCCGCTAAAGCGCTCGGCTCGCCGAGCCCTTTAGCTTTTTATTTGAGCATGATCTTATCGGAAAACCGCTGCACACTTTTCCGGATCATGCTTTGGCAGAGAAGCTGCCGGACGACGATTGGCAGGAGACGACAATGGCAGGTGAGGCACCGGAACTGAGCGCGCAGGAGCGGGCGGGCAAGGCCTTTCCGGTCTCGTGGGACCAGTTCCACCGCGATTGCCGGGCGCTGACCTGGCGGCTCAACGAGGTCGGTCCGTTCCACGCGGTGATCGCGATCACCCGCGGCGGGCTCGTCCCGGCTGCGATCGTGGCCCGCGAGCTCGGCGTGCGCGTGATCGATACGGTCTGCATCGCCAGCTATGACCACGACAAGCAGGGCGAGCTACAGGTCCTGAAGGGCATTTCCGAATCGGCGATGAAGCTCGGTGGCGGCACCGGCAAGGGCCTGTTGATCGTCGACGACCTCGTCGACACCGGCAAGACCGGCAAGCTGGTCCGCGACATGCTGCCGGATGCGCATTTCGCCACCGTCTACGCCAAGCCGAAGGGACGCCCGCTGGTCAATACCTTCATTACGGAAGTCTCGCAGGACACCTGGATCTTCTTCCCCTGGGACACCGCGCTGTCCTATCACCCGCCGCTGCGTGATGGGGCGGCGTAATCTTTCTTCGCCTCGCCCCGCGTGCGGGGAGAGGCCGCGCCGAAGGCGCGGGTGAGGGGGGCTCTCCGAGAGTCCAATTCTCACCGACCTTGCGGAGGCTCCCCCTCATCCCGACCTTCTCCCCGCACGCGGGGAGAAGGAGAAGAGGCCACCATGCCCCTGCAAAACCGCGTCATGCCGACCGGCGAGATCATCGCCACCCCGCATCGCGGGATGTTCACCGGCAATCGCGGCATCATCCATGATCCCGCGACGCAGACTCTTCTGAAGAAGCGCTGGTCGTCGCCGGCCTGGCTCACCTGCACCTGCGAATTCCGCGGTCGCCGCCGCGAGGTGATGGCGCAGCAAAGCTGGACCGAGCTGTTCTTTCTCGACGAGGCCACCGCGCTCGCCGCCGGCCATCGTCCCTGCTTCTACTGCCGCCGCGACGACGCCAATCGCTTCCGCGCCGCATGGGAGAAAGGCAACCGCGTGCACGACGTCCGCATGCACGACATCGACACGGTGCTGCACCACGAGCGGCTCGACCACGGCAGGAAACGGCTGCATGTGCTGCTGGTGCCGCTCGACCAGCTCCCTGACGGCGCGATGGTGCAGCAGGGTGAAGAGAGCTTTTTGGTGATGCAGGGCAGGGCGCTGCTGTGGTCGCCGGCGGGATATGCCGCAGTGGAGCATCTTCCGAGCGAAGCCGCGTTGCTGACGCCGCCATCGACGCTGCGCACGATGAATGCTGGCTATCAGGCCACCCTGCATCCCAGCGCGCACCTTGCGGGGGAGGGAACATAGCGCGACGCGTGGCTACTTCAGCGGCCGCCCTTGCTCGTCCACCGTTGTCCGCGCATCGCGTAAGGCCCATTCGCGGATGATCTGGCGGCAGCGGGTCAGCTCGGCCTCGCTGGCGCTGCCGGCTTCCTTCTCCGCACGCTCTACCAAGGCCTTGCAATTGAGCAGCACGGAGCGATCCTCCGCGCGCGCAAAGGTGGTCGCCGCAAGTGTTGCGGCGATGAGTGCCGTCCGGACCACCACCATCAGCCCAGCTTCTCGCGCGCCAGCGCTGCACCGGCGCCGAGCGCCATCAGCTTGGCTTCGGCGATCTCGCGCCGCATCGGCGCCATGCCGCAATTGGTGGTGGCGATGATGTTGCTCTTCGGCACGAACTTCGACACGGCGTCGATCACCTGCACGACGTCCTCGGCGGTCTCCACCGTATCGCTGGCGACGTCGATCACGCCGGCCTGCACGACCTTGTTCTTGAGCAGCGCGAGCAGGTCGAGCGGGACCTTGGAATTGCGGCACTCGATCGCGACCTGCCGGATCGGGCTGGCGTCGATCGCCGGAAAGATCTGCTCGTACTGCCGCCACTGGCTGCCTAACGTCTCCTTCCAGTCGGTGTTGGCCTTGATGCCGTAGCCGTAGCAGATGTGGACCGCGGTGGTGCAGGTCAGCCCTTGTGCCGCGCGCTCCAGCGCCTTGATGCCCCAGTCGTTGACCTCGTCCATGTAGACGTTGAAGGCGGGCTCGTCGAACTGCACGAGATCGACGCCGTCGGCCTGCAACGCCTTGGCTTCCTCGTTGAGCAGCTCGGCGAAGGCGAAGGCCATCTTGACGCGGTCGCCATAGTAGCGGTCGGCGATGGTGTCGATGATGGTCATCGGGCCAGGCAGGGTGAATTTCAGCTTCTTCTTCGTGTGCGCGCGCGCCGCTTGCGCTTCAAAGGCGTGGACGCGGCCCTTGAGCCGGAGCGGCGCGACCACCTGCGGCACCATCGCCTTGTAGCGGTCCTTGCGGATGCCCATCTCGACCTTGTGGGCGAAATCGATGCCCTCGATCTTCTCCAGAAAACCGTGCACGAAATGCTGGCGGGCCTGCTCGCCCTCGGTGAGGATGTCGATGCCGGCGTCTTCCTGGATCTTCAGCCAGATCAGCGTCGCGTCGCGCTTGGCGCGGAGAAGCTCATCGCCTTCCGACTTCCAGGGCGCCCAGAGCATGTTGGGCTCGGCGAGCCATTCCGGCTTCGGCAAGGAGCCGGCGATCGTGGTTGGAAACAGCATGGCGGCCCTCCCGGCAGGTTGTGTTGCGCCCCTTCCTGCCATGTCTTAACGTCAAGGTACAGAACAACAAAAGTCGCTTTCTATTCCAGCGGCGATGACAGGGAAGGCCCAAAGAAAGGGCCAAGGAAGACCCAAGGAAAGGCCAGAGGAAGCGGCATGATCGATCTTTATTACGCGCCGACGCCGAACGGCTGGAAAATCTCGATCATGCTGGAGGAACTCGGGCTTCCCTATACGGTGAAGCCCGTCAACATCCGAGCCGGCGAGCAGTTCACCCCCGAGTTTCTCGAGATCTCGCCGAACAACCGGATTCCTGCGATCGTCGATCATGAGCCCGCCGATCGCGGCGCGCCATTCTCGGCGTTCGAGACCGGCGCGATCCTGATCTATCTGGCGGAGAAGGCCGGCCGCTTCCTCCCCGCTGATTTGCGCGGCCGCTCCACCACCATTCAATGGGTGATGTGGCAGATGGCGGGGCTTGGGCCGATGCTCGGCCAGCACGGTCATTTCGCGCTCTATGCGGCGGAAAAGATTCCCTATGCGATCGAGCGCTACCGCGACGAGGCGGCGCGGCTCTATGGCGTGCTCGACCGGCAGCTCGCCAGGACCGGCGCCTATGTCGCCGGCGACTACTCCATCGCCGACATCGCCTGCTTCCCCTGGACCATGACCCACAAGGCGCAGGGCTTTACGCTCGACGACTATCCGAACGTGAAACGCTGGTACGCCGAGGTGCGCGCCCGGCCGCAGGTGCAGGCGGGGCTTGCGATCGGAAAATTCGTGAAAGAGCCGTTCGACGAGGAATCACGCAAGATCATGTTCGGCCAGCGTGCGAAGGAAGTTTTGGGAAAGAACTAGGCCTCCGCTCTCTCCGCGTCATTGCGAGCGAAGCGAAGCAATCCAGACTGTTTCCGCGGGAAGACTCTGGATTGCTTCGTCGCTCCGCTCCTCGCAATGACGAGGGAGAGAACAACGCAAACAAGCCACAAGGAAAACGCCATGATCGAATTCTTCTTCGACTGCTCCAGCCCCTGGACCTATCTCGCCTTCCACAACATCCAGCCGCTGGCAAAGGAGCTCGGGGCCGAGATCGCCTGGCGGCCGATCCTGGTCGGCGGCATCTTCAACACCGTCAATCCCAGTGTCTACGCGCAACGTGAAAAACCGGTGCCGTTGAAGGCGCGCTACATGAAGAAGGATCTGCAGGACTGGGCGAGTTCGGCCGGCCTTGCGATCAAGATGCCGCCGACGGTATTTCCGGTGAACAGCGTGAAGGCGATGCGCGGCTGCATCTGGCTCGGGAAAGACATGGTGCCGTTCGCGACCGCCGTGTTCGAGGCCTATTGGGGGAGCGACAAGGACATCTCGCAGGATGCGGTGCTGGCCGAGATCTGCAAGAAGATAGGCGTTGACGAGCAGAAGTTCTTCGCGGGCATTTCGGAGCAGGGGATCAAGGATCAGCTCAAGACCAACACCGAAGAGGTCGTCGCCCGCGGCGGGTTCGGCTCGCCGACCATTTTCGTCAATAAGACCGACATGTATTTCGGCAATGACCGCCTGCCACTGATCCGCGAGGCGCTGCTGCGCAGCAAGGCGAGCGCGGCCTGATGGTGCGGGCTGTCGTCTGCCGCGCGCTCGGCGCGCCGGAAACGCTGCGGCTGGAAGAATTTCCGCCGCGCGCCCTGAAGCCGGGCGAGGTGCGCGTCGCGATCCGCGCCGCTGGCTTGAACTTTCCCGACGTGCTGATGGCCGCCGGAGAATACCAGCTCAAGCCCGAGCTGCCGTTCACGCCCGGCATGGAGGCCGCCGGCGACGTCACCGAGGTTGGCGCGGAGGCGAGGGGCGTTGCCGTCGGCGACAAGGTCATCGTCAAGATGCGCCATGGCGCCTTCACCGACGAGGCTGTCGTGACGCCGGCGCAGCTCACGCGGATGCCATCCACCTTCGACTATGCGGAGGCTGCGACCTATCTCGCCGGCCACGGCACCGCCTATCACGCGCTGATCGATCGTGGCCGGGTCGAGCCCGGCGAAGTGCTGCTCGTGCATGGCGCCGGCGGCGGCGTCGGCCTTGCTGCGGTGGAGATCGGCAAGATGCTCGGCGCGACCGTGATCGCGACGGCGTCCAGCGACGAGAAGCTTGCGATCGCGAAATCGCGCGGCGCGGATCATCTCGTGCGCTACGACCGCGAGCCGTTCCGCGATGCCGTCAAGCGCATCACCGACGGCCGCGGCGCCGACGTCGTGTTCGATCCCGTCGGCGGCGAGGTGTTCGAGAATTCGATGCGCTGCATCGCCTGGGGCGCGCGGCTGCTGGTGATCGGTTTTACCGGCGGCATCGGTTCGGCCAAGACCAATCTGCTGCTGATCAAGGGCGCGAGCGTGCTCGGCGTACGTGCGGGAGAAGCGGTTCGGAAAAATCCGGCGCTGGGCGAGGTGCGCCTGAGGGCGCTGCTGCAATGGGCGGAGGAGGGCAAGCTGCGCCCCAACATCTCGCACCGCCTGCCGCTGGAGGATTACGCCAAGGCGATGCGGCTGTTGCTCGACCGCAAGGCGATCGGGCGGGTAGCGCTGGTGATGGAGTGACTTCTATCGTCGTCATTCCGGGGCGCCCGAAGGGCGAACTCTGGTGCGCAGTTGCGCACCGGAGAATCTCGAGATCCTCAGGTGCGCAACTGCGCACCATAGTTTGATGCTTCGCATCGCCCCGGGATGACGCTTCGCGTCACTTGTATTCCCGCTCCGTCCACCACGGGAAATAGTCCGGCATATCGCTCGATACCTTGTTCTTGAACTGCGCCGGACGCTTCTCCAGGAACGACACCACGCCTTCCTTGACGTCGTCGGAGCGGCCGCGCGCGTAGATGCCGCGGCTGTCGACCTTGTGGGCTTCCATCGGATCGTCCGCGCCCATCATGCGCCACATCATCTGGCGGATCAGCGCCACCGACACCGGCGCGGTCTTCGCCGCGAATTCCTTGGCGAGCGCGCGGGCGGTCGGCAAGAGATCATCCGGCGCCACGACCTTGCTGACGAGACGGCCGGCAAGCGCCTCCTGGGCCGGGAAGACGCGGCCCGAATAGCACCATTCCAGCGCCTGCGAGATGCCGACGATGCGGGGCAGGAACCAGCTCGACGCCGCCTCCGGCACGATGCCGCGCTGGGAGAATACGAAGCCGAAGCGCGCAGCGTCCGAGGCAATGCGGATGTCCATCGCGAGCTGCATGGTGACACCGATGCCGACCGCGGGACCGTTGATCGCGGCAATCACAGGCTTCAGGCATTTGAAGATGCGCAAGGTGACCTGGCCGCCGCCGTCGCGCACCTGCGGATCGCCGTAGTCGACCTTGCCGTCGGCGAAGCGTTTCACCGGCCCGCGCCGTGCGTCGCGATCGAACGTGTCGGCGCCCGACGACAGGTCGGCTCCGGCGCAAAAGCCGCGGCCGGCACCGGTGACGATGATGGCGCGGACATTGTCGTCCTTGTCGGCGGCGTCGAACGCGTCGATCAGCTCGGCCTGCATCTGCGCGTTGAAGGCGTTGAGCTTGTCGGGCCGGTTCAGCGTGATGGTGAGGATCTGCTCGGCGACCTCGTATTTGATCGTCTCATACGCCATGGTGGTTTCCTTCCTTGTTTCTTTGTCGGTCTCTCTAGCACGTCATTCCGGTGCGCGCGAAGCGCGAGCTCCGCTGCGCAATTGCGCACCTGAGAATCCATCTCTCCGCACCAGTAGTGCCGAGGAAGGGATTCCGGGCTTGCGCCAAGAGGGCGCAACCCGGAATGACGAGAGTGTACTTAGTGTGCCGGCGGGCGCGGCCAGGGAAGCTGCGCGCCGCGCAGGCCCTCAAATGCCTTGGCCATGCCGAGCACGCCGATGTCGTCGAAGCGGCGGCCGACGATCTGCACGCCGATCGGAAAGCCCTTGGCATCGAAGCCGCCGTTGATGGAGACGGCCGGGTTCTCCGACATATTCCACGGCACGGTATAGGCGATGTGCTCGAACGGCTTCATGGGGTCGTTGGTCGGCGAGGCCCATTCGGCGGGATAGTTGACGTTCGGCGCGGTCGGCGAGATCACGTAGTCGAGCTCGCAGAACAGCTTCGACGCGGCCGCGCGGATCGCCATGGTCTGGTTGAACCCGCGAATGACCTCCACGCCCGAGAGTTTTGCGCCGGACTCGCCCCATTTGAAGATATAGGGCAGAACCTTTGCCTGTTCGGCCGGCGTCAGCTTCGACAGATCGTCCCACATCCGCGCGCGCCAGAAATTGTCGAGGCCGTCGAGCATTTCACGCGTCAGGATGCCGTCGACCTCGGTCACGACGCTACCTGCGGATTCGAACGCCTTCGCAGCCTTCACCGCGACCTCGCGCACCGGCTTCTCCAGCGCCAGGCCGCAGCCGGGATCGAGCATCAGACCGATGCGCAGTTTTCGCGGGGACTTTTCCAATCCCTTCCAGTTGAGCGGCTCGGCGGGCAGGCTCATGCCGTCGCGCCGGTCGGGCTTTGCGATCGCGCTCATCATCAGCGCGCAATCGTCGACCGTGCGGGTCATGGGGCCGGCGACGCGGCCGACATAGGTGGGGTCGATCGGCACGCGGCCGAAGCTCGGCTTCAGGCCGACAAGGCCGCACCAGCCCGCGGGCAGGCGCACCGAGCCGCCGATGTCGGTGCCGAGATGCAAGGGGCCGTAGCCCGCCGCGGCGGCGGCGCCGGCGCCCGCGCTGGAGCCGCCGGGATTCTTCGAGAGGTCCCAGGGATTGCGCGCCAACGCGTGGAAGGAGGAGAGCCCGGACGACAGCATGCCGTAATCGGGCATGGTCGTTTTTGCGAAGATGACCGCGCCGGCCTCGCGCAGCCGCGCGGCGGGCGGGGCGTCCTTCTCGGCCGGCACCAGCTTGACGCTGGCAGCGCCCAGCGGCACCGGCACGCCCTTGGTCGCGATGTTGTCCTTCACCGTGACAGGCACGCCGTCGAGCGCGCCTGACGGCTCGCCTCCGGACCAGCGCGCAGTCGAGGCCTTGGCCGCCTCGCGCGCGCTGTCGGGATCGAATGCATAGAGCGCCTTGAGGTGAGGTTCCCACGCAGCGACATGCGCAAGCACGTCCTCCAGCACCTCGCTCGGCGAGAATTGCTTGGCGCGATAGCCCGCGATCAGATCGACCGCGGACAGATCGTGCAACGAGGTGACCGCCTCTTCGACGCTCTTTTTATGCATCGCTAACCCACCGGCATGCGCGTTTCGATGATCCGCGCAAACATGCTGGCGCCGATCGGCAGGATCTTGTCGTCGAGCACGAAGCCGGGATTGTGCACGGGCACCGAGCCGTCGTGGCCGACCCAGAAATAGGCGCCGGGAATGGTCTCCAGCATGTCAGCGAAGTCTTCGCTGCCCATCTTCGGCTGGGTGCGGGTGATCACCTTGGCGGGATCGACGATGGTGCGTGCGACGTCCTCGACCACCTTGGACTGCTCGACCTGGTTGACCAGCACGTTGAAGGTGTCGCGGATGTCGACGTCGATCGCGCACTGGTAGGCGCTCGCGATGCCGGCGCAGATGGTGCGGATGCGTTCGGCGACCAGGGTGCGGACCTCTTTCGAGAAGGTGCGGATGGTGCCGCAAAGATGCGCGTCGCCGGGAATGACGTTGTAGGCGGAGCCCGCATGGATCTGCGTGATCGAGATAACGGCGGCCTGCAACGGCTCGACGTTGCGGCTGACGATGGTCTGGATCGCTTGCGCCAGCGTGGTCGCGATGATCACCGCGTCCTTGGAGCGCTCGGGCATCGCGCCATGCGCGCCGTAGCCGGTGATGCGCAGGTCGAAGAAGTCGGCGCTGGCCATGGCCGGGCCGGGCAGGATCGCGATCTCGCCGTGGTTGAGGTCGGGCGCATTGTGCAGGCCGTAGAGCTCGTCGCACGGAAACTTCTCGAACAGGCCGTCCTTGATCATCGCGCGGGCGCCGCCGAGGCCTTCCTCGGCCGGCTGGAAGATCAGGTGCACGGTGCCGTCGAAGTTCTTGGTTTCCGCGAGGTAGCGCGCGGTGCCGAGCAGCATGGTGGTGTGGCCGTCATGTCCGCAGCCGTGGAAGCGGCCGGGAATCTTCGAGCTCCATTTCAGATTGGTGTTCTCTTCCATCGGCAGCGCGTCCATGTCGGCGCGCAGGCCGATGCGCTTGTCGCCCGAACCCTTGCCCTTGATGACGCCGATCACGCCGGTGCCGCCGAGACCACGATGCACCTCGATGCCCCAGCTCTTCAGCTTGTCGGCGACGATGCCGGAGGTGCGCACTTCCTCGAAGCCGATCTCGGGATGGGCGTGGAGATCGCGGCGGATGGCGGTGAGTTCGTCGGCGTAGCCGTCGATGCGGTCGATGGTGGGCATGTGTCCTGTCCGGTTAGCGTGAAGGGGGATTGAAAACGGGGCCGTTCGGCTTGATGCGGATGCCCGGCCGCAGGCGCGTCCAGGGCAGGGAGGCAGTGTCCGCCGGCATCGCGCCGGGGGCGGCGCAGATCATCAGCTTTTCCGCGATCGGCTCGAAATCGGCGCGGAAGTGCACTGAGCTCTTGTTGACCAGGATCTTCTCTTGCGTCGGCTCGATGCCGACATAGCGGTACATCGCCTGGTCGGCGAGCTGCGCCTTGTGCGAGGAGACGACGACGCGGACGTCGCCGATGCGCAAGGCCGCGGAGGGGCCCATCTCCATCTCGCGGCCGCCATAATAGGGGCCCGGTGCGATGAAGCGGCCGTCGGAGAGCTTTTCGACAACGAAGGACTCGGTATAGGGCTCGTCGCCGGGAATGCCGGACTTGCCGCCGAGCGACAGCGTGACGGTGGCGCCGACGCCGGCCGCGTGCGCAGCCTTGGCGGACTCGGGATCGTAGATCGCGCCCGTTGCGGCACTCGCCTTGTTGCGCACCAGCGCGCGCAGCATGCCGGTCGTGTCGGAATCGCCGCCGGCGCCGGGATTGTCCTGGGTGTCGGCGATGATGATCGGCTTGCTCGCGCCCTTCGAGAGCTCCATGGCGTGGCGCACGCCATCGTCGGGCGTCCAGATCTTGCCGTCGAAATCGTCCTCGTGGCTTTCGATCAGCTTGACGATCGCATCCGCCGCACGGTCGGCGTCCTCTTGCGTCTTGCCATAGGCGAACACGCTCGGCCCGCAATCGCGGAAGTCGGCGGCGGGAAATCCCGGCGCGAAGGACAGCGTGGGCACCGCATCGTTCTCCAGCGCGGCGAGCTTTTCGTAGATGCCCTTGGTGGGAAAGTCATTGGTGCATTGCCAGCTGATCGCGATCAGGAACGGCAATTGGCGGAACGACTTTGCGAAGCGCTGCTTGGTCTTCAGGAGGAGGGCAAGATGCTTCGCCGAGGCGCGGCCGGTGTCGGCCATATCGACATGCGGATAGGTGCGGTAGGCGATCAGCGCGTCCGCGTGTTCCATCATCGCGGGCGTGACGTTGGCGTGCAGGTCGAGGCTCGCGACCAGCGGAACATCCTTGCCGATGACGCGGCGCACGCGCGCCAGGATCTCGCCTTCGCCGTCGTCGAGATGCTCGGTCACCATCGCGCCGTGGAGGTCAAGATAGACCGCGTCGATCGGGCCGGCGGCGGCGATGCCGTCCACCATCACCTTCACGATGCGCTCGAAGGCGTCCTTGGTGACATGCGCCGAGGGGCTTGCACCGCACGCAATGGTCGGAACCAGTTCCCAGCCATTGGCTTCGGCGCTGTCGACGAAACCGGCGAGGCCCACATTGATGCGGCGCATCACCTTCAGGACGTCGGCACCTACAGTCATCGCCGGCCAGCCGCCGCCATGCTGGAAGTCCGCGAAAGTCGCCTTCGTCGGGGCGAAGGTGTTGGTCTCGTGCAGGAAGCCGCCGACGGCGATACGTGTCATCAATTCAGGTCCAGTCGATCAAGAGAGCGCGACGTTAGCCTTGGCCTTGAGGAGAGAGCAAGGCGGGAAGCAATCGCGCCGTGCATGGCCTCAAGCCGTTTTGGGAATGCTGGCCGCAACCACCGTCATTGCGAGCCAACGGGTCCGCGCGAAGCGCGGCCCGATGACAGGCTCCGCGAAGCAATCCAGACTGTTTCCGCGGAGGGACTCTGGATTGCTTCGCTACGCTCGCAATGACGAGGGGACAAGCCTACGCATTGGCCGCCACGCCTTCCGACACCGGCCGGAAGTTCGCGAAGTCCCAGTTGCGCCCCGGTGCCGCATCCAGCAGCGCCTTGGTGTAGGCCTGCTGCGGATGCGTCAGCACTTCGGCGGCCGGGCCCTGTTCGACCACACGGCCGTGCTGCATCACCACGACCTCGTCGCAGATTTGCGCTGCGACGCGCAAATCGTGGGTGATGAACAGGATGGCGATGCCGAGCCGCCGCTGGATCTCGTCGAGCAGTTCCAGCACCTGCGCCTGCACGGAGACGTCGAGCGCGGAGACCGCTTCGTCCGCGACCAGCACGTCGGGATCGAGCGCGAGCGCGCGCGCAATGGCGATGCGCTGGCGCTGGCCGCCGGAGAACTGGTGCGGATAGCGCGACACCGCATCGGCGGGCAGGCCGACCAGCTCGAGCAGTTCGCGCGCCCGCTTCATCGCATCGGCATGCGAGGTGCCGTAATTGACCGGGCCTTCCGCGATGCTCTCGCCGACGGTGATGCGCGGGTTGAGCGAGCGGTAGGGATCCTGGAACACGATCTGGATCTTCTGCCGGTGAGGCTGCAGCAGGCGGCGCGAGATGTCGGAGATCTCGCGGCCGGCAAGCCGCACGCCGCCGGAGGTCGGATCGATCAGCCGCACGATGCAGCGCGCCACCGTCGACTTGCCCGAGCCGCTTTCGCCGACGATGCCGAGCGTGCGGCCCTTGCGCAGCGTCAGGGTCACCTTGTCGGCGGCAACGACCTCGCGGCCTTTGCCGAAGAATGCGCGTTCCTTGTAGACCTTGCTGAGGTCGTTGGCCTCGAGCACCACAGGCTCGCGGCTCTCCTCGCGCGGCGGCCGCGGCACCAGGCTCGGCACCGAGGCGAGCAGGTTGCGGGTGTATTCCATGGTCGGATTGCGCAGCACGGTCTCGAGCGGACCGGTCTCGACCAGGCGGCCCTGACGCATCACCGCGACGCGGTCGGCGATCTCCGCGACCACGCCCATGTCGTGGGTGATGAACAGCACCGCGGTGCCGTGATCGCGCTGGAGCTCGCGGATCAGGGACAGGATCTGCTTCTGGGTGGTGACGTCGAGCGCGGTGGTCGGCTCATCCGCAATCAGCAGCTTCGGCTCCAGCACCAGCGCCATCGCGATCATGATGCGCTGGCGCTGGCCGCCGGAGAGGCGGTGCGGGTAGGAGGCGAAGATGCGCTCGACCTGGGGCAGGTGGACCTGCTCCATCATGTCGAGGATGCGCCTCTTGCGCGCCTTGCCATCGAGGTCGGTGTGAGCGCGCAGCACCTCGTCGATCTGGCGGCCGACCGGCACGACCGGATTGAGCGCGGTCATCGGCTCCTGGAAGATCATCGCCATCTTGGTCGCGCGCAACTGGCGCAGGCGGCGGTCGGTCGCGGTGAGGATCTCTTCGCCGACGAGCCTTACGCTGCCGCTGGTCGGAACCAGCGTGCCCTTCGGCAGCAGGCCCATGGTGGTGAGCGAGGTCACCGACTTGCCCGAGCCGCTTTCGCCGACGAGGCACAGCGTCTCGCCTTCGCGGACCTGGATCGAGATGCCGTCGATGATCTTCGGTCCGCCCGGCTTCTTGCCGACGGAGACGACGAGGTTGTTGATGTCGAGAACGATGTCTTTGGTCATCACTTGATCAGCCATTATTTGCCTTCCCGCTGCTTCATGCGGGGATCGAGAGCGTCGCGGGCGGCGTCGCCGATCAGATTGATGCTGAGGATGGCGATCGAGAGCAGCAGGCCCGGCCAGAAGATCAGCGTCGGCTTGAGCTGAAAATACTGGCGGCCTTCGGCCATGATGTTGCCCCAGGTCGGCGTCTCCGGCGAGATGCCGGCGCCGAGGAAGGACAGGATCGCCTCGGTGAGGATCGCCGACGCACAGACATAGGTGCCCTGGACGATCAGCGGCGCGATCGTGTTCGGCATCAGATGCCGCCACATGATTTTCGGCAGCGACGAGCCGACCGAGATCGCGGCCTCGACATAGGGCTCCTCGCGTGCGGACAGCACGACCGAGCGCACCAGGCGCGCCACGCGCGGAATTTCCGGGATGGTGATCGCGACCATCACGGTCCAGATGCTGGCGCCGGACAGGGACACCACCGCGATCGCGAGCAGGATGCTCGGCATCGCCATCAGGCCGTCCATGACGCGCATCAGGATGGAATCGACCAGCTTGAAGAAGCCGGAGACGAGGCCGATCGCAAGTCCGATCGCGATCGCGAGGATCGCCGAACCGATGCCGATCAGCAGCGAGATGCGGCCGCCATAGATTACGCGTGACAACAGGTCGCGACCATAAGCGTCGGTGCCGAGCAGGAACTGCGCCGAGGCGGGCTTGAGCCGCTGCGACGGCGCAAGCTGGATCGGATCATGCGGCGCGATCAGCGGCGCCAGGATCGAGATCAGCACGATCAGCACGAGCAGGATCGTGGCCGCCGCGATGATCGGCGTCGAGGTGAGGAAGCCGAAACGCGGCCGCAGCGGTGCCGTGATCGGAATGGATGACTGGGGGAGGCTATCGACCGACATTGTTGTTCTTATCCTTGGCCCTAGTACCGGATCCGGGGATCGAGCAGCGTGTAGGCGACGTCGATCAGGAGGTTGACGACGACATAGATCAGCGAGGTCAGCAGGATCATCGCCTGGATCACCGGATAGTCGCGCGCCAGCACCGCATCGACGGTGAGGCGGCCGATGCCGGGGATGTTGAACACGCTCTCGGTGACGACGACGCCGGAGATCAGCAGCGCAAAGCCGGTGCCGATTACGGTGATCACGGGCACGGCGGCGTTGCGCAGCGCGTGCCGCATCATCACCGCGACCTCGTTGATGCCCTTCGCGCGCGCCGTGCGCACGTAGTCTTCGCCGAGCACGTCGAGCATCGCCGCGCGCGTCATGCGCGCGATCAGCGCGATGTAGATGAAGGACAGCGCGCAGGTCGGCAGGATGATGCGCTCGAAGAACGGTCCAAAGCCGTTGAAGATGCTGCGGAAGCCCTGCACCGGCACCCAGCGCAGGTCGATCGCGAAAATCTCGATCAGGATGTAGCCGACCACGAACACCGGCACCGAGAAGCCGAGCACGGACAGACCCATCACGAAACGGTCGATCCAGGTGCCGTGCTTCCACGCCGCGATGACTCCGAGCGGCACCGCGACGATGACGGCGAGGATGATGGTCGAGAGTGCGATCGAGATCGACGGCTCGACGCGCTGGCCGATCATCTTGATGACCGGCAAATTGGAGATCAGCGAGGTCCCGAGATCGCCGTGCAGGAGCTTGTTCACCCAGGTGATGAACTGCACGATCAGCGGCTCGTTGAGACCGAGCGATTCACGGATGCGCTCGAGCCGTTCCGGCGTCGCGTTGTCGCCGGCGAGGATCGCGGCGGGATCGCCCGGCGTCAGCCGCAGCAACAGGAACACGAACAGCGCGACGACGCCCATCACGGGCACCGCGGCCAGAACGCGGCGAATGAGATAACCTAGCATGCACCTATCTCCGGCTGCGGAATGTGTGGGGGCTCGAGGCGCCCGTGGAATCTGTCGTGTCTATCATGCGCGCCTGCCATTCGGACGGGAAGAGCGGCCGGAGAAGCCGTCCTTGCGGGGCAAATTGTGTGCCAAGGGCAGGGCGGGAGCAAGGGGCCGCCCCGCGCTGGATCGAGACCACTCAGGATGCATGACGCAGCTCGCGCTCAACCCCAAGTTCAACCCCAAGTGAGGGCACGGCGGGCGGCGCATTGAGCCCGCGCCAGCCGTCGATGGTTCCGGCGATCATCTGCGCGGTTGCGGCCGACAGGGTCCAGCCGAGATGACCGTGGCCTGTGTTGAAGAAGACACCCGGCATCCGGCCTGCGCGCACCACCGGCATCATGTTCGGCATCATCGGTCGCAGTCCGGCCCAGGGCACGACCCGCGACGTCTCGACGGACGGGAAGTTGCTGCGCACCCAGTCGACCAGCGGCTGCACGCGATCGGCGCGGATGTCGCGGTTGAAGTCGTTGAATTCGGCGGTGCCGGCGACACGAAAACGATCGGCGCCGAGCCGGCTGGTGACGATCTTGGCGGCTTCGTCGAGCAGGCTGACGGTCGGCGTCGCGTTGCGGCTCTCGGCGCTGTCGAGCTGCACGGTGATCGAATAGCCCTTCACCGGATAGACGTTGATGCGATCGTCGAGGAGCGCTGCGAAGTGACGGCTGGCCACGCCGGCGCAGACCACGACGCCATCCGCCTTCAGCATGCCGCGCGCGGATGGGGCAGCATCGCTTGCCGAAAGATCGGCCCAGCCGATGACGAAGCCGCCGCCGGCCTGGGCAATCGAATCGATGTTGGCTTCGTGGATGAAGCTCGCGCCGCGGCGCTTGCAGGCCTCCGCGAGCCCGCGGGTAAACTTGTGGATATCGCCGGTCGCATCCGACGGCGTGTAGAAGCCGCCAAAGTAATCCTTGCGCAGCGCCGGCTCGATGGTGCGGATTTCCTCCGGCGTCACCGGGCGGCGGTCGAGGCCGCCTTCCTGCAACAGCGCGTTGACGCACAGGCCGGATTCAAATCCCTTCTTGTCGTGATAGATGTGGAGGATGCCGCGGCGTTCGAGATCGAAATCGATGCCTTCACGCTCCGCGATCTCGAACAGGTACTTGCGGGCTTCGATCGCGAGCCGCGTGGTCTCGACCGTGTTGGCGCGGTAGTTGCCGATGTTGGCGACGAACTCGCTCATCCACGAATATTTGTGCCAGTTCGGCCGCGGGTTCATCAGCAGCGGCGCATCGCGCCGGAACATCCAGCGCAGGCCCTTCAGGATCGTCGCGGTGCTGTTCCACACTTCGGCATTGCTGGCGGAGAGCTGTCCGCCATTGGCGAAGGAGGTCTCCATCGCGGCATAGCGGTGCTTGTCGAGCACCGTCACTTTGTAGCCGCGTTCGAGCAGGGCATAGGCGGTCGTCACGCCGGTGATACCGGCGCCGATGATGGCGATATGGGTCATGGCAGGTTCGGGGCTCCCGTGAATTAGAGACGGCTAACCGCCGGCCAAAGGCCGTTGGCGGCGCCCCATCTGTCACGGTTACCTGAGAGCTTGATCCGACGCGGACCTCGGCGAGGTCAGCTTCGGACTATCCCCTTCGGTGGACGTCACGACGTCTAGATCGTGCCGTCTCTCTCCAGATCGTCCTGACGATACAGTCCTTTTGCCTGAGAGTTTCCGGGGCGGTTGCTCCGTCGGCGCCGCAAAGAGGGCCGAAACCCTCGTTGCGATCTCTCCCGCATCGTCGCGTGGACCATCGAGCAGTACGATGCGCCTCATTTTTAGACAAGGCTAAATTTCAACCGCGACTGCCAACGTATTGTGCAGTGCAAAGTTGATTCAATTACTCAAGCGTCGCCAGCAAGCCCGCCATCAGGCGGCCGCGCTCGACGAGGCTGTCCACCTCGATGAACTCTTCCAGCGTGTGGCCATTGCCGCCACGCACGCCAAGGCCGTCGAGTGTCGGAATGCCCATCGCGCCGGTGAAATTGCCATCGGAGCCGCCGCCGGAACTCGCATGCGGAAGTTCCGCGCCGAGCGACTTGGCGATGCCGCGCGCCTTTTCATACAGCGCCATCGTGCCGGCATCCGGCTCCCACACCGGACGTGTCACGCCGCGCGTCACCTTGAAGGTGACGTCATTCGCTGTGCCCGACAGTGCCAGCATACGCTCGACCCCGCGGTCGAGATCGGCCTGGCGCTTGGCCATGGACAGCGCCTCGCCGGTCGCAGTCGTGGCAACGCAATTGACCCATTGTCCGCCATGCACGACGCCGACCGAGAAGGTGCAGTCGTCCGTCGTCATCGCGTCGATCGCTAGGATCTGCCGCGCCATCTCGCGGATCGCCGAGCGTCCCGCCGACAGCGTGGCGCCGGCATGGCTCGGCCGGCCCGTCGCTTCGAGATTGAATCGCGCAATGGCGTAACGTCCGGTGGTGACTCCGTTGTCGGCGCGGCCGGGCTCGGGCACCAGCACATATTTGTTGCGCGCGGCCTCGGCCTCGATGATGTCGCGCGTCGAGGGTGTTCCCACTTCCTCATCCGGCGTGAACAGGATGGTGACCGGGAGCGGCGTGGTGAACGAAGCGCGCGCGAGCTGCCGGATTGCTTCCAGCGAGAGGTAGTTGCCGCCCTTCATGTCGTAGATGCCGGGGCCGTAGCATTTGTTGCCCTCGCGCCGCCATTTCAGCTTCTTGATGGTACCGACCGGGTGGACGGTATCCATGTGTCCGGCGATCAGGATGCCCGGCTCGCCCTGTTTCGGATGGGGAAAGCGCGCGCGGATGACGCCGCCGAAGCCCTGACGGCCTGCGATGCGTTCGATCGTCGCACCCATGATCGCCATATCCCGCGCTGCGATATCGAGCATGCGGTTCACCGCGCTCGCGTCCCAGGTCGGGCTTTCGCATTCCACCCAGGTGCGCAGGCCCTCGAGCATGGCCTCGGAATCGAAGGGAAGATTGGCTGGATTCATCCTAATGTCTCTCAAGCTGCGAAAGGTGGAACGCGCATTGCATTGCCGCGGGGCAGGACAAGCGGAGAGAGTTGTAGAGCTAATCCGATCTTTGTGGAGCCCGTGCGTGCGACGCCATGGGCTGCACCGAAACCGGATTGACGCGCTCAAGACTGTCTGCAAGTCTCGAAAGATAAAGGCATTGCATGAGGTTAGTTCGCCCAAGGAACGCACCGAATGCTCAATCAATAACCTGCCTTTGAACAGTTTCACGTCAGGAGAAACTTTTATGTTGAACTTGATGCGCCGGGGGCGTCGCGCGTTCGCCTCCACACTTGCGCTGTCGGTCGTCGCGCTATCCACGGCGATGGCCTCGCCGGTATTTGCGGCCGGCAAGACCATCACCGCGGTGATGCATTCGGATCTGCGGATCATCGACCCGATCTTCACCACCGCCTACATCACGCGTGACCATGGCTACATGGTCTACGACACGCTGATCACGACGGATTCGAACTTCAAGATCCAGCCGCAGATGGCGGACTGGAAGATCTCCGACGACAAGCTGACCTACACCTTCACGCTGCGCGACGGCCTCAAATGGCATGACGGCACGCCGGTGACGGCGGAGGACTGCGTCGCTTCGCTGAAGCGCTGGGCCGCCGTCGACGGCATGGGCCAGCAGATGATGACCTTCACGGCCAGCCTCGAGGCGACCGATGCCAAGACCATCACGCTGAAGCTGAAGGAGCCCTACGGCCTCGTGCTCGACTCGATCGGCAAGCCGTCCTCGCGCGTGCCCTTCATGATGCCGAAGCGCCTCGCCGAGACGCCGCCGGACAAGCAGATCCCCGAGCAGGTCGGCTCCGGCCCGTTCAAGTTCGTGCAGGGCGAATTCCAGCCCGGCGTGAAGGCGGTCTACGTCAAGAACACCGACTACGTGCCGCGCAAGGAAGCCGCGAGCTGGACCGCCGGCGGCAAGGTCGTGAAGGTCGACCGCGTCGAGTGGATCACCATGCCGGACGCGCAGACCGCGGTGAACGCGCTGCAGTCGGGCGACATCGACTTCATGGAAGTGCCGCCGTGGGACATGCTGCCCGTGCTTGAAGGCAATTCCGACCTCAAGGTCGAGACGCTGAACAAGTTCGGCTATCAGACCCTCGGGCGCATGAACTTCCTTTATCCGCCCTTCGACAATCCGAAGATCCGCCGCGCGGCGTTCCTGGCGATGAACCAGAAGGACGTGCTCGACGCGCTCGTCGGCAATCCCAAATACTACAAGATCTGCGGCGCGTTCTTCATCTGCGACACGCCGCTGGCGACCGATGTCGGCTCCGAGACGCTGGTCAAGGGCAACGGCATGGCGGAAGCCAAGAAGGCGCTCGCCGAGTCCGGCTATGACGGCACGCCCGTCGTGGTCATGGTCCCCGGTGACGTCGTCACGCTGAAGGCGCAGCCGACGGTGGCGGTGCAGTTGCTTCGCGAGGCCGGCTTCAAGGTCGACGCGCAGGCGACCGACTGGCAGACGGTGGTGAGCCGGCGCGCCAGCCAGAAGCCTCCGAAGGAAGGCGGCTGGAACATGTTCTTCACCAACTGGGTCAGCGCCGACGTCTCCAACCCGATCTCCAATCTCTCGATCGGCGGCCAGGGCAAGAAGGGCTGGTTCGGCTGGGCGGAGAACGCCAAGATCGAGAAGCTCAAGGACGACTTCGTCCGCGCTGCCTCGCTCGACGATCAGAAGAAGATCGCGGCCGAGATCCAGAAGGAAGCCTATGACCAGGTGATCTACGTGCCGCTCGGCCAGTACCTGGCACCGAGCGCCTGGCGCAAGTCGCTCACCGGCGTGCTCGACGGCCCGGCCACCCCGGTGTTCTGGAACATCGACAAGTCGGAGTAAGGCGAGGGCGCGTAAGTCCCCCTTCATCAAGATCGTCACGTGGCGCCGCTGTCATCAGCGGCGCCGCTCGCCGGGAGAATTTTCAGCAGACCTTCCCAAGAAAACTTCGCAGGAGAGCTTCAGTGTTCCAACCCATGCGCCGGCGGTATCGGGCGTTCGCCTCCACATTTGCGATTTCAACGCTTGCGATTTCAGTCGTGGCGCTTTCGGCACTGGCCTCGCCGGTTCTGGCCGCAGGCAGGACCATCACCGCCGTGATGCATTCGGACCTGCGCATCCTCGATCCGATTTTCACCAGCGCCTACATCTCGCGTGATCATGGCTACATGATCTACGACACGCTGCTCGCGACGGATTCGAATTTCAAGATCCAGCCGCAGATGGCGGACTGGAAGATCTCCGACGACAAGCTGACCTACACTTTCACGCTTCGCGACGGTCTGAAGTGGCATGACGGCACGCCGGTCACCGCGGAAGATTGCGTTGCCTCCCTGAAGCGCTGGGCCGCTGTCGATAGCATGGGGCAGCAGATGATGCTGTTCACCGCGAGCATCGAGGCGACGGACCCCAAGACCATCACGCTGAAGCTGAAGGAGCCGTACGCGCTCGTACTGGATTCGATCGGCAAGCCGTCCTCGCGGGTCGCCTTCATGATGCCGAAGCGTCTCGCCGAGACGCCCGTCGACAAGCAGATCCCCGAGCAGATCGGCTCCGGCCCGTTCAAATTCGTGCAGGCTGAATTCCAGCCCGGGGTGAAGTCGGTTTACGTCAAGAACACCGATTACGTGCCGCGCAAGGAGCCGGTGAGCTGGACCGCGGGCGGCAAGATCGTGAAGGTCGATCGCGTCGAATGGATCACGATGCCCGACGCGCAGACCGCGTTGAATGCGCTTCAGTCGGGTGACATCGACTTCATGGAAATTCCCGCCATTGAAATGTTGCCCACCATCGAAGCCGACAAGGAGCTCAAGCTCGAGATCCTGAACAAGTTCGGCTTCCAGACGGGCGCCCGGATGAATTTCCTTCATCCGCCGTTCGACAACGTCAAGGTCCGCCGCGCAGCACTCATGGCGGTCAACCAGAAGGACGTGCTCGATGCGCTGATCGGCAATCCCAAATACTACAAGACTTGCGCCGCGGTCTTCATCTGCGACACGCCGTTCGCGACAGAGATTGGCGGTGAGAGCCTCGCGAAGGGCGGCGACATTGCTGCGGCCAAGAAGGCGCTCGCCGAGTCCGGTTACGACGGGACGCCCGTCGTGCTGATGGCGCCGGGCGATGTGCTGACACTGAAGGCCCAGCCGATCGTGGTGGCTCAGCAACTGCGCGAAGCCGGCTTCAAGGTCGACCTGCAGGCCACCGACTGGCAGACGGTGGTGAGCCGGCGCGCCAGCCAGAAGCCTCCGAAGGAAGGTGGCTGGAACATGTTCATCACGAACTGGGTCAGCGCCGACGTGTCGAACCCGATCTCCAACATTGCTGTCGGCGGGCAGGGCAAGAAGGGCGGCTGGTTCGGCTGGGCGGAGGATGCCAAGGTCGAGCAGCTCAAGGACGCGTTCGTTCGCGCGGCCTCGTTCGACGACCAGAAGAAGATCGCGGCCGAGATTCAGAAGGAGACCTATGACCAGGTGCTCTACGTCCCGCTCGGCCAGTATCAGGCGCCGAGCGCGTGGCGGAAGTCGATCTCCGGCGTGATCGACGGCCCGGCAACGCCGGTGTTCTGGAATATGAGCAAGTCCGAATAGGATAAATCGGACTGTGCGGAGGGTGCATCTCGCACCTTCCGTTTTCCACGTGACGCGGCGTCGCTGTCGGCAGCGGCGCCGTTGTCGTTTGTCAGCTTCGCGTCAGCTGGAGACGCGGAGCTTTTAACTCTTCCAGTTTCCAATCATTGCTATTTGTTTCTGTTCTGAAATAGATGTGCGCAGTTCGCACATCGCTTCCTTCCTGCATTCGATTCCAGTGCCGATTGATTTTGCATTCCAGGCGATGGCCGAGCGGTCCGATCGCGCGCCCGCGCCGTGGCGCAGGCCGTTTCTGCGCTGGCTGGTCGGCATCGAGGCGGGCTGGGCGGTGCCGCTTCTCATCGCGTGCTTCGTCGCGATCTGGACGCTCTATCTCGCCATCGCCTATGCCGGCAGCGGCCTGCATCCCGACACGCTCGAGGCCTGGGCGCTGGGACGGAACTTCGCCTTCGGCTACCACAAGCATCCGCCCCTGATGGGCTGGGTCGCCGCGGTCTGGACCTCGGTCTTTCCGCTGAGCGACTGGTCGCTGCAATTGATGGCGATGGTCAATGCCGGGCTGGCGCTGGTCTTCGTCGACATGGTCACCCGTCAATTCGTCACCGGGCACAAGCGCATCCTGGTGCTGCTGCTGTTGATGCTGACGCCGGCCTATCAATTCCATGCCCAGCGATTCAATGCCAATGCGGTGCTGCTCGCGACGTGGCCGCTGGCGACGTGGTGCTTCCTGCGCGCGTTCGAGACGCGCGCTCCGCTGTGGGCCGTCGCGGCGGGATGCACGACGGCGCTGGCGATGGTCGGCAAATATTACTCGATCTTCCTCGTCGCGAGCTTTGCCTTCGCCGCGCTGGCGCATCCGGCGCGGCGCGTCTATTTCAGCTCCGCCTCGCCCTGGATCTCGGTGGCCACCGGGCTCGCAGTGCTGTCGCCGCACATCTGGTGGCTGGCGACGACGGGCGCGTCGACCTTTGGCTATGCGCTGGCCCACGCCAACGGCAGCGCCGCGAGTGCGATGGGTGAGGTCAGAAACTTTCTGCTGGGCCTCGCGGCCGCGATGAGCGTGGCGGCCGTGCTCTGGGTCCTGATCGCGGGGACGCGGCTCAAGCAGTTTCCGGCCGACTTCGCGGCCATGAGTCCGGGCCTGCGGCTTCTCTTCTATATTGCGAGCGGCACGATCGTGCTGCCGGTGCTGACGTCGATCGTGATGGGAACGGACCTGCCGTCGCTATGGGCGCTGCAGGGGTTGTTCCTGTTCGTCGTGCTCGTCGTTTGCGGCACGCGCTACCCGATCGAGCGCTTCTATACCGTCAATGTCACGGTGTTCGTGGCCTGCGTTGCGCTTGCCGCGGCCCTGGTCGCAGCGCCGATCCATGCCGTCTATCGCAACCAGCACGGCTACGAAGAGGGCCGCAATTTCTATGTGCAGGCGGCGAACGGATTGACGCGTGAATGGCGCGAACTGACGGGGCAGCCGCTGAGCGCCGTGAGCGGCGACGATTCGCTGGCCTTTGCGACGGCGTTCTACAGCCCCGACCATCCGCGTTATGCACGGCCGTTCGCGTACCAATATGATTGGGGCTTGCCGCGCAAGACGACGCTCGACCGCGGCTGGGCCGCGGTCTGCTTCCGTGGCCAGGGCCATTGCGGCCGTTGGATGGAGTGGGTGTCCGCGCGCGCCGAGCATTTCGTCACGCGCGAGTTCACCGCCCAGGCAACGCTATGGGGCAAGCCCGGCCTGACGCGGGAGGTGGTGGTGCTGATGGTTCCGCCGCGAGAAAGAAGCACGGCCCCGCAGGGCGCAGCCGAAGATTTCAGCGCCAGCAAACGCGCCGCAGAGTAGGGCGCGTGCTCAGCAATGGCTGTCGCGCACGCGCTCGAGGCCCTCGCTGGCGAACGGTGCGTTGAACGCAGCCTGCTCCGTATTTGGCTCGGAACGCTTGGTGTCCGCCGGTTCCGAGGCGTTGGGGTCTTTGCGGAGTTCCAGTTCCATGGCGCGGCCTTTCAAATTGCTGCAGTACAACATCGAGGCCGCCGGGAAGTTCCTCAGCTGATCGGGCGATGATGCGGCTTGAACAGCCGTCCCTTTTCCACCACCAGCACGATCGTAAGGGCGGCGAGCGTCGACAGGAAGAAGCCGACCGAGAACGGCAGCAGCGTGCCGTCAAAGCTTTGCCCGATCGCCATGCCGACCACGATGCCGATCAGCGTCGTGATCGAGCCGTAGAGCGAGGACGCCGTGCCGGCGATGTGACCCTGCGGCTCCATGGCGAGTGCGGTGAAGTTGGCGACCATCATGCCGAACGAGAACATCATCAGCGCCGAGAGCACCATGAACAGGGGAAGCGGCAGCATGCCGAGGATTTCCGTCAGCAGCATCACGCCGGCGACGGCGGTGTAGAGGCTCAGCGCGCCGTGCGAGATCACGCGCATGCCGAGGGTCCCGACAAACCTGGCGTTAAGGAACCCCGCGACGGCGGTGCCGGCCGCGATCGCCGCAAAGGCGAGCGGGAAATAATGGCCGAGGTGATAGATGCCGGTGAACACCTGCTGCGCCGAGAACACATAGGCGAACAGCGCGCCCATGACGCTGCCGGCCGCGAGGGCATAGCCGATGGTCTGGCGATTGCTCACGGTCTGCCAATAAGCCGCGAGTACGTCACCCGGCGCGAGCGACCTGCGCTCCGAGACCGGCAGGGTTTCAGGCAACCGCAGCACCGACCACGCCAGCGCGAGCAGTCCGTAGAGCATCAGCACGACGAAGATGCCGCGCCATTGCGTCACCAGCAGCACCGCCTGCCCGAACGAGGGCGCGATCACGGGGACCGCGATGAAGATCATCATCGCCAGCGACATCACGCTGGCCATGCGGCGGCCGACATAGCAATCGCGCACGATCGAGGTCGCGATCACGCGCGTCGCCGAGGTGCCGAAGCCCTGTAGCGCGCGCGCCAGCAGCAGCGTCTCGAACGAGGGCGCGGCAACCGCCAGCACGCTCGCCGCTGCATAGACCGCCATGCCGCCGAGCAGCACCGGGCGCCGGCCGAAGCGGTCCGACAACGGGCCCATGATGAACTGGCCGGCGCCGAAGCCGATCAGGAAGGTCGACAGCACGAGCTGGAGATGGTTGGCGACGGGGATATTGAAGGCTGCCCCGATATTGGGCAGCGCCGGCAGCATCATGTCCATCGCAAGCGGATTCAGCGCCATGATGGACGCGATCACGATGACGAATTCGGGAAAACCCATAGGACGGTGTCCCGAGGACACCCAACTGTCGGCATTGACGTCGGACAAGAAGCTCACCTCTGAAATTCAAGCCCTTATCTACCGTCGATGCTGCGTTGCACAACCCATGTTTCGGGATGGCTGTCAGGCGGGGGAGGGTGTCGACCACATCGAGGCGTTAAAGGCGGCTCAAGCGCTGGCACTCTTTTGAGCAGCCTCGACCAGGCCGAGCGCCAATTGGCCCGCCGTCTCCACGTAATCGAGGTCGCGGTGGATCAGCATCACCGTCGTCGCGCCGTCGAGCAGGATCACGAGCTGGCGCGCGAGCGCGGCCGCACCGGCGATGCCGTGGCCGCGCAATTCGGTTTCGAGCCAGGCTTCAAAGCGCTTCTTGTGCGCGGCGCCGGCCTTGACCGCGGGATGCGCCGGCGTGTTTGCGAGTTCGGCGATGGTGCGGAGGAATCCGCAGCCGCGCCAGCGCGGCGTATTCACGGAGCGTCCGAGTTTGGTGAACAGTCCGCGGACCTTGTCCGCGACTGTGCCGTCGGTCTCGGCGAACCAGCGCATATAGAGCTCCAGCGTCGGCTGGTCTCTCGCTGCAATGGTTTCGGCGACGAGCTCGTCCTTGCTGGTGAAGTGGTAGTACAGCGTCTTCTTGGTGACGCCCGCCTTCTCGGCGACCGCATCCATGCTCACCGCCCTGATGCCCTCGCCATAGAACAGGCGCGTCGCCGCAACGACGATCTGCTCGCGCGTAGTGTCGCCCCTTTCTGACATGGTCCCAATGTATACTTCCTAGTGAGTATACACAACAAGACCGGTGTGGCTGACTTTCAGGCCTGTTCGATCTGGAAGGAAGCCTCGCTTGTCTGACTTGATACTCTCCGAAACCCGCGGCACCGTCGCGCTGCTGACCCTGAACCGACCCAACAAGCTTAATGCACTGAACTACGCGTTGATCGACCGCCTGATGGCGATCCTCGACCGCATCGAGGACGACGCCACCATTCGTGCCGTCGTCCTGACCGGGGCGGGCGAGCGCGCCTTCTCGGCCGGCGCCGACATCGCCGAGTTCTCGGAGAGCGTGAAGCGCGGGCCGGACGCCGCGGCGAAGGCTTTCTTGCGGCGCGGGCAGGGGATGACCGCGCGAATGGAAGCGTTTCCGAAGCCGATCATCGCCGCCGTCAACGGCCTCGCCTACGGCGGCGGCTGCGAGATCACGGAGGCCGTGCATCTCGGCGTCGCGAGCGAGCAGGCGAGCTTCGCCAAGCCCGAGATCGCCATCGGTATCACGCCGACCTTCGGCGGCACGCAGCGCCTGCCGCGGCTGGCAGGCCGCAAGCGTGGGTTGGAATACCTTCTGACCGGCGATTCCTTTTCACCGCAGCGAGCCCTCGAGATGGGATTGGTCAACCGTATCGTCCCGCATGCGCAGCTTCTCGATGCAGCTTTCGCGCTGGCCGATCGCATCACGCGGCATTCGCCTCTGGCGGTCGCGCGGGTCATCACGGCGGCCACGCGGGGTCTCAATGTCTCGATTTCCGAAGGCCTCGCCATCGAGAGCGAGCAGTTCGCGCGCATGGCGGCGACGCAGGACACCCGCGAAGCGCTCGATGCCTGGCTGGCGGCCCGCGCGCCGCGCTAGCCGGCTGGGCCGTTTGAGGCCATGACGGCGGGTGACCCGGTTCCTCGCCGCCCTTGTCTGTCGGCCGGCAACCAGCTGTTCACCATAAGACCGGGGACGCCGCATCCGAGAGATGAATCCGCAACCCATCCTGTCCATTGTGGCCCGATCGGACGCCGCGTGGGGCGCGCCGAGGGAACCCAGAACGACAGGTATTTTCGCGGTGTCCGACGTCACCGGTACAGCACGATGGTTCGGACCTTCGGCCGGAATGGCTGCGCGTCGCAACGCCTGGCTTTTCGGCCTGATCGCGCTGACCGCGCTGCTGGTGCTCGGCAATCTCGTCAACGACGCCAGGCTCGACGTGAAATATGGCTGGGACGTTCGCGTCAATTGCGCGGCGGTCGATGCGCATGCCGAGGGGCTCGATCCCTACTTCGTGAGGAATCTGAAAGGCACGCGGCTGTCCTATCCCTATCTGCCGGTGACGCTGGACGTGTTTCGCCCGGTATGTGCGGGCGGCTTCATCGTCGATCATTACAGGGGCATCTATCTCGTTCTGGCCGTGCTGTGCGGCCTGCTGCTGCCAGGTCTCGGCCGAACGCGCGCGAGCGCGAATGATGTTGCGCTGAGGGTGCTCTGCGCGCTCGGCGCCTTCGTCGGCTTCGAATGGGTGGCGGCATCCGGGAATTTTGCGATTCTGAGCGGCGTGCTGACCGCGATCGCGCTCAGCCTTCTGCTTCGTCCGCCCACACCCGATGCATGGAACGACGAGGGCTTTCCCTTGCGCGTCGTCGGCGCCGTGCTGCTCGGCCTCGTGACCTCTTTCAAGCTGGTGTTCTGTCCGGTGCTGGCGGGGCTCTATTTCCTGCCGCTGCCGCGCGCGCGCAAGCTGGCGCTGATCGCGGTTGCGGCTTTCAGCTTCATATTGCCGATCCTGGTGTCGCGACTGCTGTATCCCGATCTGTTTGCGAGCTGGCTGCTTGCGGTTGCCGGACAGATCCCGAACCAGCATTCCGTCGATATCGTGGAGATCAATCCGTCGCTGCTGCTGTTGGCGCGGAGTTTCATGGAGCATGCCGGGCTCGGTGGCAGCAAGCTTCTCATGTTCGCGACTTATGCGCTCTCAGCCCTCGCGCTCGTGCTTGTGCCGTTCGCGCTGTCCGTGCTGCGTGCGGCCGGGAGCGGACCGGTGCGGGCAGGGGGCTCGCTGCTGGCGCGGCTGGATCGCTGGCTGATCGATCATCCCCGCACCGCGGCGCGCGTGACGGTGATGGCCATGTTCGCGCTCTATCTCTCTTCGCCGCGTCTCAAGGAATATGCCTTCTTCGAGCTCGCGCTCTATGCCGCGATCCTCGTCGTCGATCTTCCCGCCCTGGCGCTCGCCGCGCTTCTTGTCGTCGGTCTTCTCGCGCCCGCGGTGATCTCGATGATGGGCCACACGATCGAAGGCAGCTTCACCCTCCTCATCGTCGCACTGACATGCTTCTGGATCCTGCTGCTCGATTTTCGGGCCGAGCCCAGACGCCTCGATCCGGAAAGCGCGCGTTCATGACAAGTCTCGCCTCGTCCGTCGTTTCCGGGCAACAGCGCCCCGTCGCTGCGGGCACGTCAGGGAGGACCTGGTTGACCCGCTTCATCCTGGCCGTGGCCGTGCTGGTCGCAACGTCCGTCGCCATCGATCTCGGCGCGGACGAGACATTCGGCTGGGACGCGCGGGTGAACTGCGCGGCGGTCGATGCGCATGTCGCGGGGCTCGATCCCTATTACGTCAAGAATCTGAAGGACACCAAGCTGTCCTATCCCTATCTGCCCGTGACGCTCGACGCGTTTCGTCCGCTCTGCGCCGGCGGCGTTCTCGTCGCGCATTACAAGCCCATCTTTCTCGTTCTCGCGCTGATCTGCGCGCTGCTGCTGCCGGGCCTCGGCAAGAGTAGAGGCGGTATGCAGGATGTCGCGCCGCGGATCGTGTTCGCGCTTGGCGGTTTCCTCGGCTTCGAATGGATCATCGCGACCGGCAATTTCGCGATCCTCAGCGGCCTCTTCACGGCGGCATCGCTGGCGCTGTTGCTGCGTCCCGCGCAGTCTGATGGCGGCGGCGCGAGCATTGCGCCGCAACTCGCCGGCGCTGCGCTGCTCGGCCTCGTCACCTCGTTCAAGCTGGTGTTCTTCCCGGTCCTCGCCGCGCTGTATTTCCTGCCGCTGCCGAGAGGCCGCAAGTTCCTCCTGATCGCGGTCGCGGCCGCCATGTTCGCCCTGCCGATCCTGGCGTCGCTGGCGATCTATCCGGACCTGTTCAAGAGTTGGCTGAGCGCGATCTTCGGCCAGATCCCCGGCCAGCATGCGCCGGGCAACGAGGTCAATCCGTCGCTGCTGTTCATGTCGTTGACGCTCGCAGACCGCGTCGGGCTCGCCGGCAGCAAGCCGGTCGTGGCCGTGTTCTATGGTCTCATCGCGGTCGCGCTCGTGCTCGCGCCACTCGCCGTCTCCGTGTGGCGCATGGTGAAGGCGCAAGGCCTTGCCGTTAACACCTCGCTGCTTCGCGCGTTCGACGACTGGCTGATGAGAAACCCTGAAGCCGCGATGCGCATCACCGTGCTCGCGATGTATGCGCTCTATCTCTGTGCGCCCCGGCTGAAGGAATATGCCTTCTTCGAGGTGGCGCTCTATGCGGCCATTCTCGTCCCCGCTCTGCCCGCGACGATGATGGCGGCCGTGCTCGCGATCGCGGTGGCCATTCCAACCCTGGCATCGGTCTCGGGTATCGCCTTCATGGGCGGCTTCGGCCAGCTTGCGATCGCGCTGATCTGCTTCTGGCTGCTGCTCCCGCGTGAGCCGTCAGGCGAGGCGACTCCGCAGGCGATTTGATCCTACCGCGCGGCGGCCGGCTGCGCGGTGTAGAGGCTCATATACGCGCCGGTATATTCCTCTTTCCAGCCCCGCTGTCCCACCAGGAATTGCCTGAGCTGCTCGTGCCCTCTGACCCAGAGCACCGCATCGACCTTGTACGTCCTGATCACATTGTCCCAGGCCGCCTCGTCGATCTCCCACCGCACCAGCTTGAGATAGTCGCGCAGCAGATCGTCCGGATAGGCGGTCGCCGCCCGTCCGTCGACGAACATGGGGACCGATCCGTGCGTGCGGAAGATCAGGAGCCCGCCGGAATTCCAGTGGTTCAGCACGCGCGAATGCGTGGCATGCGCCAGCAGATAGTCGGCATCCTCCTGCGACAGCATCTCCGGCAGCGCCAGCGCCGGTCTCACCTGGATGTAGGCGAGCGGCAGCACGAGGATACCCACGACACCTGCCGCCAGCATCGCGCGCCGGATGTCGAACCTTGCAAGGCTCTTGGGCAACAGCCGGTCGACGTGAAGCGCCATCGGCACTGTCGAGAAGATGAAGAAGAACGCGGCGTACCTGAATTGATAGAGGCCGAGAGCCAGGAACAGCCACGCTAGCAGGCGCGGCTCCAATGGAACGGGCCTCGAGTTGCGATATGTCAGCTCGAGCGCAACGAACGCCAGTGCATAGGCGATGCCGGGAATGCTCCCGGGGATCTCCATGTTGTGGAGATAGGGACGCCATTCGCCGATATTGGCCTGGATGAAGTGGCCCAGCGTCGCCATCACGCCGTCGTAGATGTGCCAGCCCAGCGGATTGGCGAAGATCGCGGCGAAGCACCCGATGCCTGCGAGGCAGTAGTTCCCGAAGTTCACCCAATCCCGCCGCAGCAGGGCGACGCCGGCGAACACGCCGATGATGGGAAAGGCCAGCATGAAGCCGCCATGCAGATTGACCCACAGCACCATCATCACGGGCAGCAGGAACCATCCGCGCCGCCGCAGGCATTCGCCGTAGAACACGACCGCTAACAGCATGGTCGCGATATTGGGCGAGGCCGCGAGATACGTGTTGGGCGCCGCCTCGTAACAGGGATAGAGCAGGCAGGAGGCGAACACGGTGATGCCGACGGCGGCGGCCGATGCGCCGCTGCGCAAGGCCGCGAATGTCAGATATCCGACGATGATCGCGCCGCAGGCGACGACGAGCAGGACGATCCCGGCAAAGCCGGCGTGCTGATACAGCACGCTGGCGATCACGTCCCAGAGCCACGACAGATTGTACCAGCGCTTGTCGCCGAGCGTGAACGCCCACGGGTCTTGAAACGGAATCGCGCCGTGCTTCCGGATCAGGTCGCCGGCGGCGATGTGCCAGCCGAGGTCGTAATGGCCGAGCTGGATCGGCCCGTTCGACAGGTAGAACACCGACAGGAACGCGATCAGGAAAAGATAGACCTCGCGCCCGTGCAAAAGGCGTCCGAACGCCGCGGGCGCTCCGCCAACCCGGCCTTGCGACCAATTCTCGCGCGCGTCCATGAGAGCTCTCACCATCGAAGCCGGTCGCTCCGGGCTCCGCGTTTCCCTGCGATCCGCAGCGACGGATGCAGACCTCATTCGCTTTAGGGGAAGACGATCTAAAGTCGAGTAAAGGTTGGTTGCGGTGGGAGGGTTCCGCAAGCGGAAGGGTGTGTTGGTAAACGAATGATTGCGTGAGCGTCGCGCGGCGCGAGCCCGCGTCTGCATCCTGCCGCGGCGACCTGCGCCATCAGCCCAAGTGGTGCGGGCAGCCGGGGGCGAACCGCCACAGCGCTTGCGCACCGAGGGATTTGAGTCCTCTGAAGAGCGCCTTATCGCACCCTGAGCGTCGCGTCGCCGTGGTGCGCCCTCAATCCTCGAATCCGAGTCGGGGCTCATACAGCCGTCGGTAGATCACCAGCGGCACGACAAGTGCCA
Organism: Bradyrhizobium sp.; assembly: GCF_035935975.1. Classification (GTDB taxonomy): domain Bacteria; phylum Pseudomonadota; class Alphaproteobacteria; order Rhizobiales; family Xanthobacteraceae; genus Bradyrhizobium. The sequence continues at coordinate 41,519 of NZ_DASYWN010000026.1, forward strand.
GCCCGGCAGCCAACCCGGCGCCGCCGATCATTAACGCCAGATCCGCAGCGCCGGCTTCCCGGCCGATCAGGCCTTTGAAACGTTGAACGACCATGGCCACCATGAAGGTTGCAATCGATGCGAGCGCGAACCAGAGGGCAGGAATGAAGAAGAACCGCCAGACGTGTATCATTTCATAGAAGAGAACAACGTGCGCTTGGCTCGGCGGTCGGTGGACCGACCATCTCTTCGGCAATTGGATGCCATCCGCTCTTGGCTCGACCGGTGTCGAGCCGCTCCAAAACTCCGCCGGCATCAGGAGACTGTCGTAGGACATGAGCGTGGCCGCTGTCAGCGCGAGCGCAATAAGCGCCAAGAGGAATCCGAAGACGATCAGCCATAGGGCCGTCGGAGCCTTTGCACCCCAAATTGTGTTCGAGAACAAGAACCCCGTGTTGACAACAAATGCGCCGAGAAAGAATTTCGCCACATCGTATTTGGATTTGATCTTGTCTTTCAAATCCTCGAGAAGATCATCCGATTTTTCGGTGAGCATCCAGAGAAGTACCGCTTTTCCTTTCTCGTCGAACGCCATGCACGCCGCTTCAGAGTTGGCAAGGGGCAAGGTGTCGGCGGGCAGTCTTCTTAAAAACTTCCTTGCGAACTTCCTGGCGATGACCGTCAACATCGGCTGATGGCCGATAATGACGATCGCAGATCGATCGGCAATGCGAGGCAGCCTTTCGGCGAATTCTCCTACGATCCATGATGGGGACGCCTGTTTAGAGTCAGGATCCAGCTCTATTCGTGACCGCAAGGAACACTGCGGCGCGGATCTCATTTCAATCGCGTGTTTGTACGCCTCCGCGGTCTGGAGAGCCACGGTGTGCGGGCTATGCCAGACTTCGGTTATGTTGATTGAGAGGCGCGCCAGCTCATCCAGAACACGATTGGCGATCGCAAGCGTCCGCGGAAGCCCGTCCTGCTTGTAGGGGACTTTCGCCTTCTCCAAGGGCTCCGCCCAACCGGCCATAGCTTGCGCGGATTCCTTAATGTTGGATCCGAAATCACGGTGGGCGTGCCGAACCAGGATCACGCACCGCCGTCCGGACAAAGTGGTAGCCATCTGCGCGGTGCTCCAGATTCTGCCAGTCGAGCGGGAACGCGGGACTGTGCGGCGAAGCGAGTGTCTACAAAGATTACACCCTAAACTTGCGCCGGAATGTGAAGCAGAACACAGGGAATTGCGGTGAAAGTGCACTCAACTGAGCCGAACGGACGCGGTTACCAAAAGACATGAGGCGTGCTCAGACATCTCAGCAAGGGATAACGGCCGCCCCCGACTGTCGCGGCGCCGGGCGCTCGCCTCGGGTCGTCTCTCTCGTGGTGCGGGCAGCCGGGGTCGAACCGGCACAGCGCTTGCGCACCGAGGGATTTTAAGTCCCTTGCGTCTACCAATTCCGCCATGCCCGCTTGATCCAACGAGATCAAACACTTAAGTCCACGTCCGGCCGTCTGGAATTGGGGCTTTGCGGGCCGGGTGGGTGGTTCTTCCTTAAGCGAGCCGGCCGCACAAGGCAAAGCCTCAATCCGGACATCTGTTGCTGCTTTAGGCATTCTCAATCCACGGGGACTATTCATCCGGCATGGTTGCTTCGTTTTCCTCTCCGCTGCGCTGTTGCGGCGCGCTTGTTGTGCTGCTTGCGGGCGCCGCGCTGTCCGGCTGCGCCGGCATGAGCGAGACGGTCGCCCCGGCCTTTGCCGATCCCGGCAAATACGAATTGTACGACTGCAAGCAGCTCGAGCCTGAGCGCAAGGCGCTCGCGGCCCGCACCGCCGAATTGCAGAGGCTGATGGACAAGGCGGAGACCGGGGCAGGTGGCGCCGTCGTGGCTGAACTCGCCTATCGCAACGATTACATCGCGGTGCGCGGTCAGGCGCAGCTCGCCGAAGATGCCTGGCGCCGCAACAGATGCCGGGAGACGCCGCCGAATGCAGCGCCGCCGGCTTCGACGCCGCAACCGCCGGTGATCAAGCCTGCGCCGAAGCGCTAGGGTACTGTTGCTCCCGCATCACGGGCGCCAGCCGTAGATCCAGTCCTGCCGCGCCAGCATGCGGTCCGGGCCAAGCGCGCGGATCGCAACGTCGCGCGCGAGCGCGAGTGGTCCGCCGAGATGATAGATGCGGCCCTGCTGCCGCGCGGTCCGCTGCACCCGCCGAACCCGGGCCTGGCGCGCGCGGCCATATTGCGTCAGCGCCGCAGTGATGCCGGCCGTGCTCTCGGCGGCTTCAACGCTCAAGAGCTGCGCCAGCACGGCGGCATCCTCGATCGCCATGCCGGCGCCTTGGGCTGCGAAGGGCAGCATCGCATGCACGGCATCGCCGAGCAGCGCGACCGGCCCGTTGCTCCAGGGACAGCCGTCGGGCACGCCGAACAGCGCCCATTTCCGCCAGCTGTCGACCGCGGACAGCATCATCCGCGCCGCCGGCGGCCAGCTTGGCGCGGCGAAGGCCTCCATCACCTCCAGCGGATCGCCCGGCGTGCTCCAGCCGGGCCTGTTCCAGGTGCCCGGCAGCACCGCGACCACGTTGATCTGGCGGCCGGCCGCGATCGGATAGGCGACGAGATGGGCGTTTGCGCCCATCCAGAGCTGCACCCGCCGCGCGGTGAAATCCTTCGGCAGTTGCGTGGCGTCCAACGTGCCGCGCCAGGCGATCAGCCCGGAGAAGCGCGGTTGCACCTCGGGAAACAGATGCTGGCGTACTGTCGACCAGATACCGTCGGCGCCGATCAGCGCGCTGGCGAGATCGCTGCGGCGGATCGTGCCGCTGCGATGGACAACGGTCAGCCCCTTGGCATGAGGCGCGACGTCCTCGAAGCTCGCCCCCAGCTTCAGGTCGATATCGGGATGGTCGGAGACGGCGCCGGCGAGCGCGGATTGCAGGTCGGCGCGGTGCACCACCCAATAGGGGGCGCCGGCGCGCGCGGATGCGGCTTCACCCAGCGGCATGCGCAGCAGCTCGCCGCCGGCCCGCGCGCTCATGATCGAGACCGCTTCGGGGACGACGGCGCGCGCCTTCAGCCGATCGGCGAGGCCAAGCTCGACCAGCACGCGGCTGGCATTGGGGGAGAGTTGCAGGCCGGCGCCGACTTCCTCGAGCCGCTCGGCCTTTTCCAGCACGACGATGCGGAAGCCGCGGGCCGCGAGTGCGAGAGCGGCCGTCAGTCCACCGATGCCGGCACCGGCGATGACAATCGTTCGGGAGAGCGCCACCCCTGACCGATGGATACGGTCAGGCCACCTTGTCCTTCAGGACGCATTCCGGCGGGCGGGCTTCGCCGGCCTTCAGGTCCGCCGCGAAGCGGTACAGCGTCGAGCAGTAGGGGCAGATGATCTCGTTGTCGTTGCCGAGGTCCAGGAAGACGTGCGGATGATCGAACGGAGGGTTGGCGCCCACGCACATGAACTCTTGCGAGCCGATCTCGATGACGGGGACACCGGCATCGTTATGGAAGTGCGGGACGACATGGTCGGACATCGTAACTCATCCTGGAGTAGCAGTGGCGGCAGACACAATCAGAGCTGACGCGGTATCTTTTGAGACGCGGCGGACCATACTGGGGGGTACGGATGATTGCTAGTCCAGCGGAACCGAAAGGTTGCAACTGCCCCATGCTCATTTGCTCATGCAAATTCGACACAATCTTGTCGCCCCAGAGAAGCCCTTCTTTCGTCGGGGACGTTGTGTCGCAATTTTGGCATACTATGTCTGTGGACGCGCGCATTTGCGACGAAAGACGAATCATCGGGCGCATGATCTCAGGACCGTCCAGGTTTCCCGCATGAAATGGCTGCGAATCAGCACCGCGTTGACCGGTATTCTCGCGTGCGGCTTCCTGCTCGCGCAGGTGGCGCCGCACGCCCGTGAAGCCGGCGCGCTTCTCGCTGCCCAGGACGATCCGGCTGCGCTCTCCGAGCTCAAGCTCGATGCGCTGCTGCGGCAGAACGACCATCTGGTCCAGGACAACATCGAGGCCGCGCTCGCCGCCGGCGATGCCGATCTCGCGGACAGCTTTGTCGCGCTGGCGCGTGAGCGCAACATCGCGCTTCCCGACGACCTGCTCAACCGCGTCAGCGATGCGGTCAGGGACGAGAACTCGACCTCGCATTTCGCCAAGCGGTTTGCCACCGGCCTCGTCACCGGCAATGCCGACGATGTCGCGAGCCTGTCGGGAACGGTGGCCGGCGATCTCTTCGTGATCGGCGACGTCAGGGACGTGGTCCGGGAAGGCAAGCATCTCGCGATGGGCGAGGACACCGACCACCTCGTGCTCGGCCTTGCGACCGCCGGCCTCGCAGTGACGGCCGTGACCTACGTCTCCGTTGGCGGTGCCGCGCCGGTGCGCGCCGGGCTGACGCTGGTGAAGGATGCCCGCAAGGTCGGGCGGCTTGGCGAGGGGCTTGCCAAATGGGCCGGGCGCTCGGCACGCGAAGTGGTCGACGCGCCGATGCTGCAGAACGCGGTCGCCAAGGGTTCGGTGTTCCGTCCCGGCGAAACCGTGAGCGCGATCAAGGCGGCGTTCCGTGCCGAGAAGGCCGGTGCGCTGGTCCGGCTCGGCAAGGACGTGACGCGTGTCGCCGAAAAGACCGGCACGCGCGGCGCGATGGATACGCTGCGCATCGCCGAAGGCCCGAAAGACGTCGCACGCGCGGCGCGGCTCGCGGAAGCACAAGGCAGCAAGACCCGCGCGATCATGAAGCTGCTCGGCCGCGGCGCGCTGCTGCTCATGAGCGGCGCGTTCGATCTGGCGCTCTGGCTGTTCAGTGCGGCCCTGACGCTGTTCGGCCTGTTGTCCTCGATCAAGGCGACCACCGAGCGGCTGACCCAGGCCTGGTGCGATCGCAGGCGGGCGCGGCGCCTCCGCCATTCCCAGATTGCCGCCGAAGCTGCTCTGGCGGATTCGGCTGCGGCGGCCTGAAGCGCGAGACGCTTTTGGGTTATTGTTTGGGCATAATTTCCGCGCAAACGGGTTCCACGTTTGTCGCGAGGAAAAACCGCTGCACACTTTTCCGGATCGTGCTTTAAGATCAGCCCATCCCCCTCAAGACCTGCGGAACTGATGATGCCGAGCTTTCACAACGGCGCCGTTGAAATTGCCTATCTCGAGGAAGGCGAGGGCGAGCCGATCATCCTGGTGCACGGCTTTGCCTCCAGCAAGAACGTGAACTGGGTCTATCCGACCTGGGTCTCGGAGCTGCGCAAGAACGGCCGCCGCGTCATTGCGCTGGACAATCGCGGCCATGGCGACAGTGCGAAGCTCTACGAGCCCACGCAGTACTCGATTCCGACCATGGCCGGCGACGTGCTCGCGCTGATGGACCATCTCGCCATCCCGCAGGCCGACATCATGGGCTATTCGATGGGCGGGCGGATGACGGCCTGGCTCGGGCTCAACGAGCCGCAGCGGCTGCGCTCGGCGATCCTCGGCGGCATCGGCATCGGCGGCCTGATCGAGGGCACCGGGCCGGGCGAGAACGTCGCCAAGGCGCTGGAAGCGCCGTCGCTCGACGACGTCACCGATCCCGTGGGGCGCACGTTCCGTGCGTTCGCCGACCAAACCCGCTCCGATCGCAAGGCACTCGCCGCGTGCCTGCGTGGCACGCGCGATCTGATGACGAAGGCGGAAGCGGCGCGTATCGAAGTGCCCGTGCTGATCGCGGTCGGCTCGACCGACGACGTGGCGGGATCCGCGAGCGCGCTCGGCGCCATCATTCCGGGCTCTGAAGTGCTCGATATTCCGGGTCGCGATCACATGCGCGCGGTCGGCGACAAGGTCTACAAGACCGGCGTGCTCGACTTCCTCTCACGCCGCAGCTGAAATCTCGTCTTCCGGCTCGTCGTCGCTGAGCGCGCGCGCCAGCGCCATCAGCACGGTGAAGGTCGCGACCCACACCATCCGCGCGCCGTAGCGGTCGTGCGGGCCGGAGATGACGGCGCAGATGAAGGCGTTGCCGAGCAGCGCCAGCGTCACGGTCGCAGCCAGCAGCGTCAGATCGTCCAGCCGGCGCTTCGCCAGCGCATGCGCGAGCAGCGCGACCAGCGCCAGCATCGAGACGAGTGCGACCGGCACATGCAGCCAGTTGACGTAGCCGAAATCGAGGCTCCAGTTCTGCTGGCGCGCGGCGCGCATCGGCGCGATCTGGGCGGGGATGTAGCGCTCGATGATGCCGTAGGTGTGCGGGATCCAGCCATTGGTGCCTTCACCGGTCGCCACATGCAGCAATTGCTGCCCCATCGCCCGCAAGGCGGCGCCAGCCTGCCAGGCCGGATAGTCGGCGAGCGAATGCACGACGATGTAGCTCATCTCGTCGTTCATGCCCTCGAAGCGGCCGAGCGTGTTGAACATGCTCTTGCCCCACAGGAACTCGTCGGCGGTCGCCGGCAACTGGTTGCGATAGGGGCAGAGCTTGAAGTTTTCGCGCGGGCAATGGTCGTTGAGGAATCGCGCGACGATGCCGTCCTGCATCATGCGGCCGAAGGCGACGCCGTAGCCGCCGGGCGTCCAGGCCCATTTGCCCGACAGCGCATGGTTCGCCGACACCAGCATCAGCCCGCCCACGACAATCGTCAGGCTCGCCTGCGCCAGTCCAGCCACGGGGAGACGGCGCCCGACCAGTGGCCGCGCCATCCAGCCGGCGACGCAGAGTCCCAGCAGCACGCCGAGCGTGGCGCTGTGGGTCGCGGCGGCAAAGGCGGTGAAGACGAACAGCGAGATCTTTTCGAGCGTCGAGGTACGCTCTCCACCGACCACCAGCAGGAACAGCGACAGGATCGAGAGCCCCGCGAAAATGTCGGTGAGCAGCATGCTCGCGAGCCAGGGCAGCGCGGTCGACAGGATCAGCACCAGGCTGATCGCGACGAAGCGGGACGTTTGCATCAGGCCGAGCACGCGCAGGGTGAGCTGCAGCAGCCACAGCGCCGCCAGCGACTGCAGGGCGAGGTTGATCCAGAAGCCGAACCCCTCGCCATAATGCAGATAGAGGCCGAACACGGTGGAGCGGCTGGGGACCAGATAGCCCTCGTACCAGCGCGCCAGATAGCCGCCGGTATCCCATTGCAATAGCGGATAGCCGTTCCAGAACGCCGGCGCGATCAGCAGGAGGGGCAGGGCCAGAGCGGCGAGCCGCAGCCAAAGTGAGCTCGCGGCGCGCGCGCGCAAATGATCAGTGGTGGTGGTCAATTCCGCTCCGTCCTCGTCCGGACCATGCCCGCAATAAAGCTTGGGAGAGAATTCACCAATAGTTTGACGCCGCCCGACTTGAATTTGCCAAAAGCCTGACCATTTTGAGCCAACCTTGCCGTCTGGGGACGTCTGAAGAAATCGTTGTGTTTCAACGCGTTGGCATGCTTTCGCGGGGGCAAGGCACTGTTCACTCTCAGGCAAGCCCGTCAGGACTTTGTCGCCTAGACTGTGCTATAGAACCCGCCAAACGAGCCCATTGAAAGAGCAGATCCCATGGCAGTGCATCAGGTCAATCCGGGAGGAAAGCTCGCATCGCTCGATCCGATCTGGGACCGGATCCGCGGCGAAGCGGAGGACATCGTCCACCGCGAGCCCGAGCTTGCGACCTTCATCTATTCGACGGTGCTGCATCACAGCCGTCTCGAGGATTCGGTGATCCATCGTCTCGCCGACCGGCTCGATCACTCCGCGCTGTCGGGCGATCTGGTGCGCCAGACCTATGACGAGGCGCTGCGCGACGATCCCGATCTCGGCAACGCCTTCCGCGCCGATCTCGTCGCCGTCTACGACCGCGATCCCGCGACCTCGCGCTTCATCGATCCCTTGCTCTACTTCAAGGGCTTCCACGCGATCCAGACCCATCGCCTCGCGCACTGGCTCTGGCTGAAGGGCCGCAAGGACTTTGCGTATTATCTGCAGAGCCGCGCCTCCGCGGTGTTTCAGACCGACATCAATCCCGCCGCGCGCATCGGCCGCGGCATCTTCCTCGACCACGCCACCGGCTTTGTCTGCGGCGAGACCGCTGTCATCGAGGACGACGTCTCGATCCTGCACGGCGTCACGCTTGGCGGCACCGGCAAGGAGAACGAGGACCGTCATCCGAAGATTCGCCATGGCGTGCTGATCGGCGCCGGCGCGAAGATCCTCGGCAACATCGAGATCGGCCATTGCGCGCGCATCGCCGCGGGCTCGGTCGTGGTGAAGCCCGTGCCGCACAACGTCACGGTCGCGGGCGTGCCCGCCAAGATCGTCGGCGAGGCCGGCTGTGCCGAGCCGTCGCGCACTATGGATCAGATGATCAACGCGATGGGGCTTTGAGCTCGCGTGTAAGGGCCGGATTCTCCGGCCCTTTTCGTCCCCAAATTCTTTGGCAATTCATGCTGGCGGTTCGTCGCGTCTCGTCCTAAAACCCGCCGAGCAATTTCGATCGGAGACTTGCCGTGGACGTCAAAGAAGTCAGAAAGCTCGACGCGTATCTGAAACGCGTATTCGGCAATCCGAAGATCCGCGTCGTGCCGCGGCCGAAGAAGGATGATTCCGCCGAGGTCTATATCGGCGAGGAATTCATCGGCGTGCTCTTCGTCGATGACGAGGACGATGATCGCTCGTTCCAGTTCCAGATGGCGATCCTCGAGGACGATCTCGTCGATCAGGAATAGTCGACGCCGTCATTGCGAGCGGAGCGGAGTCTTCGCTGTGCGCAATGAAGCCGTATGAGCGGCAGCACGGCGTGCTCTCGTGTCCCGGACGCGCTGCAACGCCCTTAGCGTTGCGGCGCAGAGCCGGGACCCAGAAGTCACACAACGCATCACTGCAACATGGGCCCCGGCTCTGCAGCGCACCGTCGAAAAGACGCTGCGCTGCGTCCGGGGCACGCCTCGAAAATCAGCCCTTCACCGCCGCGCCGTCATCGCATTCGCCACCACGCGTAACTCCTTGACGAATTCGGCGATCGCCGGGTTGCGCCTTTCACCGCTGCGAAACGCCACGAAGATCCGCCGCGTAATGATCGGCCGGATCTCCTTGAGGCGCAGCGTGCCGATATGATCGCGCCCGCGCAGCCCCGGATTGATCGAGACCGAGCAGCCTGCCTCGACCATCGCCCGGACCACTTCAAAGCTGTGGCAGCGGGCATTGACGATCGGATCGAAGCCGGCGTTGCGGCAGGCGCCGACGATCACGTCTGAATAGGTGGCGGATGTCGTGTCGAGCACCCATCGCTCCGTCGCAAGCTCAGGCAGGGTGAGGTGAGGGCGCTCGGCCAGCGGATGGTCGCGCGGCAGCAGGACGTGGAGGTGGTCGTCGAGAAGATGCAGCATCTCGACCTGCGTCTCCGAGAGGCTCGCCGACGTCGTGAGGTCGTCGACGATCGCGACGTCCGTTTGCCAGGCGCGCAAGGCGGCCAGGCTGTCGTCGGGCTCCAGCTCCTCGAAGATCGTCGCGAGATCAGGGAAGCGGGCCGACATCGCGCGGATCGTCGGCGGAATCAGGGATGCGGCGACGGAAGGAAACGCCGAGACGCGCAACTCGCCGGCGACAGTCTTCTTCAGCTCCGCAAGGTCGGTCTTGGCTTCCTCGAGAATGCCGATGACCCGCCCGGCATGGTCCACCAGACGCTGCCCCGCCGGCGTCAGCCGCACGCCGCGGCCCCTGCGTTCGACCAGTTCGACGCCGGTCTCGTCCTCGAGCTGGGCGATTTGCTGCGAAACGGCCGACGGAGAGATCAACAAGGCCTCGGCCACCGCTGCCATTGTTTTTCGCAGCGAAAGCTCACGAAGCGTGCGGAGTCGGGCGAAATCCATCGGTTAGCTCCCACAAATGCCCAGAACACAATCATGCAGATATTCTTACGTATATCGCGAAATTAATTAAGTAGACCAGAATTGTTTTGCCCCTGTAGCCTTCATTCCCAGAGCAGTTCGGGTCGTCACAAGAGGAGCACATCCCGGGCACGGCTGACACGCGTTGGACGACAACAGGCAAAGAGGGGTTCTCAGATGGCTCGTTCGAAATTCCTGGTCGCTGTGCTCGCCGCAGCATCGCTGTGGGCGAGCGGTGCATCCGCTTCCGTCCTCGACAACGTCAAGCAGCGCGGCGTGCTCAATTGCGGCACCGACAACACGGCCCCCGGCTTCGGCTACCTCAACACCAAGACCGGCAAGATCGAAGGGCTCGATGCCGATTTCTGCCGCGCCATGGCGGCGGCCGTTCTCGGGGACGCCAGCAAGGTCAACTTCGTCATCGTCACCGACAAGAGCCGCTTCAACGCCTTGCAGACCGGGCAGGCCGATGTCGTCTTCGCGCACACGACCGTCAAGCCGGTGCGCGAATCCGCGATCGGCATCGATTTCCTGCCGATCAATTTCTACGACGGCACCGGCATGATGGTGAAATCGTCATCCGGCGTGAAATCCGTTGCGGAACTGGACGGCGCGACGATCTGCACGACGCAGGGCTCCGGCACCGAAGCCACGCTCGCCAGCTTCGTGCGCGCGCGCGGTTTCAAGACCACCAAGGTGCTGACCTTCGAGAATCTCGAGAAGCTGTTCGGGGCGCTCCAGAGCGATCGCTGCAACGCGATGTCGACGGACAAATCCGCGCTTGCAGCCTGGCGTGGCAACTCGCCCAAGCCGGACGACTTCACCATCCTGCCCGAGACTCTCAACAAGTCGCCGTTCGCCGGCTTCGTCATCGCCAACGATTCCAGATGGCGCAACCTCCTGCGCTGGGCGACGTTCGCGCTGTTCCAGGCGGAAGAATGGGACATCACATCGGCCAATCTGGCCGACAGGCAGAAAGACGAGACTGCCTTCGTGCAGAAATTCCTCGGCGTGAAGGACGGCTTCGGCAAGGATTTTGGCGTCGCCGACGATTTCGTCGCGAGCATGATCAAGTCCGTCGGCAATTACGGCGAGATCTACGACCGCAATCTCGGACCCAAGACACCGTACTTCATCGATCGTGCCGGCACGCCCAACGCGATGTGGACCAAGGGCGGCGCCGAGTATTCGCCTCCGTGGAACTGAGCACATGAGGCGAGCCGGTCGGCTCGCCTCGATCTCGGGAGAGCGTCGTGAGCACAGAGATCGCCGAATATCACAGCATTCCGCCGGCGCGTCGCGGCCTGCTGATCGCGTTCAAATGGCTGTTGCAGGCTGCGATCGTGATCGTGGCGGCCGGCCTCGTCATCTGGCTTGGCCTCGCTGTCCGTGAGGCACTGGCCCGCAAGGGCATCCAGTTCTCGTTTGGCTATCTCGGCAACGTCGCGAATTTCAGTCTCAGCGAAGGCTTCGTCCTTTCACGCGAGGGCAACTGGCTGGCTCTCGAGCCGTTCTCGCCCACGCACACCAATCTCCAGGCGCTGCTGGCGGGCCTGTGGAATTCGCTGAAGGTCGCGCTCTCGGCGATCGTCCTCTGCACCATGTTCGGCACGCTGGTCGGTATCGGCCGGCTCTCGACGAACTGGCTGGTGCGCAATCTCTGCTTTGGACTGGTCGAAGCCATCCGCAACACGCCGCTGCTGATCCAGATCGTGTTCTGGTACTTCGCGGTGGTCCTGCGGTTTCCTCCCGCTAACGCCGCGTCGAACTGGTTCGGCGGCCTGCTTGCCAGCCGTTCGGGGGTGTTCTTTCCCGGCCTTGCGATCTCCGAGCGCGCGAGCGCTGTGTCCTCGGGAATGCTCGCCACGGCCTTCGCCCTGGTCGTCGCCTGCGTGGTCCTGCGCGGGTTGCGGCTCCGGCTGATCCTCCTGGCGGCGGCACTCGCGGCCCTGATCGCAACCGCCGTCATCGGCTTCCCCCTTGGCCTCGACCTGCCGGTCGCGACCCGCTTTGGCGCGCGCGGAGGCTTTTCCATCTCCCCGGAGATGACGGCGCTCCTCATCGCGATCGTCGTCAACAGCTCCGCCTATGTCGCCGAGATCGTCCGCGGCGCGATCGAGTCGCTGCCGAAGGGGCAGTGGGAGGCTTCGGCCTCGCTCGGATTGTCGCGCTCCCACACGCTGCGCGACATCATCCTTCCCCAGGTCTTCCGGATCGTCCTGCCGTCGCTCGCCAACCGCTACATCAGCCTGACCAAGGACACCTCGCTCGGGATCGCCATCGGCTTTCCGGATCTGTTCAACGTCTACGGCACCGTCTCGAACCAGACCGGGCGGAACCTCGAAGGCGTCGTGATCGTGATGCTGACCTACCTCGCACTGAGCTGGATCATCAGCGCCTGCGTGAACGGCATCAATGCGCGCGTCAACGGACGGAGGGGGTGATGACCACGATCGCGGTGCGGTGGGTTCACCGCAATCTGTTCGCCAAGCCGTTCGATGCCGCGCTGTCGCTCGTGGTCATCCCGCTGCTGGCCTGGGCGGTCTATGCCTTTGCGCACTGGGCGCTGGTCGAGGCGCATTGGCAGGTCGTCGGCGGCAGCTTCAAGGTGCTGATGACCGGCATCTATCCCGCCGGCCAGTTGTGGCGGGCATGGTTCTCCGTGGCGACGCTCTGCGCGATGTTCGGTGCGGGCCTCGGCCTTTCGCTGCGCCCGGGCCGGGTCGCGCTGACAGCCGTTGCCTTGGTCGCGATCCTGATCGCGGCGGCGTTGGCGGCCGCGATCGACGTGCGTTCCGGCATGCTCACTGCGGCCTGCGCGGCGCTCGGCATCGCGGCATGGATCGGCACCCATCGTTCGGCGATGGACCAGCGCATCGTGCTGTCAGGACTCCTCGCGGGTGTGGTCGCCATCTTCGTCGTGCTCTCGCCGCCGGGCTTCGAGGTCTGGGGCGGTCTGCTGCTCAGCGTCGTCCTGACGGTCGCGGTCTCGATCCTGACCCTGCCTTTCGGCATCCTTCTCGCGCTCGGCCGGCAAAGCCGCATCACCAGCCTGCGCGTGATCTCGACGGCCTATATCGAGACGATGCGGTCGGTGCCGTTGATCCTCGTCGTCTACTGGATCTGGATCATCGTGCCGCTGCTGGCCCCGGATACGTCCGTTCCAGGCCTGCTGCGCGGCATGGCGGGTTTTGCGCTCTTCTTCGCGGCCTATGTCGCCGAATATGTCCGCAGCGGACTTCAGGCGGTCCCGAAGGGCCAGATCGAGGCGGCAAAGTCGCTCGCGATGAGCAACTGGACGCTCAATGTCGCTATCGTCCTGCCGCAGGCGCTGCGCGTTGTCGTTCCCTCGCTGGTCGGACAGATCCTCGACATCTTCAACGGCGCCACACTGGTGTTCATCATCGGCCTGACCGATTTCCTGCGCGCCGGACAGATGATCCTCGCCGATCCGCAGAACAGCGGCCGGACCTACGAGATCTACGTCTTCCTGTTCGCCGTCTATCTCACCATCGGCGGGGCGATCACCTACGCCTCGCGCCGCCTCGAAGCTCATCTCGCAAGGGGATCACGATGAACGCCATCCAGATGCCGGCAGCCGCAACGTCGCGCGATGTCATCGTCAGCATCGGCAGCCTCAACAAATCCTTCGGTGCGTTTCATGTCCTGAAGGATGTCGATCTCGACGTCGGGCGCGGCGAAGTCGTCGTCATCATCGGCGCCAGCGGTTCGGGGAAGTCGACCCTGATCCGCTGTGTCAACGGTCTGGAGATGTACCAGAGCGGGCGTCTGACCGTGGACGGCTTCAGCATGCCGACGGAGGCCGATCGTGCCATCGGCGGCGAGAAGGAGCTGGCCAGGATCCGCAAGGGCGTCGGCATGGTGTTCCAGCAGTTCAATTTGTTCCCGCATATGAGCGCGATCGACAATGTCGCGATTGCGCCGATCCGCGTGCGCGGCCGCAAGCCTGACGAGGCGGGGGCGAACGCGTTGCGCCTGCTCGAGCGGGTGGGCTTGCGCGACCACGCCCACAAGCTTCCGGCCCAGCTCTCCGGCGGTCAGCAGCAGCGCGTCGCCATCGCCCGGTCGCTGGCGATGGAGCCGCATATCATGCTGTTCGACGAGCCGACCTCGGCGCTCGATCCTGAAATGGTCGGCGAAGTGCTCGACGTCATGCGCGAGCTCGCGCGCGAAGGCATGACCATGATGATCGTCACCCATGAGATGGGCTTCGCCCGCGAGGTCGCCGACCGCGTCGTCTACATCGATCACGGACGCATCCTGGAGATCGGTACGCCGGCGGAGATCTTCGATCGGCCGACGCACGAACGAACCCGAACGTTTCTCTCGCGCGTGCTCCGTCACTGACGAACGCGCGACCGCTTCTCAGAATTCCGATCACCTAGAACGAGGACGACACATGTCACTTTCCACGGGCGCCGCCCAAGCCCATTCCGCCGACCTCGACTGGCACAGCTTCTTCGGCGCCGATGCCCATCAGGCCGGCGCTGACGTCGTCGCGCTGATCGACCAGGATCGCAAGAGGGAGGCATTGTCCCTCAACATGATCGCCTCCGCCTCCTATGCGCCGCTCGGCCTGCGGCAGATCGAGGGGACCCATCTCGTCAACCGCGCGCCGATGGGGCTGCCTGGCCGTCGCAGCGTCGCAAATTGCGAGGAGCTCGACGCGATCGAGAACCTCGCGATCGACCGGGCGAAGGTGATCTTCGGCGCCGAATACGTCAACGTGCAGGCGCTGTCCTCGACCATCGCCAATGTCGCCGTCCTGCGCGCGATCCTGCCGGCCGACGGCGCGCGGCTGCTGACCTTCGACGAGCTCGCCGGCGGCCATGTCAGCCACGGCGCGATGCGCCATATCACGGGCGCGAACCGCGAGGTCGTCTCTTTCGGCGTCACCTCCACCGGCGCGGTTGACCTGGACCAGGCCCGTGAGCTCGCACGCAAGATGCGCCCGCATGTCCTGCTCGCCGGCCCGTCCTCCTATCCGCGCGAGATCGATTTTGCGGGATTGAAGACCATCGCCGACGAGGTCGATGCGCTCCTCTTCACCGACATTGCTCATGTCGCAGGTTTGATCGCGGCCGGCCTGCATGCCAATCCCGTCCCGTTCTCCGACGTGTCCACGAGCTCGACGCAGAAGACCTTGTGCGGACCGCGGAACGGCGCCTTCGTCTTCGCGAAGGAGCGCTTCGGCGCCGCGATCGACGCCGCCGTCTATCCCGGCCTGCAAGGCCCGGCCGCCTCGAACATGATCGCAGCACGAGCCGTGCAGATGGATATGATCACCCGCCCGGCCTTTGCGCAGCTCATGCGTGATGTTGTTGCGAATGCAAAGGCGTTCGCCGCCGGCCTGGAGGAGGGCGGCATCGGGCTCTACACCGGTGGCACGGACTCGCACATGATCATGGCCTACACCGGCGAGAGCTGGACGCAGCCGGAATTGGTCGCGGGGCTCGGGGCCTATGGTGTCATCGGCAACGCCATGCGCGCGCCGGGGCAAGCCGGCGAACCCCGTACCGCGTTCAGGTTCGGCAGCGTCGCGCTGACGATCCGCGGCTTCGACATCGCCGAGGCAAGGACGCTCGGCCGCGAGGTCGCGGAAATCCTGCGCGCGGGCCCAAGCGCGGCCGTGGATGCCGCGCGGCTGCGCAGATTGAAGGATCTGGCCAACGCCCATCCGATTCCGTCCTTCGTCGATTGATCCGCACGCAGAGCCATCATCATGAACCGCCACTACGACGTTGCTGCGGTCCGCAGCCAGTTTCCCGTGACCGAACGCCTGCTCTATCTCGATTCCGCCCATCAGACGTCGCTCGCCACCAGCGTTCGCGAGGCGCTGCTCGGCTTCTATCGGGAAGGCAGCGAATTCGGCGGTCCCAAGCCGGTCTGGCTCGATCGGGTCGAGCAGGTCCGGGCCCGCGTGGCGAAGCTGCTCAATGCCGCACCGTCCGAGATCGCCTTCACCAAGAACACGTCCGAGGGCATGAACATTGCCGCCAATGCATTGCCGCTCGCGGCGGGCGACAATGTGCTGCTGGTCGAAGGCGACCATCCCAACAACGCCTATGCGTTCCTCAACCTGCGACGCAAGGGCGTCGAGGTTCGCTTCGTGCGGCTGGCGGGCGAGACGGCTCGCGCCGAAATGTTCGCGCCCCATATCGATGCCCGCACGCGCGCGATCTCGCTCTCCCATGTCACCTTCCATGCCGGACACCGCTTCGACATCGACGGCATCGGCGCGCTTTGCGCGCAGCACGGGCTCTATTTCGTCATCGACGCGATGCAGTCGATCGGTGTGGCCCCGCTGGATGTCGCGACCTGTGGAGCAAGCCTGATCGGGGCCGGCTGCCATAAGGGGCTGCTGGTGCCGCAGGGCCTCGGCATCCTCTATTGCCGTCGTGGGCTCGACGAGCTCCAGCCGGCCTATCTCGCGATGTCGAGTCTTGCTCATCCACCTGGCGACTACATCGCGCGCGCCGACAACATGACACTGAGGCCGGACGCGGGGCGGTTCGAGATCGGCAACCTCAACCTGCCCGACATCCACGCGCTCGATGCCTCGCTCACGCTGATCGAGAGCGTCGGCCTGTCGGCCATCGAGGCGCATCTTTACGATCTCGGCGATCGCCTGATCGAGCGCATCGATGATCTCGGCATCCGCCTCGTCGGGCCGCGCGGCCGCGCCGATCGCTCACCGCACATCTACGTGCTGGATCTGCCGGCGGACGATTGGGCCGGCTATCTCGCCAGCCGGAATGTGCGCGTGTCTCCGGAGCGCGACGGCATCCGCATTTCCTTCGGCCTGTTCAACATGGCCGAGGACGTCGACCGGTTGGCACGGATCCTTGCCGAGCGCGATACGCTGCCGGCTCGCGCAGGAGCGGCTGCCTGAATTCGGTTCGAAAAAATTGAAGTAATAACAATCGCTTGGCTACTGTGCATGGGGTTGTTTTCGAACTTTTTGCGCGGGGCGGGGCGGCCGCGCTCAGCCGTTCGGTCCGCGCAGTTGCGCCGTCAGCCGCTCCATCGCCTCCGCCACGTCGCGCCATTGCGACAGCCAGCTGCGCGGAAAGCGGAAGGTGAGGTCGGCGCCGCCGACGCGGCGCTCGGAAAGGCACATGCCGGGCGTGGACGCATCGCGCGTGCAGCGCGCGGTCAGCGCCGGGCTTGCCGCGGAATACAGATCCTCAGCGCCGTAAGGCGTCTCGGCGCGGAACATCCGCATCGTCAGCCCGTCCTCGGGCATGGTCGCGGCCTGGTCGAGATAGCGCGGATAGATCGTGGCGGTTCGCTGCTCGGGCGCGAGCGCATCGTGATGGGCCGCGATCGACAGGAAGATGCGGTCGATCGGCTGCATCGTCGTCTCCACCGCATCGGCGGTGACGTGCTTCGGTGCGCCCGGTGGCTCCAGCGAGGGATAGAGGAAGTCGAGGTCGATGCGCTCCTGCGGCCCGGAGTGCCGCTGGATCTTCATCCGGATCGCGGCCGCGGGCAGGTTGAACAGCGTGCCGCCGACGCTCACCGGCAGCTTGTCCGGGGCGCTCGCGCCGCCGGTTCCCCAGGTCGGCCACAACAGATAGGCCACCAGCGCCACAGCGCCCAATGTCGCCGCGCCGCCGAAGACGATCGGCACGACATGCGCCCGGGTGCGGCGGGGAGAGCGAGGGGAGGCTACCGAAAACACCGTCATGATGCGCGCATAAACCCAACTCGGCCGATGGCCGACGAATCAGCGGCGAATATGCCATGCGGCGGCGAATTCGCGCAGCGTTCCCGGCTGCCGGGACCGGGGGAGGGCCCTGCGCGGACCGGGCGGCGGCGTTAACCTTCGCTTAAGGATAATGTAGCGTTAACCAGCACTATTTGTCACAGGAAGGCTCCGGCGTTGCGTAAGGGCGGACCGTTCCGATGACACCTGAGGCTTTCAATTCTCTCTTCTCGATTCTCATCGGCTTCGCGCTCGCGGGCGCGCTCGTGAGCGGATACCAGGCGGCCACGCAGCGGCCCGCCGGCTTCGGCCTGCTGCAGGACGGCGTGGCGCCGAGGACGTTTGCGGCGGTGCCGTTCCTGGTGTTCGCGGCGCCCTTCATCATCATGCGCAACACGCTGCGCGGCATGCGGCTGGAAAGCCGCCGCGTCGAGTTCGTGATGATGGCGACCGTCATCGCCGGCTTCTGGAGCATGATGAGCGGCACCTTCTTCCTGATGACGCTGCGCGCGACCGGCGTGCTGGGCTGACGCCTTGCAGGGCTGCGTGGCGCGGCGGCCCTTTGCCTCCGCGCTGCCGTTTCGCTATGCCTGAGGTCAATGTGACAGGAGACCTCCATGGCGATCTATGAGCTCGACGGGCAGGCGCCCGATCTTCCATCCGACGGCAATTACTTCATCGCGGAGACCGCCACCGTGATCGGCCGCGTGCGGCTGAAGCCGGGCGCGAGCGTGTGGTTCGGCGCGGTGCTGCGGGGCGACAACGAGTGGATCGAGATCGGCGAGGGCGCCAACATCCAGGACGGCTCGACCTGCCATACCGACCTCGGCTTCCCCATGGTCATCGGCAAGAACTGCACCGTCGGTCACAACGTCATCCTGCACGGCTGCACCGTCGAAGAGGGCGCGCTGATCGGCATGGGCTCGATTGTGATGAACGGCGCGAAGATCGGCCGCAACAGCATCGTCGGCGCCGGCTCGGTCATCACCGAGGGCAAGGAGTTCCCCGAGCGCTCGCTGATCATCGGCTCGCCCGCGCGCGTGATCCGCACGCTCGATGATGCCCAGGTGCAGAAGATGGGAAGCGCCGCCCGGTTCTACGTCGCCAACGGCCCGCGCTTCAAGAACGGCCTGAAGCGGATCGGCTAGCTGCCTTCCGACGCGCGGGCTTCCATGGCGCCGCGATCGTCTCGTGTCCCGCCAACCACAACGCATGCGACCACAACGTATGCTCGTCGCTGCCGTCCGAGTAAGGATTGGCTTCCGCCGGAATGTTGTCGCGGGCGGCGCGTTCGCCTTCCGCAAAGGGATCGCGATGGGTCATCGTGATCTGGCCTTTCTGGTTCTGGGGCGCGCCGTCGTCTTGCTCGCCTCGCCGTCGAGCCTCGCGCTCTTGCGCAGTGCGTCCCTGAGATCGACGGGGATGCCATGCTTCTTCAAGAGATCGGCGAAGGCTTCGTCTGCAAGCTCCTGAAACGTCGCCATCCTGTCGCGTCCCAATTGCTTCAGCTTGTCGAGCGTGTCGTCGTCGAACGCGATCAGTTTGCGCATGATCGTGCCTGCCCTCCTGATTCAAGCTGATGTGACGGAATTTGTTCCGGAACTAGTCTTCGCCGCGGCTGCTGATCCTCGCGCGGAAGTGAGGCAGGAAGGCTGTCAGGAATGCCTGTGTGACGTTAGCTTGGTTCCGCTTTGAAGCGTGGAGCGTGTCCACGCGGAGGATCGAGTAAATGTTACGGAAGATGATGTTGACGGCGCTGGCCGTCGCGGCGGTCGGGTTGTCGGTGCCGCAGGCGGCACAGGCGGGTGGTCACGGCGGTTTCGGCCATGGTGGTGGCGGCGGCTGGCACGGTGGTGGCTGGCGTGGCCGCGGCTTCTGGCCAGGGCTCGCGATCGGGGCGGGTATCGCCGGCGCCGGCCTCTACGGCGGGTATTACGGCTATGGATACCCTTACTACGGCGACCCCTATTACTATGGTACCGGCTATGACGATGGCGGTTATGGCGGCTGCTACGTCGTGCGGAAGCGCGTGATGACACCGTCGGGATGGCGATACCGTCGCGTCGACGTCTGCGAGTAAGGCGGGACGGCCCGCGGGCCGGCTGGATCAGCCGGACCCACTAAAAAACAAGGCCGTTGACGCAGTATACCGTCAACGACCTTGCCAGCCCCGGATATTGAAATCGGCTCACGCCATCCGGTACCGGCGAGCATGGCGCGGAATCATACGGGTGAATGTGATCCAGTTCACAAGTAGAAAAATTTAAAGCCGCAAGTTATCCGCGAGAGCGCTTGCGTGCGCTGGCATGGACGCGGTACCGGGCCGGTTTCCTGCGGGTAACCGACGGCGACTCGGCCTCGGTAGCCCGGGTGCTGGCGAAGGACTGGCGCAAATTGTCGATCGACTCGTTCAGGGTCGCCACCTGCTCCGACAGGCGCTTGGTATCGGCCTGTTGCGCCGTGATCAGCCGCTTCATGGTCTGGAGCTGGTCCTGCACCACCTGGAGCTGGTCGATCGATTCCTGCTGGGTTGCCTCCAGCCCCTTGGTCTTCTCGACGAGCTGCTCGGAGGCCTGGGCGGCGCGGGCCTGAAGCTGCCGCGACGCGACTACACGGTCGGTCTCCGGCGCGGTGCCCGAATAGGCGCGCCAGATCGCGATCGAGGCCACGCCGGCGATCAGCAAAAGCAGGGCGGCAGCGGTCAGCGCGATCGGCTGGGCGCCGAGGCGAAACAGGGGGTTGGACGGTCTGTCCTCTGCGAGATCGATCATCGCTGACAAAGCCCAAAGTGAAACTTGGTGGTTGGCGAAGACCGGCAGCCTGGAAACGGCAGCCGGGATGTCCCGAAAGTGTTACTGTTCGGCAACAATTGGGACCAAAAAGAGGCTGAAGCCCAAAAAAACGGGCTTGGCCCCTTGTAATCCGACAAATGACAGAATTCAGGGCTGAAACGACGAAAACGGCCCGGCATATGTTTTCGAGCGCGGGGCCGCGTAGGGCCCGAGTCGGGACGTCTTCAGCCCCAGCCGCACCACTGATTCGGCCAGCGTCACCGCGGCGGCGACGCCGTCGACCACGGGCAGGCCGTGTGTGGTGGCGAGCTCGGTGGCGAGATCGGCCATGCCGGCACAGCCGAGCACGATCGCCTCCGCACGGTCGTCGCGGATCGCGGCGGTGATCTCCGCGGAGATCTTGCCGATCGCATCCGCATTGCGCTCCTCGAGCGCGAGCACCGGGACTTCGGCGGCGCGGACGCGGGCGCAGCGCTCGGCGAGGCCGTATTTTCTGAGATTATGCTCGATTGGCACGATGGAGACGCCGAGCGTCGTCACCACGGCAAAGCGCGCCGCGACCAGGCTCGCCATGTGGAAGCCGGCCTCGCCGATGCCGATCACCGGAGCTTTCGCAACGGCGCGCGCGGCGTCGAGGCCGGTGTCGTCGAAGCAGGCGATGATGTGCGCATCCGCACCGTCGCGGTCGGCCTCGCGGATGCAGCCGAGCATGCCGGGGACGGCGAAGGCCTCGTCGTAAAAGCCCTCGATCGAGACCGGGCCCATCGCCGGCTGGCGCGCGTCGATCACGGTGTCGGGGAGGGCGATCGCGCGCGCGGCGGCGGCGATCTTCGCCGTCATCGACGCGGTGGTGTTGGGATTGACGACGTGCAGTCGCATCGCGATCAGACGAGCCCCTTGTCAGACAACCGCTTTGTTAGACGAGTCCCTTGCCGGCGTCCGAGCCCTTGGCCGCCTGCCGCTTGTTGAGCACGTGGATGGTGCCGAGCGCAAGCGTGATCACCGTGAACGACACCGCCGAGATCACCGTGCCGAGCGCATAGATGTCGGGGTTCGTCACCGTGGTGGTGAGGCCCTGGAGATCGAGTGGCAACGTGTTCACCGCGCCGATCGCCTGGCTGGAGCGGGCGAGCTCGTCCCAGGACAGCGTGAAGCCGAACAGGCCGATGCCGATCACCGAAGGCAGGATGATCGGCAGCACGACATAGCGGAATGTCTGCCACGGCGTCGCGCCGAGATCGCGCGCGGCTTCCTCGAGCCTGGGGTCGAAGCGGTTGAAGATCGCGAACATGATGAGAAGCCCGAACGGCAGCGTCCAGGTCAGGTGCGCGCCGAGGCCTGACGTGAGCAGGCCCATCGAGGTCTCAAAATTCTCGTTCCAGTGCGCCTTGATGAGATCGTCGATGATGCGGAATTCCAGGGAGATCCCAAGCGAGGTGATGATCGAGGGCACGATCAGGCTCGCGATCGCCGAATAGAACAGGATGCTCTGCGCCTTGAATTTGCGGCGGAAGGCCATGCCGGCGGCGACCGACAGCACGACGGTGACGATCATCACGATGATGCCCAGCAGCAGCGAGCGGCGGAACGCCGCGCCGAGATCGACGATGCCGGTGCCCTGGAACAGCTTTGCGATCCAGAAGGTCGACACGCCGTTCATCGGGAAGGTGAGGCCGCCTTGCGGCCCCTGGAACGACAGCACGTAGATCGCGATCATCGGGCCGTAGAGAAACAGCACATAGGCCGCGAAGAAGATCGCGAGCACATAGAACGAGCGCGGGCGTCCCTCCTTCATCACAGCTCCTTCTTGATGTCGACGATGCGGGACATCATGGTGATGATCAGGAAGGTGATCACGAGCAGGATCACGGCATTCGCCGCAGCCGCCGGGAATTGCAGCGCGTTCACCCGCGTCTCGATGATCTTGCCGGCGGCGGCGATCTGCTGGCCGCCCATCACGCCGATGGTGATGAAATCCCCCATCACGATGGTGATGACGAAGATCGAGCCGATCACGATGCCGGGCTTTGACAAGGGAATGACGACGTTGACCAGCGTCTGGAAGCCGGTGGCGCCGGCGTCATAGGCGGCTTCGATCAGCGATTTGTCAATGCGCACCATCGAATTGAAGATCGGCACCACCATGAAGAAGGTGAAGAGGTGGACCAGCGCCAGCACCACGGAGAATTCGGAGAACAGCAGCCACTCCACGGGATGGTTGATCAGCCCCGTCTTGACCAGGCCGGAGTTGACGAGGCCATTGCGCCCGAGCAGCGGGATCCAGGCGATCATGCGGATCACGTTGGAGGTCCAGAACGGGATCGTGCAGAGCAGCGACAATCCCATCTGCCAGGTCTTGGACTTGACGTGGAAGGCGAGGAAGTAGGCCACCCAGAAGCCGATGAAGAGGGTGATCGCCCAGACCATGAAGCAGAGCTTGAGCGTCTTCAGATAGGTCTTGCCGATCGTGCAGAGATCGGGGAGCTGCGCGATGCAGCCTTCGAAGGTGTCGGTATAGCCGCGGCCGGAGAACGCCGGCAGCAGCTGGTATTCGTTGTAGTCCCAGAAGGAGACGATGACCACGAAGACGAGCGGGATCAGGAAGAAGGCGAGAAACACCAGCATCATCGGCCCGGCCTGAAGCCAGGAGATGAAGGAGGGCGACAGCCGCGCGGCCTTGGTGGCGCGCGCGGTGTCGGATCCCCGGACCATGTCCGGGGATGCCTGTTGCAGTATGTCTCCCGAACTGTCCATCACATCAGGCCGCGATGAACTCGTTCCACTTGCGGACCATGTAGTCGTTCTCGTCCATCACCGCGTTCCAGCACGCGACGCCGCCCATGCGCTCCTCGTAGGAGCCGCCGTCGCGCACCGCGCCGGCCTTCTCCAGCAGCGAGCCGTCGGGCGCCTTGATGTCCTTCTCGGCCGGCTTGCCTTCCATCCAGTACGCCCACTCGTACGGCTCCATGTGCGCCTTCGCGGTGGAGAGCACGGCGGAGTAGTAGCCTTGGCGGTTGAGATAGGCGCCGGCATAGCCGGACAGGAACCAGTTGACGAACTCATAGGCCCATTCGAGCTTCGGACCCGACACGCCCTTGGAGACGCAGAAGCCCGAGGCCCAGGAGCGATAGCCTTCCTTGAGCGGCTGGAAGGTGCAGGGGATGCCCATCGAGCGCACCTTCGTCACCGCCGGCGACCACATCGACTGGATGACGGTTTCGCCCGAGGCCATCAGGTTGACGCTCTCGTTGAAATCCTTCCAGAACGCGCGGAACTGGCCGGCCTTCTTCGCTTCGGTCATCACCTTCATGGTGAGATCGATCTCTTCCTTGGTCATGTTGCCCTTGTCGGCATATTTGTACTTGCCGGTGGCTTCCACGACCATCGCGGCATCCATGATGCCGATCGACGGGATGTTGAGGATCGACGCCTTGCCCTTGAATTCAGGGTTGAGCAGTTCGGCCCAGGAGCTGATCGGGCGCTTGATGATGTCGGGGCGGATGCCGAGCGTGTCGGCGTTGTAGACGGTCGGGATCAGCGTGACGAACTCGGTCGCCGAGGTCGCGAACTTCTTGGAGTCCTTGCCTTCGAGATAGAGCACCTTCCAGGGCGCGGTGCCCTGGTTGCCGATCTTCTTGCCGCCGGGCGTCTCGCCCTTGGTGAAGACCGGCGTGATGTTGTCGAATTCCTTGATCTTCTTGGCATCGAGGGCAAGGATGTTGCCCGACGGCACCAGCTTCTTCAGCGAGAAATATTCGGTGTCCAGCACGTCGAAGGAGTTCGGCTGGGTCATCACGCGCTTGGTGACGTCGTCGGTGGTCGCGGTGATGTATTCGATCTTGATGCCGGTGTCCTTGAGGCACTGCTTGGATATGTCGTCGCCCTCGTTCACGGCGGTGCCGAGATAGCGCAGCACCTTCGCATCGGCCGACTTCACATAGGGAAAGCCGGTGATGGCGCCGGAGCCGGCGGCAAGGCCGGCGAGACCTGCGGTGCCCTTGAGCAGCGTGCGGCGGCTGACGCCCTTTGTCCTGGTGGTCTCGGTCATATCAGTCACTCCTCTGTTGCGCATTCCAGTGATCGATCGGCGCTATTGCAGGCGCTGCGCCTTGGCGGGATCCCAGGTGGCCAGCACGCGATCGCCCGGACGGAACGGGTGAACGTCGAAAGTGGCTTCCGGAACGTGGGAGAACAGGGCGGTGCCGTCGTCGAGCGTGAGCGAGACGGCGATGTAGGAGCCCTGGTACTCGGTCTGGGTCAGCAGCGCCGGCGCGCCGAACGCGCCGTCAGCGAACGGCTTGATGCCGAGCTGATCGGCGCGCACGGCGATGAGCTTGCCGGCGTCGCTGAGGACGTTGTGGCCGCCGATGAAGCGGGCCACGAATTCGGTGCGGGGATGGTGGAAGATGTCGCGGGCGGAGCCCTGCTGCTCGATCCTGCCGTGGTTCATCACCACGATGTGGTCGGCGAGCGCCATCGCCTCTTCCTGACCGTGGGTGACCTGGATGAAGCTGATGCCGAGCTCGCGCTGCAGCCGCTTCAGCTCGCCGCGCATCCTGACGCGGAGGAACGGGTCGAGTGCCGACAGCGGTTCGTCGAGCAGCAGGATCTGCGGCTCGGTGATCAGGGCGCGGGCGAGCGCAACGCGCTGCTGCTGGCCGCCGGAAAGCTGCGCCGGCAGGCGCGCGGCATAGGGGCTCATCGCGACCAGCTCGAGCAATTCGCCCGCGCGCTTGTGCCTGACGGCGCGGTCGACGCCGCGCATCTTCAGGGCAAAGGCGACATTGTCGAGCACGGTCAGATGCGGAAACAGCGCGTAGGACTGGAACATCATCGCCGTGCCGCGCTTGGCCGGCTCGAGGTCGGTGACGTTCTGCGCGCCCAGGACGATGTCGCCCTCGCTGACCGCCTCGTGGCCCGCGATCATGCGCAGCGTCGAGGTCTTGCCGCAGCCGGAGGGGCCGAGCAGGCAGCAATAGGTGCCGGCGGGGATCTTGAGGTTGACGTTGTCGACCGCCAGCGTGGTGTCGTAGCGCTTGGTGACGGCGACCAGTTCGAGAGCGGCAGGAGTGGCCATGGCGTGTCCGGGGAGGGCGGTGCTTCCCGCCTCTCTCCGCAAGGTCCGTGCCAATCACGCTTGTACGGTCGATTTTGAAAAGTGTGCAGCGGAGTCAGATCGTTAGATCGAATCCGGCGCATTGAGGCTGCCCGCCACCTGCGCAGCCGCCTGCACACAAAACGGGCGCCGATTGTATAAAGTTTCGCCTGTGATTGGATACAACAGCTCGACTAACATTCAGGCCGATATTCGCCATCGAGCCCTCAAACCCAGCCTTCGAACGAATGGCCGCCAAGACCCGCCAGAAAGCCGACGCGCCAGATGCGAGCGATCGCGTCAGCCGCATTCGGGAAGGCGTGACCGCGGCGATCCTCGAGCATCGTCTGTTGCCGGGCACCAAGCTCGGCGAGGACGAGATCGGCGAGATCTACGGCGCGAGCCGCACGCTGGTGCGCACGGCGCTCCAGCAGCTCGCACATGAAGGCATCGTCAACATCGAGAAGAACCGCGGCGCCTTCGTCGCGCGCCCGACGCCTGCCGATGCCCGCGAAGTGTTCGAGGCGCGCCGCCTGATCGAGCCGACCATCGTCGACCACGCCATCGATGCGGTGTCGCCGGCCTGGCTCGATCGCCTCCAGCAACATCTTGCCGAGGAGCACGAGGCGGAGCTGCGCGGCGACGCGCGCGCGTCGGTCCGTCTCTCCGGTGAATTTCACAAGCTTGTCGCCGAGATGAGCGGGCACAGCATCTATCTCGGCTTCCTCAAGGAGCTGATCGCGCGCTCCTCCCTCATCATCCTGCTCTACCGCCGTCACGACACGCCGGCCTGCGGCACCGATCACCACGCCGGCATCGTGAGCGCGATCCGCAAGCGCGACAAGCAAGCGGCGCGCGTTCAGATGCTGTCGCATCTGAACGAGATCGAGGCCGAGCTGTTTCTGAAGGATCCCGCCGCCGATGAGCTGCGGCTCGCGGACGTGCTCAGCGCGTGAGCGAACTTCGCCAGCCGGTTATGGCAGCGACGATCCTTCGTTTCGCCTGATGATCTTCAGAACGAGCAGGATCGCACCAAGGATCAGAAAGAGCACGCCGACGAAGGTCGTGCCGCCGGATTCGAAGGTCACGCCGACCGCGGTCAGAAGGCATCCGACGATGATTGCGAAGAGCCCGCCGAGCTTCTTGACCAGCAGGACATGTCCGTCACTCGTTTGCGCCACCATGTTACGCCTCGCCCAATTGATGTTGCGCCTGCGTTCGCTGCTCCCGTTGCTTGTCTCTCCAGTCGAGCAGGCCCGTACGATCGTACTCCCGAACGCGCCAGTTGCAATCTGGCGTTGATGGCGGACGTTTCGGAGTGCCTGCATTTGATTTGAGTTCGAAGCATGTGAGGCAGCTGAGCTTACTCATTTGCCGTAAATTACCGGAAAATATCCTGTTGCAGTGCATTACCGTGGAAGTCGTATGGCTGAATTGCAGAAGCGCCCAGTAGTTGCAAATTGACTTACGGTTGGCGTCGGCATCAACTTACCTCGCGCATTGAGTTCTGGAACGGAGCCGACATCAGGCCAATCCGTTCTGCGGAGTAGTGCAATGGCGTTGCGGTCCGTCGTCGAAGAGCGGGAGCCGGCGTATGTCGCGACCGGCCATATGCCCGGAGACGGTGCAGGCGCTGGTGAACGAGGCGCAACGGCGATTTCAGTCAAATCGGGACGGAACCACCTCGCGGGTCTACCCGCGCTTGCCCGTGTCCCCAGCGGGAGAGCCGACCGCCGCGGCATCCGAAGCGTCGGCGCTGGGCGTGCTGGTGGGCATCGTGGCCGCCGTCATTGCGGCTGACGCTGGAGATGACCAAGGGAGGAGGACATGACGACGTTCGATCATAGTGCGCCGATGGGTGCGACCGGTCTGCCGCAACCGCCTCGCTGGGTTTGCGTGCTCCTCGGTCTCTTCATGGTGTTCGCGGGACTGATGGTGCTGGGCGATATCGCGTTCTTCACCGTGGTCAGCGCGCTGTTCATCGGCTGGATGGCGATCGCCGCGGGCGCCTTCGAGGTCTTCCACGCGTTCTGGACCAAGGGATGGGGCGGCTTCGTCTGGCAGGTGATACTCGGCATTCTCTACATTGCCTTCGGCGTCGTTCTGATCAGCCAGCCCGTGGCCGGCGCGCTGCTGCTGACCTATGTGCTCGGCGTGGCGCTTCTCGTCTCCGGTGCGATCCGCATGCTGATTGGAATGGGCCGCTGGCAGCAGGGCGGCGGCATCATGATCGCGTCCGGTCTGTTTGGCGTCATTGCCGGCCTCATCATCCTCACAGGGTTTCCGGCGACCGGGCTCTGGGTTTTGGGGCTGCTGCTCGGCATCGACCTGCTGTCGCACGGCATTGGCTGGCTGGTTCTGGCGTGGCGGCCCGCGGCGGCAGCCGCGTAGTGGCGTAGGGGCGGGGGAGATTGACCATGCCGGGATTGAAGAAGATGCGGGCCGGGCTCGCCGTCCTGCTGGCGGCGATCGCGTGCAGCACGTCGCCTGCGACGGCCCAGAACAATTCTCAAGATAACGCGCAGGACGGATCGGCCGTCCTGTTTCGCAACGTCCGGATCTTTGACGGAAAGAACGCCGCGCTGTCAGGCGCGTCCAGTGTCCTCGTCAGAGGCGGAAAGATCGAGAAGATTACGACCGCAGACGTTATAGCCGCCAGCCAGGTGATCGAGGGCGGCGGCCGCGTTCTGATGCCGGGGCTGATCGACGCGCATTGGCACGCGATGCTGGTGCGCCCGACGCCGATGGCCGCGCTCGCGGGCGATATCGGCTACAACAATCTGCTCGCCGCGAGCGAAGCGACGGCGACGCTGATGCGCGGCTTCACCACCATCCGCGACATGGGCGGACCGACCTTCGGGCTGAAGCAGGCGATCGACGAGGACCTCGTTGCCGGGCCGCGGATCTATCCGTCCGGGGCCATCATCACCGTCACCAGCGGCCACGGTGACTTCCGTCAGCTCTCCGACCTGCCGCGCACCATCGGCGGCATGCTGAGCCGGATGGAGCGGATCGGCGGCAGCATGGTCGCCGACAGTCCCGACGAGGTCCGCGTGCGCGCACGCGAGCAATTGATGCAAGGTGCTTCGCAGGTCAAGCTCACCGCAGGCGGCGGCGTCGCGTCGCCCTTCAGCCCGCTCGATGTCTCCACCTTCACCGAGCCGGAGCTGCGCGCAGCGGTCGAAGCCGCCGACAATTGGGGCACGTATGTTGCCACGCACGCCTATACGCCGGTCGCGATCCAGCGTTCGATCGCAGCCGGCGTGAAGTGCATTGAGCACGGTCACCTCATGGACGAGGCGAGCGCAAAGCTGATCGCGGAGAAGGGCATCTGGCTCAGCACGCAGCCGTTCCTGGATCTCGCCGGTGCCGCGGCGCTCGGGCCTTCAGAGCAGGACAAGATGCGGCAGGTGGTTGCCGGCACCGACCGTGTCTACGCGCTGGCGAAGAAGTACAAGATCAAGACCGCGTTCGGCACCGATGTCCTGTTCTCGAAGGCCTTGGCGGACAAGCAGGGCGCGATGGTGGCCGCGCTGACGCGCTGGTACACGCCGGCCGAAGCGCTGGCCATGGCGACGTCGACCAATGCGGAATTGCTGAGCCTGTCAGGCCTGCGAAATCCCTATCCCGGCAAGCTCGGCGTGGTCGAGGAGGGGGCGCTCGCCGATCTCCTGCTGGTCGACGGCAATCCGCTCGACAACATCAAGCTCGTCGAAGATCCCGCGAAGAATTTTCTGGTGATCATGAAAGGCGGCAAGGTCTACAAGAACAGCCTTGTGCGCTGATGCCGCATCCCGCGCGCATCGGATAGCTCACGACGCTGGAGGACTTCTAAGCCCGTTCGTCCGCAGGCGGCTTTTTGCGCCGCGAAGCAGACTCGGCCTCCGGAACCGCAAGACCTGTTGCATCAAGACTTGTCACAATACGACTTGTCACAACAGGGCTTATCACAATTTCGGGCCGGTCATCATCGGAGGCGTGGCTTCTAAGCGTCTCCAGAACCAGAAAAAATTTCTCGGCTAGCATGAGTCAAGCTCGCTGACGCATTTCATCTCGGTTTCGACCAACGCGAGATTCGCTAGCAATTCGATCACTTACTGGACGTCGCGGCAATTTAATTCGTCGCGCCAGGCGAATTATGACAGTCCGCGCCGATATCGAGCGTGCAGCACGCGCATGTGGACCATGATGTGCTGCGACGTAACGTGACTATTCCGCGCCGACCGTACCGGCTATATGCTGGCGCTCTGTCATTGAACTGTCATGTCACCGGAAATGTTGAAATCAGATGCTACACCGGCTCGTAAAAACATGAGCGCGCCGGATGGGAATCCTGTCCCAAAGGACAGTAAGAGAACGCAAGTCATCGCCGGCTTCCTCAGGCAGCGTGACGCAGCCGAGCCCGGCGCGGAACCTGTGATCGTCGAGGGCGCTGTGATCGATCAGACGCCATCGCAAGACGTGACGCCTGCACCGCAGCCAGCCCAGCCGGATGTTGGCGCGAGTCCCGCCGGCGAGATCGAGCTCAAGCTTCTCGTCGATGCCGATCGCATGGCGGATTTCAACGCCGCGCCCGTCATCGCTGCCAATGCGCGCAACAAGGGATCGCGCAAGCATCTGAAGTCCGTCTACTACGACACGCACGAGCGCCTGCTGCGGCGCAACGGGTTGAGCTTGCGTGTGCGCCAGAGCGGCGCGCGTTTCGTGCAGACGGTGAAGACCGACGCCACCGACGATCCGCTGCGCCGCGGCGAGTGGGAGGCGAACGTGCCGTCGCTATCGCCGGACCTCGCTCTCGCGATGCCGTTCATTCCGGAGAAGCTTCGCGAGCATCTGCAGACGCATCCGCTCGAAGCCGTCTTCACCGCCGACATCCATCGCCATGCGCGGATGATCGATCTTCCGACCGGTGCGGTCGAGATCGCGTTCGACCAGGGCGAGCTTGTGGCCGGCGAGCGTTCGCTGCCGGTGAGCGAGATCGAGCTGGAACTCAAGAGCGGCGGCGCAAGCACGATCTACGAGGTCGCGCTACGGCTTGCGGAGCAGGGGGCGGTGAAGCCGTCGATCCGCAGCAAGTCGGCGCGCGGCTTCGATCTTGCCGTCGGCAAGCCGCCGTCGGCGCGGCGGCCGCGCAAGCTGCACCTCGATCCGTCCGTGACGCTCGACGAGGCCTTCGCGACGATCCTGCGCTCCTGCTACCTGCATCTGCTGCAGTCGCTGCCGGCGGCCGAGGACGGCCGCAATCCGGAAGGCGTGCATCAGCTCCGCGTCTCGCTGCGCCGGCTTCGCTCGGCGCTCGATCTGATGCGATCGGTCGGCGCGCTCAGCAATCTCGATGCGCTCCGCTCCGAAGCCAAATGGCTGGCGCAGGACCTCTCAGCCGCACGCGACTGGGACGTGTTCCAGCTCGAGACGTTGCCGACGATCGCAAAGGCCTGCCCTTCGGTTGCCGGCTTCGAGGCGCTGGGCAAGGCTGCGGCGAAGCGCCAGTCCGACGCCTACCGCAAGGCGCATCGCGCGCTTGCCGATCGCCGCTGCGCTGCGTTCCTGATCGGCCTCGGCGGCTGGATCGAGACGCGCGGCTGGCGCAATGACGTTGCGGCCGAAGATCTCGGCCAGCTCGCCGAGCCCGCCGTCAATTTCGCCGAGCGAGTCCTCGCGGAGCAACATGCCAAGGTGCTCAAGCGCGGCCGTCGCTTCAAGTCGCTGTCGGCCGAGCAGATGCACCGCGTGCGGCTCGCGACCAAGCGGCTGCGCTATCTCAGCGAGTTCCTGCTGCCGCTCTACGAGGAGCGCAAATCCGCGCGGCGCTTCTCGCGCCGGCTCGCCGGCCTGCAGGAAGAGCTCGGCGCCTTCAACGACATGGCGGTCACGGCATCGCTGCTCGACGGGCTTGGCACCGAGCCCGACAGCGCGATCGCTGCTGCCGCCATCGCCGGCTGGCAGGCCCGCGCATCGCTCGGCGTGCAGCCGGCGTTGCAGAGCACCTGGCGTGATTTCACCGCGGCGCGCGTGCCGTGGTCGTCGCCGGACTGATCGCGCATCCCCCAAAAAGTTGCGGCCAGCCATTGGGGGATGGCTGGCCGCGCGCGAACCGGTCTGGGACGGGGAGGGGTGGGGATGTGACCGGGTCGCGTAACTCGTTGTCTCGTTCCTGCTAATCTCTCGCGCTGGCGGTGGAGACCGCCGGCTTGGTATCGCCCAGCGAGACCCAGACATTGGGATCGCTCTGCGACTGGCGCTTGACGAAGCGGTAGCCGGTCTCCGTCCAGGCAACGACGTTCTCGTTCTGATTGTCGAGAACGAACTCGCCCTTGTCGGTCTTCACCGTCAGCACCGCGTGGCCTTCGCCCTTCTTGTCGCGCACGACGGTGATGAGCAGGGCCTCGCGAGGCCAGCCGGCATCGATCAGCATCTTGCGCTTCAGCAGCACGTAGTCTTCACAGTCGCCGTAGCCATCCGACGGCAGCGACCACTTCTCGATCACGCCCCAGTGCTCCTGGTCGGTCAAAGGCTTGATGGTCTCGTTGACCCAGCGATTGACCTTGATGAGGTCGCGCCACGCCGTCTGCGACATCACGATGTCACGCGGCTGCGTCGGACCGCCCTGGCACTGAGCGGCATTGTCAGCACAAAACTCGACCCAGCCGATCGGCGCACGCGTGGTGTCACCGAGGCTCGCGTAGAGCAGACGGCTCTCGCCGGCCTGCACTGTCGCGCTGATCCCGAAGAGCATGGCGGCGAGCGCCAGACCCTTCCCCTGTCCCCTGAAGTCCAACATTGCGGCCCCCGTTTCTTGTTGGGACCACATTTCGCATGGAGCTTTTGAGTTGCCGCTAAATCGACCAAGTCAAGTCGAGACGAATGCAAGTAAAACGCGCGGCGAATTCGATCTATATTTGAAGCGAATTCGAATAAAATTCGATAATACTGCAATTGATTCAAATTTGATCGATTAACGCGGAAACGCAGGCGGAACCGTCATATCCGCGCGTAAACACGCCTCGCGTTAACCCGCGTGGAGCGCGCTGCCAGATAAGAAAAAGGCGGCGTCCGCATCGCGGAGGCCGCCTTCAAGGCTGGAAAAGCAGTGGTTTTGGCGCGCTTTCGCTTTACCGCGCGGTAACGCTCTCTTCGAGAGTCTCGATCGGCTGCTCGTGCATGAACTCCAGCGCGAAGCCGTCTTCGAGGTTTCGGACCACGCGGCCCTGGACCCGGCCGAGCAGCACGATCGATTTCAGCGGCGGGCGGTTCTCGGCCGCGATGGCGGCACCCGACAGCGACAGGTCGATGATGCGGCAGGTCATCTTGGTGCCGTCCTCGAGCGTCAGCACCGCGATCGGGTTGCGCGGCACGATACGGTCGTGGCGGCGATCTTCCGGCAGATTGAGGATGTCGCGGTTGGCGAGCCAGGTCAGCTGGGCCGCGAGCCTGTCGCGCTTCCTGGGCGTCGCGCCGATCGTCATAGCGAAGCCATTGTCGATGATGCGGGCGATCTTGCCCTCGACGCGGCCGATATGGTCGAGATAGGCGACCACGCGGTCGCCGACATTGCCGATGCCGGGGGCGAGCAGAGCGAGGCCGCCCGGCGACATGTTGATCACCTGGCAGGGGAATTCACGGCGGTCCGGCAGCATGTAGCGGCCGAGCAGGTGAACCTTCACCCGCTGGAAACGCCGACGTTCCTCGGCGGCCGGAAGAAATTTTTTGTTCGCCAACGCCATTTTCACAACCCGACCCCCCGCCTGGCGGAGTCCGGGACGACCCTAAGGTGCATAGGGTTAATGCCGCGTTAGGATTGGGCGCGTCGATTACGGACTGACACAATGCGCTCGAAAAGCCACATCAGGGGCGGGCAGGCCAGCACCGTCAGCGCGCCGAGGTCGAGCGCGACCGCGGCGGTTCCGGCCGATTTGGCGAGCCGGCCCGCCACCGCCGGTCCCAGCATCATCGCGGCATAGAAGAGAGTGTAGAACACGCCCATCCCGATCGCCCGCGTCTCCGGCACGAGCACCTGGGCGGCGAGGCTCATGATCGGGCCGGCCGGATGGCCGCCGATCAGGCCGATCAGGACGAGGATGGTGATCACGGCGTCCGTCCGGGTCAGCCAGGCCAGAAGGGCAGCCACCGCGATACTGGCTGCGATCGCCAGCATATAGGGTCGCTTGAAGCGATCGGCGAGAAAGCCGCCGGCCGG
The DNA here is from genome assembly GCF_035935975.1 of Bradyrhizobium sp. GTDB lineage: Bacteria > Pseudomonadota > Alphaproteobacteria > Rhizobiales > Xanthobacteraceae > Bradyrhizobium. The sequence continues at coordinate 75,157 of NZ_DASYWN010000026.1, forward strand.
CACCGAGATCACCGACAGCCACATCACGAGGCTGATGGCCGAACCCGCCGCGGCAATGCTCCAGCCGCGCTCGGCGAGCAGCGAGGGGCCGAACGAGAAGATCATGGCGAAGCCGACATTATAGAGGCCCCAGATCAGGCCCGCGACGATCACCGCCGACAGCGCGAGGGGATCGAGCCGGGCTGAGCCGGCCGGGCCGGCCGCGGCGCCCGGCGGCGGCTGGTAGAGCATGATGAGCACAATGCCGGTCGCGGTGAGAGCAGCTGCAGCGAGGAACACGGCACCCGCGCCATAGGCGGTGCCGAGCGCGGGCAGGACCAGCAGCGAGATGCCAAGGCCGGCCGGCCAGGAGTTGACGAAGATCGCCATGGCGGTGGCGATCTCCTTCCCCGCGAACCAGTCGGTGGCCATCTTGGTGAGCTGGACCGTGAGCAGCACGCCGCCGACGCCCGAGGCGAGCCGGCCCGCCATCTGCCAGCCCCAGATGTCGGTGGTGGCCATGACGAGGCTGCCCGCGGTCATCAGCAGCAGCGCCGCAATCGTGGTGGGCTTGTCGCCGAGCGCCCGGCCGATCGCGCCGCCCGGCAGCGCCAGCACCACGCCCGGGGTGAAGTAGAGCCCGATCAGGAGGCCGATATCGGCGAGCCCGACGCCAAAGGTCTTCTCGAGCAGCGGCGCGACCGCGGCCACGGTCTGGAACTGGAATGCGATGGTGAGGCGAACGAAAAACAGGATCGCAAGAATGGCCCAGCGATTGCGCAATGCCTCATCCCCCATGCCTTCTCTCGAAGGTGCGGTGGAGAGGGACCGGAGTCAACCGGCTGTCTTTCGCGTCGCGCGCTGATAGAGCAGGCACAGCAGCGCAAGCAGCACCGCGGCCGACAGCCCGAGCGACCAGTGAATGCCGATCGCTGCACCGAACACGCCGACGGTGATGCCGCTGAACGCCCTCATGCCAAGTCCCGCCATATTATAGAGACCGACGACGCGACCGCGAATGTCGGCCGGTGCGTTCAGCTGCACCAGCGCCTGCGCCATGGTGTTGAACGACAATTCGAAGAAGCCGGCGAAGAACAGCAGCACGATCGCGACCGGATAGATCCGCACCGCGGCGAAGCCGAACAGCGCCACGCTCCAGAGCATCGCCAGCATGATCGCAGTGCGCGGCGTGCCCTTGAGGCGTCCCCAGGATTCCAGCGCGATGCCCGCGAGCAGCGCGCCGCCTGCATCCGCCGCGAGCAGCACGCTGTAGGACACGCCGGGATCGCCATGGCCGAGATCGCCGGCAAAGCCCGGCATCTGCGCGTGATAGGCATTGCCGATCATGAAGGAGGTGAGGCCGGCGAGCCACGTCATCGCCGTCAGCACCGGCTGCGTGCCGATGGCGCGAACTGTCAGCAGGATGTCGGCAAAGCCGCGCACGGCGAAGCGTCGCACCGCGACGCTCTTGTCGCGCACGGGCGCCCAGAACAGCCACAGCAGCATCGGCAGATAGAACAGCGTGTTGAAGATGATGCCGTGCGAGGTGCCGAGCGTCAGCATGATGACGCCGCCGACCGCTGGCCCCACCAGGATGCCGAGATAGCGCGCCATCGCGTTCAGCCGCACCGCGCTCGGCAGATCGGCAGGACCCACGAGGTCGTAGAGCAGCAGCTGGTTCGGCGTCTGCCAAAGCACGCCGGCGCAGCCGTGGATCACCAGCAGCAGCATCGCGTGCCACATCTGGATCGTATCGGTGAGGAAGAAGAATCCCCAGCCAGCGGAGGCGACAATGAACAGCAGCATGCCGCACTGGATGATGCGGCGCGGATCGAACCGGTCGGCGAGTCCGCCGACCGCAACCGAGAACAACAGGAACGGCAGCCAGTGCGACAGCACGGCAAAGCCCCCCAGCGTCGGCGAGTGGAATTTCTGGAACACCACCCAATAGCTGATCACATGCTCGATATTGTCAGCCATCATCGCCAGCACATAGGCGATGAACTGCAGCCGGTACGGCACGGACTTCATCGCCGCGAACGATCCGGACGCGGCCACGGGATTTTGGGGCAGGGGATTCAAGGGATCACCAGGGTAGGACTTCAATCGTCCGTACACGGTCGCTGGTGAAGGCTCAAGACACTTGGGTGTGCCTGAACATCAGCCATGCGCTGAGGCCACTCACTCCGCCGTCATCCTGAGGTGCGAGCGAAGCGAGCCTCGAAGGATGGGCCGCAAGCGCCCGTAGCCCATCCTTCGAGGCGCGCAAGAGCGCGCACCTCAGGATGACGGCGGAGTGTGTGGCAGGCTCCGTAGCCCGGATGAGCGTAGCGTAATCCGGGGCCGCCGGTCCCGCATATCGCTTCGCTCATGCGGGCTACGCGTCTACCCCCAGCGCCTTCACATAAACCGCATACGGCACGCCCAGAATATCCGGCGCCTCGCCGACCCTGACAAATCCCATCCGCAGATACATCGGCAGCGCCACCGTCATGATCGGCGTCGTATGCAGCGCGATGACGCCCGACTGGTCGCGCTCGGCGCGGCGCAGACACTCTTCGGTCAATTGCCGGCCGATGCCCTTGCCGCGCGCGGCCGGATCGACCACCAGCATGCGGATGACCGGCCACGCCGGATCGAAGAATGCCGCCTTCGGCGCTGTCGGGCCGACATAGGCGACGGCGCCGACGATCTGGCCGCCATCCTCGACGACGATGATCTCGCCGGTCTTGGCGAGCTCCGGCATCTTCGCGACATGGGTCATGAACAACGGCCAGTCGGAATAATGCGGCTCGAACTCCGCGAACGCGGCCAGCGCGACGTGGACGATCGCGTCGGCATCTGCTGGCTGATAGTCACGAAGCATCGACGTTGTCCTCGATCCGTAGCCCGGATGGAGCGAAGCGCAATCCGGGGCCGCTGTCCCCGCATTCCGCTGCGCTCCATGCAGGCTACGAGACCGGCCGCTTGGCACGCGCGCGCATCTCACATACGCTTCGCCTCAGCCCGCGCCATCATCATAACAGACGGGCAGCGAGGAAACAGCATGGACCAGATCCGCGTCTGCACCCACGCAGGGCCGGGCTCGGAGCCCGTCATCCGCACCGTACCATGGCCGAAGGTCGGCCGGAAAGCCGCGCTGATCAAGGTCGGCGCCTGCGGTGTCTGCGGCACCGATTTGCATATCCTCAAAGGTCATTGGCCAAAGCCGCTGCCCTGGCCGTTCACGCTCGGCCACGAGCTTGGCGGTGTCATCGTCGAATGCGGCGATGAATTCACGGAAGACTTCATGAGCAAGCCGCTCAAGGTCGGATCGAAGGTGATGATCCCGCCGCTGATGCCCTGCGGCCATTGCTATTACTGCATCCACTATCCGCAGACGGCCAACAAATGCCTGACGCCGGTTTATTACGGCCGCTATCTCGGCTTCGACAAGGCGCCGCACATGTGGGGCGGCTGGGCCGAATATGTCTATGTCGATCTCGAGATGCTGCCGGGCACCAAGATCTACAAATTGCCCGACGACATGTCGCTGCGCCTCGGCGCATTGTCCGAGCCGCTGACCTCCTGCATCCGCGCCTTCAACCGCGCCACCCGCGCCGGCGGTTTTTCCTGGGGCGACACGGTGGTGATCCAGGGCTCGGGCCCGATCGGCATACTGGCGGTCGCGGCCGCCAGGGAGATGGGAGCAGGGCGCGTCATCTGCGTCGGCGCGCCGGAGGAGCCGCGGCTGAAGCTCGCGCGCGAGTTCGGCGCGGAGGCGACCGTCAACATCGAGGAGCTTAAATCGCCCGAAGCGCGCATCGCGCGTGTGCGCGAGATCGTCGGCGGCTTCGGCGCCGATCTGGTGATTGATTGCTCGGGCCATCCGACCGCCGGCCCCGAGGGCATCGAGATGCTGCGTGACGGCGGCACCTATGTCGAGATGGGCCAGTTCACCGACGCCGGCTCGATCGACACCTCCTGGCACCGCATCTGCACCAAGGACCTCAACGTGCTCGGATCCTGGGGCTTTACCGGCAACGACCTCCCGCTCGGTGTCGACATGCTCTACCGCACGGCGGGCAAATATCCCTGGCTGAAGATGCAGACGATCTATCCGTTCACGGAAGCGGGCGTCGCGCAGGCGGTGAAGGATGCGATGGCGATGAAGACGGTGAAGTCGACCATCGTGCCGTGGCCGGAACTGGTGGAATAGACGATGCCGTCCATCCCGCCCGATCTCGCGGCATTCCTGGTCGAAGCCAAGCGCCGCACCTATGCCGGCCTCGACGACGACGCGACCGTGGCCGTGCCGCTACTCGCCGGCTCAAAACAGCTCGAGCATCGCGCGCCGCCTTATGCCTATCGCGATATCTATTTCGGGATGGGGTTCTTCGCCGGGCAGGAGACGGTGTCGCGGGACGACCGCGTGATCTGGTCGATGAGCTATAGCGGCGGCGTCCGCGCGGAGATTACGGAGCGAGATGAGTTTCTCGCGATCTACAAATTCTTGCGTCAGGCCCTGCTGGGCGTGAGCGTCGAGGCGCCTTATCGCGGGCCGCGCCTGTTCGAGCAGATGGGCATGGTCTATCGCAACGAGATCGACGGCGGGCTCGAACGGTTTCATGGTCTTGAGACGATTGCGCGGCATGATGGCGCGCAATTGTACGAGCTGCGTTATGGTGGCGGTCTGCTGAGATAAGCTTCCCGTCTCGTAGCCCGGATGAGCGAAGCGATATCCGGGGTGCTTGTGGATGAAGTTGTCCCGCATGTCGCTTCGCTCATGCGGGCTACGAGTTAGAGTTTGGAATAAGCGACGACATGACAAACGTACAGACCTCCGAACCAAACCACCGCTCCCCCTTCCACGCCATCCGCGCGATCGACTACACCGTCATCTTCGTGCGCGACATGGCGGCGATGCGCCGCTTCTACGAAGACGTTCTCGCCCTATCCCTGCTGCGCGCGCTTTCGCCGAACTGGATCGAGTACGCCATCGGCCCCAACACGCTGGCGCTCGCAAGACCGAGCCGGACCGCGACCGACGCGCCGACGCCGGCGGGCAGCGCCTCGCTGCAGCTCGCCTTCAAGGTGTCCACAGCCGAAGTCGATGCCTGCGCCGACGAGCTCGTGCGGCAGGGCGTGGCGCTGCTCTCGCCGCCGACCAACCAGTCGTTCGGGCATCGCACGCTGTTCTTCCGCGACCCCGACGGCAATCTGCTGGAGGTCTATGCCGAAATCTGAGCGTGCAGGGCGGCCGCTGCCCGAAAAGTTCCACCAGGAATCCGCGACTTATTCACGCAGCGGTGAAACTTAAGCCCAGGTTCCGGCTTTCAGTTTGCGGGAGAGGTCATTTGAAGCGAATCCTGAAACCCCTGACTTACGTCCTCGCCGCCATCTACTTCCTGGTGGATGCGGTCTTCATGGCCGTGGCGAGGCCGATCGCGCGCTGGATCGGGCGGCATTTCGAATTCAAGCGGTTGCGCGCCTGGATCAGGTCGCTGCCGCCTTATCCGTCGCTCTGCCTGTTCTCGGTACCGGTCATTATCCTGGAACCGATCAAGCCCGTGGCGGCCTATCTCGCCGCCACCGGCCAGATCGTGAGCGGCGCCGTGACGTTCATCATCGGCGAATTGCTCAAGCTGGTGCTGGTCGAGCGCCTGTTCCATCTCACCCGTGACAAGCTGATGCGGATTCCCGCATTCGCCTGGGTGTATGGGAAGTTCACCGAGATGAAGGCCTGGCTGCAGGCGACCGAGGCCTGGCGTGCCATCCGCGCCGTGAGCCACGTGGTGAGGGACACCGTGGCGCGAGCGAGAGCGAGGCTGGTCGCAAGCTTCAGCAAGCTGGCGACCTCCAGGGATTAGACTCCAGGGATTAGATCTGCCACGCGCTCGCCTATGCGAGCTTGCGCGCCGCCGCGGTCGCCTTGTCGCCCGTATTCGGCGTGCCGGTCGGCTCGATCAGCATCAGGTGAACCTCCTCGCGCGCGACCGGGCGGTGCTCCACGCCTTTGGGCACGACGTAGAGCTCGCCCGGACCGAGCGTCACCGTGCGGTCGCGCAATTCGATGTCGAGAATGCCCTTCAGGACCAGAAAGAAATCGTCGGTATCGTCGTGCTTGTGCCAGGTGAATTCGCCCTTCACCTTCACCACCATCACGTCGCAATCGTTGAAGGTCGTGACCGTGCGCGGCGACCAGTAATCCTGAAAAGTCGCGAGCTTGTCGGCAAGCGATATGCTGTCGGCCATGTTTCCCCCGTTGCTCTCTCGTGAGGCACGATTTGGGGTCGAATGGCCGGTGCGGCAAGGCCCGCTATTTGACACATCCTGACAACATGGCCTGCGCCCATTCCGGACGGCCGTTGGCGAGCGCCTGAGCCGACGCGGCGTCCCAGTCGTATTCCAGGGCCAGCATCTCGACTTGCCAGCCTCTCGTTCGTTTCGTGATGATCGCGTAGCGGGCGTGAGGCGAGCGGTGCTCCAGGTTTGCGGCAAACGGAATGTCCGCGAACACCGGGCAGCCGACGCTGCCGGGATTGAGAACCAGACAGTCGCCTGGCCCCTGAACGGCCGCCTGGCGATGGCTGTGACCGCACAGCACGACGCGCGCCGTTGGCGCGCCCGCGAGGCGCGCGCTCAGCACGTCGCGACGGGCCGGCACGAAGCGGCCGTCCTCGAGCGATTCTTCCAGCAGGCACGTCGTATCGTCGTCGGGCGTGCCGTGGCAGGCCAGGATCCCGTCGTCCAGCCGTATTTGGGAGGGCAGGCTATGGAGTGCGCGACGCTGCTCCGCAGTCAATGCGTTGCGCGCAAACAGGCCTGCCCGCGAGAGCTTGTCGTCCGGAAACTCCTCGATCCAGCGATCATGGTTTCCGCGCACCGTCGGCAAGGACAGCGACTGGAGAGCTTCGAACGTTTCCCTTGGCCATAGCGGGCTGGTGACGCAGTCGCCGAGGTTGACCGTACGATCGACGCCGCGCGCCTTGATGTCGGCCAGTACAGCTTCCAACGCGGCAAGGTTGCCGTGGATATCGGAAATGACTGCCAATCGCATCGTCGTGCTCCTCATACTGTCTTGCCCGAACTTAATTCTGCCGGGTCATCGGATCTATCTAGCATCTGCTGATGGGACGTTCACCAGCTAGCCACGGCTGATCTAACTCTCCTTCACCACCGTCACGCCGACGACCTTGGTGCCCTCCAGTTCCCGCACGATGCGGTCATCCGGCCCGACCACGCCAAGATCGAACTCGCGGTCCGGCGTCACGAGGATCATGCGCTGGCCGACGATCACGAGCACCGTCATGTCGTCGCGCTCGCCTTCCTCGGCCCATGCACGGATCTCCGCCGCATAGGGCGCCTTGCGCCAGGCGTTGGGTGTGCCGGGATCACAGCGGACTTCAATGCCGTCGTCCGAGGTGGTCAGCACCAGTTTTGACCTGTTCGGCTTCCAGCGCTCGTCGAGGAGATCGTTGACGAGCCAGAGACAGGCGAAGTCGCCACATTCGGCCGGGCGTTCGGCGTAGATCGCGCAGCCCTCGCGGGGTTGGCAGTGCCGGCACCAGCTTCCCGCCGGTTTGGCCAGCGCCTCGATGGCCATGACCTTGCAGCAAAGCGTGCAATCGCCGCAGCTGCGCTTGATGGGAGGCGTCATGCGGTCATTCACGACAGTGCCTCAACGTCGTCATTGCGAGCCAACGGGTCCGCGCGTAGCGCGGCTCGATGACAGGCTCCGCGAAGCAATCCAGAATCTTTCCGCGGAGGGACTCTGGATTGCTTCGCTGCGCTCGCAATGACGGAGTGTATGGCATCGGAATCCACCTCTCTCGGGTCCCGGGCCCGCTGCAAGGGGGCCCGGCGTCAGGTCCGGTCGTGGCCAAGGTTAATCAAGGTAGCCGCAAAAATCCGCTGCAACCTTCAGGCGCGGTGCTCACCGCGAAGCCATGCATCAAAGCCATGGTGATTTCCGAACTCTTGGCGTAAAGAGCGCCCTGATCAAATCGCCAGCGTGCGGCCGGGCCAATTGCCGCGCATGCCAGCTCAGGTCCGCCGGTTCATCGTTCCGCGCCTGAATTAACCAAGGTTCTCCATCTCGTGTCCCTTCCGGCCCTGACCCCGCCGCTCGCCCGCGCTTTGGCCGAGCGGAATTATGATTCACTGACCCCCGTCCAGCTCGCCGTGCTCGCCCACGAAGCCACGGCCCGCGACCTCCTGGTCTCGGCCCAGACCGGCTCCGGCAAGACCGTCGCCTATGGATTGGCCATCGCCAAAAATCTTCTCGATGATGCCGAGCAGTTCGGGCGGGCGGCCGCGCCGCTCGCCCTGATCGTGGCGCCGACCCGCGAGCTTGCTCTGCAGGTTCAGCGCGAGCTCGCATGGCTCTATGGACATGCCGGCGGCCGAGTCGTCTCCTGCGTCGGCGGCATGGATCCGCGCCGCGAGCAGCGCGAGCTCGAGGCCGGTGCGCACATCGTGGTCGGCACGCCGGGCCGGCTCTGCGATCATTTGCGTCGCGGCCGTCTCGACATCTCCGAACTCAAGGCGGTCGTTCTCGACGAGGCCGACGAGATGCTCAATCTCGGCTTTCGCGAGGACATGGAATTCATCCTCGAGACCACGCCGGAGACGCGCCGCACGCTCATGTTCTCGGCGACGTTTCCGCGCGGCATCGTCGCGCTGGCGCGGCAATATCAGCGCGACGCATTCCGGATCGAGGTCGCGGGTGACGAAGGCGGTCACGCCGATATCGAGTACCGCGCCATCCGGGTCGCCCCCGGCGATGTCGAGCACGCCGTCGTCAACGTGCTGCGCTTCTACGAGGCGCCGAGCGCGCTGGTGTTCTGCAGCACGCGCGACCACGTCAGGCATTTGCAGGCGGCGCTGCTGGAACGCGGCTTCTCCGTCGTCGCGCTCTCGGGCGAATTGACGCAGAACGAGCGCACGATGGCGCTGCAGTCGCTGCGGGACGGACGCGCGCGCGTTTGCGTCGCGACCGACGTCGCCGCCCGCGGCATCGATTTGCCGAGCCTCGATCTCGTCATCCATGCCGACCTGCCGAACGACGCCGAGGTGATGCAGCATCGCTCCGGCCGCACCGGGCGCGCGGGACGCAAGGGGACGAGCGTCCTGCTGGTGCCGCCCGCGCGGCGGCGGCGCGCGGAGCTGCTGCTGAACCTCTCGGGTACCGACGCGGCCTGGGGGACCGCGCCGCAGGCCGATGAAATCCGCAAGCTCGACCACGACCGCATGAAGGACGTGCTGTTCACGGAGGAGACGACGCCGGACGATCTGGCGCTGGCGCAGGCCCTGCTCGCCGAGCGGTCGGCCGAGGACATCGCCGCGGCGCTGGCGCGGCTCTATCGCGAGCGGCTGCCGTCGCCCGAAGACATCATCGATCCCGGCGAACGCAGCAGCCGGCCGCGTGACGATCGCGGTCGCGACAGGTTTGAGGGCAGAGGCGAGGGTGGTGACGATCGCGCCGCCAAGCCTCGGTCGAAACCGGGCAAAGCGTCGTCGAAGCACGGCATGGCGGAGGGCAGCGTCTGGTTCCGCGCCGCGATCGGACGGCGCAAGAATGCGGAAGCGCGCTGGCTGCTGCCGATGATCTGCCGCCGCGGCGGCATCGACAAGCGCGACATCGGCGCCATCAAGATCATGGACACGACCACCGAGTTCGAGATTTCCGAGCGGGTGGCGGAGTCCTTCGCCGCCAAGGTCAAGCGTCCGGACAAGGAAGACAGCATCCGCATCGAGCTGATGGCGGAGGCACCGCAGCGGCAAGAGCGTTCGGAAGCGCGCTCCGAAGAACGTTCGGAAGCGCGCATGGACGAGCGTTCGGAACAGCGCTCACACGCGCCGCGGCGCGAGCGCAGCGAGGGCGAGCGTCGCGAACACCAGGGCGATCGCCCGCGCGATGCCGGTGGATTCAAGTCCCGCGACAAGGCGCACGGCGAGCGCAGGCCAAAATTCGACGATGCTCCGTCTTTCGGGAAGAAAAAGAAGCACAAAGGCAAGCCGGGCCACGCAGAGCCGTCGGTCACGCCGTGGCCCGCGAAAGGCGCGCCGGGAAAAAAGCCGAAGAAGAAAAAGCATCGCGGCTGAATTTCAGTCTGACGGTCTGGATACGAGCAATGCCGCCGGAGCGATCCGGCGGCATCACTTTAAGGATCAGGTTTGAGCTCAGCGGCCGCCGCCGCCACCACCGCCACCTCCGCCGCCACCACCACCGCCGGCATCGCGCAGCGAGCCGTTGTAGCGGGGATCGGTCTGCCGCATGTAGATCGGCGAGATGTCGTGATCGGTGCGAACGACGCGGCGTCCGCCCTGCTGCGGGGTTTCGATCAAGCTGCCACAGCCCTCGAAGAAGGCGAACTCGCAGCCATAGCTGCGGTACTGCGTGGCGTTGGCGCTGGTCGCGCTGAACGCGGCCGTCGCTGCGAGTGTAATCAAGGCAAGTTTCGACAAAGTCAGTTTCATGGATTTTCTCCAGCCTCGGATTGGCGAGACCGGAACGGCTCGCACGCAACTTCGACGGAAGCCGGCTGAATCCGGTTCGAGCTAGCTGCTTCACGCCCACGTGAGCCGGGGCGGCAGGGGGAGGGACGTTACGTCGCAGTCAAGTCGCGCAGCATGTAGGTCGCGCTGTCGCCGTAGGACGCAAGCTTGGCGCGCAGTTGCGCGCCCACCGCGACGGGCCGAAAGCCGAGGCGCTCCCACAGCGGCCGCGTCGCGTAGACGGAGACCAGCGCGAGCGTCGCGATGCCGGATGTGCGCGCGAGCTGTTCGATGACCGCGACATAGTTTCGCGCAACGCCGCCGCGAAAATCAGGCAGCACGGCGACGTCGTGGATGTAGAGACAGTCCGCATTCTCGGGCAGTCGTTCGAGGAAGCCGTCGAGCGGTGGAATGTTGTACTGCGTCCAGGGATGCGCGAGTCCGTATCCGGCGATCGCATCGCCCGTAACGAGCACGCAGCAGCCGCTTGGATAGAGCTGCATTTTCTCCATGAACACTTCGGGGCGTTCGGGGAGTCCAGGATGGATCTGCGCCGCGACCGCGCTGATCGCCGGCAGATTGGAAATGTGCGCAGGGCGCCAGTGCGGCTTGGTCATGTCGGTCCGTCTCACCTCATCCAGTTTATTCCGCTGCAATGATGCGCGCAGCGAAAAATATCGTTGCCGCCGCCGGAGGAATACGAGGCGCTGTGCGGCGTCCTATCCCATGCAAGCCAATTGCATGACAGGAGAACCCATGACGTCCTCGATCCGCCTCGCACTCACGCTCGCCGTCTCACTCGCGATCGTTCCCGCTGCCTTCGCCGCGCCGCCGACCAAGACCGGCAAGACCGACAAGGGCAACGTGCTCACGGATGCCAAGGGCATGACGCTCTACACGTTCGACAAGGACATGGACGGCAAGTCCGCCTGCAACGGACCGTGCGCGACGAACTGGCCGGTGCTGAAGGCCGAGGCCAGCGATGCCGCCGGCGATGGCTACACCATCATCACGCGCGACGACGGTTCCAAGCAGTGGGCCTACAAGGGCAAGCCGCTCTACACCTTCGCCAAGGACACCAAGCCCGGCGACATCACCGGCGACGGCTTTCTGAATGGCGCCTGGCACCTGGCGATGCCGTGATGCGCGAGGCTGCCTAGCGCAGCCCCTCATACACCATCAACCCGCGTGCGATCTGCAGCTTGCGGATCGCGCGCGGCAAGAGCTTCTCCGGCTGGTGCAGATAGCGCCAGGAGGTGAGGGTGAACGGCCCAAGCGCGCCGTATGCGTCGTCGAACGGGGCGAGCACGCCGGTGACGCTGACAGGCGTGTGCGGGCGGGCGTTGAAGGGCAGCAGCAGCAATTCGAGATGCGCCTTGCTGCCGTCCTCGCGCGCGGCGGTGACGCCGGCGATCGCGCCCAGGGTCTCGTCGGCGACGATGGTTGTGATCTCCTCGATCTCGCCGCGGCTGGCATCGGTGAACAGCGCGGCAAAGCTCGCATCCTTGAGGTCGCATCCTGCGAGCGCGCAGACGCGCGTGCCGGCGACGCGGAACGGGAAGCCGAGATTTTGTTCGCAGGACAGCACGAAGATGTCGCCGAGCAGGCCGCGGACTGCGGCCGGATCGATGTCGGCCCGGTCAGGGGCCCGCGCCGCGCCGCGCTTCTTGTCCCAATACGCGAAGAACTCGCGGCTCGACGGATGTTTCATGTGTGAACGCTAACCCCGGGGCGCAACCGCGCGGGACAGACCTGTCCCGCTTCAGTGCACCCGCGATCCCTTTCGTTGTTGTGCAGGAGGGGATTTGCAGCGTCCATGCCGCAGGCGTGTTTTCGCGGCCCTTAAGACCGCCTTTGCGTCGTTAACGTTAAATTAACTATGGACTTTGCACCCGACCGTGCACTGCTATGGTGATCGCGGTCGCAAGCCTCGCCGCTTTTCTCCAGGTTCTCGGCGGGGCCTGTACACAGGGCGTCAAACAGTTTGGTCACGGGCCGCGGGGAGGGGTGGGGATACACCTTCATTTCTCTGGCACGGAAGGCCGACACGGACAGGCGGGGCTTTCCCAGGGCCCCGCCTTTTCCTTTTGTACACTTGCGCAAGGCCGGCAAAGGCGACTATCTCCAAGCGTATCGCTCCGATCGCGCCTGAAAGCGAAGCTGCCTTGGATTCCCCGCAAGATTTTCCGCCGAAGGGTTCTCAGCCGGACCTGCCTGCCGTCACGGAAGAGGCTCCGCGCGAGCCGATCCTGACGCTGCCGGGGGCGCTGACCGCCTATGTCGCGCTGCTGGCGGTGATCCATCTGCGGGTGCTGCTGCCGCCGGAGCTGGAGAACTGGACCATCGACGTCTTCGGCTTCATCCCGAAGCGCTACGATTCCTCGCTGCTCAATCTGCAGATCCCGGGCGGGGCGGGGGCGAAGGTCTGGACCTTCGTCACCTATTCGCTGCTGCACGCCAATCTGACCCATATCGGCTTCAACGTGCTGTGGCTGCTGCCGTTCGGCAGCGCGCTGGCGCGGCGCTTCGGTGCCATCAGGTTCTTCGTGTTCATGGCGGTGACGGCGGCGGCCGGCGCGCTCGCCCATCTCGTGACCCATGAGCATGCGGTGGCGCCGATGATCGGCGCGTCGGCCTCGGTGTCGGGTGCGATGGCTGCGGCGATCCGCTTCGCCTTCGGCCGCGGCAGCTTCCTGTCGTTCACCCGATCGGATGCCGATACCGCCGCCAGGGTTCCCGCATTGCCGCTGTCGCGCGCGTTGCGCGACGGCCGGGTGCTCGGCTTCCTTGCGGTGTGGTTCGGCGTCAACATCATCTTCGGCGTCGGCGCGATCGGCGTGGACTCCGAAACCACGAGCGTCGCCTGGCAGGCGCATATCGGCGGCTTCTTCGCAGGGCTCCTGCTGTTTGCGCTGTTCGATCCGGTGCCGCGCGTGCGAAACGATGCTGCGGATGCGTCATCACAGGACGTTTCGGACCGTATTTGAGGCGGTGCTTGCGATGCGGCCCGAATTCATCCATCATTCCCGTGAAGAATGTTCCGAAGCGACAAGCCGCTAGCGGCAATGCTTCGCAAAGCGCACGAGCATGAAACCTGCGCTGTAACTGTTAGTTGAAGACTCGCGAACAAGTCCGGACCGCCAAAAGGCGGACGGACCCGATTCAGGGAGGCAACAATGACGGTACGTTCCATTCTCAATACCAAGGGCCACCAGATCATGAGCGTCGAGCCCGACGCCAAGATGGCCGCCGCCATCAAGCTGCTCGGTGAGAAGAAGATCGGCGCGGTGCTGGTGATGAACCAGAGCCGGCTCGAAGGCATCTTGTCCGAGCGCGACATCGTCCGCGTGATCGGCGAGCGCGGCGCCGGCGTTCTCGAAGAGCCGGTGAGCCAGGTCATGACCCGCAAGGTCGTCACCTGCAAGGAGACCGACACGGTCGCCGAGATCATGGAGACGATGACGACAGGCAAGTTCCGCCATCTGCCCGTGATCGACAACGGCAAGGTGGTCGGCCTGATCTCGATCGGCGACATCGTCAAATGGCGCGTGCGCGAATACGAGTCCGAGCAGGAAGCGCTGCGCGACTACATCAAGACCGCCTGAGCGGGCTTTAGGCGCGCGTCTGCCTTACTCGTCCGCCTTGGGCGCGTGACCCGCGGGCGCGGGCGCCAGCACATCGATCGCCTCCTGGATCGACTCCAGCGCGCGCTCGGCTGCGCGCGTGCCGTGGGCGATCAAGTCCTCCGAGCGGTGGAAGTCGAACCAGCCGAACTGGCCGACCCGCGGCGTGATCAACAGATCAGGCGGATCGCCGGCAAGGCGGGCGCGGGTGATGCGGTCCTGCATGATGTTGAAGGCATCGACCATCACCGAGGAGATGCCGGGCCGTCCGCCGGCGCCGAAGAACTCGCGCTTCATGGTTTTCTCGGGCGAGAACAGCCGCGGGAAGCGCCGCTTGGCGGTTGCCTCCTCGGGCACAGACGCGACCGGTGCCGGCGTGGCGCCGTGCGAATAGATCGTCGTGGAATGGGTGAAGATGTCGCTGGAAAGATTTGCGGCGATGACGATTTCGGCGCCGAGCGCGCGCGCCGCCGAGACCGGCACCGGATTCACCAGTGCACCGTCGACCAGCCAGCGGTCGCCGATCAGCACCGGCGCGAAGATGCCGGGCAGGGCGTAGGAGGCGCGCATCGCATCGACCACGCGGCCGCGCGTCAGCCAGATCTCGTGGCCGGTGCGGACCTCGGTCGCGACGCTCGCGAACTTGATCGGAAGATCCTCGATCAGGGTCTGGCCGATCGCCGCCTCGAGACGGGCGGCCAGCTTCTCGCCGCCGAGCAGGCCGGAGCCGTTGAGGCGGATGTCGAGATAGCCGAGGATGTTGCGCATGCCTTGCAGGCTCTGCCCCCACTCCTCGAATGTATCGAGCCGGCCGGCCGCATGGAGGCCGCCGACCACGGCGCCGATCGAGGTGCCGACCACGACATCGGGCACGATGCCGTTGGCGATCAGGGTCCTCAGGATTCCGATATGGGCAAAGCCGCGCGCCGCGCCGCCGCCGAGGGCAAGGCCGATGACCGGCCGGCGGGTGGGGCCGAGGCCAATCTTCTCGCCGTTCGAGCCGTTCGCGCCACGACCCTTCAAGATGTCCAGCACTCAAACTCTCCTATGCCGAGGCCAGCCCGCGCCACGAGACTAGGCACCGCATTCGCTCTCCGCCAGAACCGAGGCGAAGCATGGTTTATGCCGCTTTGGGGAGGGGGCTGGGCAGGAGTATGGCGAGGGCGGTTGCCTCAGGTCTAATCACGCAGGCGTCAACCAGGTTCCACAGAACCTATCCGGCCCGTATTTCCTGGGGTATCAGAGGCTTGAATTTGCCGCGTTTTCGGTGAAAAGCAGGGGACATGACACGCGGGGGTGACGGCATCATCGGATGGCGGCGCAGCGGCAGGCTGCTGCCGGCGCTGATCCTTGCCGCGTGCCTCGTTACCGCAGGCCAAAACGCTGCGCAGGCGCAGCTTTTCTCCGATCGCCCGCCGCCGATCCCGCCGGCCTCGGTGCCCGATCCCGGTGGCGCCGTGAGCCTGGCGCCGCCCACCGGCCCGGGCGCCGGCCCGCCCAGCCTGCCGCCGACCCTGACGCAGCCGGTGACTCCGAGCATGCCGCCGCCCGCCGTCACGACCGTGCCGTCGGCCCCGCCGCTCAACGCGGCCGTGCCCGGCCAGGGCGTGCTGTCGCTGACCGCCAAATACGGCAAGGACTCGCCCCAGATCACCAGCGGCCTGGTCTGGCGGGTGTTCGCCGACCGTCCCGACGAGAACGGCACCTTCAAGCTGATCAAGGAAGACCGCAACGCGACGCCGAACATCGTGCTGCCGCCCGGCAATTACGTCGTGCACGTCGCCTTCGGCCTCGTCAGCGCGGTGCGCACCGTCAGCCTGAAGGCCGAGACCGACCGCGAATCCTTCGTGCTGCCGGCCGGGGGGCTGCGCATCGAGGGCCGCGTCGGCACCAGCCGCATTCCGCAGAACCAGATCTCGTTCGCGATCTACAAGGGCAGCCAGTTCGAGGCCGGCGAGCGCGCCTCGCTGGTGCCGAACGTGGCCGCCGGCGACGTCGTGCTGATCCCGGAGGGCACCTACTACATCATCTCCAACTATGGCGACGCCAACTCGGTGGTGCGCTCGGACATCCGCGTTCAGGCCGGCAAGCTCACCGACGTCACCATCACCCATCGCGCCGCCGTGATCACGCTGAAGCTCGTCAGCGACAGGGGCGGCGAGGCGCTCGCCAACACCGCCTGGTCGGTGCTGACCCCCGGCGGCGACGTCATCAAGGAATCGATCGGTGCCTTCCCGCGCGTCGTGCTCTCCGAAGGCGAATACCGCGCCATCGCCAAGAACGAGGGCAAGGTCTACGAGCGCGGCTTCAACGTCGTGAACGGCGTCGACGGCGAAGTCGAGGTCGTGGCGCGCTGACGCCGCCTCTCTTCGTTTAAAGAGGCAGCCCCAAGTTAGCTCTCGTGTCCCGGACGCGGTGCGGCATGAAATGCCGCTCCGCAGAGCCGGGACCCAGAAGGCGATACGGTACAGTGCGGAGACATGGGCCCCGGCTCTGCAGCGCACCGTCGAAGAGACGCTGCGCTGCGTCCGGGGCACGAGACCTTCTCACTTCCGATACCTGAGCGCCTCCACCAGCACGGCGAACGCCGGGGTCGGCTGGCGCCGGCTCGGGTAATACAGGTGATAGCCGGCAAACGGCGCGCACCAGTCGGCGAGCACGCGGATCAGCCGGCCGTCCGCGATCTCGCGCTTCACGAGATCCTCGGGGATATAGGCGAGGCCAAGGCCGGCCAGCACGGCATTCATCCTGAGCAGGCCGGTGTTGAACACGAGCTGGCCGTCGACGCGCACCTTCATGGCGCGGCCGCGCTTCTCGAACTCCCAGGCATAGATCCCTCCGTAAGTCGGCAGGCGAAGATTGATGCAATTGTGCTCGGTGAGATCCTGCGGCTGCTTCGGCTTGCCGCGCGTGGCGAAATAGGCGGGCGCGCCGACCACGGCCATGCGCATCTCCGGCCCGATCCGCACCGCGATCATGTCCTTGGCGACCTGCTCGCCGAGCCGCACGCCGGCGTCGTAGCGCTCGGCGACGATGTCGGTCAGGCCGTAGTCGACGACGAGCTCGACCTTGATGTCGGGATAGCGCGGCAGCAGTTTTGCGAGCGCCGGCCACAGGACGGTCTGCGCGGCGTGCTCGCCCGTGGTAATGCGCACGTTGCCCGCCGGCGTCTCGCGCAGCGCGGTCAGCGCCGAGAGCTCGGCGTCGATCTCGGCAAAGCGCGGCGCGACGTTGCGCAGCAGGCGCTCGCCGGCCTCCGTCGGCGCGACGCTGCGGGTGGTGCGGGTCAACAGCCGCAGGCCGAGCCGTTCCTCGAGGCCGCGCACCGTGTGGCTCAGCGCCGACTGCGACACCCCGAGCTGTGCTGCCGCGCGGGTAAAACTGCGCTCGCGCGCGACCGCGAGGAAGGCGAGCAGGTCGTTGATGTTGGCGCGGGCCATTCATGAATCCCGATCATGAGTACATGTCGCTTTTATCACCTAATCGCAGACCCGCATGCGACCTAAATTCGCAGCCGACATCATCTTCAAAGGAGAGCTTGAGATGCAGAAGCGCAAACTGGGCAAAAGTGGTCTGGAGGTCTCGGCCCTCGGCCTCGGCTGCATGGGATTGAGCTACGGCTACGGTCCCGCGACAGAGACATCACAGGCCATCACACTGATCCGGACCGCGTTCGAGCGCGGCGTGACCTTGTTCGATACGGCCGAGGCCTACGGCCCCTTCGTCAACGAGGAACTGCTCGGCGAAGCGCTGGCGCCATTCCGCGACAAGGTGGTGATCGCCACCAAGTTCGGTTTCAAGGGCGGCAAGGTCGAGGCCGGGCTCGACAGCCGGCCCGCCAACGTCAAGGCGGTGGCGGAGGCCGCCTTGAAGCGGCTCAAGACCGATCGCATCGATCTGTTCTATCAGCATCGCGTCGATCCCGACGTGCCGGTCGAGGACACCGCGGGTGCGGTGAAGGAGTTGATCCGCGAAGGCAAGGTTTTGCATTTCGGCATGTCGGAGGCGGGAGCGTCGACCATCCGCCGGGCTCATGCCGTGCAGCCCGTTGCCGCACTGCAAAGCGAATATTCGCTGTGGTGGCGTGAGCCGGAACAGGAGATCCTGCCGACGCTGGAGGAGCTCGGAATCGGTTTCGTTCCTTTCAGTCCACTCGGCAAAGGCTTTCTGACCGGTGCGATCAATGAAAGCACGACGTTCGATGCGAGCGATTTCCGCAACATCGTACCGCGCTTCTCATCCAGCGCACGCAAATCAAATCAGACGCTGGTCGATCTGCTCGGCGACATCGCAGCAGCGAAGAAAGTGACGCCGGCGCAGATCGCGTTGGCCTGGCTGCTGGCGCAGAAGCCCTGGATCGTGCCGATTCCCGGCACCACCAAGCTGCACCGGCTCGAGGAAAATCTCGGTGCGGCGGTGGTAACGTTGTCTGAGGCCGATCTCGCGGCCATTGCAGGCGTGCTGGCGAAGGTGGCGGTGCAGGGCGATCGCTATCCCGCTCATCTCCAGGCGCGTGTCGGCCGCTAACAAATGTTGTGTGAAGGCCCGGTGAGCGTTTGCTTACCGGGCTCCGCGTCTTGTGTTCTGATTTGAATATCGTTGAAAGCGCTATCAACGCGCGACGGCGAGGCCCGCAAACACCGCCAGCATCAGCTTATTCCGTGAACGTCGTGCCGTTCATCACGACGGTGGAAGATACGTATTTCCGATAATCAATTTTATTCTCTTTCCATCCTGCTGCGTTATATGTCGGGCATCCGTCTAACGGGGGATGCTGGAGCAGGCATGAGCTTGCGAGACCGGCACGAGCAGGGGGCCCATTCCGTCGGCATGTTCGAAGTGATCCTTACCAGGCGCAAGCGGTTCGGTTGGCGGTGGCAGGTGTGCGACCAGTCCGGCAAGATATTTGCCGACGGCTTCGACCGCACCCGGCCGGCCGCCAAATATCATGGCGAGCGCGCATTATTCTTCCTGTTGTCGCAGGCCTATCTGCGCAACCGCTCCGCCGCGTCCAGCGAGGACTAGTCGCGGGCGGTTTCGTAGCCCGGCTGAGCGAAGCGACACCCGGGACCGCTCGCTCCGTTGATACCCGGATATCGCTTCGCTCATCCGGGCTACGAGCCAAACCTCAAATATCCACCACCAGCTTGCCCTTCGCGGCATGATCCCTGATCAGCGCATAGGCGTCGCCGACGCTCTCCAGCGTGAAGCGCCTGGCATCGAGTAGTGGCACGAGCTTGCCGGCTTCCACCAGGCGCGTTGCCTCGGCCATGATCTCCCCGTGATGCGCGCGGCCTTCGCCCGTCAGCAGCGGCAGCAACGTGAACACGCCTGAATAGCTCGCGGCACGAAACGACAGCGGTGCCAGTGCATGCGTGCCCCAGCCGAGCGCGCTTACGACATGACCGAAGCGGCGCACGCTTGCGAAGGAGGCATCGAGCACCTTGCCGCCGACGGTGTCGTAGACGATGTCGAAGCCACGACCACCGGTGTGCTCTGCCACGTAAGTCTCGATCGCGGTGTCGCGGTCGATGAAGACGGCGCCAAAACCTTCGATCGTCGCGCGCTGCGATGCCGAGCCCGTCGCGAACACGTTGGCTCCGTTCGCACCTGCGATCTGGATCGCGACATGGCCGACGCCGCCGGCGCCGCCATGGATCAACACCTGCTGCCCGGCTTTCAAGGCCGCGCGGTCGATCAGGCCTTCCCAGGCCGTGATGAAGATGAGGGGCAGGGCGGCGGCCTCGCGCATGCTGAGATTGACCGGCTTCAACGCCAGCAGGTCGGCATCGACCGCGGCGAATTCGGCGAGCGATCCCGGCACGCCGCCGACGCCGCCGGTCATGCCGTAGACTTCGTCGCCCACCTTGAACCGCGTGACCTCGCGCCCGGTCTCTTCGACCATTCCGGCGAGATCGATTCCGGGGATCGCGGGGAGCGGATGGCGGGCATGCGCCGCGGCCCCGGCATGGATCTTGGTGTCGAGCGGATTGACCCCGCTTGCGCGCACCCGCACCAGCACGTCGCGCGGGCCGATCTCAGGCGTCGAGATGGTGGAGATGCGCAAGGGGGCATTGTGGGTTTCCAGCACGCCTGCGCGCATCGTCGATGGTCTGGTCATGAACGTCTTGCTCCGTTGTCGGCCTCCAATATGCCCATGATTTTTTGCATGGAAAGGATCAAGGATGTACGATCACCGTGCATTTTTGAATGAGCGGGGATTCCGATGGAGTGGAGCGATCTGCGCATCTTTCTGGCGATTGCGCGCGAAGGCACGCTCGGGGCTGCCGCGCGAAAGATCGGCCAGACCCAGCCGACGATGGGGCGGCGGCTGCGCGCGCTCGAGCAGGCGCTCGGGCAGACCTTGTTTCAACGCACCGCCGACGGCTTCGTCCTCACCGACGAAGGCACCGCCGTGCTGCGCCACGCCGAGCGGATCGAGGAGGAGGCGCTCGCATTGCAGCGGCATGCGACCGGCGCGGAGACGCAGCTCGACGGCGTGCTGCGTCTGTCGTCGTCGGACTGGTTCGGAACGCTGATGCTGTCGCCGGTCATCGCCGCCTTCGGCAAGCGTCACCCCAAGGTAACCGTCGAGCTCCTGACCGATGCGCGCCTATATAGTTTGCCGCGTCGCGAGGCCGATCTGGTCTTCCGCATCAAGCCGTTCAGCGAGCCCGAGGTGATCTCGCGAAAATTGATCCACATTCCCTACGCGCTCTACGGCAGGAAGGGCAGCAAGCCGCCGCGCGCCGGCGACGGCAGCGGGGTGCGCGTCGTGACCATGAATGCTGAATTCGCCGACATGCCCGACGCGGTCTGGCTGAAGCGCATGCTGCCGAAGGCGGAGGTCGGCTCGCGCAGCAACAACAGGCAGGCGCAGGCGGAGCTCTGCGCCGGTGGCGGCGGCCTCGCCGTGCTGCCGCGTCCGCTCGGCGACCGCGATCGCCGCCTCGTCGCGCTCGACATCGGCACGCCGCCGCCCGGCCGCGACACCTATGTGGGCTATCACCGCGATCTCAGGCGGCTGGCGCGGTTGCGCGCGCTGCTGGATCTGGTGATCGAGAAGCTGGCGGGTGGAGCTTCGTAGCCCGGGTGAGCGAAGCGATACCCGGGGCCGCTCATGCCGCAAATCCCGGATGTCGCTTCGCTCATCCGGGCTACGAGACCTTGCGTTGCCCGTCGGGCAAAACACCCAAGCGGTCGGTCAAGCCGTGGTCTCGAAAATATTCTACTTTACCGAAATTCGGAAACGGCGTATCCATCGCCGCAACCCGGCCCAAGGAAGAGGGGCGTATCGCGATCGTCACGACACGCGGGCCGGGCGGCGGTGGACGCGGATCACATCGGCGCGACAAGTTTCGCAGGGCGGGCAACCGTGAGCGAAGACCTCGCGCCAACGACAGGTGCGGTTCGCGTACGGCAAAATCGTGTGGTCCTGACGCCCGGGGTCTGTGCGTCAAGCCTTGCGGTGATGCGTGCGGCCCAACCGGGCCCGCGCATCAGTCATCGGCAAGGCGACGGGGGCAATAGTGCATCGCTCCCCGGGGAGCGCACGACATAAGCCGTTCCAACCATCGCGCAGGGAAGGCCGGGATGCCCCGACTGCCCTGTTTCCCCGCTGTGCACGGTAGCGCAATCTGCTTCTCGCATGGCGGTCAACGGGAGCCAGCCGGCTCCCGGCCTTCCCTGCGCCCTCTTTCATTGGAGGGCGAAGTGCAGAAGCAAAGCTCGGGCGAAACAAGCCGCGAGGATGCGAAGGTGTGTCTGCGGCCGTAGGATGGGTAGAGCGCAGCGAAACCCATCACCTTTCAGTGTGAAGAAAGCATCGATGGGTTTCGCTTCGCTCTACCCATCCTACGATTTTGCGCCAAACTCCGCTCTCGTGCCCCGGACGCAGCGCAGCGCTCCTTCAGCGGTGCGCTGCAGAGCCGGGGCCCATGCATCAGCGAATTCCGCGGCCTCCTGGGTCCCGGCTCTGCGCAGCAGCGCAAGAGCGCAGCAGCGCGTCCGGGACACGAGAGAGAGTGCGTCGATGCAGCGATGCGTCGACACTTCGATCTCGCGCGCCGAGACACGCATCGCATTTTAAGCAACCGTCATAGTCTCTAACGCCCACTAACCAACACCTGACTTAAAACTGTCATATACGCCGAATGGAACCTCGACCTGCGTCCTTTTTACACGGCATTAAGCGCGGCTGCATTGGATGCGCGGGGAAAGTGCGTTGGGGACTACGATGACTGCCGCGAAGAAGATGCCGGGAAAACCGGCCACCGAAATGTTTGACGACATCCCGGTGCTTCAGCGCAAATGGCGCGCAGCGTTGAAGCCGGGTGAACGGCTGCCGCGCTATGAGGACGTGATGCTCGGGAGCCTCGGCAGGCTCGCCGACCACATCGCGCTGCTCAAGAACGACGGCACGCTCGAGCTGTCGCGCAGCGGACGCTATGTGCAGAAATGGCTCGGCGAGGAGCGCTGGGACATTCCGGTCGCGCAGCTGCCGCCGGATTGCGCCACGGCCCTGTCGGAAGCGGTGGCGAACGCGCTGAACAACGGACGGCCGCACCAGGCGAGCGCGCATTGCGTGCGCGACGGCATGGTCCGGACCTATGACGTGCTGGCACTGCCGACCGCCTCGCGCTGGGGTGCCACGCTGGTCGGCGCCTATGTCAACGAGCGCGGCGCGCAATACAACCTGCTGGATGCGATTTTCTCCGCGACCGACGACGCCGTGATCTCGCTGGCGACGTTGCGCGATGCGGGCGGCCAACCCTCCGATTTCCAGGTCGTGCATCACAACAAGAGCGCCGAGCTGCTGCTGAATGTCGCGAGCGGAGAGCTGTTGTGGCGCCAGATCGGCGAGGGGACCACGCTGCTGGCTGCCTCCGAGGTCATGGCATTCCTGGTGAAGGCGGTGTCGGGCGGCCGCGGCGAGCAGCTCGAGATCGAGAGCGGTGGCCGATACCTGCGGATGAGCGCGACGGCCTTCGCCGACGTCATCTCGCTGGCCATCTCCGATGTCACCGCGATGAAGCGGCGCGATGCCTCGTTCCGCCTGCTGTTCGACAACAACCCGATGCCGATGTGGGTGTTCGACGCCGAGACCAAGGATTTCCTCAGCGTCAACGACGCCGCGATCCAGCATTACGGCTATAGCCGCGCCGTGTTCCTGCGCATGAAGCTGCACGAGATCTGGCCAGAGGACGAGTGGGACAGCCACGCCAAGGCGCTCGAACGCGTCGGCGACACCTACCACTCCTCGCGCAACTGGCGGCATCTGCGCGCCGACGGCAGCGAGATCGAGGTGCTCACCTTCGGCCGCCGCGTCACCTTCAACGATCGCGACGGCTATCTGGTTGCGGTCGCCGACATCACCGAGCGGCGCAAGGCCGAGGCGCGGATCGCCCATATGGCGCATCACGACGGGCTCACCGACCTGCCGAACCGCGAATATTTCCAGGATCGCCTCAAGCAGGCGCTCGACCAGGCCGCCGGCAAGCGGGTCGGCGTGCTCTATATCGATCTCGATCTGTTCAAGAACATCAACGATTCCTTCGGGCATCCGTCGGGCGACCGCCTCCTGAAGGAAGTTGCCGAACGTCTCACCACGGCCGTCCGCGGCGCCAATCTCGCAGCCCGGCTCGGCGGCGACGAGTTCGCAGTGATCCTCGCTGCCGACGTCTCGCCGAACGAGGCCAGCGCCTGCGCGACCTTGCTGATCGACATGCTCAAAGCACCCTACGACATCGACGGCCAGGAGATGGTGATCGGCGCCAGCATCGGCATTGCGCTGTCGCCGGGAGATGGCGTGACCTCGGAAGAACTGATGCGCAACGCCGACATGGCGCTGTACCGGGCCAAGTCCGACGGCGGCGGCGTGCATCATTTCTTCGAGCGCGAGATGGACCTGCAGGCGCAGAAGCGCCGCGACATGGAGCTCGATTTGCGCCGCGCCTTTGCCAATGGCGAGTTCGAGCTGCACTACCAGCCGCTGGTGTCGATCGCCTCCGACCGCATCTCCGGCTTCGAATCGCTGCTGCGCTGGCGTCACCCCGACAAGGGCATGATCTCGCCGGCGGAGTTCATTCCGGTCGCCGAAGACATCGGCCTGATCTCGCAGCTCGGCGAGTGGGTGCTGCGCGAGGCCTGTGCCGAAGCAGTGAAGTGGCCCTCCGACGTCAAGGTCGCGGTCAATCTGTCGCCGGCGCAATTCCGCAGCCGCAACCTGGTTCAGGTCGTGATCTCCGCGCTGGCGCAGTCGGGCCTGTCGCCGAAGCGGCTCGAGCTCGAGATCACCGAATCGATCTTCCTCGCCGAGACCGATGCCAATCTCGCGATCCTGCATCAATTGCGCGAGCTCGGCGTCGGCATCTCCATGGATGATTTCGGCACCGGCTATTCCAGCCTGAGCTATCTCCGCAGCTTTCCGTTCGACAAGATCAAGATCGATCGTTCCTTCGTGAAGGATCTGGCGCAGCGACCTGATTGCGGCGCGATCGTGCGGGCGATCTCCGGCCTTGGCCGCAGCCTCAACATCACCACGACCGCGGAAGGCGTCGAGACCGAGGATCAGCTCGACTGGCTTCGCGCCGAGGGCTGCAACGAGGTGCAGGGTTTTCTGTTCAGCGCGGCGCGGCCTGCCGCCGAGATCGCAAAGCTGCTTGCCGAATTCGGCCAGCGCGCCTCACGGGCGGCGTAGTTCGGGCGGGTAGCAGCCGTAGACCAGCTCCTTGAACGCGGGCGTGATGCGGCTGCGCTCGTTCTGGGTCTGCTGCATCATCAGGTAGACCATGTCGAGCTTGGGATCGACGCCGAAATAGGTGCCGCTGCCTGAGTCCCATTTCAATTCGCCGATCGAGCCCGCCGGCGGCGGCTTTGCGTTGCCGGGATCGGTGCGCACGCCGATGCCGTAGCCATAGCCAAAACCGTCGCCGGGGAAATAGAAATAGTCGCGCGCAACGCCGGAGCCGGGGCCGATGTGATCGGTCGTCATCGCCTTGAAGGCCGCGGGGCTCAGGTAACGCTTGCCGCCGAATTCGCCGCCGTTGAGCAGCATCTGCGAGAAGGTCTGATAGTCGGTGATGGTCGAGAGCAGGCCGCCGCCGCCGGACTCCCATTCGGGATGGGCGAGGCGGTCGCGCTCGCCGGCGAGCAGGACCGGGTCGTTCGGCAGCGGCCGCGCCATGCGCGTGCGCTCCTCCTCGGTCGTCAGCACGAATTTGGTGCTGGTCATACCGAGCGGATCGAGGATGCGCTGCTTGAGGAACTGGTACAGCGTCTGGCCCGAGATGATCTCCATGACGGCGCCGAGCACGTCGGTGGAATGGCCGTAGCGCCACAGTGTCCCGGGCTGGCGCGTCAGCGGCAGCCTGGCGATGCGGTCGGCGAATTGCCTGTTGTTGAACGGGCCGTCGAAGATATTGGCGGCCTCGTAGACCTTCATCACCCAGGGCGCGCCGATATAATCGTAGCTGATGCCCGAGGTCTGTCGCAGCAGATCCTCGATGTTGACGGGGCGGACCGGCGCTTCGAGTGTGAGCGTCGATGAGCCGTCCGGCTCGACGCCGACCTTGGTGTCGGCAAACAGCGGGACGTATTTCGACACGGGATCGGTCAGCGCGAGCTTGCCTTCGTCGATCAGCATCATCGCGCCAAGGCACGTGATCGGCTTGGTCATCGAGTGGATGGCGAAGATCGTGTCGGGCGTCATCGCAAGGCCCGTCCTGGTGTCGCGCACGCCGAAATTCTTGAAGTAGACCGGCTTGCCGTGCTGCTGCACCAGGATCACCGCGCCCGGCAGCCGGCCGCTCGTCACCTCGTTGTTGAAATAGTCGGTGATGCGGTCGAGGCCCTCGGGCGAGGGGGCGGGGATGTTGGCGGCGGCGCGGCCTTGCGCCATCGAGCCGGCCAGCAGCGCGGCTCCGACCAGAAATTCACGACGCTTCATCCGGGCTTCCTCCCTTGCCGGGATCAAAGCCGCAAGACGTCGGAAGCGTCAACAGGACTTCGATTAAAATCGCGTCACGATTTCCGAAAGGAACGGTCGCGGACGATCCTCGCTCGGCTTGGTCGGCGTGCCGATATGGATGAAGCCGGCGAGCTTCTCGTCCGGTTTGAGGCCGAGGCCGTCCAGCACGTCGCGATCGAACGAGAACCAGCCGGTCAGCCAGCAGGCGCCGTAGCCGAGCGCGGTCGCGGCCGTGACGATGTTCATGGCGCTCGCGCCCGCCGACAATTCCTGCTCGAAGGCCGGCACCTTCGGATGCGGCCTGGTGAAGCTGACGATGCCGATCACCAGCGGCGCATCCATCAGGCGCTTGCGCTCGACCTCGACGTCGGCCGCCGGCGCGCCGGGATTCTTCCGGGCGAATACCTTGGCGATGACCTCGCCGGCGCGCTGGCGGGCGTCACCCTCGAAAATGATGAAGCGCCAGGGCGCGAGCTTGCCGTGGTCAGGCACGCGCGCGCCGATGGTGAGAATGGTCTCGAGCTCGGCCGCCGAAGGGCCGGGCCCGGTCATCTCGCGCGGCTTGACCGAGCGGCGGGTTTTCAGGAGTTCGATGGCATCGGGCACTGCGATATCCTCTTCGGCTGGTCGTCGGGCGTGCCAGGCTCAGATAAGCATGCACGCCCGCAACCGGAAGCGAATTTAGATCGATTTCAGGGATCAGGCCGCGTCGCGCGCCCGCCGGACGTCCGGCGGGGTGGCCTCGTCGACGAGGGCGGCGATCGCCTCCGCCGTCGACATCACCTTCTGGCCCTCGCTGCCGAGCCGGCGGACGGAGACCGAGTGCGTCTCGGCTTCCTTCTTGCCGCACACGAGCAGCGCCGGAATCTTGGCCAGCGAGTGCTCGCGGACCTTGTAGTTGATCTTCTCGTTGCGAAGATCGATCTCGGCCCGAAGCCCGGCGCGGCGGACCTGCTCCAGCACCTGCTTGGCGTACTCGTCGGCCTCCGAGGTGATGGTGGTGACCACCACCTGCACCGGCGAGAGCCAGAGCGGGAAGTTGCCGGCATAGTGCTCGATCAGGATGCCGATGAAACGCTCCATCGAGCCGCAGATCGCGCGGTGGACCATCACCGGCGCCTTCTTGCCGCTGTCATGGTCGATGTAGAACGCACCGAACCGTTCCGGCAGGTTGAAGTCGACCTGCGTGGTGCCGCACTGCCAGTCGCGGCCGATGGCGTCGCGCAGCACATATTCGAACTTCGGCCCGTAGAAGGCGCCTTCGCCCGGATTGATCTCGGTCTTGATGTGGTTGTTCTGCGCCTGGATCTGGCTCAGCACGGTCGCCATCACGCGTTCGGCGTGGTCCCACATCGCATCGGTGCCGACGCGTTTCTCCGGCCGGGTCGAGAGCTTCACCGTGAGATCGCCGGTGAAGCCGAAATCGGCATAGGTCGACAGGATCAGATCGTTGATCTTCAGGCATTCGTCGGCGAGCTGGTCCTCCATGCAGAAGACGTGCGCGTCGTCCTGGGTGAAGCCGCGCACGCGCATCAATCCGTGCATGGCGCCCGACGGCTCGTAGCGATGCACCACGCCGAACTCGGCGAGGCGCAGCGGCAGGTCGCGATAGCTCTTCAGGCCGTGCTTGAAGATCTGCACGTGGCCGGGGCAGTTCATCGGCTTGAGCGCAAACCAGCGCTTGTCCTCGGCCTCGTCGCCGGCCGACTGCGCCGCGAACATGTTCTCGCGGTACCAGCCCCAATGGCCCGAGGTCTCCCACAGCACCTTGTCGAGGATCTGCGGCGCGTTGACCTCGTTGTAGTCGCCGGCGAGGCGCCGGCGCATGTAGGCGATCAGCTGCTGGAAGATGGTCCAGCCCTTCGGGTGCCAGAACACGACGCCCGGACCTTCCTCCTGGAAGTGGAAGAGGTCGAGCTCGCGTCCGAGCTTGCGATGGTCGCGCTTCTCGGCTTCCTCGATCTGCTTCAGGTAGGCGTCGAGGTCCTCCTGCTTGGCGAAGGCCGTGCCGTAGATGCGGGTCAGCATCGGGTTGTTGCTGTCGCCGCGCCAATAGGCACCGGCCACCTTCATCAGCTTGAAGGCGTTGCCGACCTTGCCGGTCGAGGTCATGTGGGGGCCGCGGCAGAGATCGAACCAGTCGCCCTGGTAGTAGATCTTGATCGGCTCGTTGCCGGGAATGGCATCGACCAGCTCGACCTTGAAGGCCTCGCCCTTGTCGCGGAACACCTGCTTGGTCTTCTCGCGGTCCCAGACTTCCTTGGTGAAGGGTTTGTCGCGCGCGATGATCTCGCGCATCTTCTTCTCGATCGCGGCAAAGTCTTCCGGCGTGAACGGCTCGTTGCGGAAGAAGTCGTAGTAGAAGCCGTTCTCGATCACGGGACCGATGGTGACCTGGGTGCCCGGCCACAGCGTCTGCACGGCTTCGGCGAGCACGTGTGCGCAGTCGTGGCGGATCAATTCGAGCGCGCGCGGATCGTCGCGGTTGATCAGCTCGATCTTGGCATCGTCTTCGATGGGATCGTCGAGGTCGGCGACGACGCCGTCGAGCGCCATCGCAACGGTGCGCTTGGCCAGCGACGGCGAGATGCCCTTGGCGATCTCGAGGCCGGTAATGCTTTTGTCATATTGGCGCTGGGCGCCGTCGGGGAAGGTGAGGGTAACCTTGGCGGCGGGGGTCACGGGCTTCAGATTGCTGAGGCTGTATTGAAAGCCGGATTCGGATTTGGGCTGGTCGGACATTGCTTTTCTCCTGAGGCTCACTCCTGCGAACGAGCGCAGGTAAGCGGGAACGAGCGATATATCAGGCGATTCGGCCTGTGCAATCCGGCATTTCCAAGAAAGCAGCGCGCAAAAGTCGGGGCCTCGCACCAACTAATTCGCGCAACGCCCTTTAACTGGCCGCAGGCCCGTTCTACATGCATTTGCATGGAAAGCTCCCGCGCCGGCCGTTTCGCGCCAACCGCCCTGATGCTTGGCAATCTCGTCACCGGCTGCTCGGTGCTGGCACCGGCGGGCATGCTGCCGGAATTGTCGGCGGGGCTCGGCATCAGCATCCATGCGGCCGGGCTCCTGATCACCTTCGGCGCGATCACGCTGTGCATCGGCTCGCCGCTGACGGCCTGGCTCACCAGCCGGATCGAACGGCGGATACTGCTTGCGACGACGCTTGCGGGGCTCGCCTTAGGCAATCTCGCCTCCGCTTTCGCACCCGACTACACGAGCCTCCTCGTCATTCGCCTCGTGATGCTCGCGGTCGGCGCGCTTTACACACCTCAGGCCGCCGGCACGGCGGCGCTGATCGTGCCGGCCGAGCGACGCGGCAGTACGATCGCCTACATCTTTCTCGGCTGGTCGCTCGCTGCCGCCGTCGGGCTACCGCTGATCACATTCCTGGCCAGCCGCTACGGCTGGCGCGCGGCCCATGGCGGGATCGGCGCACTCGGCTGCATCAGCTTGCTGTTGTTGCTGCTGCGCCTGCCGTCGGGCCTGAAGGGCACGCCGGTGGACCTGAAGACCTGGAGCGCGGTCGGGCGCAGCAAGCCGATTTTGCTGCTGCTTGCGATCACGATGCTGCAGATGTCGGGGCAGTTCGTGGTGTTCACCTTCATGGGCCCGCTGCTCAAGAAGCTCACCGATGCGAGCCCCGATGCTATCGGCCTGGTGTTCGGCATCTACGGTGTCTGCGGCTTCCTCGGCGTCGTCATTGCGACGCGCATCGTCGACACCTGGGGACCTTACCGCACCTCGCTGCTGTTCACCTGCCTGTTGCTTGCGGGCATCACGGGCTGGGCGATCGGTGCCGGCGCGCTCGTATTGATGGCAGGCGCGGTCGCGATCTGGGGCCTCGGCTTTGCCTCGACCAATTCGATGCAGCAGGTGCGGCTGGTGGCGGCCGCGCCACCGCTGGCGTCGGCGACCGTCGCGCTCAACACGTCGGTCCTCTATATCGGCCAGGCCGTCGGCTCCGCCATCGGTGGACTGCTGTTCGCCCGCGAGCTCCTGCATACGCTCGGCTTCGCGGCGATTGGCTTCGTCGTGGTCGCGCTGATCCTGGTGGTCCTGACCAGGCCGCGGCCGGCTGCCGCCACGGCCTGAATCCCGCATTTTCGTGTGCGCAAGGTGCTTGGCAAACGGCGCGTCAGAGCGCTAGAAGGCCGGGCATAGGGACCAAAGAGAGATGACTGAAATGAGGATGATTCTGGCGGTTGCCGCGGTGCTCTATTCAGCTTCCGCGTTTGCACAGACCGACAAGCCGCCGATGGTGGGGGACGCGCCGCTGGTGCAGGTCAAGCCGAAGGGGACCAAGGCGGCCGCCGCCGCGGCCACTCCGGCGCCCAAGGGCAAGCCGCAATCGATCGCGGCGCGGCTCCAGGCCTGCCTCGACCTCGACGACGGCACCAAGGACCGGCTCAATTGCTACGACGCCATCATCCCGCCGGCGCCGAAGCCGAAGCCGGCGAAGGCCAAGGGCTACGCCGATTGCCGTTTCATCAAGGAAGAGGACGAGCGGCTGGCCTGCTTCAACGGCTTTGCCGAGAGCATTCCGAAGCTGCCCAAGACTTGAAACCGCCCAAGACCTGAAGCGACCCAAGACCTGATGGCTCGAACCGGACAGCGCTAGTCGCTGATCCGGCTCAACACGGCCCTGAAGGCGACGCCCGGCACCTGCAGAGCGGTGCCTTCGAATTCAGCCGTGTCGCCGTCCTCCCGGCCGCTGAGCGTCAGCGTGATCCGGTCGATGCCGAACAGTGCCTTGAAGGACGGATCATCGTTATAGCGCCGGGTCGAGATCTTGACCTTGATGCTGTCGCCTTCACCCGTATAGGTGCCGATGAAGGCAAAGGCGGAATTGCCGCCGCGCATCTTGCCATCCGTCACATAGACCACGCCGCACCCGGTTCCGTGAACCGTGTGGAAGTCGACCTTGTACAGTCCCTGACGCACGGCCTGTCCCCGCAGAATTCCAAAAGCAATTCGGCCGCCAAATTATGTGTGTTGCCGGCGGAAACAATCCGGTGGCTTCCGGGGATCTCGGCCATCAACATCACAATTTGATCAAGGCCTGAGACAATTGCAGGCAGCGCGCCGAAATGCCGGGGCGCGCAATATTGCGGCTATCGGCCCGATGCGGAGGAACTGGTCGCCGCCACGCGCGTCAGCGCCATCGCGGGCGTTGCCGACATCTTCACCAGCACGTCCTTCAGCGGATATTGCGTCCACGCGCGGTTGACGTAGTCGCGATGGGTGATGCCCTCGCCGGTCTCGACGAACACCACGCTGCCGGGACGCAAGGGGCCGTCCATGCCCTCGGAGACGCTGATGCCCTTCTGCCTGAGCATGCTGATCAGCTCGCGGTCGCGCCTGGCGGTGTAACGGGTGTAGGAGCTGACGAAGAAGCCGGAGCGGTGGCTCTCGATCCAGGACGCGAACTTGTCCATCTCGCCATAGATGGCGTCGAGCAGCACGACGCCGCGGACGCGGTCGCTGATGCCGCCGACCTCGAGGCTCCACGCCGTCGGCAGGAAGCCGCCGCTATAGCCGACGATCACGATCGGCATGTTGGCAAAGGCGCGCGCGCTGTTGGGATCGCCGGTGAGGCGGGCGAGGTGGTTCGCCGATTCCTCCATGAAGCGCTTCAGGCCGCCCGCCTGCCAGAACTTTCCGGCGCTGGAATCGGCGGCATCGACCGCCATCTGCGGGGCGAGCAGGATGGCATTGGCGCCGGAATCGGTGATCTGCTGCGGCACCAGTTGGCGGTCGCGCACGTCGCGCTCCAGCGTCGCGCCATTGCCGTGAAAGAACACCACGATCACGCCCGGCTTGCGCACGTCGAAATGCTCGGGGACGTGCACCAGAACACGGCTGTCACTGTAGGTCTCGTCCTGCCAATAGACGCGGCCCGAATAGCTGCGATGGCCGCGGCGGTCGCCCTTGGAGATGTTGAGGAAGGGCGCGTCGGAGGCGGGGTTGTTGCCGAAATAGGGGAAGGCCGACGACTTCATGCTGACGAGCGTCGTCAGATCGTCGCGTGCCGGACGCTGGTAGGGGACTTGCGGCGTGAGCGAGGCGACCTTGTAGGGCGCCTGCTCCGGCTGTTGCTGCACGGCGCGCTTGGGCGAGAAGTCCGACATCTGCCGTTGCAGAAAACTCTCGCTCGCCGACGGGAAGCGCTCCGTGAACTGCGGCGCGGGGAAGCGGTCCTCGAACGTGTCGCCGCTCGCAACCTGCTGACTGGTGGCCTTGGGATTGGTCTTGGCGACAACCTGGACGTTGGCCTGCGAGTTCGCCGCGAGCGCCGCCGGATTGGGCGCCCTGCCGCATTGAACCAGCGTCAGCGACAGCGGCACCAAGGCTGAGATCAGGCCGATCCGGAGCACGCGACCGTACAGACCGGACGATGTCCGGTCCGCACGACCATCAGCTCTCGATTTCGGAACGGCCCCGACCATCCACCCATGACCCCAAAGTCACGCCCACCGGCAATCTCTAGACAATTGAGCCGACTGGCGTTTAGGCGACGTTAAGTGTCCGGAGAAACTTCCCCACATCCGGAACGCTCAAAAGGACCATGCAATCGTGTCGTGATTGTGGGGGAGGAAAACGTGATTCTCCGGTGTTTCCGCTGGTTTATTGCCCGGGAGCGTGCATAAAAGGTGCTAAAATACCTGTTTTGACCGCCTCATTTAACCCTTGTTAACCCTGCTTGAATTGACTGGGCCAACTGCACAATGGTTCCCGCACGTAGCGTGGCGGCTGAAAAGGACCCCGATGACGGCATCAGATGCGGGTACTGCGTCCTCGACTGGCCGGCTGACCGGAAGCGGGCCGGGGGTCTCCGTTCTGGTGGCAACCGCCATCGTCGTCGCCGACATGATCGGGGTCGGCGTCTTCACCAGCCTCGGCTTCCAGGTCAAGGACATCCCGTCCGGCTTCTCGATCCTGCTGCTGTGGACCGTCGGTGGCATCGTCGCGCTGTGCGGGGCGGTCTCCTACAGCGAGCTCGGGGCGATGTTTCCGCGCTCGAGCGGCGAATACAATTTCCTTAGCCGCGCCTATCATCCGGCCTTCGGGTTTCTCGCGGGCTGGGTCTCGGCGACGGTTGGCTTTGCCGCACCGGTCGCGCTCGCGGCCATGGCGTTCGGTGAGTACGCCAAATCGGTCGTGCCCGATCTGCCGCCGATCCCGCTTGCCATCGGCGTGGTCTGGCTGGTCTCGATCGTGCAACTGACCGGCGTCAGGCATTCTTCGACCTTCCAACTGATCTCGACCATCCTCAAGGTCGTGCTGATCGTCGGCTTCCTGGTCGCGGGCTTCGTCATCGGCGTGCCGCAGCCGATCGCCTTCACGCCGCAGCCGGGCGATCTCGCCCATATCGTCAGCGCGCCGTTCGCGATCGGGCTCGTCTTCGTGATGTACTCGTTCTCGGGCTGGAACGCCGCGACCTACATCATCGGCGAGATGAACATGCCGCAGCGGGATCTGCCCCGAGCGCTGCTCGCGGGCACGCTGATCGTGCTCATCCTCTACGTCGCGCTGAACGCGGTGTTTCTCTATTCCACGCCGATCAGCGCGCTCGCCGGCCAGCTCGACGTCGCCAGCGTCGCCGGCACCGCCATCTTCGGCAATTTCGGTGGCCGCATCGTCGGTGCGATGATCTGCTTCGGCCTGATCTCCTCGATCAGCGCGATGATGTGGATTGGCCCGCGCGTGATGATGACGATGGGGGAGGATATCCCGGTCTTGCGCGTGTTCTCGACGCGATCGGCAAGCGGCGCTCCGGCCTATGCCATCCTGTTTCAGCTCGCCGTCGCGACCCTGCTGCTGTTCACCCGCAGCTTCGAGGCGGTGCTCGAATTCATCCAGTTCTCGCTGCTGTTCTGTTCGTTCTTCACGGTTGCCGGCGTCATCAAGCTGCGCATCACCGATCCCGACCTGCCGCGGCCGTTTCGCGCCTGGGGATACCCTTTCACGCCGCTGGTTTTCCTGCTCGTGACCGGGTTCATGATGTACTACCTTTTGACCGAGCGACCGGTGCATTCCCTCGCAGGATTGCTCGTCATGCTCTCGGGCCTGCTGATTTATGCTATTTTCCGCAGGCGGCCGGTTGCCGCTGGCACGTCACACGATCGCGAATAGACATGTTTCGAGCCCTCAGAATTGCGGCCGTTGCTGTGTCCCTGTTGGCTGCGGCCGTCTCGTCCGTGCGTGCCGCCGACGTCACCTTCGACGACACCGCGCGCTTCCTCGCCGGCATGCAGCCCTCGGCGGACTCGCCGTTGGTGCCGTTGACCCGGGACCCGGGCTGGCAGCATCACGCCAAGTTCTTCGACGGCGCCTTCGCCCAGCTCGAGCAGCGGCAGCTTTCGAAGATCCGCGCCTGGTCCGACGTCAACCTCGCTGCGCCCCGGCCGACCATGTTCTACATGTTCAGCGGCCCGGACTTCCTCTACGCCAACGCCTTCTATTCCAAGGCCAGCACCTATGTGCTTGGCGCGCTGGAGCCGGTCGGCGCCGTGGCTGATCTGTCGAGGTTGCCGCGCGGGGCGGTCGGCGCTGCGGTCTACAATGTCGAGCGCTCGCTCGGCTCGATCCTGAGCTTCTCCTTCTTCATCACAAAGCAGATGAAGGTCGACCTGCACGCCAACCAGGTCAACGGCACCTTGCCGATCCTCTATGTCTTCCTGGCGCGCTCCGGCAAGACCATCCGCAACGTCGAGATGATCGCGCTCGACGCCAGGGGTGGGATGCACACCGGCAACGACAATCCCGGACGGAACGCCACGCGCGGCGTCCGCATTACGTTTGCCGGCAGCGACGGCGAGGCGCGCACGCTGTATTATTTCTCGACCGACCTCTCCAATGCCGGCGCGCGCAACACGGGGTTCCTGAGATTCTGCGAGACGCTCGGGCCGGGCAACAGCCTGCTCAAGAGCGCATCCTACCTGCTGCACAAGGGCGACTTCGCGGCCACCCGCGACTGGCTGTTGGCCAACAGCGCGACCATCATCCAGGATGATTCAGGCATTCCGCTCGCCAATTACAATGCGCGGCAGTGGCGGTTCTTCCCGTTCGGCCGCTATCTCGGACCGATCGACGAATTCCCCGGCCGCTATCAGGAGCGCTATGCCGAACTGTTCACACGCGCGCCGCCGATCGATTTCGGCGTCGGCTATCGCTGGCGCATGCATGAATCGAACCTGCTGTTGTCGGTGAAGGTGCCGGGCAGCGAGATCCTACCGGCGGCAGAGACGATCTCGTCGGACGAGCCGTCGCCGAGGCCGCCGCGTCCGAAGCGGCCGCGTCCGCCCGAGCCGGTCCCGCCGCCGCCCGGACGCTTCTTCTGGTTCCGCTAGGGTCTCCCGCGACCTCTGACGTTACGTCGGGCTCTGGGCCACGACGACCAGCACTTCGGCCTTCTGCCGGCCGAGACTCCTGACCTCGTGCGGCGTCTCTCCTGAAAAATACAGGCAGTCGCCCTTGCCGAGCGTCAGCTCCTCGCCGTCGAGCTTGATGGCGATCTTGCCGTTGATGACGAACAGCAGTTCCTCGCCCGCATGCGAGGCGCGCGTCGCGGACTTGTGCGGCGGGCTCAGCAGGAACGGCTCCATCATCTTGCGGGTGCGGCCCGTCACCAGCGGAACCACGCCGAACGTATCCTGGAACAGCGGGACGTTGCCGTCCTCACGGCGGAACAAGGTGTAGCGCGGCGCCGGCTCGGCGTTCGGGTCGAAGAAGTTCGCGACATTGACCTCGAGCGCAGCGGCCATCCGCAGCAGCGCGGCGAGCGAGGGGATCTTCAGGTTGCGCTCGACCAGCGAGATGTAGCCGCGCGTGAGATCGCTCTGCTTCGCAAGCTGGTCCAGCGTCAGGCCCTTGGCAATCCGCGCCTGGCGGATATTGGCCCCGACCGCTGTCGCTTTGCTGACGTCAAGCACGCATGAGTCTCCCGAACTGCTGAGGCTCCTTTTGCAACAGATGCGGCCGAACCGCCAGCCCGGCAAGGGCGCTGCTCATTTCGCGTGCGCCGGCGTGTATTCCAAAGGAAAACTATCGAGCGGAAATTTCGTGCAAGGCCGCAGATAAAGTGAGCAGATTTGCTGGTATATCGCGCAAAATAGCCGAATAATAGTGCATTTTATGCTCTCTGCCGCGATCGGCGGCAGTTGCCGCGTCCCGTGGCGTTGATTTCCAATAGTAAACATGATCGATTTTACCGTCGCGGCTGCCGATGGGCTCCGCGGACAAATCAACTGCTTCCCCTGGTGCCGGTACCTTTCTGGAGAGATCGATGACCGTAGCAGACGACGTAACCCTGAACGTAGCGCCGGACGAGGCGGCGAGCTTGCGACGGATCGTGTGGTCGAGCGTGATCGGCACCGCGGTCGAATGGTACGACTTCCTCATCTACGGCACAGCGACCGCGCTGGTGTTCAACAAGGTCTTCTTCGCCGCAGGCAATCCCACGCTCGCCACCATCGCCGCCTTCGGCACCTACGCCGTCGGCTTCCTGGCACGGCCGCTGGGCGCGGCGATCTTCGGCCATTACGGCGACCGCGTCGGCCGCAAGGCGATGCTCGCGATCACCATCATGGTGATGGGGATCGGCACCTTCCTGATCGGCCTGCTGCCGACCTACCAGCAGATCGGCATCGCCGCGCCGCTGCTCCTGATCGGCCTGCGGTTTCTCCAGGGCATCGGCCTCGGCGGCGAATGGGGCGGGGCCGTGCTGATGGTGGTCGAGAATTGCCCGACGCATCGCCGCGGCCTGCTCGGCAGCATGGTGCAGGTCGGCAATCCCATCGGCAATCTCGCCGCGATCGGCATGTTCGCGCTGGTGGCGAGCCTGCCGGAAAGCGACTTCATGACGTACGGCTGGCGCATTCCCTTCCTGGTCTCGATCCTTCTGGTCGGCGTCGGTCTCTACATCCGCCTCAACATGGAAGAGACCGCGGCCTTCCGCCAGGTCCAGGCCAAGAAGGAGGTCGCAAGCATGCCGCTGGTCGAGATCTTCAGGCATCACCGCAGGCCGTTCTTCACCGCGGTTGGTCTGAAGATCTCCGAGATCGCCTATGCCAGCATCGGCGGCGTGTTCGTGATGTCCTACGCCACGGCCAATCTGGGGCTGCCGCGCGCGGTGGTCCTGAACGGCGCGTTCGCCGCATCGCTGGTCGCGCTGCTCGCCATTCCCTTGTTCGGCTGGCTGTCCGACCTCGTCGGCCGCAAGACCATGTTCTATGCCAGCTGCGTGTTCTCGGCGCTGTTTGCTTTCCCCCTGTTCTGGCTGCTCGACACCCGCGATCCCGCCATCGTCATCGGCACCATCGTGGTCGCGATCACCTTCGGCCAGATGGTCATGTTCGGCATCGGTGCGCCCTGGTACTCGGAGCTGTTCTCGGCGCGGCTGCGCTACAGCGGTGCCTCGCTCGGGTTTCAGGTCGGGGCGGCCATCAGCGGCGGGTTGACGCCGTTGATCGCGGCCTCTCTGATGGCCTGGAGCGGCGGTGCCACCTGGCCGGTTTCGCTGCTGCTGATCGCCTGCGCCGTCATCACCGCGACCGCGACCAAATTCGCGCCGGAGATGGCGAACAAGGAACTGACCTGATCCCGCGGCGCGCCGCTGCCGGCGGCGCGCCATCGCTCACCCCCTGGGGGAATTGTCATGCTCGATACCATCAGCGCCGGCCCGGCGCAGAACGCACAGCTCGGCTGGACCGGCGTGGTGCGCTTCCTTCATGTCACCCCGCGCGCGTTCCTGCCGATGCGCGCAGCGGAACAGATCAACCTTGTCGCCGGCCGGGGCATCGACGGCGATCGCTACATGATCGGCAACGAAGAGGGCTTCTACTCGCACAAGCCGGAAGAAGGCCGGCAGGTCACCCTGTTCGAGCTCGAGACGCTGGTCGCGCTCAAGCGCGACGCCGGCATCGCGCTCGGACCGGAGGAACACCGGCGCAACGTCACGGTCGAGGGCGTGCCGTTGAACCATCTGGTCGGCCGCCGCTTCTGGCTGGGCGAGACCTTGCTGGAGGCGACGCGGCTGTCGGTGCCGTGCCGGCACATCGAGGAGATCACCGGCAAGGCGATCTTCGATCCCCTGATCAACCGCTCGGGCCTCAATTGCAAAATCCTGCAAGGCGGCATCGTAAAGGTCGGCGATACCGTGCGGAACGCAGCATGAAGGCGCGCCCGATCACGACGGTCAAGACGGTCGTCACTGGCATCGAGGACGCCGGGGCAGGGATCAAGCTGTTCACGCTGGCCGACCCCGATCGTTGGGAGCTGCCGCCGTTCAAGCCCGGCGCGCATATCGACCTGCATCTGCCGAACGGGCTCGTCCGCACCTATTCGCTGTGTAACGAGCCTGCCGACAATGCGCGCTACTTCATCGCGGTGAAGCGCGAGGCGGAGGGACGCGGCGGTTCGCGCGCACTGCACGATGACATCCGGATTGGCGACATCATCGGCGTCTCGCTGCCGCGCGGCGGATTGGAGACCGGCCCGGAGATCGCACGCCACGTGTTCGTCGCGGGCGGCATCGGCGTGACGCCGTTCCTGTCGATGGCGCGCCACCTCATGCAGACGGACGACGTCGATTTCGCGCTGCATCTGATCGTACGCGAGGAGATTCCGTTCGCCGCACATCTCGCGCCGCTGATCGATGCGGACCGCGTAGTGGTGCATCGTACGTCGCAGAGGGGGCGCCCGGATCTTGCGTCACTGGTCGGGGAGGCGGGGCCGCAAACGATGGTCTCCTGCTGCGGGCCGGAAAGCATGATCGACGATTTCGAGCAGGTAACCGCCGCCTGGCCCGCGGCGAATGTCCATGTCGAGCGCTTCGTCGCGCCGCCGCCGGTCATCGATCCCGACGCAAAACCGTTCACGCTGTCGCTGGCGCGCACGGGGACCGAAATCCAGGTCCGTGCAGGCCAGACCATGCTGGCCGCCTTGCAGGAAGGAGGCATCGACATCGCGACCTCCTGCTGCGGCGGCATCTGCGGCGCCTGCAAGGTCGGCTGGATCGAGGGCAAGCCCGTCCACCGCGATCGCATTCTGTCGCCCTACGAGCGTGAACGCTATCTCATGGTGTGTGTTGCGGGATCGGACTCGGAGCGGCTGGTGCTGGACCTCTGAGCTACCAGTGCACGCTCTGGCTGGGCACGATGAACGCCGTCGAGCTCTGAGGCGTGGCGAGGCTCGACGCAAGGTACCAGCCGGAGCCTAGCACGAGCGCAAGCAGTGCGATGATCGCGAGAAGATCCATGGTTCTGGGATCGTGGTGATGACCCCTGGGATGATTTGAACCAAGCCTGAAGTGAAAATGAGGGCTGATTTTCCAGCGCATTGTTGTTTCCTCCCGTGGGAGCATCACAACAACGCGAACGGGAACTTTCGGTTCCGCTCAGAGCAGCGATGCGTAAAGCACCGCAGCATGCATAGCGTGCTCAGGGCGCGTTGACGCCGCGCCAGCGGCCGTAGCGCCAAGGCAGATACCAGTGCGCGCCTTGCGGCGCGGCGAGGGGAACGTTGTCGATGCCTGATGTGCCGAACGGATTGCAGCGCAGCAGCCGCGCCAGCGTCATCCAGCCGCCGGCCCAGAGTCCGAACCGCTCGATCGCTTCATCGCCATAGACGGAGCAGGTCGGAAGGTGACGGCAGTTGTAACCAACCAGCGGCGAGAGCGTGTGGCGGTAGAGCCAGATCAGCGCGCGGCCGAATCTGCGCGGCAGGCGGAGCGCGCTCTCGACCGGGGTGGAACAATGCTCGCAGGCTGAATGCTTCATGTGCGTCTTGCTGCGAGGTTGAGCGACGTGTTGCGCGGTTCCGGCGCAGGGAACAACAAGCTGTTGTTTGCGCGCCATATTTTGCATGCTTTTTGGGAGCAGTGCAGCAAGTACCTATGGACGATCTGTATTCCCCCGGATACCATTTTTGTGACGTCCATGTGTAGACTTGTTGGACGCAAAACGGGGCTTGCCTGAATCGCCTTGGGGCTTGGGGAAGGGACCAGTTTGAAACTTGTGAAGTCGCTCAATCGTCGCGGCTGGTTGCTGGTGGGAACCGCTGCTTTGGGAGTCGTGCTGGCGGGCGCCGTCGCGACCTTTGGGTCGTCGGCCCGGGCCGGTGGTTCGCTCGAAGAGCGCAAGCTGCCGATGAAGTTCAGCTGGGTTGCCTGCGAGCCCAACTGCCGCGGCTGGGTCAGCGCGGTCGGCATCATCACCTCCGATACGCCCAAGGATTTCGAGGACTTCGCCCAGGGACGCCAGCTCGGCGGGACAACCGTGGTGCTGGACTCCAGCGGCGGTTCCGTCAACGACGCGATCACCCTCGGCCGGCGTTTCCGCGGTCTCGGAGTTCTGACCACG
Organism: Bradyrhizobium sp.; assembly: GCF_035935975.1. Classification (GTDB taxonomy): domain Bacteria; phylum Pseudomonadota; class Alphaproteobacteria; order Rhizobiales; family Xanthobacteraceae; genus Bradyrhizobium. The sequence continues at coordinate 115,572 of NZ_DASYWN010000026.1, forward strand.
GTCGGCATCAGCCTCCAGAACCGCGGCGGCCAGTCGGCCCGTCCGGCGGTCGGGCCCGAGGCCTATTGCGAATCCATGTGCGTGTTCCTGCTGCTGGCCGGCAAGAAGCGCTACGTGCCGGAAGCGGCCCATGTCCGGGTGCACCAGATCTGGATGGGCGACCGCGCCGACGATGCCAAGGCGGCGAGCTATAGCGCGCAGGACCTGATGATCGTGGAGCGCGATATCGGCCGTCTCGCCAAATACACCTTCGACATGGGCGGTGCCGGCGATCTGCTCTCGCTCGCGCTCAGCGTGCCGCCATGGGAAGACCTGCACGAGCTGGACGCAGGCGAGCTGAAGCTCACCAATCTGGTGACGACGGATCTGGTGGCCGAGGTGCTGCCGCATGTGGACGTCGCAGCGCCCGCGATGGCGGAGCTTGCAGCGAAGACGCAGGCAAGGTTCGGCACCGAACCGGAGCAACCTGCCAAGTCGACCAAGACGGCCGAGGCCGCTCTGCCGACTGGCGCGGCGCAACTCGCGGCCTCGCAGAAGTAACCGAAAATCTATGATGGTGATTCCGGGTGGATGCTGAGCATCACCCGGTAGGATGCTCGGGGTCAGTCCTGCGCCGCAGCCGGCTGCTTGGCTTTGGCTTCGATCTGGCCGATGGCGTCGACCACGGCATCGAAGGTCAGCAGCGTCGAAGCATGCCGCGCCTTGTAGTCGCGGACCGGCTCGAGGAATTTGATTTCCTCCCACTTGCCTTCGGGAGGCGCGCCATTCTCTTTCAGCATCTTGCGAACGGTCTCGCGTAACTCGCGGAGTTCGCTCGCAGTCGAGCCGACGACGTGACTTGCCATGATGGATGAAGAAGCCTGGCCCAGCGCACAGGCCTTCACGTCATGGGCGAAGTCGGTGACGGTGTCGCCGCTCATCTTGAGATCGACCTTGACGGTCGAGCCGCACAATTTGGAGTGGGCGGTTGCGGTGGCATCGGCGTCCGATAACCGTCCGAGCCGCGGAATATTCCCGGCCAGTTCGATGATCCGCTTGTTATAGATGTCGTTCAGCATGTGATGGAGTCCGGGACTTCCGCATCGGATCGGCCTTGGCGGGCGCCGTCCAGGGTCCTATATAGGGTCGGAACTGGCGGAAAAACAGTCCAGCGGTGCGTCGGCTGCGGTCCAGATCTGCGCTACTGATGTTGTGACCGAAGGACCTTTTCGCCAAAACTGTTCTCTTCAGGCGTCCGGCGGCTTGCCGCCCCGTCTGCCGGTGACACTCCGGCCGCAAGGCCGTCGAACGGAGTAGACATGGACGCGACCATCAAGCCGATCCGCCCCAATAAGCAGCCCGAGAGCCGCCCGGCCGAGCTCGATCCCGCCGAATTCCTCGCGGCCGCCGTCCGCGCCGACCAGCCGCGCCCTGCGCGTGCCGAGGCGGAAGCGGCGGTGAAGACGCTGCTCGCCTATATCGGCGAGAACACCAATCGCGAGGGCCTCCTCGACACGCCGCGCCGCGTGGTCGAGGCTTTCGACGAGCTCTATCAGGGCTACCACCAGTGCCCGGCCGAGGTGCTCGACCGCACCTTCGGCGAGACCGCCGGCTATGACGACTTCGTCTTGGTGCGCGACATCGAGTTCACCTCGCAGTGCGAGCATCACATGATGCCGTTCTACGGCAAGGCGCACATCGCCTATACGCCGGTCGAGCGCGTCGTCGGCCTGTCCAAGCTCGCGCGCCTGACCGACATCTTCGCGCGCCGGCTCCAGACCCAGGAGCATCTGACGGCGCAGATCGCGGCGGCGATCGACGAGATCCTCAAGCCGCGCGGCGTCGCCGTGCTGATCGAGGCCGAGCATACCTGCATGTCGGTGCGCGGCGTCGCCAAGCATGGTGCCTCCACCTTCACCAGCCGCTTCACCGGCATGTTCCGCGACAATCCGGCGGAGCAGGCCCGTTTCCTGTCCCTGGTGCGAGGGCTGCAGCGCTGACCTCGCGAAGGCTTGTAGTTTGAGCATGACCTTTGCGGAAAACCGCTGCACACTTTTCAGGGTTGTGCCCTAGCGAGAACGCTCGTGTCCGCTCACTCCCATGAGATCGAGGAAGGCTTGGCCTTCCTCCCGAAGTTCGATGCGAGCGGCCTCGTGACGGCCGTCGCGACCGACGTCGCCACCGGCGACGTGCTGATGGTCGCGCACATGAACGACGAGGCGTTGCGCAAGACGATTGCGACCGGCGAGGCCTGGTACTTCAGCCGTTCGCGCAATGCCTTGTGGCGAAAAGGTGAGACCTCGGGTCAGACCCAGCGCGTGGTCGAGATCCGCACCGATTGCGACCAGGACGCAGTCTGGCTTCGCGTTGAGCAGATCGGGGCCGCCTGCCATACCGGCCGCCGGTCGTGCTTCTATCGCAAGGTCGAAGCCGAGGGCAGCGGTGCCAAGCTCGTGTTCGTCGATGCGGACCGGCTGTTCGATCCGGAGGCGGTCTACAAGAAATGACCTTCGTCATTCCGGGCGGCTCGAGGAGCCGACCCGGAATCTCGAGATTCCGGGTTCGCGCTTCGCGCGCCCCGGAATGGCGATGAGGCCCGAATTAACCCCGCATTAACCATACCTGTCCCACGGTGAGACGACAGGGCGCCGAATTGCCGGCGCCGCTCAATGCCGCGCGGGGCGGGCACTTCAGCATGTCGGTCGACAATTCCAGTGCCTCTCAGACGGCGGGTCTCGATCCGTCGCGGGCACGCGTCGCCGGTGCGATCAAGCAGGTCTCCAGCCGGACCGGCATCAGCTTCCAGTACATGCTGACCACCGCCAAGATGGAGTCGGATTTCGATCCGACTGCGGGCGCCACCACGTCGTCCGCGCACGGCCTCTATCAGTTCATCGACCAGACCTGGCTCGGGACGGTGAAGGAGGCCGGCACCCAGCTCGGCTATGGCAATTATTCCGACGCCATCACCAGGACCTCGTCCGGCGGTTACACCGTCGATGATCCCGTGATGAAGCAGTCGATCATGAAGCTGCGCGACGATCCGGAAGCCGCATCCACCATGGCGGCGGCGCTGACGCAGTCGAACAGTTTCAAGCTGACCGGGCTGCTCGGCCGCAGGCCTTCCGACAGCGAGCTCTACATGGCGCATTTCATGGGCGTCGCTGGCGCCGCGAAACTGATCGCCAATGCCGAGGACAATCCGCAAGCCGTCGGCGCACGGCTGTTTCCCAATGCGGCCTCCGCCAATCGCCCGATCTTCTACGCCAATGACGGCCGCGCCCGCAGCGTCTCCGAAGTCTATTCGGTGCTGGACGCGCGTTACGCCATCGCGGCGAATTCGAAGCTGACCCGCAGCGCGATGGCGATGTATGGCGACTTGCCCTCGACCACGCAGGTCGCGAGCGCCAACGGCATGCAGCCGACCGCGCCTGTCATCGACAACGCCGCTTATCTCCAGACCTTCCCCAACACCAATGGCGTGACGCCGGTGGGTGCGACATCGTCAACGACCGTTGCAGACGATGCGCCGGTCACGCCCGCATTCCGCTCGATCTATCAGCCCGGCGACACCACGCAGCCGGTCTCGACCACGGTGCAGAAATTGTGGGGCAACAACGCCTCGGTCGCATCGGCCATGCCCGATGTGCGTGCGCCGCAGCCGCTCGATCTCTTCAGCGATCGCAGCGGTACGTTCTCGAGCTAATCGCTGTCGCACGCGCTGCTCGGTCGCCTTGGTTCCATTAACAAATCATCAATAAAACCAGCCAGTTATGGTGAACGCTTTGTTAAGCGTCGTGGTTTATTTTGTGTTGCAGGTGACGAGCCGTCACCCCCTTCGTTAGGTTGCGTAAGCCGGAAGCAGCATGATCGTTCGGCAGTTCATCAATTGGATCAGGACGGCGCCCGCCGGCGAGCGGGCCGAGGCAACACGGGCGTTGGCCCGGGCCTGGCTGATCTCAGACCTTTCCCATGACGACCGCGTCGCCGCGGAAGGCGCGCTGCTGATGCTGCTCGACGATCCCTCGCCGCTGGTGCGGCAGGCGATGGCCGAGGCGTTCGCGCGCAGCACCGATGCGCCGGCGTCGATCGTGCGGGCGCTGTCGGCGGACCAGCCGACCGTGGCGCTGCCCGTGCTCGAACATTCTCCGCTACTGATCGATGCCGATCTCGTCGACATCGTCGCGACCGGCAATGACGAGGTGCAATGCGCGGTGGCGCGCCGCATCGCGCTGCCGGTGTCGGTCTGCGCCGCGATCGCGGAGGTCGGCTGCGCGGCTTCGGCGCTGGAGTTGATCGAAAATCCGCATGCCGAGCTCGCGCCGTTCTCCTGGAATCGCATCGTCGAGCGCCACGGCCATCTCGCCGCGATCCGCGAGGCGATGCTGGTGCTGGATGATCTGCCGGCCGCAACGCGCGCTGCGCTGGTGGCAAAACTCTCCGAGACGCTCGCGCAATTCGTCGTGGCGCGAAATTGGCTGAGTGCCGACCGCGCCGAGCGCGTCACGATCGAGGCACGCGATCGCTCCACCATCAACATCGCTGCGCGCTCGCGCGACGACGACATGCTGGGTCTGGTGCATCATCTCCGCGTCACCGGCCAGCTCACCGCCGGCCTGATCCTGCGTGCGCTGCTGTCGAGCAATCTCGATCTGTTCGACGCCGCGCTTGCCGAGCTTGCAGATCTTCCGCTGGCGCGCGTCTCCGCGCTGCTGCACGACCGCGGCGGCAACAGCCTGCATGCGCTGCTCCGCCGTGCCGGCTTGCCCGAGGCGACGTTCGCGGCCTTCCAGGTCGCGCTCGATGCCTGCCACGAGCAGGGCTTTGTCGACAGCGACGACGGTGCGGCGCGGCTGCGCCGGCGCATGGTCGAGCGCGTGCTCACCCATTGCGAGACCGACCGCGGCGCCACCGATCCGCTGATGGTCCTGCTCCGCCGCTTCGCCACCGAATCCGCGCGCGAAGAGGCGCGGTTGTTCTGCGACGAGCTGGTCGCGGACGATGCGATCGATCCGGCCTATGATGATCTGATCGCGGCGTAGTCGGGTGCCGTAGGGTGGGCAAAGGCGCATCGCGCCGCGCCCAACATTCATCAATGATAGCGACAGATCGTGGGCACGCTCCGCTTTGCCCACCCTCATATGGGGATTTGTGAGTCAAGGGCATTCGATTGGCTTGAGTGAGGTTGGCGTGGTTTGAGGGCGGCGCGCGGAGCCATGCGGAGCGCAGCGCGACGACCGTGTTCCGGGGGAGGATTGGCTTCC
>NZ_DASYWN010000027.1:0-116723 GCF_035935975.1 Bradyrhizobium sp.
TGTCCGCCCCGACATAGTCCTCAACCCGCGCTGGAAGCAGACTGAGTTGCTCTCGGCTCTCGCCGGACTTGAATGTGCGATTCGTCATGAACAGAATCGTACATCAACTCCCCGAAATGCCGAGTTCTTGCTCGGCCTCGACGGGTCAAACCGCGTTGCGGCACGGCGTGACGGCACGCCGCGCGAAATTCTTCAATGATTTGTACTGTGCATGGGGTTGTTTTCGCGTTTTTTGTTTCCGCCCCCTCCGGCGCGGAAAAAAATCAGCCCCGCACGCGCTTCAGCATCTGCTCGACATGGGCGATCGGCGTCTCCGGCTGAATGCCGTGGCCGAGATTGAAGATGAAGCGCCCTTGCGCGAAACTCGCCAGCACACTGTCCACGGCGCGGTCGAGCGCAGCACCACCCGTGATCAGCACCAGCGGATCGAGATTGCCCTGCACGGCGACGCGTGACTGCACGCGCTCGCGGATGAAGGCCGGCTCCGCGGTCCAGTCGATGCTGACGGCGTTCACGCCGGTCGCCTCGACGTATCCGGGCAATTGCGCGCCGGCGCCGCGCGGAAAGCCGATGATCTTCGCGTCAGGCACCTTGGCGCGCACACCCTCGACGATGCGCCGCGTCGGCTCGGTCGACCAGCGTGCGAACTCGACGGGCGGCAGCACGCCGGCCCAGGTGTCGAAGATCTGCAGCGCATTGGCGCCGGCCTCGAGCTGCGCCAGCAGGTATTGGATCGAGTTCTCGACCAGCACGTCGATGATCTTCGAAAACGCTTCCGGATGCCGGTAGGCCATCATCCGCGCCGGCGCCTGGTCGGGCGTGCCATGGCCCGCGACCATGTAGGTCGCAACCGTCCACGGTGCGCCGCAGAAGCCGATCAGCGCCACTTTCGGATCAAGCGCGCCGCGCACGATCCTGAGCGACTCGAACACCGGCTGGAGCTTGCCGAAGTCGGCATGCGCAGCGAGCGTTCCGACCTTGGCCGGATCATCCAGCGGCTCGAGCCGCGGACCCTCGCCGACCTCGAAGCGCACCGAGCGGCCGAGCGCGTAGGGGATCACCAGGATGTCGGAGAAGATGATCGCCGCATCGAAGCCGAACCTGCGGATCGGCTGCAGCGTGACTTCGGCGGCGAGCTCCGGATTGAAGCAGAGATCGAGGAAGCCGCCGGCCTTGGCGCGCACCTCGCGATACTCGGGCAGATAACGGCCGGCCTGCCGCATCATCCACATGGGCGGGACGGCTTGCCGCTGGCCGGAGAGCACGTCGATGAAGGGCTTTGTCGCAGACTGGGGCACGAATGATCCTGATGCAGATGTGAGGTTCCTGATACACCGCCAGGGGCGGAATCGGAACAGGGGAACCAGCGCAAATGCGCCGCGTTGACCCGCCAATGGAGGAGGAATTCCATGGCTCAGACATTCAATCCCGCGCCGCATGACAAGCACGCCGACGACTTACGCGAAGCGCTCGCCGCCGATGGTCACGCCAAGCTCGATACAGGGTTGGAAGATACCTTCCCGGCCTCCGATCCCGTCAGCGCCGCGCAGCCGACGCCGACGAAGGCCGATGCGGACGCCGACAACCCCTCGCTCTGGGACAAGGTTAAGGCGATCTTCAGCTAGCGGGACGGGGCGCCAGATTCCGATAGGTTCGCTAATCCCTTGTTAGCGATGCGCTGATCCCGCCGTCCGTACGACTACGGGAAACGGGGGATATCGCGGCGTATTCCGCCAATCATTTCAGAGTTCACTAACAGAAGCGGCAGAGGTTCCCCGACGATGGGAGAACCCTGCCGTATGAACGCCGTTGCCCAGAGAGCCGGATGGAGCCGCCTGCCGCTGCGCGCGGCGGCGTTCGTCGTGCTGACCTGCGCGACCATCCTCGGCGTCAGCGGCTGGCGTGAATGGGCGGCGCGCGATGCGGTGCTCAAGGGTGCCGAGACCGAGATGGCCAACGTCGCGCGCTCGCTGACCCAGCATGCCGAGGACAGCCTCGACCTGCTCGATACCGGCGTCGTCGGCGTCGTCAGCCGGCTGGAGATGGACGGCACCGATCCCGTCACGATCGCCAAGCTCACGACCCTCATGGAGGTGCGCAAGAAGGCGATGGAGCGCGTGCACAGCTTTGCCATCATCGACGACCGCGGCAATTGGCTGACCGCGCCCGGCACCATCGGCTCGACGCTCAGCGACGATGCCTTCTTCCGCCATCACCAGCTCTCTCCGAAGCGCGAGGCCCATGCCGGCGGTCCGGTGAAGAGCCTGCTCGACGGCGAATGGGTCGTCACCCTGTCCCGCCGCTTCAACAAGCCGGACGGCAGCTTTGGCGGCGTGGTGCTCGCGACCATCAGCTCGAAATATCTTTCGCATTTCTACGAGCAGTTCGAGATCGGCCGCAACAGCTCGGTGGCCTTGATGTATGGCGACGGCCTGATCATCGCGCGCAATCCCAGCAACGACAAGTTCGTCGGCCGCAGCGTCGCCGACACCGCGTTGTTCCGCGATGCCAGCCTGCAACGGCCGAGCGGCGCCTATCATTTCAAGTCGCCGCTCGACGGCGCCGAACGCGTCAGCTTCTTCAAGCGCTCTGGCCGCTATCCGCTCGTCCTGCTCGCCACCGTCGACAAGGACGAGCTGCTGGCGCCCTGGCGCGCCGCGGCGATCTCCCGCATGCTCTACGTGGTCGCCCTCGTGCTGCTGATCGCGATCATCGGCGCGGTGTTGGTGCGGCAGTTGCAGCGCGGGCAACGCATGGCCGCCGCGCTGGTCGAGAAGGAAGCGCATTTCCGCCTGCTCGCCGAAGGCTCCAGCGACATGGTGACCCGGATCGGGCTCGACGAGCGGTTGCGCTATGTCTCGCCGTCGTCGGTCCGCGTCGTCGGCTGGCGCGCCAATCAGCTGATCGGAACGCCCGCGCTCGCCGGCATTCATGAGGAAGACCGGCCTCAGGTCCAGGCCATCGTCGACGCCATGAAGCGCGGCGAGAAGGAAGAAGCGCGCGTCACCTACCGCAACACGCACCGCCAGAACGGCGAGGTCTGGCTCGAATCGACCATGCGGGCGACGCGCAAGGACGGCGGCAGCGTCGACGGCGTGGTCGCGATTTCGCGCGACATCACCGCGCAGAAGCAGCTCGAGACCCGGTTGGAGACGCTCGCCATCGAGGACGGCCTCACCGGGCTCGCCAACCGCCGCCGCTTCGACGAGCGGCTCGCGGAAGAATGGGCGCGGGCCTATCGCGACCGATCGAGCCTCGCTTTGCTGATGATCGACGTCGACCATTTCAAGTCCTACAACGACGAATACGGCCATCCCGCGGGCGATGAATGCCTGCGCGTGGTGGCACAAATCATCGCCGCCGAGATGAGGCGCGCCGGCGATCTCGCGGCGCGCTACGGCGGCGAGGAATTCGCCATGCTGCTGCCGAACACCGATGCCGCCGGCTGCGTGCGGATCGGCGAGCGGATCCGGAAGGCGATTCGTGAGGCGGGCCTTGTTCACGGCAGCAATCGCGCCTCGGGCTGTGTCACCGCTTCGCTTGGTGGCGCGGCCTGCCGGCCGGCGCTGGAGCGCACCGCCGGCGTCGGCACGCTGGTCGAGGCCGCCGATCAGGCGCTCTACGCGGCCAAGGAGGGCGGCCGTGACCGCCTGATGATGTCGGTCCAGGTCGCGAACCTGCTGCCCAGGGCGGCCGGTGAGTAATATCGTCCGGCGTAAGCGCCATCGGTGTCCCGGACGCGACGCAGCGTGAAACGATGCGGCGCTGAGCCGGGACCCAGTTCTCTCTTCGCCGCAAAGATGGGCCCCGGTTCAGCAGCGCACCGCGAAGGGCGCTGCGCTGCGCCCGGGGCACGAGAGTTCAGTAATGCGGCGGGGGCTCGTTGGCGGGGCCGGGCGCATTCGCCTCGGCTTCCTGGAGCCGCTCGCCGAGCTCTGCGATCTTCCGCGTCAGCACATCGATCTGCTTCCACTGCGCGGTGATGGTCTGGTTCAGGGTCTCGATGGCGTCGTCCTGATAGGCGATGCGCATCTCCAGCGCGTCGACGCGCTCACCCAGGCTCTTGATCTCGTTCGTCACGATCGTGCCCCCGTTCGCGCAAGCCAACTTCTTGCAGACCATGGCCGAGCGCGACGCGTTCGTCGAACACGAAACACTCGCCGCGCCAGCGGCTCTGCGCCTCCGGCACCTCTTCCAGATATTTCAAGATGCCGCCCTTGAGGTGATAGACCTCGGCAAAGCCGCGCGCGAGCAGATGCGCGCTCGCCTTCTCGCAGCGGATGCCGCCGGTGCAGAACATCGCGATACGCCGGTGCTTTGCCGGATCGAGCTGTGCTGCGGCAAAATCCTTGAACTGGCCAAAGCTCTTGATGTCAGGGTCGACCGCGCCCTCGAACGTCCCCATGGCCACCTCGAAGGCGTTGCGGGTGTCGAGCACCAGCGTGTCGGGCGCCGCGATCAGCGCGTTCCACTCGCTCGCATCGACATAGGTGCCGACCTGACGGGTCGGATCGGCGGCCGCATCGCCGAGCGTGACGATCTCCTTCTTCAGCCGCACCTTGAGCCGGCCGAACGGCATGGCATCGGCGCTCGAGAACTTCAACTCGAGATTGTCCAGCCGGCCGCCGAACAGGGCGCCGTGGGCAAGCTCATGGGCGAAGGCGTCGATCGCCTCGGGCGCACCCGCGATCGTGCCGTTGATGCCCTCCTGGGCCAGCAGCACGCTGCCCTTCAACGAAAGGTCAGCGCAGAACGCGCGCAGCGGCTCGCGCAGCTCGCGGTAATCGGGCAGGGCGGCGAATTGGTAAAAGGCGGCGACCTTGAAGATCATGTTCTCTTGAATCCTGGCGGCTCGTTTAGCAGGCGGCCGCCGCCCAGAAAACCCGCATGGCCCCGGACGGCAAAAGGTCTATACGCCCAGCGGATGGCAGCCATTTCCCTGGTATGCCAGCATTGCCCGGACCGGCCGGAATGTGTCATGTAGGCCCGGTTTTTCCGAGACGGCGCGCGCCCCGCGCCAGCGGCCCGAGCGGCCTAACGAGAGCAAGAATTCGATGAGAAACTTCCACTTCCCCGGCAGGTCCACCGTCCACGCCACCAACGCGATGGTGGCGACCTCGCATCCGCAGGCATCGCTCGCCGCGATCGAGGTGCTGCGCGAGGGCGGCACGGCGGTGGACGCGGCCGTGGCGGGCTCGGCCGTGCTCGGCGTGATCGAGCCGCAATCGACCGGCATCGGCGGCGACTGCTTCGCGCTGATCCAGCCGCGCGGCGAGGGCAAGATCATCGCCTATAACGGCTCCGGCCGCGCCCCGAAGGCGGCCAATGCCGACTGGTATCTCGAGCGCAAGATCAATTCCGTGCCGCTGACCTCGGCCCATGCGGTCTCGATCCCCGGCGTGATCGACGCGTTCGCGACCGTGCTGCGCGACCATGGCAAGTTCGGCTTCGACCGCCTGCTCCAGCCCGCGATCAAGGCGGCGGAAGAGGGCTACGTTGTTGCGCCCCGCATCGCCTTCGACTGGAAGAACCAGTTCGAGAAGCTGAAGAACGGCACCAACACCGTGCGTTACCTGCTGCCGGGCGGCAAGCCGCCGGTCGCCGGTGACGTGATCCGCCAGGCCGAGCTCGGCAAGACGCTGCGTGCGATCGCCAAGGACGGCCGCGACGCCTTCTACAAGGGCCCGATCGCCGAAGACATGGTCGAGACCCTGCGTTCGATCGGCGGCCTCCACACGCTCGACGATTTCGCCGCGCACACCACCGAGACGACGACGCCGATCGGCACCGGGTACAAGGGCTACGACGTCTGGCAGTGCCCGCCGAACGGCCCGGGCGTCACCGCGCTCCTGATGCTCAACATCCTGTCGCGTTTCGACCTGACCAAGTACGCGCCCGTCAGCGTCGAGCGCTTCCATCTCGAGGCGGAAGCCGCGCGCATCGCCTACATGAACCGCGAGATGCACGTCGCCTCTCCCGAGCACATGAAGATCAACGTCGCCGAGATGCTCGAGAAGGGTTTTGCCGACGAGTACATCAGCAAGATCCGCCTGGACGGCATGCTCGACCTGCCGAACGTCGCGCCGCCGATGAATCCCTCGACCATCTACATCACCGTGGTGGACAAGGATCGCAACGTCTGCTCGTTCATCAACTCGGTCGCGCATTCCTTCGGCTCGGCCATCGTCTCCGACAAGACCGGCGTGCTGTTCCAGAATCGCGCCGGCGGCTTCCGTATCCAGCCGGGCCATCCCAACTGCATCGAAGGCGGCAAGCGTCCGCTGCACACGATCATGCCGGGACTGCTCACCAAGGGCGGCCGTTCCACGATGTCGTTCGCGGTGATGGGCGGCCAGTACCAGCCGACCGGCCAGACCCATCTGCTGACCAACATGCTCGATTATGGCTGCGACGTGCAGGAAGCCATCGATATGCCGCGCGGCCTGCACTATGAGGGCCAGTACCAGCTCGAGGACAGCGTGCCTGCGGACGTTGTCGAAGGCCTCAAGAAGCTCGGCCACAAGACCACCAGCGTGGTCGGCCCGCTCGGCGGCGCCCAGGCGATCTGGGTCGACTGGGACAAGGGCACGCTCACCGGCGGTTCCGATCCGCGCAAGGACGGCTGCGCACTCGGCTATTGATCGAGAGCTCCCAAGGCCGGAAATAGCAGGACTGGAAACGACCAACGCATTGCGCTAGACACCTTCCGCCTCAAACGGAAGGTGTCTTAATGCTGCGTTTTCAGCGCGCACTCCTCGCCATCATGTCGGCACTTGCGATCACGTTGATCAGCGGCGTGTCCGGCTTCATCTCCACCACGGCCTCGGCCCAGACCGCAGGAAAACCCATGACCACAGCTTCAGGCTTGCAGACTATCGACAGTGTTGTCGGCACCGGCGCTTCGCCCAAGCCCGGCCAGATCTGCGTGATGCACTACACCGGCTGGCTCTACGAGAACGGCCAAAAGGGCAAGAAATTCGACTCGTCGGTCGATCGCAACGAGCCGTTCGAATTCCCGATCGGCAAGGGCCGCGTCATCGCCGGCTGGGACGAGGGCGTTGCCACCATGAAGGTCGGCGGCAAGCGCACGCTGATCATCCCGCCGCAGCTCGGCTACGGCGCCCGCGGCGCCGGCGGCGTGATCCCGCCGAATGCGACGCTGATGTTCGATGTGGAATTGCTCGCGGTGAAATAGCCGCCCCAACAAAAAGACCGGCCTCGCGGCCGGTCTTTTCACTTTCGGATCGAGGCGCGTTACTCGGCCGCGCGGCGTGCGGCCGCCGCGGCGCGATCGATCGCTTCCTTCGCGGCGTCCTTGGCATCGCCCATGGCCTTCTGGCCCTTGCCCTTCACTTCCTGGATCGCGCCTTCGCCCTGCAGACGTTCGGAACCGGTCGCTTCACCGATGCCCTGCTTGGCCTTGCCGATCGCCTCGTTGGCGGTGCCCTTGATCTTGTCGCTCGTGCTACCCATGAAACTCTCCTTCCAGATTGCTCGCGAAGACAACGTCTGGCGGCTATGAGAGTTCCGATTTTGGTATGGCTTGATAGGCCGGCTTTGGTTAGTTTCGCGCGCACGGAACCAACAGAAAGCAAGACCCATGACCGGCCATGACCATTCGCATTCCCACCATGACCACGATCATCATCATGATGATCGCTGGAAACATGACGGCGTGCGCGTCATTCCCGGCAACCAGCTCGATACCAACGTACCGTCGACGGCGGGCATGGACCGCGCGGCCGCGATCAATTTCGCCCGTGTCGGCGCGCAGAAATTGTGGGCGGGAACGGTCAGCATCAAGCCCGACGCCAAGACCGGCGCGCATCACCACGGCCATCTCGAAAGCGTCATCTATGTGGTGAAGGGCAAGGCGCGGATGCGTTGGGGCGAGAGCCTGCAATTCACCGCGGAAGCCGGCCCCGGCGATTTCATTTTCGTGCCGCCCTACGTGCCGCATCAGGAGATCAACGCCAGCCCGGACGAGGTGCTGGAATGCGTGCTGGTGCGCAGCGACGGCGAGGCGGTCGCGATCAATCTCGACATCGAGCCGGTCGAGAAGCCCGAGACCGTGTTGTGGGTCGACCCGATCCATCGCGAATCCGGCGAGAAGAAGTAAGGCCAAGCCTGCGGGCGTCCGTGCGACAGAACCACGCAGGCCAGGCTCTGAAAATGAGACCCTAAAAATATCCGGAAGCGATGTCGGATGGCCGTCGGGCCGTCCGTCCTTGGGCAAACCCCGCCCAAGGAGCTTCCGATGCCCAGGATGATTTTCGTCAATTTGCCGGTGACCGACCTCAAGCGCGCCACCGCCTTTTACGAGGCGGTCGGTGCGGTCAGGAACCCGCAATTTTCCGACGAGACCGCGAGCTGCATGGTCTTCTCCGAGACCATCTTCGCTATGCTCCTGACCCACGACAAATTCCGCCAGTTCACGCCGAAGCCGATTTCGGATGCGAGGGCCTCGAACCAGGTGCTGTTCTGCCTGTCCGCGGACAGCCGCAACGAGGTCGACGACATCGTCGGCAGAGCCGAGGCCGCGGGCGGTGTGGCCGATCCCGGTCCGAAGGATGAGTATAGCTTCATGTATGGCCGCAGCTTCGAGGATCCGGATGGTCATATGTGGGGCATCAACTGGATGGATCTCGCGGCCTTCGCCGCGCAGTCCGAAAAGGCGCATGCCTGATCAGATCCGTGCGCATTGAAAACCTGAAGAGGAGCGCTCTCCATGTCCAAGCTGGTGCCCTGCATGTGGTTCAACGGCGATGCCGAGGAAGCCGCGAAATTCTACACCTCGCTGGTGCCGAATTCGGAGATCACGCATGTCCAGCAGAACGTTTCGGACGGCCCCTCCAGCAAGACCGGCTCGGTGCTCGTCGTCGAGTTCACGGTGGCCGGGCAGCCCCTGGTCGCGCTCAACGGCGGCATGACGATGGAATACACCCACGCGATCTCGCTGATGATCCATTGCGACGATCAAGCCCAGGTCGACAGCGTCTGGAATGCATTCCTCGCCCATGGCGGCAAGGCAGAGCAGTGTGGCTGGCTCAGGGATCGCTGGGGCGTCGCCTGGCAGGTCGTGCCGAAGGTGATGTTCGAGTTCCTCACCAGCCCCGACAAGGCCGCGGCCGCGCGCGCGATGCAGGCCATGATGAAGATGGTGAAGTTGGATGTGGAGGTCTTGCGGCGCGCGTTCGAGGGCAGGTCGGCGGCGTAACGGGTAGTACGGTCGCTACACGACAGGTGTCATCGCCCGCGAAGGCGGGCGATCCAGTATTCCAGAGGCCTTCGTCGAAGAGCTCGCTCTCACAACAGCCGCCGCGGCGTACTGGATGCCCCGGTCAAGCCGGGGCATGACGGCGGAATTTACGGCTACGCGCGAACCTCGCGCTAATAATTGATCCTCAGCCCCACGCCGCCGTGAATCGTGTTCCCGACCGGCTGCGGGCCGAGCGTGCCATTGGCGAACAGGTCCACGATCCAGCCCTTCTGCACGCGGAAGCCGAGGCGGCCGCCATATTCGAACCAGCCCTGGTTGCCCATGGTCGGCACCACCGTGCCGTCACCGGTGACGGTGGCGACGATGCCGCTGTGGCTGGCGAACGACTGCACCCAGCCGCCATTGATGTTGGTCTCGATGTTGCTGCCGAACAGATGCGTCCACTGGCCGCCGATCTTGACGAGGCTGGTGCGGTCGGTGCCGGTCGCAATCGTGGCGTCGAATGGATTGAACGCGACCGCGCTGTCCGAATAGCCGGAGACGCGCTGCCAGAGCTGCCAGACCTCGATGGACGCTGCGACCTCGTCGCGCGGCGAGACGCGGCTCATCCAGCCGGCACGCCCATAGACCGCGTAGTTCGAGGCGTTGGTCGAGCCCGTGACGGTGACCGGGCCGAGGCTGGTATTGTAGCTGCGCGTGTAGCGCGCCTTCTCCCACGGCGTCAGGATCGTGCCGATATCGAAGAATGGGCGCGACGAGCCCCAGTCGGTGAAGTCGTAGCGCAGCGCGAAGGCGCCGATCGGCGCGCTGGTGATGTGGTAGCCGCCCTCGTTGTATTGCGTGTAGGCGATGCCGGCGAGCAGCGACAGATTGCTGGTGAGCTCCTTGCGGCCGTGGATGCCGGCCGAGAACGAGCCGGCCGAGCCGAACGCGCTGATGCAGTCGCTGCAATTGACCTGCTCGTTGACGCCGAGCAGTACCGTGCCGAGCACCCGGTTGGTGATCATCTGGTTGAAGCGCTGGTTGGCGAGGCCGCCGATCGAATTGCCGCTGGAATCCGCACCGGTCGGCCCCTGCGGTGGAGACGGGCTCGGCGCGGGCGACGGATAGGGGTTCGGTGACGGCGAGGGGGTAGGTGTCGGCGTGGGCGAGGGTATCGGTGTGGGCGTCGACGTAGGTGTGGGTGTGGGCGTAGGCGTCGGGGACGGCGAGTAGGTCGGCGACGGGTATGGGTTCGGCTCGCCGCACTCGGACTCGCACTCAGTCACTCGGGCTGCCGCCGCCGGCCGCGCATTGAACGCGACAAGCGAAAACGCAGCCGTAGCGGTCAGTGCAGCGGCGACGATGAGGCGCCTGACGTCGAACTTCAACATCGTCACCGCCCGCACAGCATGCCGTCGTCATGGACGGCGGGCGTGATGGTCGGCGAGGCGTCGGCATATTGGTTGACCGCGCACAGCCCGGCACTTGCGGCGCAGTTGGCGGCGAAGGTCCAGGGTGGCGTGTTGGTCTTGCTGATCGAGATCTTGCCGCCGCTGGATATGATGATCGCGGTGTCGCCGGGCTGGGTGAGCTGCACGCATTGGAGATTCGTCGTGCAGACGCTGGCAGCGCCATGCTGCAGCACGACGACGGAGCGGCCGCGCTGGGACAGGATGTCGAGCGTGGTGCCGCGCACGCCGATGGTCGCCAGCGGCGTCGTGATCTTGTAGGCGGTCTTCTCCGAATGTCCGGTGACGAAACGGAACGCGCCGGTGGTCATGCGGATCGCGACGTCGCGATAGCTGTGCTCGTCGTTGAAGACGGTGCGGTCGAGCTTGAGCGTCGCGCTCGGCCCGAGCGAGAGGTTGGTGCTGTCGGCCATGACGAAGCGCGCTGCGCTGTCGGCGCCGGTGCGCACGGTCTCGTCGCGCAGCATGCTGTCGCCGACACTGATCGTCGTCGTGGTCGCGGCGACGCGCACGACCTCGTTCTGAATCACGACGGCTTCGCCGACGCGGGTCTGCGCCTGTGCGCCGGATGCAGCGCAGAAGGCGACCGATAGCAGTGTGGGGAAAAGCCAGAAACGCAAATTCATTTCGCAACCGATCGATGTGTCCCTGATCGTACCGGACCGCGCGCGCTTCTGATGTAGCGAAATTATCACAAGCGGCGTGGACGTGCGTTATGCTTAGTGGCACTTGCGGCGGATTGCGTTCAATGAGAAGAGTGATTTTCGTTTTTGTCCGCGGTGACGCAAATTTGCCACGCAAAATCTCCCCAGAAGTGCCGATCAGTTTGCCTGCGGTTCCGAAGGTGTCGCAGAGTGCAGTGATTGCTGTCGCGATCTTCCTAGCCGCGCATCTGGCACTGCTGATCGGACTCACCACGCCGGAGAAGTTCGTCTTCGACGAGGTGCATTACGTGCCGGCGGCACGGCAGATGCTGGCGCCCGTGATGTCGCAACCGATGCTCAATCCGATGCATCCGCCGCTGGCCAAGGAGCTGATCGCGACATCGATCGCGGCGTTCGGCGACAATGCGCTCGGCTGGCGCTATCCGGGGACGTTGTTCGGTGCGCTCGCGATCGTCGCGATCTATCTGTGCGGCCTCGCGCTGTTCGCTGCGCAAGGGCCCGCGATTGCGGCCGCACTGATCGCCGGCTTCAACCAGATGCTCTACGTGCAGGCGCGCATCGCGATGCTCGACATCTTCGCGCTCGGCTTCGGTCTGCTCGCGATTGCCGCCTACATGCATGGTTTTCGACGCGAGCGGCCGCATGCGCTGTTCGCGCTCGCGGGCAGCCTGTTCGGTCTTGCGGCGGCCTGCAAATGGAGCGGCCTGTTTCCGCTCGGTGCCTGCGTCGCCATCCTCGCATTGGTCCGCCTGATGCGGGGCTGGCGCGCGTTGTTCGCTGACGCGAGGCCGGATGACTGGTATCGGCCCGATCTCTGGCCCGACTTCAGGGCGGTGCATGTCGCGCTGTGCTTTGCCGTGCTGCCGGCGCTGACATATCTCGCTGCGTTTGTTCCACTCTACGGAGTGTCGCCGGCCGATCTCATCGAGGCGCAGCGCCGCATCTTTGCCGACAACACCACGACAGCGATCGCCGGTCATACCTATATGAGCTCGTGGCCATCCTGGCCGCTGCTGGCGCGCCCGGTGTGGTTCCTGTTCGACAAGATTGCGGAGGACAGGATCTCGGCGATCGTCTTCCTCGGAAATCCGCTGGTAGCGTGGCCCGCACTGCTCGCGCTGATCGTCGTGCTGCGCGATGTCATCGTCGTGCGCCGCTGGGATGCGTTCCTGATCGCGGCGTTCTATTTCGGCTGCTGGCTCGCCTGGGCGCTGCTGCCGCGCACGCTCGGCTTCATCTACTATTATCTTCCGGCCGCAACGATCGCGTCGCTTGCGCTGGTCTATGTGCTGCGACGGGAGGGGCTGCCGCGCTGGCTGCTGTGGGCCTATGTCGGCCTCTCCGCAATCGGCTTTGCGGCGATGCTACCGATCTCGGCGGCCTTCATCGGCACGTCGATGCAGAATTTCAACCGGCTGATGCTGTTCCAGAGCTGGATATGACATCGCCGCCTGCCGGGGAGCGGCAGGCGGCGTGTTTCGTCTCGCGATGGCTCGAGAATTACTTCGACGCCGTCGTCTTGGCTTCCATGTTCACGACCTGGACGCGGCGGTTGACCGGGTCGGCGCCGTTGGCGGTGTCCTTCAGCTTGGTCTTGCCGTAGCCGACGGTGACCAGATCGGTGCCGTTGAGGCCGTAGTTCTGCACCAGGTACTTCTTGATGGTATCGGCACGCCGTTCGGAGAGGCCCTGATTGTACTCTTCGCCGCCGACCGCATCGGTGTGGCCGGCGACCACGAAGGTCGAGCCCTTGAGCGCGGGATCGGACAGCGCCTTGCCGAGCGCCTGCACCGACGGCACCGAGGTCTTGGCGATGTCGGCCGAGTTGTAGTCGAACTGGATCTCCAGATCGATCTTCGGCTTGGTCGCGGCGAGCTCGGCGATCTGCTCGCGCTCGCCGGTCGAGAGCGACCGGGTCGAGCGGTTGCGTACGGTGTTCAGGAAAGTCGCTTCCTTGGCCTGCGCGGTCGGATCGGCCTGCGGACCGACGGACAGGCCGCGGGTCGCCGGCTTCGGCTTCAGCGCATCCAGAATCTTGTCGGACGAGACATTGTTGTCGCCGGCGAGCGCCAGGCCTGCCGTCATCGACAGGGCGGCCGTGAGGGTGATCGCCTTCAGTGCAAAGAACTTATCAAAACGGGTCATTATCGTATCCTCGCTGTTACGCCTGATGGCGATTTGATGCTGCGAGCATAGGGCAGGTTCAAAGGCACCTGATGTGATCCTGGTCACGCTGGCCGGGGTGCGTCCGGGCCCAATCCAGCGGATTTCGCCGCATTTTGGTCGCGCCAGCGGGCGGTTGCCTTCTGCCGCGGAGGTATCCCGGGCGGGCGAACAGGTATCGTCGCGTCCTTTTTATGGCCGGTTCGATCTCTGGCGCCCAAAACGTGATCTAGATCACATTCGGCGGTCGTGGCGAAGATCACACTGGACGTATCGGTGGTTCTTGATCTCGGGGAGAAAGACCATGCGTTCTCTGCTCGCGGCAATGTCTCTCGCAGCCTTCGTCTTCAGCAGCAGCGCGGCGCTCGCCGACAAGCGCGTCGCGTTCGTGGTCGGCAACGCCGCCTACAAGAACGTACCGCAGCTCCCGAATCCCGCAATCGACGCGAAGTCGATGGCGCGGGTGCTGCGCAATGTCGGCTTCGACGTGGTCGAGGGAGCCAATCTCACCCGCGACGCCATGACGGCGAAGCTGCTCGAGTTCGGCAAGAAGAGCGAAGGCGCCGATGTGGCGCTGTTCTTCTATGCCGGCCACGGCATCGCGGTGAACGGCACCAACTATCTGCTGCCGGTCGATGCCGACCTCAAATCCGAGATGGACGTCAAGCTCGGCGCGGCGATCAATGTCGATCTGACGTTGGAGCAGACCATGGCGGATGCCAAGGTGAAGCTCGTGTTCCTCGATGCCTGCCGCGACAATCCCTTCGCCGCAAAAATCCGCTCGGCCAAAGCGACGCGGTCCGTCAACGTCGCAAACGGTCTTGCCGAGATGAAATCGGGCGAGGGCACGCTGATCGCGTTCGCCACCGGGCCCGGCCAGACCGCGCTCGACGGCGAAGCCGGCACCAACAGCCCCTTTACCCGCGCGCTTCTCGCCAACATCGTGGCTCCCGGCCTCGAGATCCAGCAGGCGATGACCAAGGTGCGTGCCCAGGTCAATGACGAGACCAACAAGGCGCAGCTGCCTTGGGGCCACACCAATCTTACCGGCACAGTCTATCTCAATCCGGCCGTCGGGCCTGCGAAGGATGCTGCGGCGCCCGCGAGCGTCGCCCAGGCCGGCGAAGTCGAGCTCGAGTTCTGGCGTTCGATCAAGGACACCAACAAGGTCGAGGAGCTCAATGCCTACCTCACCAACTATCCGAACGGCACCTTCAGGCCGCTGGCGCTCGCCCGCATCGCCGCGCTCCAGGACGGCCCGTCGACGACGACGCGCAACCTCACCGCCGGCGTCGATCCCGCCACCTTCACGGATACGGCCGACCAGGTCTCGGAGGACCAGATTGGCCTCGACAAGAACCAGCGCCGCGACGTGCAGCGCCGTCTCACCGGGCTCGGCTTCGACGTCAAGGCGACCGGCAAGTTCGACGAGGAAACCCGGTCGGTGATCAGGCGCTGGCAGGCGGCGCGCGGCTACCCCACCACCGGCTATCTCAACAAGCTCCAGCACAAGGCGATGCAGTCCGAGATCGTCTCCAGCCGCGTTGCCTCCGACGAGGCCGAGGACGAACCCGCGCGCCGCCGCTCCTCCGGCGGCGCTCGCCGCGCTCACGGCGGAGGCGGTGGCGGCGGCATGGGCGGGCCGGGCGGTCTGTTCGGCCACATGATGGGCGGGCTGTTCCGGCACTGACCTGGGAACCACGATGCACGAAGCGGCCCGATCCGGGCCGCTTCTGCTTTGGAAGCCTGTGCACACTGAACGTCGCAAAGCCGTCGCGGCATGGCCTGCCTGCGAACAAGAAATCGGCCAGATGCGCTCCTAGCAAAAACCATTCGCCAGTCTGATGAATGGGAGCCGAGTTCCGCCCAGTGCCAAGGCCGAGTGACTATCAGTTTCATCGCAGTGGCTCGCCGGATCGGACTGTGTCCCTGAGCTCGATGCCCATCTACATCGGGGCGGCCATGATCGCCGTGGCGATCCTGCTGTCGACGTTGATCACGGGGCTGACCTCCCGCTATGTCGGCCTCGACGGACCGAACGACGAGAACATGTGGCTGGTGGATCGCCTCACCGGCAGCGTCTACCGCTGCCAGGCAGAGGGGCGCGGCAAGGCCTCATGCGAGCCGGATATTGCTACGGGAAGCGTCGGCGACCGATCGAGGGGGTCCAAGGACGGGCGTTGATCGTTCAGCCGTGTTGTCAGCAGTTGGCAGCGCGGCTTTTTCTTTGACCGCCGTTTTGCCCCGTTCTTTCTCTTGGCGCGAATCCCGCTACATTGCGTGTTGCAATGTCACGCGCGCCCAAACCGCTCCCCCTCACGACGACACAGGCCCGGCAGATCTGGCTGCATGCCCAGCGGCTGGACGACCGCGCGCCCTTCGGGGAGGGCGCGCAGGCGGTGGCGGACGCGGTCTCCCATCTCGGCTATGTGCAGATCGACACCATCAACGTGATCGAGCGCTGCCACCACCACATCCTGTTCAGTCGCATCCCCTCTTATCGGCGTGCCGATCTGCGCCAGGCCCAGAGCGTCGACAGGAGCGTGTTCGAATACTGGACCCACGCGCTCTCTTACGTGCCGGCCGGCGACTTCCGCTTCTTCCTGCCGGCGATGCGCGAGCACAAGCGTGAGGGCCACAAATGGTACGCCTCGGTGAAGCCGGCCGACACGCGCAAGGTGATGCGGCTCTTGCGCTCCGGCCCGCTGACGATCCGCGACATCGAGGACGACGTGCTCACCGAGAAGGAGCATTTGTGGCAGAGCCGCAAGCCCTCGAAGCGGGCACTGCAGCTCGCCTTCTACACCGGCGTTGCGACCATCAGCGAGCGCCAGGGCATGCTCAAGACCTATGAGCTGATGACGCGGCACTTCGGCTGGGAGAAGCTGCCGAAGCCGGCCTCGGCCAAAGACATCACGACCTATCTGCTCGACCGCGCGCTGCGCTCACAAGGCGTGGTGAGCCTGGATTCGATCTGCCATCTCGATGCGCCCAGCAAGAAGGCGGTGGCAAGCCTGATCGGCTCCCGCGTCCGCCGCGGCGAGATCGTGCCCGTCGCGATCGAGGGCGCCGGCAAGCAGGAGCATTGGGCGAGCCCCGCGGCGCTCGAAGCGAACGGTGAGGTGTCGCCCGATCTCGTCCACATCCTCTCGCCGTTCGATCCGCTGATCATCCAGCGCAAGCGCACCAGTCTCATCTTCGGCTACAACCATCTGTTTGAAGCCTACGTGCCGAAGGCCAAGCGCAAGCTCGGCTATTTCGCGCTGCCGGTGCTGGTCGGCGACGAGATCGTCGCCGCGCTGGACCTCAAGACCGACCGGCAGGCGAAGAAGCTCCTGATGCAGAAATGGACCTGGGTCGGGCAGGGAAAGAAGACCGCGGGGCGCAAGGAACTGAAGCGGAAGATCGAGGACGAGCTCGATCGGTTCGAGCGGTTTCAGTTGGCGGATTGAGCGTCATCGCCGCCCTTTCTACGGCCTTCATTCTCGTGGCTCGCCTCAAGGACCGGATAGCGCATGAGCATATCGGTCCAGCACCTCGTCGGCCGAATAGCCAGAGCGTTGCGCAAACTCTTCCCGTAACCCCAGTTGCGCGGAGACTCTCAATCGCTCCGTCGTGGCGGTCGTCATCAGGGGATCGAAGCCCAATTCCCGCAGGCCCTCCGCCACGCCTTGCATTTCCACGGCGCGACGCTCGGCATGCAGCACGTCGGAGCGGACGCACATGTCCAGGAACTTGCTGAACGTGGTGGCATCCATCGATGCGCAAAGCCCGCGCATGGTCTCGTCGCGCACGCCGGCGAGCGTTGCGGCGGTCAGTGCCTCGACCAACAGCGCTTCCATGCCTTTCGTCACCACGCTCCGCAGCATCTTCACGGCCGCTGCCGTTCCAGCTTCGGGACCCGCCACCTCGACATGAAAACCGAGTGGCCTGAAGATGTCTGCGAAGCGCTCGGCGCCGCTGCCGGACGTATAGAGCGGGACCGCGGCGCCATAGAGGTCGACCGAACCCATCAGATTCGTGTCCGCGAACACGCCGCCGCGCGCCTCGATGGCTTCGGCGACACGCCTTTTGGTTCGCGGGCTCGCGGCGTTGATGTCCACCACGAGGCAGCCGGGACGTACGATCGTGGATATCGCTTCGCCGGTCTCGGCTGCGACCGCAACGACGACCGCAGAAAAGATCACGTCCGCGTCCGACAGATCGTCAAGCCGCTCGACCAGCGTGACGCCACAACCGGCGGCCATCGCGTGAAAGGCCTGCGAGTAGGGCGGTGCATTCGTCTTGCCCTGACAGAACGCGACCATCGGTGCACCAGTCTGCGCCGTGAGATGCTTTGCAAAGCATTGCGCTGCCTCGCCAAATCCAACAAAGGCGACCTTTGGCTGCGGCATGGCTCTTCTCCGGATGCGTCCGATCGAGAGGATGAGGTCTCCTCGTGCGGCTCTCACCGCTGCCGCCATTGTGCCGAGTCCGGCGCTGGAGTCAATGAACCGGTTCATAAATAGTTTCGTCGTGGAAGACCACTTGTTACGATCGCGCCTAGTTTTGAGGTTCGTGTAATCGCAAAAGCTTGCTCGATGTGATGAACCGGTTCATAAAGCAGGCATGTCGTCACAGCCGCTCCGATCGCAGACTGTAAAGGTCAAGGACGTCGCCCGTGAGGCCGGCGTCGCGGTCGGCACGGTATCCCGCGTGCTCAATGGTCATCCCACGGTGACCCCAGCGCTGCGCGAGCGTGTCGAAAGGGCCATGGCTGATCTCGGCTACGAGGTCGATGTCACGGCGCAGAGCATGCGCGCGGGACGCTCGCGCCTCGTGGCCTGTGCGATTCGCGATTTCGACATCCCGCGCTTCGCGTTGTTCATCAAGGAGGCCGAGGTGGTCCTGCGTGAGGCTGGATACACTTTGCTTCTGGCAAGCACGACCAACCGCCCCGACGTCGAGATCGACTTGCTGGGCGCCTTTCGCAGGCGCCGGGTGGATGGCGTGATGATGACGCTGAGCGACGAGCGGCACCGGGACGTGCGCGAAGCGCTGTCGGAGGCGCCGATGCCGGTCCTGCTCATCGACCGGGACAGCATCGCGTCGCTCGATCGCGTCATGGCCGATCATCGCGAGGGGGCGCGCCTTGCGACGAACCATCTGATTGGCTTTGGGCACCGGCGGATCGCCATGCTTGTCGGCGACACCAAGGCCTTCCCGTCGCGAAGCCGCCTCGACGGATTTCGCGAGGCGTATTCGGCTACGGGGATCGCGCCGGATCCGAAACTGTTGCGCGATAATGTGCTCTCGAGCGAAGACGCCTATCGGGCGACGGCGTCGCTCATGAGTCTCGCGAATCCCCCGACGGCGCTCTTCGTCGCGGCGATGGATATGCTCGGCGGCTGCCTGAGAGCCCTGCGGACGATGAGCATTGCCGTCGGTGACGGGATTTCGGTGGTGGCTGGCAGCGATTCCGACCTGGCCGAATTGCACACGCCGCCTATCACGGCGATCGAGTGGGATCTTGCGGCCATGGGCCGCCACGCCGCGACCATGCTGCTGGAGCGGATGCGCGGCGACGAGATCGAGCGCGGCCGTGGTCTCACCGTGCCTACGCAGCTGATCATTCGCGGGTCGAGCCGGCCTCTTGCGAATTGAGCTTGCCACGTCGGGGAAGGATGCGGTCTTGGCCGACGCTGGCGACACGGCCGTCGAGCCAGACGCCGGCCACGATACCGATGAGATAGGCGACCAAATTCCACAGCGAAAAGATTCGGCCTAACAGCAACGCGCCGGCCGTGGTGAGCCGGAACGCATCGAGCCACGGGGTGTGCACCAGCCGCGAGAACTCGACCACGATGGCAATTGCTGCCGCGATTGCCGCGATCTGCGTCCGCGACAGCCGTGGCGCCAGCGCCCCGACCAGCAGGACCACCATGGTCGCCCACAACAGCGAGCCGCCATACTTCACGATGAAGGCAGGAAGGCCGAGCGGAAAGCCGTACCAGCGCAAGGACAGTCCGGAGACGATCACGACGAGCGCGAGGACGGTGCGGGTCAGCATGCTCCGTCGCAGCGCTATGGTGTTGATCGGCTGCGCTCCATGCATGGCTTCCATTGACTCTTTGCCCACGATGCTGAAAACCGCTTCCCAGCCCATAAAAGCAACAACCCCGGGGGAAGCCATGAGCCAGACCACGACCTATGCCGGTTCCACCGGCACAGCCAAGAGCGAAGTCGAGACCTCGACGATCCGCGCCATCTCCTGGCGCCTGATCCCGTTCCTGGTGCTGGCCTACTTCTTCTCCTATCTCGACCGCGTCAATCTCGGCTTCGCCGCGCTGACCATGAACGCCGAGCTGAAGTTCACGCCGCTGATCTTCTCCTGGGGCGCCGGCATCTTCTTCATCGGCTATTTCATCTTCGAGGTGCCGAGCAATCTGGCGCTGGAAAAGTTCGGCGCCAGCCGCTGGATCGCCCGCATCATGGTGACCTGGGGCATCATCTCGGCGCTGATGGCGACGGTGAGCGGCGTCACCAGCTTCTACGTCCTGCGCTTCCTGCTCGGCGTTGCCGAAGCCGGCTTCTTCCCCGGCATCATCCTTTATCTGACCTATTGGTACCCGGCCGAATATCGCGCCCGCTTCCTCGCCGCCTTCGCCATCGCCGTGCCGGTCTCGACCGTGATCGGCGCGCCGATCTCGGGCCTGCTGCTCGGGCTCGACGGCGTCATGGGCCTGAAGGGCTGGCAGTGGCTGTTCATCATCGAGGGCATCCCCTCGGTGCTGCTCGGCATCGTCACCTGGTTCTACCTCACCGACAAGCCGGAGAAGGCGGACTGGCTCTCGGCCGAGCAGAAGGCCTGGCTCAAGGGCAAGCTCGATTCGGAAGTCGCGGCCAAGCAGGCAGTGAAGCATCTGTCGCTCGGCGAAGCCCTGTCCTCGCCGAAGGTGATCGCGCTCAGCCTGATCTATTTCGGCTTCGTCGGCGCGCTCTACGGCATGCAGTTCTGGCTGCCGCAGATCGTCAAGGCGTTCGGTCTCACCAATGCCCAGACCGGCTTCGTCACCGCGATCCCCTATCTGTTCGGCACCATCGCCATGATCCTGTGGGCGCGGCATTCGGATGCGACGCGCGAACGCGTGTTCCATGTCGGCGCGCCGATGATCCTGATCGCCGTCGCGCTTGCCGTCTCCAGCTACATTACCGATCCCACCATCACGATGGTGACGCTGACCTTCGCCGCGATCGGCGTGTTCTGCGTCTTCGGCGTGTTCTGGACGCTGCCGACCGCCTGGCTCTCGGGCACCGCGGCCGCGGGCGCGATCGCGCTGATCAACTCGATCGGCAACCTCGCCGGCTTCGGCGGTCCGTATCTGATCGGCTGGGTCAAGGAAGCCACCGGGCAGACCTCGAACGGCCTGCTGGTGCTCGCCGTGCTGCCGCTGCTCTCCGGCATTCTGGTCTTCGTCGGCGGTCACGAGACCAAGCACGAGTTTGTCGAGCAGAAGCGGTAGAGCCGCCATCGCCACAGCGTAGCCCGGATGGAGCGCAGCGTAATCCGGGACCGGCGCCTGCGGTGGTCCGAAGACCCCGGATTGCGCTGCGCTCCATCCGGGCTACCGGGCTTCTGCTGACCCTACGATCACACTTCCCTAACTGCGTCCGCCCAATCCTTACCACCCCTTAACGATCACGCTTTCCTGATGACTGACGATTATTGACTTTCATCAGTGATTAGTCGACATTCCTCTCATTGCAGCGGCAGGAGTGTCCTTCGATGTTCGTCCAGTCAGTTTTGTCGAGCTATTCCAGGCTCTTGGCGGGTGTGTCGCTGGCCCTGATGGCCGCCACGCTCGCCGGGTGCAATGACACCGTTGCCGAAAAGGCCGAGCCGCCGCGGCCGGTCCTGGTCGCCGCTGCCCATTATGATGCCGAGACGCCGGAGCGCAGCTTCGTTGGTACCGTCAGGCCCCGGATCGAGAGTGATCTCGGTTTCCGCGTGGCCGGCAAGGTTGCCAAGCGCTTGGTGGAAGTCGGCCAGACCGTCGAGATCGGCCAGCCGCTCGCCACCCTCGATGAGATCGATCTGAAGCTGCAGGCCGAGCAGGCCGTCGCCGAGCAGACGGCGGCGACCGGTGTACTGGCCCAGGCCGCCGCCGCCGAGCAGCGCGCCAAGGACCTGAAGGCCAAGGGCTGGACCACTGATGCGCAGCTGGATTCGAGCCGGGCCTCCGCCGATGAGGCGCGTGCGCGTCTCGATCGCGCCGTCCGCTCGGTCGAGCTGACCAAGAATTCCCTTTCCTACGCGACGCTCAACGCCGACGCCCGTGGCGTCGTCACCGCAACGCTGATCGAGCCCGGCCAGGTGGTCGCCGCGGGCCAGGCCTCGATCCGTGTCGCCCGCTTTGCCGAAAAGGAAGCGGTCGTCGCGATCCCTGAGACGCTGGTTGGACGCGCCAAGTCGGGCGTCGCCAGCGTCACTCTTTGGTCCGAGCCGGACAAGAAGTACGCGGCGAAGCTGCGCGAGATCGCGCCGGCGGCGGATCCCGCCACGCGCACCTATCTCGCGAAGTTCTCGCTACCCGAGGCCGACGACAAGGTCGCGCTCGGCATGACCGCGACGCTGACGCTGTCGGATGCCGCCACCGAGCGCGTTGCGCGGCTGCCGTTGTCGGCGCTGTTCAACGAGGGCGGCAAGCCGTCCTTCTACGTCGTCGACGACAATGGCGCGGTCACGTTGAAGCCTGTCGTGGTGAAGTCCTACGAGAGCAACGACGTCGTCATCACCAGCGGTGTGGAAGAGGGCGCCAAGATCGTGGCCCTCGGCGTGCAGAAGCTCGATCCGAGCCAGAAGGTCCGGATCGTCTCGTCCCTTTCTTTCTAAGCGTTTCCGTCGTGTGAGGTGAGTTTCGGCCTTTGTCCCTAAGCAAAGGCTGAAGCGGCGAAGCGATCCAGAACCTGCCCAGCCCCCTGGATTGCTTCGCTGCCTCCCGACGACGGTTTGAACAGAGCGGCTGTGGTTTTTTGCAACTGGATCATCTTTCGGAGAGTGCGATGAAGCGCTTCAACCTTTCGGCCTGGGCCGTCAGCCATCCGACGCTGGTGCTCTTCCTGATGATCATCCTCGGCGTCGCCGGCTTCTTCTCCTATGAGAAGCTCGGCCGCGCGGAGGATCCGTTCTTCACGGTGAAGGTGGTCAACGTCTCCGTGATCTGGCCCGGCGCGACCGCGCAGGAGATGCAGACCCAGGTCGCAGACCCCATCGAGAAGAAGATCCAGGAGCTGCCCTATTTCGAGAAGGTGCAGACCTATTCCAAGCCTGCCTTCACCGCGCTGCAGGTGACCTTCCGCGACTCCACGCCGCCGAAGGACGTGCCGTATCTCTTCTACCTGCTGCGCAAGAAGCTGGCCGACGTGCAGGGCCAGTTGCCCGCAGGCATCCTGGGACCCGTCGTCAACGACGAGTTCTCCGACGTCGATTCCATCCTCTACATGATGACCGGCGACGGCGCCGATTACGCCCAGCTCAAGAAGGTCTCCGAAGGTTTCCGTCAGCGCCTCTTGAAGGTGCCCGGCGTCACCAAGGTCGACGTCTACGGCAACCAGGATGAGCGCATCTTCGTCGAATTCAGCCACGCCAAGCTCGCCACGCTCGGCATCACGCCGCAGGCGCTGTTCGACTCGCTCGCCAAGCAGAACAACGTGACGCCGGCCGGCACGGTCGAGACCTCGTCGCAGCGCGTGCCGCTGCGCGTCACCGGCGCGCTCGACGGCGCCAAGGCGGTTGCCGAGACGCCGGTCGAGAGCAACGGCCGCGTGTTCCGCCTGGGCGATATCGCCACCGTCACCCATGGCTATGTCGATCCGCCGAGCTTCGTCGTTCGTCAGGAAGGCAAGGCCGCGATCGGCATCGGTGTCGTCACGGCCAAGGGCGCCAACATCCTCGAGCTCGGCAAGGAGGTCGAGAAGGCCACGGCCGAGTTCATGAAGGCCGTGCCGCAGGGCATCGACGTCAAGCTGATCGCCGACCAGCCCAAGGTGGTCGAGCACGCCGTCGGCGAGTTCGTGCACTCCTTCATGGAAGCGCTCGTCATCGTGCTGTTCGTCTCGTTCCTGGCACTCGGCTGGCGCACCGGCATCGTGGTCGCGCTGTCGGTGCCGCTGGTGCTCGGCATCGTCTTCATCGTCATGAACACGATGTCGCTCGACCTGCACCGCATCACGCTCGGCGCGCTGATCATCGCGCTAGGCCTGCTCGTCGACGACGCCATCATCGCGGTCGAGATGATGGTGGTGAAGATGGAGCAGGGTTGGGACCGCATGCGTGCGGCGTCCTTTGCCTGGGAATCGACCGCGTTTCCGATGCTCACGGGAACGCTGGTCACGGCCGCTGGCTTCCTCCCCATCGGCTTTGCCAATTCGGCGGTCGGCGAATATGCCGGCAGCATCTTCTGGATCGTGGCGATCGCGCTGGTCGCGTCCTGGTTCGTGGCGGTGATCTTCACGCCCTATATCGGCGTCAAGCTGCTGCCGGAGATGAAGGCGCACCACAACCACGATCCGCACGCGGTCTACGAGACCCGCATGTACCGGGGCCTGCGCGCCATCGTGCAATGGTGCGTCAACCACCGCATCACCGTTGTGGTCGCGACCGTCGGCATCTTCATCGCCTCGATCGTCGGCTTCGGCCATGTCCAGCAGCAGTTCTTCCCGCTGTCGGAGCGGCCCGAGTTGTTCCTGCAGCTGCGACTGCCTGAGGGCACGGCCTTCAACGTCACCGAGAAGGCCGTGAAGAAGGCCGAGACGCTGCTCAAGGATGACAAGGACATCGAGACCTATACGTCCTATGTCGGCCAGGGCTCGCCGCGCTTCTGGCTCGGCCTCAACCCGCAGCTCCCCAACGAGGCCTTTGCCGAGATCGTCATCGTCGCCAAGGGCGTCGAGGCGCGCGAGCGTATCAAGGCCAAGATCGAGGGCGCGGCCGGCGATGGCTTCCTGTCCGAGGCGCGCGTCCGCGTCGACCGCTTCAATTTCGGTCCGCCGGTCGGCTTCCCCGTCCAGTTCCGCGTGATCGGCCCCGACGCCAACAAGGTGCGCGAGATCGCCTACCAGGTCCGCGACGTCATGCGCCAGAACAAGAGCGTCAAGGACGTCCAGCTCGACTGGAACGAGCAGTCGCCCTACCTGAAGCTGGTCGTCGACCAGGATCGTGCCCGTGCCATGGGCCTGACCCCGCAGGACGTCTCGCAGGCGCTCGCGATGCTGATCTCCGGCTCGCAGGTCACGACGGTGCGTGACGGCATCGAGAAGGTCGGCGTGGTCGCCCGTGCGATTCCGTCCGAGCGTCTCGACCTCGGCGGCGTCGGCGATCTCACCATCACCTCGCGCAACGGCGTCGCCGTGCCGCTGCAGCAGATCGCCAAGATCGAATATTCCCATGAGGAGCCGATCATGTGGCGGCGTAACCGCGATATGGCGATTACCGTGCGCTCCGACGTCGTCGACGGCGTGCAGGCGCCCGACATCACCAACCAGATCACGCCGAAGCTGAAGGCGATCAAGGATCACCTCGAGCCGGCCTACCGCATCGAAGCGGGCGGCGCGTTCGAGGAATCCGCCAAGGGCAATGCCTCGATCTTCATCCTCTTCCCGGTGATGGTCATGGTGATGCTGACGCTGCTGATGATCCAGCTGCAGAGCTTCTCGCGCCTGACCCTGGTGTTCCTGACCGCGCCGCTCGGCATCGTCGGCGCCTCCTTCGGCCTCAACGTCGCCAACGCCCCGTTCGGCTTCGTGGCGCTGCTCGGCCTGATCGCGCTCGCCGGCATGATCATGCGCAACACCGTCATCCTGGTCGACCAGATCGAGACCGACGTCTCGCATGGCCTGACCCGCCGCGAGGCGATCGTGGAGGCGACCGTCCGTCGCGCCCGTCCGGTGGTGCTGACGGCGCTGGCCGCCATCCTCGCCATGATCCCGCTGTCGCGCTCGGCCTTCTGGGGCCCGATGGCGATCACGATCATGGGAGGCCTGTTCGTCGCGACCTTCCTGACCCTGCTGTACCTGCCGGGCCTCTACGCCCTGTGGTTCAGGAAGAGCCTGGACGAGGCCGGTTCGCCCGAGCAGCCTGCCGCGCCGCAGCATGGGAGCGATGACCAGCACGCAATTCCGCTTGCTGAGGCGGCTGAATAAATGAGAAGACTACTGACCAACGAGTCCTGACCGATGGCCCTTGTTTCGGAACATATCGAAGTCGACACCCGGGATCGCATCCTCGAGGTGGCCGAGCGGCTGTTCCGCCAGATCGGCTACCAGAAGACCACGGTCGGCGACATCGCCAAGGAGCTCAGGATGAGCCCCGCCAACGTGTATCGCTTCTTCGAATCGAAGAAGGCGATCCACCAGGCGGTGGCGCGGGGCTTGATGGGCGAGGTGGAGGTCGAAGCGCAGCGGATCGTGGCCAAGCCCGGTCCGGTGCTCGAGCGCTTCCGCGAGCTGCTCACCACCATCCATCGCATGAACACCGAGCGCTATGTCGGCGACAACAAGCTGCACGAGATGGTCGAGATCGCGATGCAGGAGGACTGGGACGTCTGTGTCGCCCATATGGAATGCATTGCCGGTTTCATGGGCCAGATGATCGCGCAGGGCGTTGCTTCCGGCGAATTCGAGGCGCCGGACCTGCAGCTGGCCTCGCTCTGCGCCTGCACCGCGATGATGCGCTTCTTCCACCCCCAGATGATCGCCCAGTGCGCCACCAAGCCGGGCCCGACCATCGACCAGATGATCGATTTCGTCATCGCGGGTCTGTCCCCGCGCCACTGACGGGGCGGCGAATTCTCCAATAACTAGGCCTTCCGTCATTCCGGGGCGCCTCAAAGAGGCGAACCCGGAATCTCGAGATTCCGGGTTCGATGCTTCGCATCGCCCCGGAATGACGGTGGAACGGAGAAGCAGCGCGTGACCGACAAAGACCTGTACTTCTACGAGCCCTCCAAGGGCCACGGCCTCAAGCACGATCCCTTCAACGCCATCATCGCGCCGCGGCCGATCGGCTGGATCTCCTCCCGCGACACAAACGGCCACGTCAACCTCGCGCCCTACAGCTTCTTCAACGCCTTCTGCTACGTCCCTCCGATCATCGGCTTCTCCTCCACCAACTGGAAGGACTCGGTCGAGAACATCAAGCAGACCGGTGAGTTCGTCTGGAATCTCGCCACCATGGACCTCGCCAAGCACATGAACGCGACCGCCGCGCATGTCGCCCCCGAGGTCGACGAGTTCGAGATCGCAGGGCTGACCGCCGTGCCCGGCAAGCTCGTCAACGTGCCGCGCGTCGGCGAGAGCCCGGTCGCCTTCGAGTGCAAGGTCTCCGACATCGTCCGCCTCAAGGGCGCCGACGGCAAGGAAGCCGATGCCTGGCTGACCCTGGGCGAGGTCGTCGCAGTCCATATCGACAAGGCCATGATCAAGGACGGCGTCTACCAGACCGCCGCCGCCCGCCCAATCGTCCGCGCCGGCCGCCGCGGCGACTATTTCGAGATCAAGCCGGAAAACATGTTCGAGATGGTCCGGCCGGATTAGGTCCGGAAGCTCCCGTAGCCCGGATGGAGCGAAGCGAAATCCGGGATTCTCGCTGCGGATAGACTTTCCCGGATTGCGCTTCGCTCCATCCGGGCTACTGCCCTTCATCCCTCCCGGAACTGCCCCCACGCCCCGGCCGTTATGGTCCCCGGGCGGCCGCCCGGCCGCGTCAATTCGCGTCTTTTTGCCGCCGAAGTGTTCACGCGCCCCGGCCACTTTCCGCTAAAATGTCCGACACCCGCGCCGATCCATGAGGTCCGCCATGAGCTTCCGCCGCGACAAAATCACCAAGCCGATCTTCTCCTGGGCGCGCGGCGTATTGCCGGCGATGTCCGACACCGAGCGCGAGGCGCTGGAGGCAGGTGACGTCTGGTGGGACGCCGATCTCTTCGCCGGCAATCCCGACTGGTCGAAGCTGCTGAAGGTCCCGCAGGCGACATTGACCGCGGAGGAGCAGGCCTTCCTCAACGGTCCCGTCGACGAGCTCTGTGCCATGCTCGACGAGTGGAAGATCTTTTGGGAATGGCGCGACCTGCCGCATGACGCGTGGGCCTTCATCAAGCGCGAAAAATTCTTCGGCATGATCATCCCGAAGGAATTCGGCGGCCTCGGCTTCTCGCCCTACGCGCATTCGGAAGTGGTGCGGAAAATCTCGACGCGCTCGATCGCGGCTGCCGTCACCGTGATGGTGCCGAACTCGCTCGGGCCCGGCGAGCTGCTGATGCATTTCGGCACCAAGGAGCAGCGCGAGCGCTGGCTGCCGCGCCTCGCCGACGGCCGCGACATTCCCTGCTTCGGCCTCACCAGCCCGGAAGCCGGCTCCGATGCCGCCTCGATGGTCGACACCGGCATCATCTGCAAGGGCGATTTCGAGGGCCGCGAGGTCACAGGCCTCCGCCTCAACTGGCACAAGCGCTACATTACGCTCGGCCCGGTTGCGACGCTGCTCGGCCTCGCCTTCAAGGCCTATGATCCTGATCATCTCGTCGGCAGCCAGGAAGAGCTCGGCATCACTGTCGCACTGATCCCGACTCATCTGCCCGGCGTCGAGATCGGCCAGCGCCATCTGCCGTCGATGCAGGTGTTCCAGAACGGCCCGAACTGGGGCCGCGACGTCTTCATCCCGCTCGACTATGTCATCGGCGGCCAGGAGCGCCTCGGGCAGGGCTGGAAGATGCTGATGACGGCGCTTGCCGCCGGCCGCGGCATCTCGCTGCCGTCGCTTTCGGCGGCCGGCGCCGCCTATGCCGCGCGCACCACCGGCGCCTATGCCCGCATCCGCGAGCAGTTCGGCATCTCCATCTCGAAATTCGAGGGCGTCGAGGAGCCGCTCGCGCGCATCGTCGCCACCGCCTATCAGCTTGACGCGGCGCGGCGGCTAACTTGTGCCGCTTTGAATGCCGGCGTTCATCCCGCCGTCATCTCCGGCATCATGAAGCTGCACGCGACCGAGCGGATGCGCACCGCTGTCGACGACGCCATGGATATCCATGGCGGCAAGGCCGTGATCGATGGTCCGCAAAACTATATCGGCAATCTGCATCGTGCCGTCCCTGTCGGCATCACGGTCGAGGGCGCCAACATCCTTACCCGCAATCTCATCGTGTTCGGGCAGGGCGCGATCCGCGCGCATCCCTATCTGCTCGACGAGATGAATGCGCTTGCCGATACCGACCGCGAGCGCGGTCTCACCGCGTTCGACAAGGCATTCTGGAAGCACGTCGGCCACAGTTTCGAGACGCTGCTCCGTGCCTTCGGCCGGAGCTGGACGTTTGGCGCTTTCGCGCTGGCGCCGGATGCAGGCGATGCCGCGCCGTTCTATCGCCAGCTCTCGCGCTACTCCGCGGCGTTCGCGCTCTGCGCCGACATGGCGCTGCTGACGCTCGGCGGCGCGCTCAAGCGCAGGGAGATGCTGTCGGCGCGCTTCGGCGACATCCTCTCCGAGCTGTACCTGCTCTCGGCCGCGCTGAAGCGCTGGCAGGACGAGGGAAGGCAGAAGGAGGATTTTGCCGCGCTGGAATGGTGCATGGCGACCGGCTTCAAGACGATCGAGAACCGGCTTGCCGAGATCCTCGCCAACCTGCCGAACCGCTTCGTCGCTATCATCCTCAAGCTCCTGGTCCAGCCCTTTGGCGCGCGCGTGCTCGGCCCGTCCGACCGCGTCGTGCATCGATGCGCAAGCCTGGTGCTGGAGCCGTCGGCCGCGCGCGAGCGCCTCACGCCGGATCTTGCCCATGTCGATGACGACAGCGGCTTCGCCCGGCTGGAGCGCGCGTTCAAGCTGGTGGCGAACACCGACGCCATCGCCAAGCGCATGCGCGCCGCGCATATCCGCGACTGGAAGGACGCCGTCGCCAAGGGCGTGATCACGCAGGCCGAAGGCGAGCAGCTTGCGGCCGCTCACGAAGCCGTCACAAAAGTCATCGAGGTCGACGATTTTGCGCCGGAGGCGCTGTCGCCGATTTACAAGAAAACCGGCGACGTGCATCAGTTCTTCCAGGAACTCGGTGAGCAGAGGGCGGCGAGCTGATGGCACGACCGGTATTCATCGTCGACGGCAGCCGAACGCCGTTTCTGAAGGCACGCTCAGGGCCGGGACCGTTCACGCCGGTCGATCTCGCCGTGCAGTGCGGGCGGCCGCTGCTGGCGCGCCAGCCGTTCTCTCCGACCGATTTCGACCAGGTCATCCTCGGCTGCGTCAACGTGATCGCCGACGAGATGAACCCGGCCCGTGTCGCCGCGCTCCGGCTCGGCATGGGCGAGGACATGGTCGCCTTCACCGTGCAGATCAATTGCGGCTCGGGCATGCAGTCGATCGACACCGCCTATCGCTACATCCGCGAGGGCCATGCCGACATGATCCTGGCCGGCGGCACCGAGGCGCTGAGCCACGCGCCGCTGGTCTGGCCCAATTCCGGCGTGCGCTGGTTCGCCGGCCTTGCCACCGCGAAGGGCATGGCGGCGAAGCTCGCCGCCGCCTTCAAGCTGCGGCCGCGCTATCTCAAGCCGATCATCGGCCTCGAGCGTGGACTGACCGATCCGATCACCGAACTGAACATGGGGCAGACCGCCGAGGTCGTCGGCCATCTCTTCGGCATCACGCGCGCCCAGTCGGATGCCTATGCCGCCGAGAGCCATCGCCGGCTCGCGCATGCGCAAGGCGCGGGCTATCTGAAAGGCGAGGTCGAGACCGCGTTCTCCCGCGACGGCAAATTCTTCGATCACGATGACGGTGTGCGTCCGGACTCCACAGTCGAGACCCTCGCAAAACTCCGGCCGGTGTTCGAACGCCCCTGGGGGCAGGTCACCGCCGGCAATTCCTCGCAGATCACCGACGGCGCGTCCTGGGTGATCCTTGCTTCCGACGCGGCCGTCGCAAAGCACGGGCTGACGCCGAAGGCCGCGATCGTCGACAGCCACTGGGCCGCGCTCGATCCCAGCATCATGGGGCTCGGCCCGGTGATGTCGGCGACGCCGCTGCTCCAGCGCAATGACCTCACCATCAAGGATGTCGACACTTGGGAATTGAACGAAGCCTTTGCCACGCAGGTGCTCGGCTGTCTCGCCGCCTGGAACGACGACAAGTTCTGCCGCGAGATTCTTGGTCTCGACGGCGCGGCCGGCGAGATCGATCGTGAAAAACTCAATGTCGATGGCGGCGCGATCTCACTCGGCCATCCCGTCGGCACCTCCGGCAACCGTATCGTCCTGCATCTCGTCAACGCCCTGAAGCGGCTCGGCACGCGGCGTGGCGTCGCCACCGAATGCATCGGCGGCGGGCTCGGCGGCGCCATGCTGATCGAGGCGGTGTGATCATGGATTCCAAGATCATGACCGCGCTCGCTGACCGTGTTCTGGAGCTCGGCCCCCAGACTGCGGCGGACGGTCCCTACAAGCACTTCAAACTGACACGCGATGCCGATGGTGTTGCCTGGCTGCTGTTCGATCGTGCCGACGCCAGCGCCAATACGTTGTCTTCCGACGTGATGGAGGAGTTCGACGCCGTGCTTGCGGCGATCGAGACCGAGCGTCCGGCCGGCCTCGTGATCCGCTCGGCAAAACCGTCCGGCTTCATTGCCGGCGCCGACGTCAACGAATTCCGCGGCGCGACCGATCCCGAGATGGTGGAGACCCGCATCCGCGCCGCGCATGCGGTGGTCGATCATCTGGAAGCCCTGAAGCTGCCGACGGTCGCAGTCATCCACGGCTTCTGCCTCGGTGGTGGCCTCGAGGTCGCGCTGGCCTGCCAGTCGCGCATCGCCATCGACGGCGCGCGCTTCGGCTTTCCGGAGGTGATGCTGGGCCTGCATCCCGGCCTCGGCGGCACCGCGCGCTTCACCGCGCTGGTCAATCCGACCCAGTCGATGGCGCTGATGCTGACCGGCCGCACCATCGATGCGCGCCGCGCCAAGTCGCTCGGCCTCG
Source organism: Bradyrhizobium sp. (assembly GCF_035935975.1). Lineage (GTDB taxonomy): Bacteria > Pseudomonadota > Alphaproteobacteria > Rhizobiales > Xanthobacteraceae > Bradyrhizobium. Next base: position 31,497 of record NZ_DASYWN010000027.1, read on the forward strand.
TCGACACCGTGACGCAGGAGCGTCACATCAGGGGCGCGGTGAAGGATGCGCTGTTCGGCCGCCTGAAGCGGGCGCGCCCGAGCCTTTTGGCCCACGCGGCCAATTTCGGTCCCGTGCGCGGGCTGCTCGCCAAGCGCATGCGCTCGGAGGCGGCGAAGGCTGCTTCCCGCGAACATTATCCTGCGCCTTACGCGCTGATCGATCTCTGGGAGACCCATGGGGGCAGCAAGGCCGCGATGCTGAAGGCGGAGCAGGCCTCGTTCGCCAAGCTGATGGTGACGCCGACCGCTCAGAATCTGATCCGCGTGTTCTTCCTGCGCGAGCAGATGAAGAAGTCCGCCGGCAGCGGCAATGCGATCAAGCATGTCCATGTCATCGGTGCCGGCGCCATGGGCGGCGACATCGCCGCGTGGTGCGCGGGGCAGCGGCTGCGCGTCTCGCTCGCCGACATGAAGGCCGAGCCGATCGCGGGCGCGGTGAAGCGCGCCGCCGAGCTCTACGGCAAGATCATCCGCAAGCCGACCGAGGTGCGCGATGCGCTGGATCGCCTGATCCCCGACATGGACGGGGAGGGCGTTCGCAATGCGGATCTCATCATCGAGGCGGTGCCGGAAAAGCTCGACCTGAAGCAGAAGGTCTATGCCGGCCTCGAGCCAAAGATGAAGCAGGGCGCGATCCTTGCGACCAACACCTCCAGTATTCCGCTGCAGGACCTCCGCACCACGCTGGCGCGGCCGGAGCGGCTGGTCGGGCTGCATTTCTTCAACCCGGTGTCGCGGCTGCAGCTTGTCGAGGTGGTCAGCCATGACGGCAACGACGCGCAGGTGCTGAAAGAGGCGCTCGCTTTCGTCGGCGCGATCGATCGCCTGCCGCTGTCGGTGAAGAGCTCGCCGGGCTTCCTCGTCAACCGCGCGCTGACGCCCTACATGCTGGAAGCGATGGTGATGCTGGACGAGAAGGTCGACCAGCGCCTGATCGATGCGGCCGCCGAACAGTTCGGCATGCCGATGGGGCCGATCGAGCTTGCCGACCAGGTTGGCCTCGACATCTGCCTCGACGTCGGCGACATGCTGCGCACCAAGTTCGGCGATCTGCTGCCGCCGACGCCGGCCTGGCTGCGCGAGAAGGTCGTCAAGGGCGAGCTCGGCCGCAAGTCCGGCAAGGGCTTTTACACCTGGAAGGACGGCAAGGCGGAGAAGACGCCGCTGCCCGAGACCGGCCCGCGCGTCACCGACCAGATGATCGACCGCCTCGTGCTGCCGATGTCCAATGTCTGCGTCGCCGCGCTTCGCGAAGGCATCGTCGACGATCCCGATGCGGTTGACGGTGCCATGATCTTCGGCACGGGTTATGCACCGTTCCGCGGTGGTCCGCTGAACTATGCGCGCACGCGCGCTGTGGAGAATGTCGTATCCACCCTGCGGGGGCTGGCCGAGCGATTCGGCGGACGCTTCGCGCCCGACCCGGGCTGGGACAATTTCAAGTGAGAGCCATATGACCGAGAAGTCCGACACCGCGCCGCGCGGCGATCTCTGCATCCGCACGCTGGCGATGCCCGCCGACACCAACGCCAATGGTGACATTTTCGGTGGCTGGCTGCTCAGTCAGATGGACGTCGGCGGCGGTGTGTTCGCATCGAAGGTCGCGAAGTCCCGCACCGTGACCGTCGCGATCGAGGCGATGAATTTTCGCAAAGCGGTCTATGTCGGTGATCTCGTCTCAGTCTATGCCAATCTGGTCCGCGTCGGCCGCACCTCGATGACCGTGCATCTGGAAGCCTGGGCGTTGCGGCGCGGGGAGGAGCACCCGTTCCTCGTCACCGACGGCAATTTCACCTACGTCTCGATCGACGAGCACGGCCGCCCGCAGGAAGTTCGCTCGACCGAAACGCCCATCGCGACGTAATCGCGCGCGGCGCCCTGTCCCATCTCACGAACAGTTGCAGCGCGCCAAACGCGGCGCGACTGAATCAACGCGTCGCACCTTCGCCAACAACCAGTCATAAAATGGATGAGGTCCGGGCGTACCCATTTACGCGTCGATTCGGGGTGGAAACCGGTCTGATTTGCCCTAGGAACCAAAGGGCAGAGATGCCGTTATCTGCCCGCATTGAGGATCTACGGGCATGCCGGATAGCTACATCATCGAAGTGAACTCGGAGACCGCGGGCATCGTCGTTCGCGGCCAGGGAGGCTACTGCTTTTTCGCCTCGTCCCAGCAATTCAATCGCCTCGAAGGCCAACTCTTCCGCAACGCCCGCGAAGCAGAACGCGCCGCGCGCAAGCTGGTTAACGGCGATGTGAAGGAGGCGGCGTAAGCGCCGCTCTCGTCATTCCGGGGCGCGCGTGGCGCGAGCCCGGAATCTATCATGCTGCAGAAATTGCCGACCAATGGATTCTCAGATGCGCAATTGCGCATCATAGCCCGCGTCTTTCGGCGCGTCCCGGAATGACGTAATCGATCACAGCTTTGTCGCGGAGCGCGACAACAGCTTCCAATCGTCACCCTGCTTCTGCCAGTTCATCAGGATATAAAGGCTGTTCGCCACTTTTTGTCCGCCGGTCATCATCTCGGCCAGCCAGTGGAAGCGCACGATTGCGGCGGGGCCGACGATCTTGATGGTCGGATCCTTGTACGCAATCGACAGGAACTCCGTCTTGCCGTCGGTGGCGTTGGCGACGAAGGTCGCCTTGTCCTCGAGGAAGCCGCTGGAGTGGCTGTAGCTCAGATCATCCGCGCACAGCGCGCTGAGCGCCTTCGGGTCAGCCGCGATCTGGGCGAGGCGAAATGCCTCGACGTTCCTTGCCACCGCCTCATGGTCTGTCGCGGCAGCATGATCGCGATTCAGTGCCATCGTATCCTCCATTCTTGATCTTGCGCCCACTGTTGCAGCCGCACTTTATTTTGTCGAGCGTCAGGTCGTAATCGTCGTCGCAATGCGCCGCATTGCGTCGGGTGGCGCGATTTCTGGCGCGCGAAGCGTGGTCGGAATTTTTTGCAGCCCTTGATGCTGCCCTTTCCTTCTCCCCTTGTCGGAGAAGGTGGCGTAGGCCGCCTTCGGCGGCCGTTCTCAAGAGAACGCCGAAGCAAGGCTTCGGCTGTGGCGCCGCCTATGCCCCCCTGTCCCACAAGGGGAGAGGGCAAGAGCCGTCGTCACAGCTTCGTCGCGGCCCGCGACAGCAGCTTCCACTCGTCGCCCTGCTTCTGCCAGTTCATCAGGATGTGAAGGTTGGTCGGCACTTTCTTCCCATCGGCCGCCATCTCCTGTTCCGCGACCCAGTGGAAGCGCACGATTGCGGCCGGGCCGACGACTTTGATGGTCGGGTCCTGATACGCGATCGACAGGAATTTCGATTTGCCGTCGGTGGCGTTGGTGATGAAGGTCGCCTTGTCCTCGACCTTGCCGCTGGAATGGCTGTAGCTGAGATCGTCCCAGCACAGCGCGCCGAGGGCCTTCGGGTCGGCCGCGATCTGGGCGAGACGGAAGGCCTCGACCTTCTTCGCCACGGCTTCCTCGTCCGCCGAAGCGGCGAGCGCCGGTGTGGTGAGCGCAAGCGCGGAGACAGCGAGAGTCGAGAGAGCCAGATCGCGTCGGTTGATCGTCATCGTTTCCTCCTTTTTGGTCTTGCATGGAGTGTTGCAGCCGCGCGCGGCTTTGTCGAGTGTCACGTGGTGGTCATGCACGTGCGTCATTGCGCGATCGAAGCGGTATTGATACGTCTTCCGCATTGATGCGAGGCGCATTCTGGAAAGTACGGAAATGATCGAAGCTCTCGGCAAGTCGCTGCTGTTCGACATCGACGGCACGCTCGCCAATACCGACCCGCTGCACCTCAAGGCCTTCAACCAGGTGCTCGGGCCGCGTGGCCATGTGTTCGATCACGCGCGCTTCTCGAAGGAGCTGCAAGGATTCTCCAACGCCTCGATCGGCGAGCGCTTTCTGCCGCACGAAGCTGTGGAGAAGCGGGTCGTGATCCTCGGTGAGAAGGAGCAGGTCTTCCGCGAGCTCGTCGCCGGCCAGATCGAGCCGCTGCCGGGCCTGATGGCGCTGCTCGACCGGGCCGATGGCGCCGGCATTCCCATGGTCGCCGTGACCAACGCGCCGCGCCTCAACGCCGAGCTGCTGCTCTCCGGCCTCGGCATCACGCACCGCTTCAAGGCGCTCGTGATCGGAGATGAGCTGCCGCATGGCAAGCCGCATCCGTTGCCCTATCAGGAAGGGTTGCGCTTTGTCGGCGGCAGTGCGGCGGCTTCGGTCGCATTCGAGGACTCCCGCACCGGCGTGCAATCGGCGACCGCGGCCGGCATTCCGACCATCGGGATCCGCACCAGCCTCAGCCACGCTGACCTTGTCGGCGCCGGCGCAGTTGCCTCCGCCGGTGCCTTCGACGATCCGGACCTGCTCGCGCGCCTCGCTGCCGCAATGGCGTGGTGAGCGGCTTGGTCCATTAACCGTGATCGGCGTCCGCATTGACCGAGAGCGCGAACCGCCGCACCATGTGGTTTCCTGATTTGAGGCCATCGCCGTGACCGGATTGACCCATCGCCAAGCCGAAATCCTCAACATCGCGCGCGCCTCGGGCCGCGTCATGGTCGAGGAGCTCGCGCGCAGATTCGAGGTCTCGGCGCAGACCATCCGCAAGGATCTCAACGATCTCTGCGAGCGGCGATCGCTGACCCGCATCCATGGCGGCGCGATCATCGCCTCCGGCGTCGAGAACCTCGCCTACGAGGCGCGCCGCTTCGTCGCCGCCGACGAGAAGAAGGCGATTGGCGCCGCCGCCGCCTCGCTGATCCCGAACGGCTGCTCGCTCTTCATCAACATCGGCACCACGACCGAGGAAGTCGCGAGCGCGCTGACCTCGCACGAGGACCTCCTCGTCATCACCAACAATCTCAACGTCGCGATGCTGCTCTACCGCCATCCGCGCATCGAGGTGGTGGTCGCCGGCGGCACGGTGCGGCGCGCCGATGGTGCGGTGGTCGGCTCGACCGCGACGCAACTGATCGGCCAGTTCAAGGTCGACTACGCCATCATCGGCGCGTCTGCGATCGACGAGGAGGGCGCGCTGCTCGACTTCGACTATCGCGAGGTGCAGGTGGCGCAGGCGATCATCGCCAATGCCCGTAGCGTCATGTTGGTCGCCGATTCCACAAAGCTCCGCCGCAGCGCGCCGGTGCGCATCGCGCACATCACCCAGATCCAGACTTTCGTCACCGACCAGGAGCTTCCCGAGCGGCTCGCCACCATCTGCCACAGCAAGGGCATCGAGGTGATGGCGGCGATGCCGAAGGACGCGAGCGATATCGACGACGCGCAGGCCGAGCCGCAGGACGCCGCGCCTGAGGCGGCTCCGGTGGTGCGGCTGCGCTAGGTTTTCCGATCAGGAACGGGTGATGTCCGCCTTCGCGGAGAAGCATGCCAATCGATGCGCGCCGATCGTTGCGACCGATCCGAAGCAGACATCGCGCCGTTGCTCATAGACCAAAACGCTTCAGGTCTTCCGGCAGGAAATCTCGACCTGTCCGGTTCCTGACGCTCGGCAGATTCGATACCTTTTCTCGCCAGGCGATGAGCGATTTGTACTCGTTCGGAATCGATATTCCCGCCGCTCCGGCGAAGTCCAGGCTCGCAAAGACCGTGATGTCCGCCATCGAGAACGCATCGCCGGCAACGAACGGTGTGCTCTGCAGGACCCCGTCGAAGTATTTCATGCCGCGGATCGCCCTGGCGCGCTGTCGTTCGCCCCATTCCTTCCCGCCGGCCCACTCCGGAGCCACATAAGGCTGCATCGCGGGCCCAAGACCCGGGGTGGCGTAGTGAAAGTAGCCGTCGACCGCGCCCATGAGCTCGGCCTCGGCGCGGTTCTGCATCATGTGTATCACCGCCTTCTCGCGAGGGGTCCTGCCGGTGAGGACCGGATGGCCGTCGAGATGGTCGAGATATTCGGTGATGGCCGTCGATTCCGAGATCAATGTGCCGTCATCGAGCTCAAGCACCGGGATTTTCCCCGAAGGGTTGATCGCGAGAAACGGCGCTTGCTTGTGCTCTGCTCCGATCAGGTCGACACTGACGAACTCGACCTGGTCGTCGAGCCCCTTTTCGGAAAGAACGATGCGAATGCGTGAGGGATTGGGGAATCCAGGCCGGTCATAGATCTTCACGGAAGCGTCCTTTATCTATCGATAGATAGGCTGATGATCCATCTAGGGGCTTTGCAGGGGTGGAGTCAAGGGCTATCTATCGATAGATAGACGGAGGGAGTCATGACGGCCGATACGAGGCAGGAGATCATGGATGCGGCCCGCGCGATGGTGCAGACGCGCGGTTACAACGGCCTGAGCTTTCGCGAGCTGGCCAAGGAGGTGGGGGTCAAGAGCGCAAGCGTCCATTATCATTTCCCGACCAAGGGCGACCTCGGAGCTGCGCTTGCGCGTCGCTATGCCGACGAGGCGATTGAGATATTGGACGGGTTTCTCGAGGCCTCGCAGGACGTCGGGGCCTGCATGAGGATGTATACGGATGTCTTCCGTTCCGCCCTGTCGAACGACAACAGGATGTGCCTGTGCGGGATCATGGCCGCCGAGCACGATGATTTGCCGGCCGAGGTGAGAGCCGAGGTCGACCGGTTCACCGACGTCAACATCCGGTGGCTGGTGAAGTTGCTGTCGCGTGGAGAATCGAAGGCGGCGACGGGCACGGTTGCGCAGCGCGCGCTCGCCATTTTCGCAGCCGTCGAGGGTGCGCAGCTCGTCGCGCGCGGGCGAGGCGACATCGCCGTCTATGATCAGGCGATCGAGGCCTACCGGGCGGCGGGGCTGTTGCCCTGAGCTTCGGGCAGGCTGACGTCCTATGCGTCGTCCCACGGATTGAGCAGCGGGACGCCAAACGCCGAAAAGTCCTTCACGTTTCGCGTGACGAGCGTGAGGCCGTGCGCCAGCGCGGTGGCTGCAAAGAAGCCGTCCATGACGGATAATGCTACGCCGCTTCTGCGGCTCTGAGCCATCAGGTCGCCCCACCGCTCGGCCACAGCATGGTCGATCGGCAGGACGCGGTCGGTAAACCGCGTAGGCAGGTCGTGGGTAAGCCAGGCGGCCAGTGACGCGCGCCGGCGGCCGTCCTCCAGCAACGCGATGCCGCGGCGAAGCTCGGCGATCGAGGCAACGCTGATGAATGTGCGGTCTTCATCGACCGTATCGAGCCACGCCAGAACCCTCGGCGAAGGCGCGGGCCGCTGAACCTCCGACAGCACGTTGGTATCGAGCAGCAGGTTCACGGCATTTCGTCGCGCGGCGCGTCGTGCACGCGGTCGACCTCGAGGTCGACGCCACGCAGCGGCGACGAGAGCAGGAATTCGGCGAGAGTGCCTTTGCGCGCGGTCTTGCGCTCCCACTCCTCGGCGGAAACGACCACCGCGTTGGGCTTGCCGTGTCGGGTGATCACCTGCGGGCCGGTTTGGGCGCGGTCGATCACTTCAGACAGCCGTGCCTTGGCGTTGGCAAGTGTCCAGGTGTCATCAGTCGGAAGCGTGTCGGGTACAGCGTTGCGGTCGGCCATGCGATTAAAAACCAATATGACTATTATGACTATAATTTCACGCCGCTGGTCTTTCAAGGGCACTGCTGCCTCTCGAATTGCCGTTTAAACTGCTCATTTCCGCGGCTGCTTGCCCACCAGAAAGTTCCTATTTCACTTCCTTTCGTCTCTCTTTCGTCTTGCTTTCGTTTCTCGGTGTGATCTAATCAAAAACGAAAGTAACCGCTCGAAGGAACGAGCGGCCGCCGGGGGATGCGTCTGTTGGAGCGTATTTTCGATCTCGCCATCATTGGAGGCGGTGTTAACGGCTGCGGCATCGCTCGCGATGCGGTGGGCCGCGGCAACACGGTTTTCCTGTGCGAAATGAACGATTTGGCGAGCGGGACCTCGTCCTGGTCGACCAAGCTGGTGCATGGCGGCCTGCGCTATCTCGAATATTACGAGTTTCGGCTGGTCCGTGAGGCGCTGATCGAGCGCGAGATTCTCTGGGGAATCGCACCCCACATCATCCGCCCCCTGCGTTTCGTTTTGCCGCATCACGCCGGCCTGCGCCCGGCCTGGCTGCTGCGCCTCGGCCTCTTCCTCTACGACCACATTGGCGGCCGCCATCTGCTGCCGGCGACCCGCTCGGTCGATCTCAGGCGCGACGAGGTCGGCAAGCCACTGATCCCGAACCGCTACAGCCGCGCATTCGAATATTCCGACTGCTTCGTCGATGATGCTCGCCTTGTCGTGCTCAATGCGCGCGATGCCGCCGACAAGGGCGCCGAGATCCGCACCCGCACCCGCGCCACCGATATCAAGCAGTCCGGCGGCATCTGGACCGTCAGCATGGTCAACACGCTGAGCGGCGAGCGCTCGCAGATCCAGGCGAAGGCGCTGGTCAATGCCGGCGGTCCCTGGGTCGAGGACGTGCTCGGCCGCGGCGCCGGAGTGAATGCGAAAGCGAAGGTGCGCCTGGTGCAGGGCTCGCACATCGTGGTCAAGAAACTCTACGACCATGACCGCGCCTACATGTTCCAGAACGCCGACGGCCGCATCATCTTCGTGATCCCGTACCAGGACGACTTCACGCTGATCGGCACCACCGATCGCGACTATGACGGCGATCCCGCCAAGGTGAAGGCGACGCCCGAGGAGATTCAGTATCTCTGCGCCGCCGCCAGCGAATATCTGGCCAAGGCGGTGACGCCCGAGGATGTGGTCTGGACCTATTCCGGTGTACGACCGCTTTATGACGACGGCGCCAGCGAAGCCAAGGCCGCGACCCGCGATTACGTGTTCGAGCTCGATACGCCCGGCGGCGTGCCGCTGCTGTCGATCTATGGCGGCAAGATCACCACCTACCGCCGCCTTGCCGAAGAGGCGCTGGAACGGCTCGCGCCCTATCTTCGCAGTGCGAAAGCGCGGGAAGGCTGGACCGGCAAATGGCCGCTGCCCGGCGGCGACATGGGCGTCTCCGACGTCGACGGCCTGATCGCCGAGTTGCAGCGCGGTTATCCCTTCCTCGGCCATGAACATGCCCGGCGTCTCGCCCGCGCCTATGGCACCCGCGCCATCAAGCTGCTCGGCGATGCGAAATCGGCCACTGATATGGGCCAGTCTTTCGGCGCCACGCTGACCGAACGCGAGGTCCGCTACCTCATGGCCAATGAATGGGCCGTCACCGCCGAGGACATCGTCTGGCGCCGCTCGAAACTCGGCCTGCGACTATCTGCCGATGAGATCGCGGCGCTGAACGACTGGATTGCAACCCACGGTGTGCCGCAAAGTCCCCTGCTGGAAGCGGGAGGACGCTCATGAGCGTGACACTCGATCACGTCACCCGGACCGTCGACGGCGTCGCGCACATCCGCGACGTCTCGCTGACGCTCGAGAGCGGCACGCTCAACGTGCTGCTCGGGCCGACGCTGTCGGGCAAGACCTCGATCATGCGGCTGCTCGCCGGCCTCGACAAGCCGAGCACCGGCAAGGTGATCGTCAACGGCAAGGACGTCACCGGCGCCGACGTGCGCCAGCGTTCGGTCGCGATGGTCTATCAGCAGTTCATCAACTATCCCTCGCTGAGCGTCTACGAGAACATCGCCTCGCCCCTGCGCGTGCAGGGCAAGCCGCGCGGGGAGATCGAGACGCGCGTGGCGGAGGCCGCAAAGCTGCTGCGGCTCGAGCCGTTCCTGAAGCGCACGCCGCTCCAGCTCTCCGGCGGCCAGCAGCAGCGCACCGCGATCGCCCGCGCGCTGGTCAAGGGTGCCGATCTCGTGCTGCTCGACGAGCCGCTCGCCAATCTCGACTACAAGCTGCGCGAGGAGCTGCGCGCCGAGCTGCCGCGCATCTTCGAGGCCTCGGGCGCGATCTTCGTCTACGCCACCACGGAGCCGACCGAGGCGCTGCTGCTCGGCGGCAACACGGTGTGCATGTGGGAAGGCAAGGCGTTGCAGATGGGCGAGACCGCCAACGTCTACCGCCGTCCGCAGACCCTGCGCGTGGCGCAGGTGTTCTCCGATCCGCCGCTCAACCTCGTCGGCATCGAGAAGAAGAACGGCTCGGTGCAATATGCCGGCGGCACGGCTTCGCCCGCCTCGGGGCTCTATTCCTCGCTGGCGGACGGGGCCTATCGCGTCGGTTTTCGCGCGCACCAGCTCGCCCTTGCCAATGGCGAGGCCGACCGCCATGCCTTCCACGCCACTGTCACGGTGACCGAGATCACCGGTTCGGAGAGTTTTGTGCATTTGACCCGCGACGGATCGAACTGGGTTGCGGTGCTGCACGGCGTGCACGAGTTCGAGCCCGGCCAGACCATCGATGCCGTGCTCGATCCGAATGATGTCTTTGTTTTCGACGCGGCGGATCGCCTTGTCGCGGCACCAGGCTCGTGAGGGAGATGCGCCATGGCTCGCATTGACCTCGTCGATCTCGCCCATTCCTACGGCGGCAATGATGCGCCGCAGGAGAGCTTTGCGCTGAAGCCGGTGACGATGACCTGGCGGCAGGGCGGCGCCTATGCGCTGCTCGGCCCGTCCGGCTGCGGCAAGACCACGCTGCTCAACGTCATCTCCGGGATCATTACGCCGTCCCGTGGAAAGATCCTGTTCGACAACAAGGACATCACACCGCTGTCAACCCAGAAGCGCAACATCGCCCAGGTGTTCCAGTTTCCGGTGATCTACGACACCATGACGGTGGGGCAGAACCTGGCGTTTCCGCTGAAGAATCGTGGCGTGCCGAAGGCCGAGATCGACAAGCGCGTCGCCGAGATCGGCCGCCTGCTCGACCTCGAACCCTATCTCAACCGCAAGGCGACGCGCCTCACGGCCGACGCCAAGCAGAAGATCTCGCTCGGCCGCGGCCTTGTCCGCTCTGACGTTGCCGCCGTGCTGTTCGACGAGCCGCTGACGGTGATCGATCCCGAGCTGAAATGGCAGCTCCGCTCCAAGCTGAAGGCGCTGCATCGCGAGCTCGACCTCACGATGATCTACGTCACCCACGACCAGACCGAGGCGCTGACCTTCGCCGACACCGTCGTCGTCATGCATGACGGCCGCGTGGTGCAGAGCGGCACGCCGGCCGAGCTGTTCGACAAGCCGGCGCACACCTTCGTCGGTTACTTCATCGGCTCGCCCGGCATGAACATCCTGCCGGCGGAGGTGAGGGGACGCGAGGCCAGGGTCGACGGTCACGTCATCGCGCTGAATCGCACCTACGACAACCTGCCCGCCGGCGCCAAGATCGAGATCGGCGTGCGTCCGGAATTCGTGGAGGCCGTCGCGCCCGCGCCCGGCCTGCTCACCTCGAAGATCGAGCGCATCGACGATCTCGGCCGTATCCGCTTCGCGCGCGTTCGCGTCGGCGAGGCCAAGCTTGCGGCGCGCGCGCCGGCGGGCTTCACCAGCTCGGACGGCAACGCCGGACTGAAATTCGATCCGTCGCACATCCACGTCTATGCCGACAGCCTTCTGGTGGAGGGGGCCGCCTGATGGACAAGACCGTCAACCAAAAAGCCTGGTTCCTGGTGCTGCCGGTGTTCCTGGTCGTCGCCTTCTCCGCGGTGCTGCCGCTGATGACGGTGGTGAACTATTCGATGCAGGATACCTTTGGCAACAACCAGTTCTTCTGGAACGGCGTCGGCTGGTTCAAGGAGCTGCTCGATCCCTCGACCGATCTCGGCGGCCGCTTCCTCGCCTCGCTCGGCCGCAACCTGCTGTTCTCCGCGATCATCCTCGCGATCGAGGTGCCGCTCGGCATCGTCGTCGCGCTGTCGATGCCGCGCGAGGGCTGGACGGTCGCGGCTTGCCTCGTCATCCTCGCTTTGCCGCTGCTTATTCCCTGGAACGTGGTCGGCACGATCTGGCAGATCTTTGGCCGTCCCGACATCGGCCTGCTCGGCTACACGCTGAACAGCATCGGCATCGAGTACAATTACGTCTCCAACGCCCTCGACGCCTGGGTCACCGTCATCGTGATGGACGTCTGGCACTGGACCAGCCTCGTCGCGCTGCTCTGCTATGCCGGTCTGAAGTCGATCCCCGAGGCCTATTACCAGGCCGCGCAGATCGACGGCGCCTCGCGCTGGGCCGTGTTCAAGGCGATCCAGCTGCCCAAGATGAACCGCGTGCTGCTGATCGCGGTGCTGCTGCGCTTCATGGACAGCTTCATGATCTACACCGAGCCGTTCGTCGTCACCGGCGGCGGCCCCGGCAACTCCACCACCTTCGTGTCGATCGAGCTCGTCAAGATCGCGCTCGGCCAGTTCGACCTCGGCAAGGCGGCGGCGCTGTCGCTGGTCTACAACCTCATCATCCTGATCGTCTGCTGGATCTTCTACACCGTCATGACCAATGCCGGCGTCGAGCGTAAGGCGCAGACGGAGAAGGAGCCGGCGGTGGAGCCCAAGCCCGCAGGCGCGCTCCAGCCCGCGCTCAAGCCGCAGGAAGGAGCCGCGTGATGCATTCGATCCCCGGCCGCCGCGTCATCATGGCGCTGTTCCTGATCTTCCTGCTGTTGCCGATCTACTGGCTCGTCAACATGAGCTTCAAGACCAACGCCGAGATCGTCTCGACGATGACCTTGTGGCCGCATACGCCGACGCTGCAGCACTACAGGCGCATCTTCACCGACGAGAGCTGGTATTCCGGCTACATCAACTCGCTGGAATACGTCGTCCTCAACACCATCATCTCGATCTCGGTGGCGCTGCCGGCGGCCTATGCGTTCTCGCGCTACCGCTTCCTCGGCGACAAGCACCTGTTCTTCTGGCTGCTGTCGAACCGCATGGCGCCGGCGGCGGTCTACGCGCTGCCGTTCTTCAACCTCTATTCGGCGATCGGGCTGTTTGATACGCCCTGGGCGGTTGCGCTCGCGCATTGCATCTTCAACGTTCCGCTGGCGGTGTGGATCCTCGAAGGTTTCGTCTCCGGCGTGCCGCGCGAGATCGACGAGACCGCCTTCCTCGACGGCTATTCCTTCCCGCGCTTCTTCATCAAGATCCTGGTGCCGCTGATCGCGAGCGGTATCGGCGTCGCCGCCTTCTTCTGCTTCATGTTCTCATGGGTCGAGCTGCTGCTCGCGCGCACGCTGACCTCGGTGCAGGCCAAGCCCATCGCCGCGATCATGACGCGTACGGTGTCGGCGGCGGGCATGGACTGGGGGCTGCTGGCAGCCGCCGGCGTGCTCACCATCATCCCGGGCGCGCTCGTGATCTGGTTCGTCCGCAATTACATCGCGAGCGGTTTCGCGCTCGGGCGCGTGTAGGGAGGCATCAATGGAATCCATCGCATGGATGGCCTGGACGCTGCCGACAGCGATCTTCTTTGCCGCGCTGGCCTGCACGCTCGCGGTCATGACCTGGCTTGCCGCGGTCTATCCCGAGGCCGAGCGCGTCGGTGTGCTCAGCATTCCGACCACGCGCGGCGACCGCCTGTTCATCTCGCTGATCACTGCGGCCGTCATCCATCTGCTGTGGATCGGCCTCGTCGGCACCGATGCGATCGCCACGCTGCCGATCGGCGAGGAGGGTTTTGAGATTTCGAGCCTCTGGCTCGCAAGTGGAATTTCGCTGGCCACGGCCGTGCTCATTTTTCGCACGGTCTGACGCTCGCGAAGGGACGGCCAGATCCGGAGCAACCGGGTCTGTATAAAATTTTGTCGCTGCAACGGAGGAACAACATGCGACAGTTTAGGAGAAGGAAAGGTCCATTGACCAAGAATAGCTTTCTGACCATGTCCAGCGCCGCCGCCATCGTTGCGGTGTCGTTCGCCGTCTCGGCGCCGGTGCGCGCCGCCGACGACGCCACGATCCAGAAGTGGATTGCGGAATTCCAGCCCTCGACGCTGTCGAAGGAAGACCAGAAGAAGGAGCTGGAGTGGTTCGCGAAGGCCGCCGAACCGTTCAAGGGTATGGAGATCAACGTCGTCTCCGAGACCATCACCACCCACGAATACGAATCGCAGACGCTGGCCAAGGCGTTCTCCGAGCTCACCGGCATCAAGCTCAAGCACGACATCATCCAGGAAGGTGACGTCGTCGAGAAGCTGCAGACCCAGATGCAGTCCGGCAAGAACGTCTATGACGGCTGGATCAACGACTCCGACCTGATCGGCACGCACTTCCGCTACGGCCAGACCATCGCGCTGTCGGACTACATGACCGGCGAGGGCAAGGACGTCACCGATCCCCAGCTCGACGTCAACGACTTCATCGGCAAGTCGTTTGGCACCGCGCCGGACGGCAAGCTCTACCAGCTGCCCGACCAGCAGTTCGCCAATCTCTACTGGTTCCGCTACGACTGGTTCACCAACCCCGACTACAAGGCCAAGTTCAAGGCCAAGTATGGCTACGAGCTCGGCGTTCCCGTGAACTGGTCGGCCTATGAGGACATCGCCGAGTTCTTCACGAACGACATCAAGGAGATCAACGGCGTCAAGGTCTACGGCCATATGGACTATGGCAAGAAGGACCCGTCGCTCGGCTGGCGTTTCACCGACGCATGGCTGTCGATGGCCGGTAACGGCGACAAGGGCATTCCGAACGGTCTGCCGGTGGACGAATGGGGCATCCGCATGGAAGGCTGCCGTCCGGTCGGCTCGTCGGTCGAGCGTGGCGGCGACACCAACGGTCCCGCCGCGGTCTACTCGATCACCAAGTACCTGGAGTGGATGAAGAAGTATGCCCCGCCGCAGGCTCAGGGCATGACCTTCTCCGAGTCGGGTCCCGTGCCGGCGCAGGGCAACATCGCCCAGCAGATGTTCTGGTACACCGCCTTCACCGCCGACATGGTGAAGCCGGGCATTGCCGTGATGAACGCGGACGGTACGCCGAAATGGCGTATGGCTCCGTCGCCGCACGGTTCGTACTGGAAGGAAGGCATGAAGCTCGGTTACCAGGACGCCGGTTCGCTCACGCTGCTGAAGTCGACCCCTGCCGATCGCCGCAAGGCGGCCTGGCTGTATCTGCAGTTCATCGTCTCCAAGACGGTGTCGCTGAAGAAGAGCCATGTCGGTCTCACCTTCATCCGTGAATCCGACATCTGGGACAAGTCGTTCACCGAGCGCGCGCCGAAGCTCGGCGGCCTGATCGAGTTCTACCGCTCGCCCGCGCGCGTGCAGTGGACCCCGACCGGCAACAACGTGCCCGACTATCCGAAGCTCGCCCAGCTCTGGTGGCAGAATATCGGCGATGCGTCGTCCGGTACGAAGACGCCGCAGCAGGCGATGGACGCACTCGCGGCCGCTCAGGACTCCGTCATGGAGCGCCTCGAGAAGTCGGGCGTGCAGGGCGCCTGCGGTCCGAAGCTGCACAAGAAGGAGTCGGCCGAGTTCTGGTTCGCCAAGGCCCAGAAGGACGGCACGATCGCTCCGCAGCGCAAGCTCGCCAACGAGAAGCCGAAGGGCGAGACGGTCGACTACGACACGCTGATCAAGTCGTGGCCGGCCACTCCGCCCAAGCGCGCGGAAGCGAAGTAAGCCAAGGTCTCACAACGACGAAAGGCCGGGAGTAATCCCGGCCTTTTTGTTTGTGTGGCGCAGCTCTCACCACATCGTCATTGCGAGCGAAGCGAAGCAATCCAGAGTCTTTCCACGGAGGCAGTCTGGATTGCTTCGTCGCCAGCGCAAAATTGCTTCGCAATTTTGTCGCGGGCTCCTCGCAATGACGGAGGATGAGGCGGAGGAAGCCGCTTACTCCGCCGGCTCGGCCGCCAGCGTCGGGTAATCCGTGTAGCCCTTGGCGCCGCCGCCGTAGAACGTGTTCTTGTCCCAGTCGTTCAGCGCCGCGCCCTGCTTCAGCCGCTCGACGAGGTCGGGGTTGGAGATGAACGGCTTGCCGAAGGCGATCAGGTCGGCCGCGTTCGCGTCCAACACCTTGCTGGCGAGGTCGAAATCGTAGCCGTTGTTGGCGACGTAGGCGCCGGCAAAGCGCTTGCGCAAGGACGCATAGTCGAACGGGGCGATGTCGCGCGGACCGCCGGTGGCGCCCTCGACGACGTGGAGGTAGACGAGCTTGAGCGCGTTGAGGCCGTCGACGATATGGTCGTACAGCGCCTGCGGGTTCGAATCCGAGATGTCGTTGGCGGGCGTCACCGGCGAGATGCGGATGCCGGTCCGATCGGCGCCGGCTTCGGCCACGACAGCCTTGGAGACTTCCAGCATCAGCTTTGCGCGGTTCTCGATCGAGCCGCCATAGGCATCGGTGCGCTTGTTGGCGCCGTCCTTGGCGAACTGCTCGAGCAGGTAGCCATTGGCGCCGTGGATCTCGACGCCGTCGAAACCGGCCTCGAGCGCATTCTTCGTGGCGCGCTTGAAGTCGTCGATGATCCCTGGAATTTCGGAGAGCTCGAGCGCACGCGGCTCGGAGACATCGGCGAAGCCGCCGTTGACGAACGTCTTGCCCTTGGCGCGGATTGCGCTCGGCGCCACCGGCGCTCCGCCATTCGCCTGCAGATCGACATGCGAGATGCGGCCGACATGCCAGAGCTGGATGAAGATCTTGCCGCCGCGCTCATGCACCTTGTCGGTGACCTTGCGCCAGCCGGCGACCTGATCCTTGGAGTAGATGCCGGGAGTGTCCTGGTAGCCCTGGCCCTGCTGCGAGACCTGGCTTGCTTCGGTGATCAGGAGCCCTGCGGAGGCGCGCTGGCCGTAATAGTCCGCGGCGAGCGTGCCGGGCACGAAGGTGCCGGGAACGGCGCGGTTGCGCGTCAGCGGCGCCATCACGAGGCGATTGGCCAGCGTGATCGGGCCAAGCTTGTAGGTCTCAAACAATTTGGTCGAACGGCTCATGGGAATGCTTCCAGGCGGTGAGAGGTCCGGAACACTTGTGCATCGCGGCAATCAACGCAAGGGAGGAGCCATACGGAAAGTGCAGGCGAGCTACGCGGCAGGGCCCGCGTAGCATAATTCATGTGCAATTTCGGCCGCGACAGCAGAATCCCGCTGCCATGGCCGTGCGATTGCGTAAATCAGGTCTGGCCCATGAAATCGCGCTTGCCGATCTCGACGCCGTTGTGACGCAGGATGCCGTGGGCGGTCGCGCAGTGGAAATAGAAGTTCGGCAGCGAGAACGCGCTCAGGAACTGCTGGCCCTTCAGGGTCGTGGTCTTATCGGGCCCGGTCGGGAAGGTGACGTCCTTGGTGTCGGCACCCTCGAACTGCGCGGGCTTGAACGACTTCACGTAGTCGATGGTCTTGGCCAGCCGCTGCTTCAATTCCTCGAAGGTCTTTTCGGTATCGGGATTGGAGGGCACCTCGCTGTGGGTCAGCCGGGCGCAGCCTTTGGTGGCGAAATCGCTGACGAGCTGGATCTGCTTCGACAGCGGCAGCATGTCCGGAAACAGGCGGGAGCCGAGCAGCACGCTCGGGTCGATCTTCTTGGCCGCGCAATGCGCCTCGGCTTTGGTGAGCAGGCCGTTCAGGCTGTTCAGCATTTGCAAATAGGCAGGGACGACGGCGTCGTAGAAGGACATGTGATGCTCGCTTCAATGATGGGAAATCTCAGGAGAAAACCTGAGCCACTCACATGGGAGCCTCATGGAAAAATACAATCGCGCGAACGGCCTGTGCAGTGCCAAAATTCTACCGCACCACCGCCCCCGGCTGCGCCTGCGCCGTGCCGCCCCGCATCCGCGCCAGCAGCTCCGCCGTCGGCCAGGAATCCGCCGGCAGGCCATACTTGATCTGCATCGCCTTCACCGCGGCGCGGCTCTGCTGGCCCAGTACGCCGTCGACCTTGCCGACATTGAAGCCGGCCTGGACCAGGAGCTGCTGCAATTGCTTGAGCTCGTTGAACGGCAGTTGTGCGACCGGCTGGGCCGGCTTGCGCATCGGCGGCGCGCCGGCGATGCGGGTGGCGAGATAGCCTGCAGTGGTCGAATAGATCAGCGAGTTATTCCACTCGGTGTAGGCCGCGAAATTCTGATAGGCCATGAAGGCCGGCCCGAACCGTCCCATCGGCAGCAGCACCGAGGCCGCGAGATTGTCGTTCGGCAGCGGTCGTCCGTCGGGATAGGTGACGCCGAACTGCGCCCATTTCGAGCGCGGCAGCTGCACGGTGAGATCGGTCTGATCCCACGGCAGGTTCTGCGGCACCTTGATCTCTTCGAGCCACGGCTCGCCGCGCCGCCACTTCAAGCCGTTGGCGATGTAGTTCGCGGTCGAGCCGATCACGTCGTCCTCGCTGCGGAGCAGATCGCGCCGTCCGTCGCCGTCATAGTCGACGGCGTAGTTGACGTAATGCACCGGCAGGAATTGCGTTTGCCCGAGCTCGCCGGCCCAGGACCCGATCATCTCTTCGGGGGTGAGATCGCCGCGGTCGATGATCTTCAGCGCGGCGATGGTCTCGTTCACGAACATCTCCGAGCGCCGGCAATCATAGGCGAGCGAGACCAGCGATTTCAGCGTCGGCAGAGTGCCCATGTTGACGCCGAAATCGCTCTCCAGCCCCCAGAACGCGGCGATCACCGCCGGCGGCACGCCGTATTCCTTTTCGGCGCGCGCGAACGCCGTTGCGTGGTTCTTGATGTGCTGCTGGCCGTTCTGCATGCGATAGGGCGCGGCCATGCGCCCGGCAAACTCTGTGAAGAGCTGGCCGAACACACGCTGGCCGCGGTCGCGGTTGACGATGCCCTGGTCGTAGACGAGGTAGGGCGACGCCTCCGAGATCGTCCGCTGCGACACGCCGGCCGCGACGGCCTGCTGCTTCACCTCGGCCAGGAATCGATCGAAGCTCGCGCCGTTATGGCACGAGGCCGCGCGCGGCGACGGCGCGGTGGCCTTGGGCGCCGCAGGCCTTGCGGGCGGCGGTGCGAACTGGGCGGAGGCGGGAAGGGCGAGCGTGAGCAGAGCAGCGGCCGCGATCGCAAATCGGGTCTTGAGCATGAGGTTTCCGGACGGGGGAAGGGACGAGAAAAAGGCGACTTCGATGAGCGCGGGAACTTCACCCGGATTACGCCCTGTAGCCCGGATGGAGCGAAGCGCAATCCAAAAACAGGCCATCCCCGCTCGGATTCTCGTCGAAGTTTAATGGAATGATCTGGCTCAAACCAGTGCCGCGGCTCCGCGACGCACCTTGAAACCTTGCGCCCGGGCCGGGGTCATCCCCACTTGAAGTGCGCCGGCCAGAGGTTTGCCCGCGGCCGCCCCAGGAGACGGCCATGAACTATCTGCGTACCGCAATGCTGCTTGCAGGCCTCACCGCCCTGTTCATGGGCGTGGGCTATCTGATCGGCGGTGCCTCGGGCGCCATGATCGCGCTCGTCATTGCCGCCGCGACCAATATCTTCACCTACTGGAACTCCGATCGCGCCGTGCTCTCGATGTACGGCGCCCATGAGGTCGACCGCCACAGCGCGCCGGAGCTGGTCGGGCTCGTTGCCGAGCTTGCCGGCCGCGCGGGCTTGCCGATGCCGCGCGTGTTCGTGATGGACGAGGCGCAGCCCAACGCGTTTGCAACGGGGCGCAATCCCGAGAATGCCGCGGTCGCCGTGACCGTCGGCCTGATGAACCAGCTCAGCCGCGAGGAGCTCGCCGGCGTGATCGCGCACGAGCTCGCGCACATCAAGAATCATGACACGCTGCTGATGACGATCACGGCGACCATCGCGGGCGCGATCTCGATGCTGGCGCAGTTCGGCATGTTCTTCGGCGGGCACCGCGACAACAACAACGGCCCGGGCATCGTCAGCTCGATCCTGATGATGATCCTCGCCCCGCTCGGCGCCATGCTGGTGCAGATGGCGATCAGCCGCACCCGCGAATATGCCGCAGACAATCTCGGGGCGCGCATCGCGGGACAGCCGATGTGGCTGGCCTCGGCGCTGGTGAAGATCGAGGGCGCCGCGCATCAGGTGCCGAACTATGATGCCGAGCGCAATCCCGCCACCGCGCACATGTTCATCATCAATCCGCTGTCGGGCCATGGCGTGGACAATCTGTTCGCCACCCATCCCTCGACGCAGAACCGCATCGCCGCGCTCCAGCAGCTCGCGGCCGAGCTCGGCGCGCATGCGGCACCGTCGGTCGGCGCCAACGAGAATTACCCGCCGCAGGGCCCGTGGGGCCGCTCGTCCTCAAACGGTCCGTCGCGTGGCCCCACGCGGGGTCCCTGGGGCTGATGGAACCGGCCGGAATTCGCGCCGTGCTTTGTGACCTGGCGCACACAAGGCGGTCCCGCCCGGTGTTAACACCTCGGCGTGAGTGTTTCTTCGAAAGGGGATGCGTGGCCGGCGCAACGCCGGTCACCGCCGAAGATGAAAAGGGCCGTCGTACCATTCTTGATCGTTGCGGGCGTGCTCATCGGGCTGTCCACGCATACGGTCGTCAATTGCGGGGACGAGGACGAGCCCGACATCTGCTCGGCGGTCATCGGCTTCTCGCCGCTGCGCGGCTCGCTGATCGCCTTTGCCTATGAAGGGCGCGGCCGGATCGCGCTGCGCCATGGCGACTGGCGGCGGGCGATCGCGGATTTCGACGAGGCCATCCATCTCAATCCCAACCGTGCCTCGCTCTATCGCGACCGCGCGATGGCGCGCCGGCAGAACGGCGATCTCGAGCTCGCCATCGAGGATTACGACGAGGCGATCGCGCATGATCCCAAGCTCGCCGCGCCCTATCACCAGCGCGGCCTGGCGCTCGCCGGCACCGGCGATCTCGATCGCGCCATCCTGAGCTACAACACGGCGATCCGTCTCGACCCCTCGGATGCGCAGGCCCGGCTCGACCGGGGCCTCGCGTTCCTCGCCCGCGGCCAGGCCGACGATGCGCGCGCCGATTTCGAAGCCGCGCTGGCGCTGCCGGCCGGCAAGGACGCCCGCACCCGCGATGCCGCCCGCGCCAAGCTCGCCGAGCTGATCAGCGCCGAGCCGACCCAGGTGTCGGCGCCGAGAAGGTGAGGGAAGGCGCGAGCGGCAGCTACTTCGCCCTCTTGGCTTTCGCCTTCTTCGCCTTGGCCTTCTTCTCCGGCTTGGCTTTCTTCTCAGGCTTCGCCTTCTTCTCCGCCTTCACCTCGATCGGCGTGCTGGCGGCGAGGCGCATGGCGCGGGCGTAGCTGTCGGCGACGTTGTCGGCGGACATCTGCAGGCGCCTAGCGGCGGCGGTGGCCTGCTCCATGGTGGCCTTGGCCATCATCTTGAAGCGGTCGCCGGTCTCCTTGCCCTTGGCCTTGGCCGCGAGGCCGCTGAAGCGATCCCGCCGCTCCTTGGCGCGGGTCATCAGGCCCGTCTGCAGTTGTCTGGCCAGTTGCCGGATCACGACATCCAGGTCGGCGTCCGCCATGTTCTTCTATCCTCTTGAAAACAGGTATCGATGCGGGCGGGACTATGCAGATCGGGCCCCGCCTTGGCAATTCCCGGCCGCCCGTCATCCGCAGCTTCCCAAAACAAAAAAGCCGCGCTTTTCGCGCGGCTTTTGGCGGCTTGCTGCCCGCCTTATTTCAGCGAGGCGACCGGGCCGCTCGATGCGGCTGGATCGGGGTCGAAGCCGAACACGCCGACCAGATATTTGTAATAGTCCGGCATCTTCTCCTTGAGCGCCTCGCGCGACTTGGGATCGTGGACTTCGCTCTTGCCGGCCAGGAAGACGCTGGCGGTCACGGCGAAGAACTCCATCGGGTTCTTCAGCGCGTAGGCTTCCTTGGGCAGCAGGTCCTTGGACTTGGCATAGGCGTAATAGCCGATCACGCCCTTGTTGGCGTAGCCGTCCGGCAAGAGCCGCGCATGATAGGCGTGCAGCAGCTCATGCAGCAGCACGGCTTCCTTCTCGTAGCGCATGTCCGGGCGCAGCATGATCACGCCGAGCCCGGAATCGACCGCGAGGTCGACCGCGTTCGGATTGGTCCAGCGCTGCTTGCCGGGGTCCCAGACCGTCAGCGTGCGGGGCGCGGTGCGCTGGATGTCGGGCGTGACGCGGCCGTAGCACGCGGTCGCGGCGCCTTCGTCGAGGCAGGCCAGCTCGCTCGCGACGATCGGAACGGTGTGGAAGAAGCGCAGCACGCGCGGCGACAGGCCGACGCCTTCGACGACGTCGATCTGCTGCTTCAGATTCTCCTTGAGCTTGTCGACGTCCTTGCGGTCGGAATTCTCCGTGAGGTCGAACATGTAGCCGCGATAGCTCTGGAAGCCCGGCGGCAGCGGCTGGCTGGCGGCCTCCGGCGAGCCGGCATTGGACGGACTGGCGAAAAGCGCGCCGACGATGGTCGCGGTCAGCAGCAACGCAATGCGCATGATGAACCCCCTGATGTCACTTCACGCCGCAGGATAGGCTGCCGTTGTTTGCGAAAAGTGAGTGGGGCGAGACTAGGGCAGCGATGTTGAGGCGTGCTTAACCGTTGGTTGCAGAACGCGCGGGCGGATTAGGGGCGGGTTAACCAAGCATGGATCGGCGGCGCGCTTCGGCGTAACATCACCTCGGGCCACCAGGCCCCACATCATAAGCCGGAAGGGAGGATGCCATGTATGCCGCCATCCGTCAGGCCAAGGCCAAGAGCGGGAGCGCCGAAGAGCTGGCGCGTCGCATCAAGGACGGCGCCGTTCCGATCATCAGCGACGTCGACGGTTTCCGCGCCTATTACGTCGTCTATGCCGGCGACGACACCGTCACCGCGATCTCGATCTTCGACAAGTTCGAGCAGGCCGAGGAAGCGAACAAGCGCGCCATCGCCTGGATCGAGAAGGATCTGGCCCCACTGCTCGCGGGGCATGCCAGCGCGGCGGCCGGGCCGGTGATCGTGCATACGCTGGCGTAGGCCCACACTCTCCGCTGTCATCGCCCGGCTCGACCGGGCGATCCAGTACTCCGTGACAGTGATGATGGAGCCGATGGGCTGCGGCGTACTGGATTCCCCGCCTTCGCGGGGAATGACAGTTGTGTGCGGAGCGCGTGCCTTTCGCAAAACGCGCCCCCCCTCACAACTCCCGCGCATTCGAGAACGCGAACGAGCTCACTCTTCGCGTCGTCTCGTCCAAAATCAGCGTGCGCGTGATCGGCGGCTCGGCGCGCTGGGCGCAGTTCTCGCGCTCGCAGAGGCGGCAGTTGACGCCGATCGGCGTGCCCTCGGTCTTCTCCAGATCCATGCCGGCGGCGTAAGTCAGGCGGGCGGCGTGGCGGATCTCGCAGCCGAGGCCGATGGCGAAGCGCGGCTGCGGCAGCGGGTGCGGCGCGACGGGCCGGCGCACCATCTGCGCGATCGAGAAATAGCGCGTGCCGTCGGAGAGCTCGATCACCTGCTTGAGCAGGCGGTCCGGCGTGTCGAAAGTCGAGTGCACGTTCCAGAGCGGGCAGGTGCCGCCGAACTTCGAGAACGGGAACGTGCCGGAGGAGAAGCGCTTGGAGACGTTGCCGGCATTGTCGACGCGCAGCAGGAAGAACGGAATGCCGCGCGCGTTCGGCCGTTGCAGCGTGGTGAGGCGGTGGCAGACCTGCTCGAAGCCGGAATTGAAACGCTGCGCCAGCACGTGGATGTCGTAGCTGAGCGCTTCCGCGGCGGCGAGGAACGCCGGGTAGGGCATCATCACGGCGGCTGCGAAATAATTGCCGAGCGTGATGCGAAACAGCCGGCGCGGTGCATCGTCGAGCGGGCCGGCGCGGCCGATGATGGTCTCCAGGGCTTGCGCGCATTCACCAAGCCCGAGCTGGAAAGCGAGCTGGAACGCGCGGCCGGGCGGATCGACCAGTTCCGAAATCAGGAGCTGGCGGCGATGGCGGTCGAAGCGCCGCAGCGTCTCGCGCATCACGTCCACCGGCATGATGCGGGTCTGGATCGAGTGCTTTTCGCGCAGGCGCGCGGCCAGTGCCGCATAGAGCTCTTCGGCCGGCACGTTGAGCTCGTCGCGCAGAGTCTCCGCGGCCTGCTCGAGCTCCGGAAAATAATTGCGGTTGGCCTCGATCAGCTCGCGCACGCGCTCGACCGGATTGGCCTCATAGCGCGTGCCGACGTCGCGGTCGGCCATTTGCGCGGCCGCCAGCGTCTCGCCCTGGCGCGCCTCGGTATAGGCCGCATAGAGCCGCTGCAGCGCATGAGTGACGCCGGGGCAGAGCTCGGCGAGGTCGCGCAGTTCCTGCTTGGGAACGTCGATCTGGCGGAACAGGGGATCGGAGAAGATCTCGTTCAGCTCGGCAAAGAAGCGGTCCTCGTCGGCGGTGGCGAGGTCGCGCAGATCGAGGTCGTAGGTCTCCGCCAGCCGCAGCAGGATCTGCGCCGTCACCGGACGCTGGTTCCGCTCGATCAGATTGACGTAGCTCGGCGAGATCCCGAGCCCCTCGGCGATCTGGGTCTGCGACAGCCCCAATTGCTGCCGGATCCTCCGGAAGCGCGGGCCGACGAACAGTTTCTTCCCGGATTCGGCGGGCATTTTCAGGTCTCCAGCAGCATCAAGGTCAGCTTTTCTGACCTATATTTTTACAAAATTTACAAAATAACATCTATTACATGTTCTGATGTTACATGACATCACCATTCAAATACAAGGCCTCTATACGAACTTCCCTTTCTCGCGTTTAGCTCAGGACACGCATTTCGCAATGCACTGTCAAAAATGTCGATGGCAAGCCATCGCCATCGTCAGCGAGAAGGATCAGGCACATGAACTACCAGCCCCGTGGCATCAACACCCTTCAGGGTCCGTCCTCGTACCAGAGCGAGATCGAGGCAGCGCAGGCGCTCCTCAAGACCCAGCCGACCTGGAACGGGGTGTCGGCCGAGGCCGTCGCGCGCATGCGCCTGCAGAACCGCTTCAAGACCGGCCTCGACGTCGCCCGCTACACCGCGGCGCTGATGCGGGCCGACATGGCCGCCTATGACAACGATCCGACCAAGTACACCCAGTCGCTGGGCTGCTGGCACGGCTTCATCGCTCAGCAGAAGCTGATCTCGGTCAAGAAGCACTTCGGCGGCAAGACCGATCGCACCTATCTCTACCTCTCCGGCTGGATGATCGCCGCGCTGCGCTCCGAGTTCGGCCCGCTGCCCGACCAGTCGATGCACGAGAAGACCTCGGTGCCGGCCCTGATCGAGGAGCTCTACACCTTCCTGCGTCAGGCCGACTCGCGCGAGCTGAACGACATCTTCCGCCTGCTCGACAAGGCGCGGAAGGAAGGCGACAAGACCCGCGAGAAGGAGCTGATCGAGAAGATCGACAACTTCCAGACCCATGTCGTCCCCGTCATCGCCGACATCGACGCGGGCTTCGGCAACGCCGAGGCGACCTATCTGCTCGCCAAGAAGATGATCGAGGCGGGCGCCTGCGCGCTGCAGATCGAGAACCAGGTCTCGGACGAGAAGCAGTGCGGCCACCAGGACGGCAAGGTCACCGTGCCGCACGAGGTGTTCATCGCGAAGATCCGCGCCTGCCGCCACGCCTTCCTCGAGCTCGGCGTCGAAGACGGCGTCATCGTGACCCGCACCGACTCGCTCGGCGCCGGCCTCACGCAGCAGATCGCCGTCAGCCACAAGCCGGGCGACATCGGCGACCAGTACAACAGCTTCCTCGACTGCGAGGAAGTCACCGCGGAGAACGCCCGCAACGGTGACGTCATCATCAACCGCAACGGCAAGATGATGCGTCCGAAGCGGCTGCCCTCGAACCTCTACCAGTTCCGTCCCGGCACGGGCGAGGACCGCTGCGTGCTCGACAGCATCACCTCGCTGCAGAACGGCGCCGACCTGCTCTGGATCGAGACCGAGAAGCCGCATATCGAGCAGATCGCCAAGATGGTCGACCGGATCCGCAAGGTGGTTCCGAACGCGAAGCTGGCCTACAACAACTCGCCGTCGTTCAACTGGACCATCAACTTCCGTTGGCAGGTCTACGACGCGATGAAGGAAGCCGGCAAGGATGTCAGCAAGTACAACCGCGCCGAGCTGATGAAGCCGGAATACGACGATACGCCGCTGGCGATCGAAGCCGACGAGCGCATCCGGACCTTCCAGGCGGATTCGGCCAAGCGCGCCGGCATCTTCCACCACCTGATCACGCTGCCGACCTATCACACGGCCGCGCTGTCCACCGACAACCTCGCCAGGGAATATTTCGGCGAGCAGGGCATGCTCGGCTACGTCAAGAACGTGCAGCGCCAGGAGATCCGTCAGGGCATCGCCTGCGCCAAGCATCAGAACATGGCCGGCTCCGACATCGGCGACGACCACAAGGAATACTTCGCGGGTGAAGCTGCCCTCAAGGCGGGCGGCGCCCACAACACGATGAACCAGTTCGGCTAACGCACACGCGCTTCGAGAGGAGACTGACAATGACCAAAGGCAGCAATTTCTGGGTGATCGGCGGCGAGTTCGGCTCGATGAACTTCCACAAGCTCGTGGAAGGCTCCGCTCAGGTCAAAGGCCCCTTCAAGTCCCGCAAGGAAGCCGAGGACTGCTGGAAGGAAGTGTCGGAAGAGAGCCGCCACAAGGCCGGCGTCCGCTTCTCGATCGTGGAAGAGCCGTCGCGCGTCTCGGCCTAAGGGCCCGGCCGCCCACCTGAATCAAGAAGACGTCCAAGGACGGAGGGTCCCATCCAGGCGCTGCCTGGGTGGGATCGTCTGTTTTTGGCACAGATGACGCCCCTGTGGGCGCTGTAAGTATCTGGAATTGTAGGCCCTTTGCGGACGTGGTGGTTGCTGATAGGTTAACGTCAGCAATTCAGGATGAGGCCGACAATGTCAGAGCCCGAGACCAGCGGGACCCATCCCAGCCAGCCGCGCCCGGTACGGCTGCGCGATGCGCTGTTGCGCGCCCGAATCGAGGCCGCCGACCGGACCGGTGTGGTCGTCGATTTGCGCGATGCCGAGGTGGCGCGGCTGGAGATCCTCAACGACGCGCTCGATCCGCTGTTCGCCCAGGTGCCGGACCAGATCGACCTGTTCGACCGCGGCATCAGCCAGGGCGATACGCCCAGACTCTGGATCGACGTCGTCGCCCACATCATGATGGGGCGCGACAAGCGGCAGTACCGCTTCGTCCAGGACACCCGCTTCGGCCGCATCGTGTTCGCCGAATCGCACGACACCGCCGTGATCGTCGAGGCCGTCACCGACTACGTCGCCCGCCGCATCGTCGAGCGCGAGCGCGCGATGGTGGTCCCGCCCGAGCCGCAAGCCCCGGCCGCCGCGCCGCCGCGCCGCTCGCGCGTCTGGCCGTTCGTGTTCGGATTCGTGCTCGGTGCTGGCGCGTTGTTTGGACTTGCGGCGGTCGCGGTCTTGCGGAGCTGGTGAGGCGTCGCGTCCCGGAAGGTCTCGTAGCCCGGATGGAGCCAACGGGTCGGCGCGAAGCGCCGCCCGATGACAGGCTCCACGCAATCCGGGAAACCGGCCACTGCAGATGTGCTGTCCCGGATTACGCTGCGCTCCATCCGGGCTACGGGCTATCTCGTCATTGCGAGGAGCGAAGCGACGAAGCAATCCGACTGTCTCCGAAGAGGCACTCTGGATTACTTCGCGGAGCCT
Organism: Bradyrhizobium sp.; assembly: GCF_035935975.1. Taxonomy (GTDB): domain Bacteria; phylum Pseudomonadota; class Alphaproteobacteria; order Rhizobiales; family Xanthobacteraceae; genus Bradyrhizobium. The sequence continues at coordinate 58,954 of NZ_DASYWN010000027.1, forward strand.
GTCATCGGGCCGCGCGCTGCGCGGACCCGGTGGCTCGCAATGACGGTGGAATCAAATCAACCTCACATGCTTGATCTGCTGGATCTGAAACCCGGCTCCAAGCCCGCGCACCGTCTGCTCGCAGCGCCAGCCGGCATTGTCCTTCTCGATTCTGAACAGATTATACGCCGCCGCCGGATAGTGCCCGTGCGCGAGCGCGGAGGCCGACGGCACGCCGATCGCGGGAATGTTGCCGTTGGGGCCCTCGAACCACATCGTCGAATGAATGTGGTCGTGCCCGTGCAGGATCAGCTCGACACCGTGGCGCTTGAGCAGCGCCAGCAGGTCGGCGGAATCAGTCAGCCGCTTCTGGCGTGCTTTGGACTTCAGCGGATGATGCACCAGCAGCACGCGGAAGACGTCTTCGGCGGCGAGCCGGTCGAGGACCTGTTCGAGCGCTGCGAGCTGATCGGGCCCGAGCGTGCCGGTTGCCATCAGCGGCGGGGTCGGCACCGCTGTGGACAGGCTGATCAGCGCGAGCGGCCCGCGCCGTCGCACGACGGGAAAGCCGATGCGGCCGTCGTCGCCCGTGAGGTAGGGCGCAAAGGTCTCGCCGAAGCGGTGGAAGGTGGCGCGGACATAGGCGTCGTGATTGCCGGGAATCGTGGTGACGCGGTCGGGCGGGCCGACGCCGTCGAGCCAGGCGCGCGCCGGCGCGAACTCCGCCTCCAGCGCAAGGTTGACGAGATCGCCTGTCACCGCGATGTGGTCCGGCGTCTGCGCCTTCACATCGGTGACGAGGGCATCGAGCACCTCGCGGCGCTGGTATTTGTGGCGGTTGCGCGTCCAGTTGACGTAGCCGAGCGCGCGCTTGCCGGCGAGCTCGATCAGCCGCGGCTTCGGCAGAGGCGGCAGATGCGGATCGGACAGATGGGCGAGCGTGAAGGGGGCCATGACGCGCGATTGCCTCGCTATTGCTGCGCTGTAATGGCAAGGTCGCGCGGACTGCGCAAGCCAAGCCTCAAGCAGAGCCTCGAGCAGAGCCTCGCGCAAAGCCTGAAGAGGGGACTTGAGAGAGCCTGATGGGGAATCGTCTGAACCGGGTGCGACAGAAATTCGAGCCGCTGCTGCGGCGGATCTTCCACGCCTGGTTCCTGCTGGTGCGCGGAATGACCCTCGGCGTTCGCGCCGTGGTGCTCGATGCCGAGAACAGGGTGTTCCTGGTCAGGCACAGTTACGTCGCCGGCTGGTATCTGCCCGGCGGCGGCGTCGATCTCGGCGAGAGCATGGAGCAGGCAATGCGGCGCGAGCTCAAGGAGGAGGGCGATATCGACCTCACCGGCGAGGCCGTGCTGCACGGCATCTTCCTCAACAGCCACGTCTCCCGCCGCGACCATGTCGCGGTCTACGTCGTCAGGCAGTTCAAGCAGGAGCGCGTCCCTGAGCCCAACCACGAGATCGTCGAATGCGGCTTCTTCGCGATCACGGCGCTGCCCGAGGGGACCACGCAAGGAACGCGGCTGCGGCTCGCCGAGGTGCTGGACGGCAAGCCGCTGACCGCGACGTGGCGGTAAGGGTCAGCCGCCGGACCCGTTGCTCTCTTTGGCCTGCAGCTCCAGCGCCAGCAGGCTCTGCTCCTGGATCAGCGCGCAGTTCTGCCGCTCCAGCTTGTGCAGCCGCGCCGTCATGTTGTGCATGAACGCGAACACCACCAGGAACAGCGCGCCGAACATCACGACGAACGGAAACACCACGCCGGTCAGATGGCTGACGAGATAGCCCAGCCGCGGAAACAGCGTGAAGCCCGCCGGGATGATCGCCACCATGGACAGCATCAGGAAGTCGTAGAGATCGAACTTCCCCTGCAGCGTCTTCTTCAGCAGCACCAGCATGTAGATCAGTGCGAAGGCGGAGATGACGACGATCGTCTCTGCGCTTGGAAGGACGTTTGTCATGGCGCCTCCTCTCTGTGTTCAATGGATGACAGGATCGAAAATCGGCGCAGCGTCATGACGACCTCAGACGCGCGAGCAGGATGTAGCCGAGCACGCGGACCATGTAGCTCGCCGACTTCAGTCCGTCGATCGAGCTGACGCCGGTCTCGCGCGGGCGCATCTCGACCGGGACCTCGCTCACGGTGAGGCCTGCGCGCATCGCCCAGGCCAGCGAGATCGGCTCGGGAAAATCCGTCGGATAGGCCTTGGCGAAGAAGGCGATGGCGGAGCGGTCGAGCAGCCGCATGCCGCTGGTCGGATCGGTGATGCGGCCGCCGCCGCGAAAGAGACTGTTGAGCGCGAGCGCGATGAGCCTGATGCCGGCGCGTCGCAGCCGCGTCGAGCCGAACCCGGAATTGTCGATGAAGCGGCTGCCGATGGTGATGTTGCTCGGCTGCTTGCGATAGGCGTTCAGCAGCGTTGCGATGGCGCGCGGATCATGCTGGCCGTCGCCGTCGATCTGGATGCAGAAATCGAAGTCCTGGCGCGCTGCGTATTTGATGCCGGTCTGCACCGCGCCGCCGATGCCGAGATTCTGTGCAAGGCGCGCGACGGGCGATCGGCGGCTCGCCACCGCAGCCGTCGCATCCGACGAGCCGTCGTCGACGACCAGCGTGTGGTAATGGCAGCCCGTCGCCGCGATCTCGTCCAGGAGACCGCCGATCGAGGCCTCCTCGTTGAGACAGGGAATGACGAGCAGAATCCGCGGCGCGCCTGCGTGCTGTGCAGAACTGCAATTATCGGTCGAACCCAATTCCCGATTGGTCACGGCCGCTCCGCCCCCGAAAGCCCAGCCTTGCTATACTTGCCGCTGCTTTTCCTGTACAGGCGGCAGAGCCCATTTCAAGCTGGGGCGACTCGCCCTGCAGGCGTCCATGAAAGCTGTTAAAGTATTTTTTTCGCTTTTGATTCTGGCGATCCTGGCCAACAACGTCCGCCTCATCTCGCAGTGGAGCGAGAGCCGGGGCGTCTATGACGACATCTGTTATCTGCGGCAGGCGCATCTGTTCCAGCGCTTCGGCTGGCACGGTCTCGATACCAGCCTCGCCAGGGAAACCGACGGCTATCTCGCCGGCAAGCTGCGCAGCATCGCTTTTGCCGAATGGAACGAGCCGACCAAGGCGCCCTGCCATACCGAGACCGCGGACGGCAGCAAACGGGTGATGACGCCGCCGCCGGGCACCGGCTTCGTGCTGGCGCTGTTCCCCGAAGGCTTTCAGGTCGTTCCGCTCTATGTGCTGGCCAATCTGATCATCGCCGGCTTTGCGCTGTACGGCCTGTGGCGGGCGCGAGAATCCGCATCGCTGGCGCTCGCTGCAGTGTTCGGTGCGGCCTCGATCTACTTCATGATCAATCCGGCCAAGGCGAGCTATTCGATGGCACCGACGATGGTCGTCTGCGCGCTGGTGGGTCTGTGCACGGCGCGATTGTTCGTCGGCGATGATCGCCGACGCCTGCTGATGATCGCGGCCGTCGGCGTTCTGCTCGGCCTGTCCGCGAGCTTCCGAATCGCCAATGTCGTTCTTGCGGCCGGCTATTTCCTTTTCTTCGGAGTGTCTTTCCTGGTCGGGCGCAACCGCGAGACCTTCGCGGCAGGCCTGACGCTCGGCCTTGCGTTCCTCGTGGGCATGCTGCCGGTGTTTGCGGCGAATCTCGTCAATTCAGGCAATCCGCTGGTCTCGGCCTATGGCGGCCAGGACACGGCCCCACCGAGTCTGGATCCCGCCGTCCTGCGCGCCTATCTCAGCGACCCCCAGTTCCCGTTGATCGTGGTCGCCTGTATCTGGACTCCGTTGCTGTGGCGTATCGCGAATCATGCCGGCGTCAGGCAGCTCACTCTGCTGGTCGGTGGCAATCTGGCGCTGAATCTGGCGTTCTTCGCCACGCATCCGGTGTTCACGCAGTATTACATCATCCCCGTCCTGATGCTGTCGTTCTGGACCATGCTGTTCGCCGCCGTTTTCACGCGCGGCCCGGCCAAGGAGGTTCATGTGGCCGATGGACCGCGGGCCCCCGAGATGATATCCCGCATCCCGAATTGACGCGTTTTCCTGACGCGAACCCGGGTCCATTTCGCTCGAAGACGCATGCCTCCATGACCGATCTCTCGCTCACCATCCTTCCCGAAGCCGTCGGCGACGCCCAGGCGATCGAACGGCTGCACGAACGTACCTTCGGCCCCGGCCGTTTCGTGCTCAGCGCCTACCGGATCCGCGAGCATGTCGACCATCTGCTCGACGTCTCCTTTACCGCGCGCATCGGCACGCTGCTGGTCGGCTCGGTCAGGCAATTGCCGATCCTGATCGGCGACACCAAGGCGCTGATGCTCGGCCCGCTCACCGTCGAGCCGCCGTTCCGCAGCCGCGGCATCGGCCGTGTCCTGATGGAGCGGGCGCTGAAGGACGCGAAGGAGAGGGGGCACCGCCTCGTGCTGCTGGTTGGCGACGAGCCCTATTACAGCCGCGTCGGCTTCAAGCAGGTGCCGAAGGGCCGCGTCATCATGCCGGGCCCGGTCGATGCCGCGCGCGTGCTGGTGTTCGAGCTCGTCGACGGCGCGTTCGAGGGCGTGTCGGGAGCGGTCGCCCCGGATTGGAGCATGGCACGCGCGGGGTAGTGCACGTCTTTCGTAACCCGGATGAGCGAAGCGATATCCGGGACGGTGCCTCTGTCGCGACAGGTTTCCCGGATGTCGCTTCGCTCATCCGGGCTACATCGTTTTCACACGGAGTTTCGACCATGCAGGTGCGGCCCGCGGACGCCGGTGAGATCGATCATCTCGCACAGGTATGGCACGATGCCTGGCATGGGTCGCACGCCGCGCTCGCGCCAGCCGAGCTGGTTCGCCTGCGCACGCTCGCAAGCTTTCGCGATCGTCTCGCGGTCATGCTGCCCAACATCAGCGTTGCCGGCCCGGCCGGCGCACCGCTCGGCTTCTGCGCCATCAGGGCTGACGAACTGTACCAGCTCTTCGTGTCGTCGCAGGCGCACGGTACGGGTGTTGCCACGGCGCTGATCGCCGACGCAGAGGCGCGCCTCGCCGCGCGCGGAGTCGAGCTGGCGTGGCTGGCCTGCGCCATCGGCAACGATCGCGCCGCGCGGTTCTACGAGAAGAGCGGCTGGCGCAACGCCGGCAGTTTCGTGATGATGTCGGAGACGTCGAACGGACCTTTCCCCGTCGACCAATGGCGCTTCGAGAAGCGGCTGACGCCTTCGTAGGTCTTGGAGCCCGTAGCCCGGATGGAGCCAACGGGTCGGCGCGAAGCGCCGCCCGATGACAGGCTCCACGCAATCCGGGAAACCTGTTGCCGCGGATGCACTGTCCCGGATTTCGCTGCGCTCCATCCGGGCTACGGCCCACCGCATATGTCGGGGCCCGCAGGCCCCGACAGGTTCAAGCCTAGAACTTGAAGTTCGCGAATGCTCGCACGCCGATGCCGGGCAACAGCACCTCGTCCTTGGTGTAGGACACGGAGTTGCGGATGTTCGCGTTGAGGAGATTGTTGCCGACGATGCCGGCCGTCATCTCGCGCGCGCCGAACTGACGCGGATCGAGCTTGGTGTTGTAGCTCACCTCGGCCTTCAGCAGATTGTAGCCCGCCGTCGGCGTCTCCGCGATCACGGCGACGTTGTTCTGCGCGAAGGCGTGCAGCAAATTGATGCGCATCAGCCAGTTGTCGTCGCGCCAGAACGCGCCGCCGCCCAATCGCACCGGCGGAATACGCGGCACGTTGGTGCCGTCGGTAAAGGTGGCGCGGACCACGTCGAACTGGTTCTCGATGCCCCAGATACCGCCCCGGAATGCGCCGATGTCGAGCTGCGACTGGAATTCGCCGCCGCGGAAGTTGGCGTTGGCCTGTGAATAGACCGCCTGGTTCAGCTCGGCGCCCGGAGTGCCGCAGGAGTCGAAATCCTCGTCGCACATCACGCCGGTGAGACGGCGATAGATGAAATTGTCGAAATGCGTGTAGTAGACGGTAGCCTCGAAGCGGAACGGGCCCGTCGCCTTGCGCACGCCGAGCTCGACCGATTTCGCGGTCTCGATCTTCAGGTTCGGATTGCCGATGTCGAAGGTCGCGGTCGCATCGTGTGCGCCGCGTGAAAACAGCTCGGCCGCCTTCGGCGCGCGCTCGACATATTGGGCGGTGATGCTGCCGACCATGCCGCCGGGCAGGTCCTGCAGCAAGCCGATGCTGCCGCTCTTCGGCGTGAACGACGGATTGCGCGCGATGGCCACCTGCGGCGTGCCGTCGGGGAGATAATCCGCCGGGAAGTTCGGCGTGGTGCCGTGCAACTCGACATGCTCGATGCGGCCGGCGATCTGCGCCCGCGTCGCCTCCGTGAACTTGAACTCGTTGAAGGCGTAGCCGGCAACGCGCGTGTTGTTGTTCGGGTCCCACAACCCGTTGAACAGTGAGCCGGGATTGTCGGGGCTCGGCGCGGTCAGCTCCTGATGGCCGACCTGGAAGCCCAGCGCCGTCGTCACCTCGGCGAAGCGCGCGTTGAACGGCATCAGCTGCACCTCGGTGCGGATCTCCTGCTCCTTGTTGGTGAAGGTCTGGCGGATGCCGTCGCTGTTGAGATCGGCGGGATCGGCAAGGCCGATCTCGTTGTGCCGGTAGTCGGTCGCGCCGGCCCAGAAGCGGACGGTGTCGATCGCGGTCGCGTCCGGATGGTACTCGCCCTTGACGTTGATCTTGGTCTGGTGGCCGTCGATCCGGGTCTGGTGGTCGGCGCCGTCGATGCCGGGGATGTGGTAGAGCGAGTCGTTCTGCGTGATCGACGCGCCGATATAGCCGCCCTGGAAGAAGTAGGAGCCGCCGATCGAGGCGCCGTCCGACCGGGCCGCCGAGTTCGGCTGGCGGCCGTTCACGGGACGCGACGGGTCGTTGAGATAGGGATAGCCCGGGATGTTGTAGTCCGAGCTCGTGCGGCCATAGGCGTCGGCGTGGAAGGCGAAATTGCCGCCGCCGGTGTCGAGCAGCACGCCGCTCTCGACACCGCGATCGACCGAGCTGAATGCGGTCCGCGTCTCGGCGGTGACGCAGGGCGAGGTCGTTGCGGTCGCGAGCGGCGCCTTGGTCGGCAGACCGTAGGTCTGGAACGACGGCGCGCAGGACGGCAGCGCGTCCGGAATGCGGTTGTTGGTGGCGCTGACGACGCCGCCGATCGAGGTCGAGCCGTAGCGCAGCGCGGCCGGGCCGCGCACCACCTCGACCTGGTTGGTCGCGAGCGTATCGATCGGGACGAAATGATCCTCGCCGAGGTCGGAGGCGCCGCCGGAATTGGTGCCGTTCTCGACGATGCCGACGCGGTTGACGTCGAGGCCCCGGATGATCGGCCGGCTGGAGGCGCCGGGCGCGAAGCTCGAGCCGGTGATGCCGGGCTTTGAGAACAGGAGGTCGCCGAGCTGGCCGCCGCCCTCGCGGCGAATTTCCTCGTTCGGCACCACGGTGACGGTGGCGAATTGATTGGTGACGATCGGCAGCACGCCCCGCTGGGGCGTAGCGGCTGCTGCTGCGGCTGCCGCCGCCGGTGCCGCTTCGGGCGCAGGTTGCTGGCTGCGCACGCGGGCGGTTCGCGTGGTGCGGACCGGACTGCGCGTCGGCACCACCGCCCGGCGCACGATCGGGCTCGGGGCCGTCACGGTGACGGACGGGATCTCGGTCGACGAGTTGTCCTGTGCCGTCTGTTGTGCGGGCTGCGGTGCAGGCGGTTTTGCAGATTCCTGGGCCAACGCGGACGTGGCGGCGGCGCCGAGCAGGAGCAGGCTCGCTCCGCCGAGACGCTGCACGCGTCGCAATTCAAATGACATGGTCCTGATTCCAGTCAGGCGCCGTCCGGAAGATTTTTGCTGATCGGAGGCGGCCTGCCGTCGCAGCGCGACGGAATTCGACTTCAACGGTTCCCGGGCGCGTGCCCAGGTGTGATCAAGCGTTGGAGGTCAGGACGCGGGTGGGGCGCGGGGCTGGAAGCCCGTGCTGGCCGAACTCAAGTGAGCGAATTCGGCATCGGTGGTGCGATAGAGCAGGTCGATCGCCTGCGGCAGCAACAGCAAAGGCGGCGTCGCGAACACGACGGTACCGGCCATCGCGACCACTGCGCAGATCGCGCAATTGTCGTCGCCCGGCTGCTCGCGGTCGGGACCCGCAGGCGATTGCTTCTCGACCGAGGCTGATTGCTGCAGCGAGGCTTGGGCGAGAGACGTCGCCTGGGCGAACCAATGGCTGTGGCCGAAGGTCAGCGCGAGCTGCACCAGCATCGCGAACAAAGCGAGCCGGGCGCCGTGCCTGATATTCGACCGGAACCACTTCATCTGGAAACGCCACCCCGCATCGCGAGGCGCCGACCGGGCGTCGCGATGTTATAATGTAACATCGCAGCATTGCTTAGCGAATGTCAATCGCGAGCGGACCGGCGCACGCAGGCAGCCGATCCGATGTGTCGTTCGGGCAACTAGCGCCCCTCGCGGACCCAGGTGGCGGCGAATGCGCCGAGCAGCAGCAACAGGCCGATCAGGCCGGCGAAGATCGGCAGCACGCCGACGCCCTTCACGACGCTGGCGTCGCGCATCCGCACGCCCATCCAGCCGTCGCCGGCGAAGATGCTGGCCGAGCGTACCGGCACGATGCGGGGCAGCTCGACGCTGGAGCCGCTGGCCACGCGCACGGCATTGCCGCCGGTCGCCTGCGTCAGCGGCTTCAGGGTTTCGGTGGTCGAGGTGACTTCCGAGAATTCCTTCGGATTGGTCGGGCCGACATTGATCAGCGCCTTCAGCGTGCCGTCGGTCGCCTGCCACAGGCCGAGCTCGCTCGCCGGCAGGCTGGCGCGCCACTCGCCGGGATCGCCGGGGCTCAGCGTCAGATCGTGCGACACGCCCGAGGGCGAGGTGACGCTGACCGGCTGGACGCTGTCCGCCATGGTCTGGCGCACCACGACGAGATCCTTGCCCTGTACCTGCAGGCGCAGCGCCTCCTCGTCGAGGTCGGGCTGCTTCATCAGCCAGTGCGACATCCGCCTGAGCAGATCGAGATGCGGGCCACCGCCTTCATAGCCGCGCGCCCACAGCCAGATGTGGTCGGAGAGCAGCAGCGCGACGCGCCCCTCGCCGAAGCGCGACAGGAACAGCAGCGGCTTGCCGTCGACGCCGGTCATGACCGGCGGGTTGACGGCATTGCGGGTGTCGACGGTGCGGAAGAAGCGGCTCCAGTGCGGCGGCTCGAACGCCGAGCCTTCCAGCCCGCGCGTGACGGGGTGGCGTTTGCCGATGTCGGACAGATGCGCATAGAACGGCTTCTCGGTCACGCCGACCGGCTCGGCCGGCAGCACCGAATCCAGCGGCGTGCGCCAGATGCTGGTGTTGGAGGCATAGTCGGGACCGGCCGAGACCAGCACCGCGCCGCCCGCGCGCACATAGCGCGCGATGTTGTCGAAATAGGCGATCGGCAGCACGCCCTGGCGGGCGTAGCGGTCGAAGATGATCAGCTGGAATTCGTTGATCTTCTGCTGGAACAGCTCGCGGGTCGGAAACGCGATCAGCGACAATTCGTTGATCGGCGTGCCGTCCTGCTTCTCCGGCGGACGCAGAATGGTGAAGTGCACGAGATCGACGCTGGCGTCGGACTTCAGCAGGTTACGCCAGGTGCGCTCGCCGGAATGCGGCTCGCCCGAGACCAAGAGCACGCGCAGCTTGTCGCGCACGCCGTCGATCGAGACGACGGCGCGGTTGTTCACGGGCGTCAGCTCGCGCTCGAGCGGGGAGGCCTCGATCTCGACGATGTTCGGACCGGCATGCTTGATGTCGACGTCGACGCTGGCGCTCTGGCCGCTCGACAGCTGGCGCTCGTTGATGACCTCGCCGTCGCGGCGGATCGTGACCTTGGCGCGCTCGCCGGAGACGCCCTGGTCGTCGAGGCGGTAGGTGATGGTCTGGGTCTGCCCGACGATGCCGAAGCGCGGCGCCGCGGTGATCGCGATGCGGCGGTCGCGCTCGTCCTTCTGTCCGGTGATCAGCGCGTGCACCGGCGCCTGGAAGCCGAGTGCGGCGGCGTTTGCGGGAATGTCATGGACGCGGCCGTCGGTGATCAGGAACGCGCCGGCGACGCGGTCGACCGGCACGTCCGCCAGCACCGATGCGAGCGCGCCGAACAGCTTGGTGCCGTCGGTCTCGCCGTCGGCCTGTCCGGCGTCGACGACGCGGACCTCGAGGCCCTTGATCTTCTTCAGGCTGTCGACCAGCGCTTCCTGCGCCTGGGCGGCCTCGCGATTGCGGTTGCCGAAATTCTGGCTCGGGCTCTTGTCGACGACGATGGCGGCGACCGAGGTGAGGGGATCGCGGTCCTCGCGGGTGAAGGAGGGGTTGGCGAGCGCCAGCAGGAACAGCGCCAGCGCCGCCACGCGCACGGCTGCGCCGCGCGCCCGCGACACCAGCAGCACGATCGCGATGACGATGATCGCGGCCAGCGCGAGCCACAGGACGATCGCGGGAACAAGCGGCGTGAACGCGATGCCGTAATTCATATTGATCCTATTGCCCCAACCGTTCGATCAGGGCCGGTGCGTGCACCTGGTCGGCCTTGTAGTTGCCGGTCAGCGTGTACATGACGATGTTGGCGCCGGCGCGGTAGGCGAATTCGCGCTGGCGGGCGTCGCCGCCGGCGACCGGCAGCATGTACTGACCGTCGGGGCGCACGGCCCAGGCGCCGGCAAGGTCGTTCGAGGTGATGATGATCGGCGAGACGCCGTCGCCGCCGCGGGCCGGCCGCTGCGCGCTGTCGTCGTCTTCCTCGCGCGGCAGGCTCTCGACCCAGGTCTGGCCGCTGTTGAAGCGCCCGGGGAAGTCGCGCAGCAGGTAGAAGGTCTTGGTCAGCACGTGCTCGCGCGGCACCGGCTCGAGCTCGGGCACGTCGAGCGAGGACAGGATCTGGCGAAGCGTCTGCATCCCCGGCGTCTGCGCGGCGCCGTTCTCGCCGGGCGGCGCCTCGATCGCGTCGCGGGTGTCGAACAGCACGGTGCCGCCCTGCTTCATATAGGCGTCGATCTTGTTGATGGCGTCCTGCGGCGGCTTGGGCGCGCCGGGCACGATCGGCCAGTAGATCAGCGGGAAGAAGGCGAGCTCGTCGCGCGAAGGATCGATGCCGACGGGATCGCCGGCCTCGAGCGCGGTGCGCTGCGCCAGGAACAGCGTCAGTCCTGATAGCCCGGCCTTGACGATGGAATCGACGTCGGCATTGCCGGTGACGACATAGGCGAGGCGGGTCTGCGACACCGCCTTCATCGCGAACTCGTCGGAGGCGTTGTCGGCATAGGACGGCGTCGGCGCGAGCGACACCAGGCCGGCCAGCATCAAGCCGAGCACGATCGCTGCGGTCGCGGCGCGCCGGCGCAGCAGCGCGGCGATGGCGCCGCCGAGCACCGCGACGATGATGGCGTCGACCAGGAACAGCGCCAGCGCCGTCGAGAGCAGCCAGCCGCGCAGATCGCGCGGCTCGGCATTGGTGTAGGTGGCGTGCCGGGCGCGCAGGCTCGCGGTGTTCAGGGCTGCGATGCGGTCGGCGGCGGCAAGCGTGTTCACGGCGAGAGGTCCTTCAGCCGGACCATAGAAGCCCGGCGGATGATCGGGTGTGGCGCGGTCGCGGTAATCCGCGGGCAGCGGCTTTGCGGTCGCCGGCGGCGGGCCGAACGCGCCGAAGCCGTCGAGGATGTGCAGCGGCGCGACCGTTTCGGTGGTGGCTTCGCCGGCAGGGCCTGCGCCGGGCTTGGCGGTATAGCCGGACATGTCGACGATCCGCCGCAGCATCTCGACGAAGGTGCCCGACATCGGCAGATCCGACCAGCGCATGTCGGCGCTGACATGGAACAGGCTGACGATGCCCTTGCCGCGATGCTCGCCGGTGACGAGCGGCGTGCCGTCTTCCAGCGAGGCCCAGCTCTTGGTGGCGAGCACGGCGTCGGGCTCGGCGAGGACCTGGCGGTTGATGGTGACGTCCTTGGGGACCGCGACGCCGGCAAACGGTCCGTCAGCGGTGAACGAAGCGAGGTGCTGCGGCTTTTCCCAGGTCAGGCTGCCGCCGAGCGTGCGGCCGCCCTTGCGCAGCTTGACCGGAACGAGATCGTCCTCGGCCTGCGCGAGGCGGGGACCTGCGAAGCGCACCAGCACGCCGCCCTGGTCGACCCAGGCATTGAGGCGATCGCGCAGCTCCGGCGCCACCGTGCCGACGTCGGCGAGGATGATCATCGGCAGCTTCTGGTCGAGGAACTGGGTGATGCCCTGCTGCGGCGAGCCGCGGTCGGCCAGCCGCACGTCGGCGAACGGCGCCAGCGCGCGCGTGAGATAGAAGGTCGGTGCCAGCAGCGGCTGGGCGGTCTCGCTGGTCGTGCCGGTGACGATGCCGATGGCGCGGCGGCGCCAGCGCTTGTCGAGCAGCTGCACCGCGCCGGCGGAGCGCTCGCCCGTGATCTCGAGCCGCGTGATGTCGTTGCGCAGCTCGACCGGCAGGTCGAACGAGGCCTCGGTCTCCTTGTCCTGCGGGCCGAACGAATAACGCGCTTCGGCGATCGGCGAGGCCTTCTGGTCCAGCGCGCGCACGCTGCCGACCGCGATGCCGCTGTCGGTGCGCAGCACCTTCACCGTCATCTTGGCGGCGGCGTTCTCGGCCGCGACCAGCGCCAGCGGCGAGGAGGTGCCGCCCTCGAACACGGTCAGGCTGCGATCGCCGATGGTCTTGCCGAGGGCCTGCACGAACTCGTCGCCGCGGCCGGTATCGACGCCGTCGGACAGCCAGGCGATCTCGCAATCGCCGGTGGCCTTGAGGAAACGGTCGACCGCGGCGAGGGTTTCGACGCGATCGATCGAATAGGGCTTCGGCGCGATCTGCCGCAGTGCGACGCGCGCGGCGCCCGCCGGCATCAGGGTGATGTCGCGGTTCGGCTCGGACAGCGGCACCAGCGCGATGGCGCGGCGGTCGTTGTCGGCATTGGCGATCAGTTCGTCCGCGGCCCTCAGCCTGACATCCCAGTTCGATGCGGCGCTCCAGCCGTCGTCGAGCATGATCATCAGCGGCGCCTTGCTGCCGGCGGCGCCGACTTGCGGATTCCAGATCGGGCCGGCGGCGGCGAAAATGACGAGCGCGGCGGCCAGGAGGCGCAGCGCCGTCAGCCACCACGGTGTCCGCGACGGGGTCTCCTCCCGTGGCGCGATGTCGAACAGCAGGCGCGTCGGTGGAAACTCGATCCGGCGCGGCCGCGGCGGCATCACGCGCAGCAGCCACCACAGCACCGGAAGGCTGACGAGGCCGATCAGGAGCAGCGGTTCGGTGAAGGCGAGCGGCAATCCCATCATGCGGCCGGCCCCGCCTTGATCGTGGTGGCGCGAGCGCCGGACTTGCTCACCTGCATGCCCGCATGCAGGTACAGCAGCAACTCGGCGGCGGAGCGGTCGGTCGCATGGGTCGTGAACAGCCAGTCGAGCTTGGAGGTCTCGGCACGGATCTGGTCACGGTGCAGCGCGAGCCGCGCGGTGTAATCCTGCGCCCAGCTCTCGGCGCGGCCGGCGGTGATCACGCCAAAGCCCTCGGGCTCGACGAACTCGATGCGGCCGGAATAGGGGAACGTCTCCTCGGCGGGATCGACGACCTGCACCAGCGTGCCATGCGCGCCGGAGCCGGAGAGCCCTGCGAGCGTCGTCCTGATCTCGGTGATCGGCGACCAGAAGTCCGACAGCACGATGATCTCGGCCAGCGCCGCGGGCACGAAGGACGGCGGCAGGCTCAGCCGGTCGGCATCGTCATGCAGCATCGCCTGTGCCATCTTGTCGATCACGCTGCGGCTCGTGGTCGGCGCCATCAGCCCGGGAATGCCGACGCGTTCACCGCCCGCGACCAGCAGCTCGGCCAGCGCGAAGGCGACGATCAGCGTGCGCTCCAGTTTGGACTCACGCGCGGTCTTCGAGGCGAACGCCATCGACGGCGAGCGGTCGGGCCAGATCCACACCGTGTGTGAGGCTTCCCATTCGAGCTCGCGGACATAGAGATGATCGTCGCGTGCGGAGCGGCGCCAGTCGACATTCTGCGCCGGCTCGCCCGAGACGAAGCGGCGGTATTGCCAGAAATTCTCGCCGGAGCCGGCGCGGCGCCGGCCGTGCAGGCCGTGAATGACGTTGGCGGCGATGCGGCGGGCCTCAAGCACCAGGCGCGGCAGCGAAGCGGCGAGCGTACGGCTTTCGCCATCGGCACGTCGGATCGCGATGATCTCCTTCGCTGTGTGCCCGGTCTCTGCAGCCATCAACCGATCCGTGTTTTCAATTGCTTGATCACGTCCGGAATCGTGCGCCCCTCGGCGCGCGCCTGGAACGTCAATGCCATGCGGTGCTTCAAAATGGGTTCAGCGAGATCGAGCACGTCGTCGATCGAGGGCGCAAGGCGTCCGTCGATCAGCGCGCGGGCGCGCACGGCGAGCATCAGCGATTGGCTGGCGCGCGGGCCGGGGCCCCAGGCGATGAACTTGCCGGCTTCTCCGCTCTCCTCGCCCGGACGGGCCGAGCGCACCAGCGACAGGATCGCCTCCACCACGGAATCGCCGACCGGCAGGCGGCGCACCAGCCGCTGCGCGGTGATCAGCGCATCCGCGCTCATCGAGCCCTTCGCCAGCGTCTCTTCGGCGCCGGTGGTCTCGAACAGGATGCGGCGCTCGGCGTCGCGATCGGGATAATCGACGTCGATTTCCATCAGGAAGCGGTCGAGCTGGGCTTCGGGCAGCGGATAGGTGCCTTCCTGCTCCAGCGGATTTTGCGTGGCGAGCACGTGGAACGGTTTCGGCAGGTCGTGACGTGCGCCGGCGACCGTGATGTGCTGCTCCTGCATCGCCTGCAGCAGCGCCGACTGCGTGCGCGGGCTGGCGCGGTTGATCTCGTCGGCCATCAGCAGCTGCGCGAACACCGGGCCTGCGATGAAGCGGAAGGCGCGCCTGCCTGCGGTGCTCTCGTCCAGCACTTCAGCGCCGAGAATGTCGGACGGCATCAAATCGGGCGTGAACTGGATGCGCTTGGCATCGAGACCGAGCGTGACGCCGAGCGTCTCGACCAGCTTGGTCTTGGCCAGACCAGGCACACCGATCAGCAGAGCGTGGCCGCCGGAGAGGATCGTGACCAGCGTGTTCTCGATCACGCGGTCCTGGCCGAAGATGACGGATCCGATCGCGTCTTTCGCCGCGCGAATCTGGGCCGACACCTGCTCGGCCGAACGGACGATCCCGTCTTCGAGTTTCTCGACACTCTCCGCCATCCGTTCGCTCCTTCAGCCTGCCACGCGGCTCGCTCGCGTCGTCACGTTCCTGCGTCGTCGTCTTGCGCGGGCACTTGCTTGCGCCGTCACGCCATCACATGGGCCCTATGCTAGACTTGCAGGAAGGCCATGTATTCGTTGAATTAACCTATCCCCACCTTATCGGCTTAAGGGTATGTAGGGCATCACGAAGTGGCGACCTCCACACCGGACTAATCCGGGGTGGAACCGCACAGCGACTTACAACGTAGACCTGCACCAATCGTGCCAAATGACAAAGTCAGGGCAAACCATGGCGAACCAAGGGCAGAGCGCCGAACGCGGTCTTGAGGGGCTGACTGCCGCTGCCAAAAGTGCTGCCAGTGCCGAAGGCGCCAAAAAGGGCCTGCCTCCGGTGCATCTGTGGAATCCGCCGTTTTGCGGCGATCTCGACATTCGAATCGCCTCCGATGGTACTTGGTTCTACATGGGGACGCCAATCGGGCGTCATGCCCTGGTCCGGCTGTTCTCGACCATCCTCAAGCGCGAGGGCGACAAGCATTTCCTGGTCACGCCGGTGGAGAAGGTCGGCATCCGCGTTGACGACGCGCCGTTCATGGCGGTCGAGATGCTGAAGAGCGGCGAGGACAACCATCACGTGCTGAGCTTCCGCACCAATGTCGACGACTGGGTTACCTGCGACGCCGCGCACCGGCTCCGGTTCGAGCAGGCCAGGGACGGCGGGCTGACGCCCTATCTGCATGTCCGCGCCGATCTCTGGGCCAAGGTCACCCGCGCGCTCTATTACGATCTGGTTGACATGGGCGAGGAGCGGATGGTCGATGGCCAGCCGATGTTCGGCGTCGAGTCGGCCGGCGAATTCTTCGCCATGGCCGATGCGGAGCAGGTGAGGGCCGCGCTTTGAACAAGCCTATCCTGAAGAGCGATCCGGCAGCCCTTGGCGCTGCGGACTTCTTCGCCCGCTCCAGGGCGCGGCTGCACTTCGACGTGCCGCCTGGCCTGTTCGACCCGAATATCATTCCGGCCTCGGGCGATCCCGGTACCGACAAGATGCTGGAGATCGTCGCGCGCGAGCAGCCGGTGCGCCCCGCGGCGGTCCTGATCGCCGTGGTCGATCGTCCCGAGCCGACCGTCCTGCTGACGCAGCGCTCGGCCCATCTCAACGACCATGCCGGCCAGATCGCCTTTCCCGGCGGCAAGATCGACGCGACCGATTCCTCGCCGCTCGATGCGGCGCTGCGCGAGGCCGAGGAGGAGGTCGGCCTGTCCAGGGACTTCGTCGAGCCGATCGGCTATCTCGATCTCTACGGCACCGGCTTCGGCTTCCGCATCCTGCCGACGGTCGCCAAGGTGCGGCCCGGCTTCGAGCTCACCATCAACCATTCCGAGGTTGATGATGCGTTCGAGGTGCCGCTATCCTTCCTGATGAATCCGGCGAACCACCAGCTGCACAGCAAGGAGTTCCGCGGCATGGAGCGTTTCTACTACGCGATGCCGTTTGCTGAGCGCTACATCTGGGGTGCGACGGCCGGAATGCTGCGTGTGCTGTATGAGCGGATCTATTCATCATGATCCGGACGGTTCTGACCGAGATCGGAATCTTCCTCATCCCCTTTGCCGTCTATGCGTTGTTCCTCGCCGCCACCCGCTCCGGCCTGTTCGCGCGCTCGTCCTGGCCGGTCACGGTCGTCGCGCGCCTCATCCTGTGCGCGCTGGTGCTCGTCATCGCGGGCCTGGTCGGGCTCGCACATTTCTCGGGCGCCGCACCGGATTCGACCTACATTCCCGCCCATATCGAGAACGGCAAGCTCGTGCCGGGCACGGAAAGATAGGGGCGGAACGATGAGCGCGGAGCCGATACTCGCCGATGCGCCCTGGTTGACTGCAGGCGGCACCGCGCGCGTGCTGCAATTGCTGGGCAGGGACGGCGAAGAGGCGCGGGTGGTCGGCGGCGCCGTCCGCAACGCGCTGCTCGGCCTCGTGCCCGGCGACATCGACATCGCGACCACGGCGCTGCCGGAGGAAGTGGTCCGGCGCGCCAAAAAGGCCGGCATCAAGAGCGTACCGACCGGCATCGAGCACGGCACCATCACGCTCGTCATCGACAGTGTGCCTTACGAAGTCACGACGCTGCGCGAGGACACCGAGACCTTCGGCCGCAAGGCCAAGGTCGCGTTCGGCCGCGACTGGGTCAAGGACGCCGAGCGGCGCGACTTCACCATGAACGGCCTGTCGGTCGACGCGCGCGGCGTCGTCTACGACTATGTCGGCGGCATCGCCGATGCCAAAGCGCGCCGCGTGCGCTTCATCGGCGATCCCGACCAGCGCATCGCCGAAGACTATTTGCGCATTCTGCGCTTCTTTCGCATCCACGCCGCCTTCGGCGCCGGCGATCCCGACCGCGACGGCAATCTCGCCTGCATTCGCGGGCGTGCCGGCCTCGCCGCCCTTTCGGCCGAACGGGTGCGGATGGAGATGCTGAAGCTGCTGCTGGCCGGCGGCGCATCCGCGGCAGCGCTCGCCATGGCCGACGGCGGATTGCTGCAGGCGCTGATCGGCGGCGTTGCCTATACCGGGCCGCTGACGACGATGATCGCGATCGAGCGCGAACTCGGCCTCACCGCCAGCAGCACGCGGCGCCTCGCCGCGCTGACGGTGGCCGTGACGGAAGACGCCAAGCGCGTCGCGACGCGGCTGCGTCTCTCCAATGCCGAGACCAAGGCGCTGGATTCGATGGGACACCGCTGGTGGCGGTTTGCCGCCATGGACGAAGCCCATGCGCGGCGGCTGCTCTACCGGCTCGGCGCGGAGCGCTATCACGATCGCGTGTTGCTCGGCTGGGCGCGGACCGGCAGCGACGTGAATTCGGCGTACTGGCGCACGCTCGCCGAGCTGCCGCAGGACTGGACTGCGCCGAAATTTCCGCTTCGTGCCGCCGACTTCATCGCGCGCGGAGTCAAGGAAGGGCCTGCGCTCGGACATGTGTTGACATTGGCCGAGGACGCTTGGCTTGCGGCGGATTTTCCACTAGACGAAGCCGCACTCGCTTCCATCGCCGATCAAGCTGCGGCACGCGTCAGCCGCGATGAGAGAACGTGACCATCGTTTCGGGCTTCGCCGACATCTCGATCTTTCAGCTTCTGCTGGTCGCGTTGATGGCGTTGTTTGCTTCGATCATCGGTGGTCTCGCCGGTTACGGCACCGGCGCGCTGATGCCCCTAGTGCTGGTGCCGCTGGTCGGCGCCGAGCCGGTGGTGCCGATCATCGCGATCTCCGCGATGCTCACCAATTCCAGCCGCGCACTCGCCTATCTCCGCTATGTCGATCGCCGCCGCGCGCTGATCGTGCTCGCCTGCGCGGCGCTGACGACCGCGCTCGGCGCTTATGGCTATACGCGCCTCACCAATGCGGGCGCGGCCATCGTGATCGGGACCATGCTGATCCTGAGCGTGCCGCTGCGCCGCGTGCTTCGTCGCCGCGAGGTCAGGATCGGTGACAGCGGCCTTGCCGCCGGCTCGGTCGGCTACGGCGTGCTGGTCGGCGGCACCTCCGGCTCCGGCGTGATCCTGCTGTCGCTGCTGATGGCCGCGGGCCTCGAAGGTGCCACCGTGATCGCGACCGACGCGCTGATCTCGCTCGGCACCGGCCTGATCAAGATCTCGGTGTTTGGTCTCGCCGGCGCCGTCACCGCGCAGGTGCTCGCCTTCGCGCTGCTGATCGGCGGCATCGCGATCCCCGGCGCCTTCCTCGCAAAGGCCTTCGTCGAGCGGATGCCCGTGCATATCCACGCCGCGATCCTCGACGTCGCCGTGATCACGGGCGGGCTCGTGATGATCTCTGCGGCGGCGAGGCAGTTGATCGCCTAGCTGCGGATCGAAGCTGGTCGGGACGTGTCGGCTTTCGATTCCAAAGCGGAAGTCGCCGCGCCTGTGTCATCGCGGACGCGGGGCGTCAAACACATCAACTGCAAATTGTAAAACCATCTCCCGCATATGACGCGGTTCCTCTCTCAGAAATCGCGGACTGCGACACTGTGCTTCATGCGAATGGACGGTGACTGCTGTCGCCCTCGCGGTTCATCAATCGGCCATCTCAACGTGATCAGTGCGAGAACGTTCATCATGCCTGCAGATGCGCTCGACCAACGGATGCGAGTTCCAATAGCCGCTTCGAAGAATGAGGGGCCACCGATGGGATCACTTCAGACTGATCGAAACGGAAATGCCCGACGTTCGGAACTCCGACCCTTCATTTCGATCGCGCTACCAACCTTCCGCCGTCCGGATATGCTGCGCCGTGCGATCGAAAGTGTGCTGGGGCAGGATTTTTCCGATTGGGAATTGGTCATCAGTGATGACGAAAAGCCGGCTGGCGAAAGTTGGCAAGTTTCGTCCGAGTATGCTCGCCGAGATCCCCGCATCCGGGTCGTCGAGAACCGTGAGGGCCGCGGTCAGGTCGAGAACACGAACAACGCGATGCTTTCGTGCCGCGGTCACTGGATCAAACTGTTGCATGACGATGACTGGCTTGCGCCGGGGGCGCTCCGGATTTTCGCGGGACTTGCGATGGCTTACCCGGCCGTGGCGTTCATGACCTCCACCTCCCATCTGGTGCAGGACAAGGGCATAAGGTATCGGCGAGGCAGTGACGTTTACCTGTATTCGAGTCAGGAGTGCCTCGCAGATCTCTATCTGGCGGGCAAGACGCGGTTGCTCGGGATTGTCCCTTCGACCCTTCTGGTCAACAGCAAGGTCATCAAAGCCGGCTGCCGAATGCGAAACTACGAGTCGATAAGATGGGGGGTAGACCAACTGTTCTTCGTCGATCTGGCCTGTCATGGAGATATGGTGGCAATAGACGATGGCCTTGTCTTTTACGACATGACCGACCATGCCTGCATCACGGCAGACGGATCGTTCGCCCAAATTGACCGGGAGACGATCGATCTCAAACGTCTCATTTGGAGCCTTTTGCAAAATAAGGAAGAATTTCCCGATCCCGAAACGATGGTGCGCGCGCTCCGGGTTGCTCGGCTGCGCGGACGGATCGGCCGTCAGCCGGTCAGCGCGACCATCCGCGATGCAGTTCAAATCTTGCGCCCCTCGGTTCTGCGGGCTGCCAACAAAGCCGTGCGAGCATGGGCGCGCGCGCCCGGTGCGATCACGGTCGTCCTTTCTTCGGGAAGCATTATGATCTGATAGGTTGGGCAGGCAGCAGCATCGTCAGCCGGTAGTCGGGCCAGCCCGCGAGCGACAGCGACACCTGCTGATAGTGCAGCACTCCCATCGCCGGATGGTTGAACGCGCGCTCGCCGCCCTCGCGTGCCAGGACACCCTGTGCTTCCCAGCAACGCGCGAAATCGGCGCTTCCAATGCGCAGTTCGTCGACGAGGCGGCGAATCTCCGGATCGTCGGAATAGCCGGTCACCGCGGCGCGGAACTCCGCGACGACGCGTTGCGCGCGGGACGTCCAGTCGAGGATGAGCGTTCGGGCCTCGGGCCTGAGGAAGATGTAGCGCAGCAGATTCTTCTCGCCGTCGGCATCGAGCCATCCTGCAAACAGGCTGGACGCTTTCGCGTTCCAGCGCCGCGCGCCCCAGCTGCGATCGAGGATGTAGGCGGGACCGACGATCGCATCGACGCAGGCCAGCACGCTCTCGGGCGGATCGTCCCTGTGGCCCGGCCGCTCGGGATCGCGCTTGCCCGCGACCTCGAACAGGTAGCTGCGCTCGGCGCGTGACAGGCGAAGTCCGCGAGCGAGGCGCGCCAGTGTTGCAGCGGAGACCGAGACGTCGCGGCCCTGCTCGATCCAGGTGTACCAGGTGGCGCTCAAGCCGCAGAGCTGGGCGACCTCCTCGCGGCGGAGCCCGGGCGTCCGCCGCCGTGGTCCGGCGGCGAGGCCAAATTCCGCCGGAGACTGGCGCTCCCGGAGCGCCCGCAGGAACGCGCTGAGGGAGAGCGCCGGAGCGATCGGGTCCTGAGCTTTCATGGTGGTATCTATACCAGGATAAGATGTCTCCTTAAACCGGTACATTTGATATGCTCTTTGTCTCGGCTTCGTCGCCACGCAGAGGACGGACGGGCATGGGCAAGCAATTCGCAAAGATCGAACCGGAGCACGCGGCGTTCATCGCGCAGCAGAAGATCTTCTTCGTCGCCACCGCCCCGCCGAAGGGGCGCGTCAACGTCTCTCCAAAAGGCCTGTCCTCATTCCGGGTGCTCGGGGAGAATGACGTCGCCTATCTCGATTGCACCGGCAGCGGCAGCGAGACCCGCGCGCACCTGGTCGCCTCGCAGGACAAACGCCTGACCATCATGTTCTGCGCCTTCGAGGGCGCGCCGATGATCCTGCGGCTCTACGGCCAGGGCCGATCGCTGATGCGCGGCACGCCGGACTACGACGATCTCATTCCGCAGTTCGAGGACGTTGCCGGCGCGCGCCAGATCGTCCGGCTCTCGGTCGACCTCGTGCAGACGTCGTGCGGCATGGGCGTGCCGCTGTTCGATTACAAGGAGGAGCGCGGCAGCCTCGTGCGCTACTGGACCAAGCAGGGCCTGGACAATCTCAGGAAATACTGGCGGCTGAAGAACATGAACAGCATCGACGGCCTGCCGACCGAGTTTGCGCCGGACAGCATGGTTCCGCCGCGTTGAACGACGTCGCCTGTCGGCGCTTCGCGCGATATCAGTGCATCTGGCCTTGCCAAGTTGCAAACAAATGGTCGGCACAATATCGTCGATGGTCCGACGTCCTTTCTGACGACCAATCTTCCCGGAGCCAGCACTATGAACGTGGTCTCAGCGACCAGCGGGATCGATCGCCCGCAGGGGAAGATCGACATCCCATCGGCCTGGCTCGGTGCCGAGATGAAGGCCAATCCCGATCGATGGTTGATATCGCTTGGGGGCGCCGAGATCGCCGAGCTCGAGGCCGCAGCTGAGTCATATCTGGGTCGGACCAGGAAGATCGCCGACATCACCAAGGAAAGCTTTCCGCTTCCCCGCCTCAGTGCGCACCTGGAAGAGCTCAAGACAACGTTGCTGACCGGCCTCGGCTTCGAAGTCATCCGCGGCCTGCCCGTGGCAAATTACAGCCAGGAGTTTGCCGCGACGATATTTTGCGGCGTGGGCGCGCATCTCGGCTCGGCGCGGTCCCAGAATGCGGCGGGTCACATTCTCGGTCATGTCCGCGACATTGGCGCGGACGCGAGGGATCCGAACACCCGGATTTATCAGACGTCGGAACGGCAGACATTCCACACGGATTCGTCCGACGTGGTTGGCCTCCTATGCATTCGTGAGGCGATGGAGGGAGGAGACTCTCTCCTCGTCAGTACGTCGACCATCTACAACGCGATGTTCGACAGGCGTCCCGACCTTGCCGCCCTCCTGTTCGAACCCATCGCGACGGACCGGCGAGGGGAGGTGCCGGAGAACGAAAAGCCATATCTCGAAATCCCGGTGCTGAATTGGCACGCGGGCTTCCTGACCGGCTTCTATCAGCGCCAGTATATCGACAGCGCGCAGCGCTTTCCCGATGCGCCGAGACTGACGCCTATTCACGTCGAGGCGCTCGATCTCTTCGACGCGCTCGCAAATGATCCCGTGCTGCATTTCGACATGCGGCTGCAGCCGGGCGACATGCAGTTCGTCTACAATCATGCCTTGCTGCATGACCGGACCGGATTCCGCGACTGGCCCAATGCAAGCCAGAAGCGTCATTTGTTGCGCCTCTGGCTCAGCATGGTAGGCGACCGGCCGCTGCCCGATTGCTTCAGGCAGCGTTATGGTTCGATCGAGATCGGCAACCGCGGCGGCATCATCACCAAGGGGACCAGTCTGAACGTCCCGCTGGATTAAGACGCCCTAGCGCGGCTGTCGTGTTCGCTTGAGCTCCGCGACCTTGAACTTGTTGCCGGCGGAAAGGCTGCTGCAGAACCAGTAGGCTCTGTTTCGGATTTCGCCCAGGAACACCTTGGTTTCAACGCAGTTCAGGTAGGACGTATAGGTGAGGGTGTCTCTGCACGTTGGCGAGAAAGGCTCATTGGAGGATATGCCGCCCGGACCGCTACATCCAACCCAGGGATCCTTGCCGTGTGGGAAGCTCGATTCACAGCCGCCGTTGCAACTGCTGGCGGATCGCTCCAGCTTCGCGATCCTCCCCATGACTGAATCCGGCGCGGGGGCCGGTGTTCGAGCGGTTGATGGCTGCGTACTTGCCGATCGTGTGTGACGGGTTGACGATGTCGGGCGCGATGCTCCGGTATCGACCACCCGTTTCGGCGTTGCCGCGGGCTTCGGCGCCTCGACCGTGACGGAGGGGACCGGCACGGGAGCATTTGGTGTGGGTTGCGATGCGGCCGGGCCGCACAGCATGACAGTTGACAGGAAAGCGAAGGCTGAGGGCGCGACAAACTTTGACGACAGTCTCATGAACATGTCCTTTCAAGGACGGATATTCCGTCCCAATGCTTTCACGCCACCAAACGCTAGCCTAAACCTCCGGGCTTGACCACCACGGGTTGAAAATTTTCCCGAGGCGCCTTCGTTCGGCGCGGGACGCTTTCTTACAGCTGCCTTACAACTGCAATCAGGTCCGTCCGGACTGAAATGCTTCAGTAGCACCGTCGCTGCAGGGTTGACGCTCCATCTCAACGGATGCGGGCGCTCGCGCGCATCGTGGTCTCGACGTGTGCGGAAGAAGGTGAAGCATGAGACGATCCAACACAGCGTGCCAATGGCCAGAAAACGAGTCGGGCAATCGGTTCAACATCCAGATCGCCTTCCGCCGGCTCCATATCGTTCTATCCCTCGTGGGTCTTTCCCTCTCGTCCGGTGCTTGGGCGCAGACCGGGACGAGCGCGACGCCTGATAGCATCAAGGCGGATATCTCGCGGGTCGACAGCGATTTCATCAAGGCCAATACGACAACATCCTGGGACTGGCCGACAGTCGGCCTCGACTACGCCGAAACGCGGTTCAGCAAGCTCAATCAGATCAACACCGACAACGTGAAGAACCTTGGCCTGGTCTGGAGCTACAATCTCGAATCGTCGCGCGGCATCGAGGCAACGCCCCTCGTCGTCGACGGCATCATGTATCAGGCGGCACCCTGGAACGTGGTCCATGCCATCGACGCGCGGACCGGGACAAAAATCTGGTCGTACGATCCGGGCGTTGACCGGTCGAAGACCTATCGGGGGTGCTGCGACGCTGTCAGCCGCGGCCTCGCCCTCTACAAGGGCAGGGTCTTCGTCGCAGCCTATGACGGACGCCTGATCGCGCTCGATGCCGCGACCGGAGCTAAGGTCTGGGAAACGGACACGCTGATCGATCACGCGCATTCCTACACGATCACCGGCGCGCCGCGCGTCTTCAACGGCAAGGTCGTGATCGGCCAGAGCGGTGCCGAATATGGTGTGCGCGGCTATGTCACGGCGTACGACAGCGAGACGGGTCATCAACTCTGGCGCTGGTTCACCGTGCCCGGGGATCCGTCGAAGCCGTTCGAGGACGCTTCGATGAAAGCCGCGGCGAAGACCTGGGATCCCGCCGGCAAATATTGGATCAACGGAGGCGGTGGCGCGCCGTGGGACACGATCACGTTCGATCCCGACCTGAACATGATCTATGTCGGCACCGGCAACGGCGGTCCCTGGAATCGCAAGCTGCGCAGTCCGTCGGGTGGCGACAATCTTTATCTCGCCTCCATCGTCGCGCTCAACGCCGACACAGGCCGGTATATCTGGCACTACCAGGAGACGCCCGGCGACAATTGGGACTATACGTCGACCCAGCCGATGATCCTCGCCGATATCAAGATCGACGGTGTGCCGCGCAAGGTGATCCTGCACGCGCCGAAGAACGGCTTCTTCTTCGTCATCGATCGCACCAACGGCAAGTTCATCTCGGCGAAGAACTTCGTCGACGTGAGCTGGGCGACGGGATACGACGCCAACGGGCGGCCCATCGAGCTGCCGGCGGCGCGCGACGCGGATCAATACGAGTCCATTCCGGGACCGGACGGCGCCCACAACTGGCAGCCGATGTCCTTCAATCCGCAGACCGGCCTCGTCTACCTTCCGGCGCAGCACATCCCGGTCAATCTGACGCCGGAAAAGTCGTTTGTGCAGAATGCCGCTGCGCCAGGCAAGCTCGGCTCCATCATGGGCGGAAATATCGGCTTCGTTTTCAACCCGCCGACGTCGGCCCCATTCGGACGTCTGCTCGCCTGGGATCCCGTGCATCAAAAGGAAGTCTGGCGCGTCGAGCACGTGTCGCCTTGGAACGGCGGCACGCTGACCACGGCCGGCAATCTGGTTTTCCAGGGGACGGCGGATGGCCGCTTCGTCGCTTATGACGCGACAAACGGCACCAGGCTGTGGGAGATCCCGACCGGGACCGGCGCGATGGCGGCTGCCGCAACCTACATGGTCGGTGACAGGCAATACATCTCGATCGCGGTCGGCTGGGGCGGCTCCTACGGCCTGGCGCATCGCGCGACCGAGTACCAGAACCCCGGAACGATCTACACCTACGCGCTCGGCGGCACGGCGAAGCTGCCGGCCTTCGTCAGGTATCAGACCGAAGGTCTGCTGCAGGGCGTAAAGTACGATCCGAAAGACATCAAGGAAGGCGCGGAGATCTATGTCACGGCGGCCTGCGTCGCCTGCCACGGCGTGCCCGGCGTCGGTCGCGGCGGCAACATCATCAATCTCGGCTATGTCGGCGCCGACACGATCAACAATCTGAGAGACATCGTCTTCCATGGTCCATTCCGCGACCAGGGCATGCCTGACTTCAGCGGCAAGTTGAGGGAAGGAGACATCGGCAAACTCCAGGCCTTCATCCAGGGCACTGTTGATGCCATCAGGCCCAACAGCAAGTGAAGATCAGGTGATGAGCCAGCCCGTATCTGCTTTACGCCCGCAAGCTGATCGGCGGCATCGCGATCCCTCGGCGCGTTCCTCATCGCAGCTTGCCGAGCCACAGCGCGGTGAGCGCCGCGCGATTGCGCACGCCGAACTTGCCGTAGATCGACTTGACGTGGAAGTGCGTGGTGTTCGGGCTCTGGTCGAGCTTCTGCGCGATCTGCTTTTCCGTGTGCCCGTCGAGCAGGGCTAGCAACACCTTGCGCTCGGTCGGTGTCAGGGGCGCGTTGGCGATGAGCAGGCCGTGGCTGAGCAGTTGTTGCCGGTGAAACCATCTCAACCCGCGCATGGTGAAGCCCAGGCGCTGGGCGTCCTGCGCCGAGAAGCGGGGGGCCTGCGCGTCGCGAAACACGAACAGGCGAATCCTCACGTCGTCGTTGAGCGCAATGCGGACGGAAACGCTGTCGGCGAAGCCGACGTCCAGATAGTGCCGCCGATAGTGCTCGCCGTCGAACCATTCCGGCGGCAGCGCTTCGAACAGGAGGCGGACGCGGAACGGCTCATCTCCCGACATGGAGAGAATCTGGGAGAGGTCGACGTTGTCGGACCAGAGCGTGTCGTATTGCTTCTGCACCGATGCTGCCACCGCCGGTATCGGGTCCAGCACCCGGACGAGGCGCGGACGCCAGCCGAGCAGGGGATCGGCTCGCTTCGGCGAAGGCAATCGCACGACCACACCCCATAGCGCATTGCGTGCCGACAACATGGTGCACAATGCGGACAGCAAGTGTGTCAGCGCGGCGTCGGCGTCGCCGACCGAGAAGTCGGCGAGTTGATCCCAGAGTGCGTAGACTTCTAGATTTTGCGGACCGGAAGGATCCGTGGAGAGCTGCATGTCGTTTCCAAAGCGCGTGCAGGTCGCCGACCTGCGTGAACCTTCATAAGGTACGGCGGACCACCTTTCTAGGTAGTTTTCAGACGCATCGCGTGACGCGATATTCGGCGCGGGTGCTGGGGACGGGCCTCCCGCCGTAACGATATTCGGAGATCAACGATGCGCACGACAACGGGCACGCGCCGGATCGAGAGGTCCGACGACGAGCGGACGGAGAGGCGATGGCGCCTCGGCTTTTTCGTCGCCCTGTCATCCGCTGTTCTGGTTGCACTCGCAGCGCTCGCGCAGGAGCCACCGGCCAGGATGTCGATCCGCCCGACGGGGCCGATGCCGAGCGTCAACATTCCCTGATTGAGCCGCTTTTCAGCGCGTTTCTTTGGCTTTGAAGTTTGATTTGCATTGGACATTTCATGATTCAGACCGCCAGCGATAAGGCGTTCATGCTCGTGGTGATTTCAGCCTGCCTTGGAGCGTGTTTCGTCCGGGCCTTTTGGGAGATCGAACAAGCGCACAGACATCGACAGCAGCAGCGCGAGCACGTGCGAGAGGCGCGTCGCTCGATGTTATCAGGCCAATAGCGCCGCCCGGAGTTGCCATGCGGGCTCTCGTCATCGCCGCCATCGCAAACGCTTTCGTGCGGGCGTTTCCCACAACATCGCTGCGGGCAGATCTCCTCAGGCAGATCGCGTTGCTCTGCGGAGCTGTTGTGTTCGTGTGGCTGTTGTCGCTGACCGCAGGATTGGATCTCAGCGCCGGATTCTTCTAGCCGATGCGAAGCGCCGGTCGCGCGATGAGTTGCGATCGCAGGGCGCGATGAACGAACTGCGGAGTGCGGATTGAAACGCATATGTCCGCTTTGCGCCCACGAGCGGTCTTCATTCTTACAGATGTAACCATCCCACTCCGGAGAGACATCGTTCGGTAGCGCGCGCCGCTTCATTCTCGGCGCGGTTCGCGCGGATGCACGCGCGGCCAACCATCTGTCCGAAGCCTGCACTGCGTTGCCTGGGATGGATGGCAAGTCCATTCACCAGCGTGACGGAAAGGCTCGATGATGTCGTACGATTTTCTGCTGGCCTCGTGGGGAACCCTCGGGAATCTCAGCCCGATGCTCACCGCGGCGCGGAGGCTGCATCGAAATGGACACCGCGTCCGGGTGATGGCGGATCCGGCGATGCGCTCCGAGGTCGAGGCCTCCGGCTTTGCCTTCGTCACATGGCGCCACGCCCCGACCGGAACGGCTGCGGATCCGGTCGATGTTTCGGACATCCAGGACTTCCTGCGCCGGGCCCTCTTCGATCCTGCCGCGCTCTATGCGGCCGATATCCTGGATGAGATCGGCCGTACGCCGACGGATGCCGTTCTCGTGCTTGACGCGCTTTTCGGCGGCGCGCTCGGCGCGGAGGCATCCGGCGTGCCGTTCGCGCTCCTGTCCCCTCATGTCAGCCTTCGGCCGCTGCCGGGAATGCCGCCTGTCACCACCGCATTGAGCCAACCGAGAACGGCTGCAGAGCGCGCCGAAGTCGACGCCGCCAATGCGACGCAGGCCGAAACGACCAATGCGTTCCTGCCGGATCTCAACCGCGTTCGTGCCGATCTCGGTCTCCCGCTGCTGGCAGATGTCTTCGACCTGTTCGATCGTGCCAACCGGCTTTTGCTCGCGACCAGCCAGGCATTCGACTTCCAGGCGGATACGCTGCCCGACAATCTCCGCTATGTCGGACCGCTGCTCGATGTCCCGAACTGGTCCAGATCCCTGCAGGCGGAGGCGTGGCGAACGCCATGGCCGGCACGATCGGATCGTCCTCGCGCGCTGATCGCATGCAGCACGGGCGCGCAAGGCCAGCGCGACATGTTTCAGCGCATCATCGACGCGATGGAGGCGGTGGAGATCGATGCCCTCGCAACGGCCGGTCCCAATCTGGACGTCGCCGATCTCAAGGCGCCGAACAATGTGCACCTGATCCGGGGCGCGCCTCATGACCTCGTCATGAAGGATGTCTCCGTGGTGATATCGCAAGGCGGCCACGGAACGACCACGCGTTCGCTCATTAACGGGCTACCGCAGCTTATTCTGCCGATGGGGCGGGACCAGGCCGCCAACGCCGCGCGCATCGTGGCGAAGGGAGCCGGGCTTCAACTGCAGCCAACCGCCTCCGCAGCGGAGATTGCCGCGGCGGTGAACCGGTTGATTGCAGAGCCGCAATTCAGAAAGTCGGCCCGTCTCATCGGCGAGGCCATCAAGGCCGATATCGATCGGTCCGGCCTCGTCGACGAGATGGAGGCGATCGCCGCCGCCGGTCGCGCGGCGAGGCAGCAACCATTGAGGCGACCGCTTCGCAAGTCGGCCTGACGGTTCGCCAAGCTGCGCGACGGTAGTCCGTGCCGAGCAGGAATGGCGGTGGCGACGCGCTTGATGCGCCCGCCATCGCCGTGTCTGTTTGGAGCGCGCGATCACTCGCCCTGCAACAGGTTGAGCCGGCCCTTCAAGGGGCCATGCGCGCAAGTATTGATCTTGATCAATGGCCTTCCAGGCGATTGCTGAACTCATCGCTTTCGGATCAATGAGGCCCTGCTGCGGCACAGCAGAGCCGCGTGGCGAACCGCACAGCAGATGCAACGTCGCCTGCGGGAGTGATGGCTGATGATGCACTGGCTGCCGGGACTCGAGACACTCCGCCGCTATGAGGCAGCCTGGCTCCCGCACGATATCTTTGCCGGTCTCGTCCTTGCGACAATGCTGGTCCCGGTCGGCATTGCCTATGCTGTCGCATCGGGCTTGCCTGGCATCTACGGCCTTTACGCAACGATTGTGCCGCTGCTGGCCTACGCGTTGTTCGGCCCAAGCCGCATTCTCGTCCTCGGACCGGACTCGGCGCTGGCGGGAATCCTTCTGGGCGTGATTGCGCCGCTGGCACAGGGCGATCCCATGCGCGCCGTAACGCTCGCCGGCATGATGGCCATCGTCTCGGGGACGGTTTGCATCCTGGCAGGCGTCGCGCGTCTCGGCTTCGTCACCGAGCTTCTCTCCAAGCCGATCCGCTATGGTTACATGAACGGCATCGCGCTGACGGTATTGATCAGCCAGTTGCCGAAGCTGCTCGGCTTTTCCATCGACACCGAAGGGCCGTTGCGGAGCCTGTGGGCGATCGTCAGTGCGATCCTTGCGGGAGAGATCAACTGGGTCGCGTTTGCGATCGGGTTTGCCACCTTGATCGTGATCCTGCTTCTCAGGAACAGCAAGCTGCCGGGCATCCTGATTGCGGTCGTCGGTGCCACGGTCATCGTCGGGGCGTTGGATCTTGGAACGCTGCATGGCGTCAAGGTGTTGGGCCCTCTTCCTCAGGGGCTGCCGGGCTTCGTCATCCCGTGGATGACCGCCAGCGACATCGTCCCCGTGGTGCTCGGCGGCTGCGCGGTCGCGATGGTTTCGTTCGCCGATACGAGCGTGCTTTCACGAGCCTATGCCGCGCGATTGGGAGATCGGGTCGATCCCAACCAGGAGATGGTCGGGCTCGGTGCCGCCAATCTGGCGACCGGATTTTTCCAGGGCTTCCCGATCAGCAGCAGCAGTTCGCGGACGCCCGTCGCCGAAGCCGCCGGTGCGCGCACGCAACTCACCAGCGTCATCGGTGCGCTTGCCATCGCCTTGCTTTTGCTGGTCGCGCCAGGTCTGCTTCAACATTTGCCGACCGCTGCATTGGCCGCCGTCGTCATTGCGTCAGCTCTTGGCTTGTTCGAAATTGCCGACCTCAAGCGGATCTATCGCATCCAGCGGTGGGAATTCTGGTTGGCGATCGTCTGTTTCGTCGGTGTCGCCGTGCTCGGGGTGATCCAGGGGATAGGTCTTGCGATCGTCCTCGCGATCATCGAATTCCTGTGGGATGGTTGGCGCCCCCACTCGGCCATATTGGGGCGCGCCTACGGCGTGAAGGGTTACCACGACATCACGCGATATCCGGATGCACGACGGATCCCCGGGCTCGTCCTGTTCCGCTGGGATGCGCCGTTGTTTTTCGCCAACGCCGAGTTCTTCAGGGAACGCATCCTGGATGCCGTCGCGACGTCACCGACGCCGGTGCGCTGGCTGGTTGTCACCGCAGAGCCGGTGACGAGCGTGGATGTCACCGCTTGCGACGTGGTGGCCGAACTGGACCAGACGCTGCACGCGCAGGGTATCGAGCTCTGCTTCGCCGAGCTCAAGGACCCCGTGAAGGACAAACTGAAGAGATTTGGCCTGTTCGCGCAGCTCGGCGAGCACTACTTCTTCCCGACCATCGGCGTCGCCGTCTCCCGCTATCTCGAAACCAACAACGTGGAGTGGGAAGACTGGGAGGACCAGCCCGTGGAGGCCTCGGATCCAGTCGCGAGCCGAAATGCCAAATCCGGCCCTTAGCTGGGATTTTCGCCCCGCAGTGCGGCATTACGAATGTTTGCCTTTGACCGAAGACCGACCTCAGCGGATTGCTCCGTTCCGATGCAATCGGAACGGAGCTCGAGAGCTTGATCCTGACGCTCTTCTTCGGTCGAACCGGGGCGCTCTGACGCGACGCGGATGTTTTTGATCGCTTGAGTTCGGCGACTTGCCGGCGGACAGGCTACTGCAAATTCAGGAGGTGCTGTGTCGGCAGTCGCCCAGGAACCTGGGCGGGCCTACTCGTCGTCCTCGTCTTCGTCCTCATCCTCGTCTTCGTCGTCCTCTTCCTCGTCGGGGTCTTCTTCCACCTGCACGAGGGTGGCCAGCGGGAGCGTCTCGCGGAACAGATCGCCTTCCATGCCCATCCAGAGGCAGAGCACATCGTCGTCCTTCACTTCCGCAACGGTCAGCGGCTGGCCGCCGGATTTCAGCATCACGACATCGCCGGCTTTCAATTCCATGGATTGTCCTTTCGAGTTGATCGACGCGGCGGAGAGGCTAGCAGGCGGTCATGACACGCCGATCACGCCAGCCAGGCGTGCGGCGCGGGGCGTTTTCATCGCGGCCTTGCGGGCGCCGATCTTAGCTGCGCTCGTTCTTGACCGGCTGTATCGGCAGGCACTCGTTGCTGAAATAGCCGACGGCGTCGCGCACCACCGGAACATGGCAGACGAAGCCGGTCGGCCGGTATCGCACCCTGATGCGGTCGAGCTGCGCCATGGTCAGCGTCATGAACGCATCGAGCCGGCGGGCCTGAAGCTGTAGCCTCTGCTCGCTGGTGATCGGCGGCTTGGTGGTGGCCGGCTTGCTGGGGACATCGGCGCTCGATGCCACCGCGTTCGGCTGGCCGCGCAGTGCCTCGAAGCAATGGTGCATCACCAGGACGTGGTGCTTGGCGCTCCACCAGTTGACGGCGACGACCTTCTGCAACGGATCGATCGCCCCGGTCGGCGTCCTCGCGCAGAGCTCGACATAGGCCTTCAGGCCGTTGGCCGTCGGGTCGGTGCAGAGCTCTTCGCTGGGGCGCCCGGGATCGCCGCCGGAATAGATAGCGCCCTTGAACTGCGGAAGATTGGCTTCGGAGTCGCAATCGAAATTGTACTTCGTGAGCAGAGATGCCGTCAGGGGATCCTGGTCGAGCGTGTGCTCGGCTGCGGCATCGCGGTAAATGTCGCTGGGCCAGTCGATGTAGATCTCCGCCTTGCGCGCGAAGATGGCGCCGTTGCGCCGCAAGGCCGTGCGTGCCTTCCAATACTCCAGGAGCGGCTCGGGCGTCTTGGCGTCCACCGGGATAAAGGCGGGACTCGCTTGCGCCTTCAGCGGCCCGGACTGCTCGCGCAGCATGATCTCCTGCTGCATCTGCACGTCGGCGAAGGCGTTGGAGATTTCGAGGAAGGCGTCTGTCGCCTTCTGCATGTCGGCCTTGGCCTGCTCGCCGACCTTCTGCTCGTAGGAGTTCAGATACTGGAAGTATCCGCCGAGGAAGCCGGTCAGCAGGGTGACGGCCGTCAATCCCTTGGTGACCGACAGGCGGCTGTCCCAGGACTGAATCCTCTGCCACACGCCGGGGGCGTCGGCCGCAGGTTGCGTGCGCGCTGTGTCTTTCGGGGTGTCCTGCTCCATCGTTGCCTCCAACTCACTCCACGCCCCATGGAGCGAGGGTACCGCAACGCGAGATTGCGGCTTGTGAAGTATTTCACGTTGAGTTGGGCAGGAGGGCTGTCGGAAATCGCAGCGTCAATTCGCCGAGCGAACGGGTGCGCTTGACGTTAAAGGCTTGGCCATCGCACGTTTGGCGACCATGCCATCATGCTCCTGTTTTGCCCGACGGAGCAAGCGATTTCGCTAAATCCGTAAGTCCTTGATTCTGCAGCAGCCGTCTACTGTGCATGGGGTTGTTTTCGAAGTTTTTGTTTTTGTGCCCCGTTACGCCGATCTCGCCGCAAAACGCGACCTCATCCTGAGGGGCCGCCGGAGGCGGGCGTCTCGAAGGATGGCCGCGGGCGAGCTTCCCGACACGCGTTACCGATGGTCCGGCACGAGTTCGGTCAGCGAGCGGATGATGCGGTCGGGCTTGATGGTCGATCCTTCGGGCAGCCCGTCGCCATGCACGTCGATCCAGATCGCGTAGATGCCGAGGCGCTGCGGCGTCACGACTTCCCATTCGAGATTGTCGCCGATCATCCAGGTGTCCTTCGCGGTGACGCCGAGCGCGTCCATCGCGTGCAGATAGGCGCGCTCCTCGGGCTTGCCGAAGCCGTGCTCGCCCTCGATCTGGATGTGATCGAAGCGGTGCGCGAGCTCGAAGCGCTCGACCTTGGCGCGCTGCATGTCGGCGGCGCCGTTGGTCACCAGCGCGAGCTTGATGCCGAGCGCCTTC
This sequence comes from Bradyrhizobium sp., assembly GCF_035935975.1. Taxonomy (GTDB): domain Bacteria; phylum Pseudomonadota; class Alphaproteobacteria; order Rhizobiales; family Xanthobacteraceae; genus Bradyrhizobium. Next base: position 92,766 of record NZ_DASYWN010000027.1, read on the forward strand.
AGCTTGTCGATCGCCTCATGCGCGCCGGGGAACACGAACATCTCCTCCTCGCGATAGGCGGTGAAGCGGTCGGCGAGCCGAATGGCGAGATCGTCGGGCAGGGCGCGATGGCCGGCCGCGGCGAGCGCGGCAAAGCCGCCCTTGACCGTCAGGTGCCGCGCCTCGGCGAGCCTGAGCCGCCACGAGGCGTCGGCGTTGGCCCAGAAATTCTTTGCGAAGGCAAGGACGGTGGTCGCGACCTGATGCGGCGGCAGCGGCGCGAGCTCCTCGGCAAACTCGGTCGCGATCGTATTCCACGCGATCTCCGGCCGGCCATAGGCCGACAGGATGGTGTCGTCCATGTCGATCAGCATGGCGCGCGGCAGCGGCTTCGAATTCAGCTTCATCGTACTTATGGCCATTTCACCTCCGGCGGCAGCGACGACAGGATGGAGTCCACATTGCCGCCGGTCTTGAGTCCGAAAATCGTGCCGCGGTCGTAGAGCAGGTTGAACTCGACATAGCGACCGCGCCGGATCAACTGCTCCTCGCGATCCTCCGTCGTCCAGGCGCTCGCGAAATTGCGCCTGACCAGCTCGGGATAGATCTTCAGGAAAGCGCGGCCGACGTCCTGGGTGAAGGCGATGTCGGCCTCCCAGTCGCCGCTGTCGTGCCAGTCGTAGAAGATGCCGCCGACGCCGCGCGCCTCTTTCCGGTGCGGCAGATAGAAATATTCGTCGCACCACTTCTTGTACTTGTCGTAATCGGCGACGCCGTTCGGTCCGCTGCAGGCCTCCTTCATGGCGGCGTGGAAGGCGAGCGTGTCGGTGTCGTCCTGCGTGCGCCTGCGGTCGAGCACCGGCGTCAGGTCGGCGCCGCCGCCGAACCAGGCTTTCGTGGTGACGACGAAGCGCGTGTTCATGTGCACGGCGGGGACGTGCGGATTGCGCAAGTGAGCGATCAGCGAGATGCCGGAGGCCCAGAATTTGGGGTCGTCCGCCGCGCCGGGAATCTGCGCGCGAAACTCGGGCGCGAATTCACCGTGCACGGTCGAGCAGTGCACGCCGACCTTCTCGAACAGCCGGCCGGACATCATCGACATCACGCCGCCGCCGCCCGGCGCGCCGCTGTGATCGGTGCGCTGCCAGGGCGTGCGCTTGAAGCGGCCGGCCTCGCCCGGATAGAGGCTCTGCGGCGCATCGTCCTCGAGCCGCTCGAAGCTCGCGCAGATATCGTCGCGCAGATGCTCGAACCAGGTGCGGGCGCGGCCCTTGCGGTCTTCGATTGTCGAAACGTCCATGTTCATTCCAATGCGGACTGCCTGTAGGGTGGGCAAAGGCGCCCTTGCGCCGTGCCCACGATCTCTCTCCGTCATCTCGAATGGTGGGCACGCTCCGCTTTGCCCACCCTACGAGACCTCATGTCTGCGGACCGTAATAGGTGCAGCTCTCGTTGCAACTGTCGCGGTGGATGCTGACGCGGGTGAGCTTGCCGATATGCTGTAGCCGCTCCCAGACGAAGCGCGACAGGTTCTCCAGCGTCGGCGTGCCCAGCGCCTCGATCTTGTTGAGGTACTTGTGGTCCAACGTGAGCCGCACCTCTTCGATGCCGCGCTGGAGCAGGCCGAGATCGATCACCATGCCGGTCTTGGGGTCCGGCGTGCCGCGGACCGTCACTTCGGCGCGGAAGGAGTGGCCGTGGATTTCTTCGCTGGCGGCACCAAAGGTCGTTCCCGACAGCGAATGCGCCGCCTCGAAGCGGAACGATTTCGTCAATTCCCACATCTGTTCGAAAACCAATCCTATCTGATGCCGAGCGACTTGTGCGTCTGCACGCTCAGCCGCCATTGCGGATGGCGCAGGCAATAGTCGATCGCGCGCGCGGTGTTCTGGACGACCTCGGGGCCGTCCATCGGTTGCAGCGAGAAGCGCTCGAAGGCGAGGCCCTCGAAGGTTTCGGGGGCCGCGAGCGCCTGCGGGTAGACCAGCTTCAGCTCGTGGCCGCGGCGCAGCACCAGCTCGCTGCCGCCCTTGGGGCTGACGCAGATCCAGTCGAGTCCCTCGGGCGCGGCGATCGTGCCGTTGGTCTCGACGCCGATCTCGAAGCCGCGCGCGTGGAGCGCGTCGATCAGGTCCGCGTCGACCTGCAGCAGCGGCTCGCCGCCGGTCAGCACCGCGTAGCGGTTGTCGGCGGAGGCGGTCCATTGCGCGGCGATGGTGTCGGCGAGGTCGGCGGCGGTGGCATAGCGGCCGCCGAGCGTGCCGTCGGTGCCGACGAAGTCCGTGTCGCAGAATTGGCAGGTCGCATCTTGCCGGTCGGCCTCGCGACCGCTCCAGAGGTTGCAGCCGGCAAAACGGCAGAACACCGACGCGCGCCCGGCATGGGCGCCTTCGCCTTGCAGGGTCAGGAAGATTTCCTTGACCGCGTAGCTCACTGATCTCTCCTCAACATATCAAACTTGCGGGTTCCGGGTCTGCCGCAGCGCTTCGCCTGCGGCCATCGCCGCGGTCATGGCGACATTGAGCGATCGCAGCCCCGGGCTGATCGGGATCACCAGCCGCGCATCCGCGGCCTCGACCACCGCGTCGGTGACACCGGCGCTCTCGCGCCCGAATAGCAGGATGTCCGACGTCTGGTAATGAAAATCGCGGTAATCGGTGGCGGCCTTGGTGGTGAACAGGATCAGGCGGTAGCCCTGTGCCGCGCGCCACTCCTCGAATTTCGTCCAGGAGTCATGCCTGACGATACTGACATGGTCGAGGTAATCCATTCCCGCCCGGCGGAAATGTCGGTCGGAGATCGGGAACCCCGCCGGTTCGATGATATGGGCGGCGATGTCCAGGCAGGCGCAGAGGCGGAGAATCGTCCCGGTGTTCTGGGGAATGTCGGGTTGGAAAAGTGCGATCTGCATGGGCGGCTGCGGCTTGGTTGTGGGCCGGAAATGTCTCAATAAAACATCGCTGGCCGCGGAATTCGTGCATTGCACGCTTCCCCGCCGTTAGCGGGCTTGCGCTCGCCCGGCAAGGGTGCCAATAGAACGATTCTGGACTGCTGTTTTCGCCTTGTTTTGGCGGGGACAAGTCAAGTTCTGCCGCCGCGGGGGGCCGCGGGCGCCGGCAGCACTGTTCCGGGGACCTTGGGGGCCCCTGGAGCGGTTCCACCGGCAGCATAAGAAGAAAGGGTTGGAATCGTGACGACAGCGTCTTCGGCGGACCATCCGACACGCCGTGATTTCTTATTCGTTGCAACGGGGGCAGCTGCAGCAGTAGGGGGCGCAGCCGCGCTCTGGCCCTTCATCTCTCAAATGAATCCTGATGCGTCGACCATCGCGGCTGGTGCGCCGATCGAGGTCGATCTCAGCCCGGTCGCCGAGGGCCAGGACATCAAGGTGTTCTGGCGCGGCAAGCCGATCTACATCAGCCACCGCACCAAGAAGCAGATCGACGAGGCGCGCGCCGTCAACGTGGCGAGCCTGCCCGATCCACAGAGCGACGAGGCCCGCGTCAAGCCCGGCCACGAGCAGTGGCTGGTCGTGATCGGCATCTGCACCCATCTCGGCTGCATCCCGATCGCCCATGAAGGCAATTACGACGGGTTCTTCTGCCCCTGCCATGGTTCGCAGTACGATTCGTCCGGCCGCATCCGCCAGGGGCCCGCGCCCGCGAACCTGCCGGTGCCGCCGTACCAGTTCGTTTCCGACACCAAAATCCAGATCGGCTGAGCTTCGGACCCACGCCCGAAGCTTCGCGCCGTCTCGTCGTATTATTTCCTCAGGATCGCATCATGAGCGGACCATCCGACTACCAGCCGAGTAATCCGGCCCTGCAATGGCTCGAGCGGCGCCTGCCGATCCTCGGCCTCATGCACTCTTCCTTCGTCGTCTATCCCACCCCGCGTAACCTGAACTATTGGTGGACCTTCGGCGCCATCCTCTCCTTCATGCTGGGGATGCAGATCCTGACCGGTGTGATCCTGGCGATGCACTACACGCCGCATGCCGATCTCGCCTTCAAGTCGGTCGAGCTGATCGTCCGTGACGTGAACTTCGGCTGGCTGCTGCGCAACATGCATGCCTGCGGCGCGTCGATGTTCTTCTTCGCGGTCTACGTCCACATGCTGCGCGGCCTCTATTACGGCTCCTACAAGGAGCCGCGCGAGGTGCTCTGGATCCTCGGCGTCATCATCTACCTCCTGATGATGGCGACGGGCTTCATGGGCTACGTGCTTCCCTGGGGCCAGATGAGCTTCTGGGGCGCCACCGTCATCACCAATTTGTTCTCCGCCATTCCCTATGTCGGCGAGAGCATCGTGACGCTGCTGTGGGGCGGCTATTCGGTCGGCAACCCGACGCTGAACCGCTTCTTCTCGCTGCACTATCTGCTGCCGTTCCTGATCGCGGGCGTCGTCGTGCTGCACGTCTGGGCGCTGCACGTCGCCGGCCAGAACAATCCTGACGGTGTCGAGCCGAAGACGGAAAAGGACACGGTGCCGTTCACGCCGCATGCGACCATCAAGGACGGCTTCGGCGTCGCCTGCTTCCTGCTGCTCTACGCCTGGTTCATCTTCTACATGCCGAACTATCTCGGCGACGCCGACAACTACATTCCGGCGAACCCGGGCGTGACGCCGCCGCACATCGTGCCGGAATGGTATTACCTGCCGTTCTACGCGATCCTGCGCTCGATCCCGAACAAGCTCGCGGGCGTCATCGGGATGTTCTCGGCGATCATCGTGCTGGTGTTCCTGCCCTGGCTGGACAGCGCGCGGACGCGGTCGTCGAAGTACCGTCCGCTGGCCAAGCAGTTCTTCTGGATCTTCGTCGCGGTCTGCATCCTGCTCGGCTATCTCGGCGCGCAGCCGCCGGAGGGCATCTACGTGATCGCCGGCCGCGTCCTGACGGTCTGCTACTTCGCCTACTTCCTGATCGTGCTGCCGCTGCTCTCGCGCATCGAGACGCCGCGGCCGGTTCCGAACTCGATCTCGGAGGCGATCCTGAGCAAGGGCGGCAAAGCGGTGGCTTCCGTGATGGTCGCGATCGTCGCCGCCGGCGCGCTGTTCCTCGGCAGCATGCAGGACGCACGCGCGTCCGAAGGCAGCGACCAGCCGCCGGCCAACAAATGGTCGTTCTCGGGCCCTTTCGGTAAGTTCGACCGTGGCGCGCTTCAGCGCGGTCTGAAGGTCTACAAGGAAGTCTGCGCGAGCTGCCACGGCCTGTCCTTCATCGCCTTCCGCAATCTCGGAGATCCCGGCGGACCCGGCTATTCCGTGGCGCAGGTGGCGGCGTTCGCCTCCGACTACAAGGTCAAGGACGGTCCGAACGATGCGGGCGACATGTTCGAGCGCCCGGGCCGGGCGGCGGACTATTTCCCCTCGCCGTTCCCGAACGAGCAGGCGGCGCGTGCGGCGAACGGCGGTGCGGCACCGCCCGACCTGTCGCTGATCACCAAGGCGCGCTCCTACAAGCGCGGCTTCCCCTGGTTCATCTTCGACTTCTTCACCCAGTACCAGGAGCAGGGTCCGGACTACGTCGCAGCGGTGCTGCAGGGCTTCGAGGAGAAGGTGCCGGAAGGCGTGACCATCCCGGAGGGCTCGTACTACAACAAGTACTTCCCGGGCCACGCCATCAAGATGCCGAAGCCGCTCAGCGACGGCCAGGTGACCTATGACGACGGCTCGCCGACCACGGTTGCGCAGTACGCCAAGGACGTCACCACGTTCCTGATGTGGACCGCCGAACCGCACATGGAAGCGCGCAAGCGCCTCGGCTTCCAGGTGTTCGTATTCCTGATCATCTTCGCCTTCCTGATGTACTTCACCAAGAAGAAGGTCTGGGCCGACTCGCACTGAGCGAGCGGTGAAACGAGAATGAAGAAGCCCCCGCAAGGGGGCTTTTTTGTTTATGACGCTTGTGTCCCGGACGCGCTGCAGCGTGCAACGCTGCTGCGCAGAGCCGGGACCCAGGGAATGCTCATGGCTGGGTCCCGGATCAGCAACGCACCACGCCGCAAGGGCGGCGCGCTGCATTGCATCCGGGACACGAGCGTGTGTTGTTTGGCGCGATTGCCTATCGCGCGCCCAGCGGCCAAAATACCGCCAACTGCTCCCCCAGAAACTCGTCGGAGGACCCCATGGGAACCACCATCACCTTCAAGCGCCCGGACGGCAAGGATGCCTCGGGCTATCTCGCCAATGCCGCGCGCGGCAACGCGCCGGGCGTGGTCGTGATCCAGGAATGGTGGGGCCTGTCCGACCAGATCAAGGGCCTGTGCGACCGCTTTGCGCTCGCCGGCTTCGATGCGCTGGCGCCCGATCTCTACAAGGGCAAGGTGGTGCCGTATCACGATATGGATGCGGCCGGTAAAGAGATGAACTCGCTCGACTTCATGGACGCGACCACGCAGACCGTGCGCGGCGCCACCCAATATCTGTCGCGCAACGGCGCCAAGGTCGGGCTGACAGGCTTCTGCCTCGGCGGCGCTGTCACCGTCATCGGCTCGGTGCATGTGCCGGAGCTCACCGCCGGCGTCGTGTTCTACGGCATCCCGCCGGAGCAGGCGGCCAAGCCCGCCGACGTGAAGATCCCGCTGCAGGCCCATTTCGCCAACAAGGACGATTGGTGCACGCCGGAGCTGGTCAACGGCTTTGAAAAGGCGATGAAGGCCGCCGGCAAGTCGCTCGAGCTGTTCCGCTATGACGCCGAACACGCCTTCGTCAACGAGCAGCGCCAGGCCGTGCACGACCGCGAAGCCGCCGAGCTCGCCTGGGGCCGGGCGACGGAGTTTTTCAGGAAGCATCTGGGGTAGGTCCGCGCAGCCCGGATGGAGCGCAGCGTAATCCGGGGACTTTCCCATTGTGACACGAACCCCGGATTGCGCTGCGCTCCATCCGGGCTACGGCACTGTGCCCACCCTTGACGCCGTCCCCGTGCCATGGTGAGTATCCGCCCCATGAACACCGCAGCCCGCCCATCCCGTCGTTGGTGGCGCACCTCCTAAGAGGTGGCCGGTGCGATTTCTTTTCCCAAAATCGTCGAAGGTCGCCCACGCAGTGCGGCGGCCTGATCGTTTGTCCTGTGTGGCGTTCCCTCGGCAAGTTTCGTAAGAGGACGACATGAACAGGACAGTCTTTGCCCTCCCGGCCCGAAGCGACTACGTGACCCGCGGGGGTCTGGCGATCACGCGCGTGGCCGAGCAGTTCACCGGCGGCGCCAACCGGCTCGACGATCTCATCAGCCTGCTCGACCGCCGCCGCGGCGTGGTGCTGTCCTCGGGCACGACCGTGCCGGGCCGCTACGAGAGCTTCGACCTCGGCTTCTCCGATCCACCGCTCAAGCTCGAGACCACAGGCGTCAATTTCAAGCTGGAAGCGCTGAACGGGCGCGGGCAGGTGCTGATTGCCTTCCTGGCCGACGTGCTGCGCGAGCCCTGCGTCGTGATCTCCGACAAGACCGCCTCCCGCCTGTCCGGCCACATTATCCGCGGCGATGCGCCGATCGAAGAGGACCAGCGCACGCGGCGCGCCAGCGTGATGTCGCTGGTGCGCGACCTCGTCGCCGCCTTCTCCGCCAATGACGACGGCCTGCTCGGCCTGTTCGGCGCCTTCGCCTACGACCTCGTGTTCCAGATCGAGGACCTCGTGCAGAAGCGCCCGCGCGAGCAGGACCAGCGCGACATCGTGCTCTACGTCCCCGACCGCCTGCTGGCTTATGACCGCGCCACCGGCCGTGGCGTGGTGCTCTCGTACGATTTCGCCTGGAAGGGCAAATCGACCGACGGCCTGCCGCGCGAGACCGCCGACAGCCCCTACCTCAAGACGCCGCGCCAGGGTTTTGCCGATCACGCCCCAGGCGAATATCAGGCCACCGTCGAGACCGCCCGCGCGGCCTTCGCGCGCGGCGATCTGTTCGAAGCCGTGCCTGGCCAGCTCTTCGCCGAGCCCTGTGATCGTTCGCCGGCCGAAGTGTTCCAGCGCCTCTGCGTCATCAACCCGTCGCCCTATGGCGCGCTGATGAATCTCGGCGAGGGTGAGTTCCTCGTCTCCGCCTCGCCGGAAATGTTCGTCCGCTCGGACGGGCGCCGTGTCGAGACCTGCCCGATCTCGGGCACCATCGCGCGCGGCACCGACGCGATCGGCGATGCCGAGCAGATCCGCCAGCTGCTGAACTCGGAGAAGGACGAGTTCGAGCTCAACATGTGCACCGACGTCGACCGCAACGACAAGGCGCGCGTCTGCGTCCCCGGCACGATCAAGGTGCTGGCGCGCCGCCAGATCGAGACCTACTCGAAGCTGTTCCACACCGTCGATCACGTCGAGGGCATGCTGCGCCCCGGCTTCGACGCGCTCGACGCCTTCCTCACCCATGCCTGGGCCGTCACCGTGACCGGTGCGCCAAAGCTCTGGGCGATGCAGTTCGTGGAAGATCACGAGCGCTCGGCGCGGCGCTGGTACGCCGGTGCGATCGGCGCGGTGAACTTCGACGGCAGCATCAACACCGGCCTCACCATCCGCACCATCCGCATGAAGGATGGCCTGGCTGAAGTGCGCGTCGGCGCCACCTGCCTGTTCGATTCCGATCCTGCTGCGGAAGACCGCGAATGCCAGGTCAAGGCCGCCGCGCTGTTCCAGGCGCTGCGCGGCGATCCGCCGAAGCCGCTGTCGACCTTTGCGCCCGATGCGACCGGCTCGGGCAAGCAGGTGCTGCTGATCGACCACGACGACAGTTTCGTGCACATGCTCGCCGATTATTTCCGCCAGGTCGGTGCCGAGGTCACCGTGGTCCGCTATGTGCATGCGCTCGACATGCTCAAGCGGAAGAGGTGGGATTTGCTGGTTCTGTCGCCCGGCCCCGGGCGCCCGGAGGATTTCGGGATCAAGACGACGATCGATGCGGCGCTGGAGAAGAAGCTGCCGGTGTTCGGCGTCTGCCTCGGCGTGCAGGCGATCGGCGAATATTTCGGCGGTGAGCTCGGTCAGCTCACCCATCCCGCCCACGGCCGGCCCTCGCGGGTGCAGGTGCGGGGCGGACGGCTGATGCGCAATCTGCCGAACGAGATCGTCATCGGCCGCTATCATTCGCTCTTCGTCGAGCGCGACAGCATGCCGGAGGTGCTGGCCGTCACCGCCAGCACCGAGGACGGCGTCGCCATGGCGCTGGAGCACAAGACCCTGCCGGTCGCCGGCGTGCAATTCCACCCGGAATCGCTGATGTCGCTCGGCAACGAGGTGGGCTTGAAGATTGTCGAGAACGCGTTTCGGCTGAATACTGAAACAAATTGAGTGCCGTCATTGCGAGGAGCGGAGCGACGAAGCAATCCAGACTGCTGCAGCGGAAGAAACCTGGATTGCTTCGCTTCGCTCGCAATGACGGTGGAAAAACCAGAGCGAGAGATCGATGACCTTTGACCACGACATCAAGGCGAGCGTCCGCACCATCCCCGACTATCCCAAGCCGGGGATCATGTTCCGCGACATCACGACCTTGCTCGCGGATGCGCGTGCATTCCGCCGCGCGGTGGACGAGCTCGTCAATCCCTGGGCCGGCAACAAGATCGACAAGGTCGCCGGCATGGAGGCGCGCGGCTTCATCATCGGCGGCGCGGTGGCGCACCAGCTCTCGGCCGGCTTCGTGCCGATCCGAAAGAAGGGCAAGCTGCCGCATACCACGGTGCGCATCGCCTACTCGCTCGAATACGGCATCGACGAGATGGAGATGCATGTCGACGCCATCCAGCCCGGCGAGCGCGTCATCCTGGTCGACGACCTCATTGCTACCGGCGGTACTGCCGAGGGGGCGGTGAAGCTGCTGCGGCAGATCGGCGCCAATGTCGTCGCTGCCTGCTTCATCATCGACCTGCCCGAGCTCGGCGGCGCCGCCAAGCTGCGTGCCATGGACGTGCCGGTACGCACGCTGATGACGTTCGAGGGGCACTGAGTTGGGTACGGGCGGAGGATATCGCCCGGGGTAAATTCCTGCCTACGATCGCTGCAGGATCAAGCTGAGCTCCAGCTCCCGGAAGGCGAAGTAGTTGCGCCGGGTCCACTGGTGCAGTTCGGTCGAGGTGTCCTTCTCCTGGCGCAGGTAGCCCGTGAAGGAGAAGCTCAGCCGGTCGATATAGGTCTTGAGGAAGCCGGGCAGGGCGGGCAGGCGGAACAGCCGGCCGCCTTCCATCGCTGCCGGAAGCTCGCCGCGCACGACGTACTCGTTGTCTACCGTGATCAGGTTCATCCGCGGGATCTGGGCGCGCAGCATCTCGTGGGCGCGGGCCGAGACACGGTCCGTGTCGGCGACGAACATGATCTGCGGCGCGACATGCCGGCGCGCCGCTTCCTTGAGCAGGCCGATCTCGTCGGTCATCTTGAAGAACTCGTCGAAGGCGTGGAAGCCGAGGTCGATCACCTTGGCGAGCCCGTCATCGAGGATGACCCGGTCCATCAGCTGCATCTTGCCGTAGGTGTCGATCACGTCGGCGGTTTCCGTGATGCCAGGCAGATAGTCGAGCAGCGACGGCTCCTTCAGATTGACGTCGAAGGCCGCGACGTTGCCGTTCTTGAGCAGCAGGAATTCGCTTAAAAGCCGCGCCAGCAGGGTCTTGCCGACCTGCGGGCGGGGCGAGCAGATGATGTAGACGGGTGTCGCGGACATTGCGGGCTATATCTGAGCGAACTCACCGCTCCAATCCAGCCGTATCAGCCCGGGCCGTGCAACTATTTTTCGCTGCGGGGCACCGGCTTCGATCCGACGATGTCGGTCAGGCGGATGCGGTCGAACTCGCTCCAGACATTGGCGAGCCAGTGCCGGACATAGCCACGCAGCACGAACGAATAGTTCGCGGCCTCGTCGTTAATGCCCTTGTTGGCGACGAATTTCAGGAACGGGACGGACGAGACCTCGACCTGCTCATAGGCCATCTCGTTGAGCTTGGGGATGGTCAGCTCGGTCGCGTCCTTGATGCGGTGGAAGTAGGAATTGTAGGTTGCCTGGTCCCACTGGAAGAACTGGGTGTCGTTGATGAAGTTCTTCACCAGGAAATACTTCGCACCGGTCATGAAGCCGGCGGTCTCGGCGATCTCCTCCAGCGAGGCGATCGAGGGTCCGAGGATGTGGAACACCGCAAAGGTAATCTGGCCCGCCTTGGCGGCGTCGAGGAAGCCGATGTCGCGGAGCGAAGCCAGTGCCGGCGAGAGCAGGCCGGCGCGGACGTCGATGACGGTGACCGAGGGGCTGACCGCGTTGAGGGTGTCGAAAATCTTCATCTGGTCGGCCGTCGTCGTCATGTCGACGATCTCGGTGATATCGGGGTGGAAGCGCTTCAGCGTTCCGCGCGGCGACTCCGTGTCGAAGGCGCGGGTCGGCACGTTGTTGGCGGAGAAATAATCGAGCAGGGTGCGCGATACCGTGGTCTTGCCGACCCCGCCCTTGTCCGCGCCCACCACAACCACTGCCGGCTTTGCCATTGCTGTCCCCTAACGCGCGCCCCCGATCGCGAGGTCGCAATCGGCCGGGCCCCAAGTCGATGTCCCAAGGATGTCCCAAGGATGTCCCAAGTCTCCTGTTGGGCGCGAACATGGCAGAAACAAGGGAGAATTCAAATCTCTGGCACCCCGTTGCGGCAATTCCCGAGGTTTTTCCGATCATCGGGAAACCCCGCCGCAAGTCGCTGCCAAATGCGAGACTCAGTGGCGGCCCCAAGGACCCATGGGGTTTCCTATCGGATTGCCTGCCGGGGTTCCTGAGGGGCTTGGCGCGGGCACGGGCGGCGGATTGCCCGGGTTGCCTGCATCACCCCACGGGCCATGCGGCACCGGCGGCGGGGTGTCCTGCGGAGCGGCCTGCGTCTCGGGTTGTTCCGCCTCTTCAGTGGGATCCGGCAGCGGACCGGGATCGTGGCCGCCGGCGAACTTGACCAGTGCGTCGACCCGGGACTGGACCGAGGGGTGAGTGGCGAACAAATCGGCAAAACCCTCGCGCGGATTGTCGACGCAGAGCTCCATCACCGCCGAGGTCGCGCCCGGCAGTTCGCCGCGGCCCTCGATCTTGCGCAGCGCCGAGATCATGGCGTCGGGGTCCTTGGTCAGCTCGACCGAGCCTGCGTCGGCGAGGTATTCGCGCGAGCGCGACAGCGCCAGCTTCACCACCTGCGACATCAGCCAGGCCACCACGATCAGCACGACCGCGATGATGATGACGATCACCGCGCCGCCGCCGGAGTTCTTGCTGTCGCTCGATGAAGACGAACGCGACGACGAGGAGGAGCCGGAGGACCACGAGCCGCGAGAGCCGGAGCTCCAGCTGAAATTCGTGAACAGGCGGAAGAACAGCTCGCCGAAGAAGCCGACCACGCCGGCGATGATCACGGCGACCACCATCAGCTGCACATCGCCGTTCTTGATGTGGGTCAGCTCGTGGCCCAGCACCGCCTCGATCTCCTTGTCGTTCAGCGCATTGAGGAGACCGGTGGTGACGGTGACCGAATATTGCCGCGGATTGAGACCGGTCGCGAACGCGTTCAGCGCCGGGCTCTCCATGATCTTCAGCTTCGGCATGGGGATGCCGCGCGAGATGCAGAGGTTTTCGAGCAGATTGTAGAGCCGCGGCTCTTCCTTCCGGGTGACGTCGTGGCCGCCGGTCACCGCATCGATCATCGACTGGTGGAAGAAATAGGCGATCACGATCCAGACCGCCACCACGACCGTCGCAACGGGCGCTGCGACTTTCAGATCCTGGAAGGCGTGGCTCAGGTAGAAGGAGGCCGTCCGGTTGCTGTCGATCAGGACTTCGGCGACGAGCGCGCCGGCATAGACCAGCACATAGACCAGCGCGAACAGGCCGGCGAGCAGCAGCATCGAACGAAACTTGTTCGAGGCGATATGCGTGTAGAGACCATACGCGGCCATGACGCGCTGCCCTGCCGGCCTATCGGCTCAAATCAGAACTTCACCTGAGGCGCGGCCTCGACCTCGGTGCGGCTGGCGCCGAGATCGAAGAAGTCCTTCTTGGTGAAGCCGAACATGCCGGCGAACAGCGCCGCAGGCATCTGCTGGATGCCGGTGTTGTATTCCTGGACCGCGTTGTTGAAGAAGCGCCGGCTCGCGGCGATCTTGTTCTCGAGGTCGGAGAGCTCGGATGCAAGCTGCTGGAAATTGGCGTTGGCCTTGAGGTCGGGATAGGCCTCCGACAGCGCGATCAGCCGGCCGAGCGCGCCGGAGAGCTGGTTCTCGGCCGCAGACACCTGCGCCGGTCCCTGCGCCGAGATCGCCGAATTGCGCGCCTTGATGACGTCGTCGAGCGTGCCGCGCTCATGCGAGGCATAGCCCTTCACCGTTTCGACCAGGTTGGGGACCAGGTCGTGGCGCTGCTTGAGCTGCACGTCGATATCGGCAAAGGCCTGGCCGACACGCTGGCCCAGTGCGACGAGCCGGTTGTAGGCGCTGAACGCCAGGAACACGAGAACGACAATGACGCCGAGAACGATCCAGCCGGTCGACATGGAGAACTCCTGAAGGGGGAAGAAGGCGGGCGCAGCCTAGACCAAATTGGCGCAGGGCGAGAGCCCCGGCGCGGAGGAAGGTAAGACTTGGTCGGATCGGGAACCATTCAAGTTCAAGGCGAAAGCCTTGAACGAGGTTAACTTTCGGCAATGGCGGCATCACCCCAGCGCCAGCGACGGGCGCTTGCATAGGCGGGCTTGTCGCGTCGCGGGACCTTGGCGACGACCATGCCTTCCCCGGTGCAGAGCTTGGCTGTGATCTCGGCCTTGCCGACATCCGGCGGCGCCAGCACGCGCGCGGCGCGGCTTGCGGGCGGTGTGCGGGTGAGGGCGACGTAGATGAAGCGTTCGTCCTCGAACGGCACCTCGGCGCCCTTGATCTGGCGGTGCGCCTGTGAGCGCGGCAGGCGCTGGGAGAAATGGCACCAGTCGGGCGCGGTGAGCGGGCAGGGCTTTTCGTGCGGGCAGGGCGCGGCAACGAACGCGCCGGCCGCGATCAGCTGCTGGCGCAGCGCGAGGATGCGGGCATAGCCGGCCGGCGTGCCAGGCTCGATCACGACCAGTGCGTGGCGCGCCTTGGCCCACATCGCCTCGGTCAGCTTGCGCTGATCGGCCTCACCGAGCTCGCCGATGATGTAGCTGGCGATGACGAGATCGGCCTGCGAGACCTCGGCGAGGTTGCCGCCGGCATCGCCCGGCAGATAGCGGCACTCCGCCAGACGTGTGCTGTCCCTCGCCAGCTCGAGCGCGAGCCGGCTGAGCGTGGCGTTGGCGTCGAGCAGGGTGAAATCCTGCAGGGATGGAAAAGCCTCTGCGGCAGCCCAGCTCGCGGTGCCGGGACCTGCGCCGACATCGAGCAATGTCTCCGGGGCGAGGCCTGGCGCGATCTCGGTCAGCGCATTTAGGCTGGCGGCCACGGCCGCGTAGGTCGCCGGCATACGCGCCAGCGCATAGGCGAGCGCATCGGCCTCCGACTTGATCGTGCCTGAGCCGCCGCCGGCACGATAGGTGGTCGAGATTTTCTGCGAGCGCTGCGCCGCGTCGGTGCGGGAGAAGCCCTGGAGCTTGCCGTCGAGGGCGGCCTTGAGTTCGGCGGGAAGGGTGGGTGCGATCATCATCCGCGGTCATGCCCCGCGAAGGCGGGGCATCCAGTACTCCGAGACAGTGCCGTCAAAACCGAGAGGCCGCGGCGTACTGGATCATCCGCTTTCGCGGATGATGACGTCAATGGGTGTGGAACGAGCGCAGCGTCAGGCCACGTTCTGGTCGAGAATGTCCACGGCCTCGGCCAGGCTCACCGAAACGAGCTGGGAGACGCCGCGCTCGGCCATGGTGACGCCGAACAGACGGTTCATCCGCGCCATCGTGATCGGATTGTGCGTGATGATGATGAAGCGCGTGTCGGTCGAGCCGGTCATCTCGTGCAGCAGGTTGCAGTACCGTTCGACGTTGTGGTCGTCGAGCGGCGCGTCGACTTCGTCCAGCACGCAGATCGGCGAGGGGTTGGTCAAGAACACCGCGAAGATCAGCGCCATCGCGGTCAGCGCCTGCTCACCGCCCGAGAGCAGCGACAGCGTCTGCGGCTTCTTGCCCGGCGGCTTGGCGATGATTTCGAGACCGGCTTCGAGCGGGTCGTCGCTCTCGATCAGATGCAGCGCGGCTTCGCCGCCGCCGAACAGCTCGACGAACAGGCGCTTGAAGTGGTTGTTGACGACCTCGAACGAGGTCAGCAGGCGCTCGCGCGCTTCCTTGTTGAGGCTCTGGATGCCCTGGCGCAGCCGCTTGATGGCCTCGACCAGGTCGTCGCGTTCGGTGACCAGGCCCGTGTGCTGGGTCTCGACCTCGCGCAGCTCTTCTTCGGCGCGCAGGTTCACGGCACCGAGGCGCTCGCGGTCGCGACGCATCTTCTCGAGGTCTTCCTCGATGTCGTGCAGCGGCGGCAGCTCGGCGCCGGGCTCGATCTCGGCAAGGCCGGCAACCGCCTGCGGCTCGACTTCGAGCATGTCGCGGATCTCACGCTCGATGTCTTCAAGGCGGCGCCGCGCGCCTTCCATGCGCTCTTCGGCGCGGGCGGTGGCTTCGCGCGAGCTGGAGAGGGCTTCGAGCGTCAGCTTGGCGACGCGATCGGTCTCGGCCATCGCGGTCTCGGCGGTCGCGAGCGCGTCGGCAGCCATGCGGCGGTCGTTCTCGGCGTACTCGATCTCGGTGATCAGCGCGCTGCGCTTCTCGGCGAACACGGCGGGCGCGTTTTCGAGATCGCTGCGCTCGATCGTGAGTTCGGCGATACGCGCCTGGATGGTGTCGATGTGGGAGGCCGCGCTTTCCTTGCGGTTCGCCCACTCGGTGCGCTCGGCGAGGATCGCCTGCACGCGGCGATCGGCGAGCTCGGCCTCGCGCGCCAGCGCCTGTGCCTCGGCGCGGACCTGCGCGGCCATGCGGCGATGGCCTTCGATGTCGCTGCGAACGGCGGCGAGACGGGTCTCGGTGTCCTCGCTCGACGGCAGCTCGCTGATGCCGGCCTCGGCGTATTCGTAGGCGGCTTCGGCCTCGGCGCGGTCGGCGGCGAGACGGCTGTGCGCTTCCGACAGCGTCGCCTTGCGTGCGGCATGGCGGCTGATCTCGCGCTCGGCGGTGGCATGGCGCTCGCGCGCGGTGTTGAGCTCGCGCTGCGCGGCGCGCCAGGCTTCGCGGCTGGCGCCTTCGGTGCTGGCGGCCATCTGCAGCTCGGACTCGGCATTCTCCAGCGCCTGACGCTTGATCTGCGCGTCGATGCGGGCCTGCTCCAGCTCGTTCTCGATGTCGACGAGACGGGCGCGCTCGGCAAGGCGCCGTGCGGCGCCGGTCGGGGCGTGAGCGGCGGCGACGAAGCCGTCCCAGCGCCAGACGTCGCCTTCGGGCGAGACCAGCCGCTGGCCGGTCTTGAGCTGCGAGACCAGCTCGGCACCGCGCTCGCGCGGCACCACGCCGATCTGCGCCAGGCGGCGCGTCAGCTCGGCCGGAGCCTGCACGTGGTTGGAGAGCGGCACGGCGCCTTCGGGCAGTTCCGGATCGCCATCGGTGACCGCGCCGGCATTGGTCCAGCGCATCGGCGCCGAGGGATCGACGGGCGCGTCGAGATCGTCGCCGAGCGCGGCGCCGATCGCCTTTTCAAAGCCCTTGTCGACGGTGATGCCGTCGATGATCGGCGGCCACAGATTCTTGGTCTCGCCGTTGACGATCTTGGAGATCGTACGCGCCTCGGTGTCGAGCCGCTGCACGCGCTTGTCGGCTTCGACCAGCGGCGAGCGCGAGGATTCGAGCGTCTGGCGTGCGGCAACATGCGCGGCTTCGCTCGCCTGTGCTGCGGCTTCGGACGCTGCCAGCGTCTGCTCGGCGGTCTCGACGACAGCGGTCAGCTCGTCGAGATCGCCGAAGCCGCCGGTGTCGGCGGCAAGCTTCTGCTCTTCGGCGGTGACGTTCGAAATCTCCTGGTCGAGCCGGGCGAGCTTGTCGCGGTGGGTGCGGACGTTGGCTTCGAGCTGGTTGCGCTTGGCGGTGAGGTCGGCGAGCGCGGTGGTGAGCTCGGCGAACTGCTGCTCGGTTTCGGTCAGCACCGCCTCGGCTTCGCCGACGCGCTCGTCGACGCCGGAGCGCTTCTCGACGCGCGACTTGATCTCTTCCTTCAGCTCGGCGTCTTCGGTGTCGAGCCGCTGCAGCGCGACGTCGGCATCCATCGTCTGCTGCTGGGCGCGCGAGATGTCGCCTTCGAACTGCGCGAGGCGGCGCTCGAGCTCGGCGACGCGCTCCTTGGCGCGCTCTTCCTCGCGGTCGAGCAATTCGCGGGCATTGGTCAGGCGCTGCAGGCCGGCGGCGGCGCGCGCTTCGGCATCGCGCAGCGCCGGCATTTCGGTGGCGCGGATCGCCTGGATGCGGGCGGCTTCGGCCTGGTGCTGGGTGCGCTCGGCCATCTCGCGCACGGCGAGATCGTGGGTCTGGCCGGATTCGTTGACGTCGGCATGCGCGCCGATCCAGCGCAGGTGGAACAACGTGGCTTCGGCCTTGCGGACCTTGGCCGCGACCTCGCGATAGCGCACGGCCTGGCGGGCCTGCTTCTTCAGGCCTTCCATCTGGCCGGAGAGCTGACCGATCACGTCCTCGACGCGGGTGAGGTTGGTTTCGGCGGCCTTCAGCCGCAACTCGGCTTCGTGGCGGCGGGCGTGCAGACCGGCGACGCCGGCGGCGTCTTCAAGCACGCGGCGGCGCTGCTCGGGCTTGGCCTGGATGATCTCGCCGATCTTGCCTTGGTGGACGAGTGCGGGCGAGCGCGCGCCCGTGGCGGCGTCGGCGAACAGGATCTGCACGTCACGCGCACGCACGTCGCGGCCGTTGATGCGATAGACCGAGCCCGCTTCGCGCTCGATGCGGCGGGAGATTTCAAGCAGCTGGCTGTCGTTCATCGCCGCCGGCGCGGTGCGATCGGCGTTGTCGATCGTCATCGTCACTTCGGCGTGGTTGCGCGCGGGACGGTTGCCGGAGCCGGCGAAGATCACCGCGTCCATGTCGGCGGCGCGCAGCGATTTGTACGAGGTTTCACCCATCGCCCAGCGCAGCGCCTCGACGAGATTCGACTTGCCGCAGCCGTTGGGACCCACCACGCCGGTCAGGCCGGGCTCGATGACGAAGTCCGTGGGCTCAACGAAGGACTTGAAGCCGTGAAGGCGCAGGCGGGTGATTTTCATAAGCACGCATCTCTATTGGCAGGCGCGAATCCCCTGCCGGGACAATACCATGGAAGGCAGTGTCGCTATCCGGGCGAGTCGCGCGAGGCGCCTCATGCGGCGGACAATGGCCGCGGTGCGCCGCGAGGGCAACCGGCGAAAGCCGCTTTTCCCAAGGGATTTATGACGGGAAAGATACGGCTTTCGAGATGCGAATCAGGCGTGATGCGTTGAAAATCAGCTCTTCAGCAGCGAATTGATCTTCTTGGCGAACTCCTCGTACGAGGTCTCGCCCTTGATCTTCTCGCCATTGATGAAGAAGGTCGGCGTGGAATCGACCTTGAGAATGTCGCTGGCGTATTTCTGGTCGGCGGCGATCTTGTCGAGCAGGGCCTGGTCCTTCAGGCAGGCTTCGACCTGCTGCTGGGTCAGGCCGGCCTGCTTGCCGATCCGCGTCAGGGTCTCGGTCGTGTTCTTCATCACCCAGTCGTTCTGCTGGCGGAACAGCATGTCGGTGACGGCGAAGTATTTCGGCGCGTCGCCATTGGCGATGCAGCGCGACAGCATCGAGCCCGCGGCGGCTTTGATGTCGAGCGGGAACTCACGGAAGATGTAACGGATCTTGCCGGTGTCGATGTAGTCCTTCTTGATCTTCGGGAACACCTGCTCGTTGAACGCCGCACAGTGCGGGCAGGTCATCGAGGCGAATTCGGTGATGGTCACGGCGGCATCGGCCGGGCCGAGGGCCATGTCGGGCAGCGAGACGGGCTTGGCGACCTCGGCCGCGGTCTGAGCCATCGCTTCCGAGATGAACCGCAGCGGCGAGAGCCCGGCGAGAGCGGCGAGCCCGGTCAGCGACAGCATCGTGTTGAAGGCGCGGCGGGTGATGATCAAGGTCGGCTCCCGAATTGGCGTGGTCTCACCCCGAGGGTTGCATCAAGGTTCCCGGGCGGCCTGTCGCTAGCTTGAAACGTGGGTTGAGGCAATGGCGAGCAACAGGAGCAGGTTCAGATTGACCGCGAAATGAGGCTCAATTTCGCTTGATGGCGGCCCCGAGCCGGGCCAACGCCGTCTTCAATTCTTCATCTTCGATGTCCCCCAGGCTTTCCGCCACCCTGGCGACGCTCTTGGGATCCGGCGGGCCGGGCCGCTTCCGGGTTCGGGGCCGCGACAGGGGGGCCTGGCGGAAGGCGAGCTTGCCGACCGCGCTCCAGCCGAAGAAGCGATTGACCCGCTCCAGGATCACGTCGGCCGAGTGCTGGATCTCCAGCGCCATCGGTCCCTCGACCCGCAGCACCAGGGTCGCCGGCTCCTGCGGCTGGCCCTCGACCGGCCGGGGCCATTGCATCTTCAGCGGCTCGGCATGGGCCGCGATCTCAGGCCCGGCAATCTGTGCCCACCGCGTCACCAGCTCGCGCGCGGCAAACCCCTGCTTGGCATAGGCCTCGGCAAAGACGTCGTTGAGCAGCAGCGACAGCGGCTTGGCGCTGAGGGGACCGGGTTTGAAGATGGGACCGAATTTGGACATGGGGCCTTATAGCACCGGGTTCGGCCGGCCTCACTATTTGCGAGCGATCCGTGAAGAAAGACGTGGATGCCCGCGGCGAGCGCGGGCATGACGTGGAGAGATCGGCGTGACCTCGTTACAGTGAGGGCATGAGCCCCAAATCCGCGCTGAAGGCGAAATCGGAACCAAGACAGGCGGAGGCCGGCTCGCGCCCCACCCTGCTGCTCGCCTGGTACGATCGCCATCGCCGCCGGCTGCCCTGGCGCGCGATGCCCGGCGAGACCTCGGATCCTTACCGCGTCTGGCTGTCGGAGATCATGCTCCAGCAGACCACGGTGAAGGCGGTCGGCCCCTATTTCGAGAAGTTCGTCGCGCGCTGGCCGGATGTCACGGCGCTCGGCAGCGCCTCGCAGGATGACGTGCTGCGGATGTGGGCCGGCCTCGGCTACTATTCGCGTGCGCGCAATCTCTATGCCTGCGCGGTCGCGGTGACGCGCGAGCATGGCGGCGTGTTTCCCGACACCGAGGAAGGCCTGCGTGCGCTTCCGGGGATCGGACCTTACACGGCGGCGGCGATCGCCGCGATCGCCTTCGACCGCCACACCATGCCTGTCGACGGCAATATCGAGCGGGTGGTGTCGCGGCTCTTTGCCGTTGAGGAGGAACTGCCGCAGGCAAAGCCGCTGATCCAGCAACTGGCAGCGACGCTGCTGGCGAACTCCCGGGCCGGCGACAGCGCGCAGGCGCTGATGGATCTCGGCGCCTCGATCTGCACGCCGAAGAAGCCAGCCTGCTCGCTGTGCCCGTTCACCGAGGATTGCACGGCGCGTGCGCTAGGCACGCAGGAGACGTTCCCGCGCAAGGCGCCGAAGAAGAGCGGGACGCTGCGGCGCGGCGCCGCCTTCGTCATCACGCGTGGCGACGAGCTGCTGGTTCGGTCCCGCGCTGAAAAGGGCCTGCTCGGCGGCATGACCGAGGTGCCGGGCTCGGATTGGCTCGCCGGGCAAGAGGATGCGACGGCGAAGCAGCAGGCGCCGGACTTGAAGGGGCTGTCGCGCTGGCAGCGCAAGGTGGGCGTCGTCACCCACGTCTTTACGCATTTTCCGCTGGAGCTGGTGGTCTACACCGCGAAGGCCGAGGCGCGCACGCGCGCGCCCGCGGGCATGCGCTGGGTGCCGATCGCGACGCTTGCCGATGAAGCGCTGCCCAACGTCATGCGCAAGGTCATCGCGCACGCGCTCGACTGAAGCTCAGGCCGCGCGCGCGGCGCGTTCGTCCTGTGCCGTCTCGTTGCGCTGCGGCGGATTGCCTGCTGCCATCAGGCTGTCAGCAGGCCTCAGTTATGTCTTGGCGGAAACGGAGGTTCGCATGGTCAAGACCGCGCTCGACAACTTCAGGAGGCCGCCCTGCGCCGAGCTGTTGGGATGGCGCCTGCTCGATGCCCGTCCAGCGGAGGGCTGGATCAAGCTTGGCTTCGAGGGCAAGCCCGAGTTCTGCAACCCCGCCGGCTTCATCCAGGGTGGCCTGCTCTCCGCCATGCTCGACGACACCATGGGCCCGGCGGTCTTGGTGATGAGCGAGGGCCGGCTCTACACGACGACCATCAGCATGACCGTGAATTTTTTGGCGCCCGCAAAGCCCGGGCCGATCATCGGCGAGGGGAAGGTGACGCAGCTCGGCAAGACCATCGCCTTTGTCGAGGCGAAGCTGATGGCGGAGGACGGCACGGTGCTGGCGACGGCGAGTGCGAGCGAGCGATTGCTGGAGGCGGCGAGGGTGGTGAAGTGAGGCGGGCTCCGTTCAAGCGCCGCACTCCCTCTTCCTTCTCCCCTTGCGGAAGAAGGTGGCGCGAAGCGCCGGATGAGGGGTATCTCTCCGCGAATTCAGTTGCGAGAGGCGAACGCGCGGAGAGATACCCCTCACCCCAGCCAACCTGTGTCTCCCGGCGTCGCTGCCCTCTCCCGCAAGGGGAGAGGGCGCATCAACGTACATCTCGCTTTGGACGAGAGCTTATACCCTCGCACGGGCGTCCTTGCTCACGATCGGCGGCTTCGCGTTCAGCGCTTCGACCTGGAAACCCGCAACGCGCTTGTAGTTTGCGGCGATGTCTTCCAGCTCCTTTTGCGACAGCACGTCGGTGACGACCCCAAAGCCGTCGGGTGCGCGTTCCTCGACGAGCTGCATCACCTGCTCGGGACCGTTCTTGCGGTTGAGCAGCACGAGGTCGGTGGTCGCCGGCCTGCGCTCGGCCTCATAGGCGAGCAGCGCGGCCTGGGTCGGACCGTGCGCCAGGATCTCGCGGGTAATGGTGCGGGCATCGAGGATCGCCTGCGAGGCGCCGTTGGAGCCGATCGGATACATCGGGTGCGCGGCGTCGCCCATCAGCGTGACCTTGCCGAAGGTCCATTGCGAGACCGGATCGCGGTCGACCAGCGGATATTCATAGGCGTGCGGGCAGTTCCTGATCAGGCCGGGCACGTCGAGCCAGTCGAACTGCCAGCTCTCGAACCAGGGCAGAAACTCCTCCAGCCGCGCGGTGCGGTTATAGTCCTCGCGTCGCCACTGATAGGTCGGCGGCATATGGCGCTCGGCGACCCAGTTGATCAGGTGGTTGCCTGATGCGTCTGGGTCCTTCGAAATTGGATAGCAGACGAATTTCAGGATCTCGTGGCCGGCCATGATCATGGTGCGGCCGGTGAGGAAGGCCTTTGACGGCGTGACGCCGCGCCAGAGGATGCGGCCGTTCCAGATCGGCGGTCCCTCGTTGGGATAGAGCTTTTCTCGCGCCGCGGAATGGATGCCGTCGGCGGCGATCATGATCGCGCCGTCATAAGTCCCTGCAGGCTTGCCGGTCGTCTTGTCGACGAAGTCGGCGCGGACGCCGCCGGCCGTCTCGGTCCAGCCGGTCAGATGATGGCTGGTCAGGATATTGTCGCGGCCGAGCCGTTCGACCGCGGTGTCGAGCAGGAGCTGCTGCAGCGTGCCGCGATGGATCGAGAATTGCGGCCATTTGTAGCCGGCCTCGAGCCCCCGCGGCTCGCTCCAGATCGGCTTGCCGTGCTTGGAGAAATAGGCGAGCTCGCGGGTGCGCACGCCGCTGGCATCTAGCTTGTCCATCAGGCCGAGCTCGATCAGCTCGCGCACCGCATGCGGCAGCACGTTGATGCCGACGCCGAGCGGCCTCAGTTCCGCGACGCTCTCGAACACTTTCACGGGAACGCCGATTCCGTGCAGGCTGAGCGCAAGCGTCAGCCCGCCGATGCCGCCACCGGCGATGAGTACCGTCATGACAAGACCCCTCCAATTGCTGGCGTCTTGGCACAGGCGGGCGGCGGTGGGCAACTGCGAAGAGAAAGTCGTGCTATGGACCTTGCGGCCGACAGCCGTTAATTTCCAGCTTTCCCATGAGGTCCGACATGCTCAAGCTCTACTACGCCACCGGCACCTGCGCGCTCGCCACCTATATCACCCTGGAAGAGGCCGGCGCCGACTATGCGGCCGAACGGATCAGCTTCAAGGACAACCAGCAGAACAGCCCGGACTATCTCGCGATCAACCCGAAGGGCCGCGTGCCGGCCCTGGTGACCGACCGCGGCGTCCTGACCGAGACGCCGGCGATGCTGGCCTATATCGCGCAGACCCTCCCCAAGGCGAAGCTCGCGCCGCTCGACGATCCCTTCGACTTCGCGCAGGTGCAGTCGTTCAACTCCTATCTGTGCTCGACCGTGCACATCAACCACGCCCACAAGATGCGCGGCGCGCGCTGGGCGACGGACGAGAGCTCGTTCGCCGACATGAAGGCGATGGTGCCGAAGACCATGGGCGCCTGCTTCAAGTTGATCGAGCAGAGGATGTTCAAGGGACCCTGGGTGATGGGCGATCAGTTCACGATCTGCGATCCCTATCTCTACACGCTCTCGACCTGGCTCGAGGGCGACAGCGTCGACATCAACGCCACGCCGAAGATCGCGGACCATTTCAAGCGCATGTCGGACCGGCCCGCGGTGCGCAAGGTGATGGCCGAACAGAAGGCGTGAGGGCGCTCCGATTCTTGTAGGACCTCCTACCCGTGGTCAAGGGGTGTTTGTCCTTGATGGTCGAGAGTAGCGCCGTGCTCGCCGCTGTCGAGGACGCTTCGCGCCGGCTGCGCCGGTGCCGATGGCATCCTTGACAGTGTCTGCGCGCGACGCTCTGCCGACCGGCAGGTCGGGACGAAGGAATGGTCGCCCGGGGCCGAACAAAGGAATGAGGCTTACCCTTTTGAGGTCATCGGCACGTTCTTGTGGTT
>NZ_DASYWN010000028.1:0-138063 GCF_035935975.1 Bradyrhizobium sp.
ACAACATCCTGCAAGGACACCAACTCGCAAAAGCATAGACCGCAGAACCATACCCGTCCGCCCCACGCCGCTCGCCTCCCACATCAGGGGCCGCCAACGCCCCTTGATGTCGAATCTGGAAATGGCTCTCAGGCTCTACGAAGTCTGCGAAAGCTCACTCCACAGCGTACCAGCGCACCAGCCGCGGCGCGGCCCAGTCGGTGACGACGGATTCGATCAGCCACCGCCCCGGCGAGGTCGCCGCGAAGGCGATGCGCTGGGTCTGGCCGGGCTCGACCGCGAGCGTGTCGAGCCAATAGGGCTTCCAGCCGTCGTCGAGCTTGTCGAGCAGGCGGAAATGGTGGCCGTGCAGGTGAAACACGGTCGCGACAGGGCCGGGGTTCTTCAGGGCCAGAACGACGGTGCGGCCGGTCCTGGCGCGGAATGTCGGCGCGGAGGCGGTGGAGAAGTTCGCAGGCCGCACCCAGCCGGCCTCGGGCGCGCCAAGCGCGACATCGAACCGCAGGGCGCCTCGGAGGTCGAGCTTCTCGGGCAGGTCGTTGGAGGGGAGCGGCTGGGGCGGCGAGAGCGGCGCGCGCTCGAGCTTGCCGGAGACCTTGAGGCTTCCGACCTGGCGCGCCTCCTTGCCGTCATGGAGCAGGAAAGCGGCCGATGCGGCTGCATCCACAAAGGCATCGGCCCGTGCGCCGGGGGCCAGCACCAGGGCGCCGTTGCGGGCCGGGAACGGCTCGGCCGGCTGGCCGTCGAGGGCCATGACCTGAACCTCGTGATTCTCCAATTTGATTGCCAGAACAGAACGTTGCGAGCCGTTGATAAAGCGCAGCCGGAGCCGCTCGCCGGCCGTGGCTGAGAGTTCGAATGAAGTCTGCCCGTTGATTGTAGAGAGGCGGGTCGTGTCCTTGGGGTCGAGGCCTGGGGGAAGCGCGGTGCCGTCCGGCCGCAGGCGCCACTCCTCGATCAGCAGCACCTCGTCACGATCGACCGCGACCCGGTTGGTCTCCTCGGCAACGATCGGAAGCGGTCGCGCGGGCTGTTTCAGGCCGTCCTCGAACAGGCGGAAGTCAGCCAGCAGGGTTCCTGCGCTTGATATTGAAATAATTGATGTTTCGGTGGTTCCGGGGGCAGCGGGCGCGCGCCCCTGATAGGGGTCGGCCACGGCCGCGCCGTTGAGGCCGTACCAGGCGGGCGCCAGCGGCACAGGCAGGTCGTTGCGAAAGACCACTTCACAGCGGTCGCCACGCTTGAAGCGGACGCCTCTGGTGTGGCTTGCCGCGGCAAGCTCCCAGATTGGTGTCGCCGGCTGACCCGGTCTGAGAGCCAGCGTGGCCGGCCGCGCCTGAAGGAGGATCTGGGCGGTCACCAGCGGGCCGGCGCCGCCCGCCATCAAGCCGGCTGCAGTGGCTCCAAGGGAGGCTCCGAGCCCGGCCAAAACCTCTCGCCGATTGGGGTCGAGAATCCGCGTTTTCATGGGGCAAATCCGGACCATGACGCGCTGGATAAGTCCAGCCATCGTGCCTACTTGAAGCATGCCTCCAACCGGCCATTTTTTTGCTGCGAACAGTCAGGCACATGCTATAAGCCCGGCCGCCCGCGGCATCGCGGCCGGTCTTGATGCAAATTCACGCGGGCGTGGCGGAACTGGTAGACGCGCTGGATTTAGGTTCCAGTGACGAAAGTTGTGGGGGTTCGAGTCCCTCCGCCCGCACCAAGCGCTTTCAGCGTTTGCACGGATTACTGAGGGGCCTTGCTCCGCGCGGATGTTTTCCGCCTGGAGCCGGGCTCGATGAACCACCGGCGTTGAGGCGTTCGCCTCGCGTCGGATCGATTAATGACAGCGTCCCGACGCGCAACGTGCCGGGGCCGAGCGAAAAGAAGATTGGACGCCATGCAGGTCACAGAAACCCTCTCGGAAGGTTTGAAGCACGAGTTCAAGGTCAGCGTTCCCGCGTCTGATCTCGACGCCAAGGCCGGTGCCAAGCTCGTCGACCTCAAGGACAAGGTCCGCATCAACGGCTTCCGTCCCGGCAAGGTGCCGGTGGCGCACCTGAAGAAGGTCTATGGCCGCTCGGTGATGGCCGAGACCATCGACCAGACCATCCGCGACACCAACACGCAGCTGTTCTCCGAGCGCGGCTTCCGCCTTGCGACCGAGCCGAAGATCACCATGCCAAGCGAGCAGGCCGAGGTCGAGGAGCTGCTGAACGGCAAGACCGATCTGACCTACACCGTTGCCATCGAGGTGGTGCCGTCGATCGCGCTCGCCGATTTCAAGACCTTCCAGGTCGAGAAGCCGGTCGCCGACGTGTCCGACACCGACGTCGACGAGGCGATCAAGCGTATCGCCGACACCAACCGCGGCTATGCCGCGAAGGCCGACGGCGCCAAGGCCGAGTCGGGTGACCGCGTCACCATCAACTTCAAGGGCACCATCAACGGCGAAGCCTTCGAGGGCGGCGCCGGCGAGGGCATCCAGGTCGTGATCGGCTCCAACACCTTCATCCCCGGCTTCGAGGAGCAGCTGATCGGCATCGGCGCGAACGAGACGCGCACGCTGAAGGTGACGTTCCCGAAGAACTACATGAGCGAGAAGCTCGCCGGCCAGCCGGCCGAGTTCGAGACCACCGCGACGCTGATCGAGGCGCCGCAGGACGTCGCGATCGACGACGAGTTCGCCAAGACGCTCGGCCTCGAATCGCTCGACAAGCTGAAGGAAGCCGCGCGCGAGCGCCTGGCGGCCGAGTTCGCCGGCGCGACGCGCCAGCGCGTCAAGCGCGCGCTGCTCGACCGTCTCGACGAGGCCCATCGCTTCGAGGCTCCGCCCTCGCTCGTCGAGGAGGAGTTCAATCTGATGTGGAACTCGGTCAAGGCCGAGATGGACTCCGCAGGCAAGACCTTTGCCGACGAGGACACCACTGAGGACAAGGCCAAGGAAGAGTACCACAAGATCGCCGACCGCCGCGTGCGCCTCGGCCTCGTGCTCTCCGAGATCGGCGAGAAGAACAAGATCACCGTGACCGACGACGAGGTTGGTCGCGCCGTGATCGAGCGTGCGCGCCAGATGCCCGGCCGCGAGAAGGAGGTCTGGGACTTCTACCGCAACAACGCCCAGGCGCTCGCCCAGCTTCGCGCACCGATCTACGAGGACAAGGTCGTCGACTTCATCCTCGAGCTCGCCAACGTGACCGAGAAGAAGGTCTCGCGCGAGGACCTGTACAAGGACGACGAGGCGGAAAAGACCGCCGCCTGAAGGCGTTGAGAGAGCCTTCTATTAAGGATGATCAGCGATCCGGCCCGGCTAGCCATGTGGCTGGCTGGGCCTTTTTGCGAGAATCAGCTTCAACTCCCCGCTGGATTAAGCCTTAATTCGCTCCGCACTTGTCTGGCACGAATTGGGCTATATCTGTCGGTACGCCCTGTACCCGAGTTCCTCTACCAACAAGCCTTCTACGAACAAGT
This sequence comes from Bradyrhizobium sp., assembly GCF_035935975.1. GTDB lineage: Bacteria > Pseudomonadota > Alphaproteobacteria > Rhizobiales > Xanthobacteraceae > Bradyrhizobium. The sequence goes on from NZ_DASYWN010000028.1 coordinate 3,457, forward strand.
CCTGCATCACGGGACGTCCATCGCCCTCCGGCAAATCCAGCCCAACTGGCCAGCCAAGAGGCGCGGTGTCCACGTCCGAAAACCCTAGGTGACTCATGCGCGATCCGGTTGAAACCTACATGAACCTCGTGCCCATGGTGGTCGAGCAGACCAACCGTGGCGAGCGCGCCTACGACATTTTCTCGCGCCTGTTGAAAGAGCGCATCATCTTCGTGACCGGTCCGGTCGAGGACGGCATGTCGACGCTGATCGTCGCGCAGCTCTTGTTCCTCGAGGCGGAAAATCCGAAGAAGGAAATCTCGATGTACATCAACTCGCCGGGTGGCGTGGTGACGTCGGGCCTTGCGATCTACGACACCATGCAGTTCATCCGTCCGCCGGTCTCCACGCTCTGCACCGGCCAGGCTGCGTCGATGGGCTCGCTGCTGCTCTGCGCCGGCGAGAAGGACATGCGCTTCTCGCTGCCGAACGCGCGCATCATGGTCCACCAGCCCTCCGGCGGTTTCCAGGGCCAGGCCACCGACATCATGCTGCACGCCCAGGAAATCCTGAACCTGAAGAAGCGGCTCAACGAGATCTACGTGAAGCACACCGGCCAGACCTACAAGACGATCGAGGACGCGCTGGAACGCGACAAGTTCCTGACCGCCAACGACGCCAAGGAGTTCGGTCTGGTCGACAAGGTCATCGACAAGCGCTCCGAGGAGCCGGCGGCGGCGAAGGCCCCGTAGCACTACTGGTCTGTTACGGCGATACCTTTGGGATCGCCGTAACCATCAGGGCGGCGTTCACGTTTCGACCGCGCTTATGCGCAGAAGGACGTTGATTTGCGCCCTGCGACAGGCAGAAAGTTCCGCTTTCGTGCTTGTTTTTCGTGGCAATCCAGCAACGCCGGGGTGATTTCGATCACTTCGCCCGTGCCAAGACCGGAAATCACGGTATTGTCACGGGTAGCCGGCGACCCCCGATTAGCGAATTCTTGATAGTCGGGTGACAGCATGGTTGGCTACGATTGATCGGCTATGATCGCGGGAGAATCGAGTGACCGTGATTCGCACGGGATGTAACGCGTAGGGTCTTTTTTGGTACGGAATTTGCTCTATTTAAACTTCATGACGGCGACGTGCCGGAATGGAGCGATCGAGCGACACGATCGAACCGCGGACGGAGACATGAATGAGTAAGGTCGGCACGAGCGACTCCAAGAACACGCTATATTGCTCGTTCTGCGGCAAGAGCCAGCACGAAGTCCGCAAACTGATCGCGGGTCCCACGGTCTTCATTTGCGACGAGTGCGTCGAGCTCTGCATGGACATCATCCGCGAGGAGAACAAATCCTCGCTGGTCAAGTCGCGCGACGGGATTCCGACGCCGAAGGAAATCTGCAAGGTGCTGGACGATTACGTCATCGGCCAGAGCCATGCGAAGAAGGTCCTGTCGGTCGCGGTGCACAACCACTACAAGCGCCTCAACCATCAGACCAAGCACAACGACGTCGAGCTCGCGAAGTCGAACATCCTGCTGATCGGTCCGACCGGTTCGGGCAAGACGCTGCTTGCGCAGACGCTCGCCCGCATCCTGGACGTGCCCTTCACGATGGCCGACGCGACGACGCTGACCGAAGCCGGCTATGTCGGTGAGGACGTCGAGAACATCATCCTGAAGCTGCTGCAGGCTGCCGACTACAATGTCGAGCGCGCCCAGCGCGGCATCGTATACATCGACGAAATCGACAAGATCAGCCGCAAGTCCGACAATCCCTCGATCACGCGCGACGTGTCGGGTGAGGGCGTGCAGCAGGCGCTGCTGAAGATCATGGAAGGCACGGTGGCTTCGGTCCCGCCGCAGGGCGGCCGCAAGCATCCCCAGCAGGAGTTCCTGCAGGTGGATACCACCAACATCCTGTTCATCTGCGGCGGTGCGTTCGCCGGCCTCGAGAAAATCATCTCGGCGCGCGGGCGGTCGACCTCGATCGGTTTCGCGGCCCAGGTGATGGCGCCGGAGGATCGTCGTACCGGTGAGATCTTCCGTCACGTCGAGCCTGAGGACCTGCTGAAGTACGGCCTCATCCCCGAATTCGTCGGCCGTCTGCCCGTCGTGGCGACGCTGGAGGATCTGGACGAGACCTCGCTGAAGAAGATCCTGACCGAGCCGAAGAACGCGCTGGTGAAACAGTACCAGCGGCTGTTCGAGATGGAGAACATCGAGCTGACCTTCGCCGACGAGGCGCTTGGCGCGGTCGCCCGCAAGGCGATCGAGCGCAAGACCGGCGCGCGTGGCCTGCGTTCGATCCTCGAGGCGATCCTGCTCGAGACCATGTTCGACCTGCCGGGCCTGGAAGGTGTGGAAGAAGTCGTGATTTCGCGCGAAGTCGTGGAAGGCACGGCCCGTCCGCTCTACATCTACGCCGATCGGACCGATCGCGCCGTCGAGAATGCCAGCGCCTGATTTGCGGCGCTGCAACGCTCCAACCGTCTTTCATCGTGGCGGCTGCGGAATGATCTTCCGCAGCCGATGTTGCGTCGCTTATTTGCGTGCGTAAGCGCCTGATGGCGCGCGTCTTTCAATGACTTGACACCCCCCCGGTCGATAGCCACCTAATGTCGACGGCGAGCGAGAATTCTGTTCAAGATTCGCCTCTGTTCCGATCCGGCAAGCCCGGTCCAACCTACGAATGGTAGACCGGTTTGTTCGGATCACCTCGGCACCTTGTGGCGGTTGCGCATGAAGACGGCGGGCTGCGTGCAAGGGGGCAAAGCAAAAGGAAAAGGCCATGACTAATCCAAAACCCCGGCCAACCATCGTTCATGGCGAAACGCACGCCTATCCCGTGCTGCCGCTGCGCGACATCGTCGTCTTCCCGCACATGATCGTTCCGCTCTTCGTCGGTCGCGAGAAGTCGATCCGCGCGCTCGAAGAGGTGATGAAGAACGACGCGCTGATCATGCTCGCGACGCAGAAGAACGCGTCCGACGATGATCCGGCGCCCGATGCGATTTACGAGACCGGTACGCTTGCCAGCGTGCTGCAGCTCTTGAAGCTTCCCGACGGCACCGTGAAGGTGCTGGTCGAAGGGCTCGAGCGCGCGCGCGTGCAGAAGTACACCGATCGCGCTGACTATTACGAAGCGACCGCCGTTGCGCTCGCCGACACCGATGCGAAGTCGGTCGAGGCCGAGGCTCTGGCGCGCTCGGTCGTGTCCGACTTCGAGAGCTATGTGAAGCTCAACAAGAAGATCTCGGCCGAGGTCGTCGGCGTCGTACAGGCGATCACCGATTTCGCCAAGCTCGCCGACACCGTTGCCTCGCATCTCGCGGTCAAGATCGCCGATCGCCAGGGCATCCTGGAGACGCTGTCCGTCACCACGCGCCTGGAGAAGGTGCTGGGCCTGATGGAGAGCGAGATCTCGGTGCTGCAGGTCGAGAAGCGCATCCGCTCGCGCGTCAAGCGCCAGATGGAGAAGACCCAGCGCGAGTATTATCTCAACGAGCAGATGAAGGCGATCCAGAAGGAACTCGGCGACGACGACGGTCGCGACGAGCTCGCCGATCTCGAAGAGAAGATCTCCAAGACCAAGCTCTCCAAGGAAGCGCGCGAGAAGGCGCAGCATGAATTGAAGAAGCTGCGCCAGATGTCGCCGATGTCCGCGGAAGCGACCGTCGTGCGCAACTATCTGGATTGGCTGCTGTCGATCCCGTGGAACAAGAAGTCCAAGGTGAAGAAGGATCTGGAATCGGCGCAGGCCGTTCTGGACTCCGATCACTACGGGCTCGAGAAGGTCAAGGAACGCATCGTCGAGTACCTCGCGGTGCAGTCGCGCGCCAACAAGCTGACGGGCCCGATCCTGTGCCTCGTCGGTCCTCCCGGCGTCGGCAAGACCTCGCTCGGCAAATCGATCGCGAAGGCGACGGGGCGCGAGTTCGTGCGCGTGTCGCTCGGCGGCGTGCGCGACGAGGCCGAGATCCGCGGTCACCGCCGCACCTATATCGGCTCGATGCCCGGCAAGATCATCCAGTCGATGCGGAAGGCGAAGTCGTCCAATCCGCTGTTCCTGCTGGACGAGATCGACAAGATGGGCGCCGACTTCCGCGGCGATCCGTCCTCGGCCTTGCTCGAGGTCCTCGACCCCGAGCAGAACGGGACCTTCAACGACCACTATCTCGAGGTCGACTACGATCTGTCCAACGTGATGTTCATCACGACCGCGAATACGCTGAATATTCCAGGTCCCCTGATGGACCGCATGGAGATCATCCGGATCGCGGGCTACACCGAGAACGAGAAGGTCGAGATCGCGCGCAAGCATCTGATCCCGAACGCGGTGTCCAAGCACGGCCTGGACTCCAAGGAGTTCTCGATCGACGACGACGCGCTGCTGCTTCTGATCCGCCGCTACACCCGCGAAGCGGGCGTGCGTAATCTGGAGCGTGAGCTCTCCACACTCGCCCGCAAGGCGGTGAAGGAGCTGATGATCTCCAAGAAGAAGTCGGTCAAGGTCACCGAGAAGACTCTGGAAGAGCTGCTCGGCGTGCCGAAGTACCGCTTCGGCGAGATCGAGAGCGAGCCGCAGGTCGGCATCGTCACCGGCCTTGCCTGGACCGATGTCGGCGGCGAGCTGCTGACCATCGAAGGCGTCATGATGCCCGGCAAGGGCAAGATGACCGTCACGGGCAATCTGCGCGACGTGATGAAGGAGTCGATCTCGGCGGCGGCGTCCTACGTCCGCTCGCGGGCGATCAACTACGGCATCGAGCCGCCGATGTTCGACCGTCGCGACATCCACGTGCACGTGCCGGAAGGCGCGACGCCGAAGGATGGTCCGTCGGCGGGCGTCGCGATGGCCACCGCGATCATCTCGGTCATGACCGGCATCCCGGTCCGCCACGATGTCGCGATGACCGGCGAGATCACGCTGCGCGGCCGCGTGCTGCCGATCGGTGGTCTGAAGGAGAAGCTGCTGGCGGCTGCCCGCGGCGGCATCAAGACGGTGCTGATCCCCGAGGACAACGCCAAGGATCTCACGGAGATTTCCGATGCGATCAAGGGCGGCATGGAGATCATTCCGGTCTCCCGCCTCGACGACGTCGTCGCCAAGGCACTGGTCAAGAAGCCCGTGCCGATCGTCTGGGAAGAGGACACCAAGGTGACGGTGAAGCCGGATGGTGACGAAGCCGCCGGCGGCCTGACCGCTCACTGAGATCGCAATTCGAAAAGATGATAAAACGGCGCCTTCGGGCGCCGTTTTTGTTTCGGGGGCAGGGGACGCGGGCGATGCAGATCGACGGGCAATGCCATTGCGGGCAGATCACCTTCGAGGCCGAGGTCGATCCCGAGGCGGTGTCGGTGTGCCATTGCCGGGACTGCCAGGCGCTGACGGGATCGCCGTTCCGGGTGACGGCGATCTGCCGCGCCGCGGACGTCAAGCTCACTGGCGGTACGCCCAAGGTCTACGGCAAGCGCGGCGACAACGGCCGGATGCGCTTCCAGCACTTCTGTCCCGATTGCGGTTCCCCGCTGTTCACCAGCGGCGAGGGCGACCAGGCCGACGATTGGGGCATCCGCTGGGGCGCGATCCGCCAGCGCGACGCCCTGCGCCCCGTCAGGCAGATCTGGTGCCAGTCGGCGGCGGTGTGGATCGATGCGGTGCCGCTGCTGCCGGGCAGGCCGGGGGATTGATGTTCCGGACTTGCCCCTATGGGGCGGGTAGGGATAAAGAAGCGGCGAGGGGCGGTTAGCTCAGCTGGTTAGAGCATCTCGTTTACACCGAGAGGGTCCGCGGTTCGAATCCGTGACCGCCCACCAGCCTTTGCTCGCTTCGCGAGCTTCGGCTCGGCGAGCCAGCCTCACACGTCATTGGCGCGACGCGAGCGAAGGCTGCCGCGCCGAAGCCGATAGGCGAAGGCGGGCGATATCGAGCGACAGAGGCCTCTATGCAACAGCCCACCGGACACGAGCAAAACGCCGACCAGATCGCCTATTGGAACGGCCCGAGCGGCCAGCGCTGGGCCGATCGCCATTCGGCGCAGGAGAGCCTGCTCGGACCCATTGCCGACGTGCTGATCGACCGCGCCAGGCCGAAGCCGGGCGAGCGCGTCGTCGATGTCGGCTGTGGTTCTGGGGCGACGACGTTTGCGTTCGCGAAGGCGGTCGCGCCGAATGGTTTTGCGCTCGGCCTCGACGTCTCCGAGCCGATGCTGTCGCAGGCGCGCGCATTCGCGCCCAAGGGGTTGCCGCTCGATTTCGTGCTGGCGGATGCGACGGTGCATCCGTTCGAGCCGGCCAGCTTCGATCTGCTGGCGTCGCGTTTCGGCGTGATGTTCTTTGCCGACCCCATCGCCTCCTTCACCAATCTCCGCCGCGCGCTGAAGCCGACGGGGCGGCTCGCCTTCGCCTGCTGGCGCGAGCCGAAGGAAAACCCGTGGATGATGGCGCCGCTGATGGCGGTCTACAAGCACGTGCCGAAGATGCCGCCGGTCGGGGCGGAGGAGCCGGGCCCGTTCGCCTTCGCCTCGGAAGAGCGCGTGATGCGCATCCTGAAAGGTGCGGGCTTCGCGGACGTTGCGATGGAGCCGCATAATCTGCCGATGGACATCGCCATCGGCGGCGGCCTCGATGCTGCCGTCGACGGCTCGCTCCAGATCGGCCCCGCCAGCCGCGCGCTGCAGGGCCATCCGCCGGAGACGTACGCCGCCGCAAAAGCCTCGATCCGCGAGACGCTCGCGCCGTTCCTGAAGGGGCAGAGCGTGGCGCTGCAGGGCGCGATCTGGATCGTGACGGCGAAGGTGGGGTAGGCTGCGCTCTATCCCACCGTCATTGCGAGGAGCGAAGCGACGAAGCAATCCAGAGTCTTTCCGTTGAGGGATTCTGGATTGCTTCGCGGAGCCTGTCATCGGGCCGCGCTGCGCGCGGACCCGGTGGCTCGCAATGACGACGTAGAGGCAGACTGCCCCTCACACCACATCATCCGGCGCCAGAGTGCAGCCATTGTCCGGATGGGTCTCGACCTGGAGGGTGGTGTGGCCGATGCGGTAGGTCGTCTTCAGGAGCTGCGCCGTTTCCATCAGGAATGCGTCGGCAGTGCCGGCGGGCATGACAAGGTGGCAGGTCAGGGCCGTCTCGGTGGTCGAGATCGGCCAGACGTGGAGATCGTGGATCCCTGACACGCCCGGCCGCGCCAGCAGGAACGCCCTGATTGCGGCAAGGTCCGTCCCCTTGGGGGCGGCGGCCATCGACATGTCGATGGAGCCGCGCAGCAGGCTGGTGGTGCTCCAGAGGATGACGGCGCAGATCACGAGGCTCGTGACGGGATCGAGCCAGAGCCAGCCGGTCCAGATGATCAGCGCCGCCGAGATCACGACGCCGAGCGAGACCGCGGCATCGGCGGCCATGTGCAGGTACGCGCCTTCGATGTTGATGTCGTCCTTGCGTCCGCTCGCGAACAGCATGGCGGTGAAACCGTTGATGAGGATGCCGATGCCGGCCACCACCATCACGGTGACGCCTGCGACCGGCTCCGGCTCGCGCAGGCGCAAGATCGCTTCCCAGCCGATCGCGCCGGTTGCGACCAGCAGGAAGACCGCGTTCGCCAGCGCCGCCAGGATGGTGGAGGCGCGCAGGCCATAGGTGAAGCGGCCGCTCGGCGCGCGCCGCGCCGCGATCGATGCGCCCCAGGCGACGACGAGGCCGAGCACGTCGGACAGATTATGGCCGGCGTCCGCGAGCAGGGCGGTGGAGTTGCCGATATAGCCGTAGATCGCCTCGGCCACGACCAGCGCGGTGTTGAGGGTAATGCCGATCGCGAACGCCTTGCCGAAATTGGCGGGCGCGTGGACGTGTCCGGCACCATGATCATGCCCGTGGCCGGCATGATCATGGTGATGATGACCGTGATGGTCGTGGTTGCCCAAAACCTAGCGCTCCCCGGAAGCCGCCAAATCAGGCGCCATTGTAGGCGTTTCGTGTGCCACGTCACGGCGGAACAGCACGTAGAGCGCGGGCAGCACCAGCAGCGTCAGGATGGTCGAGGAGATGATGCCGCCGATCACCACGGTCGCGAGCGGCCGCTGCACCTCGGCGCCGGCGCCGGTGGCGAGCGCCATCGGCACGAAGCCGAGCGAGGCGACCAGCGCCGTCATCAGCACCGGACGCAGCCGCGTCAGTGCGCCCTCGCGCACGGCGTCGGCAACGGATCGCCCCTCGCTGCGCAGCCGCTCGATGAAGGCGATGATGACGAGGCCGTTGAGCACAGCGACGCCGGACAGCGCGATGAAGCCGACCCCGGCGCTGATCGACAGCGGAATGCCGCGCAGCAGCAGCGCCGCGACGCCGCCGGTCAGCGCCAGCGGCACGCCGGAGAAGACCAGCGCCGCGTCCGCCGCCGATCCCATGCCCATGAACAGCAGCAGGAACACCAGCAGCAGCGCCACCGGCACCACGATCGTCAGCCGCTTGGTGGCGGACACCAGCTGCTCGAACTGTCCGCCCCAGCCGATCCAGTAGCCCGGCGGCAGCTTGACCTTCTCGGCGACCGCCGCTTCGGCCTCGGCGACGAAGGAGCCGAGATCGCGTGCGCGGACGTTGGCGGTGACGACGATGCGCCGTTTGCCGTTCTCGCGGCTGATCTGGTTGGGGCCGGGCGTCGCATCGACGGTGGCGACCGACGACAACGGCACATAGCGCATCTGGGCGAGGGGAGAGCCGGAAAGGGCCGTCCGGATCGCCGCGCCGGATGTGGCTTCGTCGCTCGGCGGCAGCGGGATCGGGATGGCCTTGATGGCATCGAGATTGCCGCGCAGATGCTCCGGCAGGCGCACCACGATCTCGAAACGGCGGTCGCCCTCGAACAGTTTCCCGGCCGATTTACCGCCGATCGCCATCTCGACGATACCCTGCACCTCACTGACGCTGAGGCCGTAGCGGGCGAGTGCCTGGCGGTCGAGGCGGACGGTCAGGATCGGCAGGCCCGAGACCTGCTCGATCTTGACGTCGCTGGCGCCGCGGATGCCGCGGATCGCGGCCTCGACCTGCTTGGCCGCGCCTTGCAGGATGTCGAGATCGTCGCCGAAGATCTTGATGCCGACGTCGCTGCGCACGCCGGAGATCAGTTCGTTGACGCGCAGCTGGACCGGCTGGGAGATTTCATAGGCGCTGCCGGGAATGTCGTCGGCGGCCTTGTCGATCGCCTCGATCACCTCCGATTTCGGCTTGTCCGGGTCGGGCCACTCGGCGCGGGGCTTGAGCATGATGTAGCCGTCGGTCTGCGCCGGCGACATTGGATCGGTCGCGACCTCCGCTGTGCCGATGCGGGTGAAGAACTCCTTCACTTCCGGAACCTGCATGATGCGCTTTTCCAGCGCCTTCTGAAGGTCGAGCGACTGGGTCAGGCTGGTGCCGGGAATCCGGATCGAGGCCAGCGCGACATCGCCTTCGTCCAGGCTGGGGATGAACTCGCCACCCATGCGCGAGGCGGCGATGCCGCTCACAATGACGATGATTGCGGCCATGATGGCGACCGCGCCCCGGTTGTCGATCGCAAGGCGGAGCAGAGGCAGATAAGCGCGCTTCGCCCCCCGCATGAACAGGTTCTCGTGCTCGGAGACCTTGCCGGTGACGAAGATGGCGACGGCCGCCGGCACGAAGGTGATCGAGAACAGGGCGGCGGCGCCCAGCGCCATCAGCACGGTCAGCGCCATCGGCGTAAACATCTTGCCCTCGACGCCGGTCAGCGTCAGCACGGGAAGATAGACCACCGCGATGATCAGCGTTCCGAACAGGCTCGGCTTGATGACCTCGCTCGAGCCGTGCAGGATCGTGCGCAGCCGTTCGGACGTGGTGAGCAGCCTGCCTTTCTCGCGCTGGGCCTCGGCCAGCATGCGCAGGCAGTTCTCGACGATGATCACGGCACCGTCGACGATGATGCCGAAGTCGATCGCGCCGAGGCTCATCAGATTGGCGCTGACCTTGGTCTCGACCATGCCGGTGATCGTCATGGCCATCGACAGCGGAATGACGCAGGCGGTGACGAGGGCGGCGCGAATATTTCCGAGGATCAGGAACAGCACGGCCACGACCAGTGCCGCGCCTTCCAGCAGGTTGTTCTCGACCGTGCGGATGGTGGCCTCGACCAGGTGGGTGCGGTCGTAGACGGTGCGCGTCACGACGCCGTCGGGCAGCGATTTGGCGATCTCGTCGAGACGGGCTGCGACGCGGCGTGCCACCGCCCGGCTGTTCTCGCCGATCAGCAGCATGGCGGTGCCGAGCACCGTTTCCTCGCCGTCCCGTGTTGCCGCGCCTGTACGCAGGTCGCGGCCTTCGGTGACCGTTGCGACGTCCCTGATCCTGACCGGATTACCGCCGCGCGAGCCGATCACGATGTCCTGGATCTCGCTGATATTGCCGACCTGGCCCGGCGAGCGAACCAGATATTGCTCACCGTTGCGCTCGATATAGCCGGCGCCGACATTGGCGTTGTTGGCGGCGAGTGCCGTCATGACGTCACGAAAGCCGAGCCGGTAAGCCATCAGCTTGCCCGGGTCCGGCAGCACGTGGAATTGCCGCTCGAAGCCGCCGATGGTGTTGACCTCGATGACTCCAGGTACGTTGCGAAGCTGCGGCCGGATGATCCAGTCCTGCACGGTGCGCAAATCCGTCAGCGAATAGTCGTGGCCGCCTTGCGTCTTCGCCCCGGCCCTGGCCTCGACGGTGTACATGAAGATCTCGCCGAGGCCGGTCGAGACCGGCCCCATCGCGACCTCGACGCCGGCCGGAAGCTGGTCCTTCACCTGCTGGATGCGTTCGCCCACGAGCTGGCGGGCAAAATAGATGTCGGTGCCGTCCTTGAAGACGACCGTCACCTGGCTGAGGCCGTAGCGCGACAGTGAGCGGGTGTAGTCGAGCTTGGGGAGGCCCCCCATCGCGGTCTCGACGGGGAAGGTGATGCGCTGCTCGGTTTCGAGCGGCGAATAGCCGGGCGCGCGGGTGTTGATCTGGACCTGGACGTTGGTGATGTCAGGCACTGCGTCGATCGGAAGCCGCTGGAAATTCCAGACTCCGAATGCAACGGCGACGAGCCCGAGCAGGAGGACCAGCCAGCGCTGCTGCAGCGAGACGGCGATGAGGCGCTCAATCATGCTCGGCCTCGCCCTTGCCCATCTCTGCCTTCACGACAAAGCTGTTCTCCGCGACGTAATGCTCGCCGGCCGAAAGGCCGGCCTTGATCTCGACGTGGCGTGGATCGGAATCGCCGAGCTCGACCGGACGCGCCTCGATCTTGTCGCCGTCCTCGCGGACGAACACGATGGTCCTGTTCTCCAGCGTCTGGATCGCGCTTCGCCGCACCGCGACCGCGACGTTGCGCGCGGCGAGGATCAGCCGGGCCGTGACGAACAGGCCGGGACGAAGCCGGCCGTCGGGATTGGGCAGCACCACGCGGGCGAGCGCGGTCTGGGTCTCGCTCGAGCCGATCGGCGCCATGTAGGAGATCGTGCCCTTGATCTCGCCGCGGCCGTCGTCGGGGTCGATCAGCACCTCGTCGTTCAGGCGCACGCGCCGGAGGTCCTGCCGGTAGATCGACAGGTCGACCCAGATGGTCGAGAGGTCGGCGACGACGAAGGCGGGCTTCTGCTCGGAGGCGTATTCGCCGAGCGAGATCTGGCGCTCGATGATGGTGCCGGCGATCGGCGCCTTGAGCTCGTAGACCGTGAGGCTCTGGTTGCTCTCGATGGTGGCGAGCAGGTCGTCCTTGCCGACCTTGTCGCCGATGCGCTTCTGGATCGATTTGGCGAGCCCCGGAAAGCGGGGCGTCACCTGCACCACGGCTTCCTGGTTGGCGCGCAAAATGCCGTTGAAGGCGAGCGTATCGGTCAACGTCGCGCTCGCGGCCTCCGCCAGCGTCACGCCGGCGGCGGCGAGCTTGACGTCGGAGATGCGGATGCGATCGGCGCCGTGCTCGTCCTGTTCGACATGGTCGTTCGGCTTTTCGGGCTTCTTCTCCGCGGCATGCTCGGCCGGTGCGACCTTGACCGGTGCGAGCTGGGAATAGCCGTAAGCGCCGAGCGCGGCGGCGATGATGGCAACGAGAATGGTGGAGGACGTTTTCATCGTGCGCTCTCCCGGGCCAGCGCGAAGGGATTGCCGACGAGGCCTTCGATGGTGGCAACGCCGACGTGGAAGTTCTGCAGCGCCTCCTGCTCGCGCAGCCGCGCCTGGGTCACGCTCGCCTGGGCGTCGAGCACTTCGAGCAGGGAGAAGCGGCCCTGGCCGTAGCCCTGCGAGATCGCTTCTGAAGCTTCCGTCGCCTTGGGGATCGCGGTCTCGCGCAGCACCGCGAGCTCGCGCAGCGAACCTTGCACCGAGTCGTAGGCGCGGCCGGCGACCACGATCAGCGTGTTGCGGTTGGCCTCGCGCTCGGCCTTGGTCTTGGCGAGGCTTTCCTGCGCCGAGAGGATGTTGCCCTGGTTCTGGTCGAACACGGGGATCGGCACCGAGACGGAGAGGCGCACCGCGTCGTCATTGGTCTCATTGAAATGACGCCAGCCGGCGGCGATCCGCACGTCGGGATAGGGCCGCAGCCGCGCCATCAGCAGCTCGGCGTTGCGCTGGGCATAGACCGCGGTCCAGCGCACCAGCTGCGGATTGGCATCGATGGCGGCGACCACCGACTGAAAGGTCGGCGGCTTGACCATGCTGTCGAGCCGGCCGGAGACGTCGCCGAACTTTGCCGCGGAATCGCCCATCAGCACCGCAAGCTCGCGCCGGGCGCTGGCCAGCGTCGCCTTGAAGCGCTCGCGGTCCGCCTTCACCAGCGCGGAGGCGACCTCGGCGCGGCCGGTTTCGGCCGGCGAGGAGGCGCCGGCCTCGACGCGGCGGCGCAGCAGCGGCGTCAGGCGGTCGATCGCGGCGATCTGCTCGTCGAGGATCTGGATGCGCCGCTGCGCGCCGAGCACGCTGAGGAAGGCGATCGCGGTCTCCGACAGCACTTCCAGCCTGATCGCCTTGCGCTGGATCGCGGCGACCTCGATGCCGGCCGCGCCCGCGGCGATCCGCGCCTCGCGCTTGCCGAACAGCTCGAAGGCCTGGCTGATCTGGAGCGTGGTTTCGGCTGACTTCGTGCCGCGATAGGTGCCGGATCCGAACGAATTATCCTGCTCATAAGACAGTTCCGGATTGAGCAGGGCACCCGCCTGGATGCGCTGGCCGGTCGCGATGCCGACATCGCGCTCCGCCGCCGTCAGGCGCGGGCTCGCCGCCAGCGCGCGCGACAGCGCGGCGCGCATGGTCAGGGTCTGGGCGTGTGCGTGCTGCGTCAGCGAGGGGCTGACGACAATCGCCATCGCGCACGCGAAGCGCGCGGCAGTCCGTCTGCAAGACATGAAGGTGACCTGTGAACAATAGCATCGTGAGCGCGCAGGGCGCCCGGCAGATCAGTTCAGGTCAGGTGCTTGGGGGGCGGGGAGTCCGTATCCGGCGCAATGCCGATCAGCGCGGGCTCGCGCTGCGCGACCGGTGCGGCGACGATGTCGGCCGCAGCTTCGGATTGCAACGGCTGGATGACGGCGATCGAGAAACAGCCATGGCAATGATGGCCGCCGATTGCCTTGTGATCGCCATGGCCTGCGGAACCCTCGTCGAGGATCGAGGCGATCTCCGAGCCGCCGGAGGGGCTGGTGACGTCGATGTCATGCGCGCCGTGGAGCACGCCCGACAGCAGGTACATCGTTGCCACCAGCACAGCCACGAGCCCGCGCCAGTTGCGCAGGGAACGAATGTTGTGGAGGCTGCGAATCGACGTCACGAGGTCACTTGAGGCTTTCTGATCCGCCTCCGGTACCACGGCGGCCGGAACAGTGTCGACCCGCAATAATGTTACGTGTGGGGAACTCGATGTCGCACGGGTGAAATACGGAAAGGCCCCAGCCGGGGGCTGACCGGCTGAGGCCTTTTGTGCTCACAATCTTCATCCTTGGGACTTGAGCAGACAATTCGCGTCCTGCGGGTTCGTTCCGCAGGTGATGCAAAATTAGGAACGTTCGGAAGTCCCCTCATTAGCGTCCCGCGGCGTTGGCCGGGCGCAGCTTGGCCATTTCGCATCGACGCGAGAGAAGCGCTACGCCTTCTCCTCCCAGATCATCGCCAGATGCACGATGGTCTGCACCGCCTTTTCCATGTCCTGCCGGCTGACCCATTCGAGCCGCGAGTGGAAGGCGTGCTCGCCGGCGAAGATGTTGGGGCAGGGCAGGCCCATGAAGGACAGCCGCGAGCCGTCGGTGCCGCCGCGGATGGCGGTGCGCATCGGGCGCAGCCCGGCGCGGCGGATTGCCTCGATGGCGTATTCGAGGATATGCGGGTGACGGTCGATCACCTGCTTCATGTTGCGGTACTGCTCGCGCACCTCGAACTTGTAGGTCGAGCGCGGATAGTCCTTCATCACGTCCTTGACGATGCCCTCGAGCAGGTCCTCTTTCTCCTTCAGCCCTTCCTCGGTGAAGTCGCGCACGATGAAGGCGAGCGTTGCCTGCTCCAGTGCGCCCTCGATGCCGACCGGGTGCAGAAAGCCCTGCTTGCCCGAGGTGGTCTCGGGCGAGCAGCCCTCCTTCGGCAGGCGCTCGACGATCGCGGCCGCGATCTTGATCGCGTGCTCCATCTTGCCCTTGGCATAGCCGGGATGGGCGCTGACGCCGGTGATGGTGATGGTGGCGCCGTCCGCCGAGAAGGTCTCGTCCTCGACGCTGCCCGCGCTCTCGCCGTCCATGGTGTAGCCGAAATCGGCGCCAAGCTTCTTGATGTCGACATTGTCGACGCCGCGGCCGATCTCCTCGTCCGGCGTGAACAGGATCCTGATGGTGCCGTGCTTCACGTCGGGATTGTTGATGAAGAAATGCGCGGCATCCATGATCTCGGCGACGCCGGCCTTGTTGTCGGCGCCGAGAAGCGTGGTGCCGTCGGTGGTGATGATGTCGTTGCCGATCTGGTTCTTCAGCGCGGGATGCTCGGCGAAGCGGATGATCTGGCTGGTATCGCCGGGCAACGTGATGTCACCGCCGCGATAGTTCTTCACGATCTGCGGCTTGACGTCCTTGCCGGTGACGTCGGGCGAGGTGTCCATGTGCGAGCAGAAGCAGATCACCGGCACCTTCTTGGTCGTGTTGGCCGGGATCGTCGCATAGACATAGCCGTAATCGTCGAGATGGGCGTCCGCGACGCCCATGGCCTTGAGCTCGGTGACGAGCACGCGGCCGAGATCCTTCTGCTTCTCGGTCGAGGGAGAGGCCGGTGAGTTGGGATCCGACTGAGTGTCGATGGTGACGTAGCGCAGGAAGCGCTCGGTCACGGTGTGCGAAAAGGAGAGGGAGGACATTTCTGGTCAAACCGCCGCGTCTTTGGAGAAGCAACTCTCGGGGGATGCCAGCGGTATATCAGAAAAGCGGGCCTTGATGCGGCCGGAAGGACGCTGGATCAGGCTTAACGATCCGTAAGCCGCTAGATCGCCTCTTTCAGCTCCTTGACCGGGCGGAACGCCACCTTCTTGCTGGCCTTGATGTGAATCGCCTCGCCGGTGGCGGGATTGCGGCCGGTGCGGGCGGCGCGCTTGCGGACCTGGAGGATGCCGAGGCCCACGATACGGACGCGGTCGCCCTTCTTCAGGTGCTTGGTGATCAGGTCGACCATGTCGGTCAGGACCGCCTCGGCGTGCTTTTTCGACAGGTCCTGGCTCTCCGCGATGTCGGCGGCGAGGTGCTTGAGCGTGACGGTGGCGGGAGCGGCTGCCTTCTTCGCCGAATCCTTCTTAGCCAAATCCTTCTTAGCCATGTCTGGCCTCCTCGATTCCTGACGGTCACGGACGAGAGCCGGGAACCGCGCAAGTGACGGAAGGCGTAGACGATTCGGGACCGAACTGACTACGTCGCGGGGCGTGGAGGAGGTTATCCACGCACGCGATCGGGGTGGGACGGGAGTATTCCGGCTTTAGGTACCAACGTCCTTGACTTCGCATGGTCCGGCCTTTAATTCCCCCCTCGTTCCGCGCGGACACATACGCGTCACGCGGGAGTAGCTCAGTTGGTTAGAGCGCCGGCCTGTCACGCCGGAGGTCGCGGGTTCGAGCCCCGTCTCTCGCGCCATTTAATGGCCGAATATCAATCCCTTACCTGACACTCAGTTTTGGACCGTTCTGGCCCCTGTCCAAGGTATGCCGGCGACCTTGGACCTTTATGCAGATCTCGTTCGCATGCGGGCAGGCTGGTTACCCGGGGAAATTCCACCGGGTTCTCAAGATTGGGCGCCAAAGCGATGAATCGCAACCCATTTCCGGGTCGGGCCCGGCCGGAGCCGGCAAAGTGAGGAAGGAGCGGTAGGCGGTGCTGTTTATGCCGCTCCTGATAGCATTGCTTGGAAGGCTTTAGCCGTTCGCCCCGTTGCGGTGACGCCTTGCGGAAGCCAGGCCCTCCAGCTCGCGGCGAATGTTGTCCACGACGCTGGCCCAGTCGCCCCGCTTTGGCTGCCTGAACAGCTTCATCGACCGATACCATGGGGTGTCGTCGCGATCGAGCAGCCAGCGCCAATCCGGGTTGAGGGGCAGCATGGTCCAGACCGGAGCGCCGAGGGCGCCGGCGAGATGTGCGACGCTGGTGTCGACCGAGATCACCAGATCGAGACAGGAAATCAGCGCCGCCGTGTCGCTGAAATCCCCGAGCTGATCCGTGAGGTCGACGATATCAGGACGTTCGCCGAGGAAGGCGCGGTCCCAATCCCGGGCGCCCTTCTGCAAGCTGACGAACTGAGCATCGCAATCCAGCAGGGGAACGAGCGTCTGCAGGGCGATCGATCGATCGAGATCACTCTTGTGATGTGGATTGCCCGACCAGACGAGGCCGACGCGGAAGCGATCGTGGGCGCCAAGCCGGTCTTGCCACGCTTTCACGCGCGCCATTGGAGGCGCAGGAAGGTACGGCTCCGGGCTCGGGATCGTATCGAGCCGTGTCTTGAATGCGAGCGGTAGCGTTCCAAGAGGACAGTGAAGGTCGAACGGCAGCGACGCAGCAGAGGGGCGGTCGACACAAATTGTAACGCCGGGCACCCCGGCCAGCAGCGGCCGGATCTGAGGCTGGACCTCGAGGATGACGCGCGCTCCGAGCGCAGCCACCATGGTGGCATAGCGCGCAAACTGAATTGCGTCACCGAATCCCTCGTCGGCATGAAGCAATACGGTCTTGCCTTCGATCGGCTGGTCACCAAGCCAGAGAGACTGGGAAAAGCCCCGATTGAGGAAGCCGGTGGGAAATTTCCAGCGTGCCTCGCGCCCAAGCCAGCCTTGCTCGAAGTCGCCGGTCAGCAGCTGAAGTGTCGCCAGGTTGTAGGTCGCCACCGCATTGTCCGGGTCGATCGTCAGCGCTCTGCGATAGGTCGCGAAAGCTTCATCCACCAATTGCAGATTCAGCAGGATCAATGCCTTGTTGGAAAGCGCCGCCGAAAAAGCCGGTTGAAGTTCGAGCGCGCGATCGAAACACACCAATGCCAGGTCCAATCGGCCGAGTTTTGCGTGAAGCGCGCCAAGCTTGTTGTGCGTGTCCGCCAGGCCGGAGTCGAGCGCGATGGACGTCTCGTACGCCGCCTCCGCTTCCTCGAACCGGCTGAGCACCTGGAGGCAGTCGCCGCGAATTTGATGCAGGTCTGCGGAATTTGCGTTCAGTTTCGCGGCTGAGTCCAGGCATGCGAGGGCTTGCGTATGCCGTCCGAGATCGAACAACAGTTTTCCGCAGCTGTTCGCCGCCTCCACATATTGCGGATACAGCTGTAACGCCCGCTGGAAGTGCAGCACAGCCTCGTCCATGCGCCAGTGTTGCCAGTGCATGTGGCCGAGGTAGTTCGAGACGACTGCATCATGTGGCCTGGTGGCCGGGGCCTTGCTCTGGAGTTGCCGTGCTCCCGACCGCCATTCGGACACCAGCCCATCGAGCTCGCCGCGGACGCGTTCCACGACACTGGCCCAGTCGGCGCGCTTCGGCTGCCTGAACAGCCTCATCGATTGATACCACGGGCTGTCGTCACGGCCGAGCAGCCAGCGCCAATCCGGGTTGAAGGGCAGCATCGTCCAGACCGGCGCGCCCATCGCGCCGGCGAGATGCGCGACGCTGGTGTCGACCGAGATCACCAGATCGAGACAGGCAACGAGTGCCGCCGTGTCGCTGAAATTATCAAGCTGTTCCGTGAGGTCGACGATATCGGGGTGTTCGCCGAGAAAGGTCTTGTCCTGGTCCCGGATGTCTTTTTGCAAGGAGACGAGCTGGACGTCGCAATCGAGCAGCGGCGCAAGCGTCTGCAGCGCGATCGATCGGTTGTGGTCGTTGTTGTGAGCCGGATTCCCCGCCCAGACGAGGCCGACGCGGAAGCGATCGTGAGGGCCAAGCCGGTCCTCCCACGCCTTCACCCGCGCCGCCGGGGGCTCGGGCAGGTACCGTTCCGCGAACGGGATCGTGTAGAGGCGCGTTCCGAACGCCAGCGGCAGGCTTCCAAGTGGACAGTGCAGGTCGAACGCCGGCGACGCCGCAGACGACCGGTCGACGCATGCTGCGACCCCGGGGATGCCGTCCAGAAGCTGCTGGATCGACGGCGGCACCTCCAGGATGACCTTCGCCCCGAGCGCCGCCACCAGGGTCGCATAGCGCGCGAACTGGATCGAGTCGCCCAATCCCTCGTCGGCATGAAGCAGGATGGTCTTGCCTTCGATCGGCTGGTCGCCCAGCCAGAGGGCTTGCGAAAAGCCGCGATCGACGAGGCCGAGCGACGCCCTCCAGCGGGCCTCGCGGCCAAGCCAGCCTCGCTCGAAATCTCCGGTCAGCATCTGGAGCAGCGAAAGATTCCAGATCGTGTGCGCACTGCGCGGATCGGCCGCCAGCGATGCCTGGAAGGCCGCGAAAGCCTCGTCCAGTAATTGCATGCTCCACAACGCCCGGGCCCTTTCGGTCAGTGCTGCGGAAAAATTGGGACGAAGCGCGAGCGCGCGATCGATGCACGCAAGGGCCTGCTCCATTCGCCCCAATCTCGAATGAAGCGTGCCGAGGTTCTTGTGCGTCTCGGCGTCGAGGGGCGCCAGCGCGATGGACCTCTCGAAGTCGGCCTGCGCGTCCTCGAACCGGCCCAGGCGCTGCAGACAGAGGCCGCGCGTTTGATAGAGCGGCGCGATGCCGGGATTATGCCTCTCGAACAGGTCGAAATAGTCCAGCGCTTCGGCATAGCGGCCGAGATCGAACAGCGCCTTGCCCTGCTTCAAGGCCTCGAAATGTTGCGGCAGACCCTGAGCTGCGACCTGTTTGATTTGTTGGGCCGCAGCCCCGCGCTCGTGACGATTCATGAGTTGACCAGAAGGAGATTGCGCAAAATTGCTGACCGATTCTCAGTCACGCGAAGGCGGCGTCAGTTGCATTGGCCATATCGTTCCGCGGGGTCGCGGTCAGCGTGCGGAATCCACCGAGCGCGACGTTCCGTTGAGGCAGTTTCTGGTGGGAAGCTGGTGCGAAGCTGATGCGGGGAAGCGTTGCGTACGCTCTTCGAGCCTTTCGGTCACGGCGGACTGAGCTCCTAGATCCTTCGTCTGCCATACTCATTGGAGTCAAAGCCGGCCAAGACGGTGATCTGCGGACTGATTAGCGCTAAGCGCGCTGATGGCGAACCCACGGGGTACAAGCCATTCGCTTTTGATCCCGAGAAGCAGCTTTTGGCGTTGCCGCCTGAGGCGCAGCACGATCTCGATGTGCGTGATCCCCGTCTCCAGAAAACGGGTCAAAAGCTGCTGTCGAGCGACCAGCCGAGACATGTTCGCCAAGGGCCAACAGCCGAAGGGGTTGGTCCATACGACGCTTCGTCGGAACGCAAGGAGAAGCGCTGACACCCCCAAGCCAAGGCCCACTCCTACCGGCACACGATCTGGCGAACAAGTCGCTCCACGCTTGCGGCTTCGCCGGAATCGTTCGCATGTTTCGGCGAACGACGACGCAGGAGGAAACAAACGCCGCAAAACGTCACCTTTCTCCACACGACGCGGCAGATGAAGATTCCGGAATGTCCCTCGAACGACAGCACAAACTCATTCGCAAATATGTAGTACGGCGCGGAGATACAGGCCCCGAGGGCGTTTATGTTGCGCACCACGCATGGATGCGTCCCACGAATTCCATCAAATGACAGCCGCGCGGCCCGGTTGATCGGTATCCGCTCCATTGCTCGACGTTCGATCATCATGGCGAGATGCTCCGGGTGAGAAGGCTACTTTGCATCGAAGGACCGCAGCGATTGCGATCGCACTCCATGAAGTCAGCTTCCCGGCCCGCCGACGTCCGGAAAACGGCGATATCTGCCACGTTGATTTGCCCGCCTCACACTAACAAGCAGTCCTGTTGTCTTATTAAAATTCGATCAAATTGATGGTTAACTCGGACGCTTGACGCTTTCGAAAGCAGGCGGTCGGCTTGCCCTCGTAGCGTTACGGATGCCGCCTTTGGCGCGCGAATGCACGACCAGCAATCTTGCTCAGTTGGCTCGTCTGACGACAGCCAACCGTTCTTGGACTGGATGGTCTAAAGGGTCCGCTGCGGGTCAATAGCAAGCGTCGCAGGAACGGGCGCCAACGCAGCTATGGGCCAACAGGCGACATCGGCCGCGCAGCAAGAGACCGCCCGAAGGCGGTCTCGCACGCGAGAGAGAAGGCGTTCCGTCAAATATCAACTTGGATGGCCATGTTGGAGCGTACCCAATCGGATTGCCCAGCCTTGAGCCGCTTGGCCTGGAATTCTGCGAAAGCCGGATCGGCACCTAGTGCCGCCAAGGTGCGCCCATAAGCTTCTACGCTATCGAAGCGAGCGACGAAGGCGTAGTTCCCGACCTCGCCACCGATCACCGACCAATAGCTGACATCGGCCCCGTGCTTTCTCCAAAGTGTCGCGCCGTCCTTTGCAAGCTGTAAGATTGTCGCGAGATCGCTGCCGGGCCTTGGATGCGAAACGAACTGCATGACAACTGCAGGCATTTTCCCCTCCAATGAAAAATGATGGCGCCAAATAACCCGGTTGGTCATTTAGCCCGAGCAGAATTCCAAACGGTGCAGCCTCAGGCTTGATTTAAATCAATTTCATTTTTCCAGCTTGGCGGCAGTCTGCCCGTTCTTGCGCTGAATGACGACCTTGCATGGAGATCGCCCATGATGGAGCAGCGCAATCGAGTTGTTCAAGTCAGCCGCTTCGGTGATCCCGAGAGACTGGAGGTCGTCGACGCTCGCCTGCCCACCGCCGGCCGGGGCGAGGTGCGCGTTCGCGTGCTCGCGTCGAGCCTCAACTACACCGAGGTCTTGATCAGGCGCCATCTATACCCGCAAACGATGCGCCTTCGGCCGCCGTTCGTGATGGGCTACGACGTGGTGGGGGCAATCGATCAGCTCGGCGAAGGCGTGCACGACTTTCAGATTGGCGACCGGGTGGCCGACATGACGGTGGTCGGGTCAAACGCCGAGTATCGCACGCTTAGGGCGAACGACGTGGCCCGCGTGCCGGTGGGCGTAGACGCGGCCGAGGCGGCCACGCTGATCTTGAGCTGGACGACCGCGCACCAGCTTCTGCACCGTGTGGCCCAGGTCCAGCGAGGCCAACGTGTGCTCGTGCACGGAGCCGCCGGCGCAGTCGGTCAGGCGCTGCTCGTGCTCGGGAGACTGGCGGGCCTCGAGCTGTGGGGCACGGTGCGCGGCGAGCACATGGCGCTCGTCCGAGACCTGGGAGCAATCCCGATCGACTACAAGCATGAGGACTTCACGCAGGTTCTGCCGGGCGGGTTCGACGTCATCGTCGACGGCGTTGGCGAAGACGGCTATCGCCGCTCATTCGCGGCGCTCAAGCCAGGTGGCCTGCTCTGTGCCATCGGGTTCTCGGCGAGCGTGCAGGCAAAGCGTCGAATGCTCCCGATCGTGATGGAGATCGCGCGCCTCTATCTGTGGAGATTATTGCCCGACGGCAAGCGAGCCCGCTTTTACTCGGTAAATGCCATGCGGGCGCGACATCCCACCTGGTTCAAGGAGGACCTGGAGGAATTGTTCGAGCTTCTGGCAGAAGGTGCCATCCGGCCGCGCATCGCCGAGCGGATTTCCTTCGACGAGGTCGCCGAAGCTCACCGTCGCCTCGAGGCTGGCGGTCTCGAGGGCAAGCTCGTGCTGTGCCCCGATCTCTCCTCGCGACGCAGCCAGCGCGCCGCCTGACGCGGTGCGACGCTGCCCGGGCGTTTCCGCTACGGTCAGGACCGCCGCCCGGAATGACCGCCAACAACTTCCATTCGAACCCAAGACGCCGAGCCGGCTGTGAGCATGGCGATCGGCAGGAACGGGCCAAAAGGGGCCCTTACGGTCCCCGGCCGGGCGCTTCTGTGGAGCAGGCCGGACCGCCGCGGGGTTGGTCGGTTGCACCATTGTAATCCTGTTCGCTTAAGCTCGGCCCAGGCAGGAACCCCTTTCTGAGTTGCCGGTGTTTCCCGGGCGGATTCAGGTGGGCGAATGCAGTCGCGCAAAGAGCGGCCTACTCACCAGATCGACAGCAAGTGTTCGGGAGGCGAGGATGAGTGAAAGATTGCTGCCAGTGAGCAGATTTCTCATTCGGATGGGAGGCATTGGATGGATGGTTTACGATCGTGATCGCAGGGGTCCGGCGCTGATTGGACACGACGTGGCGGCCAATTTGACGAAGGAGCAGGCAGAACGGGCGTTGCACGCACTCACCGGCCCGGCAGAAGAGCCTGAGAGCTCGCCATCCCGTTCAAGCCTGGGTTTCCGCTAGGGGCTGTTATCGGACGCTAGGAGCAACATCAATTGAGTGCTTTGGATCTGATTTCGATCAGCGAGGCGGCCCCGCTGATCGGGATCAACTCGTCCCCCTCAGCCGCAAACAAACCACCCGGCCAGAATCCGTCTATTTCGGCTTGGACTCCTCGATATGAGCAAGGATCCGCTTTGCGTCCGCGCTGCCGGCCTGCGCCGCCTTGGCCAGCAGCCGCCTGGCCTCGGGAAGGTCCTGCCGGCCGCCGATGCCGTTGGCATTGCATCGGGCGAGATTGACCATGGCATCCAGCCCGCCCATGGCCGCGCTCTTCTGGTAAAGCGCCCGGGCCAGTTTCAGGTCCTGTTTGGTCCCCAGTCCTTTCTCGGCAAGCTCACCCATCCTGTTGAGGGCGGTCGCATCGCCGAGATCGGCGGCGCGCTGGTAGAGCGCATAGGCCTTTGCGGGGTCGCTGGCCGCACCGATTCCGCGCTCCTGCTGCAGGCCGAGGCTGACGAGCGCTGGTGCGATCTTCTTCTCGGCGGCCATCTCGTAGTAGAAGCGCGCGCGGGCGGGATCCTTCTCCACGCCGTTGCCGCTCTCGTACATCAATCCGAGCTCGTAGAGCGCACGCGCGTTGCCGAGTTCGGATGCCGCCTTGTAGCTCGCCATTGCCCCCGCATAGTCGCGCGCGGCGAACAGCGAGCGTCCGAGCTGGTAGTGCAGCCGGTCCGCCCCCGGTGATCGCTTGACCGCGTCCGTGCACGCCGCAACCGCTCCCGCCGCCTTTGCATCGTCGCGCGTGTCGCTCGGATCGGCGCCGATCGCCCTCGAATCCGCGAGCCCGGCAACGGAGTTGTCGCAGCGCTGCATGACGGCGGGATCGTCCTGGACGACCTGCTTGACGGGATTGAGATAGATCCTGTCCTTGGAGAGCTGGCCATACATGTACGGCGTCTGCTTCCGGTGCGTGGCCTGCCGGACGTCATCGCGAACGTTGCGAAACACGAAGTTGATCTCGAGGTCGGCCTGCGGGAGATATTTCAAGAGAGCCGCAGCGAAAGGGCTGTTGCGGCCTTCGCCGTCTTCCGCAGTTCGCCCGGGCTCCGCCGGAAAGAACACCAGCGTGTTGCGGATCGGTGCGCTTCCTGCCGAGGCGACGGAGGCGCTGCTGCGGCGACCGACCGGCATGGCAGGGAACGGGTTCTCCCTCATGGCATCCAGGATCACCAGACCGAGCCTGCGGGCCCGCGCCGCCCCGGCGATCGCCGCGGGCAGGGGAATGGTCTCGGCACTGGCCGACGCCGGTGTCGCAAGACGTGCGTCGACAGGGATCAGGTAACCGCCGACGCCGGCAGCCGCGCTGTATCCGGCAAAATAGAAGATCGCGATATCAGCCGCGGCGGACTTCTCGGTGAAGGCGCCGAGCCCCGCGCGCAGCTCGCCGATGGTGGCGTCCTTGCGCAGATCGACGTCGAAGCCGAGGCCGGTGAGAGCTGTGGCAATGTCCTCGGCGTCGTTGACCGGCGTGCCGAGCCGTGGCGCGTTCGCGTAGCTCGCATTTCCAATGACGAGGGCGACACGGTGGCCTGCGGCTTCTGCTTCCGCGCCAAACAGGAGCCCGATGGCAATGAACGGTGCCAGCCAGCGCAAGATGACGTCGCGTCCCTTAGTGGATGTCTGAATAGTGGATGTCTGAATGGAGCTGCCGCCTCACCCAGTCACGATAGGTGAGGAAATCGAGGCCGAGCAGACCATAGTCAACCCGCAGAAACCCGTCCACTCCCGATGACACCGCCGCGGGAATCTGCCGCGCGACCTCCTGCGCCATCACGCCGACATAATGCGTCGCGTCGCCCTTGTACCGGTAGCGATAGAGGTGGAGACCGCTGGCGGTCTGGCCGAGCGCCGCGATGTCCTCCTTGAGGCGGATGTCGGATGGAATGGTGACGCGGCTCGCGGCATTCGAAGCGGCCTGCGATGCCGCTCTGCTGGCCGCGCTGGATGCGGCGCTCGATGCCGATCGGCTGGCGGCGCTCGACGCCGCGGATGACGCGGCTCGGCTGGCTGCGGCTGATGCGGCCTGCGATGCCGCCCGGCTGACCGCAGTCGAAACGGCATTGCTGACCACATTGCCGACGACGTTGCTGACGACACCGCTGACCACGTTGCCGACATTCTGGTTCACGCGGGCGACGACGCGCCGGTATTCGCGATTGCGAACCTTCTCTTCTTCCGAGCGGGTGTAGGCGGAGACCAGCAGCCCGCGCTTGCGCGCCTCGGTCACCGCGTTGATCATGCATCCCTTGGGATTGCCCTTGGCCCGGCAGAGCTGGAATTGAAGCTGGACGTAGTCGGGGTATTTCTTGATGGATCTGGCGCATGCCCCGGCATCACCGTCGAAGCAGGAATTCACGTCGCTATCCTGCGCGGTGCGCAGCATCAGCTCGGTGGAATTGACCGGTCGCAGCGCAAGGTCGCTGCCCGCCGGCAGGCGGTTATGGCGCGAGCTCGGATAGCGTTCGGCAAACCGGCCGACCACGCCCTTGTCGCGCGATTCCTTCAGCACGTCCCATGCCTTCTCGATCGACTCCGAACTGCCGGCGGACGTCTCGGCCGAGGCGAGCTGATAGCTCGCTGGCGGCGGACCGGGCATCTCGACCTGTCCACCGGCCTGGCCAGGTTTTGCCGACTTCTCGAGCGAGGCCAGCGTGACACGGGCGCTCTCGACATGCTCGCCGAACGGATAGAGATCGAGATAGGCGCGGTAGGCCGCGAGCGACTTCTGTCGCTCGACGATCGTCCAGGCGTTTGCTTCCGCGGTCTGCAACTGCGCAATGCGCTGGTCGATTTCGCCTGTATGTGCGCTCGCCGGGAATTGCCGGGCGAAGCGGCGCAAGGTCGCGATCTCGTTGGTCGAGCGAACGAACTCCCAGGCGACCTGCTCGGCATCTGCTCCGCTGTCGCTGGTTGCGACGGCCGCATCGCCGTCGAGATAGATGTCGCCCTTCGGCAGGGTGCCGTAGATCGCGGGCTCCTGCGTTCCGGTCTCCTTCCAGACTTCGTCATGCACGATCCGGAAGAGATAGTTGATCTCGAGCTGCGGCGTCTCGACGTGGCGCAGCAGCGAGCCGGAGTAGGGGCTGTTGCGTCCGGCGCCGTCGCTGGCGGTCGTGCCGGCGGCGGCGGCGAAGGCAACGAGCACGTTGTCGCTCACCTCGACAGGGGCAAGACCGCGCGCGCCCGCCGTGAGCGGCGTCGGGGCGCTGGGCGTGCCGGACGCGGGCGCAGCCGCAGCCTTTGATGGCGCAGGCCGCGACGACAGCGCGCGTCCTGCGGCGGCGATCTTCGTCGTCTCGAACGGGTCGTTGCGACAGGAATCGAGAACCACGAGACCGATGATCTTCGGCATCACCGAGATATCGATCAGGGTCTCGAGATTGATCGCCTCGGCATAGACGTCGATCTCGGACTTGATCTCGGCATCGACCGGAATCAGCCAGTTCTTTCCGTCCATTTCGACGCCATGGCCCGCGAAGAAGATCACTGCCTTGTCGGCCGTCTTCGCGGCGTTGCCGAATTCGATGAGGGCCTGCCGGAAATGGTTGTAGTCGAGGTCGGCGAGGTGCTTGACGGAGTATCCGAGCCGGCCCAGCGACGTCGCCATGTCGGCCGCGTCGTTGGCGGGATTGATGAGTTTTGGGACTTTACGGTAGTCGCTGTTGCCGACGACGAGCGCGATCCTGTCTCCGGCCGCGGCCTGCGCCTGCAGCGAAACGAGGATCGACAGCATCACAAACCCGAAAACAACAAACCGACGCGCGAGCCCCTGCAATCTGGAGGCGCGAGGTAGGGCTGCGAAAGTGCAGATCCTGAAATGACCCTGCATCAGCGGAAACTCAGAAATCGAAAAATATGGCAAAAACAGGCATGGGCGGTTGGTTGATCGATTCTACCTCAAGAGGGGCTGAATGACGACATCAAAGGCTTGTGCTGTCAGGGCTTCTTGAACCGGGGCGGGCGTTGCCTCGACCAAGAAGCTGCACGCAAGGACCGGTGAAACCAAGCGTGCAGCGCCGGTGTTGATGGCGAGTAGCGGCAAGGCCGGCGACAAATTCGGAGACTCCGGGATGACCAGCACAATGAGTTTTGCCCGCGCGCCAATTCTGGTCCTTCCGCTTCTCATGGCTTTCTGCGGCGTGGCCCGCTGCGATGATCCGGCCGAGTCGTCACGCGAGTCGATCATTCAGAACGTTCGTGAGGACGTGCGGCGACACATCCGCGCACAGCAGACGAAGGAAGCCGGCAAGCCCTCGAAGAGGACGGAGCTGAGCCAGGACGTCACGCCGCGTCGTGCCGCTAAGAAGCGAAACCGCACCATGGCGGAGTAGGGCGATATTGGCTCTCACACTACCGGCCATGACGAGGGCAGTCTTCACCCGATTGGGTGAGAAACCGGTCTCTAGCCGATGCCGTTCAGGAGGGTCGAGAGCACCGCGACCAGCTCGGCCTGCCGATGCACACCCAGCTTCGAAAAAACGCTCTTGAGCTGCGTTCTCGAGGTCTCTTTGGAGATGCTCAGGCGTTCCGCAACCTTGTCCAGCGCCTCGCCGGTGGAGAGCTGGATCGCAAGGCGCGCTTCTGCGCCGCTCAGCTTGTAGACCGAGCGGAGCGTGGTCTCGGTCGGGACGCTTCTCGCGTCGGGGTCGACGAGGACGATGATGGCCTGGCAATCGGCCAGCGCGTTGTTCATGGTCGGCCGTAGCCGCGCCGGATAAGCAAGCAACGGTCTCCGCTCTTTTCGGGGAAGGGCCACAGGGCCGTGCAAGCCCGGCCTGGCCTGGTTCAGAACCCGGGACAGCGCGCGGTCAAGGTTGGGAAAGGACGCTTCCGCGCCATGGACCAGCTTCCCGTTCTTGATCCGGATTTCGCCGGACAGAAGCTGCTCGGCCACCGCGTTCGCTTCGAAGATCTTGCCGTAGCGATCGACGAGGACAGCCGCCATGTTGCTCGCTGAATAAGCCTCCATCGCCCCGGATGTCGCGGCTTCGCCAAGGATCCGGGCCGTTGCCGTCGCCGTTGCAAGCGACCGGGACAATTTTCCCAGTTCGGCTTTTTCTGCGGCAGAGAACGGGCCCTGATCGATGCGTCGCTGGATCGACAGACACCAGGCGTCGTCTTCGAAGAAAACCCCGACGCCCGCAAACCAGCGCAACCCGTGCGGGGCCAGAAACTCCTGATAGTAGGGAAGGGTGGAGATCGTATCGGCACTGAAAATGTCGAGATCGTCGATCACGCCGAATTTCTGCATGAGCGGGATGCCGCGAATCCGCTCATCCCGCAGGTGCCATCCGTCACGAACATAGCTGTCGAACGAGCCGGATAATGAGTCCGTGAAGGGCAACGTGCGAAGAACGCCGCCACTGACCGGAAGCAGGAGTGCCCCATGGCTTTCGGTTGTCGATGCGACCGTCTCCAGTGCCCGGGTCCATCTCGTGGAGTCGACAGCCGCTTCTGCGAAGGCGCCCTCAATGGCACCCAAGTCCCAAATTGCCATTGCAAATTTATCCCTGAAATCGCTCGAACGATAAAATCGAAGAACGGGAGATGTCTAGGCGGATTCAACCCGGGGACGTGGTGCGGTGCTACCACGTGCTAACGAGGCTCGGGAATGTGTTGCAAATGAGCATCAGGTGGAAGCGTTCGATGGGCCCGCACGGCAATTCACCCAATCGGGTGAAGACGCCGCAGCTGCCGTGCAAATAGGTTCCGGCATGAGGAGTTCGCGGGACCAAATCCTGCGCGGACGCTCGGGGCAAAATAATAGGGGGCTTATCGAATACCATGAGGCCAGGAATTTTCCGTCACGGCGTTGCCGTTGCCGCATTTGCTTTGCTTAGTTTGTTTGCTGCGCGACCTGCCCTGGCCCAGTCGTCGGGGGTCAATATTCCGCAGGAAGTCGTCAAGAACGTCATCCAGAACATCATCCAGAACGTTCGCGATCAGATTCAGCATCGCCGGGTCATTCCCCCGCCGGGAACGCTGCGCTTCAGCGGCGAGGAGTCGGATTTCGATCGTCGTGATCCGTTCGCGTCCAGGGGTGTCAGCAATCCGTTCAGCGCGCTGGCCTACGCCAAGGCTCCGGCGCTTGCGGCGCCGCCCCCGGCGATGTGGCTTTACGGCGGCAACCTCGTCGGCAGCGGCGACAGGGCGCAAACGACCGGGGTCGAGGTGAGCGTTGCGACGGTGACCGGCGCGGTCGATGTGACCAAGATCGGTATCTTCACCGCAACCGACGCGCTGACCTTCATCGGGACCGGCTCTCACTCATGGGCGCACAGCTTCGCGACCGGCGGGTTCATTATGGATGGCTCCACACCATCGACCTCCGGCACCCTGTCTTATCTCAACGGCGGTTTCTCGACTGACTTCACGGCCATCGCAAGCTGGACCCACAACACCTCCAACACGGTCCTTGTCGCGGGCGGTGACTCCAGCGGCATCTCCTATACCTGGAATGGCCAATACCGGTTCGACTTCCCGTACACCGTGTGGATCGAGCCCACGGCCGGCGTGACCTATTCGGAGAGCTTCACCTCCAGCTTTGGCAGCAAGACCGGTGACTCGACCGAAGTGCACGGTGGCGCGCGCGCCGGTTTCGAGGCCAAGTGGATGGGCTTCACGGTCCAGCCGTCGATTTCAGGGCAGTACTACGAGATCGTCGACTCGAGCGGCGCCGGTGGCGGCATTGTCGGCTTCGTTGGTGGTGGGCTCGGCGCGACCGGCACGTATGGCGTTCGCGGCTCGGGCAAGATCAACGTGCTCTGGACGCCGCAACTGTCGTCTTACCTCGAAGTTCACGGCAGCAGCATCACGGTGCCGAACAAGGCCCTGGTGGCCCCGATTGCCACTGGAACCTCGATCGCTGGTGCGCAGGCGGGTGTTCGCTACACCTGGTAACGCAGTCTGAGATCTCGAAGGACAGATGCCCGCCATGCCCGGCGGGCATCTTTTTTGGTCCATCTTTTTTGGTCCATCTCATACCTGGCTTGGGGGGCGGTGGGCTGCAAACCAAACGAAAAGGCCGCCCGGAGGCGGCCACGTTGTCCAACGCACGACGCAATCAAGCGAAGTCCGGTCCTTAGCGAACTTCCGACGTTCCTGCGCTGGTCACCACCACCGGCTTGCCGGCCTTGATGACCTGGGTCGACTGAGCGGTCTGGCTATAATCGGCATTGGTACGGGCTGCGATCCCGAAGCCGGCCACCAGGATGCCTGCCACAAGCGCCACCACCACGATCTTCAGGTGGGTCGCACGATCAGCAGAGTGAATTGAGTGGTTCATCTGAGCCTCCCGACGGGCTTGGCCGCCGTCTGTAGGCTCATCTCTTAAGGACCATCTGTTTCCGGATGGTTTCACGGGTTCCGCAAAATGGTTTCATTAATAACCCCGCTTGGTTTCGCCGGGCTTTCGGCCTAGGGGGCCGTAGGGGAGCCGGAACCGGGGCATCGCAGGCGGAAAACTATCGTGAAATCAATGTGAGGCGTCTCCCGGGCCACGGCCATCGCCATCTGCCGGTGTCTTACCTGCCGCGTAATCGCGGGGGCCGCTTCCCTTCGCCATGATCGCTTTACATCGGCCGCAAACGATGAGCGCCGGGCGATCCGCAAGGGAGAAGTCCAATGAACCGTCGAACCGTCCTCGAAGCCACCCTGCTTGGGACCGCCTTTGCGGCGGCGTCCGTTGCGCGCGCGCCAGTCGCGGCCCAGCCGGCAGCACGATCGCCCTATGTGACCGCCAGGGATGGCACGAGGCTCTTCGTGCAGGATTGGGGAAGTGGCCGTGCCGTACTTCTGCTGTCGGCCTGGACGTTCGATGCGAGCACCTGGGGCAGCCATATCGCCGCGCTGACCGAGAAGGGCTTTCGGTGCGTCGCGCCTGACAGGCGCGGGCACGGCCGCTCCGAGATGCCGCCTGCCGGCTACGATCTGGACACGCTGACCGATGACGTCGCCGCGGTGATCGAGCAGCGCGACCTGCGCGACGTGACGCTGGTCGGCTTCTCGATGGGAACGGCTGAGGCGGCGAACTATCTCGCGCGTCACGGATCGGAGCGGATCGCAAGGCTCGTGCTGGTCGCGCCGACGACGCCGTTCCTGATCAGGAGCGAGGACAATCCGGACGGGATTCCGAAGACCATGATCGAGGCCGACAATGCGGCCATGGCGAGCGACTTCGCCAGATGGATCGCCGCGAACGAGGCGCCGTTCTTCACCGCCGACACGCCCGAGATCACACGGACCTGGATCCGCGAGATGATGCTGAGCGTGCCGCTGCCGGTGGCGCTGGCTTGCCGCAAGACCATCGCATTCGCCGATCTCCGCAAGGCCGTCGCCGCGATCGATCGCCCGACGCTGATCGTCCATGGCGACAAGGATGCCAGCGCGCCCCTGCCGCTGACGGGGGCCAAGACCGCCAGGCTGATCAAGGGCAGCAAGCTCACAGTTTATGAGGGCGCGCCGCATCCGCTTCCGCTCACGCATTGCGAGCGCCTGCTTGCGGACATGCTCGCCTTCATGGGCGCCTGAAGTCAGCTCGCCCGCTTGATGTCTGTGCGGATGGTCCGCGCCGCCCAGATGAAGAGCAGCGCGCCCAGCGTCGTCGTGACCGCCGCCGAGAGCAGGGAATAGCGCACGGCGTCCGCACCATAGCTGCCCTTCAGGGCGTCGTTCACCATGCCGACCGCGAGCGGGCCGACGCCCTGGCCGAAGCAGGTGGCGGTCAGCGCGATCAGCGCGGACGCGAGTGCCCGCATGCTGGGCTTGGCCACCGTCTGCGCGATCGCGAAGATCGGGCCGAGATGGAAGCCGACCAGGAACGAGGTCAGCGCCAGCATGGCGACCATCATGGCAAAGTCCTGCGTCAGCATGCAGAGCGCGAACACGGGGCCGGCGAGGCCGGAGGTGATCGCGGGGGCCCACAGCTTCCAGCGATCGTCGCGGCGGCTCACTTGCGCCACCACGAAGCCGCCGAGCAGGGTGCCGGCCATCCCGGCGAGCCCCTTGAAGGTGCCGGCATAGGTGCCGATCTCGGCGCTCGACAGGTGATGCACGCGGGCGAGGAACGGCGGGATCCAGGCCGCGGTGGCGTAGTTCGTGTAGGTGGTCAGGCAGAAGCCGATCAGGACGATGATGAAGCTCCGCTGCGAGCCGAGGAAGCGCAGCGTCGGCCCAAGCGGCTCGGGCACAAAGCTCTCCTGCATCGCGCCGCGCTTGGGCTCGGAGATCGTCAGCCACAGGATGATCGCGAGCAGGATGCCGGGCAGGCCCGCCACGTAGAAGGCCATCCGCCAGCCATAGTGCTGGTTGATATAGCCGCCGACGAAATAGCCGAGGAAGACGCCGAGATAGGTCCCGATGGCGTAGATGCCGAGCGCGCGCGGGCGTTCGTTCTTGGCGAAGAGATCGGCGACGATGGACTGCGAGGCCGGCGAGCCCGCGGATTCGCCGATGCCGACGCCGATGCGCGCCAGCGCCAGCGAGGTCACGCTCGAAGCCGCGCCGCACAGCGCCGTCATCGCGCTCCAGAACGCAAAGGCGACCGCGACGATGTTGCGCCGGTTGAGCCGGTCGGCGACGCGTGCGATAGGAATGCCGAGGAGCGAATAGAACAGCGCGAAGCCGAAGCCCGCGAGCAGACCCATCATGGTGTCGCTGAGGGCGAACTCCTTCTTGATCGGCTCGATCAGGACATTGAAGATCGTGCGGTCGAGGAAGTTCAGCGCGTAGATGATGGTGAGCAGGCCCAGCACGTAATAGCGCCGCGGCGAGGGCGTTGCCGCGGCGGGCGTCTGCACCGACACTTGTGACGTCACATCGACCATCGCATCCCCCCAATTTGTCTTTGTTATCGTTGCCGGTCCAGCCCTTCGTGGGGCTGGTTGAGAGCGTTTTCGTGCGAAGCGGGCTCTACCCTTCGCGGATGTAGTTCCCCGCTTCGAACTCGACGGGCGGTGCGCTCGCATCGAACGACACGCCGATCGGGTCGCGACCCGCCTCCATCGCTTCCAACTGCTCGCCGAGCATGCGCCGGATCATCAGGATGCCACGGTCGCTCTGGCCGAAATGCTCCTCGGAGTGGACGGTCACGGGGCCCTGGCCGACCTGGGCCTCGTAATCGCCGGGGAATTGCTGGTGCTCTTGCTCCGTCATGTCCCACCAGAACTTGCCGTTGAACTTCGAGCGCATGCGGCCGATGTCACCGGAGTTTTTCACGCGGCCGGCGACGTAGATGCGGAACGAGGTGTCGTCGATCGGCAGCGTCCAGCCGATCGACTCGACGCGGGCGAATTGCGCGACGCGCGGATTGGGCACCACGCGCAGGGTGGGCAGGGCGGCTTCGGTGACGCGATAGAACACCTTGCCGTCGTCCTGCTTGCGGATCGACCGCACCGCGATGCCGCGCGGCGTCTTGTCGAACTTCACCTCCGGCATCGAGGCCATCATGTTGGTGAATTGCGGCCCCGAGAACGAGCCGTGCAGCACCGGCACGTGATAGGGATCGACCACGTTTTCGAAATGCTGCAGCCAGTTGCAGGGGATGACGGCCGGCCCGCCGCCGCCGATCGAGGAGTCATCGGCCTCGACGAACTCGCCGTCGTCCATGTTTTCAAGGCACTCGTAGCGCGGCAGCACCGGGCGTTTCTCCGCCGGGCCCATATAGGCGAAGATCAGGCCGTAGCGCTCCTCGACCGGGTACCAGGGCTGGCGCACCTTGTCCTTGAACTGGCCGCCGTCGGGCTCGCAGGGCTGCTCCAGGCAATGGCCTTCGGTGTCGAACTTCCAGCCGTGATAGCAGCAGCGGATGCCGTCTTCCTCGACCTTGCCGTAGTAGAGCGTGGTGCCGCGATGGCAGCAGCGCGCGTGGAGCAGGCCGGCGCGGCCATGCTTGTCGCGGAACAGCACCAGATCCTCGCCCAGAGCGCGCACCTTCTTCGGCGTGTCGGTGGCGTCGCTGACAAGCCCGACCGGATGCCAGTAGCGGCGGAGCAGTTCGCCCATCGGCGTGCCGCGCACGACCGAGGTGAGCTCGGTGCGGGTGTGCGCGGGCTTCATCGCATAGGCCGTGCCGAGATCGCGATCCCGCTGGGTGATCGTCATGCTGTTCCTCCCGCCGCTGGCCTTGGTGGCCGGGCCTTTTGATGTCTTGCCCCAGTGAAAAATAATTCGATGACAATGTCAACGATCTTCCAAATGCCTCTAAGTCGCATTCAGATGAGGCTGGGGAGAGCGCCCGCCGGGATCTGGAGTTGGGCTTGGCAGGCCACGGCTTTCTTGGCACAGGTGAAGCATGAACCAGACACCGGGCAGGGACGGTTGGACGACGTGCGATACGGACGATAGCGAGCCGGCGCCGATCACCGCGATGCTGTCGTCGCGGCTGATGGTGCTGGCCAATCTGCTCAGGCGCGGCGCCATCCTGCGCTACAAGCGGATTGCCGGGTTGTCCTCGGTCGAGTTCGGCCTCGTCGCCTCGCTCGGCCGCCGCCCGCCGATGAGCGTGGCGCGGCTCGCAGAGGCGGTCGGCCAGGACAAGGGACAGATCAGCCGAGCGCTGGCCGAACTCGTCTCGCGCAAGCTGATCGCGAAGTCGGCAAATCCGAAAGACAGCCGCGAGGTTCTGGTCTCGCTCACTGACGCCGGCCTCAAGGCACATGATGCGATCGTCGAAGGTGCGAAGGAGCGCAACCGGCGCCTGCTGAAACATCTGAGCGAAGCCGAGTTCGACTCGCTGTTGCGGCAGGTCGACCAGCTCACCGCGATTGCTGCCGAGATGCTCGAGAGCGAAAAAAACGCGCGCTGAGTTCCCGGCAATCTCCGGAAATATTGGATCGCCTCTAAGAGACTCTCTAAGAGCCTCTCTAAGAAGCATTCAATTAGGGAATTTGCGCACCCTCACATAAGCGTCACCCAAACGCATGCCGTGTCGGGACATGACGGCATGACGCATCAAACTTGCAGCTTTGGGGTGGCGCGTTGAACAGTCTTGGAATGCTGCGGTCGGCCGTGTTGGCGACCGCATCCGCTTGGGTTTTAGTGCCGCAAGCATCGCTCGCACAATCGTCCTCGCAGGGTGGCGCGCAGAATCTTCCGTCCGTGACCGTCACCGCGCCGGAAGCGCGTCGCCGCGCGCCCGTATCCGCCGCACGTGCTGCGCCGCGACGCGTGGTGCAGACCGCGAGCAGAAACAAGCCGCTGCCGCAGCGTAATGCCGGCTTCGTCGAGACGGCGCGTGGTCCGGTGAACGGATACGTCGCCGGCCGCAGCTCGTCGGGCACCAAGACCGACACGCCGATCATGGAGACGCCGCAGTCGGTGTCGGTGATCGGCGCCGATCAGATCCGCGACCAGAAGCCCGCCAAGTTCGACGAGATATTGCGCTACGCGGCCGGCGTGCGGGCAGGGACGTTCGGCGCGGACACGCGCAACGATTGGTTCCTGATCCGCGGCTTCAAATCTGACGACGTCGGCCTGTTCCTCGACGGCATGCAGCTGTTCTACACGTCCTATGCGAGCTGGAAGCTGCAGCCATTCAACCTGGAGCGCGTGGAGATCCTGCGCGGTCCGTCGGCGGTGTTGTACGGCGGATCGAGCCAGGGCGGTATCGTCAACGCGATTTCCAAGATGCCGCCGGCTGAGCCGATCCGATATGTCGAGGCCGGCGTCAACAATTTCGGCAACGGCTATCTCGCCTTCGACTTCGGCGGTCCTGTCGCAACCAAGACGGAATCCGGCAAACTGTTCTATCGTGTCGTCGGCCAGATTCAGAATGGCGGTACCCAGGTCGACTTCACCCCCGACAACAACTACTTCATCGCCCCGTCCTTCACCTGGAAGCCGGACGCGGACACCTCATTCACGGTGCTGGCGTCAGCCTCGAAGCAA
The DNA here is from genome assembly GCF_035935975.1 of Bradyrhizobium sp. Taxonomy (GTDB): domain Bacteria; phylum Pseudomonadota; class Alphaproteobacteria; order Rhizobiales; family Xanthobacteraceae; genus Bradyrhizobium. The sequence goes on from NZ_DASYWN010000028.1 coordinate 39,186, forward strand.
GACACGCGCGGTATTGGTTTCTTGCCTTACGTCGGTACCGTCGTGGACGCGCCATGGGGTAAGATTCCCACCAGCCGCTTCGTCGGCGATCCCAGCGTCGACAAGTTCACGCGCGAGCAGGAGATGATCGGCTATCAGTTCGAGCGCAACCTCTCCGATAGCGTCACTGTCCGTCAGAACGCGCGCTTCGCCCATGTCAATGTGAACTATGCAACGCTGTACGGCCTCGGCTACGCCACGACGGCCGCCGCCGCCAATCTGGCGCGTGGCAACTTCTTCACGAACGGCGTCGCCAACCAGTCCAATCTCGACAATCAGCTTGAATACCGCTTCGCGACCGGTCCGGTCCAGCACACCGCCTTGTTCGGGATCGACCTCAAACACTACAAGATCGACGACTACCAGGGCTTCGGCGCGGCGGACCCCATCAACCTGATCAATCCCGTCTACACGCCGACGGCACCGTTCAGCGGCGCGCCGTATCAGAACGCGACGCTGACGCAGAAGCAGGTCGGCGTCTATGTGCAGGACCAGATCAAGTTCGATCGTCTCACATTCGTGTTGTCGGGCCGCAACGACTGGGTCGACACCAACAACGACAACCACATCGGCGCGAGCCTTGGACGCAACGACAGCGCGTTCTCGGGCCGTGCCGGCCTGATCTACAATTTCGACAATGGACTCGCGCCTTACGCTTCCTACGCGACGAGCTTTAACCCGATCATCGGTACCAATTTCACGCTGACCCCGAACCAGCTTTATTTGCCGGAAACCGCCAAGCAGGCGGAAGTGGGCGTGAAGTATCAGCCGCTCGGCTTCGACGGTCATTTCGGCATCGCCTATTTCGACCTGAAACGTTCGAACGTGCTCACCACCGATCCGTCCAATGTGCTGCATTCAATCCAGACCGGAGAGGTGACCTCGCGCGGCATCGAGCTCGAGGCGGTGGCGAACGTGATGCCGGGCCTGAAGGTGACGGCGTCTCATACGGTCTATGACATCTTCGTCAGCCGCGATGGCGACGCCACCCTGATCGGCAAGGTGCCGACCAACACGCCGAGCCAGCTCACGTCGGGCTGGGCCGATTACACGCTCCAATCCGGACCGCTCGCTGGGCTCGGCTTCGGTGGCGGCGTTCGCTATGTCGGCAAATCCTATGCCGATAACTTGAACACGCTGGAGGTCCCGTCTTATCTGTTGGGCGATGCTGCCATTCATTACGAGTGGCAGGGATGGCGATACGCGCTCAACGTCGCCAACATCACGGACAAGATTTACGTGGGAAGCTGTTCCTCCCCAACCGCGTGCTTCTACGGCGACCGCCGCCGCGTCACCGCGAGCGTCTCTTACAAATGGTGATGCCGATGATGGGGACAGGCGAGGGCAGCTTCGCGCGTCCCTGATCCCGACCGTCCAGCTGTTCTGCCGGCCGGACAACCGCTGATCTTCCCAGGGGAGATCGATGAGCTCCCGGCCATGCCCCCCGGCCCGAGCTCATGCGAGCGTGGCGCGTGCGACGGCCCAGCGTCGCCGCCGCGCTCGCGGCGGCCGCCCGGCACCGACACATTCGCCGGACGAGCCCCGGTCCCGTCGGGATGCATGGCTCGTCTGACGATTTGCGCCTGTGGATACGTGTCCTGGCTGCAACTATCGCGCAATTGGCTTCGGCGATCACAGCTTGTTGGTTGCGCGGCTCCGGACGGCGGCCCGGCAATATGTCGACCGGGTGACGATCAGGGGCGTCCGCCGCGCTCATTGCCTCGGTCCGGGTGCGCCGCCGCACCAAAAATCCGTGCATTTTGGGCCAATGCTGCGAGCAGGGAGCGGCCCAAAGAGCGGCCTTGGTCTTTGCACTGCAATCTCGGAACGTCCGCCGTGCAATGCGACCGTTTCCCTTGCTGGCTCTGGCGATCTGCTCCATACCAGCCGCGGGGTGATTCCGGGATTTCTACCGTTGTGGGGCGGCAAAGGGCCTGAAAAGAGCGTGTCTTGCGCCCATTGGTGCACTGCGCTAAGGCTCAGAATAATTCCAAATCGGGACGAATCCGCGGCTCCCCCGACGTCGCGGGAAAAAGGGCTCGCAATGAGCGGCATTCTGCAGAACTATCTTCCACTTGTCGTCTTCATAGGGGTAGCGGGCCTCATTGGCCTGGTGCTGTTGATCGCGCCTTTCATCGTGGCGTTCCAGCAGCCTGACCCGGAAAAGCTGTCGGCGTATGAGTGCGGTTTCAACGCCTTCGACGACGCGCGCATGAAGTTCGACGTCCGCTTCTATCTGGTCGCCATCCTCTTCATCATCTTCGACCTCGAGGTGGCGTTCCTGTTTCCCTGGGCGGTGGCGTTCGGCAAGCTTGGCGCGACCGGCTTCTGGTCCATGGTGGTGTTTCTCGCCGTGCTGACGGTCGGGTTCGCCTATGAATGGAAGAAAGGGGCACTGGAATGGGATTGAACCCTGTAACGTCCACCGGTCCGGTCGTCGCGCCGGCCGCCAAGGGCATTCTGGATCCGTCGACCGGGAGGCCGGTCGGGGCCAATGATCCGTTCTTCCTCGAGGTCAATTCGGAGCTGTCCGACAAGGGCTTCTTCACGGCCGCGACCGACGACCTCATCACCTGGGCCCGTACCGGCTCGCTGATGTGGATGACCTTCGGTCTGGCCTGCTGCGCCGTCGAGATGATGCAGGTGTCGATGCCGCGCTACGACGTCGAGCGCTTCGGCTTCGCCCCGCGTGCCTCGCCGCGCCAGTCCGACGTGATGATCGTCGCCGGCACGCTGACCAACAAGATGGCTCCGGCTCTGCGCAAGGTCTACGACCAGATGCCCGAGCCGCGCTACGTCATCTCGATGGGCTCCTGCGCCAACGGCGGCGGCTACTATCACTATTCCTACTCGGTCGTGCGCGGCTGCGACCGCATCGTGCCGATCGACATCTACGTGCCGGGCTGCCCGCCCACGGCGGAAGCGCTGCTCTACGGCGTGCTGCTGCTGCAGAAGAAGATCCGGCGCACCGGCACCATCGAACGCTAAGGTTTTACGTCATGGACGACGGCAAGCTCGACGCCCTTGGGCAAACGATCGTGAGCGCGCTTCCGGGCGCCGCCACCGGTCATACGGTGGCCTTCAACCAGCTGACGGTTGATGTCGAGGCCGGCAAGATCGTCGAGGTGGTCAAGTACCTCCGCGACGATCCGAACTGCCGCTTCGTCAACATCACCGACGTGACGGCGGTCGATTACCCCTCGCGCGAAAAGCGCTTCGACGTGATCTACCACTTCCTCTCACCGACCCTGAACACGCGGATCCGGCTGCGGGTTGCCGCCGACGAGACCACGCAGGTGCCGTCGCTGATCAACGAGTTCCCCGGCGCCGACTGGTTCGAGCGCGAGGCCTATGACCTCTACGGCGTGTTCTTCGTCGGTCATCCCGACATGCGCCGCCTCCTGACCGATTACGGTTTCGAGGGCCATCCGCTGCGCAAGGACTTCCCGCTCACCGGTTTCGTCGAGGTCCGCTACGACGACCAGGAGAAGCGGGTCGTGTACGAGCCGGTCCGGCTCAACCAGGAATTCCGCAAGTTCGATTTCCTCTCGCCGTGGGAAGGGGCGGACTATCCGCTTCCCGGTGACGAGAAGGCGGGACCGAAGGCCTGATCATGAACGAGCAACCCGAAAACCTTCGCAATTTCACCATCAATTTCGGCCCGCAGCATCCGGCCGCGCACGGCGTGTTGCGCCTGGTGCTGGAGCTTGACGGCGAAATCGTCGCCCGCGTCGATCCCCATATCGGCCTGCTTCACCGCGGCACCGAGAAGCTGATCGAGCAGAAGACCTATCTGCAGGCGATCCCGTATTTCGACCGCCTCGACTATGTCGCGCCGATGAACCAGGAGCACGCCTTCTGCCTCGCGGCCGAAAAGCTGCTCGGTATCGAGGTGCCGCGCCGCGGCCAGCTCATCCGCATCCTTTATTGCGAGATCGGCCGCATCCTCTCGCACCTTCTCAACGTCACCACGCAGGCGATGGACGTCGGCGCGCTGACCCCGCCGCTGTGGGGTTTCGAAGAGCGCGAGAAGCTGATGGTGTTCTACGAGCGTGCGTCCGGCAGCCGTATGCACGCTGCCTTCTTCCGCGTCGGCGGCGTGCATCAGGACCTGCCGCAGAAGTTGGTCGACGACATCGAGGCCTGGTGCGATCCGTTCCTGAAGGTCGTGGACGACCTCGATCGCCTGCTGACCGCCAACCGCATCTTCAAGCAGCGCAACGTCGACATCGGCGTGGTGCCGCTGAAGGAAGCCTGGGAGTGGGGCTTCTCCGGCGTGATGGTGCGCGGTTCGGGCGCGGCCTGGGACCTGCGCAAGTCGCAGCCCTATGAGTGCTACGCCGAGATGGATTTCGACATTCCGATCGGCAAGAACGGCGACTGCTACGACCGCTACCTGATCCGCATGGAAGAGATGCGCCAGTCCGTGCGCATCATGAGGCAGTGCATCCAGAAGCTGAATGCGCCGGATGGCAAGGGCCCCGTCGTCGTCGCCGACAACAAGGTCGCGCCGCCGCGCCGTGGCGAGATGAAGCGCTCGATGGAAGCGCTGATCCACCACTTCAAGCTCTACACCGAAGGCGTTCACGTGCCGGAAGGCGAAGTTTACGCCGCGGTCGAGGCGCCGAAGGGCGAGTTCGGCGTCTATCTGGTCTCCGACGGCACCAACAAGCCCTACAAGTGCAAGATCCGCGCGCCGGGCTTTGCACATCTGCAGGCGATGGATCACATCTGCCGCGGCCATCTGCTCGCCGACGTTTCCGCGATCCTGGGCTCGCTCGACATCGTGTTCGGAGAGGTCGATCGGTGATGGCGCAGGCGCCAATCCAGTTTGACCGTGCCTCGGGGGCCCTTGAAGGGGCCAACCTGTGGGAGCGGACGGCTGCCTTGGCGCTGGTGACGGGATCGAAGATCTCCTCGCACTTCTCGCATATGGGCTACATCGCCTGCGCCAATCTGCTGGCGAAGACGCTGCCCAGGCGCAACATCGCGATCAAGCTCAATCCCGACGCCGTGTTCGAGTTCCCTTACGGCGACGGCTACTGGAGCAAGCTGCTCAACCGCTCGTACAACTATGAAGACGAGCTCGAGCTCTTGTTCGCCGACTCCATCGACGTCGATTACACGCTGCTCGATTGCGGCGCCAATTACGGCTACTGGTCGGTGCTGGTGTCGAGCAAACCGTTCGGCGCCCACAAGGCGATCGCGATCGAGCCGTCGGGCCAGAACTATCCGAAGCTCGCCAACAACGCTCGCGTCAATGGCGGCCGCTTCGAGACCCTGAAATGCGCGATCGGCGCCACGCGCGGCACCGCGCGTCTGTCAGGCACCAAGCACGAGGCCTTCAGCATCGCCGGCGCCCCGTCGGCCGGTGGCGAGGACGTGCCGGTGCTGGCGCTCGACAATCTGATCGATGACGGCAAGGTCGCGGCCAGCGGCAAGTACCTGATCAAGCTCGACGTCGAGGGCGTCGAGATCGAGGCGATCAAGGGCGGTGCCCGGCTGCTCCAGGCCGACAGCGTCATCATGTGCGAGGAGCACGGCAGCGACCGCTCGCATGCGGTGTCGCGCTACATCCTCGAGCAGACCCCGCTGAAGCTGATCGTGTTCGATCCGCGCAGCAACCGGATGGAGACCGTGACCGAGCTGTCGATCCTCGACCGCATCAAGGTCTCGACCCACGTCGGCTACAACGTTTTCGGCACCGCAAGCGCGTTCTGGCAGGACAGGATCGATGCCCTGAACGCCAAGACCGCGCGCCGTATGCAGTGAGAGATAAGATATGTCTGTTCGCCGTTTAGCACCGAAGGAAGTCCAGCCCGCGAGCTTTGCGTTCACGGAGGAGAACCTCGCGTTCGCCAAGCAGCAGATCGCGAAATACCCGGCCGGCCGTCAGGCTTCCGCCGTCATCGCCATCCTCTGGCGCGTCCAGGAACAGCACGAAGGCTGGGTCTCGGAAGCCGCGATCCGCGCCGTCGCCGACCTGCTCGACATGCCCTATATCCGCGCGCTGGAAGTTGCGACCTTCTACACGATGTTCCAGCTCGCTCCCGTCGGCAAGAAGGCCCACGTCCAGGTCTGCGGCACCACGCCGTGCCGCCTGCGCGGCGCCGAGGATCTGATCCACGTCTGCGAGCACCGCATCCATCACGAGCCCTTCCATCTCTCCAAGGACGGCAATTTCAGCTGGGAAGAGGTGGAGTGCCTCGGTGCCTGCGTGAATGCGCCGATGGTGCTGATCGGCAAGGACACCTATGAGGATCTGACCAAGGAAACCTTCGGCAAGGTGCTCGACGGCTTCGCTTCGGGCAATCCGCCCAAGCCCGGCCCGCAGAACGGCCGCCAGTTCTCGGCGCCCAGCGGTGGGCCGACCACGCTGAAGGAGAGCACCTGATGGGTGATCTCATCGCAATTGGAGGGGGCGAGGCCGTGAATAAATGGGGCTTCGTTGCCATGCATGCCGCGGTCGCGGCGGCCTTCATGTTCACCCTGCAGCGCTTCGCGATGAACGCGTCGCAGGAATCCAGTCTGCTCTGGGCGCTGACATTCGCCGTCTGCGCCGCCGGACTTGCCTACAAGCAGTCCAATCGTTGATCGGAAAGCACTGATATGCTCGAGGACAAGGACCGCATCTTCAAGAACCTCTACGGCCTCCACGATTGGGGGCTCGAGGGTGCGCGGCGCCGCGGCGCCTGGGATGGCACCAAGAACATCATCGACAAGGGCCGCGACTGGATCATCAACGAGATGAAGGCGTCGGGCCTGCGCGGCCGTGGCGGCGCCGGCTTCCCGACCGGTCTGAAATGGTCCTTCATGCCGAAGGAATCGACCGACGGCCGTCCGAGCTATCTCGTCGTCAACGCCGACGAATCCGAGCCGGGCACCTGCAAGGATCGCGAGATCATGCGGCACGATCCGCATCTCCTGATCGAAGGCTGCCTGATCGCGAGCTGCGCGATGAATGCGCACACCTGCTACATCTATGTCCGCGGCGAGTTCATCCGCGAGCGCGAGCATCTTCAGGCCGCGATCGATCAGGCCTATGACGCCAAGCTGGTCGGCAAGGACAACGTCAACGGCTGGCCGTTCGACATCTACGTCGCGCACGGCGCCGGCGCCTACATCTGCGGTGAAGAAACCGCGCTGCTCGAAAGCCTCGAAGGCAAGAAGGGCCAGCCGCGCCTGAAGCCGCCGTTCCCGGCGAACGTCGGCCTCTATGGCTGCCCGACCACCGTCAACAATGTCGAGTCGATCGCGGTCGCGCCCGACATCCTGCGTCGTGGCGCCGCCTGGTTCGCCGGCATCGGTCGTCCGAACAATGTCGGCACCAAGCTCTTCTGCATCTCCGGTCATGTCGAGCGGCCCTGCAACGTCGAAGAAGCCATGGGCATTCCGTTCCGCGAGCTGATCGACAAGCATTGCGGCGGCATCCGCGGCGGCTGGGACAATCTCAAGGCCGTGATCCCCGGCGGCTCGTCGGTGCGCATGGTGCCGGCCGAGCAGATCATCGACACGCCGATGGATTTCGACAGCCTGAGCAAGCTGCGCTCGGGTCTCGGCACCGCGGCCGTGATCGTGATGGACAAGTCCACCGACCTGATCCGCTCCATCGCCCGCATCTCCTATTTCTACAAGCACGAGAGCTGCGGCCAGTGCACGCCGTGCCGTGAGGGCACCGGCTGGATGTGGCGCGTGCTCACCCGCATGGCCGAAGGCCGCGCCCACAAGCGCGAGATCGACATGCTGCTCGAAGTCACCAAGCAGGTCGAAGGCCACACCATCTGCGCGCTCGGCGACGCGGCGGCTTGGCCGATCCAGGGCCTGATCGCGCATTTCCGTCACGAGATCGAAGCGCGCATCGACCAGTATTCGCACAAGGCCGACATCGATGATGCCGGCGTCCGCGATCCCGTGAACATGGTCGCGGCGGAGTAGAGATAATGACCAAGCTCATCATCGACGGCAAAGAGATCGATGTCCCCGCCGAATACACGCTGCTTCAGGCGTGCGAGGCGGCCGGTGCCGAGATTCCGCGCTTCTGCTATCACGAGCGGCTGTCGATCGCCGGCAACTGCCGGATGTGCCTCGTTGAAGTGAAGGGCGGCCCGAAGCCGGTCGCGAGCTGCGCCTGGGGCGTTCGCGACTGCCGTCCGGGCCCGAAGGGCGAGCCGCCGGAGATATCCACGCGTTCGCCGATGGTGAAGAAGGCACGCGAAGGCGTGATGGAATTCCTTCTCATCAACCATCCGCTGGACTGCCCGATCTGCGACCAGGGTGGCGAGTGCGACCTGCAGGACCAGGCGATGGGCTATGGTGTCGACACCAGCCGCTTCGCCGAGAACAAGCGCGCGGTCGAGGACAAGTATCTCGGCGCGCTGGTCAAGACCTCGATGAACCGCTGCATCCAGTGCACGCGCTGCGTCCGCTTCTCGGCGGAAGTCGCAGGCGCCCCTGAGATGGGCGCCACGGGGCGCGGCGAGGACATGGAGATCACCACCTATCTCCAGCACGCGCTGACGTCGGAACTGCAGGGCAACCTCGTCGACATCTGCCCGGTCGGCGCGCTGACCTCGAAGCCCTATGCCTTCGCGGCGCGTCCGTGGGAGCTCGGCAAGACCCAGTCGGTCGACGTCATGGACGGCCTCGGATCTGCGATCCGCGTCGACACCCGCGGCCGTGAAGTGATGCGCGTGCTGCCGCGCATCAACGAGGCCGTGAACGAGGAGTGGATCTCCGACAAGACCCGCCACATCGTCGACGGCCTGCGCACCCAGCGCCTCGATCGGCCCTATATCCGCGAAGCCGGCAAGCTGCGCGCGGCGAGCTGGCAGGAAGCCTTCGCCGCGATCGCCTCCAAGGCGGGGCGCACCGACGGCAAGCGCATCGGCGCGATCGCCGGCGACCTCGCCGGTGTCGAGGAGATGTTCGCGCTGAAGGACCTCTTGTCCAAGTACGGCTCGAACAATCTGGCGGTGCAGGGCGGCGACGCCTTCGATCCCGCGCTCGGCCGTGGCTCCTACATCTTCAACCCGACCCTCGTTGGTGTCGAGCAGGCCGATGCGCTGCTCATCATCGGCGCCAATCCGCGCAAGGAAGCGGCGGTGTTCAACGCCCGCATCCGCAAGCGCTGGCGCACCGGCGGTTTCAAGGTCGGCGTGATCGGCGCCAAGGCCGATCTGACCTACGATTACGATCATCTCGGCGCAGGCACCGAGACGCTCGGTGAGCTCGCGGCCGGCAAGCACTCCTTCATGGACGTGCTCAAGAACGCCAAGCACCCGATCATCCTGGTCGGCGCGGGCGCGGCTGCGCGTCACGACGGCGCCGCCATTCTCGCTGCCGCCGCGAAGCTCGCGCTCGACGTCGGCGCGCTCAAGGACGGCTGGAACGGCTTTGGCGTGCTGCACGAGACCGCCTCGCGCGTCGGTGCGCTCGACATCGGCTTCTCCGCCAGTGCGGGCGGCCTGAACGCCGCGCAGATGACGACGTTCGGCACGCTCGACCTGTTGTTCCTGCTCGGCGCCGACGAGATCAAGGCGCCGGACGGCACCTTCGTCGTCTATATCGGCACCCATGGTGACCGTGGCGCCCATCGTGCCGACGTCATCCTGCCGGCGGCCGCCTACACCGAAAAGTCCGCGATCTACGTCAACACCGAAGGCCGCGTGCAGATGACCGGTCGCGCCGCCTTCCCGCCGGGCGAAGCCCGCGAGGACTGGGCGATCATCCGTGCGCTGTCGGAAGCGCTCGGCAAGAAGCTCGGCTATGATTCGCTCAGTGCGCTGCGCCAGGCGATCTTCAAGGCCGTGCCGCATCTGATCCGTCTCGACCAGATCGAGGCCGGCTCCGCCGACCAGATCAAGAAGCTGGCGGGGAAGGGCGGTTCGCCCGAGAAGGCGCCGTTCAAGCCCCTGGTCGAGGACTTCTATTTGACCAACCCAATCGCGCGTGCGTCCGCCGTGATGGCGGAATGTTCGCGGCTTGCCTCCGGGCAGATGCTGACCGCAGCGGAGTGAGCCGATGGAATTCTTCGAAAGCGCATTCTGGACCGGTTTCCTCTGGCCGCTGATCATCATGGTCGCGGAGAGCGTCCTGGTGCTCGTCGTCCTCCTGGTCGCGATCGCCTACATCCTGCTCGCCGACCGCAAGATCTGGGCGGCGGTGCAGATCCGTCGCGGCCCGAACGTGGTCGGCCCGTGGGGCCTGCTGCAGTCCTTCGCCGACCTGCTCAAATTCGTGCTGAAGGAGCCGATCATCCCGGCCGGCGCCAACAAGGGCGTCTTCCTGCTGGCGCCGCTGGTGTCGTGCGTGCTCGCGCTCGCGGCCTGGGCGGTGATCCCGACCAATCTCGGCTGGGTGATCTCCGACATCAATGTCGGCATCCTCTTCATCTTCGCGATCTCGTCGCTGTCGATCTACGGCATCATCATGGCCGGCTGGTCGTCGAACTCGAAATATCCGTTCCTGGCCGCGCTGCGCTCGGCGGCGCAGATGGTCTCCTATGAAGTCTCGATCGGCTTCGTCATCATCACCGTCCTGCTCTGCGCCGGCACGCTGAACCTCTCGGCCGTGGTCGAGGCCCAGCATGTCCGCGGTCTTGCCAGCCTGATCGGGCTGCCGCAGCTCACCATCCTCAACTGGTATGTGTGGCCGCTGTTCCCGATGTTCGTGATCTTCTATGTCTCGGCGCTGGCGGAAACCAACCGTCCGCCCTTCGATCTCGTCGAAGCGGAATCCGAGCTCGTCGCCGGCTTCATGGTCGAATACGGCTCGACGCCGTACCTGCTGTTCATGCTCGGCGAATACGTCGCGATCGTCACGATGTGCGCGATGGCCACGATCCTGTTCCTCGGAGGCTGGCTGCCGCCGGTGGACCTGCCGCCCTTCAACTGGGTGCCGGGGATCATCTGGTTCGCGCTGAAACTGTTCTTCATGTTCTTCCTGTTCGCGATGGCAAAGGCGATCGTGCCGCGCTACCGCTACGACCAACTGATGCGTCTCGGCTGGAAGGTGTTCCTGCCGCTGTCGCTGGCGATGGTGATCGTGGTGGCCGGCGTGCTGCATTTCGCCGGCATCGCGCCGAAGTGAGGGCCGTCATGGGTATCAACATCAACGCCACTGCACGCTCGCTCCTGCTGTCGGAATTCGTCTCGGCGTTCTTCCTCGCCATGCGTTATTTCTTCCAGCCGAAGCCGACGCTGAACTATCCGTTCGAAAAGGGCCCGATCTCGCCGCGCTTCCGCGGTGAGCACGCGCTGCGCCGCTATCCGAACGGCGAGGAACGCTGCATCGCCTGCAAGCTGTGCGAGGCCGTTTGCCCCGCGCAGGCCATCACCATCGAGGCCGGCCCGCGTCGCAACGACGGCACCCGCCGTACCGTGCGCTACGACATCGACATGGTGAAGTGCATCTATTGCGGCCTCTGCCAGGAGGCCTGTCCGGTCGACGCCATCGTCGAAGGTCCGAACTTCGAGTTCGCGACCGAGACCCGCGAGGAACTGTTCTATGACAAGGCCAAGCTGCTCGCCAACGGCGACCGCTGGGAACGCGAGATCGCGAAGGCGATCGAGCTCGATGCGCCTTACCGGTGAGATGAGAGCATGATCCTTCCCGCGCTGTTCTTCTATCTCTTCGCCGGCGTCTGCGTCGCCTCGGCGGTGATGGTGATTGTCTCGCGCAATCCCGTGCACTCCGTGCTGTACCTGATCCTGGCCTTCGTCAACGCCTCCGGCCTGTTCGTGCTGATGGGCGCCGAATTCCTGGCGATGATCCTGATCGTCGTCTATGTCGGCGCCGTCGCGGTACTGTTCCTGTTCGTGATCATGATGCTCGATGTCGACTTCGTCGAACTGCGCGAAGGCTTCATCCAGTACCTGCCGGTCGGTCTCGTCATCGGCGGCATCTTCCTGTTCGAGCTGCTGCTCACCGTCGGCGCCTGGGTGATCAACCCGACCGTGAGCAAGACCATCACGGCGCCGATCCCGACCAACGTCTCGAACACCGAGGCGCTCGGGCTGGTGCTCTATACGAAGTACATCCACTACTTCCAGCTCTCGGGCATGGTGCTGCTGGTCGCCATGATCGGCGCCATCGTGCTGACGCTGCGCCACAAGGCGAGCGTGAAGCGGCAGGATATCAACGTTCAGAACGCACGCACGCCTGAGATGGCGATGGCGATGCGCAAGGTGACGCCGGGGCAGGGGCTCTCGGATGCCGATGCGGCGGAGTGGGTGAAATGACGATCGGGCTCGGACACTATCTTGCCGTCGGCGCGATCCTTTTCACGCTCGGCATCCTCGGCATCTTCCTGAACCGCAAGAACATCATCGTCATCCTGATGTCGATCGAGCTGATCCTGCTCTCGGTCAACATCAACCTGGTGGCGTTCTCGACCTTCCTCGGCGACATCGTCGGCCAGGTCTTCGCGCTTCTGGTGCTCACCGTCGCGGCCGCTGAAGCCGCGATCGGTCTCGCCATCCTGGTGGTCTATTTCCGCAACCGTGGCTCGATCGCGGTTGAGGACGTCAATCTGATGAAGGGCTGAGCTCAGTCATGGTTCAGGCAATTGTCTTTCTGCCTCTGCTGGGCGCAATTCTCGCCGGCCTGATTGCGCTGGCCGGCGCGCATGCCCGTAACCCCTCGGGCGACGAGCTCGATCATCACGGCGATCACGGCCATGGCGATGCGCATGCCGCGGCGGCCCACGATGACCATGGTCACGACGATCACGGGCATGACGACCACGGCCACGGTCCGGTCGAGCCGCCCGCGGCGGGCTCGCGCGGCGCCGAGCTGATCACCACGGGCCTGCTGTTCGTGTCGGCGGCGCTGTCCTGGATGACGCTGGTCGATGTCGGCTTCATGCACCACGACGCGCGTATCCAGCTGCTGCCCTGGATCTTCTCCGGCGACCTCCAGGTCTGGTGGACGCTGCGCGTCGACACGCTGACCGCCGTGATGCTGGTGGTGGTGACGACCGTGTCCTCGCTCGTGCACCTCTATTCCATCGGCTACATGGACGAGGATCCGTACCGGCCGCGCTTCTTCGGCTATCTCTCGCTGTTCACCTTCGCCATGCTCATGCTGGTGACTGCGGACAATTTGGTCCAGCTGTTCTTCGGCTGGGAAGGCGTGGGTCTGGCAAGCTATCTGCTGATCGGCTTCTGGTACCAGAAGCCCTCGGCGAACGCTGCCGCCATCAAGGCCTTCGTGGTCAACCGCGTCGGCGACTTCGGCTTCGCACTCGGCATCTTCGCGATCTTCTATCTGACCAGCTCGACGGACTTCGAAACGATCTTCCATCAGGCACCGAGCCTGACCGGCAAGACCATCAACTTCCTCGGCTGGCACGCCGATGCGCTGACCCTGACCTGCCTCCTGCTGTTCATGGGTGCGATGGGCAAGTCGGCGCAGTTCCTGCTGCACACCTGGTTGCCGGACGCGATGGAAGGCCCGACCCCGGTGTCGGCGCTGATCCACGCCGCGACCATGGTCACCGCGGGCGTCTTCATGGTGGCGCGCCTGTCGCCGTTGTTCGAGCTCGCCCCGAACGCCCAGGCCGTCGTGATGTTCTTCGGCGCCACCACCGCGTTCTTCGCGGCGACCATCGGCCTCGTCCAGAACGACATCAAGCGCATCGTCGCCTACTCGACCTGTTCGCAGCTCGGCTACATGTTCGTGGCGATGGGAGCAGGGGCCTATTCGGTCGGCATGTTCCACCTGTTCACGCACGCCTTCTTCAAGGCGCTGCTGTTCTTGGGCTCCGGCTCGGTGATCTACGCGATGCACCACGAGCAGGACATCCGCAACATGGGCGGCCTCTGGAAGAAGATCCCCTACACCTATGCGGTGATGGTGGTCGGCACGCTGGCTTTGACCGGCTTCCCGCTGACCGCCGGCTACTTCTCCAAGGACGCGATCATCGAATCCGCCTACGCTTCGCACAACCCGTTCGCGGTGTACGGCTTCCTGATGACGGTCGTCGCCGCCGGCCTGACCTCGTTCTACTCCTGGCGCCTGATCTTCAAGACTTTCCACGGCGAGCCGCATGACGAGCATCATTACGAGGCCGCGCATGAGGCTCCGCTCTGGATCTTGATCCCGATCGGCGTTCTCGCGGTCGGCTCGTTCGTCGCGGGCCTGCCGTTCAAGGAGCTGTTCGCCGGTCACGGCGTCGAGGAGTTCTTCCGCGAGTCCGTGAAGATGAACCCGCACATCATCGAGGAGATGCACCACATCCCCGAGCACATCGCCTTCCTGCCGACGGTGATGATGGTGCTGGGCTTCCTGGTCTCGTACCTGTTCTACATCCGCCGGCCGTACATCCCCGTTCGGCTCGCTCAAGAGCAGCCGATGCTGTACCAGTTCCTGCTCAACAAATGGTACTTCGACGAACTGTACGACCTCATCTTCGTCCGTCCGGCGAAGTGGATCGGCTATCAGCTCTGGAAGAAGGGCGACGGCTTCATCATCGACGGCTTCGGTCCCGACGGCATCTCGGCCCGCGTGCTGGACGTCACCCGCAACGTCGTGAAGATCCAGACCGGCTATCTCTATCACTACGCATTCGCCATGCTGATCGGTGCCGCCGGCCTGATCACCTGGTTCATGTTCGGCTTTGGAGGCCAGTAAATGACAACCTGGCCCATTCTTTCGGTCACGACGTTCCTGCCGGTGGTCGGCGCGCTGATCGTTTACCTGAGCCGTGGCGATGACGAGGCGGCCAAGCGCAATTCGCGCTGGATCGCGCTCTGGACCACGCTGATCACCTTCGCGGTGTCGGTGATCCTGGTCATGCGCTTCGACCCCAACAGCGCCGACTTCCAGTTCGTCGAGAAGGCGGCCTGGCTCGCCACCGGCATCACCTACCACATGGGCGTGGACGGCATCTCGCTGCCGCTCGTGATCCTCACCACCGCCGTGATGCCGTTCTGCATCATTGCGAGCTGGAAGGCGATCACCAACCGCGTCCGCGAATACATGATGGCGTTCCTGATCCTGGAAACGCTGATGATCGGCACCTTCTCGGCGCTCGATCTCGTGCTGTTCTACCTGTTCTTCGAAGGCGGCCTGATCCCGATGTTCCTGATCATCGGCGTCTGGGGCGGTCCGCGCCGGGTCTACGCGTCGTTCAAGTTCTTCCTGTACACGCTGCTCGGCTCGGTCCTGATGCTGCTCGCCATCATGGCGCTGTACTGGAACGGCGGCACCACTGACATTCCGACCCTGATGCACACCGCCGTGCCGCGCAGCTTGCAGACCTGGGCGTGGCTGGCCTTCTTCGCGTCCTTTGCGGTGAAGATGCCGATGTGGCCGGTGCACACCTGGCTTCCCGACGCGCACGTCGAGGCGCCGACCGCGGGCTCCGTGGTTCTCGCCGCGATCCTCTTGAAGATGGGCGGCTACGGCTTCCTGCGCTTCTCGCTGCCGATGTTCCCGCTGGCGTCGCACGACTTCGCGCCGCTGATCTTCACGCTCTCGGCCATCGCGATCATCTACACCTCGCTGGTGGCCCTGATGCAGGAGGACATGAAGAAGCTGATCGCGTACTCGTCGGTCGCGCACATGGGCTTCGTCACCATGGGCATCTTCGCCGGCACCATGCAGGGCGTCGCCGGCGGCGTGTTCCAGATGATCTCGCACGGCATCGTCTCCGGCGCGCTGTTCCTCTGCGTCGGCGTCGTCTACGACCGCCTGCACACCCGCGAGATCGCGGCCTATGGCGGCCTCGTCAACCGGATGCCGCTCTACGCGCTGACCTTCATGGTCTTCACCATGGCCAATGTCGGTCTGCCCGGCACCTCCGGCTTCGTCGGCGAGTTCATGACGCTGCTCGGCACCTTCAAGGTTTCGATCCCGACCGCGTTCTTCGCCACTTTCGGCGTGATCCTGTCGGCGTGCTATGCGCTGTGGCTCTACCGCAAGGTCGTGTTCGGGGCGCTGGTCAAGCCGTCGCTGGCGAGCATGAAGGATCTCACCTTGCGCGAATGCGTGACGCTGTTCCCGATGATCGCGCTGACGATCCTGTTCGGCGTCTATCCGAAGCCGGTGCTCGACATGTCGGCCGCCTCGGTCCAGCAACTCGTCAACAATTACAACACCGCTGTGACGGCCGTGAAGGCCGCCGCACTGCTCCATTGATCGGGCAGGTCAGGATATCGTCATGAGCATTACGACTGCAGGTTATCAACTGGCGCCGGTGCTGCCCGAGCTCGTGCTCGCGATCGGCGCCATGGCGCTACTGATGCTCGGAGCCTATCGCGGGCAGGGGACGACCGGTGCCGTCACCTCGCTGGCGGTGCTGCTCCTGGTCGTGGTCGGCGTGCTCGAATACACGCTGCCCGCGGGCAAGCAGGTGACGTTCGGCGGCAGCTTCATCGTCGACGATTTCGCCCGCTTCATGAAGATCCTGGCCCTGATCGGCTCGGCGGTGACGCTGATCCTGTCGACCGAGTTCCTGGCCGACCCGTCGCGCCGCATCTTCGAATATTCGATCCTGGTGCTGCTCTCGACGCTCGGCATGATGGTTCTGATCTCGGCCGGCGACCTGATCACGCTCTATCTCGGCCTCGAATTGATGTCGCTCGCGCTCTACGTCGTGGCGGCCTCGAACCGCGACAACGCCAAGTCGACCGAAGCCGGCCTGAAGTATTTCGTGCTCGGCGCGCTGTCTTCGGGCATGCTGCTGTACGGCTCCTCGCTGGTCTACGGCTTCACCGGCACCGTCAGCTTCGCCGGCATCGCCGCGGCCGCGACGATCTCGAATGTCGGCCTCGTGTTCGGCCTGGTGTTCCTGCTCGCCGGCCTCTGCTTCAAGGTCTCGGCCGTGCCGTTCCACATGTGGACGCCGGACGTGTATGAGGGCGCGCCGACCCCGGTCACCGCCTTCTTCGCTTCCGCGCCGAAGGTGGCGGCGCTTGCCGTCTTCACCCGCGTCACGCTGACGGCATTCCCGGGCATCGTCTCGCAGTGGCAACAGATCCTGGTGTTCGTGGCGATCGCCTCGATGGCGCTCGGCTCCTTCGCCGCAATCGGCCAGAGCAACATCAAGCGCCTGATGGCGTATTCCTCGATCGGCCACATGGGCTTCGCGCTGGTCGGCCTTGCCTCCGGCACGGTCGAGGGCGCGCAGGGCGTGCTGATGTACATCGTGATCTATGTCGCGATGACGCTCGGCTCGTTCTCGGTCATCCTCGCGATGAAGCGCAACGGCCAGGCCGTCGAGCAGATCAGCGATTTCGCCGGCCTGTCGCGGACCAATCCTCTGCTCGCCTTCATGTTCGCGATGCTGCTGTTCTCGCTCGCCGGCATCCCGCCGCTCGCCGGCTTCTTCGCCAAATGGTACGTCTTCGTCGCCGCCATCAAGGCGAACCTGTTCACGCTCGCCGTCATCGGCGTGCTGACCAGCGTCGTCGGCGCCTACTACTACCTCGCCATCGTCAAGACGATGTACTTCGACGAGCCGGCCGGCCAGGTCGATCCCGTCAGGTTCGAGGTGCGGACGGTGCTGGCGGTTGCTGGCCTGTTCAACATCCTGTTCGCGCTGTTCGCGGGGCCCGTGGTGAGCGTTGCCTCCGCCGCGGCAAAGTCGCTGTTCTAGGATGGGGTTCGCACTCGGTCCTCGCGCACAATCGGCGGGCTACAAGCTCGCGGCTTTTGAGCGGACCGGCTCGACCAATGTCGACGCGATCGAACGCGCGCGGGCCGGCGAAACCGGCCCGATGTGGTTCGTCACGGATGATCAGACGGCCGGCCGCGGCCGCCGCCAGCGCGCCTGGATCGCGCCCAAGGGCAATCTCGCCGCCAGCATCCTCGAGGTCCTTGATGTGACGCCTGGCGTTGCCGCCACGATCGGCTTTGCCGCCGGCCTCGCCCAGGAGGCGGCGCTGGAGAAGGTCAGCCTCGAGGCCGCCATGCGCCTCGGCGAGGGCCGTCCCCGCTACGCCCTCAAATGGCCGAACGACGTGCTCGCCAACGGCAAGAAGCTGGTCGGGATCGGCCTCGAGGCCGAGGCCATCGGCGATCGTCTGGCCATCGTCACGGGCATGGGCACCAACGTCGTAGGAGCGCCGGAGGGCACTCCGACGCCCGCGGTGTCGCTGGCAGCCCTCGGCGTGCAGATCAGCGCGGAAGAGCTGTTCTCGGCGCTATCAGATGCCTGGGTCGAGTTCCGCGGCATCTGGGACAATGGCCGCGGCTTTGCCGAGATCCGGAAACTCTGGCTGGAGCGCGCGGCCAGGCTCGGCGAGCCGGTCGCGATCCACACGGGAACGATGGTGCTGGAAGGTATCTTCGATACGATCGACGACACCGGCTGCCTGATCGTCCGCACCGCGGAGGGCCGTCGCGTGCCGATTGCCGCGGGCGAGGTGTTCTTCGGCCCGGTCCGCTCGGTGGGAGCTGCGTGATGGCAAGGCCCGACGAACTGGTGTTTGCGCCGCTCGGCGGTGTCGGCGAGATCGGCATGAACCTGTCGGTCTACGGCCTCGGCAACCGCCACCAGCGTTCGTGGCTCGCGGTCGATCTCGGCGTCTCCTTCGGCGACGAGGAGCATCTGCCCGGCATCGATCTGATCATGCCGGACATCAGCTTCCTCGAGAAGGAACGCAAGAACCTGATGGGCCTGGTGCTGACGCACGCCCATGAGGATCATTTCGGCGCCATCATCGACCTCTGGCCGAAGCTGAAATGCCCGATCTACGCCACCAAATTCAGCGCCGCTTTGTTCGAGGCCAAATGCGCCGCCGAACGCAATGCGCCTGAGATACCCGTCACCGTCGTCCCGTCCGGCGGACGCGTCGATATCGGCCCGTTCAACGTCGAGTTCATCCCCGTCGCGCATTCGATTCCGGAAGCGCACGCGCTGGCGATCCACACCGACGCCGGCATCGTGCTGCACACCGGCGACTGGAAGATTGACCCGACCCCGACCCTGGGCGCGCCGACCGACGAGAAGCGGCTGCGCGAATTGGGCGAGGAGGGCGTGCTCGCCTTGATTGGCGATTCCACCAATGCCGTGCGCGACGGCCGCTCGCCCTCGGAGGCCGAGGTGGCGCGGACCATCATCGACCTCGTCAAGTCAGCCAAGGGCCGCGTCGCTGTCACGACCTTCGCCTCCAACGTCGCCCGCATCAAGGCGGTCGCCGATGCCGCAAAGGCCGCCGATCGCGAGGTTGTCGTGGTCGGCCGCGCCATGGAGCGCGTGGTGCAGGTCGCGCGCGAGACCGGCTATCTCGACGGCGTGCAGAATTTCCGCTCGCCCGAGGTCTATGGCCACCTGCCGCAAGACAAGGTGCTGGCGCTCTGCACCGGCAGCCAGGGCGAGCCCCGCGCCGCGCTGGCCCGCATCGCCAACGACGACCACCCTGAAATCACGCTCAACCGCGGCGACAGCGTGATCTTCTCCTCGCGCACCATCCCGGGCAACGAGAAGGCCGTCGGCTCGATCATCAACAATCTGGTGCTGCAGGGCGTCGAGATCATCACCGATCGCGACCATCTGGTCCACGTCTCCGGCCATCCGCGCCGCGACGAGCTGCGCGACATGATCTCCTGGGTGAAGCCGCAGCTCCTGATCCCCGTCCACGGCGAAGCCCTGCACCTGAACGAGCACGCCAAGCTCGCGCGAGCCGCCGGCGTGCCGCGGGTCCTGGTCATTCGCAACGGCGACCTCGTCAAGCTCGGCCCCGGCGATCCCGGCGTGGTCGGCGAGGTGCCTGCGGGCCGGCTCTACAAGGACGGCACGATCCTGGAGGATTCCAAATCCCGCGCCGTGGTCGAGCGTCGCCGCATGGCCTTTTCCGGCTGCGCCTTCGTCGCCATCGCCATGACCGCGCAGGGCGAGCTCGCCGACGATCCCGAGGTCGACCTCGTCGGCATTCCCGAGAAGAACCGGGCGGGCGAGCCGTTCGACGACCTGGTCTTCGATGCCGTGATGTCCACGATCGAGGGCCTGCCACGGGCGCGCCGCCGCGATCCCGATGCGCTGGGAGAGTCGGTGCGGCGTGCTGTCCGGGCCGTCATCAACGAACATTGGGGTAAAAAGCCCCCCTGTCTGGTACATGTCCTGACAGTGTAACTGTGTCGGCATGGTCTCGCGGGATCATGCGCTGAGGGAGAAGAAACATGCTGGGTCGCCTCAACCACGTCGCGATCGCGACCAGGGATGCCGTCAAGGCCGCAAAGATCTACGGCGCGGCGTTCGGGGCGCAGATCTCGGAAGCCGTCCCGCTGCCCGAGCATGGCGTCATCACCGTGTTCGCCACGCTCCCCAATACCAAGATCGAGTTCATCGAGCCGCTCGGCGAGACCTCGCCGATCGCAAAGTTTCTCGAGCGCAATGCCGACGGCGGCATCCACCATATCTGCTACGAGGTCGTGGACATCATCGCCTCCCGCGACACGCTGGTGAAAGAGGGCGCGCGGGTGCTCGGCGACGGCGTGCCGAAGATCGGCGCCCACGGCAAGCCGGTGCTGTTCCTGCACCCGAAGGACTTTTCCGGCGCGCTGGTCGAAATCGAGCAGGCGTAAGGCCGCGCCATGGCCATCCAGATCTCGACCGCGCTTGCGATCTACTTCGTCATCTGGTGGATCGCGCTGTTCCTGACGCTGCCGTTCGGCGTGCGCAGCCAGCATGAGGACGGCGTCGGCGCGCCCGGCACCGACCCCGGCGCGCCGATCCTGACGCGGATGGGCCGCAAGGTGATCTGGACCACGATCATCTCGGCGGTCATCTACGGCCTCGGCATGGCCGCCTATCAGGCCGGCTATCTCTCGATCGAGCGCCTGTCGAAATTGATGGGCATGCCGTTCTAGAATTTGTGTGTAACGTCGTTGTTTTTTGGGGGGACGAATGACTTTTCAGAGGATCGTCATCGCGCTTCTGGTGCTGATCGTCGCCGGCCTCGGCGGCATCGGCTATTTCGAATGGAAGATGGCGGTGCAGGTGCGAACGCTGAAGGCGTTCGTCGAGGGCTACGTCTTCAACGAGGCGGTGCTGGCCTGCGAGCAGGCCAAGAGCTCGACGCCGTTCAAGTGGAACGGTGGCAAGAGCACCTCGGTGATCGGGCTGAACTCGGCCAAGCTCGATAAATACACCGTCAGCGCCAGCTACACGCTGGTGGCGGACAGCGTCTATTGCGATTACGATCCCATCAAAAGAAAGGCCGAGATCGGCTCGAGCTTCCTGGAGCGGGAGTAACGATCCGGCCAATAACATGGGATGGGGATCGTCATGACCGGAGATCGGGCAGGGGACTATCGGATTCTGCATGAAGCCGACTTGCGGGACTATCTCGCAGGCCAACCTGACATCGCAGCGCTGCTCGGTGGCGACCCCGCATCCTGGCCCATCACCGAGGTCGGCGACGGCAATCTCAATCTCGTCTTCATCGTCAGGGGCGCGCGCGGCGGCATCGCGGTAAAGCAGGCGCTGCCCTACGTCCGCCTCGTCGGCGAGAGCTGGCCGCTACCGCTGTCGCGGGCTCATTACGAATATCTCGCGCTGTCCAAGCAGGCCCGGCTCGCCCCCGGCCTCGTGCCGGCGCTGCTGCATCACAACGCGGCGCTGGCGTTGACGGTGATGGAGCTGCTCGAGCCGCACATCATCATGCGCAAGGGGCTGGTTGCGGGCACGCAATATCCGCGCTTCGTGGACGACATCACCACCTTCATGGCGCGCACGCTGTTCTTCACCTCCGACCTCGCGCTTGCGGCCGCCGAGAAGAAGGAGGCCATCGCGGCGTTCGCCGGCAACCATGCGCTCTGCAAGATCACCGAGGATCTGATCTTCACCGACCCCTACCGCATCGCCGAGCAGAACCGCTGGACCGCGCCTTATCTCGACAAGCTTGCCGCGAACCTGCGTGACGACATGGAGCTGCATGTCGCGATCTCCCGCCTCAAGCTGAAATTCATGGCAAGCCCCGAGGCGCTGCTCCATGGCGATCTCCACACCGGCTCGATCATGGTCACGGACAGCCAGACGCGGGTGATCGACCCTGAATTCGCCTTCTATGGCCCGATGGGGTTCGACGTCGGCGCCGTGCTGGCCAATCTGCTGATGGCCTATTTCGCCTCCGCCGGCCACGAGCGTGCGCCGGGCGAGCGGGCTGAGTTCGAGGCCTGGGTGCTGGAGACGGTCGACAAGGTCTGGAACGAGTTCGCGCGCAAATTTCTCGACCTCTGGCGGACCGGGCCGACCGGCGATGCCTATCCGGTTTCGCTCTTCGCCGGCGACAAGGGCGTCGTGCGGCTGGAGGCCGAGCGGCAGGCCTATATGCAGCGGCTGTTCACCGACACGGTCGGCTTTGCCGCAGCCAAAACCATCCGCCGCATCTTCGGCCTCGCGCACAACATCGATTTCGAGCTGATCGAGGATCCGAAGAGGAGGGCGGAAAGCGAGGCGCGCGCCGTGCGGCTCGCGCGGGCGATGATGGTCGAGGCGGCCGCGTTTCGGACGATCGCTGACGTTGCGGGCGCCGCGCGGAAATTGCGCGACTGGCAGCCGGAATTGGCAGGCTGAAGACGTCGCAAAAGGCCGACCCGCACACTCCGTCATTGCGAGGAGCGGAGCGACGAAGCAATCCAGAGTCCTTCCGCGGCGGCAGTCTGGATTGCTTCGCGGAGCCTGTCATCGGGCCGCGCTTTGCGCGGACCCGGTGGCTCGCAATGACGAGGGGAGAGAGCAGCGCCTCAATACAGCCGCATCGGCAGCGGCGCGCCATCCTGGCCGACCAGGAGACCCCAGGTCTCGTTGGCCGCGACCTCGAACTCCCGGCTCTGCGCCGCGCTACCGTCCACCTTCAGGGTGACCTTGTACTTGCCCGGCGACAGATCGAGCTTTTGGCCGTCCGGCAATTCGCCGGCCGTGCTGTCCGAATTCGCCAGGTTCTCTCCGGCGCGCGCCGCCAGATTGATGGTCCGCTCGTTGATGGTGACGATCGCCGCGCCGTCCGTCCTGTTGCCGAGCATCAGCCGCCCTTGCTCCGGTTTCGGCAAAAACCCTGCCGTCGCGACCGGGGGCTTGCGCAATGACAGGTCGGCGATGGTCTTGCCGTCCTGACGGGTGAGCCGGAGCGAGGCCGGTCCGTCCGACGTCGCGAAGGCGATCACGGCCCGATCCGCCTCGACCACCGCGCCGTCATTCTCTGTCCAGCCGCGCTGCCCGAGTGCGGCGCGATAGAAGCCGAGCACGGCCGCAAGGTCGAGCGGCGTCTCGACGTGAGCCGACCGGATGAAGGGCGAGTTGTTCGCGGTCATCAGGCCCCAGCCGCCCGGGAGCGGCAGGCCCACGTCCGCGGACATTTTGCTCTCGAAGGTCCGGCTTGCGGCCCGCGCCAAAACCCCGAGGGCGTCGCAGAGCAGGCGCTCACCGAGATAGTCGGGGGCGCAACGGTCCCTGACCGCCCACCAGGAATCGGCGACATCCCCGTTTGACCGCGAGGTGTGGGACCAGCCGGCGTGGAGGGTGTTGGTCGAACTGTCCCGGGCGGGGTCCGGCGTGACCGGGATCGCCATCGCCGCCGTCGCGGCGACCAGACTGCCGGCGAGCAGGATACCTAACGTTCGGAGCTTCATTTTTCCGCGATCCCTGGGGCTCAGATAACGATCCTGAGCTTGGTCGCATCGATCACGAAAAATGTTCACTGGTTTTGGTCGCTCGATGATGCACCGCGTCAATCGGCAGCTTGCATCGTCGGAACATGCAACCTGATCCACGAGGCCGTGGCTGCCTCAGGAACCGGCATCGATTGCCATCAAAACGATGCTTGCTTTCGACTGGCGACGAATGATCAAATCCCTGATCGGAATACCTGCGTTGTTGGGGGACACATGATGTTCAGGTTGATGGCGATCGTCGCTGGTCTAGGGCTGGCGCTCGCCGCCCCGGCAGAGGCTCAGACACCACGCAAGGGCGGAACCGTCCGCATGACGGCGCCCTATGGGTCGAGTTTCACCAGCCTCGACATTCACACCACCCAGCGCGCCCAGGACGAGATCTACGCCAAGGCGCTGCATCGTTCGCTCTACATCTGGAATTCCGCGGAAGGAAAGCCGGTGCTGGAACTCGCCAAGGAGGACGTCGTCTCTGGCGGCGGTCTGGTTCATACCTTCAAGCTCCGCGATGACGCCTTCTTCCACAACGGGCGCAAGATGACGGCCGACGACGTGATCTGGTCCTACAACCGCATCATGGACGGCACCAAGGCCTATCCGGGCGCGCGCTTCGTCCGCATGATCGAGGGCGCGGCCGCGGTCGAGAAAGGCCAGGCCAAGGAGATCTCCGGCCTGAGGAAGATCGACGATTTCACCGTCGAGATGAAGCTGACCGAGAAGGTCGATCCGGGCTTCTACTTCTTCACCGCGCTGACCTCGATCTATCCCGCCGACGAGGCCGCCAAGGAGGGCTTCATCCAGAAGCCGATCGGCCTCGGGCCGTTCAAATTCGTCGAGCACGTGCCGGGATCGCGCATCGTGCTGGAACGGTGGGACCGGTTCTACAAGCCCGGCAAGCCCTATGCCGACAAGGTCGTCGTGTCGATCATGGGCGAGGCCGCGGCGCGCGATGTCGCCTTCCGCAACAAGGAGATCGACACCTCCGTGCTCGGGCCGGCGCAGTACGTCGCCTATCAGAACGATGCCGACCTCAAGGGCACCATCGTCGAGGTCGCCGAGGTCTTCACGCGCTACATGGGCATGAACCCCTCGTTCAAGCCGTTCGCCGACAAGCGCGTCCGGCAGGCGATCAACCTCGCGATCGACACCGATCTGATCATCAACAAGCTGGTCAAGGGCAAGGCCTATCGCGCCACCAGCTGGCTGCCGCTGACCTCGCCGGCCTACGACAAGGCGATGAAGCCTTACGCTTTCGATCCCGCCAAGGCCAAGCAGCTCCTCGCTGACGCCGGCTATCCCTCGGGCTTCGAATTCGAATGGACCACCAGCCAGAATGAGAGCTGGGGCCTGCCGATCGTCTCGGCCGTGATCCCGATGCTGGACAAGGTCGGCATCAAGGCGAAGGTCAAGCAGGTCGAGGCCGCGGTGCTCTCGGAGGTGGTTCGCTCCGGCGACTACCAGGCCTTCATCTATTCCCAGCAGACCGGCCCGGACCCCCAGGCCGCGCTGAAATGCTTCCACTCTTCCACGCCGCAATCGGCCTGCAACTACATGACGTTCAAGAACGCCGAGTTCGACAAGATCATCGACGAGGCCGGGCAGGTCGACGACGTCGCCAAGCGGACCCAGCTGCTGCAGAAGGCCAATGCGCTGCTCTACGACGAGGCGCCGGTCTGGTTCTTCAACTACAACAAGGCGGTGATGGCCGTGCAGCCTTGGCTGCATGGCGTTCAGCTTAACGCGACGGAGCTGACCCACCAGAACGTCGAGGACCTCTGGGTCGACGAGACCTCGCCCGCGAAGTGACACGCGTTCTCGTACTCCCTCCATCACGCTAAGAGATGGAGGGAGGGAAGAAAGTGCCGATGCTCTCCTTCCTGATCCGTCGCCTCCTGCAGACCATTCCGACCGTGCTTGCCGTCGTGCTGCTGGTCTTCGTGCTGTTCAGCGTTGTTCCCGGCAGTATCGTCTCGAGCATGAGCGACGATGCCGACCCGCAGGTCGAGCTGCGCATGAAGAAGCAGCTCGGCCTCGACGATCCCGTCTATGTGCGTTTCGGCTCCTACATCGCCAAGCTCGCCACCGGTGATTTCGGCACGTCGTTCCGGACCCGTGAGCCTGTGACGACCATGATCGCCAAGCGGGCCTGGCCGACGCTGCAGCTGGTCTTCACAGCCATGGCGTTCGCCATCGTGCTCGGCGTGCCGCTCGGCTTCATCGCCGCATTGCGGCCGGGCGGTCTGGTCGACAGTGCCGCCATGGTCGTGGCGGTGTCGGGGCTTTCCATCGCCAAATTCTGGCTTGGGCTGGTGCTGATGTATCTGTTCGCGCTGAAGCTCGGCTGGCTGCCGAGCTTCGGCTACGGCGATGGCGGCCTGAAATATCTGCTGCTGCCGGCCGTGACGCTCGGCGTCTCGCCGATGGCGCTGTTTGCCCGGACCACGCGCGCCGCGGTGCTCGAGATCATGACAGCCGATTTCGTCCGCACCGCGCGCTCCAAGGGCATGAGCGAGACCCGCGTCGTGAAATGGCATGTGATGCGCAACGCGCTCGTCATCATTCTCACCACCGTCGGCCTGCAGTTCGGCGGGCTGATGGGTCAGGCGGTCGTGGTCGAGAAGCTGTTCTCCTGGCCGGGCATCGGCTCGCTGCTGGTGGACAGCGTCCTGCAGCGCGACATTCCGGCTGTCCAGGGCTCCATTCTCGTGGTCGTGCTGGCCTTTCTGGTGATCAATCTGCTGATCGACGTGCTCTACGGCGTGATCGATCCCAGGATCAGATACGCATGAAGCTCCGCGCCAACCTCATCATCGGCGGCGCGCTGTTCGCGCTTGCGATCCTGGTCGGGCTGCTCGCGCCCTGGCTGGCGCACACTGATCCCGTCCTGGACGCCAACCTCATGAATGCGGAGGAGCCGCCGAGCTGGACCTGGTGGTTCGGCACCGACGACCAGGGCCGCGACATCTATTCCCGCGTCGTCTATGGCGCCCGCGTCTCGCTGACGGTCGGCATCGTCTCGCAGCTCATCAACAGCATCATCGGCGTGGCGCTGGGCCTCAGTGCCGGCTATTGGGGCGGCTGGTGGGATGATGTCGTCAACGCCCTGACCAATGTCATGCTCGCGATCCCCTCGCTGATCTTTGCGCTCGCCATCATGGCGGTGCTCGGTCCCGGCCTGACCAGCCTCCTGATCGCGCTCGGACTGACCAACTGGTCCTTCACGTGCCGGATCGCACGGGCCTCGGCGCTGTCGCTGAGGAGCCAGGGCTATGTGCAGGCCGCCACCGTGCTCGGCTACGGCGATCTGCGCATCATGATCACGCAGCTGCTGCCGAACATGCTTGGTCCGATCGTCGTCATCGGGACGCTCGGCATGGGCAGCGCGGTCCTCTCTGAGGCCGCATTATCATTCCTCGGCCTTGGTGTTCGTCCGCCATTCCCAAGCTGGGGCAGCATGCTCTCGGACGCCCGTGACCAGATCACGACGGCACCGTGGCTCTCGGTCTTTCCGGGCCTTGCCATCTTCCTGACGGTGCTCGGCCTCAATCTGCTCGGCGATGGTCTGCGCGACATTCTCGATCCTCAATCGCGGAGCCGGCGGACATGACGGGCGCGCCGCTGATCGAAGTCGAGGATTTGCGCATCGATCTCGACGACGGATCGAAGCGCGTCGCGGCGGCCGAGGGCATTTCGTTCCGCATCGATCGCGGCGAGACGTTTGGCCTCGTCGGCGAATCCGGCTGCGGCAAGAGCATCACGGCGCTCGCCCTGATCGGCCTGCTGCGGCCGCCGCTGTCGATCGGCGCCGGCGTCATCCGGTTCGACGGACAGGAGATCCAGCATCTTTCCGCGGCCAGGCAGAGGGACCTGCGCGGCGATCGCATCGCCATGATCTTCCAGGAGCCGATGACGGCGCTCAACCCGGTCTCGCCGGTGGGCCGGCAGATCGCCGAGATGTTCGTGCTCCACAAGGGCAAGAGCTGGCGGGAGGCCAACAAGCTGGCCGTCGAGGCGCTCGCCAGCGTCCGCGTCCCCGCGCCCGAGCGGCGCGTCAACGACTATCCGCACCAGCTCTCCGGCGGCATGCGCCAGCGCGTGATGATTGCGATTGCGCTGGCCTGCGGCCCGGATCTCCTGATCGCGGACGAGCCCACCACCGCGCTCGACGTGACCGTGCAGGCCGAGATCATCGAGCTGATGCGGAATTTGTGCGCCGAGCGGGGCACCGCGATCCTGATGATCAGCCACGATCTTGGCCTCGTCGCCAATGTCTGCCGCCGCGTCGCCGTGATGTATGCCGGCCGCATCGTCGAGGAGCGCGGCTCGACCGAAATTTTTCGGGCGCCTTCGCATCCCTATACCCAAGGTCTCGTCGACTCGCTGCCGCGGTTGGGCAGCCGCGCTGCGCTTGGCCGCAGCAGGCTCAAGGAGATCGCGGGCGTCGTCCCGGCGATCGCGAACTTTCCCGATGGCTGCCGGTTCAATCCGCGCTGCGCGCAGGCGACCGATATTTGCCGCACCGTCGCGCCGACGGCGGATTTGCTCGGGGCAGGCGGGTTGGTGAGGTGTCACCACCATGCATGAGCCGCAAAACGTGTTGGCTGAGGCGAGAGTGGACGACGATCTCATTCTCAGCGTCGAGGATCTCGCGGTTCATTTTCCGCTGGGCGGTGGCCTGTTCGGCCGTAACAGGCGGCTGCTTCGTGCCGTCGACGGTGTCGATCTCAAGCTGAAGCGCGGCGAATGCCTCGGCCTCGTCGGCGAGTCCGGCTCGGGCAAGTCGACGGTCGCCTTGTCGATCCTTGGCCTCTTGACGCCGACCCGCGGCCGCATCGTGCTGGACGGGCAGGTCGTGACCAACCGGCAGTCCGGCGATCGCAAGTCGCTCGCCCGGACCGTCCAGATCGTGTTCCAGGATCCCTACGCCTCGCTCAATCCGCGCCAGACCGTTCGTCGCACGCTGGAAGATCCGCTGCGCGTGCATGGCGTGACCGCAAAGAGCGAGATCGAGGACCGCGTCGCGACGATGCTGCGGCATGTCGGCCTGCGCCCCGAACAGGCCTACCGCTATCCGCATGAATTCTCCGGCGGCCAGCGCCAGCGCATCGGCATCGCCCGCGCGCTGATCCTCAATCCAAAAATCGTCATCTGCGACGAGCCGGTGTCGGCGCTCGACGTCTCGATCCGCGCCCAGATCATCAATCTATTGCTGGAACTGAAGGACACGCTCGGTCTCTCCTACATCATGATCAGCCACGATCTCGGTGTCGTCGAGCACATGAGCGACCGCGTCGCCGTGATGTATCTCGGCCGCATCGTCGAGAACGGCGACTGGCGCGAAATTTTCGAGCGGCCCGCGCACCCCTATACGCAGGCCCTGATCGCCGCCATCCCCGATCCCTTGCACCATGCGCCGCTCGCGACCACAGGCGGGGATCTGCCCAACCCGCTCAATCCCCCGAACGGCTGCGCCTTCAGCCCGCGCTGCCGTTACGCGGAAGATTTGTGCCGCCGCGAGCCGGGGCCGACGCTGGAAACGCGCGCGGATGGGCATGCGGTACGGTGTTGGCGGAGTGAGGAGATTGCGGGGCGGGCGGCGATGGCCTCCGACTGAGGGTGGATATCTCCAGGGGGGAGGGTGCTTGCCGCCCATGGTTGATCAGGATTTGAGCGTGCTGGCAGGCCGGATTTCCGCTATTGAGATACGCCTATCAGCAACGAGGCGCCGCGAATGGTGTCGGCACTTAATCGGCCAGCGCGAAGTTACGAAAGTCGCGTCATCGGCGAGAGGTTCCACCTGGACCTGCCGCCGACTGTGCTGGCGCGGACCGCGTCGGTTGCGCCCATCGGCTTTACCCGCCTGTTCAGCGATCGCGCGCTCAGCTTGCGGGCGAAGGACGTTCCCTCCGAAAATGCCTTCTCGTTGCACGTTGCCCTCAAGCCGACTGCCGTGGACTTGTGGATCGATGGCAAGCATCGCCTGACGAAGACGGCAGCTACCGGCGACGCGTTCCTGTTCGACTTGCGCAGCAATCCGGTCTCCCAGATTCACGACGCGTTCGATGTGGTCCGCTTCTATATCTCGCAGGCGTCGTTGGAGGAGCTCGGATATGACAGCGGAAGCAGAAGGGTGAGGAGCCTGATTTCGCCGGATCTCGGACAGCAGGATCGCGTCATGCACGGTCTGGCAACGGCGCTGCTCGACCGTATTGAAACGCCGGACGAGCAGAGCACGCTCTTCATCGACCATATTGCCCTGGCGTTTCATGCCCACGTCGCCCGGTTTTACGGCGATGTGTCGGCTACTCCGGCGTTGCCCCTGGGGCAGCTCGCGCCGTGGCAGCTTCGCCGCTCGATCGACTTCATTGCGGCTCATCTCGACGGCGATCCCACGATCGCTCAGCTTGCCGAGCAATGCGGACTGTCGCCGGGATATTTTGCGCGAGCCTTCCGCCGAACGACCGGTGTCACGGCCCATCAATGGTTGATGCGAAAGCGCGTCGAGCGCGCGCAGGAGCTACTGGTTCGCGGCCGGTTGGGATTGGCGGAGGTGGCTGTGATCTGCGGATTTGCTGACCAAAGCCATCTCAGCCGGGTCTTTACGAAGTTCAATGGCATGAGTCCCGGCCGCTGGCGGCAGCGCAACCAAGGCGACTAGTACGCGGCCCGTAGCTGCTCCTTTTTCCCGGGTTGCTTTTGTACAAAGCGCGACATCGTTTTCATTCAATCAAAAGATCCGAACCTGACCGATGCTCTGCCTGAACGGAGCGACGGCGCAGTGTCGTTGCCACCAGCAGGCTTCGATGCTCGGGGACGGATATGGTGCTGTCGGCTCTCACGCCTATCCACGTTGCCATTGGCCTGATCGGTATCGCCGCGGGCTTTGTTGCAGCGGCAGGCCTTCTCAGCTCAACTATATCGCGCGGCTGGACGATCCTGTTCCTCGCGACAACGATACTGACCAGCCTGACAGGGTTCCTGTTCCCGGTCGCGTCATTGCTTCCGTCGCATGTCGTCGGAATACTCTCGCTGGCACTGCTCTCCGTCGCCTCGTTTGCGCTCTATGGCAAGCATCTCTCGGGCTACTGGCGCACCATCTATGTCGTGACGGCTCTGATCTCACTTTATCTAAACGTCTTCGTTCTGGTCATTCAGACCTTCCTCAAGGTGCCGGCGCTGAAGGCCCTGGCGCCGACCCAGACCGAGCCAGCGTTCGTCGCCGTCCAGGCCGTGACGTTAGCGGTGTTCGTCATCGTGACGATCCTCGCGGCGATCAGATTTCGTTCACCGGCGGTCGCCTGACCGGCATCAGACGCGTCACACCATCGGAGTGAGATCATGACCAGGACCGTTCTGATTGCAGGAGCCACCGGCGACACGGGCAGGGCGGCGGTGCGGGAAGCGCTTTCCCTTGGGCTCAATGTGCGCGCGATGGCCCACGGCAGAGATGCCAGATCGAAGAATCTCGAGATCCTGGGGGCGAAAGTCGTCATTGGCGACCTCCTGGAGATCAACACCATTCGTGCGGCGATGGATGGCGTGGACGCCGCGTACTTCGTGTGGCCGGTCGCGCCGAACCTGATCCATGCGACAGTCAACTTCGCCCAGGGGGCGAAGGAAGCGGGTGTCTCGACGGTCATCAATCTGTCGCAGCGCTCGGCAAATCGCTACTCCAAGAGCGATTCCTGCCGGGACAGCTACATCGCCGAGCAGGTATTCAATTGGTCCGGCGTTCCGGTCATTCATCTGCGGCCGACCTTTTTCCTCGAATGGCTGCTCTATCCCTGGCAACTGCCCTTTGTCCGCGAGGGGATAATCCGGATACCGGCCGGTAAAGGGCGACATTCACCGATCGCCTCGGACGACCAGGGGCGGGTCGTGGCCGCGCTGCTCAGAAGCCCTGAGGCTCATGTCGGCAAGACCATTCCTCTTTCCGGACCAGTGGAGATGGACCACGAGCAAATGGCCGCGGAACTCTCCGAGGCGCTCGGCCGGAAGTTCAGATACCAGGACCTTCCAATCGACGAGTATTGCGACTCGATCGCTGCCATGGGCGTGCCGCCCTACGTCGTGCAGCATTTCCGTGGCGCGATGGCGGACTATCAGCACGGGCACATGTCCGGGAGCGACGACAACGTCGAGCGCATCACCGGCAAGAAGCCCATGGCCGTCGGCGAATTCGCCCGCATTCATTCGGACGTTCTCAACGGAAAACCCGGCGGTCAATGACATTCGGTCCGAGAAGAACAGCCTCATTGCCAAGGAGAAGTTGCCATGATGTACGACCAGCTCGTTGATTGGCCGGTAAGAGCGACGCTTGGGGCGTTGACCCTTGCGATGATGGTGGGTGCCGGCGGGACTTCTGCGCAGGCAGCGGATGCGCCGGGCACAGCTGCCAAGCCGGGTCTCGTCACGAGGATATTGGCCGTCGGCAATCTAACGTCAAAGGCGACACCGGCGGCTTTGCCAGCGGTCCTTGCACGTGAAGTGCCGGCGACTCTGGAGCTGTACCTGGCCGGAAAAATCGATGGCTGGTACGCGAGGCCCGATCAGACCGGCGTTGTCTTCATTCTCGACGTTACCACGGTCGAGGCCGCAAAGGCGCTGCTGGACCCGTTGCCTCTCGGGCAGGCTGGAATGATGACGTTTGAATTCACCCCGCTAGGTCCGCTTCAGCCGTTGGGACGGCTTCTGCCTCCGACAGCGAAATGAACGCCTGGAACATCATCTCATCGGTCTGCGGCATTGGCCGCTGAGTGGCGGCGCAACTGATGCAAGGAAAGGCTGACGCCATGCCTTCGAACGATACGGACTGTACGCGGGAACGAACAAGACGAGCCTTCGTGAGAGATGCAGCCCTGTCTGTCGCGGGCACGCTCGCGGCTGGATATCCTTCGGTCGCGTCTGCCGCGGCCGGATCAGCGGATGGCTCCCCGTCAAAGGGCGGATTTCTAGAAAGGTATGTATCGCGTCCGGGAGGGCGCCTCTACGTCCGTGATTATCCCGGGGGTGGTGCTCCGTTCGTGATGCTGCACGGATTTCCGGACAACTGCCGGATCTATGAAGAGCTTGCGCCGCTTCTGTCCGCGGCGGGCCGTCGCGTGATCGCATTCGATTTCCTCGGCTTCGGCCTGTCCGACAAGCCTCCAGGCTTTCTCTACAGCTTCGAGCAACAGCTCGCGGACCTCAAAGCCGTCGTTGACGATCTTGGCGTGGGCCCGGTGATCCCGGTAGCCCACGATGCCGGCGGGCCCGCAGCGATCAATTTCGCGCTCGATCATCCTCAGCTCGTCTCGTCGCTGTGTTTGCTGAACTGCTATTACGCGAGTTCGGCGGCGCTGCGCTTTCCCGAGCTCATCGAACTGTGCTCGGATCCCGCACTCAAGAAGCTTGCGCTGGCGATCATGACCGATCCGAAGCAGGCCGGGTGGTTGCTCCGCTTCCAGCAAGGTCTCTTCGAGGAGGGGGCGCCCCCCGAGCTGCGCGCACGGTTCGAATCGATCCTGCAGCCGATCATCAACGAGAATTTCGTGCGGACGCCTGGTTCCGGGCCGGCATTTTTGAGCATGGCGAGCGATGCCCGCGCCAATCTCGAATACAACAATCGGCGGGTCGCGGCGCTCCGCGAATTCCGCGCGCCGGTGCGATTGATATGGGGCATCTACGATCCGTATCTGACCCGGGGCGTGGCCGACGACATGGCGTCCCGGTTCTCCCGCGCCACGCTCAAAGCCCTCGATGCGAACCACTGGCTGCAGATCGACGTGCCTCATCTTGTCGCGAAAGCGATGTTGGAACCGGCCTGACGGAAAATGTGAAGGAGTAGATCATGGACTTTGTGGAAACACTGGTCGAACGCAACATCGATTTTGCGAAGAACGGCTTCGCGACCGATCTCAAAATGCTTCCGTCGATGCGCACTGTCATCGTCGGGTGCGTCGATGGCCGTGTCGATCCCGCCGACATCTTCGAGCTGAAGCCGGGTGAGGCGGTGGTCATCCGGAATGTGGGGGGCCGCATCAACATGGCGCTGCTGGAGACGATGACAATCCTGCAGACCGTCGCGAACGCGGCCGGAAAGGCGCTCGGAGAAGGCTGGAACCTGATCGTTCTGCACCATACCGATTGCGGAATCATACCTTGCTACAAGCACGCGCCCGGGCTGCTGGCGCAGCACTTGAACGTCACGGAAGACGAGCTGAACAAGATGGCCATCACGGACCCGTATCAGGCTGTCCGCCTCGATGTCGCTGCGTTGAAGGGAAACGACCATTTTCCTGCTGCGATGATGGTGTCCGGCGTCGTCTACGATGTCGCCAACGGGAAGGTCGAGATCATTGTCCCGCCGGCTCGTCTGCGGGATGAGCAGGTCCTTTAGCCGAGACAGAATGATGGACCCGAAAGAGTACAAGCATCCCATCCTCGTGACTGGCGCGGCCGGACGGATTGGCTCCGTTGGCCGCAAGGTCGCCGATCTGCTTCTCGCCGCGGGCTTCCGTGTCCGCGCCCAGCTGAGGGTTGATGACGAGCGAGCCGTTGACCTTCGCGATGCGGGCGCGGACGTCGTCGTCGGCGATCTGCGCGAGCTCGCGGACGTTCACCGCGCGATGGAGGGCTGCGAGCGTCTTTGCCTGACCATGTCGGTATCTCCGGACTATCTGGAGGTCGCAACGAACGTTGCCGCTGTGGCGAAACATCACGATATCAAGGCGTTTGTCAATCTGTCTCAGATGACCGTGAAGGAGATGGACGTCTTCAACACGACCGCGAGCCCGCAGCAAAAGCAGCATTGGCTGGCGGAGCAGATTCTCGCATGGTCCGGCCTGCCCGTCGTTGAAGTGCGCCCCACAGCCTTCATGGAGGGATTGTTTCTCCAGAGCGCGAAGGGCGTGTCCCTTCAAGACAAGCTCCCGGCTCCCTTCGGGCAAGGAAAGAACTCGGCAATTGCCGCCTTCGATGTCGCTCGGGTCATCGCCGTCATCTTGCAGGATCCGTCGAGCCATGTCGGCAGGACCTACCATTTGACGGGACCGGTCTCACAGGACATGCGCGCGATCGCGGGCGAGTTCTCCGAGGCGCTCGGCCGCACGATCAGCTATGTCGATGTTCCCCAGGACGCCTTCAGGCAGCAGTTGATCGCCTCTGGAATGTCGCCGCATATCGTTGCGCATGTAGAGACGATGGCAGCCCTTCATCGCAACAACCGCTACGACAGGTTCAGTGACGATGTCGAGCAGTTGACCGGAGTTCGGCCGATGAGCATCAAGGAGTTTGTGAAGCGGAACGCGCAGGCATTTCACCAACTGTAGCCCGGTGACGCCTGGGAATCGTGGCCGCCATGCGATCATCATCCGCGGACATCCCACGGTGACATCCTGCTCCTGTTTTGCCCGACGAGTCAAATGTGGGCTCGGTCGCACGCACGCCATTTGCGGGTTTCGTAAGCGTTTGAATTTCCTCACAGTCTCTACTGTGCATGGGGTTGTTTTTCGCAGTTTTTGTTTTGAGAGCGACTATTCCGCCGCCTTTTCCCTCAGCCGCTGCGCGTAGACGTTGATCACCAGCGCCGCCAGCAGGATCAGGCCGCGGATCAGGATCTTCAGGAAGCTGTCGATGTTGACGTGGTCGAGGCCGTTGTTGAGCACGCCGAGCACGAACAGCCCGACGATGGTGTTGCCGATGCCGCCGCGGCCGCCGAACAGGCTGGTGCCGCCGACGACGACGGCGGCGATGGAGTCGAGCAGATAGGTATCGAACTCGTTCTGCTGGGCGCTGCCGAAATGCGCGACGCCGAGCATGCCGCCGATGCCGGAGCACACCGCCGAGATCACCATGACGCTGCCCAGGATGAGCTTGACGTTGAGGCCGGCATATTCGGCCGCCTCGCGGTTGCCGCCGACCATGTAGACGTAGCGGCCGAAGCGCGTGTAGGTCAGCACCAGATGGCCGCCAAGCAGCATGATGGCGGCGACGATGACGATCCAGGGGATGCCGCCGATCGAGCCGGAGCCGAGCGTGGTGATCAGGCTCGGCACCTTGTAGGCGATCTGGCCGCGCACCAGCAGCGCGGAGATGCCGGCGGCGATCTGCATCATGGCGAGCGTCATGATGAAGGAGGGGATGCCGATCACGGTCAGCCCCAGCGCGTTGACGAGGCCGAGCAGGGCGCAGAGCAGGATCGACAGCAGAATCGCGACTGCGCCGGGCAGGGGGATGTTGGCGATGTTGACGTAGGATTCCTGAAGCGTGAAATAGGCCACCGCAATGCCGGTGACGTTGGCGATGCTGGCGATCGACAGGTCGATCTCGGCGCAGAGGATCACGAAGGTGAGGCCGACGGCGATGATGCCCGTCACCGACACCTGCGTCAGGATGTTGCCGAGATTGTCCAGCGTCGCGAAGGAGGGGCTCGCGAAGGCGAAGAAGGCGGACAGGAAGATCAGGGTCAGGAACGGCGCGATGTTGCGCATCTGCGAGCGCAGGAAGGGCGCGAGGCCCCGTGCCCGCTGCCCTGCCGCTGAAACTGTCTCGCTGCTCATGTGCTTCTCCGTCACGCCGCTTCCAGCAGGCGGTCCTTGCTGACCGGCTCGTTCCTGAATTCCCGCACCACCGCACCGCGCTTGAGCACGAGGATGCGGTCGGCCAGCGACAGCACCGTTTCCGGCTCGGTCGACAGCACGATGATCGCGAGCCCCCGGGCGCGGAGGTCGCGGACGATGTTGATGACGTCGTTCTTGGCGCCGACATCCATGCCGCGGGTCGGCTCGCACAGCACAAGCAGCTTGGGCGGATAGGTCAGCCATTTCGCCAGCGCCACCTTCTGCTGATTGCCGCCGGAGAGCATGCCGAGGTCGAGGCCGACCACGGGTGGCCGGATCTGCAACTGCTCGACCTGACGCTGGGCGATGTCGCGCTCTTGCGCCGGCTTGAGCAGCAGCGACGAGATGCGATCCAGAATGCTGATCGAGATGTTCTTGTAGACCGGCTCCTGGTGAAACAGCATATCGCGCCGGCTCTCCGGCACCAGCGCCACCCCGGCGCGTCGGGCCGCGGCCGTGCTGGCAAAGGTCTTCGGCGTGCCGTCGACGAGAAGCGTGCCGCTATCAGGTTTCAGCTTGCCGAACAGGATGCGGGACAGCTCCTGCTGGCCGCAGCCCATGAAGCCGTAGATGCCGAGCACCTCGCCGGCACGCGCCTCGAAGGAGATGTCCTTCAGGCTCCGCGCGAGCGAGAGCTGATCGACCTTCAGCACCACCGGACTGGCGCTCGGCTGTGGCAGCATCAGATCGTCGGTGTAGCTGTGCTCGAGCGCCTCGCCGCCGCGGCCGATCATGGCCTCGATCAGGGCGCCCTTGGTGGTTGCGGCGCTCGCCGTCTCCGCAACCTTCCGTCCGTTGCGGAAAACCGTCACCGTGTCGGACACGCGAAGAATGTCCTCGATGAAATGCGAGATGAAGACGATTGCAGTGCCTTCCTCGCGCAGGCGCCGGAGCGTTGCGAACAGCCGTTCGACCTCGGGCGGGGAAAGGGCAGAGGTCGGCTCGTCCAGGATGACGATGCGCGCGCCGGAGAACAGCACGCGGGCGATCTCGATCAGCTGCTGCAGGCCGATGGGCAAGTCACCGAGCCTCGTCATCGGATCGACGTCGATGCCGAAGCGGGCGAGCTGCTCGCCGGCCTCGCGCGCCATGCGCCGCCATTGCACGAGGCCAAGCGCGTTGGTCGGCTGGTTGCCGAGGAAGACGTTCTCGGCGACCGTGAGGTCGGGTGCAACAGAGAGCTCCTGATGCACCATGGCGATGCCGGCCGCATGCGCATCGCGCGCCGAGCGGAAATGCGTCTCCTGACCGTCGATCAGGAAGCGGCCGGAGAATTCGGTGTGCACGCCGGCGATGATCTTCATCAGCGTGCTTTTGCCGGCGCCGTTCTCGCCGACGAGACCGTGGATCTCGCCGGGAAGAAGCGCGAAGTCGACACCACGAAGCGCTTCGACGCCGCCAAAGCTCTTCGTGATGCCCTGCAGTTCCAGGATGGGCGAACGCGTCTCAGGCATGGAAGCTTAGATCAGGAAGTGATCCTGCATCCACTGCATCCCGGCCGCGTTCGCCTTGGTCACGACCGGCCCGTCCGTGACGACGTTCTTGGGGATTCCCTGTCCGCTCTTCTCGCCGCCGACCACGGCGGAGACGCCTGCGATGATGGCGCCGCCATGGATGCGGCAGGAGGGATTGCGGACGGTCGCGAACATGCGCCCCTCACTCACCGCCTGGATCGCCGGCGGCATCGCGTCCACGCCACCGATCAGGATGTTGGTGCGACCCCGGGCCTTCATGATGTTGGCGGCGGCGAGCGCCATGTCGTCATTGTGGAAGAACGCCGCGTCGATCTGCGGATACTTCGTCAGATAGGTTTCCCAGAGGCGGGCGGTCTTGGAGACGTCCCAATCGGCCGGCTGGGTGTCGAGCACCTCGATGCCGGGGAACTGCTTCACGACATTGTTGAAGCCCTTGGCCCGGCCTTGCGCGCCGGTGTGGCCGAGCGCGCCCTGCGTCATGATGATCTTGCCCTTGCCACCCATGGCGTTGCACAGCGCCTGCGTCACCGAGGCCCCCATGAACTCGTTGTCGGGGGTGAGGAAGGAGTGGACGTTGATCTGGTCGAGCGGCGCGATCAGCGTGTCCATGTCGATGACAGGCGTGCCGGCATCGATCATCTTCTGCACGGGCTGGGTGAGGGTGCCGATGCCGAAGGCCTGGATCGCGACGAAGTCCCATTTCTGCGAGGCCATGTTGTCGATCGCGGCGCGCTGCTTCACCGCGTCGAGCTGGCCGTCGAACCAGGTGACGTCGACGTTGAACAGCTTGCCCCAGAATTCCGCCGCCTGCTTGCCCTGTGCGCACCAGGTCGCCTGAAGGCCAGCGTTGGAGAATGCCGCCTTCAGCGGCTTCTCGCTGCGTCCGACTTCGGCTGCCAATGCGGGGTTTATGCCCATGCTACCGAACAGGGCAGCCCCGGCGCCGGCGGTCGCTGCCGCCTGAAGAAGATCGCGCCTCGTCGTCGAGAAATCTTTCGTCCCGGACATCGCTCGCTCCCATATATTTATCTCGGCGCGTCATTGCTTGCGCGACCGATGTCCGAAAGTCTCTCACAATCGAAGAGTTCACGCCACCCAATCTGCAATCGAGCGGGAGATGGTCGCGGCGTGTTGGTGCAGCGCGAAGCGCTACGCTGCGATGCCAGCGAAGGCGTCGATCTCGACGAGCAATGTATCCCAGGCCTGTGCAATGTCCGGCGACCATTCATTGCCGAGCAGTTCGCGCAGCGTATCCCTGATGATGCCGAAGAAGGCGATGAACAGCTCGCGCGGCGTGCCGTAGCCATCGTGCGAGACGACCTCGCAGGCGATCAGCCGGAAAGGTCCGCGATGCTCACCCGCAAAATCGAGGATCGCCTCGATCGTCAGCGCCAGCATCGATCCCATCACGAGCTCACTGCCCTGCGAGCGGAACATCGTCCGCGTCTCCGGGTGTGTCTCGAACAGGCGTTGATAAACGAGTGGCGTGAGATCCGCGCAACGCGAGGCTGCGATTTCGAAACTGTTTTCGATCGGATTAGAGGACGCGTTCATTCGCGGCGAAGCCACGCAGACAAAAAAAGAGCGGGGCCCTGGCCCCGCTCAAAAATTGTGTCGACCCTATTATCCCCGATTCTAAGATTTGCTCTTGATTGACGGGGCGACGCTGCATTTTGCGCGCCAGGGGCTCCTCCCGAGACTTGGACCACCAGACTTCGACCTCGCGGCCAGCCTGAGCAAGAGGGATGCTAGATCAACTTTTCTCACTTGTCATCATTTTCGGCAACGATTGTTCAAAATAAGAGCAGTTAACGAAATGATCGGGCTTTTGGCCGTGTAAGCATATGACAAATATAAGAAATCTGTGGATGGGCAGGGCGGCCGGGCTGCCTCAAATGCCGGACCCGGCTCCTCCCGTGGGGCGGTCCGACCACAGTTTTCGAGAAATTTGCGCTGGGCCAAGAAGCCGGCGGAACTGACCTCGACTCAGCCCGCGGCCGGGTGTTTAGTTCGTAGGCGAACGAATGGTTCGGCGGATGCGCGCACGGCTGCAAAAGTTCCTACCCTTGGTCCTGCTCGCTCTGACGATGCAGGTGCTGGCGCCGATTGCCGCCTGTCTGGCGGCGGGTCAGGCCGTGGCCGATCCGCTCTCCGCCGCCGTCATCTGTCACAGCGCGAGCGAGCAGGGCGGCCAGAGCGACCGGACCGGCGCGCCGACCGCGCATGGCGCCGCGTGCGCACTCTGTTGTCTGGCGCAGGCGAACGCCTCGCTCGATTCGCCGCCGCAAATTGCGCTCGCCATTCCCTTCCGCCACGCCGAGCGCGTGGTGTGGCACGCGGCGGACCTATCCGCCGTCGCCGTCTACAGGGGCTCGAGCGCCCAGGCACGCGCACCCCCGCACTTTTCCTGACGACCCTCGTGATCGCCGCGGTCCGTCCGCCGGCGATTGATGCTGTCGAATTGCCGGAGAGAAAGCCCGGCGTCAGGAATGCCCCATGTTACGTTGTCATGCCCGTCGCGGCGTGAGTGTCGTTGCCATCCAGGCCGCGCTGCTCGCATCGTCGAACGGAGCCTTTGCCCAAAGCGGCAATACCGAGCTTCCCGCGGTCACCGTCGAGGCGCCGCACGCGGCCCGAGCCAAGCCGGTCGCGCGGCCGTCGAAACCACGCTCGGCTTCGGCCGGGCGTGCGGCGAGACCCGCTGCGCCGACTGCAAGCGCGAGCGTACCGACCCAAGGACGGACCGTGACTGCGAGTGCAGCACTCGATAGCCTCTATCAGGCGCCGGCCGGCCAGACCGAGACCACCATCAATCGCAGCCTGTTCGAAAACCGCCCCGCATTCTCGGTCGGCGACGTCCTTCGGGACAGTCCCGGCGTTTCGGTCAAGCAGGGCAACGGCCCGCGCGATTTCGGCATCTCGATTCGCGGTTCCAACGCAAGGAACGGCTTTGCCATCCGCAATCTCGTGATCTTCGACGACGGTTTTCCGGTGACGCAGCCGGACGGCCTGTCGCGCAGCGACCTGATCGATCCCCGCGCCTATAGCGCGATCGACGTCGTCCGCGGCCCCTCGTCGGCGCTCTACGGCAACTATGCGACCGGCGGCGCGCTCAATTTCCGGACACGACCCGGCGGCACCATCGACGGCGTCGAATACGGCGTCGATGGCGGCAGCTATGGCTATCTCAACAACTACCTTGCCGCCGGCAAGAAGGTCGGCAATTTCGAGGGCTCGCTGTTCGCAAGCGATGCACGCGGCGACGGCTATATCGGCAATAGCTGGTTCAACACGCAGACGGTCAACTTCCTCGGCACGCTCAAGGCGACGCCGGACGATCGTTTCACGGTCAAGATCATCAACAACGACCTCAGCACGCGGCTGCCGCTGCGTCAGTTGTTGAACCAGTACTATCAAAACCCGTTCCAGCAGGGGTGCACGACTGGCACAGCGATAGCTGCGGGATGTCCAACCGTGTCCCTCTTCAACAACGGCTTCAACGCAAGACCGGGCGTCGCGGCCGACAGAGACACTGAGACGGCAACGCAAGCGGGTCTGGGGCGAAACGATCGGCGAACCATTGTCGGTGGACGATGGGAGCACGATTTCGACAACACCACGACTTGGCGCAACCAGTTCGTCTTCGACGACCGGAATATTAGCCAGCCGACCGGCGCGACCAGCGCTATCGGCGATTTTCCGTCGTACAACTACATGAGTGACCTTACGAAGCGCGGTGAAATCCTCGGCATGGATTCCACCACATTCGTCGGCGCGTGGTACAATACGCTCGTGGCGTCGAGCGACACGCGCAACGTCATGCCGGGTGGAAACGCCACGTTGGGGCTGCTCCAGGCGAATACATTCAGCGACACGTCCAACTACGGAGTACGCGCGAGGGAGGAGCTGAAGCTCACTCCCGATCTGACTGCGATAGCCGGAATTGGATGGGAGACCACGATTCTGAAGGGCGTAAATACTGTCTATAAGTACAATACGTTCAATGTCCCGATAGCTACGATTCCCGCGCCTACAAGCGTTGATCGCAAGATTGAGAACACGGCTCCGGAATTGGCGTTGCTATACAGGCTCAATCCCGAATGGCAGTTTCGCGGACGCGTGGGGACCGGATACGGAACGCCGCAGGTCTCGAATCTGTTCGTTCTTCCGAGCGGCGATTTTGGCAACAACACTCAGCTGCAGACACAAACCAATGTCGGCTACGATCTTGGCTTCGATTGGACGCCAAGCAATGCAGTCAAACTGAGCGCGACGGCATTTTACGAATTTTTCCGCAACGAACTCGTATCGCAGGCAACGCCAGCCAATTCACCCAACACAAGCTACACGTTCAATGCCCCGCGCTCCGAGCATCGCGGCATCGAGCTTGCGGCTGATTGGAAGTTCTATCCGGGCTGGCGGTTCATGGCAGCATATACCTATCTCGACGAGGTCTACACCGAGTATGTCGAGAACATCACCAATGGCGCGGTGTTCAGCTTCAACCGGGCAGGCAACAAGATTCCCGGCATCTCGCCGAACGAGCTAACGGCACGGGTAGGCTACGACGAGTTCGCCGGGCCGCTCGCGGGCCTCGGTGCCTTTGTCGAACTCCAGTGGAAGGACTCCTTCTACATGGACAACGCAAACCTGCTGAAGGCGCCCGGCTATGAACTGGTCAACGTCAATGTCCACTACAAGACCGACCTTGTGTCCGACACGTTCAGATCCCTGAACCTGTTCCTCGAGGTCAGGAACGTGTTCGACCGCACCTACGTTGCGTCGGCCAACAACATCGCCAACACGGTGACAACGGCAGGGCTTCAAAATCCCGCGAGTGTCCTCGCAAACACCACGGGATCGATCTACGCAGGCTCGCCGCGCGCCTTCGTTGCGGGTATGAAGGTGGCATTCAAATGAGCCGGGCTCTCGAAGGGACCAAGGCCATGATCCGAACAGGCTTGCTCGGGATAGTCGCTCTTGCATTCCTGCAAGGTGCGGCGCTCGCGCAGATGCACGGTCAGCACGCCTCTGAAGCCGCGTGCGAAGAGCCGACGCTGCGTTGCGCAACCAAGGTGACGCCCGCGTTCGGTCCAGACGGAACGTTATGGCTGGTCTGGATGGCGGGAGGGCAGGTCTCGGTTGCAAGCTCGCAGGATGCGGGGCGGAGTTTCTCGGCGGCTACCCAGGTCACGACGAAGCGTCTGAACCTCGACTGGGGGCCCGATGCGCGGCCGAAGATCGTGGTTGATCGCAAGGGCGGCATCGCGCTCGCGTTCTCGATCTTCAGGGACGAGGCCTTCAACGGCCAGGTGCTCTACACGCGCTCGGCCGATGGCGGGAAGAGCTTTGCGGAGCTGAAGCCCATCACCGCCAGCAACGAGAGCCAGCGGTTTGAGGCGCTGGCGCTCGATCAGGACGGAACGGTCTTCGCGGCGTGGCTTGATAAGCGCAATCGCGTTCCAGCGAAGGAGGCGGGACGCAAGTACGAGGGGGCAGGGCTGTTCTTCGCCGCGTCCAGCGACGGCGGCGCGACCTACGCCGAGGCCCGACTGGCGCGCGAAGGCACCTGCGAATGCTGCCGGTTGGGGCTGACGTTCGCGGCGCCCGGGCGACCGGCCGTGATCTTCAGGAACATCTTTGACGGCGGCGTGCGCGATCATGCGGTCATGACCTTCACCGACGCCGCGACGCCGGGCGAAATCCGCCGGGTCAGCAATGACGACTGGCAGATCAACGCCTGCCCGCATCACGGGCCGAGCCTCACAGTTGCGCCGAACGGGACCTATCACGTCGCCTGGTACACGAATGGCAAGGCGCGCAAGGGATTGTTCTACGCGCATTCGCGCGACGAAGGCCGGACATTCTCTTCGCCGATGGCGCTGGGCCAGCCGGGCCGAAATCCGACGCGCCCATACGTGCTCGCAGGCCCGGCGGGAACGGTGATGGTCTGGAAGGAGTTCGATGGCGAGAAGACCTCGGTCCAGATGACAAGCTCCCGCGATGACGGCGAGACATGGTCGGCGGCGAAGACCATATCGACCACGACCGACACCTCCGACCATCCCTTGCTGGTCTCCAGCGGCCGGCAGGTTTACCTGTCGTGGATGACGAAGGCGGATGGCTATCGGCTTACAGCGATCGAGGATCAACCATGACATATCGATTTGCCGGCATTCTGGGCCTGGGCATCCTGATCGCATCGGCCGCTACGCTCGTGGCGGCGCCGGCCCTGAAGCCATTCGAGCGCGGCACGTGGCAAAGTGTCCTCAAGGATCATGCCGGCCGTCCGACCCTCGTGCATTTCTGGGGTGTGACCTGCGGGCCCTGCAAGGTCGAGCTGCCGGAGCTCGGGCGGTTCGCAAAGGACCATCCCGGGATCGACGTGGTCACGATCAGCGCCGATCTCGTGCCGA
This sequence comes from Bradyrhizobium sp., assembly GCF_035935975.1. Taxonomy (GTDB): domain Bacteria; phylum Pseudomonadota; class Alphaproteobacteria; order Rhizobiales; family Xanthobacteraceae; genus Bradyrhizobium. Next base: position 83,331 of record NZ_DASYWN010000028.1, read on the forward strand.
ACCTTCCGGCCGCCACGCAGTCGATGCTGGACAAGGCGGGGCTGTCGTCGACCGAGAATTTCATCTTCAGCGACGGCTTCGTCGAGCGCCTGCGGTTCGAGATCGATCCTGCCTGGCAGGGCGATATTCCCCGGACCATGCTGATTTCGCGGGACGGGACCATCACGACGATCGAAGGCTCGGCTGAGATAGCCGATCTCGAAAAATGGTCGGGCCAGCAGCTCGCCACACACTGAAACTCAATCTGCAAACGGGAAGACTGATATGAAGACGATGTTGAAAGATGTGATGCTCGCTGCGTTCGCTCTCGTGCTTTGCGCCGCGCCTGCGGCGGCAGAGGACGTCAAGGCCGGCGATCTCGTCATCTCGCAGGCCTGGAGCCGGGCAACGCCGGGCGGAGCCAAGGTCGCGGGCGGCTATCTCACGATCGAGAACAAGGGGACGGCGGCGGACAAGCTCGTCAGCATTTCGGCCAAGATCGCGGGCAAGGCCGAGGTCCATGAGATGGCGATGGACAACGGCGTGATGAAGATGCGCCCGCTCGACAAGGGGCTCGTCATCGACGCCGGCAAGACCGTCAAGCTGGCCCCCGGCGGTTATCATCTGATGCTGCAGGAGCTGAAGGGGCCGTTCAAGCAGGGCGACAAGGTGCCGTTGACGCTGGAGTTCGAAAAGGCCGGCAAGGTCGCCGTCTCGCTCGACGTGCAGGGCGTCGGCGCGCAGGCGCCGGGTGATGGCGGGCACATGATGAAGAAAATGCCGGATCATTCGGGAATGAAGATGTGATGAAACAGATCATGCCTCCCATGACCTCGCGTCGAAATCTTGCGGGCCTTGCACTCGCGATGGCTGCGTTGCTGTCCGTTGCGGCGACACCGCTTGCGGCAGCGACCGACGACGACAGCTTCTTCACCCATCTGCACACCGAGAAGGCGATGGCCAATGTCACGGTCTCGCCCGGCCGCGCCGGGCCGGTCGAGATCGCGATCCAGCTCGAAACCACCGACGAGACGCCGCTTTCCGCGAAAGCCGTATCGGTGACGCTCGTCGATACGCAATCCGGCCGGAAGCTCGCACCGGTCGAGGCCTCGCGCGACGGCGAGGACAGCTGGCATGTGAAGGTGGCGCAGCTCTCGCCCGGGCGCTGGATGCTGGGTCTCGGAATCTCGATTTCCGAGGCCGATCACGTCAACGTCGAATCGCCGATCCTGATCAAATGACCATGCCGAAGGGGCCGAACATGTCGAAGCGATCCTGCCTGATCCTGGTGGCCGCGCTCACCGCGTCGCCCGCGGCGGCGCATATCACGCTCGAGACCAAGCAGGCGACGGTCGGCTCCTACTACAAGGCCGTCTTCGCCGTGCCGCACGGCTGCAAGGGCTCGCCCACGGTGAAGATCCGGGTGCAGATTCCGGAAGGCGTGATCGGGGTGAAGCCGATGCCGAAGGCGGGCTGGAGCGTCGATGTGGTCGAGGGCAAATATACCAACGAGTACGACTATCACGGCAACAAGCTCTCCACCGGCGTCAAGGAGGTGGCCTGGTCCGGCGGCAAGCTGCCGGATCATTACTACGACGAGTTCGTCATCAGCAGCTTCCTCACCGACAGCCTGAAGCCGAATACGACCTTGTATTTCCCGGTCGTGCAGGAGTGTGAGAGCGGTGTCAGCCGCTGGATCGAAATTCCGGCGGAGGAGGCAAAGCACTCGCATGAGGGCAATTCGCCGGCGCCTGGCCTGAAGCTGCTGCCAAAGCCCTGATGCGCCTGCTTGCCGCGCTCGCGACGCTGCTGCTCGTTGTCGGCTTCGCGACCGGCGCCTTTGCGCATGCGGCGCTCGTCTCGGTCGAGCCGGCGAGCGGCAGCATGCTTGCGACCGCACCGAAGGCGGTGGAGCTGCGCTTCAATGAGGCGGTGACGCCGGGCGCCATTCTGCTGATCGACGGCGCGGGCAGGGCGCGCAATGATGCCCGCGTCAACGCATCGGGCGAGGCGATCTCGGTCGTGATGCCGCCGGACCTGCCGCAGGGGACGGCCGTGGTCAGCTATCGTGTGATCTCGCAGGACGGCCACCCAGTCTCGGGATCGGTGATCTTCTCGATCGGCATGCCGACCGCGACAAAGCCTCCGGTCACGGCGGATGGCGGGTTGAGCGTGCTGATCTGGTTGGCGCGGGTCGGTCTCTATCTCGGGCTGTTCGTCGGCATCGGCGGCGTGTTCTTTGCGCGCTGGATCGCGTGGTCGATGATCGGCATGACCGTTCCGCGCGTTGCGCTCGGAATCGGTATCTTGGGCGCCGCGGCGTCCCTGGGTGCGCTTGGCTTGGATCTGCTCGGGCTGCCGCCGGCGGCTCTTGCGACGGCTGCCCCGTGGAAGGTCGCGTTCGCGACCAGCGCCGGCCCCGCGTTGCTCATCGCCATCGCGGCGATGCTGCTCGCGTGGATGGCGATGCGCAGCGCATGGTATGCGCGCGCGCTCGCGCTCATCGCCTTCATCGGCGTCGGTCTGTCGCTCGCCGCGACCGGGCACGCAGCAACGGCCCCGCCCGAGGCGTTGACCCGGCCGGCGATCTTTCTCCATGGTCTCGGCGTCACCGTCTGGATCGGTGCTTTCGCGCCGCTCGTCGCGCTGATGGCGAAACCGGCGACTGCGTTGCTCCCCGTCGTGAACCGCTTTTCCCGCCTCGCTGCGCTGGCGGTCGGCGTGCTGGCCTTGACCGGCCTCGCGCTTGCGATCGTTCAGCTCGAAAAGCCGGCAGCGCTGGTCGAGACCCGCTATGGACTGATCCTCTCGATCAAACTTGCACTGGTCACGGGATTGCTGGCGCTTGCCGCGCTCAACCGGTTCCGGCTGACGCCGGCCCTGGCGCGGGACGCGACATCGACGCCCGCGCTCAAGCGCTCGATCCTGCTGGAAGGCGTGATCGCGCTCGCCGTCCTCGGCATCGTCGCCGGCTGGCGCTTCACGCCGCCGCCACGGACGATCGTTCCGGAGACGCCGCTCGCGATCCACATCCATTCGGACAAGGCGATGTTCCAGGTGCTGGTGTCGCCGGGCAAGGCGGGCTCCGACGATTTCGTGCTCCAGCTTATGACGGGTGAGGCGACGCCACTGGCGGCCAAGGAGGTCACGCTCACCCTGAGCCTGCCCGAGCGCGGCATCGAGCCGATGGAGCGGGACGCCGCGCTGGGGCCGGACGGCTACTGGCATGTGCGCAAGGTCGAGCTGCCCTTTGCGGGGCGCTGGCACGCGCGCATCGATGCGCTTGTGACCGATTTCGAGAAGATCACGCTTGAGGATGATCTCGAGGTGGCGCCGCCCTAGGCCGGACGTTCACGTCGCACATGAAGTCGACGGAAAAATGACAAGGAATTTCGCCGTGTTAGCGGCTTTTCCTCATTCCCGGTCTTGTGTTTTCGCTCCCAATCCGGTTTCACTGCAGGCCCTCACTGATTCCTCGAGTATTGCCATGCGGTTGTCGCGGTTCTTTCTGCCCATCCTGAAGGAAAATCCGAAAGAGGCGGAGATCGTCTCGCATCGGCTGATGCTGCGTGCCGGCATGATCCGGCAGGAAGCGGCCGGCATCTATGCCTGGCTGCCGCTCGGCTTCCGCGTGCTGAAGAAGATCGAGCAGATCGTGCGCGAGGAGCAGGACCGCTCCGGCGCGCTGGAACTGCTGATGCCGACGCTGCAGCTCGCCGACCTCTGGCGCGAGAGCGGCCGCTATGACGCCTATGGTCCGGAGATGCTGCGCATCGCCGATCGTCACAAGCGCGAGCTGCTGTACGGGCCGACCAACGAGGAAATGATCACCGAGATCTTCAGGGCTTACGTGAAGTCCTACAAGAACCTGCCGCTGAATCTCTATCATATTCAATGGAAATTCCGCGACGAGCAGCGTCCGCGTTTCGGCGTGATGCGCGGACGCGAGTTCCTGATGAAGGATGCCTATTCCTTCGACCTCAACGAGGCCGCGGCGCGTATCTCCTACAACAAGATGTTCGTTGCCTATTTGCGCACCTTCGCGCGAATGGGGCTGAAGGCGATCCCGATGCGCGCCGAGACCGGCCCGATCGGCGGCGATCTCAGCCACGAGTTCATCGTGCTCGCGGAGACCGGTGAATCCGGCGTGTTCATCAATCGCGACGTGCTGGACCTGCCGGTGCCGGGCGAGGATGTCGACTACGACAGCGATTTGACCCCGATCATCAAGCAATGGACCTCGGTCTACGCCGCGACGGAAGACGTTCACGACGCCGCCCGGTTCGAGCAGGAAGTGCCGGCGGAGAAGCGGGTGAACACCCGCGGCATCGAGGTCGGCCAGATCTTCTATTTCGGCACCAAATATTCCGACGCCATGAAGGCCCTCGTGGCCGGCCCCGACGGCGTCGACGTGCCGATCCATGGCGGATCCTACGGTGTCGGCGTCTCGCGCCTGCTGGGTGCCATCATCGAGGCCTGCCATGACGATGCCGGCATCAAATGGCCCGAGGCCGTCGCCCCGTTCCGCGTGTCGATCCTCAACCTGAAGCAGGGCGATGCCGCGGTCGATGCGGCCTGCGAAAAGCTCTATGCGGAGCTGACCGCCAAGGGCGTCGACGTGCTCTATGACGACACCGACCAGCGCGCCGGCGCCAAATTCGCCGCTGCCGACCTGATCGGCATCCCTTGGCAGATCATGATCGGCCCGAAGGGGCTGGCCGACGGCAAGGTCGAGATCAAGCGCCGCAGTGACGGATCCCGCGAGACCATGTCGCCTGCAGACGCGATCGCCCGGCTGGTCGGCTGAATATTGTTCATCGCTTGATATCGCGGCCGCCAATCCGGCCACAATTGACCCCGAATCATGGGATTATCGAGCGATGGATGAAACCATGACTGAAACCGTTCAAACTGCGCCTTTCGCGCCCTTCGAGTGGATGCTGTCGGCGCGCTATTTGCGGGCGCGCCGCAAGGAAGGATTCATCTCGGTCATCGCCGGGTTCTCGTTCCTGGGCATCATGCTGGGCGTTGCGACGCTGATCATCGTCATGGCCGTCATGAACGGCTTCCGGAAAGAACTGCTCGACAAGATTTTGGGCCTGAACGGCCATATCCTGGTCCAGCCGCTGGAATCGCCGCTGACCGACTGGAAGGACGTTGCCGACCGGCTCAGCCAGGTCCAGGGCATCCGGCTCGCCGCGCCCGTGGTGGACGGCCAGGCGCTGGCGTCATCGCCATGGAACGCCTCGGGCGTGCTGGTGCGCGGCATCCGCTCCGACGACCTCAACAACCTCACCTCGATCGCCAAGAACATCAAGCAGGGCTCGCTCGAGGGGTTTGACGACGGGCAGGGCGTCGCGATCGGCCGCCGTCTCGCCGACCAGCTCTCGCTGCATGCCGGCGACAGCATCACGCTGGTGGCCCCGAAGGGGGCCGTCACGCCCATGGGCACAACGCCGCGCATAAAACCCTACAAGATCGTCGCGGTGTTCGAGATCGGCATGTCCGAATACGATCTCGGCTTCGTCTTCATGCCGCTCGCCGAAGCGCAGGCCTATTTCAACCGCAGCAACGACGTCACCTCGATCGAGGTGTTCACCACAAATCCCGATCGCATCGTCCAGTTCCGTCAGGCGGTGACGGAGGCCGCGGGCCGGCCGGTGTTCCTGGTCGACTGGCGGCAGCGCAATTCGACCTTCTTCAACGCGCTCCAGGTCGAGCGCAACGTGATGTTCCTGATCCTGACCATGATCGTGCTGGTCGCGGCGCTCAATATCGTCTCCGGCCTGATCATGCTGGTGAAGGACAAGGGCAGCGACATCGCGATCCTGCGCACCATGGGCGCCTCGCAGGGCTCGATCATGCGGATCTTCCTGATCACGGGCGCCTCGATCGGCGTGGTCGGTACGCTGGTCGGCTTCTTCGTCGGCCTCATCATCTGCCTCAACATCGAGTCGATCCGGCAATTCCTGTCCTGGTTGACCTCGACCGAGCTGTTCTCGCCGGAGCTCTATTTCCTGTCGAAACTGCCCGCCGAGATCGACATCGGCGAGACCGCGGCCGTCGTCATCATGGCGCTGACGCTGTCGTTCCTGGCAACGCTGTATCCGTCCTGGCGCGCCGCGCGCCTCGATCCCGTCGAAGCGCTCCGGTACGAGTGAGGGGCTGATGGAGCAGCAGCAGGGGGCTGAAGATGTACCGGTCATTTATCTCCACGAGATAAAGCGGCAGTACTTGCAGGGCGAGGTGCCGCTGACGATCCTCGACGGCGCCAAGCTCGCGCTGTGGGCGGGGCAGTCGGTGGCCCTGGTGGCGCCGTCAGGCTCTGGCAAGTCGACGCTGCTGCACATCGCGGGCCTGCTCGAGGCGCCGGATTCCGGCGAGGTCTATGTCAACGGCGCGCCGACCTCGCAACTGCCCGACATCGAGCGCACCCAGCTTCGCCGTACCGACATCGGCTTCGTCTACCAGTCGCACCGGCTACTGCCGGAGTTCTCGGCGCTGGAGAACGTGATGATGCCGCAGATGATCCGCGGCCTGAAGAAGTCCGAGAGCGTCAAGCGCGCCAAGGAGATCCTCGGCTATCTCGGCCTCGGCGACCGCATCACCCATCGCCCGTCCGAACTGTCGGGCGGCGAGCAGCAGCGGGTCGCCATCGCGCGCGCGGTGGCCAATGCGCCGCGCGTGCTGTTTGCGGACGAGCCCACCGGCAATCTCGACCCCGGCACGGCCGAGCACGTGTTCCAGGCCCTGATGCAGCTCGTCAAGGCGACCCAGGTCTCGATGCTGATCGCGACCCACAACATGGAGCTCGCCGGCCGCATGGACCGGCGCGTGTCGCTGTCGAACGGCCAGGTCGTCGAGCTCGAATAACAAAAAGTGCGAAAACAACCCCATGCACAGTAGCCGGCCTCTTCCGGCGCTGACCGGGGCGACGCCTGCCAATTCCTTGACATACCTTGCAAACCCGCTGCGACGGCGCATCGCCGCAGCGGGTCGGCCAATTACGGCCGGATCACCGTCAACCTGAACGGACCGCCATTGGCCGCGGCATGTGCGACGGCGTCATTGGCGTGGTCGAGGTCGAAGTTCGTCGTCTGGTATTCGTCGAGCCGCAACAGCCCGGCGCACCAGCGCAATCAGGCAATCCTCCGTCCTCTGTTTTCTGCAGGCATGTTCATTGCTGGTAGGGAAAATCAATGCCACATTGTCAAAAATTGACACAGAGCGAGTCGCCCGCACATGAGCCTGAAACCGACGAAGAAGCGGACAGAATTCAAGGAATTGCGCGAGCGCGCCGGCCTCACGCTGCCGGAAACAGCCGATCTGCTGAAGGTGGAGCTACGCACGGTCTACCGCTATGAGCGCGGCGAGACCCGGCCTACAAAACTAGCTCTCGACCAGCTGCGCCAGGCTGTGGACAGCCGTTTTGCCCAAGAGCCTCCCGCTGCTCCCGGCATTCGCTTCATTGACTTGTTCGCCGGCATTGGTGGTCTCAGGCTGGGCTTCCAGTCCATTGGTGGCCGGTGCGTTTTCACGTCCGAATGGGACGCGAAGTGCCAGGAGACCTACAAACACAATTTCGCCGACAATCACGAAATTGCAGGCGATATTCGCGAGTATTCCAGCGATCCGGACAAGATCCCCGAGCATGACCTGTTACTGGCCGGCTTCCCATGCCAGCCATTCTCCATTGCGGGTGTTTCGAAGAAGAATGCCTTGGGTCGACCCCACGGGTTTCTCTGCGATACCCAGGGTACGCTTTTCTTCGATACGGCCCAGATCATTGCTCATCACCGTCCTGCGGCCTTCGTGCTCGAGAACGTCAAGAACCTTGAACGCCACGACGGCGGCCGCACCTTCGACACCATTATCAATGTGCTGAGGAACGAACTCGGCTATCACGTCCAGCATCGGGTCATCAGCTCGGAGCCCTGGGTGCCCCAGCGCCGCGAAAGAATATTCATCGTGGGCTTTCGAGAGCCCACCACATTTGACCTGTCTGCGCTCCGTTTGCCGCCCAAAGGCCAATGGCCAAAGCTCGGCAGCATCTTGCAATCGCCCGAGGAGGTCGACGCGAAGTATACACTGACGCCGCATCTCTGGAAGTATCTGCAAGCCTACAAAGAGAAGCACACGGCCGCCGGCAACGGATTTGGCTTTGGGCTGTTCGGTCCCGACGATGTCACGCGAACGCTTTCAGCCCGATACTACAAGGACGGTTCGGAAGTTCTGGTCAAACAGAACGGCACGCGTCCCCGGCGGCTTACGCCGACGGAATGCGCGCGCCTGATGGGCTTCGAGACAAAGAAGCGGAAGTTCAAGATCGTGGTCTCCGATACACAGGCCTACAAGCAGTTCGGCAATGCTGTTGTCGTCCCTGTGGTCGAGTTTCTCGCCAAGGCGATAAAGCCTTACCTTGAGGAGGCCATGGAGAAGCAGGCCTCCGTTCCCGCGCGACCGGTGGTCGTTCGTCAGGTCACCCGCCCCGACCGGCAGCCGGTCGCCGTAAATGGCTGACGTCGTCAGCCCCGAGGTGCGCAGCCGGATGATGGCTGGCATCCGGGGTGCCCACACGAATCCGGAGATGCTTCTCCGACGCGGCCTTTTTGCAAAGGGATTTCGCTACCGGCTCCACGCGAAGGGGTTGCCCGGCAAGCCGGACATGGTGTTTCCCCGATACAACGCAGTTCTTTTCGCACACGGGTGTTTCTGGCACGGGCATGACTGCAACCTGTTCAAGATACCATCGACCCGTCCCGAGTTCTGGAAAGCGAAGATCGCGCGAAACCGCGAGGTCGATGCACGGAACGAGGCCGCATTGCGTGAAGCCGGCTGGCGGTGCGGCGTTGTATGGGAATGCGCGTTGAAGGGCAGGACGCGTCTGTCCTACCCGGCGGTCGTCAGCCAATGCTCCTCGTGGCTGCGCTCCCGCAAAGATTGCTTGGAAATCCGGGGCGCCTGATGACGTATCGTCGCGGCATGCTGTCCGATTTCTTCGAGGGGGTTGCGGTCAAGAGGCTGACGCTGGTCGAGACCGTGAGCCCCAAATCCAACCAGCATGAAATCCAGGGCATCAAACTGCTGCGCCGGATGTTCGGCGATGCCGACCGCAAGTCCATTCCCACACGCTTTATCTGGCTCAACGACGAGAACGAAGGCCTGAGCGAGGACGGTTTCATCAGCTGGTCGAACGTCCGCAAGGGCAAGCCCCGGGCGCCCGAATATCACCTCTATTACTCCGGCAATATCGTCACTGAGGCCATGAAGCCCGGCGACGCGCTGTTCCTGGCGCTACGCCGGGACGGTACCGCAATGGTCGTGGTCGTCCCGCTGGACAGCACGATCCAGAGCCAGCTGCTCTGGCTCTTCGGCATCGACGAGCAGCCGGAACTTGCCTTCGCCTTTAGGGAAATCACCGGCGACGACTCCGCCCGGCTCGATTTCGCCGCACGCTATGTTCTCGACGAGCTCGGCATCGACCTGGAGGAGCCGGAGGTCGACGCGATTGACCCGCTCATCGCGAGATTCGGAACGACATTCCCGCCGACTCGCGAATTTTCTGCTTTTGCACGACAGACCTTGCGCGATGTTTCGCCGCTCGATGATCCTGACGCCGCCCTGTTTGCATGGATGGAGCGTGAGGAGCAGCTTTTCCGGCGGCTTGAACGCCATATCATCGCCGGGCAACTGTCGGGCGTCGTCGGCAACAAAAATGCCTTGGTCGAAGGCGTCCTGTCGCTTTCGATGCAGCTTCATCAACGGCGCCGCTCCCGTGCCGGCCGGGCGCTCGAAAATCATTTTGAGACGATTCTGGAGGCTCATGGCCTTCGGTACGCGCGGGGCGCTGAAACCGAGAACCGCAACAAGCCCGACTTCCTTTTTCCAGGCACTGCGGAATACGCCGACGTGGCGTTTCCGGCCGATCGCCTCACCATGCTCGGCGTGAAGTTCACGCTCAAGGACAGATGGCGCCAGGTGCTGGCCGAGGCGAACCGGATCAGAGACAAGCATCTTCTTACATTTGAGCCCGGGATCTCCGGCCACCAGACCTCACAGATTGCAGCCAGCCGGCTGCAGCTGGTTATCCCCCGTGCGATCCATTCAACGTTTACGACCGCGCAGCAATCCGGCCTCATGGATGTCCGGGGCTTTCTCGGTCTTGTGCGGGGGCGACAGGCCGGTTAAGCGGGGGGCAGCATGTACAGCTGGTTTGTGCGCGATGGTATTCTTCGCATGCATTCACCCGAGGGTGAGCGGATTCCCTCGGCCGAAGATATCTTCCGGTATTTCGGAGAAGGCGACCGTGGTTTCGTCCCGGAACCGGTGGATGAGAGCGCGGTCGAGAATCTGCGGTTCTCAAAATATCCCCTGCAGCTCGGGCTTTCGCTGAAAGAGCAGAATGGCATGGAGCTGCTGCTCCTGAACGGTACGCACCGCGGTAAAACGGTCACGATTCCCGACGCCGCGGCGCTCGACGCCGGCCACTTTGTAAGCGACGACTGCTGGTACCCGCTCGATGGCTCGTCAGCGGCGGAAATCCGCCAGCTCCTTGTGAAGAACAAGGCACACCCCGGCGAGCGTGTCTCGCTACAGATGTATCTGGCCATGCGCCAAGCCGGTGTCGAGCCCGAAGGCGACACGCGTCCGCTGGGCGCGCTTTCTTTCCTGACACCGTCGGATGCGAAACCGCAGAACGTCAATGCCACGCTGTACCCTTACCAGCTCGACGGCTGGCGGTGGTGCCGATTTATTGCAGCCGAAGGTCTGGGTGGCATCCTTGCCGACGAAATGGGGCTCGGCAAAACCCTCCAGGTCATTGGCGCCATCGCCGACCCGCCGAAGCCGCGTGAGGAGCCCGTGCTGATCGTGGCGCCCGGCTCTCTTCTGGAAAACTGGGCGCGCGAGTTCAGGAAGTTCACGCCGCAGATTCGCACGTTAAAACACCATGGTCCCGACCGTACCGGCCGCCCGGCCGACCTGAAGCAGGTTGATGTCGTGATTACCTCGTACGACACTGTCGTTCGCGACAATTCCCTGTTCATGATGATCAGCTGGTCGATGCTGGTATGCGACGAGGCGCAGTACGTCAAGAACAGCGACTCCCTCCGGGCGCGGTCAGTAAAGAGATTGCGCCGCAGCTCGGCCATTGCCGTGACCGGCACACCGGTCGAGAACAGGCTGACTGACCTCTGGTCCATCACTGATCTCGTTCTGCCCGGCTACTTCGGCACTGCCGGTGAATTCCAGAAGCGTTTCGAGGACGACCTCGATGGTGCCATTAGCCTAGAGCGGCTAGCGTCGCCGATCATGCTGCGGCGCCGGGTGTCGGAGGTCGCGAAGGATCTACCCGAACGCATCGACATCCCGCAGGCGATCGAGCTGGAGGAAGACGAGGCGAAGACCTACGAAGCCATGCGCGAGGACATCGCTGCACAGTTTGGTGCCTCGGCAACGCTGGTCGCCCTGACCCGACTGCGCATGTTCTGTAGCCATCCGTGGCTGGTCGCCGGCACGGCACGCACGGGCGACCCTGCCAGCTTCTCCAAATACGCGCGGCTTGTCGACATCCTTGAGGAAATCTTCCAGGGCGGCGAGAAGGCTATTCTTTTCACCGCCTACACTGAAATGACCGATATGGTGGTTGCGGATATCGCGAAGCGGTTTCGGGTGTTTACCGGGTACATCGACGGCCGGGTTCCGATCGACGACCGGCAGCCCGTGATTGACCGCTTTTCCGCGGAGTCCGGTCCGGCCCTCCTGGTCCTTAATCCTAGGGCCGGGGGCGCCGGGCTGAATATCACCGCCGCGAACCATGTGATACACTACACGCTGGAGTGGAATCCTGCCCTTGAGGACCAGGCTTCCGCCCGGGCTTACCGACGGGGACAGACCCGCCCGGTTACGGTGCATAGACTGTTTTGCGGGGGGACGGTGGAAGAAGTGGTTGATGACCGGCTGGCAAGAAAGCGGACCCTTTCAGAGACCGCCGTAGTCGGGGTCCGGGGTGAGTCCGATGACTACACCGATATCCTCGCCGCGCTGCAGCGCTCGCCGCTGGCCGAGAGGTCGCCGACGAAATGAAGCGACCAGGCCAAATTTCCAAGATTCTCAGCGCGAACGACGCCGGTGAAACCGGGGCTCACCAGGCGGGTATCTTGATTCAGAAGACTTCAGGTGTCGTCTCGTTTTTTCCGCACCTCGATCCGCAAGAATACAATCCGCGGGTTCACCTCTTCTTCGCGGACGAGGCCGGCGAGCGTTGGGAATTTGCCTTCATCTATTACAACAACAGGATTCACGGGCGCGGTACGCGAAACGAGTATCGCCTGACCCGGATGACACCTTACTTCCATCGGCATAATCTCAAGCCCGGTGACGAGATCATATTGAAGCGCTCCGAGCGCGACCATTTTTCGATAGGGCACCACCGCAAGAACCAGGCGGAATGGAAACCGGGAGGCGTGCTACGGCTCGCCCTCGGGTGGAAGGTTATTGATCTATAAAGGGAGCACGCACGTGGCAGGAACCAAAAAGGAAGAAGGCATCATCCTTCCTCCGGATCCGAAGCGGATGATCATGGGTCTCCGCGATACGGGATATGAATTCAACACCGCAGTGGCGGACGTACTCGACAACTCGATCGCCGCAGACGCGACCGATATCGACCTTCGCATCGATATGGACCTTCGCGGCAACATCACCCTGTCGCTGGCAGATGATGGTTGCGGCATGAACCGGTCCGACCTTCTAAACGCCATGACCTACGGCGCGAGGCTTCGTCCCAACCCGGCGAGTCTCGGCAAGTATGGCCTCGGTCTGAAGACCGCTTCGACTGCGTTCTGCCGCATGCTGACAGTCGCCTCCCGGGCGGCAGCAAAAGACCCCGTGCTGGCAGCAACGTGGGATCTTGACCACGTTGCCAACAGCGGCAAATGGGAAGTTCTGCTTAGCGAAAACGTCGATGACGAGATTACCGACCATCTGGATGAAGTGGCCAAGGATTCGTCGGGTACGGTCGTTGTCTGGCAAAAGGTCGACCGTCTCCTGAAGGACTACGCGGATGCCGGCGGCAAGCCTGCGCAGAAGGCTCTGAAGCAGAAAGAGGATCAACTGCGCCGCCATCTCGCGATGGTCTTTCAGCGGTTTCTCGACCCGAAGGACACGCGCGCGCGGACTGTGAACGTAAAGCTCAACGGGACTGCCATCAAAGCGTGGAATCCTTTTGTGCCTGACTTGGCCGAACTTGCAGCCGAGCAGGAAGTCCCCGTCGAGCTGCCGAGCGGCAAAGATGCCTCGTTCACGGTGAAGGCGTACATCCTTCCCCGTCGCGAGGATTTTCCAACGATCGAGCTCGCAAAGGAAGCAGAGCTATCGTCGGACAATCAGGGTATTTACATCTACCGCGAGAACCGCCTGATCAAGGACGCCGACTGGCTTGGCATCTACCAGAAGGAGCCGCACAGCACATTGCTCCGCGTCGAGTTCTCCTTTGACCACCGGCTTGACGAGGTATTTCATCTCGACATAAAGAAAAGCCAGATCGGCCTTAACGAACAGCTCTGGGACTGGCTCGGCGGGCAATTCCTGACCGCGCCACGGCGCATGGCCAACCAGCGCTATCGTGAGGGCCAGAAGAAGGATATCTCGAAGGCTGCACAGGGCGCGCACGACGCGTCAAACAAGACCATCAAGGAGCGCGAGGCTGCGGCCGGGGGTGCGAAGGTCAACGTTGTTGATCCGAACACTGGCGAATGTCTGGTGCAGAATCCGCACGGTACCTTCAAAATCAGACTGCCGATGGGACCCGCCGCGAAGCCGGGCGAGGTCTACGTCAAGACGGTCGACAGCATCGACAGCGGCCTGCTTTTCGAGCCGGGTCTGATACAGGGACACCGCGCGGTTCACATCAACAGCTCACACCCCTATTACGCCAAGGTCTACGTCCCCAACCTGAACAAGAGCGTTCTCGTTCAGGGCATGGACTCGCTCATGTGGGCCTTGGCCGTGGCGGAGCTGACCGCATACCACGATGAGGTCGCAGACCACTTCAAGGACATGCGGTTTGAGCTGTCGAAGATCCTCTCGAAGCTGGTTGAAGGTCTGCCCGATCCGGAGCTGAACGAGAATGCCGCTTGAGGCCGGAGCGCTTGCGCGGCTGATCTCGGACAGCTGCGGATTGCCATTCGACGGACGGCGTCTGACCGGCGCCAATACGTTCCAGATTCATCCGTCAGGTCTGCCGGTCCAGAACACATTCACTATCCAGACCGCTGTCGGCTGGCGCAACGTGGAAGTTAGCTTCGTGCCCGGCTCCTTTGCCGGGGACTTTGTCCGCCACATGGGACTGGCGGATGCCGGCGCGCGCACTAGTTGCGCGGCCGTGCTTGCCAGGTGCCTTCGCGATGGCGCGAGCGTCAACCTGAAAATCAACGGTCGACCGGCCAGGCCGGACGATCCGTCGGGCTGGGACGGCGAATGGTCGCGCCTCGAATTGTCAGTACGTCGCGGCCAGCTCGATCTTGGCAACGGTGACCAAGACAATGAGAAGATTTTCGCGTGGACCCAGCAGGTCACGGCCGCAATCGTCGCGTTGCTGCCGCTTGAGCAGGACGACCTTCCTACAGAGAACCTGCACGGTGGGTTCTCTGAAGGTGCACAGGTGCAATTCGAAGCAAATCGCTACGAACGTGATCGTCGGAATCGCGCGGCTGCGCTGGCTATCCATGGTTGCGCCTGCCAAGTCTGTAGCTCCGATCTGGGTGACAGGTATGGCCCAACCGCCATAGGCCTTATTGAGGTTCATCACCTGATACCGGTCTCAAAGCTGGGTCCCGACTATCGCATCAATCCCGCGACCGATCTCGTGCCGCTTTGTCCAAACTGCCATCGAGTCGCACATCGACGGGACCCGCCGTTTACGGTCGATGAGCTGAAGAAGATGTTGTTCACGCGATGACCGCGCACGCGCAATTGCCTACTTCCCCAAGGCGCGCGAGCGCCCCTTTGGTCGGACGGGTGCCGTGCGCGCGGTGCGCGTATACATCAGGGCCAATTACGGCCTGATCACCGTCAATCTGAACGGACCGCCATTGGCTGCGGCATGTGCGACGGCGTCATTGGCGTGGTCGAGGTCGAAGGCGGTGGTCTCGTACCCCTCCAGCCGCAGCAATCCGGCGCGCACCAGTGCGATCAGGCGGCTGGCGGCATCGGGCGGGTACATCCAGACGCCGTGGATGCTGATGCAGTTGCGCATGAGCCAGGGGTAGGGCAGCTCGAGGCCCGCGCCGCCGGCCATGCCGACGCCGCCCATCAGCACGGCGCGGCCATAGGCGCGCACCGTCATGACCGCCGCGCGCACGACGGTCGCGCTCACCGAGGGCGGCATGATGTCGAACACGCAGTCGATCGGCCCCGATGCGGCGCGTTTCATCGCCTCGCGGTCGTCATCCTCGTTGCCAGTGAGCCTGACCGGCTTCACGCGGCTGCCGAAGCGGCGGACGAGGTCGGCGAGGATTTTTTCGTTGCGGCCGGGCGTGACCACGCAGGCCGCCCCCATCGCCAGCGCGACCGAGACGGCGGCGCTGCCGAAATTGCCGGTGGCTCCGCTCACCAGCACGGTCTCACCCGGCTGCAGGTTCGCGGCGAGGAAGCCGCCATAGGGCCCCAGCAGCGTGCCCAGCGCGCACCATCGCGTGGCCTCCTCGGACGTGATCGTGCCGAGGCGTTTGACGTTCTCGGTCGGCACGCGCATCTGCTCGGCGAACGAGCCGTGGCGAAAATGCTGTTGCAGCCGCATGCCGCCGGGACCGGCGGCCGTAAGGCCCTGCAGCGCGATGTCGGGCGCAACGATGTCGTCGCGCGAGCGCACCGTGGGGTCGCAGAACACCCAGTCGCCGACGCTGAGCTTGGTCGCGTCCGGGCCGATCGCGCGCACCCGGCCGATGCCGCCGGGGCCGGGGATGATGGGCAGGTCGAGCGCGTAGTTGCGCATCCCGCTGAAGACCTCGTTCATGTAGGACAGCACGCGCGTGGCGACGACATCGACGACGACCTCGCCGGTGCCGAGCACCGGTTCGGGGGCATTCTCGATCACCAGCGGCGATCCCAGGGATTTGAGTACGGCAGCTTTCATGTGTTCACCTCAAGGTCGGGTGAGGTGGATATGCGCCGCCCTTGAAGGGCCAGGAAGACCTGGTATTATCCTAGTATTCTCAAGTCCCTCCATCGCGGGAGCAATGCCATGGCCGATCCGCGCCGCGTCGAATTCGGCGACTTCCTGCGGTCCCGCCGCGAAAAGCTGACGCCGAAGACCGTCGGCCTGCCCGCCGGCCGCCGGCGCCGCACCGCGGGCCTGCGCCGGGAGGAGGTCGCGCAACTCGCCGGCATCGGGGTCGACTGGTACATCCGCCTCGAGCAGGGCCGCACCGTCAGCCCCTCGGTCACCACCATCGACGCGCTCGCCCGCGCGCTGCGCCTCAGCAAGACCGAGCACGCGCATCTGAAGGCGCTGGCACGCGACGGGACGCGGACCGCCTTTGTGCCTGAGACCGTGCCGCCGCCGATCCGGCGGATGGTGGAGAGCCTGCAGCAACCGGCCTACATCACGGGGCGGCGCTGGGACGTGCTGGCCTGGAACGCGGCGGCCGAGGACATCTTCGGATTCGGCAAACTGCCCGAGCAGGACCGCAACACGCTGCTGCTGGTCCTGACCAACAAGCAGACGCGCAAATTCTACGGAGCGGGCTGGGCCGACGTCGCCAAGAGCATGGTCGCGATGTTTCGCGCCACGCACGACGTCTGGGCCGGCGATCCCGCTTTTGCCGAATTGCTGGCGCGGCTGCGGCAGGGCAGTCCGGAATTCGTCAAATGGTGGGAGGCGCACGAGATCCGCAGCACCTTGTCCGGCCTCAAGACCATGAACCATCCGACCAGGGGCCTGCTCCGGTTCGAGCACACGAGTTTTCAGGCCAATGACGATCCCGCGCTGAAGCTCGTGATCTACACGCCGGTCTAGGGCGTTGGCCGGCTCACTGAACCAGCGTGAGTTCGGCTGCCCCGTAGAAAGTGTACACCAATCCGAGTGGATTGCCGCGGGCAAGGAGGTCCAGCCGGCTCGCGAGGAGGGCTTGTCCGGCTTCCCGGCCGTCCAGAAACCGCCTCAGGAACTGGCTCGCCATCTCGCCGGCCAACAGTTCGAAGACCGGGATTTCCGTTCCGATCACGCCGGCGACGTCACAATCCCGAACCAGCTTGCGGATGAAAGGAGAGAGCGCATCGGGGCTGAACGCGGCTGTGTTGCAGCCGTTGAGGAAGACAAGCGGGTGCTTGGCCAGCTTCACGCCGCGAAAATCGGCGGCGTTGATGAAGACAGGCTTGCTGGCCGCGGACTCCTGAAATTCGAGCGCCGGTGGGCTGATCTCCGGGTCCGCCATTCCGCCACGCGCGTGACAGAACAGATAGACAAAATCGTCACGCCCCTCCCGAAGGTATTTGAGCAGTTCGTCGCGCAGCCTCGTATCACGCCAGACTGCCGAAACCTTATGTTGCTGCTTGACCAGACCGTCGAGCTCTGTGCGGTGTGCATCGACTGTCGCCAGGGCGCCGTTGTAGCCGAGCAGCAGGCTCGCGGGCTTGCCTGCCGACGTCGCCGACCACCGGCTCACGGTGGTCGTCGTCGCGGGGACGGGCGCATCTGCGGCCGGATCATCCTGCTGCCACGGTGGAATCTCGATCACGTGACGGAAGCCCCAGAAGTGGCGAGGACAGACAATCGTGTCGTCGGTAACGCCTCGTCCAGTGGCGGTGGCCGCTTTCTTCCCCTGCGGCGACAACGGACAATCCGGGTGGGTCCCGCAGGTGTCTGCCGCAAATTGCCCGTTCGCGTCCGGAAGGCCCGCCGGACAGACGGCGGGGAGCACCGGCAGGCCGGCATCGTCCGTTTGGCGGTTGGCGTCATACGGGCGGTCATAGATCGCAGCCCACGGGATCACGTTCTCCAGCAAGGAATGGGCGACGTGGATCACGCGCCCCACGCCCGCAAGATCGGCGGCGATGAGATCCTGGTCCACTTCCTTCAGGATCGCGTCGAACAAGATCCGGCCGATAAAGGCGAGTGACAGCAGCGCCGCGTCGCGCTGGTCCGGCGTCCCGGAATGCCGAGGCACGCCCGGACGCTCGCGAAATGCATAGAGCTTGAATTTGTCGCGGCTTATTGCGTCAAGCTGCTTGCGGACGTCTTCGACGCGCTTGCTGATGTCGCCGGCCACCGAAATCTCGAAGCCTTCCGATCCGCGCACGGTGAAGATCCGCCGGCCATCGAGATTGTTGGCGAACACGCTGAGGGCCACGTCGCGGTTGGTGGGAGGAGCTGCGAGATCGGCTGCGGCGACGTATTCCATGCGGGCCAGCCAACCGGAATTGTCGACGCGCTCTGCCGGAACGCCGAGTGCCTTGGCCAGAGATGAGCTTGCTGCTGCGCCTGCCTCGACCTCCGAGACATTTTCGACGACCAGAGCCGCGAGCCGGTGTGACTGGAGGAGATCTGCGCCGAAGTAGACGCAGAAGCGCAGTTGACTGACGCCGACCGCTGTCGGCTCGACCAGGAATTCGACCAGGTCGCTTGCGCCTTGACGTGGCAGCCACACCTGCTGGATGGCAGTGCCAATCACCGTAAAGTCGATACCCGTCACTCCCACGGAGAGCCATACGCCGTCCTGACCCTCCGACCATTTGAACGGCTCCTCGACGATGGCGATGGCGTCCAGCACGGGGGCGTAACTGTCGCGCGGACCGAGTTGCGCGCCGAAAATGACCGGCTGGGCACGCTGGAGACGCGCGGACTGCGGAATCGATTCCTTTTCGCCCGTCGCAATGTCGATCCGCCAGAGCGAGGGATTGACGAAGCGTGGGCCGGATCGATCCAGGACGATCCTGACGTCTCTGGCCGGGTCGGCGGCCTTGGGCAGGCGGCTCCGCAGGGTGCCCATCGTGCGGCCGAGCGGAACCAGGCCATCACCCTCGTGGATGTCAAACCGCAGCGTGGGAAAGCTCTTGGCAATTCCCGTCAACCCACGCACGGCCGTCGCGAAGTTTGCGGTCACCTGGTCAACATCGAGGCCGGTTTCGGCGATCGACGACCAGAGCTTTCCTGCCGATTCCGCGCTTACCGACGGATCGGGGTCGGTGAGTTGGCCGGCAATCTCCGAGATACGACGGCCTGGAGCCGACACGCGCACAAGCTCCTCGCGCCCGCTGCCGACGATCAGCGTGTCGTTGGCCGGATTCGGTGACGATCGCGCGGCGATCGCAACGGCAAGATCAATCGGGGTGTCGTGAACGAGCTGGTTATAGAACTTCCGCAATCTGGACGGGAGGTGAGGCGTCTTCGCATCGACCAGCCAGACGGCCGGTCCGCCTTGTGCCGCCAGGCGATGAGCGAAACGGCGCAGGGCGCGCATATCGGCACAGACGTCGCAGCGGATGACCACCAGCCGGGTGCGCCAGACTTCGACGCAACGTGTGAGCCAGCCGAGCGTGCCGACTTCCTCCGGCGCCGACATCACCAGAAGACGATCCTTGTCACGGGCCAGGCGATCGAGGTGCAGGACGTCGACGGTTCGCCACCCCGAAGGTAGCGTCCACCGCGAAAAGTTATCGGACGAACCCACGTGGACCTGCATCACTGACGCGAAATGGTGCTTGCGGAGGTGCGAGGGGAATATGCTCTTGATCGTCTGGCCAAGGTGGAAATCGCGGTGTGGATCGAGTTGCAGAAAGCGGATCGGTAGCGTGAAGGGAACCTGAGCCACGCGGGCCGGTAGCGGTATCAGGCGTGGAAACGGAGGGCCGCCGGGTTTTTTCGCGCCCAGGGCACGCCGGAGCGCTTGTTCGATCGGAAGCCCGGCAAGCAGCTCGTCGTCAATTCGAAGGCAGACGCGCTCGAGGTGGTGCTCCGACCGGGCGCCGCCGGGAGGGGCCTCCAGGCTGGAGCGATAGGTCTCCTTCCAGCGGCTCAGTTCGGTTCGAATTGCTGCGGTTTCAAACAGCAGGGATGCGAGCTCGGCAATCGAAGGCGTTTCCCCGGCCCGCGCGCTCTGCCGGATCGGAACGATCCGCAATCTCGTCCGCACGCCGTCGCTGAGCTCGACGACAAGCCGTCGGTCCGCCTGTCGAGAAATTCGGACGACATGGTCGCGGCGGGTATATCCGATATCGACCATGTCTCTTCAGCGCAGTTGCTGGACCAGGCCGGTCAGCCCCTGAAAAGTCTGCCCGGCGATCGCATGCAGTCCGGCGCCCCACAGGAAGGCAACGACAAGGTCGACATATCCGAACGCCGGGTTTGCGAGGTAAAGCAGTTGCAGGCCGCTTACGACGGCGATCAGCAGCAGAACCACGGCAAATCCCACGCTGTAAAGACGCCTTCGGTTCATCACCTGCGCAAGCGTAACGCGGCGGCCCAGCGGCAGCGGCCAGACGCTGGCGATCGCTTCCACGATGATCGAGTCCGGCAGGTCGGCTCCCGATCTGGGCGCGTCGGCATCGGTGGCAGCCGTTTTACCCATTTGAACGCCTTGCGCCCGAAGATGCGGGCGCGCCGGGGCGGCCGCTTCGACGGCTTCCTGGTATCTGGTTCGGGCAGTCCCAAGCTTATCCGCGGTCAAGGCGGCCTCTGCCGCCACGAGTTTCTCGCGGGCGTTCGCCAGCGCCTCCTCGGTCCCCACGACGTTTGCTGCGATCAGCTCCTCGACACGCGCCTTGGCGTGCCGGATCACACCGCCAAGGTAACGGCGGTTCGCCTCGGTCCAGCGCTGCACCCGCTTTTCCGGATCCGGCTCGGCAGCAACACTGTCGAGGAGGCCCGTGATCTCGGCGATGAATGCCGCCCAGTCCGCGACCTCAAACCCGACCGCAGGCTGTGCCGCAGTCAGAGTTGCGCGCAGCAAGCCGGCAGCGATCGCGGCGAACTTCGAACGCGCCTGTGCGAGGATCTTTTCGGCCTCCTCGAAATTGGACCCATTGGCCTGACGGATCATCTCCCCGATAGAGGTCGCCACCGGGTCAAACTGAGGCCGGTCGGGCTCCGGGAACTCGTTAATGGCCTCCCGCAGTTTCGCTGCTGCTGCGACGAAACTCTGCAGAAGCGTGGCGTCGATATCAGCATTCATTTGATTGAGCCCATCCACGGCGGTCTGGATGCTGGCATCGGTAGCGCCATCATTCATCAGTGCGTTGAATGCCGCCCGCAGAGCCTGCTCGACTGTATTGGGGAGGGCATCCGCGATTTCGGCACGCAACGAATCCCGCCGGCGGCGGCTGCTGATCCAGGGAGCGAGCAGAGGTGACCTGCGGCGAACGGTGTCGATGATCGCCGACGCAGCATCGATTCTGGCGGCGGGGTCGGCGAGCCTGTCGCTCGCATTATCGATCTGCGCGATGAGGTGAGTGAGGGCTCGCTGCTCCCGGTCCTTCAGATCCCGGCCCTCGGCCTGCAGCATCGTGGTCAGGTCCGAGCGCAGCACGAGGGCGCTCTGCTGAACCTGAAGGCGCGGTTGGCCCGTGCTCTGATAGTAGCGGAGAAGCGCGGACACGATGACGCCTGCTGCAATGGCAAGGGCCGGCCAGAACCAACAGAGTCGCAAGCTCAACTCGAAGACGACGTCTGCGGGTTTGCGGTCGGGAGCCGTGAACCGCATGACGCCTTTGTAATTGCCGGCGGTCGCCAGCTCCGTGATCGTCGCGGCCATCGTCAGCTCGGCGTCGCCGTTGGCCTTCAGCGACTGCAACGACTTGCCGTCGTCCTGCCTGAACGCGAGCTTGTAGTCGCCTGCCGCCACCTGGACCGGGCTCGATCCCAGTGTATCGGTCCGCTCGAACTGCACGATGGCCGGCGGGTAGATCTCCCGCGTCGTGCTGCTGTTGTTCAGCAAACGCAGCTGCAGCGTAACCGGGGAGCCGGTGGTCGCGAATGTCTTCGAGATTGGTTCGACCTTGAAATCGAGATCGGGGTGCGTGCGGGTCAGGTTCAGCACCACGGTCGTGCCTGTGCCGTTGATGTCGTAGCTAATCTCGCCGGTATAAGGTCCTTCCCGATCGGCAGTGCCGGCCAACGTCAGTGATTGCTGGCCGCGCGCGGGAAGCTTGAACGCACCGGTCAGCGGGTTGCCGTCCTTCAGGAGCTTCGGCTCGACGATGGTGCCGGAGGGGCCGGACATCAGCGAGATGCGCGGCGTGATGTCGATGTCCTGCTCCAACACGTCGTCGCGGCGAATGACGAGAGGCCATTCGAAGGCCGATTTGTCGCTGGTCATTGCCAGCTTGCCATCGGTTGTCGCGCCGACCAGTCGCGCCTTGGGCTGATTTTCCGGCTTTCGGCGTGTCACCTTGAGTTCGTACGGAACGCGTTTTCCGTCGACGATGACGCCGAGCTGCCCGGTGAATTCGCCCTCGACCGGCAGCGTCCCGCTCAGCCGAACTTCTTTCTGATCGAGCGAGGCGAGGTCGAATTCGGCCGCGGCGACATCCCGTCCATCCAGCGAGAGGTGGAGTGCGTCCGCCACTTGCGCCGAGGAGGATTGCAGCGATGTGAAGTCCACCCGAACCCGCAATGCAGTGTCTCCGCTGTCATTGCGGCGAACGACGATTGGCCAGGTAAAGTTGGAGCGGTCGACGGTCAGCGCGAGCGATTTGGCGCCTGCGGCATTGGTCGTTGCACTTGGAATGGCGATTTCGGCCGTATGAGCGGCGCGAAGAGCAATGATTTCGGTACAGAACAAAATACAGCCGAAAAGAATCTTGGGCCTGAGCAACGGACGTCCCATCGGCGGCTTCCCCCCGCAATCTCCGTGCGAGTTGTCAGTCTATTGCCTGTTGCGCGCGAAGTGCAACCCCCTCAGTCAACCGGTCGCACCGGCCATCGAATTGTGCCCTTGTGCACGGGTGTGCGCTCATGGCGACGGCGCGGCTGGAGGCGCTGTACCGACATTCGGCACCGTGGCGGGCCAGGGGCTGATCGGGTTGAGCGCCGACAAGGCGCAGGATGATTTGAGCTGGGTCCACGCCGACGCCAGGCCCGTCAGGTCGATGTCGAATTTCGTCGTGTCCGTCTTGTTGTCGGGCATCAACATGGTTTGGCGGACATGCAGGGCCCGGGACGCCAGCAGCGTCTTGATCATGTCGGGATCGATGCTGTCGCGCCAGATCTCATATTTGCCGGATCGCAGCGCGGATCCTCCGATCTGCTTGTCCGCCTCGGCGTCCGCCGCGATCTGGATCGTGCTCTTGCCGGTGACCGCCTCGTCGATCTCGCCGGCGAACGTCAATGGCACACGCTTCCTGTTTTCGCACGACAGGCGCCACTCCATCATGCGGAACGACGGGTCATTCTCCTTTTTCATCACCGCGTACTTGCGGACGAAAGGGCGCGCTTCCTTCTCCAGCTTCCAGGTGGTTTCGGCGAGCGGCCGCGTGTCGATGCCGAAACGATAGAGCTCGGCGCGCGTCAGCACGTGCAGGCTCTCGTACTTCACGGTGCCGATGAGGTCATCGAGCTCGCGGCTGATCCCCATCGCCGCAATGAACGCCGTGCGGTCGCGCTGGCCGCTCGCGATGGGCCGCCGCCTGGCCTCCGCAACCACCGCCGGGGGTGGATTCCCGTGAAACTGGAGGATCAGTCTGGAATTATGCACTGCCAGCGCGGCGTCGGGAGCCACCTCGCGAGACGTGGCCCCGATGAACAGGAAGCCGCAGGCCGAGTTGCACATGGCATGATAGGTGGTGAGCTCGGCCTCGACCTCGCCACTGGCGTTCTTCAGCTTCAGGCAGGCGGCGTCCACCTGCGTGCCCGTGGCGCAGGCCGTCACGATCGTGCGGCCGACGCGCGCGATCGCCTTGCGGCTGCGCAGCAGCCGTCCGATCGCGTAGGACTGGTCCACATTGCCGCCGGGCGAATGAAAATAGATCGGACGCTGCGTGTCCTTGACGCCGGCGAGGAAGCGGCGAATGCGCGGCGCGGCCTCCTGATCGATCTGGCCCTCGATGGCGATCCAGCGGTCGCAGCCCGGCCCGCACGCGTCAGGCGCGCCCTTGGCGAGGTAGATCGTCAGCCTGGATGCAAATCCGTTTTGCTCGGCGGTCGTGCCTTCCGCATGCATTGCAACGGGAGACAACAGCAAGGCAACGAGAAGCAGGATGCGGGCAAGCATGAACGATCGACTGAGCAATGCAGAACGATCCCGACGCTACACGACGATCGGCGATTGCACAACTTGCGGTGGCGCGTCGTTTCGCGTTTATTTCGCGAAGACTCCGCGGCCCATGCGGCGCTGATAGGCGGCTTGCCGCCGGATATTTCGCCGTCGTTTGCAAGCCGCCGTCACACGCGCTATGTCCGGGCCTCCCGAACAAGAGCCCTGATATGACGATCTCCGATGATAACGACCTGACGCGCCTGAAGGAGATCGGCCGGATCTGCGCCAATACGCTCGAGGCGATGGGGAAGGCGCTCGAGCCGGGCATGACCACGGCCGAGCTGGACCAGATCGGACGAAAGCTGCTGGAGGCTTCCGGGGCGCGTTCGGCGCCGGAACTGGCCTACGACTTCCCCGGAGCGACCTGCATCAGCGTGAACGAGGAGATCGCCCATGGCATCCCGGGCGAGCGGCGGATCGCGCCAGGCGACCTCGTCAACATCGACGTCTCGGCCGAGAAGAACGGTTTCTTTGCCGATACGGGCGCCTCGTTCGCCGTTCCGCCGGTGACGCGCACGATCGAGCGCCTTTGCAGGGACGGCCGGCGCGCGATGTGGACGGGCCTGCGGCAGGTCGGAGCCGGCAAGCCGATCGCCGGAATCGGCGACGCCATCGGCAGCTTTGCGCGGAAGAACGGCTACAGCCTGGTCCGGAATCTCGCCAGTCACGGTGTCGGCCTGTCGCTCCACGAGGAGCCGACGGAGATCGCGACATGGCCCGACCGCTCCGAACGACGCATCATGCGCGACGGGCTGGTGTTCACCGTCGAGCCGTTCCTGTCGCTGGGCGCCGAATGGGCCCAGGATGGCGATGATCCGTGGACGCTCTACAGCAGCCCGGAAGCGCCGACCGTCCAATACGAGCACACCGTGATCGCAACCCGGAACGGGCCTCTGATCGTCACGCTGGCCGGCTAACGCGCGATGATCTGAAGGAGCCGGTCGCACGCGGCTGCAATCTTTGCTTCCGGAGATGTGGCGACGCCCAGCAACAGACCGGGGCGGACTGACGTCGTCGAGGCGTACCAGAGCGAGAGCGGCGTCGGCGCCAATCCGAACGATGTCGCCTGCCGGCCGATGGAGAGGTCATCTGTTCCGTCCGGCAATCGCAGGACGGCCGCCAATCCGGCCAGCGCAACGTTGGCTGTGCGCGGACGAAGATATTTCAACAGCGCATCGGCTTGCGCGGCGTAGACCCGCTTCGTGCGTCGCAGATGCCGCAGATAATGGCCGTCGCGGATGAAATCGGCGGTCGCGAGCTGCACTGCGGGCCCGGGCGCCGGCGCGAGGCACGCCGCAACTTCGGCAAAACGCGACGCGAGAGCGGCGGGCGCGACGACGAAGCCGAGCCGCAGGGCGGGGGTCATGGTCTTGCTGAAGGATCCGATGTGAATGACGCGGCCGGCGCGGTCGAGCGAGGCGAGCGCAGGCGTGGCCCGGCCTTTGAGCTGAAGCTCGCTCAGATAGTCGTCCTCGATCACCCACGCCTTGCTTTGTGCGGCCCAGTCGAGCAGGCGCGAACGTCTTTCCAGAGACAGTGTCGATCCGAGCGGCGCCTGCTGTCCCGGCGTCACGACAACCAGAGCCGCGTCGGGGGTATGTTGCAGTCCGTAGCCGACGTCGATGCCGTCAGCGTCAACCGGGATCGGCACGAGCGATAAGCGGGCAAGCTCGAGGCCATGCCGCGTGAATGGAAAGCCCGGGTCCTCCACCCAAGCCTTTTTCTGCTCGAGGCCGAGCACGCGGAGCGCGAGGCCAAGGCCGCCGCTGAAGCCGCCGGTGATGATGATCTGCGACGGCGCGCATTCGATCCCACGCGCCAGCGCAAGGTAGGCCGCGATCTCGCGGCGCAGATCCGGCTCGCCGCGCGGATCCGGATAGATCGCCGGCGCGCTCGTTTCCACGCGAACGGCCTGTGCGCGCATCCGCGCAAATAGCGTGGCAGGAAATGTTGCTTGTGCAGGCACGCCCATCTGGAAGATCGCCGGCCCCGCGGTGAGCCCCCGGTACGTCTCCATGAACGAGCCGGGATCCGGGGCCTTGTCCAGCCGGACGGGAACGAAGGGCCGATCCGCGACATGCGTTCCGGTCGCGCGGGCCGCCACGATCAGTTGGGCGGAGGAGAGCTTTTCATACGCCGAACGAACGGTGCCGCGCGCGACGCCGAGCTGGGCGGCCAAATCCTGCCACGAGGGCAGGCGGGCGCCGGGGGCGAGCACGCCGTTCTCGATCGCGGCCCTGATGCCCCGATGGATCTGATCAGCCAGCGGCGTCCTGGCGGACCGATCGAGCTCCAACCGCAGCGGCTTGGTCATCGCCCTTGGTACACGATTTTTGTGCGTTCTTGGTGCTTTTTTATGGACCAGGGCAGGGGCACCTAAAGGTGGAAAAAGGGCAGCCACGCCCGATCATCAAGGAACAAGAAAATGACCAGGCGTCTCGATTACGACCGCATTGCACCGGCAGGTGTGAAGGCGCTGGGCGGCGTCTACGGCTACATCCTGCAGAGCAATCTTCCGGCGGCGCTGATCAACCTCGTTTACCTGCGCGTATCACAAATCAACAACTGCGCCTATTGCCTCGACGTGCACACGCGCGATCTGCTCAAGAGCGGGGTGAAGGTCGAAAAGCTCGCGCTGCTGCAGGCGTGGCAGGAAGCCGGCGATCTCTTCGATGCACGCGAGCGCGCCGCCATCGCATGGGCCGAAACGGTCACCCGCGTCGCCGATACCGGCGTGCCCGATCAGGCGTATGACGCGGCGCGCGCCGTCTTCGAGGAGCGCGAGCTGGTCGATCTCACCATCGCGATCGGCATGATGAACACGTACAATCGCATGGCGATCAGCTTCCGCAAGACGCCGCCGGCCGCCGTCGAAAAGGCGGCCTGAAGGTCCACGAACGGCATCAGCCGGCATCGATGCAAAGCAGGAGCGTGAAAATGGCGAGCGTGATCTCCGGCGTCAGAATTCCCGACAGCAAGCTGGCGCGCGAGGCGGCCGAACTGGTCCGCTCTTACGAAGACGAGATGCTGTTCAACCATTCCGTTCGCGTCTACGTGTTCGGGGCGATGAAGGGGCTGCGGCAAAAGCTGAAGTTCGACGCCGAACTGCTCTATGTCGCGGCGCTGTTTCACGACCTTGGCCTGGTCGATCATTACCACACCGAGACCAAGCGATTTGAGGTCGACGGGGCCGACGCCGCGCGCGACTTTCTCCGGGCACGCGGCATTGCCGAGCCGCAAGCCGATCTGGTGTGGGAGGCGATCGCGCTGCACACCACTCCCGGCATTCCGCAATATATGCGGCCGGAGATCGCGCTCACCAACGCAGGCGTTCTGGTGGATGTGGTCGGCATCGGGTTTGACGACTACACGTCCGAGCAGCGCGATCAGGTCATCACCGCGTTCCCGCGCGGTGATTTCAAGAACGAGTTCCTGAAGGTGCAGACCTGCTCCGCGCTGAAGAAGCCCCAAACGACGTTCGGGACGGTCAATTTCGACTACATCCAGGACCACGATCCGACCTTCCAAAAGCCCAACGCCTGCACGCGCATCCGCAACACGCCCTGGCAGAGCTGAACGTGCCTGGCCGCTACGCCACCGGGTCTTGCGCGTGGGCGCGGTGATCCGGTGCCAGCGGCGGCGCCGCGCGTGCGGGCGCGTTTGTCGGTGGGGCAGCGTGGCCGCTCGCGGCGACCGCGACCGGCACAGAGCTGGCGTCGCGCCAGGCGACGATCCAGATCAGGAAGCCGAGCAGCGCGAGCACGGCGCCGACAGGGCCGGTTGAGGTCCAGCCCAGCCCCTCGCGAATGGCGATGCCGCCCAGGAACGGGCCGAGCGCATTGGCGGTGTTGAACGCCGAATGGTTCAGCGCGGCCGCGAGCGCCTGCGCATCGCCGGCGACGTCCATCAGCCGCGTCTGCAGGATCGCGCCGAGCGAGACGCTGGCGCCGATGGCGAAGACGTCGACCGCGAGCAGCCAGGGATTGCCGGCGGCAAGCGGAAACAGCAGCAGCGCGACCGCGGCAAACAGCAGGATGACGCCCGCCGTCGGCATCAAGGCGCGGTCGGCAAAGCGCGGCACGAACAGATTGCCCAGCGTGGCGCCGATGCCGAACACGGCGAGGAAGAACGGGATCACCGCGGTGCTGACCTTGGTGACCTCGATCAGCGTCGTCGCCAGATACGTATAGACGGCGAACAAGCCGCCGAAGCCGATGGCGCCGATCGCCAGCGTGATCCAGATGCGGCCGTTTCGGAGCGCGCCGAGTTCGCGCAGCGGATCTGAGCGGCCGGCCTGGTCGCGCGGCGCGAACAGGGCGCACAGCAGCACCGTGAGCAGCGCGAGCACCGACACGAGGGCAAAGCTCGCGCGCCAGCCGACCGCCTGGCCGATCAGATTGGCGAGCGGCACGCCGATGATGGTGGCGACCGTCAAGCCGAGCATGATTTGGCCGACCGCGCGCGAGCGGCGATCGAACGGCACCAGCGAGGCCGCGACCAGCGCGGCGATGCCGAAATAGGCGCCATGCGGCAAGCCCGAGAGGAAGCGCGCCGCGATCATCCAGCCGAAGCCGGGGGCGAGCGCGGTCAGCGCGTTGCCGAGCGCGAACACCAGCATCAAGACCAGCAATTGCGTGCGCCGCGCGAACCGCGCGCCGAGCACGGCGATCAGCGGCGCGCCCAGCACCACGCCGAGCGCGTAGGCGCTGATCGCGTGTCCCGCGGTCGGCTCGTCGATGCGGAGGTCGGCGGCGAAGAACGGCAGCAGGCTCATCGATGCGAATTCGGTGGTTCCGATCGCAAAGCCGCCCATCGCGAGCGAGAACAGGACGATGGCGAGGCGAGGGGGCGCGGAAGCCGCAGTCGCGCGGGGCGAGGTCGCTGGGTGCGAGGTCGTCATGTGTCCTGCAGTGGTGGCGTCAACGGGAACCCGCCCAGCGAACGTCGCCATCCCTGCAAGATTTGTCTGTCGTACTTAAACCCGTGACGACTTACGTCAACACTACAAGCTCAACACAAAGCGGGCCGCATATCAGCGTCCCGATTTGCGAGTGCCAACGCTGGCGCCTGGTGCGCGGAGCGGCTCGCTGCTGTGGAAAATAGGGATTCGCAACGCAGCTTGCCGAACGTCCGACGGCGAGAAATCGGCACTGCTCCATCGAGGTGTAGCGGCAATCGAAATAGCCCACCTGGCCGTAGATCTGCATGCAGACCGGATAATTCGGATCGTAAGTCTGCGCGCGTGCAGGCGCGCTGACGAGAAGCGGGCTGACCGCGAGGAGCATGAACGAAGCGCGGCGCATCTCAGCGCGGCGGGTAGTAGCCCGGTGAATAACCGGCGCGCGGGCGGTTTTGATAGGCGTAGGGATCATCGCTCTGTCCTGCGAAGTAGGGATTGGCGATGCAGGTGAGCGGGCGGCCCGACGAGCTCGCCTGACACTGCGCATAAGTGTCGAAGGTGCAATTGCTGAGACCTGGCCATTCATCGCCGGTCAGACAAAACGCGTGACGCGTTCCGAACGCACGCGCCGGCGTACTTGGGTTCAACGTGAACGTGAATGTGGCGATTGCGAGCGAAAATGTGGCGACAATGGGGAGGACAATCTGTCCACGCATTTCAAATCTCCATCACAGGAATGTGCGTGCGTCGTCGTTACACGCGTGTGCAGTTTAAGTCGTGCGGTCGAACAATGGAACTCAGGAAAACACTTGTTTCAAAGGGTTTCCTGCATGCGCTGCTAAACATCCATTAACGCAAGCGGGGCCTTTGGCTTCAACTGTGGCGTTGCGGTTACAGCAATTCCGTCGATCGCTGATATGACCACGCGACGGCCCGGGGGCCTACTGAAGAAACTGGAACGGGACTCAAATGAAGAAGAACTTGTTGCTTGCTGCCGTCAGCCTCGTCGCGCTCAGCGCGGCTGCTCCGGCGCTGGCTGCCGATCTCGCGGCTCGGCCGTACACCAAGGCGCCTGCGATGGTCGCCGCGATCTATGACTGGAGCGGCTTCTACATCGGCATCAACGGCGGCGGTGGTTCGGCGCACTCGACTTGGGATATCGTCGGCGGTGGCCGCGAAGGTTCGCACGACGCGACCGGCGGCACGGTCGGTGGCCAGATCGGCTATCGCTGGCAGTCGGGCCAGTGGGTGTTCGGCGTTGAAGGCCAGGGCAACTGGGCCGACTTCTCCGGCGACAACGTCAGCGCGCTGTTCGCTACGCGCAACCACTCGAAGATCGATTCGTTCGGTCTGATCACCGGTCAGGTCGGCTACGCCTGGAACAACGTGCTCGTCTACATCAAGGGCGGTGCGGCTGTTGCGGGCACCAAGTACGACGTGTTCAGCACCGCTTCGGGCGCGCTGCTCGCTTCGAACAGCCAGACCCGTTGGGGTGGTACGGTCGGTGCCGGCATCGAGTACGGCTTCGCGCCGAACTGGTCGGTTGGCGTCGAGTACAACCACATCTTCCTGCAGGACAAGGACGTCACCTTCGCGCTGGTGCCCTCGACCGATCGCATCCGTCAGGACGTCGACATGGGCCTCGTCCGCCTGAACTACAAGTTCGGTGGCATGCCCATCGCGCGCTACTGAGACTGATCGCTTCGCAAGAAGCGGTTGTGGAAAGCCCCGGCCTTTGCGCCGGGGCTTTTTTATTGCGTGAATTCAGCGAGTTAACCATCCCGTTTCGAGGTGGCCGAGATTGCTTGACTCCACAGAACGAAATGAGAACAATGTTCTTCATACGTTCTGGTGATGGAGCAAGCCATGTTCAGGATCTTCGTGGAAGAAGCCGCCGCACTCGCCTCGATCTCGCTGTTCGTCGGAATGATCGCGATCTGGGCCCAGGTCATACCGCAGCTCTGATTCCGCTGTTCTCAACCGGGCCCGGTTGGGGAAAAGCGGGACGACGCGGCGAAGCGGCCGCTCCGGCGTGGACTCTCGCGGCGCGACACCCCACCATTGTGAGGCGAGTCGGCGAAGGGCGGCGGATGGCGAGGGCAGAATGTCCCGACGATCCCTGACCATCTCTTGGAGCCGGCGACCGCTCCATCTCATCTGCAAGAGGCCGTAACGCGACCATGCCGAGCGCCGGATTTGTCCACCTTCACGTTCACTCGGCGTATTCGCTGCTCAAGGGCTCGATCAAGATCGCCAAGCTCGCCGAGCTTGCGAAGAAAGACCATCAGCCGGCGCTGGCGCTGACCGACACCGATAATCTGTTCGGTGCGCTCGAGTTCTCCGACAAGATGGCGGGCTCCGGCATCCAGCCGATCGTCGGCCTGGAGCTCGCGATCGACTTCGGCGACCAGGATCCCAACGCGCGCAATGCGATGGGGCCGTCGCGCATCGTGCTGCTGGCCGCGCAGGAGCGCGGCTATCGCAGCCTGATGCGGCTGAACTCACGGGCCTTCCTCGAATCGCCCGACAGCCATGCCCCGTTCATCAAGTTCGACTGGTTCGACGGCGAGACCGAGGGGCTGATCGCGCTGACGGGCGGACCGGACGGGCCGATCTCGCTGGCGCTCGCCGGCGGCATGGCCGAGCTTGCGGCGACGCGCTGCGAGCGCCTCGCCAATCTGTTCGGCGACCGCCTCTACATCGAATTGCAGCGTCACAACATCGACAAGGAACGGCGCGTCGAGAGCGGGCTGATCGACATCGCCTATGCGCAGGGCCTGCCGCTGGTTGCGACCAACGAGCCTTATTTCGCCGCGACCGACGATTACGAGGCGCATGACGCGCTGCTCTGCATCGCCGGCGGCCGGCTGATCGCCGAGACCGATCGCGTGCAGCTCACGCCGGATCACCGCTTCAAGACGCGTGCCGAAATGGCGGTGCTGTTCGCCGACATCCCGGAGGCGCTGGCGTCCACGGTCGAGATCGCCGAGCGCTGCTCGTATCGCCCGATGACGCGCAAGCCGATCCTGCCGTTCTTCACCGTCGGCGCCGCCGCGAGTTCTGATGCGGCCTCCGTCGAGGCGGCCGAACTGAAGCGGCAGGCGGAGGAGGGGCTCGCCAGGCGGCTCCAGGTGCACGGCCTGTCGCAGGGCACGAGCGAGGAAGACTACAACAAGCGCCTGGCGTTCGAGCTCGACGTCATCATGCGCATGAAATACGCCGGCTACTTCCTGATCGTGTCGGACTTCATCAAATGGGCGAAGAGCCAGGGCATTCCGGTCGGGCCGGGCCGCGGCTCCGGCGCAGGCTCGCTGGTGGCGTGGGCACTGACCATCACCGATCTCGACCCGATCAAGTTCGGCCTGCTGTTCGAGCGCTTCCTCAATCCCGAGCGCGTCTCGATGCCGGACTTCGACATCGACTTCTGCCAGGACCGCCGCGGCGAGGTGATCAAGTACGTCCAGGAGCGCTACGGTCGCGACCAGGTCGCGCAGATCATCACCTTCGGTACGCTGCAGGCGCGCGGCGTGCTGCGCGACGTCGGCCGCGTGCTGCAGATGCCTTATGGCCAGGTCGACAAGCTGACGAAACTGGTGCCGCAGAATCCGGCGGCGCCTGTCACGCTTGCGGCGGCGATCGAGAGCGAGCCGAAGCTCCAGGCATTCCGCGACGAAGACCCGGTGGTGGCGCGCGCCTTCGACATCGCCCAGCGCCTGGAAGGACTGACCCGCCACGCCTCGACGCACGCGGCCGGCATCGTGATCGGCGATCGCCCCTTGAGCGAGCTCGTGCCGATGTATCGCGATCCCAAATCCGACATGCCGGTGACCCAGTTCAACATGAAATGGGTCGAGCCTGCGGGACTCGTGAAGTTCGACTTCCTCGGCCTGAAGACGCTGACCGTGCTCGACGTTGCGTGCAAACTGCTCAAGCCGCGCGACATCCATGTCGATCTCGCCACGCTGCCGATCGACGATGCCGAGAGCTACCAGATGCTGGCGCGCGGCGAGGTGGTCGGCGTGTTCCAGGTTGAAAGCCAGGGCATGCGGCGCGCGCTGGTCGACATGCGCCCCGACCGTTTCGAGGACATCATCGCGCTGGTGGCGCTCTATCGTCCGGGCCCGATGGCGAACATCCCGACCTATTGCTCGCGCAAGCACGGCGACGAGGAGCCGGAATATCTCCATCCCGTGCTCGAGCCGATCCTGAAGGAGACCTTCGGCGTCATCATCTACCAGGAACAGGTGATGCAGATCGCGCAGGTGATGTCGGGCTATTCGCTCGGCGACGCCGACCTTCTGCGCCGCGCCATGGGCAAGAAGATCCGCGCCGAGATGGACAAGCAGCGCGACATCTTCGTCGCCGGCGCGGTGAAGAACGGCGTGCCGAAGGGGCAGGCCGAGACCATCTTCGAGCTGCTCGCGAAATTCGCCGACTACGGCTTCAACAAGAGCCATGCGGCGGCCTATGCGCTGGTGTCCTACCACACCGCCTACATGAAGGCGCATTATCCGGTGGAGTTCATCGCGGCGTCGATGACGCTCGATCTCAACAACACGGACAAGCTCTCCGAATTCCGTTCCGAGGCGCAACGCCTCGGCATCAAGGTCGAGCCGCCGAACATCAACCGTTCTGGCGCGACCTTCGAGGTCGGCGACAAGGTCATCTATTACGCGCTCGCCGCGCTCAAGGGCGTCGGCATCCAGGCGATCGACCAGATCATCGAGGAGCGCACCAGGAACGGCCTGTTCACCTCGCTCGCCGATTTCGCCGCGCGCGTGTCGCCGCGCGCGATCAACAAGCGCATCATCGAAAGTCTCGCCGCTGCCGGTGCCTTCGACACGCTGGAGCCGAACCGCGCCCGCGTGTTCGCCGGTGCGGACGCGATCCTCGCCGCCTGCCAGCGCGCGCATGAAGCCGCAACCGTCGGCCAGAACGACATGTTCGGCATGTCCGCGGATGCGCCGACGATCATGCTGCCGCAGATCGAGCCATGGCTGCCGGCCGAACGGCTGCGCCGCGAATATGATGCGATCGGCTTCTTCCTGTCCGGCCATCCGCTCGACGATTACGCCACGGTGCTGAAGCGCCTGCGCGTGCAGTCATGGGCGGAATTCTCGCGCGCGGTGAAGACCGGCGCCACCGCCGGCAAGGTTGCCGCCACCGTCGTGTCGCGCATGGAGCGCCGCACCAAGACCGGCAACAAGATGGGCATCATGGGCCTCTCCGATCCCACGGGCCATTTCGAGGCGGTGCTGTTCTCCGAAGGCCTCGCGCAATATCGCGACGTGCTCGAGCCGGGCGCCGCCGTGCTGCTTCAGCTCGGCGCCGAATTGCAGGGCGAGGACGTGCGCGCCCGCGTGCTGCATGCCGAGCCGCTCGATGATGCCGCCGCCAAGACGCAGAAGGGCTTGCGCATCTTCCTGCGTGACACCAAGCCGCTGGACTCGATCGCCAAGCGTCTGGCCGGTCCCGATGCAGCCGCCTCGAACGGCGCCGCGCCTAAGGTCGGCAGCCCGGGCATCGCGCCGCGCTCGAACGGCGACGGCGAGGTCTCGCTGGTGATGATGCTCGACCTCGAGACCGAGGTCGAGATGAAGCTGCCCGGCCGGTTCAAGGTCTCGCCGCAGATCGCCGGCGCGATCAAGGCGGTCGCGGGCGTGGTCGACGTGCAGCAGCTCTAAAGCGCGATGGGATCTGGAAGAATCGTCATCGTGCGTTGGATCGTTGCTGGAGCATGATCTCCGCGCAAGCGTGCCGCGCTTGTCGCGAGGAAGATTTGCTGCGCCTTTTTCGGGTCATGCCCTAGCGGCCGGTCGCGAATATATGCGGGCGAGCGCAGGTCTGTGCAGCCGCTGTGCGCGAAGCGGCGGTCACTTCGGCTTTGTGGCATGCTTCGCAATGCAGCAATCTTCAGTTGCATCAATCATCTTTGGTGGTTTCTTCACATCGGCGCACCTATCATCGCTACGCTTCCATTCATCAGCCGTACCTGGGGAAACGTCACATGTGCGACAAGTGCTCCGAATCTCTGCATCATCAATCCCTGCACCAAGACATCGCGCCGTCACGGCGGTCGGCGATGCTGTTTGGCGCCGCTGCGTTCGGCATGGCTTTCGCCGGCGGCGCCCTGGCAAAGGAATCCAAGCAGCCGCCAAAGCCGCAGAACGTGTTGTCGCCCGATGCCTCGTTGAAGCGGTTGATGGAAGGGAACGCACGCTACGTTGACGGTGTGGCACGGCGTCACGATTTCAAGCATGAGCGCGAGGCGCTGGTGGGCGGACAGAACCCGTTCGCAGCCGTGCTGAGCTGCGCCGATTCACGTATCGCGCCGGAATATGCCTTCGACAGCGGTCGCGGCGACCTCTTCGTCTGCCGTGTCGCCGGAAATTTTGCGGGCACCGAGACCATCGCCAGCATGGAATATGCGGTGGCGGTGCTGGGCGCGCCGCTGATCCTCGTGCTTGGCCATGATGCCTGCGGCGCGATCGATGCCACGCTGAAGGCGATCAAGGACAACACATCACCGCCGGGACACATTCCCTCGCTGGTCGATGCGATCGCGCCGGCCGCCAAGGCTGCGATGCAGCAGGGCGGGGACGTGCTCAACAAGGCGATCCGTCAGAACGTGATCGACAACGTTGCCAAGCTGAAGACGGCCGCGCCGATCCTCAATGCGGCCGCGGAGCAGGGCAAGTTGAAGGTCGTCGGCGGCATCTACCGGCTCTCGACGGGCACGGTCGATCTGATCTCCCAGGGCTGAGCGGCCCGACGGCTGAACCGGCCTGCGCCGCAGTGCGGTCGCAAGGCTTACGCGGGCCTGACGCAGGGTTTGATATGAGGCGGGGGCGCCATGTCACCGCCTCAATCCGCGCTTTTCGTTCAAGAGCCATTCAGCCAGCCGGGCGTTTCATGCACGGTGGCACCTCAACAACAAAAGCGGGCGAGCAAGCCATGCGTGGGACGCTCAAAGTCTTCATCTGCCTTCTCCTGCCGATCGTGGTCCTTGCCGCGGGCGCTCCGGGGCCGGTGCATGCGCAGCAGCAGGAAAAGCGCATCGCGCTCGTGGTCGGCAATGGCGCCTATGCCAAGTCGCCGCTGGCGACCACCGCGAATGATGCCGGCCTGATCGCACAGACGCTGCAGGCGGCGGGGTTCGACGTGGTCGGCGCGCGCGATCTCGACGGCGACACGCTGCGCAAGAGTTTTCGCGATTTCATCCAGAAGGCGCAGGCCTCCGGCCCCGGCACCGTCGCGATGATCTATCTTGCCGGTTACGGCGTGCAGCTTGCCGGCGAGAACTATTTCATCCCGGTCGATTCCAACATCAGTCGCGACACCGACGTCCCGACCGAGGCCCTGCGGATCAGCGACTATGCGCGCCAGCTTGCGGCCATTCCGCTCAAGGCCAACATCGTCGTGCTCGATGCCGCCCGCGCGCAGCCCTTCGTCGAGGGCGGCCAGCCGATCGCGAGCGGGCTTGCGCTGGTCGAGCCCGATCCGAACATGCTGATCGCGTTCAACGCCGCGCCCGGCACGGTGGCGCCCGAAGAGCCCGGGCCTTACGGCATCTATGCGCAGTCGCTGGCCGAGATGATCCGCACCGGCGGCCTGCCGCTGGCGGAGGTGTTCGACCGGGTTCGCCTGCGCGTCAACGAGGCCAGCAAGGGTGCGCAGGTGCCCTGGAACGAGCAGAAGATCTCGGCGCCATTCTCCTTCTTCGAGCGCGCGCCCGATGCGCCGCCGCCGGAAACGGCACCGGACCAGGTTGCCGCTATCCGGAGCAAGCCGCTCCGCGATCTCGGCGTGCAGGACGCCTATGCCGCCGCGCTCGAGCGCGACACGTTGCCGGCCTATGAGGAGTTTCTCGCGGCCTATCCGAACGATCCGATGTCCAGGCGCGTGATGGCGATCGTCGCGGCGCGGCGCGAGGCGATCACGTGGCGGCGGACCTATCGCACCGACACGCCTGAAGCCTATTGGTCGTATCTGCGCCGCTATCCGCGCGGGCCCCATGCGGGCGACGCGCACCGTCGCCTCGCGATCCTCACCGCGCCGGTCGAGCCGCCGCCGACATTCGCGATGATCGACTATGACGTGCCGCCGCCTCCGCCGGAGGAGGTGGTCTTTGTCGACCGTCCCGTGCTGTATTTCAGCGATCCCGTGTTCGGCTTTGCGCCACCTCCGCCGCCGCCGGTCTATTACCTGCCGCCGCCGCCGCCGGATTTCGTCGTGCTGCCGCCGCCGCTGCCGGTGGTCGGCCTGTTCGTGCTGCCACAGCCGGTGTTCGTGCCAATCCCCGTGTTCGTCAGGCCGCCGGTCTACGTCGCGCCGCCGCCGAACAACATCATCTACCAGAACATCCACAACACCACGGTCATCAACACCGTGATCAATCGCCCGCCGGCACCGCCAACGGGGGCAGGGCCGGCAGGACCCGGCAACCTCGCGCCGGCCGTTGCCGGCCGCGCCAATCCGGTGGCTCCAGCCGTGCCGCAGGCGGTCGTGCAACGCGCGGCCCTGATCCAGCAGGGCAAGGCGCCGATGCCGCCGAGCGCGACGATCCAGCCGACGGCAAGGCCCGGGATACCGCCGGCGGCGCCGGCGAATGTCGCGCCAAATGCAGCGCCAAACGCGGGACCAAACGCGGCACCGGGTGTGGCACCGAATGCCGCGCCGCAGACCGTCGTGCCGCAGGCCAGATTGCCTGCCGCCAACACGCTGCCGGTTCCCGGGTCCCATGGTGGTCCGCCCGCGCCGCCAGCGGGGGCAGGGCCCCTGCCGGGTGGCAGGCCCGCACCGACGGCGACGGCTCCTACGGGCCCGGGTGCAACCCCGCAGGCGCATCCGGGCGCGCCGACCGCTGCAGCTCCAGCAACGGTCGCGCCGAACGCGGCGGCTCCGGCCACCGCGCCCGGCCAGCCGCCCAAGCCGCCCGTCGCGCAGACCCCACCCGGAGCCGGGCCTGCTGATCGCGCCAAATCTGCAACCCGTGAGCCTGCAACCCATGCGCCCGCGAGCCCGCCGCCAGCGGCCACGGGACGGCCGGCCGTGCCACCGCCCTCGGCCGCGCGCGAGCCGATCAGGCCGCAGAGCCATCCGGCGGCCCCACCGCCGCAGGCGACGAGACCCGCCGCGCCGCCGCCACCACGGCCCCAGGCCGTGGCGCGGCCGACGCCGCCGCCTCCGCCGCGGGTGTCGGCACCACCGCCGCCACGACCGGCTCCGCCAGTCGCCGCAGCCCGCCCTGCGCCGCCGCCGGTTGCCCGGCCGGCTCCGCCACCGCCTCCGCCGCGGGTGGCCGTCGCCCCGCCGCGCCCGGCCGCACCGCCGCCGCGCCCTGCGGCGCCGGCGCCCAAGAAATGTCCTCCCAACCAGCCCAAGTGCTAGGCCAAGAGCTAGGCCAAGGGTCACGGGGCAGGGGATTTACGGAATGGGTCTTTCCCGGGCGAAAACCGCCCCCGAAAGGCCCTTATTTCCTTGCTTCTGGCCGAAATGGCGCTATATACCGCGCCATCTCACACGGAAACATGGCTCACAAGGCCGTCCGGTGGCAGCCGGGGCGAGAACGCTCCGTTTTGCTCACACGTTTCCGGAGGAACCAACCGGAGAATTAGAACGATGGCACTACCCGATTTCACTATGCGTCAGCTCCTCGAAGCCGGCGTGCACTTTGGCCACCAGTCGCACCGCTGGAATCCGAAAATGGCTCCGTTCATTTTCGGTGCGCGCAACAACATCCACATCGTCGACCTCGCCCAGACCGTGCCGATGCTGCACACGGCCCTTCAGGCCGTCAGCGACACCGTCGCCAAGGGCGGCCGCATCCTGTTCGTCGGCACCAAGCGCCAGGCGCAGGACGGCGTTGCCGATGCGGCCAAGCGCTGCGCGCAGTATTTCGTCAATTCGCGCTGGCTCGGCGGCACGCTGACCAACTGGAAGACGATCTCGGCCTCGATCAAGCGCCTGCGTCATCTCGACGACGTGCTCTCGGGCGGCGAAGCCAATTCCTACACGAAGAAGGAGCGCCTGACGCTTCAGCGCGAGCGCGACAAGCTCGACCGTTCGCTCGGCGGCATCAAGGACATGGGCGGTCTGCCCGACCTGATCTTCGTGATCGACACCAACAAGGAAGACATCGCGATCCAGGAGGCCCAGCGCCTCAACATCCCGGTCGCCGCGATCGTCGACACCAATTCGGACCCGAAGGGCATCACCTATGTGGTCCCCGGCAATGACGACGCCGGCCGCGCCATCGCGCTGTACTGCGACCTGATCGCGCGTGCTGCGATCGACGGCATCTCGCGTGCCCAGGGCGATTCGGGCATCGACATCGGCGCCTCCACCCGTCCGCTCGCCGAAGATCTGCCGGCGGCGTCCTCGAGCGGCTTCCAGGGCCTTGCCGGTCCGCGTGGTACCGCCGACGACCTCAAGAAGCTCCCGGGCGTGTCGGGTGCGATCGAGAAGAAGTTCAACGACCTCGGCATCTTCCACTATTGGCAGCTCGCCGAGCTCGACCACGACACCGCGCACACGATCGGCGAAGAAGTCGGTCTGCCGAGCCGCGCGGACGCTTGGGTGGCCAAGGCCAAGGCGCTGACCGCGGAAGCGGAATAGTCAAAAAGAGCGATCGGCTGGCCGGATCGGATCCGGCCACCATTTCATTCAGTTGACGCGAATTCCTGAGATGGACCGCGGCGGGGCAATTGGAGCCACGCCGCGGCGAACCGGCAGGCAAGAAGGATTTTCAACGATGGCAACGATCACTGCTGCGATGGTCAAGGATCTGCGCGAGTCCACCGGCGCAGGCATGATGGACTGCAAGGCCGCGCTGACCGAGAACGACGGCAACATGGAAGCGGCGCAGGACTGGCTGCGCAAGAAGGGCCTGTCGAAGGCCGCCAAGAAGTCGGGCCGTGTCGCGGCCGAAGGCCTGATTGGCGCGCTCACCAGGGGCAATAAGGGCGTCGTGGTCGAGGTCAACTCCGAGACCGACTTCGTCGCGCGCAACGGCCAGTTCCAGGGCCTGGTCAAGATGATTGCGCAGGTTGCTTTTGACGCCGGCGCCGATGTCGAGAAGATCAAGGCCGCCAAGGTCGGCGACGTCACGGTGGAAACCGCGATCAATGACGCGATCGCCACCATCGGCGAGAACATGACGCTGCGCCGTGCCGCTGCGCTCGAGG
Organism: Bradyrhizobium sp.; assembly: GCF_035935975.1. GTDB lineage: Bacteria > Pseudomonadota > Alphaproteobacteria > Rhizobiales > Xanthobacteraceae > Bradyrhizobium. The sequence continues at coordinate 123,647 of NZ_DASYWN010000028.1, forward strand.
TCAGCCAGGGCGTGGTGTCGCACTACGTCCACGGTGCCGTCATCGACGGCGCCGGCAAGATGGGCGTGATCGTCGCGCTGGAATCGCCCGGCAAGGCCGACGAGCTCGCGGCGCTCGGCCGCCAGATCGCGATGCATATCGCGGCCGCCAACCCGCTGGCGCTCGATCCGTCCGGTCTCGACCAGGCGGTCGTCAAGCGCGAGAAGGACGTGCTTGCCGACAAGTATCGCCAGCAGGGCAAGCCGGAGAACGTGATCGAGAAGATCGTCGAGTCCGGCCTCAAGACCTACTACAAGGAAGTCTGCCTGCTCGAGCAGGCCTTCATCCACGACACCGGCAAGTCGGTGGCGCAGGCGGTGAAGGAAGCCGAAGGCAAGGTCGGCGGCGCGATCAAGATCGCAGGCTTTGTGCGCTATGCTCTCGGCGAGGGAATCGAGAAGCAGGAAAGCGACTTCGCAGCCGAGGTCGCGGCGGCCAGCGGCAAGAAGTAAGCGCCGGAACGTTCCTTCCGGCGTGCCGCCGGAAGCGGCGCCCGGACGAGGAAGGTGCTCATGACTGATCCGGTCTATCGTCGCGTCGTGATCAAGCTGTCCGGCGAATATCTCGCGGGACAGCAAGGCTTTGGCATCGATCAGCCGACCATGGACCGGGTTGCGGACGATCTGATCGCCGCCCGCCAGCTCGGCACCGAGGTTGCGGTCGTGATCGGCGGCGGCAATATCTTTCGCGGCGTCGAGGTGTCCTCCCGCGGCGTATCGCGCCCGACCGGCGACACCATGGGCATGCTTGCCACCATGATGAACTGCCTTGCGCTCGAAGCCACCATCGAGCGCAAGGGCATGCCGGCGAGGGCGCTCTCGGCGTTCGTCATGCCCGAGGTTTCCGAGCTGTTCACCCGCACGGCGGCGCACAAATATCTCGCCGAGGGCCGGATCCTGCTGCTTGGCGGCGGAACCGGCAATCCGTTCTTCACCACCGACACGACCGCGGTGCTGCGCGCCGCCGAGATCGGCGCCCAGGCGGTGCTGAAGGCGACCAATGTCGACGGCGTCTACTCGGCCGACCCCAAGAAGGACCCGACCGCGACGCGATTCGACCGTTTGACGCATTCGCAGGCGATCGAGGGCGGCTACAAGGTGATGGATGCGACCGCCTTCGCACTTGCCCGCGAGACGTCGCTGCCTATCATCGTATTTTCGATCGCGGAGCCCGGTTCGATCGGCGCGATTCTGCGTGGCGGTGGCCACGGAACCATCGTCGCCGGCTGACGGCTCATCTGGCGCGCCCTGACGGAAGGGCGCGGAGAGGTCGCCGGGATTTTGAAGGAGAAACGTGATGGCCACGGGTAATTTCGACCTCAACGAAGTGAAGCGCCGCATGCAAGGCGCCGTCCAGTCGCTCAAGCACGAGCTTGGCGGCTTGCGCACCGGCCGCGCCTCGGCCTCGATGCTCGATCCGGTGCAGGTCGAAGCTTATGGCAGCCACATGCCGCTCAACCAGCTCGCCACCGTCAGCGTGCCGGAGCCGCGCCTGATCTCGGTGCAGGTCTGGGACAAGTCGATGGTCAAGGCGGTGGAAAAGGCGATCGTCGATTCCAATCTCGGCCTGTCGCCCGCGACCGAAGGCCAGGTGCTGCGCCTGCGCATCCCCGAGCTCAACGAGGAGCGCCGCAAGGAGCTGGTGAAGGTCGCGCACAAATACGCCGAAGCCGCCAAGGTCGCCGCGCGTCATGTCCGCCGCGACGGTCTCGACGTTCTCAAGAAGCTCGAGAAGAATCACGAGATGTCGGAGGACGATCAGAAGCGTCACGCCGACGAGGTGCAGAAGGCCACCGACGGCACCATCACCGAGATCGACCAGCTGCTGGCCGCCAAGGAAAAAGAGATCCTCACCGTCTAAAGCGCGGTGATTCGTCGTCGCGCTTTGGGTTATTGTTCGCGCATGATCGTTTCGGAAAGCCGCTTCGCATTTTTCCGGGTCATGCTTTAAGGCCGCTTCCATGTCCAACGCCGCCGCGCCTGCAACGGAAGGACCCGACCGGTCCGACGCGCCTGCGCATGTCGCCATCATCATGGATGGCAACGGGCGTTGGGCGGCCGCGCGCGGCCTGCCGCGAGCTGAAGGGCATCGCCGCGGCGTCGAGGCGTTGCGCCGCGTGGTGCGCGCCTCGCACGAGCTCGGCATCCGCTACCTCACCATCTTCTCGTTCTCGTCGGAGAACTGGTCGCGGCCGGCGAGCGAGATCGGCGATCTCTTCGGTCTGCTCCGCCGCTTCATCCGCAACGACCTCGCCAGCCTGCATCGCGACGGCGTCAAGGTCCGCATCATCGGCGAGCGCGACGGGCTCGAGGGCGACATCTGTGCGCTGCTGAACGAGGCCGAAGAGCTGACGCGCGACAACACGCGCCTCACGCTGGTCGTCGCCTTCAATTACGGCTCGCGGCACGAGATCGCGAAAGCGGCGCAGAAGCTTGCGCGCGAAGTTGCCGAGGGCAAGCGTGATCCGTCGTCGATCGACGCCGAGACGCTCGGCGCGCATCTCGATGCGCCCGACATTCCCGACCCCGACCTCATCATCCGCACCAGCGGCGAGCAGCGCCTGTCCAACTTCCTGATGTGGCAGGCCGCCTATAGCGAGCTGGTGTTCGTGCCGATCCACTGGCCCGATTTCGACAAGGCGGCGCTGGAAGGCGCGATCGCCGAATTTGCCAGGCGGGAGCGCCGTTTCGGCGGCCTGGTCGCGAAAAACGCCTCGTGAGCGAACCCGACGCCGCACCGGTGGGCGCCAAGCCTGCCCCCAGCAATCTCGTGATGCGGGTTCTCGCTGCGCTGGTGCTGGCGCCGCTCGCCATCGCGGTCGCCTATGCCGGCGGCTGGCTGTGGGCGCTGCTCGTCACCCTGGTCTCGATCGGGCTGTTCGCGGAATGGCTGATGGTGGTGGGCGCAGGCTCGGCCGCGCTGACCGGGGCAGGGACGGTCGTCATCGCCATGATGGGTCTGTGCGTTGCCGCCGGTGCGCTCAAGACCGCCATCATCGTCGGCTGCGCCGGCGGCGCGATCATCATGCTGATCGCGCGCGGCAAGTTCATTTGGGCGGCCACCGGATTTGCCTATGCCGCGGCGGCGCTGCTGGCCTCGATCCTGGTGCGGAAGGACCTCGTCAACGGGTTTTCCGCGCTGATGTTCGTGCTGCTGGTGGTGTGGGCGACCGATATCGGCGGCTATTTCGCCGGCCGCAGCATCGGCGGGCCGAAGCTGTGGCCGCGCGTCAGCCCGAAGAAGACCTGGTCCGGGGCCCTTGGTGGCTTCACCGCGAGCCTTGTGGTCGCCGCCGGCTTTGCGGCGTGCGGGATCGGGAAGGCGGTTCCATTGCTGCTCGTCAGCGCCGTCCTGTCGGTGGTGTCGCAGCTCGGCGACCTGTTCGAATCCGCCGTGAAGCGGCGCTTCGGGGTCAAGGATTCCAGTCACTTAATTCCCGGTCATGGCGGTCTATTGGACCGTCTGGACGGTTTTGTCGCCGCCATCCTGGCGGCATGGCTTATCGGCTTTCTCCGCCATGGTGTGCATAGCGCCGGAAGCGGTCTTATGGTTTGGTGAGGATATGAGCGCCGTTCCCTTGCGTAATAACAGGCTTGCTGCGTCCGACATCCGCAGCGTCACAGTCCTCGGTGCCACCGGCTCGATCGGCGACAGCACGATGGATCTGCTGCGCGCCTCGCCCGAGCGCTACCGCGTCGAAGCCTTGACCGCGAACAGCAACGTCGCGGCGCTGGCCAAGCTCGCGAAGGAATTTTCCGCGCGTTATGTCGCGATCGCCGACAGCTCCAAGCTCGGCGAGCTCAAGGCCGCGCTCGCGGGCACGAGCACCGAATGCGGAGCCGGCGAGAGCGCCGTGATCGAGGCGGGCGCCCGTCCGGCCGATTGGGTGATGGCGGCGGTCAGCGGCGCGGCCGGTCTGAAGCCGGCATTGGCGGCGGTTGATCGCGGCGCCCATGTCGCGCTCGCCAACAAGGAATGCCTCGTCTGCGCCGGCGATTTCTTCATGCAGCGCGCGGCAAAAGCCGGCGCCTGCATCCTGCCGGCCGATTCCGAGCACAACGCGCTGTTCCAGGCGCTGGCATCGGGCAATCGCGACGAGCTGGTCCGCGTCATCATCACGGCGTCGGGCGGCCCGTTCCGGACCTGGAAGCCCGCCGACATCGAGCAGGCGACGCTCGAGCAGGCCCTGAAACATCCGAACTGGAGCATGGGCCAGAAGATCACGATCGATTCCGCCTCGATGATGAACAAGGGCCTCGAGGTGATCGAGGCGTCCTATCTGTTCGCGCTCTCGCCCGACGAGATCGACGTCCTGGTGCATCCGCAGTCGATCATCCACGGCATGGTCGAATTCTCCGACCGCTCGGTGATGGCGCAGCTCGGCTCGCCCGACATGCGCACGCCGATCGCGCACTGCCTCGGCTGGCCCGACCGCATCAAGGGGCCGGCGGCCAAGCTGGACCTCGCCAAGATCGGCCAGCTCACCTTCGAGGCACCGGATTTCGAGCGGTTCCCCGGACTGAGGCTGGCTTTCGATTCGCTGCGGACCGGGAAGGGGGCGACCACGGTTTACAACGCGGCCAACGAGGTCGCGGTCGCCGCCTTCATCGCCGGCAAGATCCGGTTCGGCGCCATCGCGCGGCTGGTCGAGGCGACGCTGGACGACTGGGTCCGCGGCGGGAACCAGGCCCCGATGACGTCCGCGGATGACGCAATATCCGTTGACCATGTTGCTCGAAATAGAGCTGCCGCCCTATTGCCTCAAATTGCCTTAAAGGCATCCTAGATGGTTCGGGGCCAGGGCCTTGCGGCGCTGGATGAGGGAATTCGATGATCGATTTTTTTACCCATAGTTTCAATGCGTTGAGCCATGGGCTCCTCGGCTATGTCGTTCCCTTCCTCTTCGTCCTGACCATCGTCGTGTTCTTCCATGAGCTCGGCCATTTTCTGGTCGCGCGCTGGGCAGGCGTCCGGGTGTTAACCTTCTCGCTCGGCTTCGGACCTGAGCTGGTCGGTTTCAACGACCGTCATGGCACCCGCTGGAAGATTTCGGCGATCCCGCTCGGCGGCTACGTCAAGTTCTTCGGCGACGAGAGCGAGGCCTCGACCCCGTCGCCCGAGGCGCTGGCGGCAATGACCGCCGAGGAGCGCGCCGGCAGCTTCCACCACAAGAAGGTCGGCCCGCGGGCGGCCATCGTAGCGGCCGGGCCGATCGCTAATTTCATCCTGGGCGCGCTGATCTTCGCCGGCATGGCGCTGTATTACGGCAAGCCGAGCACGATCGCGCGGGTCGATGGCGTCGTCGCCGACGGCGCGGCAGCCACGGCCGGCTTCAAGATCGGGGACGTCGTCGTCCAGATCGACGGCAAGCCGATCGAGAGCTTCGCCGACATGCAGCGAATCGTGGCGATGAACGCCGGTTCCGCACTTGCCTTCCAGGTGAAGCGGGACGGTGCCATTGTGTCGCTGACGGCGACCCCGGCGCTGCTCGAGCGCAAGGACCCGTTCGGCAACAGCCACAAGGTCGGCGTTCTCGGCGTCGAGCACAAGTCGCAGGCCGGCGAGGCCTCGACCGCCCCGGTCGGCGTCGGCGAAGCGCTCAAGATCGGGGTCGAGCAGGTCTGGTTCATCATCACCAGCACCTTCAAGTTCCTGGGCTCGCTGTTTGTCGGCCAGGGCAATCCGAACGAGGTCAGCGGCGTGCTCGGCATCGCCAAGATGTCGGGGCAGGCGGCCAGCGCCGGGTTCCAGTTCGTGATCAATCTGTGCGCAGTGCTGTCGGTGTCGATTGGCCTTCTGAACCTGTTCCCGATCCCGCTGCTCGATGGCGGCCACCTTATGTTCTATGCGGCGGAAGTCGTTCGCGGCCGGCCCTTGTCCGAGCGGACCCAGGAGATGGGGTTCCGAATCGGACTGGGTTTGGTGCTGATGTTGATGGTGTTTGCCACCTACAATGACATCCTGCGGATGGCCGCTTCCTAATGCGGGCTTTTTTGTGGCGTTGCTGATCAGCAACGTCTTGGAATGAAATTGAAATTACGGTGTCAGCGGCCGTTTGCGGCACCGTTGAAATTGGCTACAAGCGGCATCGAACTTGGGGAATCTCCCAGACCGGCGTTGGGGTTGGGTCTGGTACTGATAAGGGCGCGTTGCGCAATGAAGTTTGGACTGCGACTCCGGGGGGGCTTGCTCGCAACCCTGATCTTGTTCGGCGCGCCGGTGGTTGCCCCGGTTGGGGCTGTTTTGGTGTCTTCGTCTGCGCTCGCGCAGACCGTCCAGTCGATTTCCGTCGAAGGGAATCGCCGTGTCGAGGTGGAGACGATCCGCTCCTATTTCAAGCCGGGTCCGGGCGGTCGCCTGGATCAGGGCGCCATCGATGACGGCCTCAAGGCGCTGATCGAGACTGGCCTGTTCCAGGACGTCCGAATCAACCGTGGCGCCGGTGGCCAGATCATCGTCTCCGTGGTGGAAAACCCGGTGATCGGCCGCATCGCGTTCGAGGGCAACAAGAAGATCAAGGACGAGCAGCTCACCGCTGAGGTCCAGTCCAAGGCGCGCGGCACCTTCTCCCGCGCCATGGTGCAGTCCGACACGCTGCGAATCGCCGAAATCTATCGCCGTTCCGGCCGCTACGACGTGCGCGTCACGCCCGAGATCATCGAGCAGCCGAACAACCGCGTCGACCTGATCTTCACGGTCGAGGAAGGCGCCAAGACCGGCGTCAAGTCGATCGAGTTCATCGGCAACAACGCGTTCTCGGCCTACCGCCTGCGCGACGTCATCAAGACGCACGAATCGAACCTGCTGAGCTTCCTCGCCAGCGGCGACATCTATGATCCCGATCGTGTCGAGGCCGACCGCGACCTGCTCCGCCGCTTCTATCTCAAGAACGGTTTCGCCGACGTCCAGGTGGTCGCCGCGCTGACCGAATACGACCCGGAGAAGAAGGGCTTCAACGTCACCTTCAAGATTGAGGAAGGCTCGCAGTACCGCGTCGGCGCGGTCGACTTCCGCACGAGCATTCCGAACTTCGATCCCACCTCGATGCGCGGCTATTCGCGCGTCAATGTCGGCTCGCTGTACAACGTCGAATCGGTCGAAAAGTCGGTTGAGGAGATGCAGATCGAGGCCTCGCGCCGCGGCTATGCCTTCGCCGTGGTCCGTCCCGGCGGCGACCGCAATTTCGACGCGCATACCGTGAACGTCGTGTTCAACATCGACGAAGGCCCGCGCACTTATATCGAGCGCATCAATCTGCGCGGCAACACCCGCACACGCGACTACGTGATCCGCCGCGAGTTCGACATCTCCGAGGGCGACGCATACAACCGCGCGCTGGTCGATCGTGCCGAACGCCGCCTGAAGAACCTCGACTACTTCAAGAGCGTGAAGATCACGACGGAGCCGGGCTCCTCGAGCGACCGCGTCATCCTGATCGTCGACATGGAAGAAAAATCGACCGGCGACTTCTCGATCTCGGGCGGTTACTCCACGACCGACGGTGCGCTCGCCGAAGTCTCGGTCTCCGAGCGTAACCTGCTTGGCCGCGGCCTGTTCGCCAAGGCGTCGGTGACCTATGGCCAGTACGCCCGCGGCTACTCGCTGTCGTTCGTCGAACCCTATCTGCTCGACTACCGCGTCGCGCTGGGCCTCGACCTCTATCAGCGCCAGCAGCTGTCCAACAGCTACATCTCCTACGGCACCAAGACGCTCGGCTTCTCGCCGCGCCTCGGCTTCTCCTTGCGTGAAGATCTGTCGCTCCAGCTGCGCTACTCGATCTACCAGCAGGAAATCTCACTGCCGTACTACTTGGCGAACTGTAACAACACCCTCGGTTCGTCGACCTTCAATCCGAGCCCGGCCTTCGCCGCGTCGCAGACGCCGCCGATCGACCTGAGCTCGACCAATGGTCTCGGCTGCTACAGCGACGGCGAAGCCTCGTTGCCGGTCCGCAAGGAGCTTGCCGGCGGCAAGACCCTGACCTCGGCGCTCGGCTACACGCTGACCTACAATACGCTGGACAACAACAAGAACCCCACCGACGGTCTGCTCGTCGACTTCCGTCAGGATTTCGCCGGCGTCGGCGGCGACGTCTCCTACTTGAAGTCGGTGGTCGACGCGAAATACTACACCCCGCTGGTGTCCGATATCGTCGGCCTCGTGCACTTGCAGGGCGGCATGCTGAACAAGATCGGCAGCAACGAGCTGCGCATGCTCGATCACTTCCAGATGGGCCCGAACCTCGTCCGCGGCTTCGCGCCGAACGGCATCGGTCCGCGCGATTTGAACCCCTTTGGTACGCAGGACGCGATTGGCGGTACCAAGTATTGGGGCGCTTCGCTGGAATTGCAGATGCCGTTCTGGTTCCTGCCGAAGGAAGTGGGTCTGAAGGGCGCGGTTTACGCCGACGCCGGCGGCCTGTTCGACTATCAGGGCCCGACGACGTGGTCGGTGACCAACGAAATGACCACGACCAGGAACTCGAATTGCATACCGTCGACCCTCAGCCCGGCCACGGCCGGAACTTGTACCGGCCTGGTGTACGACAACGGCAATGTCGTCCGGTCGTCGGTCGGTGTCGGCCTGATCTGGCAGTCGCCGTTCGGTCCGCTGCGGTTCGACTACGCCGTGCCGATCACCAAGGGCAAGAACGACCGCACGCAGGAATTCCGGTTCGGCGGCGGCACCAGCTTCTAATTCGAACAGCACGGTATGATCCGGCCCCCTGGGTTCCCCTCGTTGGGTCTCCCCAGGGGGCCGATCTTTCAAAAAGATCGCGCTCAATCCATGTGATAAGGCATGATGCGGCCTGACCGCTTCATGCCGAAGCCGGACCGCGACGGGGTGGAATGGCGCAGCCGACCTTCTTCAAGAAACCGCCTGCCACAGCGCTGGCCGATATCGCCACGCTGACCAAGGCGCAGCTGGTCGACCCCACGCGGGGCGGCCACGTCATCACGGGCCTGGCTTCGCTCGACGAAGCCGGCCCGATGCATTTGGCGTTCTTCGATAACCTCAAATATGCCGATGAGCTCAAGGCGACCAGGGCCGGCGCCTGTCTGGTGAGCCCGCGCTTCGAGGCCCAGGTGCCCGCGCATGTGGCCGTGCTGCGGGTGGCGCAGCCGTTCCGCGCCTTCGTCGGGATCGCCCGCGAATGGCACGGCGATGCGCTGCGTCCGCAGTCCTGGTTCGGCAATGACGGGATCGCACCGTCGGCCATCATCGATCCTTCGGCACGGCTGGAGGACGACGTCATCGTCGAACCGCTGACCGTCATCGGTCCGGACGTCGAGATCGGCAGCGGCACCGTGATCGGCGCAGGCGTGGTCCTCGGTCCCGGCGTCAAGATCGGCCGGGACTGCAATGTCGGCGCCCGCACGGCCATCCAGTGCGCACTGATCGGCAACAATGTGCTGATCCATCCCGGCTGCTCGATCGGCCAGGACGGCTACGGCTTCATCTTCTTCGGCCCTGAGGGCCATCTGAAAGTGCCCCAGACCGGCCGGGTGCTGATCCAGAACAACGTGGAAGTCGGGGCCGGCACCACCATCGATCGTGGCTCCCTGCGTGACACCGTGATCGGTGAGGGCACCAAAATCGACAATCAGGTCCAGATCGGCCACAATGTGACGATCGGTCGGAACTGCCTGCTGGCGGCCCAGATCGGCCTCGCGGGCAGCCTGACGATCGGCGACAACGTGGCGCTGGGAGCAAAGGTCGGTATCAACAACCACCTCAAGATCGGCGACGGAGCCCAGGTCACCGCGATGAGCGGCGTCAAGGACGACATCCCGCCGAACGGTCGCTGGGGTGGCTTTTTTGCCAAGCCGACCAAGCAATGGTTCAAGGAAATTATCGCGGTGGAGCGCCTGGTACGCGACAGCAAGGCCGATCCGAAGAACGAGGGACGGGAATGACGGAGGAATCTCCTATCAAGTTCGAGCTGGTGGATATCAATGCGATCCTCCGGACGCTGCCGCACCGTTTCCCGATGCTGCTGATCGACCGCGTGATCAACATCCGCGCCGATTACAGCGGCATTGGCATCAAGAACGTCACCTTCAACGAGCCGGCCTTCCAGGGCCATTTCCCCGAGCGCCCGGTCTATCCCGGCGTGATGATGATCGAGGCGATGGCGCAGACGGCGGGCGTGATCGGCATCACCTCGGTCGAGGGCACCGAGAAGCCGCGCGCGGTGTATTTCCTCACCATCGACAAGTGCAAGTTCCGCAAGCCCGTGCTGCCCGGCGATACCATCGAATATCACATGCGCTCGATCGGCCGCCGCAAGGCGATGTGGTGGTTTCACGGTGACGCCAAGGTCAACGGCCAGGTCGTCGCGGAAGCCGATGTCGGCGCCATGCTGACGGACTGAAGCGTCTTCGAACGAACTGGCTCTGACCGGGATCAGCTGCGCTGGATGCGTTCGCGCGCCGCGCAGGCGTATCGCGCTGCCGTGACATCGCGCTTGATGTTCTGGTTGAAGAACTGGCCCATGGACGGTGCGCCCAAGAGGCGCTCGACCGTGTCCGCCGTCACGCCGCAATAGCGGTCATAGGCGCCATTCACCGCGACGATCAGGTGCTGCTGCGCGGGGTCGTAACAGACCCGCTGCAGCATCGTGCTGCGGGTGATGTCGCGGCATTCGAATGTCTTGAGATCGACGAGGCGATGTTCGCCAGTCTCGACCGTCTCGGACACGATCGGCGCGGCCGCGAACTGTGCGAGCAGGATTGCCAGGGCCCTGACCACGATGACTTCAAGCTCCACATGAACGCGTTAATGGACTGGGGCGGCCGGCTCATCCGGCACCTGAAACACGCCGAGATGATACGTCACTGGACAGATCGGGCATAGTCGCGCTAACCAGCGGAAAACCGAGCGACTTCAAAGCCTAACCAGACCTTCTTGATGAGTCAGATTGCTTGATGAGTAAGATTGATCCCACCGCACGGGTCGAGGACGGGGCCGTGATCGGCGAGGGTACCGAGATCGGGCCCTTTTGCATCATCGGCCCGCATGTCGTGATCGGCGCAAACTGCAAGCTGATCGGCCATGTGCACATCACGGCGCAGACCACGATCGGCGACAATTGCACCATCTATCCGTTCGCCTCGCTCGGCACGCCGCCGCAGTCGCTCAGCTATCGCGGCGAGCTGACCAAGCTCACGATCGGCTCGGGCTGCACCATCCGCGAATCCGTCACCATGAACGCCGGCACCGTCGCCGGCGGCGGCATCACCACGGTCGGCGACCGCGGCTATTTCATGAATTGCAGCCATGTCGGCCACGACTGCCATGTCGGCAATGACGTGATCTTCGCGACCTCGGCGACGCTTGGCGGTCATGCCGAGATCGGCGACTTCGTCTTCATCGGCGGTCTGTCCGCGGTGCACCAGTTCACCCGTATCGGGCCGCAGGTGATGGTCGGCGGCGTCTGCGGCGTGCGCGACGACATCATCCCGTTCGGGCTCGTCAACGGCCAGTACGCCGTGCTCGAAGGCCTCAACATCATCGGCATGAAGCGGCGCAAGTTCACCAAGCAGCGGCTCGCGACCGTGCGTTCGTTCTACCAAAAACTCTTCCACGGCCCGGGCATGTTCGCCGAACGCCTCGCGGCGGCGCAGCCGCTGGCGGCGGAAGATCCCGCGATTGCCGAAATCCTCGACTTCATCGGCAAGGGCAAGCATCGTCCGCTCTGTCTTCCCGCCATCGAGAAGTGATCCTGGCATGGCCGCGGACATGACATCGGCGGCAGCGGAGATTTCATCGCCGGTCGGCGTGGTCGCGGGCGGTGGCGCCATGCCGTTCGCGGTCGCCGACTCGCTCGCCGCGCGCGGCTTCACGCCCGTGCTGTTTCCGCTGCGAGGCGCCTGCGATCCGGTGCAGGTGGACAAATTCCGCCATCGCTGGATCTCGGTCGGTCAGCTCGGCCGCGCCATGCGGCTGTTCCGCGAGGAGGGCTGCCGCGACCTGATCTTCATCGGCACACTGGTGCGGCCTTCGCTCACGGAAATCCGCTTCGATGTCACGACGCTGCGGCTACTCGGCAATGTCATCCGCGCCTTCCGCGGCGGCGACGATCATCTGTTGTCCGGCGTCGGCCGCATCCTCGAGCAAGGCGGTTTTCGCATGGTCGGCATCAAGGACGTCGCGCCCGATCTGCTGATGCCCGAGGGCTGCATCAGCCGCGCCTGGCCGGCCGACAATGCCAAGGCCGACATCGAGCGCGGCCGCGCGGTGCTGACCGCACTCGGGCCGTTCGACATCGGCCAGGCGGCCGTGGTGATCGACGGCCATGTCGTGGCTGTCGAGGACATCGAGGGTACCGATGCGCTGCTGGCGCGCGTCGCGCGGCTGCGCGAGGAGGGACGGATCCGCACCGCGACGGGGCGGGGCGTGCTGGTGAAGGCGCCGAAGAGCGGCCAGGATCTGCGCTTCGACCTGCCGACGATCGGGCCGCGGACCATCGAGGGCGTCGCGAAGGCCGGCCTTGCCGGCATCGCCGTCATCGCGGGCAACACCATTGCCGCCGAGCCGCAGGCGATGATCGCGACCGCCGACGCCAAATATCTCTTCATCATCGGCCTGCCGGCGTGATGCAGACCCGCGATCCCAAGCGCAGGATTTTCCTGATCGCGACGGAGGAATCCGGCGACCGGCTCGGCAGCGCCCTGATGAAGGTGCTGCGCCAGCGCCTCGGCGACGGCGTGCAGTTCGAAGGCGTCGGCGGCCGCACCATGGCGCGCGAGGGGCTGGAGACACTGTTTCCGATCGAGGAGCTGTCGATCGTCGGTTTCGCCGCGGTGATCCAGCAATTGCCGAAGATCCTGCGCTTGATCCGCGAGACTGCGGATGCCGTGCTGGACGCCGCGCCCGATGCGCTCGTCATCATCGACAGCCCGGATTTCACCCATCGCGTCGCCCGTCGCGTGCGGGCGAAGAATCCCGCGATCCCCGTCGTCGACTACGTCTCGCCCTCGGTGTGGGCGTGGAGGCCGGGCCGGGCGCGCGCCATGCTCGGCTATGTCGACCATGTGCTTGGCCTCTTGCCGTTCGAGCCGGAGGAATATCGCAAGCTCGGCGGGCCGCCATGCAGCTATGTAGGCCATCCCCTGGTCGAGCAATTGCCCTCGCTGCGGCCGAGCGCGGAGGAGCAGAGGCGCCGTGATGCCCCGCCGCCGGTGCTGCTGGTGCTGCCCGGCAGCCGCCGCAGCGAGATCCGGCATCATCTCGGCGTGTTCGGCGCAACGCTTGGGCGGCTCCAGGCCGAAGGCCGCGCCTTCGAGCTGATACTGCCGACCATGCCGTATCTCGAAGCAACCGTGCGCGAGGGCATCGCGAGCTGGCCGGTCAAGCCGCAGATCGTGATCGGCGAGACCGAAAGGCGCGCCGCCTTCCGCATCGCGCATGCCGCGCTGGCCAAGTCCGGCACGGTGACGCTCGAGCTCGCGCTGTCGGGCATTCCCATGGTGACCGCCTATCGCGTCGGCGCGATGGAAGCCTTCATCCTGCGCCGCGCGATCCGCGTCTCCTCGGTGATCCTCGCCAATCTCGTGATCGGCGAGGACGTCATTCCGGAATATCTGCAAGAAGATTGCACGCAGGAGAAGCTGGCGCCGGCGCTGACGGAACTGCTGACGGATACGCCGCTACGCAAGCGGCAGGTCGAGGCGTTCGCGCGGCTCGATCAGATCATGTCGACCGGCAACAAATCGCCCAGCGTGCTCGCGGCTGACATTGTGCTCACGACGATGCGTAAGGTGCGGCGGTAGACGACGGCCTTGTAGGGTGGCAAAGCGCAGCGTGCCCACCATGTCCTGGTTGTGGAGAGAGGCGGTGGGCACGCTTCGCTTCGCCCACCCTCATATGGGGATTTGTGAGTCAAGGGCATTCGATTGGCTTGAGTGAGGTTGGCGTGGTTTGAGGGCGGCGCGCGGAGCCATGCGGAGCGCAGCGCGACGACCGTGTTCCGGGCGAGGATTGGCTTCCGAAGCTTTCTGCAGCTCACTGCATCACCTCATATCCGGTCGGACTGGTGTGGTCCGGACCCACGTTCCGCATGCTTGCGGCGAGGAAGCCATGAGGATGAGACCCATCTACAAAACGGCTGTTTGTTCGGCCCTAGGGTGGCACGGTCATCATCCATCCCGCGCGGACTGCGGCCAAGCGCAGCGCCCGGTGGTGGTTGGGTTCTATGCCTTCATGGTTGCCCCCGCAGGTACGAGGCCAGTGGTGAGGTAACGCCACAGCGCCACGATCAGCTTGCGCGCCAGCGCGACGATGGCGACGCGTTTGGCGCGCTTGCCGGCGTTGGCGATGCGGTCACGGAACCAGCGGCTGAGCGCGCTGTCCGGTTGATGCCGCAGCCACAGCCA
>NZ_DASYWN010000029.1:0-14655 GCF_035935975.1 Bradyrhizobium sp.
CCTCGACTCCGTTACACCATCAATGTGAGGGACGACCGCCAACCTTCCAGTCAAGCCGCGCGACGCGCGCCACCAAACAGCGCCGTAGCTAGCGCGGCTTCGCTGGAAGGCCCCGGGGGGGGCCCGTTACCCCATCTACGATAGCTCGCTACGGCATCTCGCTACGCCGCGAGATCCGCGACCACGGCATCCAGCACCGGGAAGCCGCTGCTGGTTACGCGCAGGCGGCCCGTGGCATCCACCGTGATCGCGCCTTCCTCGCGCAAAAGCGCGATGCGGCCGGGATCGAGCGGGCGGCCGGAGAGAGCCTCGTAGCGCTCGGGGTCGATGCCCTCGGCCAAACGCAATCCCATCAGCAAAAATTCGTCGGCACGCTCTTCGCTGTTGAGCAAATCGTCGGTGACGACGCCGTCGCCGTTGGTCTCGACGCGCATCAGCCAGGCTTCGGGGCGCTTCTCGGTGGCGGTGGCATGCCTGATACCGTCGATGTCGAGACGGCCGTGTGCGCCGGGGCCAATGCCGGCATATTCCTCGCCGCGCCAGTAGACCAGGTTGTGCCGGCACTCGGCGCCGCGCCGCGCGTGGTTGGAGATTTCGTAAGCGGGCAGGCCGAGCTTCTCGCAGGTCTCCTGAGTCACGTCGTAGAGCGCGCGCGCGATCGCTTCGTCCGGTGTCTTCAACTTGCCGGCCTGGTGCAGGCCGAAGAACGGCGTGCCTTCCTCGATGGTCAGTTGATAGAGCGACAGATGCTCGGCCGCTTCACCGATCGCGAGACGCAGCTCATCCGCCCACATCGCCGGCGTCTGGTCGGGGCGGGCGTAGATCAAATCGAACGAGTAACGGTCGAACGAGCGGCGCGCGATGGCGACGGCGTCGAGCGCTTCGCGCGCGCTGTGCATGCGGCCAAGTGCTTTCAGCGAGGCGTCGTCGAGCGCCTGCACGCCGAGCGAGACGCGGTTGACGCCGGCGGCGCGATAGCCGGCAAAGCGCGTGGCTTCGACGCTGGTGGGGTTGGCCTCCAGCGTGACCTCGACGTCATCAGCGACAGTCCAGTGCTTGCCGATGGCATCGAGCACGGCGCCGACGGTCGATGGCTGCATCAATGACGGCGTGCCGCCGCCGAGGAAGATCGAGGTGACTTCGCGCCCTGGCGCGCGCTCGGCGGTCGTGGCGATCTCGCGCGCGAAGGCCGACGCGAAGCGTGCCTCGTCGATCGCGGCATGGCGGACATGGCTGTTGAAGTCGCAATAGGGGCACTTCGATAGGCAGAACGGCCAGTGCACGTAAACGCCGAAAGCTTCCTTAGCGCGGCTCAAGGCAGATCTCCGCCAGTTTCACGAAGGCGCGGGCGCGATGCGACAGGCCGAGGCCGAGCGGTGGCAGGCCGTGTTTCTCGATGCTGGTCATCTCGCCGAAGGTGCGGTCGTAACCATTGGGCAAAAACATCGGATCGTAGCCGAAGCCGGCGGTGCCGCGCGGCGGCCAGACCAGCGTGCCGTCGACGCGCGCCTCGACCTCTTCGAGATGATCATCGGGCCAGGCAACGCACAGCGCGGAGACGAAATGCGCGGTGCGCTTGTCCGGCGCGGTGGCGCCGCGCTCCTGCAGCAGGCGTTCGATCTGCGCCATCGCCGCGCCAAAATCCTTGCTCGGTCCGGCCCAGCGCGCAGAGAAAATACCGGGCGCGCCGTCGAGCGCGTCGACGACGATGCCGGAATCATCGGCGAACGAAGGCAATTTGGTCGCCTTTGCCGCTGCGATCGCCTTGATCGCGGCATTGCTGCGGAAATCGTTGCCGGTCTCATCCGGCTCGCCCAGGCCGAGCTCACCGGCCGACACCGCCTCGATGCCGTGAGGCGCGAGCAGCTCCTTCATCTCGGCGAGCTTGCCGGGATTGTGGGTCGCGATGACGAGCTTTCCGGTGATTCGGCGATGCATGGGTCTATTGACTACGCCACGGCCAGTTTCTGCAAGTCCACCAGACGCGCGATGCCCTTTTGCGCCAGGCCGATCAGCTTCAGGAACTCGTCCTGCGTGAACGGCTCGCGTTCCGCGGTGCCCTGCACCTCGATGATGCGGCCGTCGCCGGTCATGACGAAATTGGCGTCGGTCTCGGCTTCGGAGTCCTCAGCATAGTCGAGGTCGAGCACCGGCGTGCCGTTGTAGATGCCGCAGGAGATCGCAGCGACGTTGTCGCGCATCACGTTGGCCTTGATCATGTTGCGCGCCTTCATCCAGTTGATGCAATCGGCGAGCGCGACCCAGGCGCCGGTGATCGAGGCGGTGCGGGTGCCGCCGTCGGCCTGGAGCACGTCGCAATCGACCGTGATCTGGCGCTCGCCGAGCGCTTCGAGATCGACGATGGTGCGCAACGAGCGGCCGATCAGGCGCTGGATCTCGACAGTGCGGCCGCTTTGCTTGCCGGCGGCAGCTTCGCGGCGGGTCCGTTCGGAGGTCGCGCGCGGCAGCATGCCGTATTCGGCGGTGACCCAGCCGCGGCCCTGGCCCTTCAGCCACGGCGGCAGGCGGTCTTCCAGCGTGGCGGTGACCAGCACATGGGTGTCGCCGAATTTCACGAGGCAGGAGCCTTCCGCATATTTCACCACGCCACGCTCAAGCGTCACGGGGCGCAATTCGTCGGGCGCACGGCGGCTTGGCCGCATGGGAAATCCTCCAAAACTCTCGGAAAAGGGCTGTTCGCGGTGCTTGTAGGTGGGGTGAAGGTGGGCGGCAAGGGGGAAGATCAAGGGCTTATTCACCCCCTGATTCTTGCCCCGATTCTTGCCCCGATTTCAGGTCCGCAAAAGCCACGCTTGTCAGAACCCTCGGGGATGGACAAATTATGAGCATCTGAGAGGAGTTACCGTCTGTGGCCCATCACGATCCGATCCATCTGATCGCGCCGCGCGCAGGCCTCGCCCAGCTCAACGAGCGTTCCCGCGACATCTTTCGTCAAATTGTCGAAAGCTATCTCGCGACCGGTGAGCCTGTCGGCTCGCGCAATATCTCGCGGCTGATCGCGATGCCGCTGTCGCCGGCCTCGGTCCGCAACGTCATGGCCGATCTGGAACAGCTCGGCCTGATCTACGCCCCGCACACCTCTGCCGGCCGTCTGCCGACGGAACTCGGCCTGCGCTTCTTCGTCGATGCCCTGATGCAGGTCGGCGACCTCACCGAGGCCGAGCGGCAGTCGATCCAGAGCCAGCTCGCCACCGTCGGCCACGCGCAATCGGTCGAGGCGGCCCTGGACCAGGCACTGACGCGGCTGTCGGGCCTGACCCGCGCCGCAGCCGTGGTGCTGACGCCGAAATCCAATGCGCGGCTGAAACACATCGAATTCGTCCGGCTGGAACCGGAGAAGGCGCTGGTGATCCTCGTCGGCGAGGACGGCCAGGTCGAAAACCGCGTGCTGACGCTGCCGCCCGGAGTTCCATCCTCGGCGATCACCGAGGCCGGCAATTTCCTCAATGCGCGCATCCGTGGCCGGACGCTCGCCGAGGCGCGGCTCGAGCTCGAAACCGCGTTGGCCGAGGCCCGCGCCGAGCTCGATCAGCTGACGCAGAAGGTGATCTCGGCGGGGATCGCGAGCTGGTCCGGCGGCGAGACCGAGGACCGCCAGCTCATCGTGCGCGGCCACGCCAATCTGCTCGAGGATCTGCACGCGCTGGAGGACCTGGAGCGTGTTCGCCTGTTGTTCGACGATCTCGAGACCAAGCGCGGCGTCATCGACCTGCTCGGCCGCGCCGAGACCGCCGAAGGCGTGCGCATCTTTATCGGTTCCGAGAACAAACTGTTTTCCCTGTCCGGCTCCTCCACGATCATCTCGCCCTATCGGGATGCCGCCGGCCACATCGTCGGCGTTTTGGGCGTGATCGGGCCGACGCGGCTCAATTATGCCCGCGTGATCCCGACCGTGGACTACGCCGCCCGCATCGTCAGCCGCCTTTTGGGGGGCTGACCGGCGTTTACAGCGATCACGGGCGCTTGATTTTCGCGCGCTTAGGCACGATATCCGGGCCAACAATCCTTTACCGACAATCCTTGGAAACGAGTTCGAGATAAGAGCCGATGACCGATCGAGACCGGCAACCCGAAGACACGACCGCGCCGACCGGCGAGCCCGTGGTGTCGAAACCCTACATCATGCCCGACGATCCCGAGCCGGGTTCGGTCGAGCTGCTGCAGAAGGAAGCCGCCGAGGCGCGCGATCGCATGCTGCGGACGCTGGCCGAGATGGAGAACCTGCGCAAGCGCACCGCCAAGGAGGTCGCTGACTCCAAGCTCTATGGCGTCACCGGCTTTGCCCGCGACGTGCTCGACATCGCCGACAATCTGCAGCGTGCCCTCGATGCCGTTCCGGCCGAGGCGCGGGCTGCTGCCGATGCCGGCCTGAAGTCGCTGATCGAGGGCGTCGAGCTCACCGAGCGCTCGCTGCTCAACGCGCTGGAAAAGCACGGCGTGAAGAAGTTCGATCCGCTGGGCCAGAAGTTCGACCCGAACTTCCAGCAGGCGATGTTCGAAGTTCCCGATGCGTCGGTGCCGTCGGGCACCGTCGTGCAGGTCATGCAGGCCGGCTACCTCATCGGCGAGCGCGTGCTGCGCCCGGCGCTGGTCGGCGTGTCCAAGGGCGGCGCAAAGGCCGCGGCCGCCGCGAACAGCAACGAAGCGAACTGAGCAGTGCGATCCTCATCCTGAGGAGCGCGCTCGCGCGCGTCTCGAAGGATGAAGGCCCCGCTGCTGCAGCTCGGCCTGCATGGTTCGAGACGGCGCTGACGCGCCTCCTCACCATGAGGGTCTGGTAGACGCGCCGTCCTACGCGCTCACCGCGATATCCGCAGACTGGATCCGCTTCACGCCGGCCTTGGCCATATCGGCCCAGGCTTTGGCCAGCGAACCCTGCGTGTCGATGCCGCGGCAGGCGTCTTCGACGACATAGACCTCGAAGCCCGCCTTGCGCGCATCGAGCGCGGTCCAGGCGACGCAGAAATCCGTCGCCAGGCCCACGACGAAGACACGCTTGATCTTGCGCCCCTTCAGGTACCCGGCGAGGCCCGTCGAGGTCTTGCCGTCGGCTTCGAGGAAGGCCGAGTAGCTGTCGACGTCCTTGTGAAAACCCTTGCGAATGACGAGTTCGGCGTGCGGGATCGCAAGGTCCTTCGACAGCGCCGCGCCGTCGGTGCCCTGCACGCAATGGTCGGGCCACAGCACCTGCTTGCCATAGGGCAGGTCGACGGTCTCGAACGGCTTCTTGCCGGAATGCACCGACGCGAACGAGACGTGGCCGGGCGTGTGCCAGTCCTGCGTCATCACCACGTTCGAGAACGCTTTCGAGATCTTGTTGATGACGGGCACGACCTGCTCGCCTTCCTTCACGGCGAGGCTGCCGCCCGGCAGGAAGCAATTCTGTACGTCGATCACGAGCAGCGCGGAAGCATCGTCCGGCTTGATCGATGTCGCCGCAAACAGCGCGGTTGGCACGAGGGTCGCCAGCGCCGTCGTCCCAAGCGCCGCGAGGATTTGTCGTCGATCGAGCATCGTTCGCCTCCTCCAAGATGATCCAACGGAGGCGAAGCCTAGTTCCGTTCGTATACGAACAGAAGCCCGAAAATGCAGCCGGCTCTGGTGAGCGCTTGGGCTGCCCTTGAGCTCCTCCTGGGCTGCTAGCCCTTCGGCTGGATGCCGTCGCGCACGGCGCGGAAGCGGGTGAAGGCGGCGGACCATTGGTCGCGCGGGGCGCTGGCGATGATGCGGAGCGAGGCGCCGCCGCTGGAGAAGCGGATCCACTGCACCACGGTCACCGGGGTCTTGTCCTTGCCGCTGACACCGTCGATCCGGGTCTCAAAACCCTGCTGGCCGTTGATGCGGATCGGCTCCGACATGGTGACGCGGGATTCGCGCACGCCGGGGATCTGCAGCGCCGCCTCCTGGGCGAAGCGGGCGCGGTCGTCGGCCTGCTGCGGGGTGGCGCCGATCAGGCCGAGGATCATGAAGGGCTTCGATTCATAGCCCGAGCTCTCGTTGCCGTCGGCCAGGATGATGCTCGAGCCCGGCGCCAGCGTGCGGATGTCCTTGAAGTCGGCGAGATCGGTGATCTTGAACGGCATCAGCCCGATCTGTTCTTCGGCCGAGACCTGCTTGCGGGTGGTGGTGCTGGCAAACATCTGCCGCACCGCCTCGTCGGTGTAGATCTTGGTCGCATTCTCCGGAATCTGCACCGCGACATAGCCGGAGAAGCCGGCGCCCGGCACGATCATCGAATAGCGCTTCACCGGGGTCTCGCCGGCCTTGCCGCTCTCGGTGGTGAAATAGGCAAGGCCTGCGGGCGTCTCGATCTTGTCCTGCTTGACGCCGTTGGCGCCCGCCGGATTGGCATTGAAGGCGCTCACGACCTCGCCATAGGCCGCCGGCGGCAGCTCCGTGATCAGCACCTTGACGTTGCCGTCTTCGCTCTCGAAGCCCGGAAAGGTCTTGGCGGTGCTCAGCCCGACCAGCGGCACCATGCCGAGGCGAAGCCCGGGCGGGTAGATGGCGTCGGCGGCCAGGGCCGGAAGCGCGGAGGCGACGAGAAGGGCGAGCGCGGCGAGGGGGCGGATCAGCTTCATGGGCCACTCTGATTGGTTCACATTGAGGCCGTTCGATGGTCGGCGACCGGGCCGCTTTGTCGCGCGAAGCAGTCTGAATCAGTCCTGGGGCGACTGTCCGGCGGTCCGCCTTTTAGCGGGTTTGGGGCGCCGGTAACAGGGCGGGGGTGGATCACGGCGGCGGGGGCTTGCTGAAGCCTGAACCTGTTAATAATTCCTCACCCGCAAGGGCGGTTGAGCCCGGATATGATCTGCCAAAACCCAATGTTTTCACGGCTGAAACGTAGTTTCGGTCCTTGCGGCCCCCTCCCCCCCTCCTATATGAGCCTCAATCATCGCAATATCGCGGATGTTTGATCTTAGGGGGTTTCGGTTCGGGTGCCTTCTGGGCCCAGCCAACCTGCCGCAAAAACAAGGATATCAGGACCATGGGAAAGGTCATTGGGATCGACCTCGGCACCACGAATTCGTGCGTCGCCGTGATGGATGGCAAGAACGCCAAAGTCATCGAGAATTCCGAAGGCATGCGCACGACGCCTTCGATCGTCGCCGTCACGGATGACGGTGAGCGCCTCGTCGGCCAGCCTGCCAAGCGCCAGGCCGTTACCAATCCGGAGCGTACGTTCTTCGCAGTGAAGCGCCTCATCGGCCGCCGCTACGACGACCCGATGGTCGAGAAGGACAAGAAGCTCGTTCCGTACAAGATCGTGAAGGCTTCCAACGGCGATGCCTGGGTCGAGGCCGACGGCCAGACCTACTCGCCCTCGCAGGTCTCCGCTTTCATCCTGCAGAAGATGAAGGAGACCGCGGAAGCCCATCTCGGCCAGAAGGTCGACCAGGCGGTCATCACCGTTCCCGCCTACTTCAACGACGCCCAGCGCCAGGCCACCAAGGACGCCGGCAAGATCGCGGGCCTTGAAGTGCTGCGCATCATCAACGAGCCGACCGCGGCTGCGCTGGCCTATGGCCTCGACAAGACCAAGACCGGCACGATCGCCGTGTACGATCTCGGCGGCGGCACGTTCGATATCTCCATTCTCGAAATCGGCGACGGCGTGTTCGAGGTGAAGTCGACCAACGGCGACACCTTCCTCGGCGGCGAGGATTTCGACATGCGCCTCGTTGGCTACCTCGCCGACGAGTTCCAGAAGGAGCAGGGCATCAACCTGCGCAACGACAAGCTCGCGTTGCAGCGCCTGAAGGAAGCCGCTGAAAAGGCCAAGATCGAGCTGTCGTCGACGACGCAGACCGAGATCAACCTGCCCTTCATCACCGCGGACCAGACCGGCCCGAAGCATCTGACGATGAAGCTCACCCGCGCCAAGTTCGAGGCGCTGGTCGACGACCTCGTCCAGAAGACCGTCGAGCCCTGCCGCAAGGCGCTGAAGGACGCCGGCGTCACCGCCGGTGAGATCGGCGAAGTGGTTCTGGTCGGCGGCATGTCGCGCATGCCGAAGGTCCAGGAAGTCGTGAAGCAGCTGTTCGGCAAGGAGCCGCACAAGGGCGTCAACCCGGACGAAGTCGTGGCGATCGGCGCTGCGATCCAGGCCGGCGTGCTCCAGGGCGACGTCAAGGACGTGCTGCTGCTCGACGTGACCCCGCTGTCGCTGGGCATCGAGACGCTGGGCGGCGTGTTCACCCGCATCATCGACCGCAACACCACGATCCCGACCAAGAAGAGCCAGGTGTTCTCGACCGCCGAGGACAGCCAGAACGCGGTCACCATCCGCGTCTTCCAGGGCGAGCGTGAAATGGCGGCCGACAACAAGATGCTCGGTCAGTTCGACCTGATGGGCATTCCGCCGGCCCCGCGCGGCATGCCGCAGATCGAGGTGACGTTCGACATCGATGCCAACGGCATCGTCAACGTCTCGGCCAAGGACAAGGCCACGGGCAAGGAGCAGCAGATCCGCATCCAGGCCTCCGGTGGTCTGTCGGAAGCCGACATCGAGAAGATGGTCAAGGACGCCGAGGCCAATGCCGAGGCGGACAAGAAGCGCCGCGAGGCCGTCACCGCCAAGAACGAGGCGGATGGTCTGGTGCATTCGACCGAGAAGGCCCTGGCCGAGCACGGTTCGAAGGTCGGCGAGACCGAGCGCCGTGCCATCGAGGATGCCGTCGGCGACCTCAAGGAAGCACTGAAGGGCGACGATGCCGAGGCGATCAAGGCCAAGACCCAGACGCTGGCGCAGGCTTCGATGAAGCTCGGCGAGGCCATGTACAAGCAGCAGGCCGAGGCCGACGCCAAGAAGGACGCGGCCAAGGACGACGTCGTCGACGCGGAGTTCACCGAGGTCGACGACGACAAGAACAACAAGAAGTCCGCCTGAGCCCCGAGAGGGTCACGATGCGGACGGCTTGGACCCCACACGCACAGTCGGCCTCTCCCCTCAGGGGGGAGGCCTTCGTGTCGGGTACGGGACCGATCCCCGCTACGATCGATCAATTCCCTGCACGTATGCCGAACGCTGCCGTGCGGCCCTCTGCCGCGAAGCGGAAGGCTGCCTATATGGTCGCGTGGCGACGTTGTTTCGCTCCGACTTGAATCGCGATTGGATAGACCGAGCCTGCCATGTCCACCAAGCGCTGCTATTACGAAACCCTCGAAGTCGAACGCTCTGCCGACGATTCCGTCCTGAAGTCGTCCTTCCGCAAGCTGGCAATGAAGTTCCACCCCGACCGCAATCCCGGGGACGACACCAGCGAGGTCAAGTTCAAGGAAATCAACGAGGCCTACGAGGTCCTCAAGGACAAGGACAAGCGCGCCGCCTATGACCGCTTCGGCCATGCGGCCTTCGAGCAGGGCGGTCCCGGCGGCGGCGCCGGCTTCGGCGCTGGCTTCGCCTCCTCCTTCTCCGACATTTTCGAGGACCTGTTCGGCATGGCCGGACAGCGCGGCCGCGGCGGCCGCGAGCGTGGCGCCGACCTGCGCTACAACATGGAAATCACCCTCGAGGAAGCCTTCGGCGGCAAGACCGCGCAGATCGAGATTCCGGTCTCGGTCACCTGCGAGGCCTGCTCGGGTATCGGCGCCAAGGCCGGCACCAAGCCGAAGACCTGCTCGAGCTGCGGCGGCGCCGGCCGCGTGCGGCAGTCCCAGGGCTTCTTCACCCTTGAGCGCACCTGCCCCGGCTGCCAGGGCCGCGGCCAGATGATCGAGGACGCCTGCCCGTCCTGCTCGGGCCAGGGCCGCGTCACCCGCGAGCGGACGCTGTCGGTCAACATTCCCCAGGGCGTCGAGGACGGCACCCGGATCAGGCTCGCCGGCGAAGGCGAGGCCGGGGTCCGCGGCGGGCCGCCCGGCGACCTCTACATCTTCCTGTCGCTGGCCCAGCACCAGTTCTTCCAGCGCGACGGCGCCGACCTGCACTGCCGGGCGCCGATCTCGATGGTGACGGCCGCCCTCGGCGGCGAATTCGAGGTGCCGACCATCGACAAGGGCAAGGCCAAGGTGAAGGTACCGGCCGGGACCCAGTCCAACCGCCGATTCCGCATTGCATCAAAAGGCATGCCGGTGCTGCGGTCGCGCCAGACCGGCGACATGTATGTCCAGGTCGTGGTCGAGACCCCGCAGAACCTCACCAAGAAACAGCAGGAATTGCTGGCCGAGTTCGAAAAGCTCTCCTCCGGCAACACCCAGCCGGAATCCGAGGGTTTCTTCGCCAAGGTCAAGGACTTCTTCGGTAATCGGGCGAGCTGACTCGGCTTGACCATACCTCTTCCGGCCTATACCTCTTTATGACCATTTTCTGACACACCGCGGTCCCGCGGTCTCGTCCCGTCCGGTCCAGACATGCCATTGCCGTCGTCCGCGCGTGCGTTGAAGAAGCCCCGTCTTGATGACGAGGTGCGCTTTCTCAGATCGTGGATCGAAAAGCCGCTGCACATGGGCGCGGTGATGCCGTCGGGCAAGCTGCTGGCCCGGACCATGGCCCATTACGTCGACATCGATTCGGACGCACCGGTGGTCGAGCTCGGGCCCGGCACCGGCGCCATCACTTCGGCTCTGGTCGAGCGCGGTGTCGACCAGAAGCGTCTCGTCCTCGTCGAATACAATCCCGGCTTCTGCGCCCTGCTGCGCGACCGCTATCCGCAAGCCAAGGTGGTGCAAGGCGATGCCTACCGCCTGCGCGACACGCTCT
Organism: Bradyrhizobium sp.; assembly: GCF_035935975.1. GTDB lineage: Bacteria > Pseudomonadota > Alphaproteobacteria > Rhizobiales > Xanthobacteraceae > Bradyrhizobium. Next base: position 10,724 of record NZ_DASYWN010000029.1, read on the forward strand.
GGAATGTGCTGAGCGCGCCGGCCAGCGCCGTCGTCTCGGGCCTGCCGCTGGTGACAAAACCGATGCTGACGCGGCTGCGACTGATCCGCGATGCCTTCACGGCACTCGCGCCCGGCGCGCCCTTCGTCCAGTTCACCTATGCGGTGGTGCCGCCGATCCCGAAATCGCTGCCCGGCGTGTCCACAGAGGCCTCGGAACGGATCTGGATGAACCTTCCGCCGGCCCGCGTCTGGGTGTATCGCAAGGACTAATTCCGCCGGCTTCCTCTCATGCGCGGCGGGCTCGTTTCGCCGAACGTATTGGATTGGATGTCAGCTCCGAAAATCCTGGTCATTCCCGGCTCGCTGCGCACCGGCTCGCACAATGCGAAGCTGGCGGCGGTCGCTGCCTATGAATTCGCCCAGGCCGGTGTCGACGTCACCCGCATCTCGCTCGCTGATTTCCCGCTGCCGATCTATGACGGCGATCTCCAGGCCAAATCAGGCATCCCGAAGCACGCCATCAATCTCAAGCGCATGATCGGCACGCATCATGGCGTGCTGATCGTCTCCCCTGAGTACAACGCCTCGGTGCCGCCGCTGCTGAAGAACGCGATCGACTGGGTCAGCCGCGTGCAGGATCCGCACGAGGCGCGCGGAGAGGTGTTCCGCCATCGCGCCTTCGCGCTCGCCGGCGCCTCGCAGAGCCGCCTGGGTGCCGCCCGCGCGCTGCAGGCGCTGAGGCTGATCCTGACCTCCTGCCACGCCAATGTGATTGCCAGCCAGCTCACCCTCGCCTTTGCCGACCAGGCCTATGACGATATGGACAGGCTGAAGAACGAGGGCGATATCGCTTCGTTGAAGGAGTTGGTGCGGCAGTTGATCGACATTTCCCAACGCATGATGTGAGGTGACATGACGCCAGCCGAAATCGCCCCGAAAGACCGCCTGATCGTTGCGCTCGATCTGCCGAGCGTCGATGCCTCGGAGGCGATGATCGCGAAGCTCGGCGACAGCGTCTCGTTCTACAAGATCGGCTATCAGCTCGCTTATGCCGGCGGCCTGCCGCTGATCGGCAAGCTCGCGGACAAGGGCAAGAAGGTGTTCGCCGATCTCAAGATGCACGACATCGGCAACACGGTCGCGCGCGGCACCGAGAGCGTCGCCAAGCTGGGCGCGACCTTCGTCACCGTGCATGCCTATCCGCAGACCATGAAAGGCGCCGTCGAAGGCCGCGGCAATTCGAGCCTGAAGATTCTCGCCGTCACGGTGCTGACCTCCTACAACGAGGACGATTTGCACGCCGCGGGCTATCGGCTCGGCGTGTCGGAACTGGTCGAAGCGCGGGCACAGCAGGCGCAGGTGCTCGGCGTGGACGGCCTCGTGTCCTCGCCCGAAGAAGTCGGCAGCCTTCGCAAGATCGTCGGCCACCAGATGACGCTCGTCACGCCCGGTATTCGGCCCGCGGGTTCGGCGACCGGCGATCAGAAGCGCATCATGACGCCCGGTCGCGCTATTGTCGCGGGCGCGGATTATCTCGTCGTCGGGCGGCCGGTGGTGGAAGCTGCCGATCCCAAGGCAACGGCAGACGCAATCCAGGCCGAGATCGCGCAGGCACTCGGCTAACCAACAAACAGGGAGAAGAACAATGGCAAAAGGCTACTGGATCGGACGCGTCGATGTGAGCAATGACGAGGGCTACAAGCCCTACGCCGTCGCCAACGGCCCGATCTTCAAGAAATGGGGCGGCCGCTTCGCCGTCCGCGCCGGCAAGTTCACCACCGTCGAAGGCGCCAGCCGCACCCGCAACGTCGTGATCGAATTCCCGGACTACGAGACCGCGATCGCCTGCTACAACTCGCCGGAATACCAGGCCAACATCAAGGTGCGCCAGCCGCACTCGATCGCCGACCTCATCATCATCGAGGGCTATGACGGCCCGCAGCCCGCGGACAGTTGAGGCTCGATCTTCTCTACGCACGCCGAAAGTGCACGGCCTGCATGGTTCGAGACGCCCGCTTTGGCGGGCTCCTCACCATGAGGGTTTGATATCTCGCCGCGAACCGTGGCCTCATCCTGAGGACCCGCCATGGGCGGGCGTCTCGAAGGATGGCCGCGGGCGAGCCTGTCCCTGATCCCCTCGGTTGCCGGAACTGCATCCCGCCGCTACAACGGCCCTTGAGAGGATCGCACCATGTCAGACATGCGCTTGATTGTTGCTGGAGCCGGCGGCCGGATGGGCCGCGCCCTGACGCGGGCGATCGCCGACAGCAAAGGCGCGGTCTTGGCGGGTGCCCTGGAGGCGCCGGGCTCGGAGCTGCTCGGCAAGGATGCCGGCGTGCTCGCAGGCCTGCCCGCCAACGGGATTCAGCTGTCCGCCGATCTCTGGGCGATGTCGAAGGAAGCCGACGGCATCCTCGATTTCACCGTGCCGGCTGCGACCATTGCCAATGTCGCGATCGCCGCCGAGCGTGGGCTCGTCCATGTCATCGGCACCACCGGCCTGTCGGCCTCGGACAATGCCGTGATCAAGAGTGTCACCAACCGCGCGGTCGTGGTGCAGTCAGGCAATATGAGCCTGGGCGTCAATCTGCTCGCCGCCGTGGTCAAGCGCGTCGCAAAGGCGCTCGACGAGAATTTTGATATCGAGATCGTCGAGACGCATCATCGCATGAAGATCGATGCGCCCTCCGGCACCGCGCTGATGCTGGGCCAGGCGGCAGCCGCCGGTCGCGGCATCTCGCTCGACGATCATTCGGAACGCGGCCGCGACGGTATCACCGGCGCGCGCAAGCCGGGCGCGATCGGCTTTGCGTCCTTGCGTGGCGGCACCGTCGCCGGCGAGCACAGCGTGACCTTCCTCGGCCCGTTCGAGCGGCTGACGCTGTCGCATCTCGCCGAAGATCGCATGCTGTTCGCCCATGGTGCGCTGAAGGCGGCGCTGTGGGCGCACGGCAAGAAGCCGGGGCACTACTCCATGGCCGACGTGCTCGGCCTATCCGACATCTGAACCAGAGCATGACCCGGAAAAATGTGAAGCGGTTTTCCGACAAGGTCATGCTCAATATCATAAACGAGATGGAAAGCAGTTGATGAGTGAACGTCTCCTCGTGCTCGTGCGCCATGGCCAGAGCGAATGGAATCTGAAGAACCTGTTCACGGGCTGGAAGGATCCTGATCTCACCGAGCTCGGCGTCAAGGAAGCGACCGAAGCCGGCCGCAAGCTGAAGGCGCAGGGCCTCGTGTTCGACGTCGCCTACACCTCGGTGCTGACGCGCGCGCAGCACACGCTCGACATCATCCTCGGCGAGCTCGGCCAGGAAGGCCTGCCGACCTCGAAGAACCTCGCGCTGAACGAGCGCGACTACGGCGATCTCTCCGGCCTCAACAAGGACGACGCCCGCAAGAAATGGGGCGAGGACCAGGTGCTGATCTGGCGCCGCTCCTACGACGTGCCGCCCCCCGGCGGCGAAAGCCTGAAGGACACGCTCGCGCGCGCGCTGCCGTATTATGTGCAGGAGATCCTGCCCGGCGTGCTCAACGGCAAGCGCACGCTGGTCGCCGCCCACGGCAATTCGCTGCGCGCGCTGATCATGGTGCTGGAGAAGCTGTCGCCCGAAGGCATTTTGAAGCGCGAGCTCGCCACGGGCGTGCCGATCATCTACCGGCTCAATGCGGATTCGACCGTGGCGTCGAAGCTGGATCTCGCGGGTTAAGCTTCGCCGCACGCGCGGTGCCGTAGGGTGGGTTAGACGGCGGCTGCGCGAAGCGCAGTCGCTGGCGTAACCCACCACTTCTGCTTCCGCGCAAACCAAAGAGGTGGGTTACGCCTTCGGCTAACCCACCCTTGTAATAGCGCAATCAGATATTGTCGGTGCATTCCGAGAGGAATGGCCTGCCGCAGCTGCGACCGCGGCAGGCCGCTGGCGATCGGATCGCGCCCACCCTGAGCAG
>NZ_DASYWN010000030.1:0-242874 GCF_035935975.1 Bradyrhizobium sp.
ACCTTCGTAACCCTCCTGCAGGGCATAAAGGTTGCTCTATCGACCTCTTGGCGAATATTCCAGCCCCAGATCGCAATCGCCCGGTTCGCTACGGCCTAGGACAGCCAACAAACCAATTCTTGCTCAGCCTCGTCGGGCAAACCACGCGACATGAAGGTCAAGAGATTCGGCGCGAAATATTCTGATTGACCGAATTCCAGTCTTCGGTTAAACCGCAAAACATCCCGGCCCGCCAAAGGGACGTTTCGCGATCGTCACGATACGTAGGCCGGGATGCGATGGACGCGGCAGCGCCGGCGCGTGACGGGGTGGCAGGGCGGGCGAACCCCGTGAGCCATCATCATCCGCGCGATCGACACGGCGCTGTCACAGCGTTTCCTTTCGGCGTCGGGGGCGAGCACGCGCGAGCGTCCGAATGTCTCGGGAGGAACGTCCGCGGACGGCAAAAGCGTGTGGTCCTGGCGCCCGGGGTCTGTGCGTCAAGGCTTGCGGTGGTGCAGCGGCCCGACCGGGCGCGCACCGATCATCCGCGAGGCGACGGGGGCAATAGTGCATCGCTCCCCGGGGAGAGCGCGCCATAAGCCGTAAAACCATTGCGCAGGGAAGGCCGGGATGTCCCGGCATCACCTGTGGTCACCCCGCGTGCGTCTCTCGCGTGCGGACCCTGGGTGCCAGCCGGCGCCCGGCCTTCCCTGCGCCCTCTCGTCTCGATGAGGGTGAAAGGGAGAGCAAAGCTCGGGCGCTCGCGCCGCGAGATCGAAAAGACGTGTCCGCACCGATCGGCAAGACGTCGTCCCGCCCGTGACCGGCGATGTTTGCCGCGCCGCCCCCAACTTCATCTTGCGCTGCGGCAAAAAACTTGCACACTCAGTCGGCCGGGGAGCCATAGAGAGCTCTACAAGGGGAGCGAGCCAATGTCCCTCCAGACCGTACCATCCGACGCGGCTGATCAGCGCCCTAACCGTCCTGAGGATATTCAGGCGCTGGAAGCGGATGCGCGGCTGCGCGACGACATCCGCCTGCTCGGACGCATTTTGGGCGACACGGTACGCGACCAGGAGGGCGCCGATGTGTTCGACCTGGTCGAGCGCATCCGCCAGACCTCGATCCGGTTCCACCGCGACGAGGATCGGCTCGCCCGCCGCGAACTCGAGCAGATCCTCGACAGCATGTCGACGTCGGAGACGGTGCGGATCGTCCGTGCCTTCAGCTATTTCTCCCACCTCGCCAACATCGCCGAGGATCAGAACAACATCCGCCAGATGCGCGCCCGCAGCGCCGCCAACGGCGCCGGCGTGCTGGCGGAGACGCTCGCCCACGCCAAGGCTGCGGGGATCGGCGCCGACGCGTTGCGCAGCTTCTTCAAGACCGCGCTGGTCAGCCCGGTCCTGACCGCGCACCCGACCGAGGTCCGCCGCAAGAGCACCATGGACCGCGAGATGGAGGTCGCAGGCCTGCTCGACCGCCGCGAGCGCGTCGCGCTGACCTCGGATGAGGCCGCCGCCAGCGACGAGCAGCTCCGCCGCGAGGTGCTGACGCTGTGGCAGACCAATCTGCTCCGCCGCACCAAGCTCACCGTGCTCGACGAGGTCGCCAACGGCTTGTCCTTTTACGACTATACGTTCCTGCGCGAGGTGCCGCGGCTGGTCAACGTGCTGGAAGACCGGCTGGAGGAGGGCGGCGAGGCCGCGGCGTCCGAGCTCGCCTCGTTCCTGCGGATGGGAAGCTGGATCGGCGGCGACCGCGACGGCAATCCCTTCGTCACCGCCGACGTCATGCGCGGCACGCTGCGGCTGCAGTCGAGCCGGGTGATGCAGTTCTATCTGGAAGAGCTGCACGTGCTCGGCTCCGAGCTGTCGATCGCGGCGCATCTCGCCGACGTCTCCGAAGAGCTGCGCTCGCTCGCGGAGCGTTCGCCGGATACCTCGCCGCACCGGAGTGGCGAGCCTTATCGGCTTGCGGTCTCCGGTATCTATGCGCGCCTGACGGCGACGGCGGAAAAGCTCGAGGTCGAGATCACCCGTCGGCCGGTCGGCAGGGGCGTTCCTTACGAGAGCGTGAAGGAGCTGCAGGCCGATCTCGACGTGCTGCATCGCTCGCTGATCTCCAACAATGCCCGCGTCATCGCGCGCGGCCGGCTGCGGCTGTTGCGGCGCGCGGTGGACTGCTTCGGCTTCCATCTGGCGCGGCTCGACATCCGGCAGAATTCGGCCGTGCACGAGCGCACCATCGCCGAGCTGATGGACGCCGCCAATCCCGGCATGTCCTATCTCGCGCTCGGCGAGGACGCGCGCATCTCGCTGCTCACCAACGAGCTGCGCTCGACGCGCGCGCTGGTGTCGCCCTTCGTCAAATACAGCGACGAGACCATGGGCGAGCTCAACGTCTTCCATGCCGCGGCGGAAGCGCATGCGAAGTTCGGCTCGGACGCCATTCCCCAATGCATCATCTCGATGTGCAAGGGCATGTCGGACATGCTCGAGGTCGCGGTGCTGTTGAAGGAGGTCGGCCTGGTCCATCCCTCCGGGCGCAGTGCGATCAACATTGTGCCGCTGTTCGAGACCATCGAGGATCTGCAGGCATCTTCCGGCATCATGGACCGGATGCTGTCGCTGCACGATTACCGCCGCCTCGTCGACAGCCGCGGCAGCGTGCAGGAGGTCATGCTCGGCTATTCCGACTCGAACAAGGATGGCGGCTTCGTCACCTCGGGCTGGGAGCTCTACAAGGCCGAGATCGGTCTCGTCGAGGTGTTCGAGCGCCACCATGTGCGGCTGCGCCTGTTCCACGGCCGCGGCGGCTCGGTCGGCCGCGGCGGCGGTCCGAGCTATGACGCCATCATCGCGCAACCCGGCGGCGCGGTGAGCGGCCAGATCCGCATCACCGAGCAGGGCGAGATCATCTCGTCGAAATATTCCAACGCGGAAGTCGGCCGCAACAATCTGGAGATCCTGGCGGCGGCGACGCTGGATGCGAGCCTGTTGCAGCCGCGCCAGAGCGCGCCGCGCCGCGAATACCTGACCACGATGGACGAGCTGTCGAACCTCGCTTTCAAGGCGTATCGCGGCCTGGTCTACGAGACCGACGGCTTCGTCGACTATTTCTGGGGCTCCACCGTCATCAACGAGATCGCGACGCTGAACATCGGCAGCCGTCCGGCCTCGCGCAAGAAGACCCGCGCCATCGAGGACCTGCGCGCCATCCCCTGGGTGTTCTCATGGGCGCAATGCCGCCTGATGCTGCCGGGCTGGTACGGTTTCGGCAGCGCCGTCGAGCAGTGGATCGCCGAGCATCCCGACAAGGGCATGCCGTTCCTGAAAGAGCTCTACAAGGAATGGCCGTTCTTCCGCATGCTGCTGTCGAACATGGACATGGTGCTGGCGAAAAGCTCGATCGCGATCGCCTCGCGCTATGCCGAGCTGGTGCCCGACGAAGCACTGCGCGAAAAAATCTTCGGCCGCATCCGCCGCGAATGGCATTCCTGCATCGAGACGCTGCTGGACATCATGGGCCAGGATCGGCTGCTGCAGGGCAACCCGCTGCTGGAGCGCTCGGTGCGCCACCGCTTCCCCTATCTCGATCCGCTCAACCACGTGCAGGTCGAGCTCTTGAAAGAGCATCGCGCGCAGAACCCGGACGAGCAGGTGCTGCGCGGGATTCAGCTCACCATCAACGGCATCTCGGCGGGGTTGCGGAATACGGGTTGAGAGGGCGAGTAGCGAAATGGCGAGTGGCGAATGGATTTCACTCGCCACTCACTATTGGCCTCTCAGCAGAAATGCGCGCCCTGCGTCTCCACATAGACCGAGTACAGCGACTGGCTCGCGGTCATGAACAGGCGGTTGCGCTTCCGGCCGCCGAAGCAGACATTTGCGCAGGTCTCCGGCAGCAGGATCTGCCCGATCCGCGCGCCGTCGGCCCCCGAAAACACCTGCACGCCGTCATAGCCCGGACCGACCCAGCCGGCGCCGACCCAGATGTTGCCTTCGGTGTCGACGCGCAGTCCGTCGGGGAAGCCCGACTTGCCGTCGAGCTTCATGTCGATCAGCTTCTTCGGGTTCGACAGCTTCGGGCCGTCGATGTCGTAGGACCACACCACGTTCTCGGCCTGCGGATAATGCGTGATGCCGGTGTCGCAGACATAGAGCTTCTTGTAGTCGTGCGAGAACGCGATGCCGTTCGGCTTGAACGGCTCGTCCGCGACCTTCGCGACTTGTCCGGTCTGCGTGTCGAGGCGATACACCGCTTCCTTCTGGAAGGGCTGCAGTGAGCCGGTATTGGCGAGCTTGCCCTCGTAGATGCTGATCGCGCCGTAGCCGGGATCGGTGAACCAGATCGCCTTGTCGTTGGGATGCACGACCATGTCGTTCGGCCCGTTGAGCGGCTTGCCGCCCGCCTGTTCGGCGAGCGTCGTCACCGAGCCGTCGTGCTCGTAGCGGACGAGGCGGGTGCGCTCGGCGCTGATCTGGCGCCCCTCGGTGTCGAACGAATTGCCGTTGGCCTCGTTCGACGGCTTGTGGAACTGCTCGGAGATGTGGCCGTCGTCGTCGAGATAGCGCAGCTGCCGGTTGGCGGGGATGTCGCTCCAGACGAGATATTGTCCCTGCGCATTCCACGCCGGCCCCTCCGCCCACAGGCAGCCGGTGTAGAGCCGCTTGATCGCGGTGTTGCCGACCTTGGCCTTGAAGCGCTTGGGGTCGATGACGACGATGTCGGGGTCGGGATAGCGCTGCGGCTCGGCATTGGCGCCGAACTCACGCGCGTCGGCCCTTGAGGCGAGCAGGGCGGATGCGGCGACGGTTGCCGCGCCCTTGAGAAGCGTGCGGCGGCCGAGGCCGCCGTTTGTCGTCGTGTCGTCGGTGTTGGTCAGTATTCTTGTCATGGTTTCCTCCCAAGATTGTGTTGGGAGGACACCATTCGCCCGCAATCAGGCTTAAAGCAGGGCGATCTCTGGACAAGACAACCAGAGATCGCAGCGCAGGGATGCCAAAAATATGGCTAGACGGGATCCTTACACCGGATCCCAAGGGAAGATGTCGGCGGAGCGGTCAAGCTTGTAGAACGAGCCCTTCAGGGCCGGCATGCCGTGTTCCGCGATCGATTGCGGCGTCCAGCCCTCGCTCCGGTGCACCGAACGCAGCGGACGGTTCTGGCTGAACAGGAACAGCTCGTTCATGCGCGCGCCGAAGATCTGGCCGCTGACGTCCTTGGCGGCATCGGAGAGCAGGTAAGCGCAGATCGGCGCGATCTTCTCCGGGCCCATCTGCTTGATCTTCTCGACGCGCGCCTTCTCGGCCTCGGTCTCGGTCGGGATGGTGCCGATCATGCGGGTCCAGGCGAACGGCGAGACGCAGTTCGAGCGGACGTTGAAGCGGCCCATGTCGAGCGCGATCGACTTCGACAGCCCGATGATGCCGAGCTTGGCCGCGGCGTAGTTGGCCTGGCCGAAATTGCCGATCAGGCCCGAGGTCGAGGTGAAGTGCACGAAGGAGCCCGACTCCTGCTCGCGGAAGATGCGCGCGGCGGCGTGGCTGACGTAGAACGAGCCCATCAGATGGACCTTGATGACGGCCTCGAACGCTTCCACGCTCATCTTGTGGAAGATCATGTCGCGCAGGATGCCGGCATTGTTGACGACGCCGTCGAGCCGGCCGAAATGATCGGTCGCGGTTTTCACGATCTTGCTGGCGGGAACGGCTTCGGCGACCGACTCGAAGTTCGGGACAGCGATGCCGCCGCGCTTCTTGATCTCCTCGACCACCTCCTCGGCAGGCGTGGCACTGGTGCCAGCGCCGTCGGCGGCCCCGCCGGGATCGTTGACGACGACCTTGGCGCCTTCCGCCGCGCAGAGCAGCGCGATCTCGCGCCCGATGCCACGGCCTGCGCCGGTGACGATGATGACCTTGTCTTGCAGTGATTTGCTCATGTCGATTACCTCTCGTTCGTGAACACGATCGTGCCACTGGCGCCGAACATGCCGCCGACGCCGTGGCACACCGAAATCTTCGCGTTCGGCACCTGCGCCGGCGCGATGCCGCGCATCTGGCGCACGCTCTCCTGGAGCGCGTACATGCCGTACATGCCGGAGTGCATGTAGCTCAATCCGCCGCCATTGGTGTTGAGCGGCAGCTTAGCCCCGGGCCGCGTGTTGCCGTCGGCGATGAACTTGCCGGTCTCCTCGTGCGGCATGAAGCCGAGATCGCCGAGGCCGAACAGCGGCAGATGCGCGAAGGCGTCGTAGATCATGAGATGATCGACGTCCTTGTGCGCGATACCGGCTTCCCTAAACGCCAGCGGCCCCGCCGTCTTGAACGCGCGCGAGGAGTTGAAGGTCTCCATCTGGCTGACCATCGGCGTCTCGACGCTCTCGCCGGTGCCCATGATGTAGACGGGCCTGCGCGGAAAATCCTTGGCGCGGTCGGCCGAGGTCAGGATCAGCGCGCCGCCGCCGTCGGTGACGAGGCAGCACTGCAGCAGGCGGAACGGATAGGCGATCATGCGCGAGTTGAGCACGTCGGCAACCGTGATCGGGTCCTTCATCATCGCCCGCGGATTCTTCGCCGCCCATTCGCGCTGCACGACCGCGACCGAGGCGAGCTGCTCATGCGTGATGCCGTAGGTCTTCATGAAGCGCAGCACGGGGATCGGGAACATGCTGGGCGGGCCGTAGACGCCGTAGGGCGCCTCGAACTGGCCGTTGAGGCTGTCCGCCGGCGTCGAGCGCGGCAGCTTGCCGATCATCGACTTGCCGCTCTCGGCGTGCGTGATCAGCACGGTCTTGCACAGGCCGGCCTCGATCGCCGCCGCCGCGTGGCGGACGTGCAGCATGAACGAGCAGCCGCCAACCGAGGTGCCGTCCACCCAGGTCGGCTTGATGCCGAGATAGTGACAGACCTGCTGCGGCGTTTCGACCGCGGTGGCGAAGCCGTCGATATCGGACAGCTTCAGCCCGGCATCGGCAATGGCATTGAGCGCCGCATCCGCGTGAAGCTGGAGCTGCGACATGTTGGGGACGACACCGAGCTCGGTGGTCTCGGCCGCGCCGACGACGGCAACCTGGTTCTTGCGCATGACTTACCCCTTCGCCGGACGGAAGACGGGGAGGGTGATCTTGTCGTCCAGCTCCTGGAACGCGACCTCGAGCTTCATGTCGAGCTCGAGTGCCTCAGGCGTCTGCGGGCAGTCGATGATGTTGCTCATCATCCGCGGGCCCTCGTCGAGCTCCACCACCGCGATCGCGTAAGGCGGCGTGAAGCCGGGCGCGGCGGGGCGGTGGTTGATCACGTAGCTGTAGAGGAAGCCCTTGCCACTCGCCTTGAAGATGCTGACCTTGCGCGAGGCGCAGGAGGGGCAGAACGGGCGCGGCGGGAAATAGACATGCGCGCAGGCATCGCAGCGCTGCAGGCGCAGTTCGCCCGCCTTCGTGCCGTCCCAGAAATGCTGGGTCTCCGGCGTCGGTTTCGGTCGCGCGCGCTGCGGTTCGGCCATCTCGGAAAACCTCCCAGAAGACAGGCTTCCGCCCGTCTGTTTCGATCTTGATGCGACAATCGACTATGGCGCGTCAACGGTCCAGCCGGGAGCATGCATGCCATCATGCGCACAATGCTTGTGTCGAACTGAGGCGGCGCTATAGATTGCGCGCGCAAATATTCCGTGAGACAGACATGCCCGATTTTCCGACACTGGCGAAGCTCGCCGACGACCTCGAAAGCGGCCGCACCACCTCCCGAACACTGGTCGAGGCGTGCATCGCCAAGATCGCCGATCCCGCCGGCGAGGGCCAGCGCGCCTTCATCCATGTCGACAAGGACGCAGCCCTCGCGGCTGCCGATGCGATGGACGGTTTGCGCAAGGCCAAGGCCGCGCCGTCGCGCTATGCCGGTATCCCGGTCTCGATCAAGGATCTGTTCGACATCAAGGGCCAGGTGACGCGCGCCGGCTCCCGCGCGCTCGACGATTCTCCGCCGGCGGAGCAGGACGCTGCCACCGTGGCGCGGCTGCGCAAGGCCGGCTTCGTCGTGATCGGCCGCACCAACATGACCGAGTTCGCCTATTCCGGCATCGGCATCAATCCGCATTACGGCACGCCGAAGGGCGCCTGGAACCGGGCCGAGGGTCACGTGCCCGGCGGCTCGTCCTCGGGCGCCGCGGTCTCCGTGCTCGACGGCATGGCGCATGGCGCGCTCGGCACCGACACCGGCGGCTCCTGCCGCATTCCCGCCGCCTATAACGGCATCGTCGGCTACAAGCCGACGCAGAGGCGCGTTCCGCTGGATGGCTCGGTGCCGCTGTCGTTTTCGCTCGACAGCATCGGGCCGCTGGCGCGATCGGTCAGTTGCTGTGCCATTCTCGACGCTGTGCTCGCGAACGAGCCGGTCGTTCCGCTGAAGCCGCGCCCGGTGAAGGGCATGCGGCTGGCGGTGCCGACCACGATCGCGCTCGACGATCTCGACGCCCCCGTGGCTGAGACGTTCGAGCGTGCGCTGAAAGCGTTGGCCGATCACGGCGCCATCATCGAGCGCATCGAGATGGCCGAATTCCACGACATCGGCCCGATGAACGCCAAGGGCGGCTTTGCGGCCTCCGAGAGCTACGCCTGGCACCGCTATCTCATCACGTCGAAGGGCGACGTCTATGATCCCCGCGTGTCCGTCCGTATCATGCGCGGCGAGGCGCAGAGCGCGGCCGACTACATCGATCTGCTCAACGAGCGCCGCTCGCTGATCGCCCGCGTCAATGCGCGCATCGCGCCCTATGACGCCCTGGTGCTGCCGACCACCGCCAACACGCCGCCGAAGATCGCAGATCTCGCCGACGACAAGGCGTTCACCACGCAAAACCTGCGCGCGCTGCGCAATTGCACCCTGATCAACATGATCGACGGCTGCGCCATCTCGCTGCCCGCGCATCGCGAGGGCGACATTCCCGTCGGCCTGATGCTTGCAGGGGCGGGCGGATCCGACCGTCGTATCTTTGAACTTGCTGCCGGCATGGAGGCCGTAATTCGTGTTTGACCTGACTTTCACCGTCGATGCCCAGGACACCACCACGCCGCTGACGCTGGCGATCGACCAGATGGTCATCGCCGGCTGGACCGGCCGCGATCCCGTCGCGCGCGACAAGCACATCGCCGAGCTGCAGGAGATGGGCATCGCCCCGCCGGCCTCGACGCCGATCTATTACCGCGGCTCGGCGCGGCGGCTGACGCAGGAAGACGCCATCGAATGCACCGGTGGCGATTCCTCCGGCGAGGTCGAGTTCGTTCTGATCGGCTGGCAGGGCCGCATCTTCGTCGGCTGCGGCTCGGACCACACCGACCGCAAGGTCGAGGCCTATAACGTCACGGTGTCCAAGCAGATGTGCGACAAGCCGATCGCCTCGACACTTTGGGAGCTCGAGGACGTCATCGGCCACTGGGACAAGATGATTTTGCGCTCCTACGCCACGATCAAGGGCGAGCGCGTGCTCTACCAGGAGGGCACGCTCGACGCGATGCTGCCCGTCGCCGACCTCATCGCGCGTGGCTTTGACGGCGGCAAATTCCCCGACGGCTGCGCCATGTTCGGCGGCACCTTCGCCGCCAAGGGCGGCATCCGCCCCGCGGACCGCTTCGATTTCGAGCTGGAAGATCCCGTGCTGAAGCGTACGATCAAGCACGGCTACGCCGTGGCGACGCTGCCGGTGCGGGGCTAGCTGTTGCAGTTCGAGAATGCACTCCGCGAGATCCGTCCTCGCTAGGCACGATACCTTTGGATACATTTGCCGCCCGTAATGAAACGCATCTGTCGATGAACAACGAGCGACGCCCACAATGACTATTACGGGCGTCGCTCCCGTGAGTTTGGTTCTCACTATTCTTGTGTGAATTCACCTCGGCAACAAACCGTCAGCACGGATGGTTGTACGATGGGGAAATTCGACCAGGGGCTTGGGGCGATCGGCACGCTTGCGCTGGCGGGGGTGCTCTCCGTCTTGCTGACAGTCGGCATTCCATTGGTATTGGCTTGCGAATCTATCCGGGCTTCCGATTGGCTTGGCTTTGCCGGCTCGATTGGCGGGGCCATGGTCACGCTGATTGCAGCTGTGCTTGCCTGGCGGGCCGTTCAAAAGCAGGTTGAGGTTCAGCGAGATATTGCCGACCGGCAGTCGGCTCTGGTTGCATTCAAGGCGCTGCGCAATCTGTCGACTCTTATCGCCCAAGATCAGAGATTCATGAGAGAAGTTCGCTTTTCGGCCTACCAGCCGGTTCGGCGCGAACGATTTCGATTCCAGACTGAAACCATCAGCATTGCGTCCTTCAACTCAGAGAAGGCCAAGTTCGAGCGTGATAAAAAACAGATCAGAAGGCTCGCGAACCGCAGCTTGAAGACGAACGACCAGATTCACTCAATTGTCGATGTAAAACAGAGGAACAAAATTCGCGACGCTCTGAAGGCTTTGGATGAAAAATTCGGAAAAGCGCAGAAGGAGTTCAACCGAATTGCCGAGATGCCCAGGCCGGATGAGGTCTTCCTGAGTGCCGAAGCAGTGGCAGCCTGCAAGCAGATCACTGTCTTGCCCGATGCCGAGTTGGCGAGATCAGCCGCGGACGGACATCTTGTTGTCCTAAAAAAAGAGGCAACCAGAATTGCGGACCTGCTTAGGGAGGCGCGTCGACGAGCCTCTCTCTGAGCGAGCAATTTTCTATGATTTGCAGCACTCTCACGTTGGTGCTGTTTGACCCACTTCCCGGAAATCGGGTGGCCCAGAACCGCGTTATGAGCGAAACTGGGGCCATGACAGCAACAGCACGCAAATCGCCCTCTCAGTCGCCCGCGGACCTCGCCACCCACGTCGACACCCTCGACTGGCCCCAAATCACCGCCGAGCTCGACGCCCAGGGCTGCGCCGTCCTGAAGGGCCTGCTGACGCCGGACCAGTGCCGCGCCGTCTCCACGCTCTATCCCGACGACTCGCACTTCCGCAGCCGGATCGTCATGGGCCGCCACGGCTTTGGCCGCGGCGAGTACAAATATTTCTCCTATCCGCTGCCCGATCTGATCGCGCAGCTGCGCCCGGCGCTTTACGCCCACCTGCAAGGTGTCGCCAATCGCTGGAACGAGTCTATGGGGATCGACATCCGTTATCCCACGGCGCACGCGGCGTTCCTCAAGCGCTGCCACGAGGCCGGACAGGCGCGGCCAACGCCGCTGCTGCTGCAATATGAAGCCGGCGACTACAACTGCCTGCACCAGGATCTCTATGGCGAGCACGTGTTCCCACTCCAGGTCGCGATCCTGCTCTCCGAGCCGGGGCGCGATTTCACCGGCGGTGAGTTCGTGCTGACGGAACAACGTCCGCGTATGCAGTCGCGCGCCGAAGTGGTGCCGTTGGCGCAGGGCGACGCCGTTGCTTTCGCTGTGCATCATCGCCCCGTGCAGGGGACACGCGGCACCTATCGCGTTAATCTGCGCCATGGCGTCAGCCGTATCAGGTCCGGCCAGCGCCACACGGTGGGTGTGATCTTCCACGATGCCAAATGAGTGTTGCGATTGACGGCTGATCTGTTCGACAGCGTTGCCGAGGCGCAGCCGTCGCGCGAGGAGATCGCCGACGGCGCCGTGCTGCTGCGTGGTTTCGTCAGGCCGATCGAGAGCGAGCTGATCGAAGCGGCGCGCGCCATCGTGGCGCAGTCGCCGTTCCGGCGGATGACCACGCCCGGCGGCCATTTGATGTCGGTCGCCATGACCAATTGCGGCGAGCGCGGCTGGATCACCGATCACACCGGCTATCGCTATGACCCGATCGATCCGCGAACCGGTGCGCCATGGCCGGCGATGCCGCCGGTGCTCCGCGATCTCGCCCGCCGCGCGGCGGAGCAGGGCGGCTTTCAAAACTTCGCGCCCGATGCCTGCCTCGTCAACCGCTACGAGCCCGGCACGCGGCTGACGCTGCATCAGGACAAGGACGAGCTGGATTATTCGGCGCCGATCGTCTCGGTCTCGCTCGGCCTGCCCGCGACCTTCCTGTTCGGCGGCCTGGCGCGTAGCGACAAGCCGCGGCGCTTCCGGCTCGTCCATGGCGACGTCGTCGTGTGGGGCGGGCCGTCGCGGCTCGCCTATCACGGCATCGCGCCGCTTGCCGAAGGCGAGCATGCGCTGCTGGGGCGGAGGCGGATCAATCTGACCTTCCGCCGGACCCGCTGATCTTCCTTCTCCCCTTGTGGGAGAAGGTGGATCGCTGACGCGCAGCGGCAGCGAGACGGATGAGGGGTCTGTCTCCGCGGATGGAGACCCCTCATCCGCCTTCCCTTTGGGAAGGCACCTTCTCCCGCAAGGGGAGAAGGGAAGAGTCCCGGAACAACGGTGCTTCGATTACGGCTTCGGCGGGTGAATGAACGCCCAGGGGCTGACTTCCGAATCCCTGGTCACCTCGACCGAGATCAGATACGGCCCGCCATGGCTAAGCGCCTTCTCCATCGCCGCCTTGAACTGGTCCGGCGCAGTCACGCGCGCCGCTGCCACGCCAAAAGACTCCGCGAGCTTGACGAAATCGGGATTGACGAGATCGGACGCCACCACGCGGCCGTCGAAACGTTCGCGCTGGTCGCGGCGGACATTGCCATAGGCGTTGTTGTTGAACACCAGCGTCACCACGCCGATGTTGAACTGCACGGCGGTGGCAAGCTCCTGCACGCCGAACATGAAGCCGCCGTCGCCGGTGATCGCCACCACCGGCTTGTCGGGATTGGCGACCTTGGCGCCAAGCGCGGTCGGGAAGCCGGAGCCGAGCGTGCCCTGATAGCCTGACGTGATGAAGGTGCGCGGCTCATAGACCGGGAAGCCGTACCAGGAGGCGAAGCCAAACTGCGACAATTCGTCGGTGACGATCGCATTCGCCGGCAGCACCTCGCGCAGGATGTTGAGATACGCCATCTGCGGCTGGATGCGCTGGATCTCCTGCTGAGCCGTCGCAGTCGCGTCGCGGATGGCGGCGCGGCGGCCGGCGGTCTTGCTGTAGCCGGCCTTGCTGACGGCGGCGGCAAGATCGGCGGTTGCGGTTCTGGCGTCGGCGACAATGGCGGTGTCGGAGATGAAGCGCCGCATCTCGACCGGATCGATGTCGATGCGGATGCTCTTCAACCCGTCCGGCCGATACGGCCAGCGCGACATCGTCGGCAGCTCCAGCCGCGAGCCGATGCCGATCATCAGGTCCGTCTTCGGCCACAGCTTGTAGGCGGCGGCCATGGTGAGGCCGAGCTCATGCGCATTGGAGACGATGCCGCGGCCGCTGCGGAAGGCGACGACGGGCGCGTCGATCATCTCGGCGAGCGCGAGGATCTCCTCGCGCGCCTCGATCGCGCCGCTGCCGACGAAGATCATCGGCGCCTTGCTGTTCTTGATCAGCGCGGCCGCCTGCTTGATCATGTCGGGGTCGGGCAGCGGCGCGGGCAGCGGCTCCAGCACCTGTGCTGCGCGGGTGTCCGCGCGCTGCGTAAAGATGTCCCAGGGCATTTCGACCGAGGCGGGGCCGCGCCGTCCCGACGTCATCTCCTGGAAGGCGCGCGCCACGGTGGTCGGCGCATTGCCGGGATGCTCGATGCGGTCCGCCCACTTCACATAGGTGCGCAGGGTCGCGAGCTGGTCCGGCATCTCATGCAGATGGCCGCGGCCCTTGCCGAGAAATTGCGTCGGCACCTGGCCTGTCACGCACAGCACCGGTTCGTTGCAGCCATAGGCCGTGAGCAGCGCCGCGCTGGCGTTGAGCACGCCGGGGCCGGGCACCACGCTGAACACGCCGGGCCTGCCGCTCGCGCGCGCATAGCCGAACGCCATGTAGCCGCAGGCCTGCTCGTGCCGCGCGCCGATCACCTTGAGCTGGGCCTGGTGGAAGGCATCGAACAGGCCGTAGACCTGCGCGCCGGGCAGGCCGAACACGGTGTCGACGCCATGGGCGACTAGCCCGCTTACGATCGCTTCGCCGCCGGTGAGGGTGGTCATTGCACTATTCCAGTTCCATTGTTCTTCAGGCTTCGTCGACGACACCGTTGCGCAGGGCTCCGATGCCTTCCGCCGCGACCTCGATGACGTCGCCGGGCTTCAGGTAGCGCGGCGGATCGAACCGTGCGCCGGCGCCGGTCGGCGTGCCCGTGACGATGATGTCGCCGGGGACGAGCGTTGCGAAGGTCGAGATATAGCTGATGAGATAGCGGAACGGAAACATCAGCCGGCTGGTACGATCGTCCTGCCTGAGCTCGCCGTTCACATGGGTGGTAAGACGGATATCCGCGATCTGCGATTCCTTCGTGTAGGGCACGAGCCAGGGCCCGAGGCTGCCGCTGGAATCAAAGTTCTTGCCTTGCGTCACGTTGAACTTGGCGTGGCGCAGCCAGTCGCGCACCGAGCCCTCGTTGCAGAGCGTGAGCGCTGCGATGTGGTCGAGCGCAGCGCTTTCCGCGATGTGCCGGCCGGGCTTGCCGATCACCAGCACGATCTCGCCCTCATAGTCGAGTTGCGCAGAGGCGCGCGGACGCACCAGCGGCGTATCGTGGCCGACAAAGGAGCGCGGCGACCGCATGAACATGCTCGGATATTTCGGTGCGTCCTGGCCGTCCTTGTACTCGGCATTGCGGTCGGGATAGTTGACGCCGATGCAGATGATCTTCTCCGGCGCGGGCATCGGCGGCAGCCAGGTGATATCCGAGCGCGCGTGATCCGGCGAACGGCCGGCGGCTTCTTCGGCCAGGCTTGCGAGCTTTCCGGCCGCGATCACCTCGCGCAGCGTCGGATAGTCCTTGGCATGGCGCGGGGAGAGATCGACGATGCCGCCCTCCAGGACGGCGCCGTAGCGGATATCACCCTTGATGGAATAGGTGGCGAGGTGAGGGAGCTTCATCAGTCAGCCACCAGCACGTCGGCGACGAATTTCGGCTCGCGCACGGCTTGGCCCGTGAAGGGCGAGCCCTGCTCGAACCAGGAGCGCGGCGCGGGCGCGCCCCACAAGGTCTGGCGCCGCGGATCGCGCAGCGACCAGCGCAGCGGCTCGTGGTCGTGATCCCCGGTAAAATAGTCGCTGGTGTAGAGCTCGAGCCGGTGACCATCGGGGTCGCGCACATAGAGGAAGAACGCATTCGAGATGCCGTGACGTCCCGGGCCGCGCTCGATGTTCTTCACGAAGCCTTGCGAGGCCATGACGTCGCAGAGATGAATGATGTTCATCGCCGTCGGCGTCCAGTAGGCGAAATGGTGCAGGCGCGGGCCCTTGCCGTTGGTGATCGCGAAATCGTGGACGTTGCCCTTGCGATGCATCCAGGCGGCGGCGATGCGCCCGTTCGGTCCATCCTCCTCGGCATATTCGGTGAGGCGGAAGCCGAGCCGTGCGTAGAACTCGACGGTGTCCTGCACCTCGGCGGCGAAGACGTTGAAATGGTCGAGCCGCTGCGGGTGGCATCCCCTGTAGAGATCGTAACGGCGGAGCAGATGCGGCCGGCGCTCCATCGACGCATAAAGCTCGATCTGGAAACCGAAGGGATCGGTGAATTGCAGCGTGCGGCCCTGGAAGGGCTGATCGACGAAGGCGTAGCTGAGGCCGTTCTCGGAGAGGAAGGCGGCCGCCTTGTCGAGATCCCTGTCGTTGCCGACCTTGAAGCCCAGACGGGCGCAGGCGGGCGCTGCGGCTTTCCGCAGCACCAGCGAGTGATGCTGGTGCTCCTCGGCGGCGCGCAAGTACACGACATTGTCGTCGGCATCCTCGACATGCAGGCCGACGGTGGTCTCGTAGAACTCGCGGCTCAGCTTCAGATCGGTCACGTCGAGCACGACGTGGCTGGAGCGGATGATGTTGAACGGCGGTTCGAAGACGTGTTGCGGTACGGGCATTGGCGTTTTCCCTCTTTAGGTCCCGTCATTCCGGGGCGGTCCGGCAGGACCGAACCCGGAATCTCGAGGTTCTCAGGTGCGCAATTGCGCACCATAGTTCGATGCTTCCCATCGCCCCGGAACGACGGCGGTTCTAAATTCCCAGTTTCTGAATCTTGTGCGTGCCCCGCGCCAGCGAGACGTGCTTGGTTTCCATGTAGAAGTCGAACGAGTAGTCGCCGCCGTCGCGGCCGATGCCGGAGGCTTTCATGCCGCCGAACGGCGTCGGCAGATGGCGCACGTTTTCCGAATTGAGCCAGATCATGCCGGCCTCCAGCGCATCGGCAACGCGCAGCGCGCGGCCGACGTCGTTGGTCCAGACATATCCGGTCAGCCCATAGCGGATGTCGTTGGCGATCGCGATCGCGTCCGCCTCGTCCTTGAACGGCAGCACGGTGAGGAAGGGGCCGAACACTTCTTCCTGCGCGACGCGCATCTTGCCGCTCGCGCCTGTTACCAGTGTCGGCTCGACATAATGCCCGCCGCCGGGGCCGTCATAGGCCTTGCCGCCGACCGCGATCGTAGCGCCGTCCTGGCGCGCGACGTCGAAATAGGAGCAGACCTTTGCGAGGTGGCGTTCGTGGATCAGCGGTCCGATCTCGGTGGCGGGATCGAGGGGATGGCCGACTTTCAGCGCCTTCACGCGCGCGGTCAGCTTCTCGATGAACTTGTCCGCGATGTTCTGCTGGATCAGCAGGCGGCTCGACGAGGTGCAGCGCTCGCCGTTGAGCGAGTAGATCATGAACACGACGGCATCGAGCGCGCGGTCGAGATCGGCATCGTCGAACACGATCACCGGGTTCTTGCCGCCGAGCTCGAAATGCACGCGCTTCAGCGTCGGCGCGCCCTGAACCATGATCGCCGAGCCCGTCGCGCTCTCGCCGACGAAGCCGATCGCCTTGATGGCAGGATGCTCGGTCAGCGCCTTGCCGGCCTCCTCGCCAAAGCCGTGCACGGTGTTGAGCACACCGTCCGGCACTCCGGCCTCCTTGACCAGCCGCGCCAGGATGGCGGCCGTCACCGGCGACCATTCGGCCGGCTTGTGTACGACCGTGCAGCCGGCCGCGAGAGCAGGGGCGATCTTCCAGGTCGAGAGCATGAACGGCGTGTTCCACGGCGTGATCACGCCGACCGGGCCGATCGGCACGCGCGTCGAGATATTCCAGTGCTCGTCGCTCGGCGTGTTGAGGCCGTCGCGTGCCTCGGCGCATTTGTCGGCGAAGAAGCGGAAGTTCTCGGCGGCGCGGATCGCGGCCTTGGCCATGAAGCGATAGGCCTGTCCGGTGTCGATGCATTCGAGCACCGCGATGTCGTCGGCATTGTCCTCGATCGCGTCCGCAACGCGATGCAGCAGCTTGCGCCGCATCGCAGGCCCCATGTCGCGCCAGGACTTGAAGGCGAGGGAGGCCGCAGTGGCTGCCGCGTCGATATCTTCGGCGTTGCCGCGCGCAACGGTCGCAAGCACTGCGCCATCAACCGGCGACTTCGTCTCGAAGGTCTCGCCGGAGATCGAGGCGACGGTCTTGCCGTCGATCATGTGTCCGATGCCGTCGGCGCGGAGCTTCTTCAGCAGCGGCGCGGCGCGGTCGCGGTTGGCCTGGAACACATCGGCTTTGGGCGTGGGCTTATCCATTTGCGGCCTCCACTTTCAGTGCGTCGTGGATGTTGTTGCGCTTCCAGCTGGTGTCCTTGTCGTTGATCTGCATGTCGAACGACAGGGCGAACTTGCTGGCGGCGAAGACGGGGTCGAGATGTTTTGACAGCACCTGGAAGACGTGCTCGCCGGCTTTCTGGCGGGTGGGAAGATCGCGGCCCTCGCCGATGCGCAGCACCATGTCGAGGAAGCCGTAGTCGTTTCGCGCATCCGCAATCGCATAATGCTCGCACCTGACGGCGCGGACGCGGATGCCGCCGAGCGGGAAGATGCCGGTCTCGACCGCCGCCCTGCGCACGACTTCGCAGACCGCGCTGATGTCGAGACGGCTGTCGAGATTGGCCGAATATTCGATCGTGAAATGCGGCATCGCGGTTTCACTCCCTGTATTTTTATCGTTCAGGCGAAGTAGCAGCTGACCGAGCCGTAGGCGCCATAATCGGCCTGAATTGTGTCGCCCTTGCGGGTCTCGATCGGACGGATGAAGGACCCCGCGAGCACGACCTGTCCGGGCTCCAGCGCAAGGCCGAGCGGCGCGATCTTGTTCGCAAGCCAGGCGACAGCCGTCGCGGGATGATTGAGCACGCCGGCGGCAAGGCCGGTCTCTTCCAACTGGCCGTTCCTGAAACACAGCGCACCGATCCAGCGCAGATCCGAATCGAGCGGACGGATCGGACGTCCGCCGAGCACGATGCCGGCATTCGCCGCATTGTCGGCGATGGTGTCGAAGATTTTGCGCGTCGCCTTGGTCCTGGGATCGACGCGCTCGATGCGCGTGTCCAGAATCTCCAGCGCCGGCACCACGAAGTCGGTGGCGTTGAGCACGTCGAACATCGTGCAGTCCGGCCCCGACAAGCGCTTGCTCATCACGAAGGCGAGCTCGGCTTCGACGCGCGTGGCGATGAAGCGCTCGGTCGGGACGAGGCCGCCATCGGCGAAGAACATGTCGTCGAGCAGCACGCCGGAATCCGGCTCGTCGATATTGAGCGCGCTCTGCATCGCCTTCGAGGTCAGGCCGATCTTGTGGCCCTTGACGGCGCGCCCCTCGGCGATCTTGACGTCGACCCACGCCTTCTGAATCGCATACGCATCGGCGATGGTGATGTCGGGGAAATCCTGCGAGAGCTGCCGGATCTGCACGCGGGTCTTCTCCGCCTGGTGCAGACGCCTCGCGCAAGCTTGGATATCGTCGTTGGAAAGCGCCATTGGTGGTCTACCAAAATCGTGGTGCCGGGAAATACTTAACATGTTAAGTGAATGCGTCAAACGGAAATTGGCTTGCTGCACTGCAAACGTTTTGCGGTCTGAAGGGGCGTCATGACGAAGAGACCGGCCGATCCCGCCAACGGAAACGCGCCTGCCGCGCGACACGTGCCGATGCGCGACTTCTCGCGCTCGCTGCCGATGTCGCTCTTGCGGGCACGCGAAGCCGTGATGCGGCAGTTTCGTCCCAATCTGCGCGAGCACGGCCTGACCGAGCAGCAATGGCGCATCCTGCGCGCGCTCGCCTCGATCGAGGCGGCGGAAGTGACGGAACTCGCGCGCACCGCGTTTCTGCTCGGGCCGAGCCTGTCGCGGATCCTGCGCGATCTCGAGGCGCGCAATCTGATCGAGCGCAAGACCGCGAAGACCGACCAGCGCCGCAGCATGGTCTCGATCTCGAAGGAGGGCGTGAAGCTGATGGCGCTGGTCGCGCCGTCCTCCGAAGCAATCTATGCCGAGATCACGCAGCGCTTCGGCGCGCGCAAGCTCGCCGAGTTGCAGGAGATGCTCGGGCAGTTGGAGTTGTGCCTTGCTTCCACCGACGCGAGCGACGACGTCGCGGATGAAACGTAACGGCAAATTTGCATGATGATGTTCCTGCTACGCATGACTGTCGTCATTGCTTAACGCGTGAGCAGCGCGCGCGACGCGAAATGCGCGAAAAGCCCTCTGGAAATAGCCGAGAATAGATCGTCGCCGCAGGTGTTACACACAATCAGGCGCGCGTTCTCCGCACTTAGTCGATGACATCTCAATATCAATTTACTCACGCCGGGAGAATCCGTAAGTAGCATCCGGCTCTGTATTCAGTAACAAAGCCAAACAAAGAAGGGCCGACAAGGATGCCCGGCCCCAGGGAGGAATGAATGAGACTGACGAGACGCGACTTCGCTGCCGGAATTGCTGCCGGCATTGCCGCGCCCTACCTCATCAAGAGCGCGCATGCGCAAGGCGCCACCATCAAGATCGGCATGTGCGCGCCCGTCACGGGCCCCGCCGCTGAATCCGGCGGCTACGCCATCAAGGGCGCCAAGCTCGCGCTCGAAGCCGTGAACAAAGCCGGCGGTATTCTGGGAAAGCAGGGCGAGCTGATCGTCGAGGACGACCAGACCACCAATCCCGGCATCGTGCTCGCGTTCTCGAAACTCGCCGCGCAGTCCGACATCGTCGGGTTCCTCGGCTCGATCCGTTCGACCCAGGTGCACGCGATGGCGCCCGACGTGATCAAGCTCGGCAAGCCCGTGATGATCGGCGGCACCGATCCAAACCTCACCCACATGGGCAATCAGTGGCTGTTCCGCTGCCGTCCCAATGACAGCTATTCCGGCCGCGTCATCGCCGAATACGGCGTCAACACGCTGGCCAAGAAGAAATGGGCCGTGCTGCACTCGACCGATGCGTTCGGCACCGCCGGCGGCAAGGCGCTGACGGAAGCGCTGACCAAGCTGGGCGCACCGCCCGTGCTCGATCAGGGCTACGCCAACCAGAGCCAGGATTTCACCCCGGTCGTGCTCGCGATCAAGCAGTCGGGCGCCGACATCCTCGGTTCCTACTTCACCTTCGAGAACGATCTCGGCATCTTCGCCCGCCAGCTCCGTCAGCTCGGCGTCAACATCCCGTGGGTCGGCTCGCCCTCGATCGTCAACATCACCGCGCTGAAGCTCGCCGGTCCCGCGCTCTACAACACCTACGGCGTCGCCGACTACGCGGAAGATTCCAGCGAGGGCTCCAAGGCGTTCGGCAAGATCTACCGTGATGCGGTCAAGGTCGCGCCCGACAACCAGAGCTCCTGGACGTTCGATGCGGTCAACGTGCTGGCTCAGGCCATCAACAAGGCCGGCTCGACCGATCCCGCCAAGATCCGCGAAGCCATCCTGGCGACCAGGAAGTTCGCCGGTGCCGAAGGCGAGTACAATTTCGACCAGAACGGCGACGGTCTCCACGGCTACAACATCGTGAAGAACGAGAAGGGCACCATCACCTTCGACAAGCACATCGAGTTCAACGACTGACGGGGCAGGGACGCACGGACGGATGGGTTCCCTCCCCCCTTGCGGGGGAGGGTTAGGGAGAGGGGTAAGCCGCACGCGCGGTGTTTGTGGCTTACCCCTCTCTCCAACTCTCCTCCGCAAGCGGGAGAGAGCCCTACCACCTCCCGCGTGGCCTCTTACGAGATGCTGTGAACACGACAGCAACTCCGCTCCCGCCGGCACCGAATATTCGCTTCTCCAACAGAACGCTTGTCATGGATCTCGCCCTCCAATTGCTCTTTACCGGCATCGGTATCGGCGCCGTCTACGCGCTCGTCGCGCTCGGCTTCGTGCTGATCTTCCGTGCCACCAACGTGGTGAACTTCGCCCAGGGCGAGTTCTCCATGGTCGCAGCCTATCTGATGGTCGTCGCGGTCGAGGCGGGTCTGCCCTATTGGGCGGCCTTCATCGTCGCGCTGCTCGGCATGGCGCTGCTCGGTGTCGTCTTCAATCTCGGCGTCTACTATCCGCTGCGCCACCGCACCTATCTGCCCGTGATCATCGCCACCATCGGCGCCTCGATCCTGCTGGCGAATTCCGTGCTCGCGATCTACGGCCCGCAGCCGCAGGTGCTGCAGGGCTGGTTCGACACACCAGGCATCCAGCTCGGCCCGGTTTATCTCGACAGCCAGTATCTCTTGATCATCGGCGTCACGATCTGCCTCGTGATCTTCAATTTCTGGTTCTTCGAGAAGACGCTGCTCGGCAAGAAGCTGCAGGCGACCTCGCAGGACAAGGAGATGGCCTCGCTGCTCGGCATTTCCGTGTCCACCATGATCATGATCACCTTCATCTATTCGGCGGTGCTCGGCGGTCTGGCCGGCATTCTCGTCGCGCCCGTGCTGTTCGTCTCGATCCAGATGGGCTCGACGATCGCGCTGAAGGCGTTCGCGGCCACCATCATCGGCGGCTTCGGCGACGTCGCCGGCGCCATCATCGGCGGGCTCGCGCTCGGCGTGATCGAGACCTTCGGCGCGGCCTACATTTCGGTGCCCTACAAGGACGGCTTTGCCTTCCTGGTTCTGGTCGCCTTCCTGATCTTCCGGCCGCAGGGCATCTTCGGCGAACGCGTGGCGGAAAAAGCATGAGCGCTCCCAGCGACAACATGCCGATTCCGGCATCCGCCATCCATTCGAAGCCGCTGCTGGTCCGGCATTTGCCGTACTTCATCGGCGCCGCGATCCTGGTTGCGCTCGCCGCGACCATGCGCTTCGACGGATACGTCCACAACATCCTGCTGCAGGCCACGACGTTCTCGATCGCCGTGTTCGGCCTCTCGGTCGTGCTCGGCCTGTGCGGCCAGATCAACCTGGCGCAGGCCGCGTTCTTCGGGCTCGGCGCCTACGCGGTCGGCATCGGCACGACGGACCTGCATGTCAGCTTCTGGCTCTGCCTCGTCGGTGGCTGCCTGATCTCGCTGGTCGCGGGCGCCTTCCTCGGCATGTCGACCCTGCGGCTCGGCGGCCATTATCTTGCGATGGTGACGATCTCGTTCCAGCAGATCGTGACGCTGGTGATGATCAACGCGATCTGGCTGACGCACGGTCCCGACGGCGTTCCCAACATCAAGCGTCCCGAGCTGTTCCAGTCGTCGCAGAGCTATCTCGCCTTCTGCGTCGCGATGCTCGCGATCGTCGGTTACCTCGTCTGGCATCTCTCCGACACGAAACTCGGCCGCGCCATGCGTGCGGTGCGCGACAACGAGCTCGCGGCCGGCGTCAACGGCATCGACGTCTTCCGCACCAAGATCTACGCCTTCGCGCTGTGCGCGCTGCTTGGCGGTCTCGCGGGCGGACTGTTCGCCGGCGGCTTCGCCTATGTCAGCCCCGATCAATTCTCCTTCGCGGAATCGATCGTGTTCCTGACCATGTCGCTGCTCGGCGGCGTGGCTTCGCCGATCGGATCTGCGATCGGCACGGGTCTGCTGATCCTGATCCCGGAATGGCTGCGCTTCCTCAAGAGCGTGCCGGGCCTGTACCTGGCCATCTACGGCCTGTTCGTGATCCTGATCATCCGCTTCATGCCCGATGGCATCTGGGGCTTTGTCGCCGACGCCTTCACGCGCTGGCGCGCCAAGACCAAGGCGCCGCCCGCTGCAGCTGCGCTGCAGTTGAAGCCGGCGACCGTCGGCGGCGACACGGTGCTCGAGGTTACCGGCCTGTCGAAACATTTCGGTGGTCTCAAGGCCGTCGACGGCGTCGATATCGCGGTGAAGCGCGGCGGCGTGCATGCGCTGATCGGGCCGAACGGCTCGGGCAAGACCACGACGCTCAACGTGCTCTCGGGTCTCTATGAGGCCACCGCCGGCAAGATCGTGCTCGATGGCACCGACATCACCCACATGCCGCCGCATCAGCGTACGGCTTCGGGCCTCGGCCGCACGTTCCAGAACATCCGCCTGTTCCGTTCGATGACGGCGCTCGAGAACGTCGAGATCGGCGCGGAGCGGCCCGGCAACACCATGGTCGGGAAGGGCGACGACGCCCTGACCGAGCGCGCGATGGAGGCGCTCACCTTCGTCGGCCTCGGCAGCCGCGCCAACGAGCTGATCTCGAGCTTCTCCTACGGCCATCAGCGCCTGATCGAGATCGCGCGGGCGCTGGCCTCGAACCCGACACTGCTGCTGCTCGACGAACCCGCCGCAGGCCTCAACTCGACCGAGAAGCTGGAGCTGCACGAGCTGCTCAAGCGTATCGCCGCGCAGGGCCTCACCATCCTGATCATCGATCACGACATGACGCTGGTCTCGGAAGCAGCCCAGCACATCACTGTGCTCAACTTCGGACGCCGCATCGCGGACGGCGAATCCATGGCCGTGCTGCGTCATCCCGACGTCGTCTCCGCCTATCTCGGGAGCGAATGATGCCGTTGCTCGAAATCCGCAATCTCGTGGTGCGCTACGGCGAGATCGAAGCGCTGCGTGGCGTGACCTGCGCCGTGGAGCAGGGGCAGGTGGTGACACTGCTGGGCGCCAACGGCGCCGGCAAGTCCACGACCCTGCGTGCCATCTCCGGCCTCGCCAAGCCGACCTCCGGCGACATCATGTTCGACGGCAAGTCGATCGCGGGCCTTGGCCCCGAGGCCATCGTCCGCATGGGCATCAGCCACGTGCCGGAGGGACGCCGCGTCTTCCCGGGCCTGACGGTGAAAGAGAACATCATGCTCGGCGCCTCCAATCGAAAGGCGTCGACCTCGGAGATCTCGCGCGAGGCGGACGCGATGTTCGACCTGTTCCCGGATATCCGCAAATTCACCAATGCGCTCGGCTGGACGCTCTCCGGCGGCCAGTTGCAGATGGTGGCGGTCGCCCGCGGTCTCATGGCCAAGCCGCGGCTGCTGCTGCTGGACGAGCCCTCGCTTGGCCTTGCGCCCGTCATCGTGCAGGCCGTGTTCAAGATCATCTCCGAGATCCGCCGCAACACGACGGTGCTGCTCGTCGAGCAGAACGCGCGCATGGGCCTTTCGGTCGCCGATTACGGCTTTGTGCTGGAGACCGGTCGCATCGTGCTCGGCGGCAAGCCCGACGAGCTCTGGGGCAATGAAGCGATCCGCGCCGCCTATCTCGGCGGCCATGCCAAGGCGAGTGCGTAACCGGTTCCGTCGTCGGGATGCCGATTCCGGGCGGAAAACCCCGGCCGAACGCCTTGCGAGGCATCCCCTTGCCGGACGAACCCGGGCGGCGATACTGTCGCCACCCGCGAGGCAGCATCCAGTGGACCAGCGCATAGGTCTTGCGTCATTGCGAGCGTAGCGCGGCGCGCCGGTTCGCGGTAACAGCGAGGTCGTGCTGTCGCGGCGCTCGTCATGGTGACGAAGGCTCAAACAACGAAGAAGGAAGGCAACGTGGCGAACAAGGTCAAGGAAATCTGGAAGTCGGGCAAGGCCGTGGTCAACGCGTGGCTGGCTATACCCTCCGGCTTCTCGGCCGAAATGGTCGCGCAATGCGGCTTCGACAGCGTCACCGTCGACATGCAGCACGGCGTGCAGGATTATCTGTCGATGGTGCAGTGCTTCCAGGCGATGGACAAGCACCCGGTCACACCGATGGTCCGCGTGCCCTGGAACGAGCCCGGCATCATCGGCAAGGTGCTCGACGGCGGCGCCTATGGCGTGATCTGCCCGATGGTCAACACGCCGCAGGAAGCCAAGAACCTCGTTTCCTATTCCAAATATCCGCCGAAGGGCGTGCGCTCCAACGGCCCGATCCGCGCCGGCATGTACGGCACCGCGGGCTCCTATCAGAAGACCGCCAACGACGACATCATCCTGCTGCCGATGATGGAGACCAAGACCGCGGTCGAGAACATGGAAGCGATCCTCGACGTCGAGGGCATCGACGGCGTCTATATCGGCCCGTCCGACCTCGGCTTCTCCTACGGCCTCGAGCCGAAGCTCGACCGTAGCGAGCCCGAGATCCTCGCGATCTACGAGAAGATCATCAAGGAATGCGGCAAGCGCGGCCTCAACCCGGGCATCCATTGCAGCGGCGCCGAAGGCGCAGCGCGCGCCATCAACATGGGCTTCAAGCTGGTGACGCTCTCGAACGAGGTCGGCCTGATGGCCACCTACGCCAAGATGCAGGTCAACGCGACCCGCAAGGATTCCGGCGGCAAGGCCTGATCTCTCTCCGTGTCCCGGACGCGGTGCGGCACGCAGTGCCGCTCCGCAGAGCCGGGACCCAGATACTAGCGCAGCACATGAACTGACAACTGGGCCCCGGATCTGCAGCGCACCGCTTTCGCGCTGCGCAGCGTCCGGGGCACGATACGTTGAAGACTCAAGGAGATTCCCATGACCATCAGCCCCGTCATCCGCCTGCATCCCGATGATGGCGTGCTGATCGCGCGCGCGAGCCTGCCGCCGGGGACATTGGTGGCCGACGGCGTGACCACGGTCGAGCGGATTCCCTCCGGCCACAAGGTCGCGATCAAGCCGATCGCGGTGGGCGAGCCTGTGATCCGCTACGGCCAGATCATCGGCTTTGCGACCATTCCGATCGCGCCGGGCCAGCACGTGCACGTGCAGAATTGCGGCATGGGTGATTTCGCCAAGGACTACGCCTATTGCGCCGACGTCAAGCCGACGCCGAATTTCGACCTGCCGGCGACCTTCGAAGGCATCCGCCGCCCCGATGGCCGCGTCGCGACGCGCAACTATATCGGTATCCTCACCTCGGTGAATTGCAGCGCGCATGTCGCGAGCCTCGTCGCCGACGTCTTCAAGAAGAATCCCTTCACCGGCGACAATCCGCTGGCCGAATTCCCCAATGTCGACGGCGTCGTCGCGCTGACCCACAAGACCGGCTGCGGCATGACGCAGAACGAGCCGCTGGCGCTGCTCCGCCGCACGCTCGGCGGCTATGCGCGGCACGTCAATTTCTCCCACGTCATCGTGCTCGGCCTCGGCTGCGAGGTGAACCAGATCGGCGGTCTGATGGAAGAGCAGAAGCTCGCCGGCCGCCTGCGCGCGATGGACATCCAGGAAGTCGGCGGCACCCGCAAGACGGTCGAAGCCGGCATCGCCTTCGTGCGCGAGGCGCTCGCCGACGCCAACAAGGTCAAGCGCGAGAGCGTGCCCGTGAGCGAGCTCACCGTGGCCCTGCAATGCGGCGGCTCCGACGGCTATTCCGGCGTGTCGGCCAACCCGGCGCTGGGCGCGGCGAGCGATCTCATCGTGCGTCACGGCGGCACCGTGATCCTCTCGGAGACGCCGGAGACCTACGGCGCCGAGCATCTGCTGACGCGCCGCGCGGTCAGCCGCGAGGTTGGCGAGAAGCTCGTTGATCTCATGCGCTGGTGGGACGAATATACCGAGCGCGAAGGCGCCGAGATGAACGCCAATCCGAGCCCCGGCAACAAGGCCGGCGGTCTCACCACGATTCTGGAAAAATCGCTCGGCGCAATGGCCAAGGCCGGCACCACCAACCTCGTCGAGGTGCTGCGCTATGCCGAGCCGATCACCAAGAAGGGTTTTGTCTTCATGGACACGCCCGGCTACGACCCCGTCGCGGCGACCGGGCAGGTCGCCGGGGGCGCCAACCTCGTCTGCTTCACCACCGGCCGCGGCAGCGTGTTCGGCTGCAAGCCCGCGCCCTCGATCAAGCTCGCCACCAACACGCCCATGTACAAGCGCATGGAAGAGGATATGGACGTCAATTGCGGCACCATCCTCGAAGGCGAGGAGAGCGTGCAGGAGTGCGGCCAGCGCATCTTCGATCTCATCCTGAAGACCGCATCGGGCCAGCCGACGAAGAGCGAGAGCTTCGATTTCGGCGGCGCCGAGTTCGCGCCCTGGGTGCTCGGTGCGACGATGTAATTGCGCCCGGCGCAATTCGCTGCCGAAATATGCAGGACGAGCGAGCCCGTAGGTAATCCTACGGGGTCCCAGCGTAGCTGCACGGGTTGCCGTGCTCACCTATGATTAATAATTCCTGTCGTAATCCTTGTGCAATGCGAGCCCGACTCCTTTCAGGGGACGTTCGCCCTTCGACAGGATTCGTCAACGATGACGCATGCGGTACGGCCAACTGGCGTGGAGAATCTCCTCGGTGAAGAGGAGCTGATCGTCTCTAAGACGGATCTGAAGGGCCGCATCACCTACGCCAACGACGTCTTCGTCCGCATGGCCAAATATTCCTACGCGGAGTTGATGGGCGCGCCCCACAGCATGATCCGCCATCCCGACATGCCGCGCTGCGTCTTCAAGCTGCTCTGGGACACGCTCCAGTCCAAGCAGGAGATCTTCGCCTACGTCGTCAATCTGGCAAAGGACGGCAGCCATTACTGGGTGTTCGCCCACGTCACGCCGACCTTCGACGAGCGCGGCAATATCGTCGGCTACCACTCCAACCGCCGCAAGCCGGATCCGGCGCAGATCGAGCGCATCAAGCCGATCTACAAGACGCTGTGCGCGGAAGAGGCGCGGCACGCCAATGCCAAGGACGGCATGCGCGCGAGCTTCGATGCGATGGTCGGACTACTGAAGCAACAGGGTGTCGGTTACGATGAATTTGTGCTCTCTCTCTAAGGCGCAGGGAGCGACCGCGCTCGCGTGTGTTCTTGCTGTCGTCGCGTTCGGGCTCTCGCTTCTCGGTGTGACCGGGATCGCCGGTGCGGCGCTGCCCGGTGCGACGGTCGCGCTGCTCGGCTACGCGGTCTGGTGCCAGCATCGCACGGCGGTCGCCGTCGATGAGGTCGCCGATGTCTGCCGCAAGGCGGCGCGCGGCGATCTCGAGGCGCGCATCCTGAGCGATCGTCAGGCCGGACGGATCGGAGCCATCCAGAAGTCCGTCAACGACATGCTCGACATCACCGACGCCTACCTGCGCGAGGCTTCGGCTTCGATGGACTATGCCAGCCGCGGCAAGCATTTCCGAAAGATCCTCGCGCGCGGTCTGCCCGGCTCGTTCCGCCGTTCGGCCGTCGTCATCAATGCCGGCACCGACAGCCTCGGCCGCCGCGTGGTCGAGATCGCCGACCTCGCAAAACAGTTCGGCACGCATCTCGACCAGGTCGCGGGCACGCTGATGGGCGCGGCGACCGATCTCGAAACCGACGCCGGCCAGATGGCGGCGGCCGCCGAGAAGACCAGCCAGCAGACCTCGGGCGTGCTCAGCGCCTCCGACCAGGCCTCGCGCAACGTCGCGACCGTCGCCAGCGCCGCCGAGCAGCTTGCATCCTCGATCGCCGAGATCGGCCGCCAAGTGACCGGCTCGACCGCGAGCACGGGACGTGCGGTGAACGAGGCCAATCGCGCCGGCAGCGAGATCCGCTCGCTTGCGGACGCCGCGATGCGGATCGGCGACGTCGTCAAGCTGATCAGCGAGATCGCCTCGCAGACCAATCTGTTGGCCCTCAACGCCACCATCGAGGCGGCGCGCGCAGGGGAGGCCGGCCGCGGCTTTGCGGTCGTGGCCTCCGAGGTCAAGAGCCTCGCCAACCAGACCGCCAAGGCGACCGAAGAGATCAGCGCCAAGGTCGGCGAGATGCAGCAATCGACCACCAATTCGGTCACGGCCGTCGAGGCGATCGCGCAGACCATTGCCGAGATCAACGGCATCACCGCCTCGATCGCGACCTCGATCGAGCAGCAGGGCCTGGCCACCCGCGAGATCGCCCGCAACGTCCAGGAAGCCTCGGCCGGCACCTCGCGGGTCTCTTCCAACGTGACAGGCATCAGCGAAGCCGCCGCCGATACGGGGCGCGTCGCCAGCCGCGTCAACAGCGCCTCCGAGCGCGTCCACGGCGAAGTCGAGACGCTCCGCCGCGAAGTGACGCAGTTCCTGCAGCGGCTGACCTCGGCGGCGTGAGATTTTCGCCAAGACTGGGCGTCTTCTTTCCCTCTCCCACAAGGGGAGAAGGGAAGGCGGCGGCCGGTGGCACACAATCACTCGGCCCGCACCTTGCATAGGCACGGTCTGCCCGTTGTTAGTGCTTGATCGCATTGACGTCAGGTGTTCTGCTCAAAAAAGCTGCTGGAGCACCGCACCCCGTGTCGATCTACGTCGCATTACACCACGTCACGCACTACAAATACGACCGCCCGATCGATCTTGGCCCGCAGACCATCCGCCTGCGGCCGGCGCCGCACACGCGCACGCCGATCCTGAGCTATTCGCTCAAGGTCACCCCGGCCAATCACTTCGTGAACTGGCAGCAGGACCCGCAGGGCAACTGGCTCGCCCGCTACGTCTTCCCGGAGAAGACCACCGAGCTGAAATTCGAGGTCGACTTCACGGCGCAGATGACCGTGGTCAACCCGTTCGACTTCTTCGTCGAGCCCTACGCCGACAGCTTTCCGTTCGAGTATCCGAAGGATCTCAAGACCGAGCTCGCGCCCTATCTCGAGACCATCAAGCCTGATCGCCTGTTCGCGAAATACCTCGACACGATCCCGCACGAAGCCCCCAACACGGTCAACTTCCTGGTCGACCTCAACAGGGAGCTGCAGAAGAAGATCCGCTACATCATCCGGATGGAGGCGGGTGTGCAGACGCCGGAGGAGACGCTGACCTCCTGCGCCGGCTCGTGCCGCGACTCCGCCTGGCTGCTGATCCAGACCTTCCGCCATCTCGGCCTCGCGGCACGCTTCGTCTCCGGCTATCTGATCCAGGTCCGCCCCGACATCGATCCGATCGAAGGGCCGCCTGAGGTCGAGAACGATTTCACCGATTTGCACGCCTGGGCGGAGGTCTACCTGCCCGGCGCCGGCTGGATCGGGTTCGACGCCACCTCCGGCATGCTCGCGGGCGAGGGGCACATCCCGGTCGCCGCGACGCCGCATTATCGCTCCGCGGCGCCGATCTCCGGCGGTGCCGGCTTTGCCGAGGTCGAGTTCGCCTTCGACATGAGCGTCAAGCGCATCCGCGAGGCGCCGCGCATCACAAAGCCGTTCTCGGACGAATCCTGGGCGCGGCTCAACGATCTCGGCGAGCAGGTCGACGGCGACCTCGCCGCGCAGGACGTGCGGCTCACCATGGGTGGCGAGCCGACCTTCGTCTCGGTCGACGATCTCGAAGCTGCGGAGTGGAATACGGAAGCGGTCGGCCCGACCAAGCGCGCGCTCGGCGACGAACTGATCCGCCGCCTGCGCGATCGCTTCGCGCCCGGCGGATTGCTGCATTACGGCCAGGGCAAATGGTATCCGGGCGAAAGCCTGCCGCGCTGGGCCTTCGGCCTCTACTGGCGCAAGGACGGCTTGCCGATCTGGAAGAATGCCGACCTCATCGCCAAGATCGAAAACCCGCGGCCCGCCGAGACGAAGGACGCCGAGACCTTCATGGAGGGCGCGGCGCTGCGGCTCGGGCTCGATCCCGGTTACATCATTCCGGCCTATGAGGACACCGCGCTCTGGCTTCAGAAGGAAGCCGAGCTTCCGGTCAACGTCGATCCCTCCGATTCCAAATTGTCCGACCCGGAGGCGCGTGCGCGCATCGCACGCGTGTTCGAGCAGGGCCTCAACACCCCGCGCGGCTTCGTGCTGCCGGTGCAGCGCTGGAACGCGCCGCCGCGCTGGCGCAGCGAGCGCTGGCAACTCCGGCGCAATCATCTGTTTCTGACGCCGGGCGATTCACCGCTCGGCCTGCGCCTGCCCCTCGGCTCGCTCGGCTACGTTCCGCCGAACCAGTATCCCTACATCGTCGAGCAGGACCCGATGGAGGCGCGCGGCAAGCTGCCAGTGTTCACGCTCCCGGAGCGGCCGAAATCGCCGCAGCGCGTTGCGCCCGAAAAGCTCAACACATCCGTCCCCGTCCGAACTGCGCTGTCGATCGAAGTCCGCGACGGCGTGATCTGCGCCTTCATGCCGCCGGTCGAACGCATCGAGGATTATCTCGAAATGGTCGCGGCGCTCGAAGCCACGGCCGAGGAGATGCAGCTCCAGGTCCATGTCGAGGGTTATACCCCGCCGTTCGATCCGCGCATCGAGGTGATCAAGGTGACGCCCGACCCCGGCGTGATCGAGGTCAACGTTCAGCCGGCAAAGAATTGGCACGAGGCGGTCGACATCACCGTCGGGCTCTATGAGGATGCCGGCAAGACACGCCTCGGCGCCAACCGTTTCCTGGTCGACGGCCGCCACACCGGCACCGGCGGCGGCAATCACGTCGTGGTCGGCGGCTCCAGCCCGCAGGACTCGCCGTTCCTGCGCCGTCCCGATCTGTTGAAGAGCCTCGTGCTGTACTGGCAGCGGCATCCGTCGCTGTCCTATTTCTTCTCCGGTCTCTTCATCGGCCCGACCAGCCAGGCGCCGCGTATCGACGAAGCCCGCCACGACAGCATCTACGAGCTCGAGATAGCGCTCTCGCACGTGCCGCCACCGGGTTACCAGACGCCGCTGTGGCTGGTGGACCGGCTGTTCCGGCATCTGCTGGTCGACATCACCGGCAACACCCATCGCGCCGAGATCTGCATCGACAAGCTCTATTCGCCGGAGGGTCCGACCGGCCGTCTCGGCCTGGTCGAATTCCGCGCGCTCGAGATGCCGCCCGATCCGCGCATGTCGCTGGCACAGCAGCTTCTGATCCGCGCGCTGATCGCGAAGATGTGGCGCGAGCCGCAAGCCGGCAAGTTCGTGCGCTGGGGCACCGCGCTGCACGACCGCTTCATGCTGCCGCATTTCATCTGGGAAGATTTTCTCGACGTGCTCACCGAACTGAAGGAGTTCGGCTATCCGTTCGAGCCGGAATGGTATCTGGCCCAGCTCGAGTTCCGCTTCCCCGCCTTCGGCCGCATCCATCATGGCGGCGTGACGCTGGAGCTGCGGCAGGCGCTGGAGCCCTGGCACGTGCTGGGCGAGGAGGGCTCGGCCGGCGGCACGGTTCGCTATGTCGACAGCTCGGTCGAGCGGCTCCAGGTCAAGGCGGAAGGCTTTATCGAGGGCCGCCAC
The DNA here is from genome assembly GCF_035935975.1 of Bradyrhizobium sp. GTDB lineage: Bacteria > Pseudomonadota > Alphaproteobacteria > Rhizobiales > Xanthobacteraceae > Bradyrhizobium. Next base: position 32,229 of record NZ_DASYWN010000030.1, read on the forward strand.
ATCATCACCTGCAATGGCCGCCGCCTGCCGATGACCTCGACCGGCCGCTCGGCCGAGGCCGTGGCCGGCGTCCGCTTCAAGGCCTGGCAGCCGGCCTCCGGCCTGCACCCGACCATTCCGGTCCACGCGCCGCTGACCTTCGACCTGATCGACACCTGGAACGGCCGCTCGCTCGGCGGCTGCGTCTACCACGTCGCCCATCCCGGCGGCCGCAGCTACGACACCAAGCCGGTCAACACCTATGAGGCCGAGGCGCGGCGGCTGGCGCGCTTCCAGGACCACGGCCATACGCCGGGGCCGATGCAGCCGCCGCCCGAGGAACGCACAAATGAATTCCCGCTGACCCTCGACTTGCGGACCCCGCTTCTGCAATGAGTATGATGGAGGGGCAGGGAGAGGCGCATGGGCGAGGGCGCAGCCGAACAGGGTGACAAGGCGGGTAAGGCGCAAGGTCAACGCGAAGGCCAGCGCCGGCTCGCGCAATGGGTCCGCGACTATCGCCGCCTGCCCGGCATCCCCGACGAATTCCTCGGGCCTGATGGCGCCCCGCGCGCGGTCTGGAGCCGGTTCTTCGACGCCTTCGGCGCGCTCGCCCCTGACGAGGCCGAGCGGCGTTTCGCCATGGCCGACCGTCACCTCCGCGAGGCCGGCGTCACCTACCGGGCCCCCGGCGACGGCGCCGACCGGCCCTGGTCGCTCAGCCATCTGCCGCTGCTGATCGACGAGGCCGACTGGAAGCAGCTCTCCGCCGGCATCACCCAGCGCGCCGAGCTTCTGGAGCTCGTGCTGCGCGACATCTATGGCGCCGGCAAGCTGGTCGCCGAGGGCGCGCTGCCCGCGGCCGCGATCGCCGGCAGCCCCGAATATCTCCGTCCCGTCTGCGGCGTGCCGCCGCCGGGCGGGCGCTATCTCTCGCTCTATGCCGCCGATGTCGGCCGCGGACCCGACGGCCGCTGGTGGGTGCTCGGCGACCGCACGCAGGCACCATCAGGCGCGGGCTATGCGCTGGAGAACCGCCTGGTGCAGTCGCGCGCCTTCTCCGATCTCTACAAGTCGATGAACGTGCCGCGCGTCGCACCGTTCTTCGAGGCGTTCCGCGACAGTCTGCGTGCCCGTGCCGATCGCGACGAGCCGCGCATCGGCGTGCTGACGCCCGGCAGCTTCAGCGAGACCTATTTCGAGCACGCGACGCTGGCGCGCTATCTCGGCTTCCTCCTCGTGGAGGGCGACGATCTCGCCGTCAGCGACAACCGCGTCCACATCCGCACCGTTGCCGGCCTGAAGCGGCTCGACGTGCTCCTGCGCCGCGTCGATTCCAACTCGCTTGACCCGCTCGAGCTCGATGCGTCCTCGCATCTCGGCGTGCCCGGCCTGATCGACGTGCTGCGCAAGGACGGCGTCGTCGTCGCCAACATGCCGGGCTCGGGCGTGCTGGAGGCGAGGGCGCTGCTCGGCTTCCTGCCGGCGCTCAGCCGCCGTCTGCTCGGCGAAGAGCTGAAGATGCCGCACATCGCGACCTGGTGGTGCGGCCAGCGCAACGCGCGCGACGAGGTGCTGTCGCGGCTCGACGAGGTCGCGATCGAGGGCGCCTATCGCCGCGGCGTGCCCGGCTTCGACAGCAATGGACCGGTGCTCGCGAGCGAGCTCGACACCACTGGACGCCAGCGCCTGATCGACGCCATCGGCACGCGCGGCATGGATTATGTCGGCCAGGAGGTGGTGCGGCTCTCGACCATGCCGGTGTGGGAGCAGGGCCAGCTCACGCCGCGCCCGTTCGTGCTGCGCGTGTTCGCGGCCGCGACGCCCGACGGCTGGGCCATCATGCCCGGCGGCTTCTGCCGGATCGCCGAGCAGCCGGATGCGCGCGCGGTGTCGATGGGCGACGGTGCCCGCGCCGCCGACGTCTGGGTCGTCTCCGACAAGCAGGTCTCGACCGCGACGCTGCTGCCGGCGAAGGACAAGGTCCGCATCCGCCGCATCGCCGGCGTGCTGCCGAGCCGCGCCGCCGACAATCTGTTCTGGCTCGGCCGCTATCTCGAGCGCGCCGAGGCGACGCTGCGGCTGGTGCGCGCGCTGGGCTCGCCGAGCGGGCCCAACAAGGGCACCGCGGCCTCGCTGCAATCGTCCGAACGCATCCAGCGCCTGCTGGTCGCCTGGGGCGCGATCTCGCAGACCTCGCGCGCCACACCGGGACGCATCGCGGCCGAGGCGCTGCAGAGCGCGGAGCGTTTCGGCTCGGCGCTGTCGCTGGTGCGTTCGGCCCAGCGCACCGCGACCTCCTTGCGCGAGCGGCTGTCGCCCGATGCGTGGCAGGTGATCACCGAGATGGCCGACCGTCTCGCCTACGAGGTCGAGGGCGACGACGGCGTCTTGAGCGCGGCCGAGCTGACCTTGCAGGAGCTTTCGAGCTTTGCGGGCCTCGCGCAGGAGAACATGAACCGCGCCGCCGGCTGGCGCTTCCTCGACATCGGCCGCCGCGCCGAGCGCGCCATCAACACGGCGCGTTTCGCGCGTCAGTTCGCCTATGACGAGGCCGGCGACGAGGATCTCGACATCCTGCTGACGCTGGTGGATTCGCAGATCACCTACCGCTCGCGTTATCTGCTGGCGCCGATCCTGGCGCCGGTGCGCGACCTCGCGGTGCTCGACAGCTACAACCCGCGTTCCGTCGCCTTCCAGGTCGCGGCGCTGAACGAGCACATCGCGGCGCTGCCGAGCCTGAAGGAGCACGGCCTGATCGAGAAGCCGCAACGGCTTGCGGTGGCCGTGCAGTCGATGCTGGCGACCGCGGAGGCCGAGAAGCTCGAGGTCAAGACGCTGTTCTCGCTGGAGCAGGATCTGCTCGGCCTCGCCGAGGCGATCGGCCAGCACTACTTCCCGCACGGTCCCAATGCCGCCCGGCCGGAAAAGCTGACGGGGCTGGCGTGATCTACGACATAAGGCACGTCACCACCTACGAATACGAAAGTCCTGTCAGCTTCGCGCGCTGCACGCTGCGGCTGGAGCCGAAGAGCGGCCATGGCCAGCAGCTGATCTCGCACAGCGTCGACATCCGCCCGCGTCCGGTCGAGCGCAACGTTCGCCGCGATTTCTTCGGCACGTTGACCGAGAGCGTCGTGATCGAGGCGGCGCATCGCAATCTGCGGATCGATTCACGTTCGCGCGTCTCCGTCGACCGGCAGCCGCCGGCGCGCGACGCTGCGAGCCCGGCCTGGGAGAGCATCCGCGACATCGCGTTCGAAGCGACCAGCCTCGGCCCGTCCTCGCCGGTCGGCTACGTCTTTGCGAGCCCGCTGGTGCCGGTGCTGCGCCCGGTCAGCGCCTATGCGGCTGCGAGCTTTGCGCCCGGCGCGGGCGTCCTTGTCGGCGCGGTCGATCTGATGCATCGCATCCGCACCGAGTTTCGCTACGATCCCAAGGCCACCGTGATCTCGACGCCGCTCGACGAGGTCTTCGACAAGCGCCACGGCGTCTGCCAGGATTTTGCCCATGTGATGATCGCGGGGCTGCGCGGGCTCGGCCTGCCCGCCGCCTATATCAGCGGCTATTTGCGCACCATTCCGCCTGCGGGCCAGCCGCGTTTGCAGGGCGCGGATGCGACCCATGCCTGGGTGTCGCTGTGGTGCGGGGCCGAACTCGGCTGGATCGATTTCGATCCGACCAACGATCTGCTGGTCGCGAACGATCACATCGTGCTCGCGGTCGGCCGCGATTTCTCCGATGTGTCCCCCGTGGACGGCATCATCGTCGGCTCGCCGAAGCAGAAGCTCGGCGTCGCCGTGGACGTGCTGCTGGTGGAGTGATCGCGCGGCGAGGGGACCGTCCCAGGCGGGAAAATTTGTTTCGGCGTGTTTCCCGGCTGTGGCCAAAGCCAGTTCATTAAGCGCCTGTTAACGCTGCGCCGCGACATTCCGGCGCATCATCATTGCTGAAGCGGTTCGCGGACATCCGCGGCAAAGCTTCCGGCGGAGATTCCATGACTGCGACTTCGTTTGCCTTCGCGCCGGCGGCAGCCGGCGCGCCGGATGCGGCTGACTATTTGCTGAGGGGACGCGAGCACTACCGCCGCGGCAATCTCAGGGATGCCATCGCGATCTTCCAGGCGGGACTTGCGCTCGCGGCGACGATGGCGATCGGTGCAGCCGGCGGCGTTGCGGCCGACCTTCATGCCGCGCTCGCCAACGCCTTCATGCTCTGCGACGACATCGACTCCGCTGGCGAGAACTACAAGGCCGCCTTGCGTCTCGCACCGCATCTCGTCGCCTGCTGGTGCAATCTCGGCATCGTTCATCAGCGCAGCGGCATGGCCCAGCAAGCCATTGCGCTCTATCTGGAAGCGCTCCGCCTCGACCCGGCGCACCGGCCGTCGCGGACCAATTTGGTCGAGGCGCTGGTCGCAACCCGGCAGTTTGCGATTGCCGGGACGCTGCTGCGTGAATTGCTGGACGAGACACCCGAGGATGCCGCTCTCCACGGCCAGCTCGGCAAGGTCTGCTTCGAGCTTGGTGAGACTGATGAGGCCATCGCGCATTTCGAGCGGGCGGTCGCGCTTGCGCCCGATCACGCCGAGAGTTTTTACTGGATCGGCGCGATCCGGCAGGCGCGCGGCGAGAGTGAGGCGGCGCAGGCGGCTTATACGCGCGCCGCGCGGGCGCATCCGGTGCTGCGCAAGCCTGCGATCAAATCGCCGCCCGCGTTCCGTGCATTGGCCTTGTTCGCGCCCTTCGTCGGCAACACGCCGGTCGAGTTCCTGTTCAAGGATTGCGCTTACGAGACCAGCATCCTGTCGCTGTTGCCTCTAAGCCGGCCCGACATCGCGATGCTCGCGCATCAGGCCGATGTCGTCGTCAATCTCGTGTCCGATGCCGACCAGGGCGGCGAGGTTCTGCCTCTTGCTGCCGCCATTGCCAAGTCACTTGGCAAGCCCGTTGTCAACGATCCCGCAAAAATCCAGCGCACCACGCGCGATGCCACGGCGCTGGCGCTTGCCGGCATCGCGGGCTGCCTGGTGCCGCGCACGATCCGCGTCGGTGCGGATGAGGGACTTGCCGCGCGCACCGAGCTCGCATTTCCGCTGCTGGCGCGGCCGGCCGGCACCCATGGCGGCGACATCTTCGAGAAGCTCGACGACGATGCCGCGCTGGCCGCGTTTCTCGCAGAGCATTCTGATTGCGATCGCTACGTGATCGACTATGTCGACTACCGCTCCGCCGACGGCTTCTTCCGCAAGTACAGATTCCTGTTCGTCGGCGAGGAGATCCTGCCCTATCATCTGGCGATCGGCGACGATTGGAAGCTGCATCGCGATAGCACGGAGATGGCGCATCACGCCTGGATGCAGGCGGAGGAGGAGCGCTTCCTGCGCAATCCTGGCGAGGTCTTTGGCGCTGCTCACAACGACATGTTGCGGGCGATCCGCGACCGCATCGGCCTCGACTATTTCGGCATCGATTGCGCCCTCGATCGCGACGGCCGCCTCGTCGTGTTCGAGGTCAACGCTTCCATGCTGGTGCATGATCAGAACCCGGATTGTCCCTACAAGGACCCCTGTATCCGCCGGATCAAGGTCGCCTTCGACGCCATGCTGGAGCGCCTCGCACGCGGGATTTGACGCCGCCCTCCGCAGTACGGCGCGGGCGTCCGCGCCTGGCCGTGCGCAATGTTCTGTCGCCACGGGGCCTCCCCATGACATGAATTTTAAGGTCGGCCATTGGCCGGCCTCGCATCCCGCGGTGTACCTGCGCGTGACCGCAACCGTGATGTTGCGAAGCGGTACCGCAACATATTTTCGTGTCCTTGTTTCGGGATTTGTCCAGCCAGCCAAAGTTGGGCTATGCTGACCCGTGCGTCGAGGAAGGACGTCGGGAGCAGGCGTGGGACACGACCGACAAACGGGGCTGCATCCATGATCACGTTGCCAAGATTGGCGGCCGAGTCCCTGGAGAAGTTGCTGGGCACGTTCATGCGTCGGCGCTACGACGAGAACTCCGCAAGGATCGTGGAGGGGGCAACGCGTACGGCACTGGAGTGCATCGGCAACAGTGACGCGCTCTACCACAATATCGAGCATACCATGCTGGTGACGCTGGCCGGCCAGGCGATCCTCCAGGGCCGCCATCTGCATGCACACCTCTCGGCAGAGGATTACACCCACATTCTCGTCGCCTGCCTCGCTCACGACATCGGCTATGTCCGTGGCCTGTTCGAGGATGATGATGAGGACGGCTTCGTGATCGACGCGGCAGGGACCAAGGTCTCTTTGCCGCGGGGGGCATCGGATGCCAGTCTCATGATGTATCACGTTGATCGGTCGAAGCTTTATGTAGAGCAGCGGCTCCCGCCGGTCGAAGGCCTCGACGCCGCACGCATTGCCCGCGCCATCGAGGGGACGCGTTTTCCGGCCCGCGAGGGCCAGGACTACGACGAGGACGCCTCGATCCTGCGCGCGGCCGACTTCATCGGCCAGCTCGGCGATCCCAACTATCTGCGCAAGGCCAACGCGCTCTACTACGAGTTCGAGGAAGTCGGCATGAATCGTCAGCTCGGCTACGACTCGCCCGCCGACATCGTGAACCGCTATCCGCAGTTCTACTGGAACAGCGTCGCACCGCATATCCAGACCGAGATCGGCTATCTCAACAAGACCGAGATCGGCCGGCAGTGGATCGCGAATCTCTACAGCAACGTCTTCCGCGCCGAGCGCGAGATCACGCTGTCCGGGCCGCAGAAGTAGCGGCCTTCGCGGTGCCGTAGCCCGGATGAGCGAAGCGATATCCGGGGCGGTAGCGCAAAATCCCGGATGTCGCTTCGCTCATCCGGGCTACGATGTCGCGTAACGCCGTGAGCAAATCATGCAACAAAAAACAATCACCACGGACGTCCTCGACATCGCCTATCTCGACTATGGCGCACCCGACGGCTGGCCCTGCATCATGGGCCACGGCTTTCCCTACGACGTGAACGCTTATGCCGAAGCTGCGCCGATCATCGCCAAGGCGGGTGCGCGGGTGCTGGTGCCATGGCTGCGCGGCTACGGGCCGACGCGTTTTCGCAGCGCGTCGACCTTGCGCTCCGGCGAGCAGGCGGCGCTCGGTGCGGATCTTCTCGCCTTCATGGATGCGCTCCGTATCGAACGCGCCATCGTCGGCGGTTATGACTGGGGCGGGCGGGCCGCCTGCGTCGTCTCGGCGCTATACCCGGAGCGCGTGGTCGGGCTCGTCTCCGGCAATTCCTACAACATCCAGAACATCGCGCGTTCGATGGAGCCGGCCTCGCCGCCGGAGGAAGCCGCGCTCTGGTATCAATATCTCTTCCACAACGAGCGCGGTCGCCGCGCGCTGGAGCGGAATCGTGGTGGGTTTGCCCGCCAACTCTGGACGATGTGGTCGCCGACGTGGAAATTCGACGACGCGACATTCGACAAGAGCGCGGCGTCGTTCGACAATCCTGACTTCGTCGATGTCGTGATCCACTCCTATCGGCACCGCTACGCGCTGGTCGAAGGCGATCCCGCCTACGCCGCGATCGAGGCAAAGCTCGCCGCGCAACCGGCCATCCGCGTGCCGACCATCGCGATCGACGGCGACAGCGACGGCGTCAATGCCGGCACCGCCCACCACGCACGCAAGTTCGAGGGCTTTTTCGAGCGGCGCGTGTTCGCAGGCGCCGGCCATAATCTGCCGCAGGAGCGTCCCGCCGAATGGGCGCAGGCGGTGCTGGATGTGCGGAAGGCGGCTGCCGGGTCCTGAATTTCGCGATCGCAGGAACTTTTCGCCGGTCCCGCCGTCCAAATCCTGAGCTGCGTTAAGCTGCTTGAGGAGATGACCATGACCGAGGACAACAAGCCGAGTGGACCCGACCTGACCAAAGGCGTGTCGTTGACCGAATTCAAGGACGGCAAATTGCTCGGCCATGTCAGGGCGGAAGATGTCCTCCTGGTGCAGGCCGGCGGCGAGATCTTCGCGATCGAGCCGGCCTGCAGCCATTATCACGGCCCGCTCGCCGAAGGGCTGGTGGTCGATGATACCATCCGCTGCCCCTGGCACCACGCCTGCTTCTCCTTGCGCACGGGCGAGGCCACCCGCCCGCCGGCGTTGAACGCGCTGGCGGTGTGGGAGGTGACGCGGGACCGGGACAGGATCATCGTTCAGAGTAAGCGCGAGGCGCCAAAACCGTCCGCCGCGCACCGCAGTGCGCCGACACCCGAAAAGTTCGTCATCATCGGCGGCGGCGCGGCCGGCTTTGCCGCGGCCGAGACGCTCCGGCGCGAGGGGTTTGCCGGCGCCATCACCATGCTCAGCAGTGACGGCGCGCTGCCGGTGGACCGGCCCAACCTGTCCAAGGATTATCTCGCCGGCAACGCGCCGGAGGACTGGCTGCCGCTGCGCGGCGACGATTTCTATCAGGACGCCGGCATCGACCTCAGGCTCAACACGAACGTGTCCGCGATCGATGCGAAGACGCGAAGCGTCACGCTCGGCAATGGCGACAAGCTGCCGTTCGACCGGCTGCTGCTCGCAACGGGCGCCGAGCCGGTCAGATTGCAGATTCCGGGCGCCGACCAGCCGCATGTCCACACCCTGCGATCCGTCGCCGACAGCCGCGCCATCATCAAGGCCGCGGGCAGCGCGAAACGCGCGCTGGTGATCGGCGCCAGCTTCATCGGGCTCGAAGTCGCGGCGTCCTTGCGGGCGCGCAAGATCGAGGTGCACGTGGTCGCGCCGGAGGAACGGCCGATGCAGAAGGTGCTCGGCCCTGACATGGGCGACTTCGTGCGCGCGCTGCATGAGGAGAACGGCGTCAATTTTCATCTCGAGGACACCGTGGAGAAGCTCGACGGCACCCGTGCCACGCTGAAGAGCGGCGCTGTCATCGAGGCCGATCTCGTCGTGGTCGGCATCGGCGTCAGGCCGCGCCTTGCGCTGGCCGAGCACGCAGGGCTTGCCGCCGATCGCGGCGTCAGCGTGAGCGAATATCTGGAGACCAGCGTCGCCGGCATCTTCGCGGCCGGCGACATCGCGCGCTGGCCCGATCCGCATTCCCGGCACACCATCCGTGTCGAGCACTGGGTGGTGGCGGAGCGGCAGGGGCAGACCGCGGCGCGCAACATGCTGGGCCGGCGCGAGCGCTTCGACGCCGTGCCGTTCTTCTGGAGCCAGCATTACGACGTGCCGATCAACTATGTCGGCCACGCCGAGAGCTTTGACGACATCGCGATCGACGGCAGCATTTCCGGAAAAGACTGCCTGCTGAAGTACCGCAAGGGCGGCCGCGTGCTCGCGGTTGCCTCAATTTATCGCGATCTCGACAACCTCAAGGCCGAGCTCGAGATGGAGCGTTCCCGCACCTGAAGCCGCTTCGGGCTTGATTTGCGTCAATGTTGCTGCCGGCCGCGGCTGCATGCTGGCTGTCGTCCCGGCGCGGCCCGTGCTATCCTGGCGTGTCCCCGAGGGCTTCGCATGCAGGAGTAGCCGCCATGACAAGCGCTTCCGATACGTCCCATCCCTCCAGCCTCGGCTCGGGCATCGCGTCACTCCATGCCAAATGGGGTTGGATCGTCGCCCTTGGCGTCGTCTACCTCATCACCGGTTTCATCGCGCTCGGCAGCATGATGATGGCGACGGTGGCGAGCGTCCTCGTGGTCGGCGTCATGATGATCATCGCCGGCGTGACCGAGGTGATCGGCGCATTCCAGATGAAGAGCTGGGGCAAGTTCCTGATCTGGGCCTTGCTCGGCGTGCTCTACATCGTTGCCGGCTTCCTGACCTTCGAGAATCCGCTGTTCGCGGCAGTCCTGCTGACGCTGTTCCTCGGCGCATCACTGCTCGCGTCCGGCGCCGTCAGATTGTTTCTCGCCTTCAGCATGAAGCGGGAGAGCCCCTGGGTCTGGGTCGCGCTGTCGGCCGTGATCACGCTGCTGCTCGGGCTGCTGATCCTGGCGCGCTGGCCGGTCAACAGCGTCTACATCCTCGGCCTGTTCCTCGGCATCGACCTGATCATGGCGGGGGCTGGCTGGATCAGCGTCGGCCTTGGGCTGAAGTCGCGCCGCTAGGGCATGATCCGGAAAAGTGCGCAGCGGTTTTCCGAAAAGATCATGCTCAAACAACGACCTGAAGCGCGGTGACGATTCATCCTGATCTCATCGCGCTTCAGGCTATCAGCAACTCGACGCAAGACCATCTTGCGGAACTCCGGTGAGCTGACGTGCTGACAAAAAGCAGCACGCCGTGCGCACGTCTCGCGCGGACGATAAGCACTGGGGAGAAACCATGAAAGCCGCTTTGGCCCTCGCCGCAGCGCTGGCTGCCGCCTGCCTGTCCGCGCCTGCATCCGCGCAGAAATCCTACGGTCCCGGCGTCACCGACACCGAGATCAAGATCGGCAACACCATGCCCTATAGCGGCCCGGCATCGCCGCTCGGCATCACCGGCAGGGTCATCTCGGCCTATTTCGACGAGGTCAACGAGAAGGGCGGGGTCAACGGGCGCAAGCTCAATCTGCTGTCGCTCGACGATGCGTTCTCGCCGCCGAAGACCATGGAAGCCGCGCGGCGCCTCGTCGAGGGCGATGGCGTCGCCTTCATCTTCGCGACCATGGGCACCGCGCCGAGCTCGGCGATCGCAAAATATCTCAACAGCAACAAGGTGCCGCAGATCTTCCTGATCAGCTCGGCCTCGAAGTGGAACGATCCCGCCAACATGCCGTGGTCGATCGCGCTGCCCTGGGCGCCGAACTACACCAGCGAGGCCGCGATCGACGTCGCCTATGCCCGCGCCAAGAACCCGAATGCGCGCTTTGCGGTGCTCTATCAGAACGACGATGCCGGCAAGGAATATCTGCGCGGCGTCAAGGAAGCGCTCGGTGCCGACGCCGACAAGGCGATCGCGATGGCTTCGAGCTTCGAGGTCGCCGATCCCACCGTCGATTCCCAGGTGCTGACGCTCGCCAACACCAAGGCCGACGTCTTCATGATTTACTCGGTGACGCCGCGCGCCTGCGCGCAGGCGATCCGCAAGGCGCACGAGGTCGGCTGGCAGCCGACGCGCTTCCTCGCCAGCGGCTGCGCCAACAAGGCGACCGTGATGGTGCCGGCCGGGCTCGATGCCGGCAAGGGCGTGCTGTCGCTCGGCTCGCTAAAACCGTTCGTCGAAGCGCCGAAGGACGATCCGGCGATGATGGCCTATATCGACTTCATGAAGAAGCGCCTGCCCAATGCCGACATCAATAACGTCGCCGGCCTCTACGGCTACACCGTCGCCGAGGCGCTGGTGGTCCTGCTCAAGCAGTGCAAGGACAATCTGACGCGCGAGAACATCATGGCGCAGGCGTCGAATTTGAAGAACGTGCCGCTGTCGCTGCTGATGCCCGGCATCACCCTCAACACCACCCCGCAGGATTTCCGCCCGATCAAGGATGGCTACATGCTCCAGTTCGACGGCAATGACTGGGTGGTCGCGAGCGAGCTGCTGCGGGGGACGTGAGGGGACGGGGCGGCTATCGTGGTCGATCGCGGCGCATCCTTCGAGACGCCCGCTGCGCGGGCTCCTCAGGGTGAGGGCGGAGTGCGCGGCGGCAGGCGTAGCGGGCGCGACTCCCACTGAGCCTCACCCTGAGGAGACCGCCACCGGGTCCGCGCTAAGCGCGGCCCGATGACAGGCTCCGCGGTCGTCTCGAAGGGCGAGGCGTGCGCTCCGCCGCTGCGGAAGACCAAGTGAACAGGAGACCACCATGGACTTTCAACACTCCGCCCGTTCGCTGGAGCTGCAGCAGCGCGTCGGCCAGTTCATGCGCACGCATGTCGAGCCGGTCGAGGAGCTCTATTACGAGCAGGTGAAGCCGGAAGCCGCGCGCTACAAGACGCCGCAAGTGCTGCAGGATCTGAAGCGGCTGGCGCGGGAGCAGGGGCTCTGGAACCTGTTTTTGTCGGGTGAGCACGGCCAAGACCCTAATAACTCTGGCCTGACCAATCTCGAATACGCGCCCGTGAAGGAGATCATGGGCCGCATCCTCTGGGCGCCCGAGGTCTTTAATTGCTCGGCCCCGGATGTCGGCAACATGGAGGTGCTCGCCAATTACGGCACCAAGGCGCAGCAGGAGCGCTGGCTGAAGCCGCTTCTGGAGGGGCGCATCCGCTCCGGCTTCTCGATGACCGAGCCGCAGGTCGCTTCCAGCGATGCCACCAACATCCAGTGCGCGATCACGCGCGACGGCGACGACTACGTCATCAACGGGCGAAAGTGGTTCACCTCGGGCGCGATGAACGAGGATTGCGAGATCCTGATCGTGATGGGCAAGACCGCGCCTGATCATCCCGACCGCCATCGCCAGCAATCCATGATCCTGGTGCCCAGGAATACGCCCGGCGTGCGCATCGTCCGCGACATGCTCACCTACGGCTATGACGACGCGCCGGTCGGCCATCCCGAGATCGTCTACGAGAATGTCCGCGTTCCCGCCGAGAACATGCTGCTTGGTGAAGGCCGCGGCTTCGAGATCGCGCAAGGCCGGCTCGGCCCCGGCCGCATCCACCATTGCATGCGATTGATCGGCTGCGCCCAGCGCGCGCTGGAATTGATGTGCCAGCGCTCGGTCGCGCGCACAGCGTTCGGTAAGCCGCTCGCCGAGCAGGGCTCGGTGCGCGAGGACATCGCCCATTCCTTCTGCGAGATCGCGCAGGCGCGGCTGCTGACGCTGCAGGCCGCCGACAAGATGGACAACGAAGGCAACAAGGCCGCGCGCGATCTGATCGCCGCCGCCAAGATCGTGGTGCCCAGCATGGCCGCGCGCGTCATCGACCGCGCCATCCAGATCCACGGTGCCGCCGGCGTCTCGCAGGACACGTTCCTTGCGCGTGCTTACGTCTACGCCCGCTTCATCCGCATCGGCGACGGCCCCGATCAGGTGCATCTCGCCGCCGTCGGCAAGGAGCTGATCAAGCGCGGTGGAGTGATCGGAGGCTAAAGCATGATCCGGACCCGAAGGGCCGCGTTGGCGCAAAGTGCGCAGCGGTTTTCCGAAAAGATCATGCTCAAACAACAACCTAAAGCGCGATGACGATTCATCCAAATCTCATCGCGCTTTAGTGCCTCCTGTTGCAAAACAACGATATGCAACTCTCGTGAAGTTCCGCGCATCGTGGGTTTCACGGGTGTTCCGCAATGGACCTCACCGCTGAGCGCGTAAGATTCCGGGGTTCGAAGACCCATGACCTCAGGGGTCATGTTGCTGACTCAATCTCTGTCTTAGACGGCGATAACGAAAACACGACGCGGGACCGCTCAGGTTCTCGCAATGGTTCCGCAGCCAAGGGGTTGGTGCGAATCCGCAAAAGTTTGGTTCAAGTTCCGAAACGCATCCCGCGTTCGCTTGACCATGTTCTGCGGCATCGGGAACCGGACGAAAATCAAAGGAGATGTAATGGTGTTCCGCTCGAGCGCCGCAATTTGCGGCGCCCTGGTTGCGCTTGGCGTTTCTGTGACCGTTGCCCGTGGTGAAACTAGTGGGGTTCAATCCAGCGCCGTCGTCGATGCCGCCTGTGGGGATGGGATCGTCGGCGCGGCGTCCACGTATAATCCGTTCAAGCCCGGCAAGGAGGAGGGCGGCCCGAGGACAGCCTCCGGCGAACGTTATGATCCCGAAGTGTGGACAGCCGCGATCAAGACGAGCCTGCGTCAGAAATTTGGCGGCGTCCAATTCGGGGTGAGACCGAAATTTGCGCTCGTCGAGGCCGCCGGCAAGAAGGTCATCGTCAAGATCAATGACGTGGGACCGCTCAGGCCCGGCCGCATCATCGATCTCAACGAGCGGACCATGCGCCATTTCGATCCGAGCATGGAGCGCGGCGTCATTCCCGACGTCGTGGTCAGGCCGCTAGCCGGCGATGACTGGACGCCCGGGCCGGTCGGCTGAACGTTCGTTGATCTGGATCAACGAGGCCGTGCCGCCGCATGGCGCGATGCGTGGCGCACTCCCGCTCGCATCGCACCGGAGCCCCTTCATGTGGGTCCTGATGTACGTGTTTTCCTATTCGGTCAGTCCCGCCGCAACCAGCGACAAGGCGGAATGGCGGCTGCTGCCGACTGTCGTCTTTCAGGAATTCTCGAACGAAGAGCGCTGCAGGGCGGCAAAGGCGGCGCTCGAGGGCAGCCTGGGCCAGGCAGGCGCCAGGCTGAAGAGCGGCCTGGAAGACCTGAAGAGCCTGGGCAAGGCCGATCCCAGCCAGATCATCATCGCCTACAACGTGGAATGTCTGCCGAAATAGGCGCAAGGGCGGAGCGGCCGGCCGATCGCGAGGTCATATTGTCCGAACGGTCCATTCTGGCACAAACTGCATAGTTTTCCCGGTTCAACCCATGTTAGTCTTGGGGCATGGGCGACGAGTTTTTCCTGCGTGTCATTGCCATCGCGGCCGGTGCTTTCACCGTCGCCGCCGTATCTGTCGTTCTGTTCAGCCATTGATCTATCTCAAACCGTGCATGTCCCTGGGGCGTCTCCTGTCGTGGGCAGGACACCCGGACGGAGTGCAACGATGCGGCCGTGGGCGATGCATTCACTGGCTTGGGGGTTGACCGCGATCGGCTTGATCGCTCTCGCGACCATGATGCTCTGAGCCCGTTTGCGACCGGGCCGTTGCAGGTCGAGGCGCGCCGGTCGATGATGAGGCATGACAGGGCAACCCATCCTCATTGTCTTCGGCGGCCTTCCCGCTACCGGCAAGACCACGCTCTCGCGCGAACTGACGCGACGGCTCGCAGCAAGCGTCGGCCCGCATCGCCGAGATCGAAGTGATCTGCAGCGATCCGGCGTTGCACCGGCAGCGGGCGGAGAAGCGCACGTCCGACATTGCCGGCCTCCGACTGCCGACCTGGCAGGACATCGTCATCAGGCACTACGAACCCTGGGGTCGAGACCATCTGGTGCTCGATACCGCCAATGATTCGATCGACGATCTGCTCCAACGGGTGGAACTCCATCTTCGCGACGCGATTGAGTGATGGAGTTCCGCCCGGCGCGACACTTTGTCTGCGTCGAACTCCGTCATCATCTTTTCAAGATTCAGAGCTAGTCTCTGACTCGACGATTGGTTCGCCGGATGTACGCGAGCTGGATCGCAAGCCTCGGCCCGCGTGCCGGGGCTTTTCGTTGTCGGGCATGCATCAGCGCCTCTAAAGCATGATCCGGAAAAGTGCGCAGCGGTTTTCCGAAAAGATCATGCTCAAACAATAACCTAAAGCGCGATGACGATTCCTCCCAATCTCATCGCGCTTTAGCCGCGTTTCCTTCGCGGTTCGTGATGGCGGAGCGCATCCACGATCACCTTGAAGGCGGCCGAGTTCTGCCGCGAGGTCGGATAATAGATGTAGTAGCCGTCGAATGGCGGCGACCAGTCGTCGAGCACGATGACGAGCTCGCCGGACCGGACCTGCCGCGTCACCATGTCTTCGGGCACATAGGCGATGCCGAAGCCTTTGACGGCGGCTTCGATCATCGCGCGGGAATCGTTGAAAGTCAGCTGGCCCTCGACCCTCACGCGCAGGTCGGGACCGTTCTTGGCGAACTCCCACACGTAATGTCCGCCGGCCGCCGCGCGCCGCTTGATGCAGACATGCTTCAAGAGGTCCTGCGGATGCTTCGGCTTCGGATGCTCTTTCAGATAGGCCGGCGAGGCGACCGCGACGAGCCGCCAATCGGGTCCGATGCGCACCGCGATCATGTCCTTCTCGACGCTCTCGCCGAGGCGGATGCCTGCGTCGAAGCCGTCTTCGACGATGTTGCGGAACGCGGTGTCGAGGCTGAACTCGACCTTGATGTCGGGATAGTTTTGCAGGACCGGTGCTAGCTTCGGCCACACGGCCTTGTCGAGCGCATGCTCCGAGAGCGTGATCCGGATCGTGCCCGACGGCTTGTCGCGCAGCGACATCAGCGCGGCGATGTCGCGCTCGATCTCCTCGATACGTGGCGCAACCGATTGCCGCAGCCGCTCGCCGGCCTCGGTCAGGCCGACGCTGCGGGTCGTGCGCGTGAGCAGCCGCAGGCCCATCTGCGCTTCGAGGCGCTTGATGGTGTGGCTGAGCGTCGACTGCACGACGCCCAGTTTCGCGGCGGCCTTCGTGAAGCTGCGCTCGCGGGCGACGGCCACGAAAGCCAGGAGATCGTTGAAATCCTGAGCTGCCATGGCCCCGACTATTCATGGCCCGGATCGATCAATGCAAGCAAATTATATCGGCTAATCGAATGCCGCGCGGAGGACTAGATGGTGCCGTGAACAGCACCGGCTCTCGGCCGCAAGCATGACGACGCCGGTCGCCAAAGGAGCATGACCATGAAGGCAACCATACTCTACGGACCCGGCGATGTCCGTTACGAGCAGGTCGACGATCCCAAAATCATCCACCCGACTGACGCCATCATCAAGCTGTCGGCCACCTGCATCTGCGGCTCCGACCTCTGGCCCTATCGCGGGCTGCAGCCGAAGGACGGCCCCGCGCATATGGGGCACGAATATTGCGGCGTCGTCATCGAGGTCGGCAGTGCGGTGCGGACCATCAGGCCGGGCCAGTTCGTGGTCGGCTCGTTCTGCCTGTCGGACAACACCTGCCCGCATTGCAAGTTCGGCTTCCAGTCCTCGTGCGAGCAGCGCGAGTTCATGTCGGGCGCGCAGGCGCCCTACGCGCGCGTCGCGCTCGCCGACGGCACGCTGGTCGCAACAAAGGAAATGCCGGGACCCGATCTCATCCCGCATCTGCTCGCGACCTCCGACGTGCTCGGGACCGGCTGGTACGCGGCCGATGCAGCGAACGTGAAGCAGGGCTCCGTGGTCGCGGTGGTCGGCGACGGCGCGGTCGGCCTCATGGGCGTGCTCGCGGCCAAGGAGATGGGCGCCGAGCGCATCATCGCCATGAGCCGCCACAAGACGCGGCAGGATCTCGCCCGTGAGTTCGGCGCCACCGACATCGTGGCCGAGCGCGGCGCGGAAGGCATCGCGCGCGTCAAGGAATTGACCCGCGGCGTCGGCGCCGACTCTGTGCTCGAATGCGTTGGCACCCAGGAAGCGATGTCGCAGGCGCTCGAATGCACGCGGCCCGGCGGCACGATCGGCTATGTCGGCGTTCCCCACGGCGTGACCTTCGAAGGCCAGGCGCTGTTCTTCGCCCAGCGGCGCATGATGGGCGGCCCGGCGCCAGTGCGGCGGTTCCTGCCCGACCTGATGGACCGGGTCCTCACTGGACGGATCCGGCCGGGCAAGGTGTTCGATCTCACGCTGTCGATCGACCAGGTCGCCGAGGGCTACAAGGCGATGGATGAGCGCCGCGCGATCAAGACGCTGCTGACGGTGTGAGCGCGGGGCAGGGTGCTGTCTATCGGGAGCGGCTTTGCAGGCTCCCGATCAGCAGCCCGACGCGTTCGTCGATCTTGCCCAGCGCCGTCGGCGGATCGAGGTATTCGATATCGTCCACGTCCCAATATTCGACGCGATGGGCGACGCCGGCGAAGCGGCGCTCGATCATGGGGCGATGCTCGGCGTCCTTGAGCGCGACGACGAGCTCGGCTTCCGCAAAATCCTCGACCGTGCACAGCGCGGGATGCCGCGTAACGCCGCCCGCCGCAATACCTTTCCTCTGCAAGGCGTCCAGCGCATGGGGTGAGATCGGCCCCACGTTTTGCGGGAAGAGCGCCTCGGCCACGGCGCGCGAGAAGGAGAACCAGTCCAGCCCCTCGAGCCGGGCCCGGTGGTTGAAGATCTCCTCGGCATAGCGGCTGCGATAATAATTGCCGGTGCAGAGAAACAATACGCGCTGGGTCTTGCTCATCAGTCAGTACTTCCGTGATCGATTTCAGGTGGGATCGCCCTGCGCGGTCATCGCGTCGGCCAATTTGTGCATCAGACGTACCAGCTCATCGATATCGCGATCCTCCCAGCTTGCAAACATCGATCCGACGATCCGCTCGCGGGCCCGGTCGACCGCATCCGTCATGGCCTTGCCGGTCGCCGTGATGGTGGCTTCGCTGACGCGGCGGTCCGCTTCGCTGGCGTGGCGCTTGACCAGGCCCAGCATTTCCAGCTTCGCGACCTGCCGGCTGACCGTCGTGTAGTCCCGTCCCATGCGATCGGCGAGGTCGACGACACCGATCGGACCGCGCCGCTCGATGCCGACCAGCAGCGGAAACAGCGCGCGATCGAGCGATATCCCGGCTTCGCGGATCATCATCTCGTCACCCTGCCGGCGGTTCATGACGCTGATGATGTCGATCAACGCCTCGTGAAGCGAACGCACCTGTTTTTTAATATGTGTATTTTGCACCCTTCTTGACATCCCGATAGCCCTCTGCCTAATGTGTGCATATTACACATATTGAGGGTCCTATGACAAAGCAATTCACGGCGGATGTCCTGATCTGCGGCGCGGGTGCGGCCGGCCTCACGCTCGCCATCGATCTGGCGCGGCGGGGCGTCTCGTTCCACCTGATCGAGAAGATGGACCGTCCGTTCCACGGCTCTCGCGGCAAGGGAATCCAGCCGCGCACCCAGGAGATTTTCGAGGATCTCGGCATCATCGACCGCATCGTCGCGGCCGGCGGGCCCTACCCGCCGCAGCGCGTCTACCGCGCGGACGGCAGCTTCACCGAATCCGAGGTCGCCGAGCACATCGCCCCGACGCCGGCCGAGCCCTACCACATGGCGCTGATGATCCCGCAATTCCTGACCGAAGGCGTGATGCGCGAGCGTTTGCTCGAGCTCGGCCACCGGGTGGAGTTCGGCTGCGAGCTGGTCGGCCTCGAGCAGGACCCCGACGGCGTGACGGCGCGTCTCTCCGGCAAGGCCGGCGAGGAGACGATGCGGGTGCGTTACCTCGTCGGTGCCGATGGTGGCCGCAGCTTCGTGCGCCACGCGCTCGATATCGGCTTTCCAGGCAAGACGCTCGGCGTGCGCGCCGTGGTCGTCGACGTCGTCCTCACGGGGCTCGACCGCACAGCGTGGCACCGCTTCAACGATGGCGCGATGGACCGCCAGATCTCGCTGTGTCCACTCGCCGGCACGAAGCTTTTCCAGTTGCAGGCGCCGGTCCCGCTTGAAGGCGAGGTCGACCTGTCGGCCGCAGGGCTGTCGAGGATGATCGCTGAGCGCACCGGCCGTGACGACATCCGCATCCAGTCCGTGTTGTGGGCATCGGCCTATCAGATGAACGCGCGCCTCGCCGATCGTTACAGGGATGGCCGCGCGTTTCTGGTCGGCGATGCCGCCCACATTCATCCGCCGACCGGCGGACAAGGTCTCAACACCAGCGTGCAGGACGCCTACAATCTCGGCTGGAAGCTCGCAGCCGTGATGGGCGGCGCTTCGTCAACTCTGCTCGACAGCTATGAGAGCGAGCGCCGCCCCGTCGCGGCGAGCATGCTCGGCCTTGCCACCGGATTGCTGGAGGCCGCCAAGCGGGGCGACATGCGGCGCGGGCGCGAGGTGCAGCAACTCGACATCGGCTATCCCGGCTCGCCGCTGGCGTTGGAAGAACCCGAGCGATCGCAAGGCCTGCTCGCAGGCGATCGTGCACCGGATGCGCCGCTGCGCGGCGCGGCCGGACAGACGCGGCGCCTGTTCGAGTTGTTCAAGGGGCGGCACTGGACGCTGCTCGGCTATCAGGTGAAGCGCGATGCCATGCCGGCGCGGAGCGGATTGCACATCCACTGCATCGGTTCGGATGGCGAGCTCATCGACGACAGCGGATATTTTCGCGCCGCTTATGCGATGTCGCCTGGCGATTGGGCGCTGGTACGCCCGGACGGCTACATCGGTGCTTTCGTGGGCGCACGGCAAGCAGATAGGCTCACGCGCTTCCTGAGCGAGCAGGGACTTGTCTGATCGAGACGGCGCATGAGAGCGGCAGCGCCCGGCCTCGGGATCGGATCGGCAGGCCGCAAGTCAGTTGTGGCCTGCCAGCAACTGTCTCGATCGTCTCAGCCGATGTCGGCTTCTGCCCGTTTGCCGACGTATCGAGAACCGGAATACAATGGAGCATGGCAAGCTCGCAGCCGCTTAGCATCGTCGTTCGCATACCAGATGTGGCTCTTTCGCGTTCTGAACTGAACGCCGCGTTGGGTCTGGAAGTCGACCGGTACGAGAACTCGCCCGGACGCGCCTATGCTCAGATCGACATCGGAGATCAATGGGACGCTGCTCTCGCCTGCGTCCAATCAGTTCGCGCCGTCATTTTGCGGCTGGTTGCCGAAGGATCGATCGGCGCGCCGAGCCTGGATGTCGCTATGGTTTTCCCCCATTCGTACGTGGCCAAAACGTTTACGATCCCGGCCGATGTGGCCGCGATTGCCGGCGGGGCCGGGATGGACGTTCAGTTGTCCGTTTACAAGACCGAGTAACCGCGCAGCGTGTTGGCCGCTGTTGATGTTCAAGAGAGCTTGCCGCGATGCAGTCGCCAATGATGCCACGATCTCGATTCCGCCTTCGATTCGGACGTGGCAACCGGCTGGAAGCTCCAAGGCCTGCTCATTTCCCCTGCGACAATCTTGTAGGTTTCAACCAAAGCGAGTAGCATCGTCTCAAGCGTAGGGAGACGTCGTCATGAGGTTCTCGTCACGTTTATCTGCCTCTTCCTTTGGCATTGCCTTGATGATGTGCGGAGCCGGCAGTCCGGCATCGTCGCAAACCGCAACGTCCGTTCCCAGCGTCACTGTCGAAGCTCCAACAGTCAGGCCGAAGTCGAAGCCGCACGTGCTTGCGCGAACTGCTGTACACGACGTGTCGCCGACGACGACCGTTGGAACAGTGTTGTCAGCGTCGATTCCGGAATCGGCAAAGCTCGCCAAGCTCGCGGCCCTCACCGGCAGCTGCGTCGGCGGTTGCGCCACAAGCTTTAGAACCCCAAACACCGTCTACCACGGCTGCTCGCTTTCTTCCGGGCCGATGTCGTCGGTGCCGTGCAGAAACATCTATGGGTTCAAGACCTACGAAGAGTGCCGGGCGACATCGATGCTGATCGGGTGGAGACCCAACGACATCCCGTGGTACTGCAGCAGCCTGGCTCTGAAGTAGACGTGAAGCGCTGCCGCTCAGTCGAGCCGGCGCCTTCGTGGACGGGCCTGGATGTTCACCGCGCCCACGATGACATCATGCCAGTGTTTTGCCCGACGAGTCAAAGGGATTTCGTAAAATCAGTAGTCCCGAAACCCCGTCGGCTAAGTCACTGATATCGCAAGCCCCGGCTACTGTGCATGGGGTTGTTTTTCGACTTTTTGTTTTGGCAGGCCCTCCGCCGGCCTCGCGTGCGGCGGATCCGCTGTCATCCCGCCTTGGCGACGCGGCTCTCGGCCGCGCCCGAACGCAGGTTCTGGAAGAACTTTTCCACCTCCCGTGACAGCGTGTCCGCCGTCGTCGTGAGGCTGCTCGCCGCCGTCAGCACCGACGAGGCCGCCGTGTCGGTCTCGTCGATGGCGTCGCGCAGCGAGGTGATGTTGGCGACCAGCGTCTCGTTGCCTTGCGCTGCGCTTTGCGCGTTGGAGGAGATCTCGCGCGTCGCCTGGTCCTGCTGGCCGACGGCGCCGGCAATCGCGGAAGTGACCTCGTTGATCTCGCGCACCGCGCCGCCGATCTCGCGTACGGCGTCGACCGCATTGCGGGTGGAGGCCTGGATCATCGAGACGTTCTCGCTGATGTCGGCGGTCGCTTTCGCGGTCTGGCCCGCCAGCGCCTTGACCTCGTGCGCGACCACGGCAAAGCCGCGGCCGGCATCGCCGGCGCGGGCGGCCTCGATGGTGGCGTTGAGGGCGAGCAGGTTGGTCTGCTCGGCGATGGCCTGGATCAGGCTGAGCACGCCGTCGATGCGCTGGGTGGCGGCGGCGAGGCTCTCGATCTCCGAGATCGATTTCTCGGTGCGCTGGCCGGTCTGCTCGACCGCGCTGGCGCTCTGGCGCACCTGCCGGCCGATCTCCTCGACGGAGGCCGACAGCTCCTCGGCTGCGCCGGCCACCGCCGTAACGTTGTGCGAGGCCTGCGCGGTCGCGTCCGCCGCCGTGCCGGCGCGGCTGTTCGCATCCGCCGTGACGCGGGTGATGGTCTGCGCGGTCTCGCGCATGACGGATGCGTTGTCGCTGAGGCCGCGCATGATCGCGCCGATCGCCTCGCGAAACTCTTCGACGGACTGCTCGATGTGGCGGGTGCGCTGCTCGCGTGCGGCGGAGTCCTGCGAGACCTGCGAGGCGAGGTTGCGGTTGCGCCCCATCGCGTCCTGGAAGACCTGGATCGCGCGGGCCAGCGCCCCGATCTCGTCGGCACGGCCGGAATGCGGCACCTCGACATTCTCGGCGCCGTCGGCGACCTGCTTGATGGTCGCGGTGATCGAGGCCAGCGGCCGCGCGATCGAGCGGGCGATGATGATGATGCCGATCACGACGAGCGCCAGCGCCACGCCGCCGAGGCAGGTCAGCACGAAGGAGAGGGTGCGGTTGGTCTCGGTTTCGCGCGCGATTTGCCTGGCGCGCTCGGCATAGACCTTGGACAGCGCCTCGAGGTCCTTGTTCAGCGCCGAGCGCACGGCGCGGTTGGCGTCGTTGTCGCCCCATTCGCGGCCCGCGGCGGCGTTGATCTCCACGCCGCGGCGCACCAGCTCCTTGCGGAAGTCGACGAACTGCTCGATGCGCTTCTTGAAGGTGGCGAACTGCGCGGCGTCGTCGTCCCTGACGATGGTCTCCCAGCGCTTCACGACGTCGAGGATCTGCTCGTTGAACTTGAGCAGGCCCTCGCCGTATTTCTTCACGACCGCGGGCTCGGTCGACATGTAGACGCCGCGCGATTCCATCACGACGGCGTAGACCAGCGAATTGACGCGCTCGACGTTCAGCGCAGCGGCATTGGCGGTCTCGATCGCGCTGGTCAGGTCGGCGCTGCGGCGGCTGTTGTAGTCGGACAGCAGCGCGATCGCCGCGGTGAGCAGGGCGAACAGCGCGAAGATCGCATAGAGCTTGGTGGCAAGCGTGAAACGGCCTGCCAGCCCAGTGGCATTCCCAGATCGGTCTGATGTCATGGTGCGGGGACCCGAACGGCCGGGAGCGGCCGGAAAGCGCGGTCGTCAAAATTGATGCAAAACTATGCAGAATGAAGATGGACGCAGTGTTAACGCGCCGGTCGGGGCCCTTCATCCTTGGTCGTAGGAAAGGTAAGATATTTCAGCGTCTTGATCCGCAGGTATAGTACCTCGGATCGCGCTGAGGTCGGTCATTGGCCGACGAACCCCGGAGAGGCCCCTTGGTCTACCGCCACACCATCGACGCTACGACCTACACCTTCCCGGACCTGCGCGACCTCCTCGCCAAGGCGACCCCGCCGCGCTCCGGCGACCGGCTGGCCGGCATTGCCGCCGCCAGCGCCGAGCAGACGATCGCGGCGCGGATGGCGCTGGCGGATGTCCCGCTCGGGCAATTCCTGCAGGAAGCCGTCATCCCCTATGAGGCCGACGAGGTCACCCGCCTCATCGTCGACAGCCATGACGCCAGGGCCTTTGCGCCGGTGGCTTCGCTGACGGTCGGCGCCTTCCGCGACTGGCTGCTGTCGGATGCCGCTACTCCCGAGGTGCTGCGCAAGCTTGCCTCCGGCGTCACCCCGGAAATGGCGGCGGCGGTGTCAAAGCTGATGCGCAACCAGGATCTGATCCTGGCGGCCCGGAAATGCGAGGTCACTACCGCCTTCCGCAACACCATCGGCCTGAAGGGCCGGATGAGCACGCGGCTGCAGCCCAACCATCCCTTCGACGACGCCAGGGGCATCACCGCGTCGATCCTCGACGGCATTCTGCTGGGGGCGGGCGATGCCTGCATCGGCATCAATCCGGCCAGCGACGATCCGGCCGTGATCGGGCGATTGCTGCGGCTGCTCGACGAGATCATCGCGCGGCTCAAGATCCCGACGCAAGCGTGCGTGCTGACCCACGTCACCACGACGCTGTCGCTGATCGGGCAGGGCGTGCCGGTCGATCTCGTCTTCCAGTCGGTCGCTGGCACCGAGGCCGCCAACCGCAGCTTCGGCATAGACCTCGCGCTGCTGAAGGAAGGGCAGGAGGCCGGGCTGTCGCAGAAGCGCGGCACGGTCGGCCAGAACGTCATGTATTTCGAGACCGGGCAGGGCTCGGCGCTGTCGGCCAATGCCCATCACGGCGTCGACCAGCAGACCTGCGAGGCGCGCGCCTATGCGGTCGCCCGCGCCTATGCGCCGCTCTTGGTCAACAGCGTGGTCGGCTTCATCGGCCCCGAATATCTCTACGACGGCAAGGAAATCATCCGCGCCGGGCTGGAGGACCACTTCTGCGGCAAGCTGCTCGGCCTGCCGCTCGGCATCGACATCTGCTACACCAACCATGCCGAGGCGGACCAGGACGACATGGACAACCTGCTGACGCTGCTCGCGGCGGCCGGCGTCACCTTCATCATGGGCGTCCCCGGCGCCGACGACGTCATGCTGAACTACCAGTCGACGTCCTTTCACGACGCGCTCTATGTCCGCGACGTCTTCGGCCTGCGCCGTGCGCCGGAATTCGACGACTGGCTGGTGCAGTCGGGTATTGCGGGCGCCGATTTCCGACTTGCCGGCGATGCGGGCCTGCTGCCCGATTTTGCCTCCCGGCTGATCGCCTGACGCGACGGGAGCCTCCGAGCCCGGAGGAAACCATTGGTCCCCTTCGGAATTATGCTCATGCCACAATATTGAGAAATTCCGGCGACAGCATTACGCTATGTGTCTGGCTGGCAATTTCCGCAGCTATGTCGAGTGGCGGGGGAGCTTTGATGCGAGCTGAAAGCAACGGTACGGCCCGGCGGATTCTGTGCGTGTTTCCGCGATACACCTCCTCGTTCGGGACGTTCGAGCATTCCTATCCCCTGACCGACGGCGTCCGCGCCTTCATGCCGCCGCAGGGGCTTTTGCTGCTCGCGGCCTATCTGCCGGAGCGATGGCAGGTCAAATTCGTCGACGAGAACCTCCGCCGTACCACGAAGGAGGAGTTCGAATGGGCGGAAGCGGTGTTCGTCAGCGGCATGCACATCCAGCGCCAGCAGATGAACGACATCTGCCGCCGCGCCCATGAATTCGGCTTGGCCGTCGCGCTCGGTGGTCCCTCGGTCAGCGCCTGCCCGGACTATTATCCGTCGTTCGACTATCTCCATGTCGGCGAGCTCGGCGATGCCACCAACCGGCTGATCGAGATTCTGTCGCGTGACACCTCGCGTCCTGACGAACAGGTGGTGCTGACCACCAAAGACCGCGTGCCGATGACGGAGTTTCCGATCCCGGCCTATGAGCTCGCCGACGTGAAGAGATACTTCCTCGGCAGCATCCAGTATTCCAGCGGCTGTCCGTATGAGTGCGAGTTCTGCGACATCCCCGGCCTCTACGGCCGCAACCCGCGCATCAAGTCGCCGGAACAGATCATCGCAGAGCTCGACCGCCTGCGCGAATGCGGCATGACCGACACGGTCTACTTCGTCGACGACAATTTCATCGGCAACCGCAAGGCGGCGTCGGATTTGCTGCCGCATCTGATCGAATGGCAGAAGAAGACCGGCTATGTGGTGCGGCTTGCCTGTGAGGCGACACTCAACATCGCCAAGCGTCCCGAGATCCTCAAGAAGATGCGTGAGGCCTATTTCATCACGATCTTCTGCGGCATCGAGACGCCCGATCCCGATGCGCTGAAGGCGATGCACAAGGACCACAACATGATGGTCCCGATCCTGGAGGGGGTCCGCACCATCAATTCCTACGGCATGGAGGTGGTGTCAGGCATCATCATGGGGCTCGACACCGACAAGCCGAACACCTCGGAGGCGCTGCTCGCTTTCGTCGAGGAGTCCCGGATTCCGCTGCTCACCATCAATTTGCTGCAGGCGCTGCCGAAGACGCCGCTGTGGGACCGGCTCGAGCGCGAGGGACGCCTGGTCGAGGACGAGGGTCGTGATTCCAACGTCGACTTCCTGCTGCCTTACGACGACGTCGTCGCATCCTGGAAGCACGCCATGGGCGTGGCCTACGAGCCCGAGAAGGTCTATGCGCGCTTCCAGTATCAATGCGACCATGTCTATCCGCACCGCCTCAAGATGCCGGTGCCGGACGAGATGAAGACCTGGGCCAACATCCGGCGCGGTCTCGTCATGATGCGCAACATCTTCTGGAAGGTCGGCGTGCTCGGCGACTACAAGCGCGTGTTCTGGAAGTTCGCGCTCGGGCGCATCAAGCGCGGCGATCTCGAAGGGCTGATCGGCTGCACCCTGATCGCGCACCATCTCATCACCTTTGCGCGCGCGGCATCGAGCGGCAAGCAGAACGCCTCGAACTACTCGATCCGGCTGCGCGAGGCCGCCGTTCCCGCCGAATGAGCGACAAGTCCGTTCCGGCCCGGCCGACCATCGACCTCAAATCATTCACGCCCGCGCGCGTCGCGCTCGGTCGCAGCGGCGCCAGCGTGCCGACCAGCGCGCTGCTCGATTTCACGCTGGACCATGCCCGCGCCCGCGACGCCGTGCATGCGGTGTTCGATGCGCCGCGGCTGGTCGCCGATCTCCGCGCGCTCGGTCTTGCCGTCACCGAGGCGAGGAGCCAGGCCGTCGATCGCCGCGACTATCTGCGGCGTCCCGATCTGGGACGGCAGCTTGATTCCGGCTCCGCGGAGCTACTGGCGCAAAGTGCCTCGGTGCCGTGCCGGCTTGCGATCGTGATCGGCGATGGCCTGTCGGCGGCGGCGGTCCACGCCCATGCGGTGGCGGTGGTGGAGCGCCTGCTGACGCTGCTTGCGGAGGACGACGCTGTCGCGCCCGGCCATGTCGTCGTCGCCTCAGGCGCGCGCGTCGCGCTGGGCGACGAGATTGGCGCGATTCTCGGTGCGCGCATGGTTGTGATGCTGATCGGCGAGCGGCCCGGCCTGTCCGCGCCCGACAGCCTCGGCGCCTATCTGACCTTCGCGCCGCAGCCGGGTCGGTCCGATGCCGAGCGCAATTGCGTCTCGAACATCCACCATGCTGGGTTGAGCTATGACGAGGCCGCCTTCAAGATCGCCTGGTTGGTCCGGGAAGGGATGGCGCGCGAGGTCACAGGCGTGGCGCTGAAGGACGAGAGCGCGGACCGCGCGCCGCGTCGAATCGGCACGGCGCGGCCCGAATGACGGGCGTTTCGGCAAAATCGCCGCATCTTGATCGGTTTGGCCGCCCTTCGCCTGCTTGCGAAAAGGGTGATTGACCTGCTAAACCGCTGCCGGCGATTTTCCGCGCATTTTCAAGGGGCAAGCCTCCCATTGGTATGGCGTTTTCAAGCCGTTCGCGGGGCGCAATAAGCTCACAGACCGAGTCGATTTAGGAACTGGACAAGGCATGCTCGAAAAGCACAGCGAGAGTGAGGTTCATGTCGACAAGGTCGAACAGGGACCTACGTCCTCGATCGCCTTCGGGCTGGAGCGCATCGGCCTGATCGCCGTCCGGGCGCCGATCGTCTCCTGCATCGTCCTGCTCGCGCTGATCGTCGGCGCCGTGTTCGGCATCCACCGGATCAAGATCGACGATTCGCTGTCGCAGCTGTTCCGCTCCGACACCCGCGAATTCAAGCAGTATGAAGAGGTCACGAAGAAGTTCCCGGCCGAGGAATTCGACGTCCTCGTCGTGGTCGAGGGCAAGAACCTCCTGGCGCGGAACAACCTCGAGAAGCTGCGCGACTTCGTCACCGACATGCAGCTGGTCGAGGGTACCCGCGGCCTTGTCTCGCTGTTCTCGGCGCGCCAGGCGCCGGCGCCGGGCAAGCTGCCGGCGGCGCTGTTCCCGGCCGAGCTGCCCGAGGGCGCGGCCTATGACAAGTTCATCGAGACCGTCAAAAACAACGAGATCATCCGCGGCAAGCTGCTGTCCGAGGACGGCACGCTGGCGCTGATCGTGCTGTCGCTCGATCCGGAGGTGGTGGCCTCCAGCAAGCTGACCAAGACCGTCGGCGACATCCGCGCGCTGATGAAGGAAGACCTCGGCGATACCGGCCTCAACGTGCAGCTCTCCGGCGTGCCGGTGATGCAGCTCGAGATCCGCAACGCGGTCGAGCGCGACGGTCTGACCTACAACATCCTCGGCATCCTCGCCGGCTGCGTCATCGCCATCATCTTCTTCCGCAAGATCTCGTTCATGGTGGCGGCGGCGTTCCCGCCGATGATCGCGATCATGCTGGCGCTCGGCGCGCTCGGCTGGGCCAATTTCAATCTCAACATGTTCCTGAACGTGATGACGCCGCTCATCATGGTCATCAGCTTCTCGGATTCGATGCAGCTCACCTTCGCTGCGCGCGACCGGCTGATCGCAGGCCAGGACAAGTTCACCGCGTTCAAGAACGCGGTGCTGGTGGTGGGCCCGGCCTGCGTGCTGACGCACGGCACCGCCGGCATTTCCTTCATCGCCTTGCAATTCTCCGACTCCGACCTGATCCGCAAGTTCGGCGAGGCGGGCCTTGCCGCCACCATCATCGCGCTGGTCGCGGTGTTGTCGCTGGTGCCGGTGTTCGGCGTGCTGCTCGTGCGCAACGAGAAGATGTTCGCGGTCAAGTTCCAGAGCGCCGATGCCGGCGTCCAGGCGCTGCGCAATTTCTGCTACTGGATCGCGGTGCGCATGGTCGGCCGTCCCGGCCTGTTCAGCCTGATCGCGGTGCTGTTCGTCGGCGGCCTCGGCGTGATCTACGCCAACCTCGAGCCGCGCTACCGCCTGGCCGACCAGGTGCCGGACAAGCGCCAGGCCGTCGCCGCCAGCGACCGGCTCGACGCCAAGCTGACCGGCGCCAACCCGGTCAACGTGCTGATCCAGTTCCCCAAGGGCGAATCGCTCTATTCGCCGGAGACGCTGCAGACGATCGCGGACGTGCATTCGACCGTCGAGAAGGCCGCCGGCGTCGGCAACGTCTGGTCGCTTGAGACGCTGCGCCGCTGGCTTGCCGAAAAGGCCGGCAGCGCCGACGTTGCGACACTGAAGGAATATGTGAGCGTGATCCCCGAGCATCTGGTGCGGCGTTTCATCGACGCCGAGCAGGACGCCGTCGTGGTCGCCGGCCGCGTACCGGACAAGGATTCGAGCCAGCTGCTGCCGATCGTCGACAAGCTCGATTCCGAGCTCGACGCCGTCCGCAAGAAGCATCCCGGCTACGAGATCGCGGTAACAGGCCTTGCCGCGATCGCGGCGCGCAACTCGGCCAGCATGATCGAGAAGCTGAACCGCGGCCTCACCGTCGAATTCGCGCTGGTCGCGATCTTCATCGGTCTTGCCTTCCGCTCATGGGTCGTGATGTTCGCCTGCATCCTGCCGGGCATCTTCCCGGTGGTGATGTCGGGCACCGTGCTGTGGGCGATGGGCGAGGGGCTGCAATTTGCCAGCGTCGTCGCGCTCACCGTCTCGTTCGGACTTGGCTTGAGCGCGACCATCCACTTCCTCAATCGCCTGAGGCTCGAAAGCAAGCCGGGCGTCGGCTCGGCGCTCGCGGTGGAGCGGGCGACCGTGCTGGTCGGACCGGCGCTGATCCTGACCACGGTGGTGCTGGCCTGCGGCCTCGTCGTCACCGTGTTCTCCGACCTGCCGTCGCTGCGGCTGTTCGGCTGGCTCAGCGCCTTCTCGATGGTGATGGCGCTTGTCGCCGACCTCTTCATCCTGCGGCCGACGGCGATGTGGCTGATCAACCTGCACGCCAGGCTGCAGGGCCCCGACAAGCCCGCGATCTGAGCGGCTTCATCGCCCGGACATGGAATCGGCGCAGTCTGGACGACTGCGCCGGAGTTCCGGCCGAGGATGCAGCCCATGCGGCACGACAGCTCCATCGTGGCGTTTCAGCAGAAGCGCGGCGGCGATTCAGCCGCTTTTTTCGTCCCGTTCCTGACATCGCAGACGACGCTGCTGGATGCCGGCTGCGGGCCCGGCACCATCACCGTGGCGCTGGCGAGCCTTGTCGGCAAGGCGATCGGGATCGACAACGAGCCGAAGGCACTCGCCGCCGCCAATGCCCTCGCGGCTGAAGCCGGACTGAGCAACCTTGCCTTTGCCGAGGCCGACATGACCGCGCTGCCGTTCGAGGATGGATCGTTCGACGCCGTGTTCTTTCACGCGGTGCTCTACCATCAGAGCCCGGCGCGTCTGACGCGAACGCTGACGGAAGCACGTCGCGTGCTGAAACCGGGTGGCTTCGTCGCAACGCGCGATGCCGATGTCGGCGGGAACGTCCTTCACCCAGAAATCGAGGGCGTGCGCCTCGCGCTCGATCTCTGGCAGCGCTGGTACGAGCACGACGATCCGGCCGCGCTTCGCTTCGGTCGCCGGCAGAGCTCCATCCTTCGCGCGCACGGCTTCACGCCGGTTTGGGCCGGCGCCAGCTACATCAACCACAGTGCCGATGCTGCGAGCCGCAGCGAGGCCGTCGCCGATGCCAGGCGAAGCCTGCTCGGTCTCGGGCCGCTGCTGGTCGGCAAGGGGCTCGCTACGGATCGCGAGATTCAGCTTGCGCTTGCGGGATGGGAGGCCTGGGGAGCCGATCCGGACGCGGTGTATTTCCGGTGCCGCTGCGAATGCGTCGCGCGAAAGGACTGATCCGCGCTCACGCCCCGACGCGGATGATCCCGTACGGATTGAACTTGAAATCGTCCTCGGCGTAGTCCTGTTCGCGCGAGAGCGTGAGCTTGCGGTCGCGCAGCGTCGCCTCGATCCCGCGCTCGGCCATCGCGTCCGCGATCTCGTCCATCAGCTTGACCGCGTCCCGATCGCTGCCGCGCGATTTTGCGACATAGACATCCGGCAGTCCGACCAAGTGGAAGCCGACGCTTTCGTTGTAGCTGTCGCCGCCCAGCGGACGCTTGGCGAAGGCGAGGCGGCAGGTCCGGCTCATCGCTGTCGTGACGGCAAGGCCCTGGTTGGTCTGCGCGGCCGCCTTGCATTCACCGGCCAGTTGCATCCATCGCTTGAGGCCATGGGCGACGCCCGCGCTCTCGCCCTTCACGGCGGTGGCGCCGGCCTCGATCATCTCTTCGACGATGCGCAGGGCCGCCGCCGAATAGGCGACCGATTTTGGCTGCTCCAGCGGCGGGCTCAGCACGTAGAGCACCGCTTTGTGGCTGGCCACGGCCGCTTCGTCGGCGGCGGTCCATGCGTTGGGAAAGACACGGTCCCAGCACACGCCGAACGACCGCTCCATGTGCGGATCGGGTTTGGCTTGCGAATAGGTGCGATCGATCTCGAAGTTGAAATCGGCGATCGTCTTCGCCACCGCCTTCGGCGGATGCAGCAGGCTGTCGTTCCTGCCGAGAAAGCAGAGCACGTGGCGCGGCTTCACTGACGAAGGCTGCATGTCCGTCCCCCGCTGGATTGACGGTTGATCGTCGGCCCACGCCCGGCTGGCGGCGAAGAGTCCGACGGCTTTGAGCAATTGTCTGCGCAGATGGTCCATGTCAGTAAAAAGCCCCCGGCTCGCGAGAACCGAGGGCGCGTCCTTTCGAGGCGGGAAGGGCGATCAGCCCTTCGTCATCGTGATGTTGACGCCGCGGATCTCGCCCTTGGAGCTGATCTGCACCGTCTGCTTGGTGCCGTTGGTGCGCAGCGACAGGTTGGCGGCAAAGCCGTTGGCCTCGACGAACACGTCGATCTGGCCGCCGCCGGCGGTGCCCTGCAGATTGCCGAAGATGTTGCGGTTGGACTCGCTCCAGTTGCCGGAGATCCGCTCGCCCTGGCTCGTCACGTCGCTGGTGAGGTCGAACTTGTAGCTGTCGGAGGCGCAGTGGAGGGCCTGCTTCAGGTTGAGGCCGCTGCCGGCGACCTTGTAGTCCGCCTTGCAGCGGATGCGTTCGGTGGAGCCGTCGGACAGCGACACCGTGCCGGTGCCGGTCCACGCGCCGTCGAACCCGGCAAACGGTCCGGACGACTGAGCGTGGCTTGCCGTAACTGAGAAGAGCAGCGCAGCCCCAATGCCGGCCGCCTTGATCGCCAGTCCAGATCGCCCAAAGAATTTCATCACAAATATCCCGTTTTGGAACGACGTCCGCGCAAGATGAAGGACGTCTCGCCACATCGAAGGTTTAGTGTTCCGAGCCAGTGTCAGGTTCAACGCCGCACGGCCAGAGATGGCCATTCATGCGGGGCCTGCGGCGGAACTGATGCGCGCGATTTGCCGTGTTTCGGTGTGTTTCCGGCCGAAATGGCGGGGCAAGGAGATGCAGCGCTGCAACAGGCGCGCAGTAAAATGCGCGATGCGTGAATTATGACGTAGTATCAACCCCTTACATCTGCCAATGAAGGGACAGGGAAGACCTGATTTGGTGGGCGCGGCGCCAATTTGGCCGCATTTGCCAGTGCTTGTGCCTTCTCCGAGGCCGCTACTTCCGCGGCACTTGCCATCAGAACAATCCGGCCCCGCCGGCCGCCCTGTGCAGTCCGGGATTGGTGCGATTCTGCCGTCAGAATGAAGGAATACAATGCGTAAGCTTCTCGTCGCTCTCACCCTGCTGTCGACCCTTTCGACGACGGCGGCCTTCGCCCAGGCAGGACGCGGCACGGACGCCGAGCAGAAGGCCTGCACCCGCGATGTGCAGAAGTTCTGCCGTCCGGTCATCGACCAGGGCGATTTCACGATCCTCGCCTGCCTCAAGGAAAACCGGGCCAAGATCTCGCAGGCCTGCGACCAGGTCCTGAAGAACCACAACCAGTAAGCTCGGCCACTGGCCCACAAGGGCGGCCCCGGGGCCGCCTTTTCCGGCCGGATCCGCGGGGCTGCCATCGAGAGACAGGATTGGTTTTGTGGCCGTATTCCCCTATATGGGGGGCCGCGGCGGCATCGCCGGCATGAGCCCGCGCGAGCGAAAAACCCCTTCCTGTCCAAACGATTGTAAACCAGCCCTCGATGACCTCTGCGAGCGAATTGCGATCCGGCAAAGGTGACCGCGACGAGAATTTTCCCGTCGCGTCCTGGATCATTCATCCGCGTCATCGCGCGCTGATCCTGGCCTATTACAATTTCGTGCGCACCGCCGACGACATCGCCGACCATGCGAGCCTGCCGGCAGACGAGAAGCTTCGCTATCTCGACCTGCTCGAGGCGGAACTGCTCGGCAAGGGCGACACCCAGGCCGAGGCGGTCGCCCTGCGTGGTGCGCTGGCCGAGCGCGGCATGGCGCCGCGCCATGCGCTCGACGTGCTGATCGCGTTCCGCATGGACGTGACCAAGCTGCGCTACGAGAACTGGGACGAGGTCATCCACTATTGCCGCTACTCGGCGATGCCGGTCGGCCGCTTCATGCTCGACGTCCACGGCGAGAGCACCTCGACCTGGGCCGCGTCGGATGCGCTCTGCGCAGCGCTCCAGATCAACAATCATCTGCAGGATTGCGGCAAGGATTTCCGCGAGCTCAACCGCGTCTATCTGCCGCGCGATGCGCTGGCCGCGAGCGGCGCCTCGGTCGAGCAGCTCGGGCTGACGCAGTCGCCGCCGGAAATGCTAGCTTGCCTGCAAGGTCTCGCCGTGCGCAACGCAGCGCTGCTCGACGAGGGCAGGTCGCTGAGCGCGGAGATCCGGGACTTCCGTCTCGGCGTCGACGTCGCGGTGATCCAGGCCTATGCCGACCGCATCGTGCGCCTGCTCAAGGTGCGCGATCCCTTGCGCGAGCGCGTGCATCTGAACAAGTTCGAGCTTCTCACTTTCAGCCTCGCCGGCATGATCGGCGAAGTCGGCCGTCGCGCGATCGGACGCAAGGCCATTTCCAGACCGGGGACTGCACATGACGCTTGAGGCGACCTCGCCCAGCGCCAATTACGGCTCGACCGCATCGAACAGCTCCTTCTACGCTGCGATGCGGATCCTGCCGCATGACCAGCGCGAAGCCATGTTCCAGATCTACAGCTTCTGCCGCCAGGTCGACGACATCGCCGATTCCGACGGTCCGCGCGACGAGCGCCTCGCCGCGCTTCAGGCGTGGCGCAACGACATCGACGCGCTCTACCAGGGCAATCCGCCGCCGCGGCTGAAGGATTACGTCGCCTCGGTGAAGACCTTTGGTCTGAAGCGCGAGGATTTCCTCGCCATCGTCGACGGCATGGAAATGGACGTGCCGCAGGACATCCGCGCGCCCGACATGGCGACGCTGGATCTCTATTGCGACCGTGTCGCCAGCGCCGTCGGACGGCTGTCGGTGCGGGTGTTCGGCCTGCCGGAAGAGGACGGCATTCTGCTCGCCTACCATCTCGGCCGCGCGCTGCAGCTCACCAACATCCTGCGCGACATCGACGAGGACGCGGGCCTTGGCCGGCTTTATCTGCCGCGCGAGGCGCTGCTGCATGCCGGCATCACCTCCAACGATCCGAACCGCGTCATCGCCGAACGTGCGTTGCCGAAGGTCTGCGTGCCGCTGACGCAGCGCGCGAAGGCGCATTTCGAGAAGTCGGACGAGATCATGAACCGCAACAAGCGTCGCGCTGTGCGCGCGCCGCGGATCATGTCGAAATACTACCACTCCATTCTGGACCTCCTGATCGCGCGCGGTTTCAACGCGCCGCGCGAGCCGGTGCGTGTGTCGAAGGTCACGCGCATCCTGATCCTGCTCCGTTACGCTTTCATCTGATGCAAAAGACAGCTCACATCATCGGCGCCGGAATTTCCGGCCTCTCTGCCGCCGTGCGGCTCGCCAATGCCGGCTTCAAGGTCGCCGTGCATGAGGCGACGCACCAGGCCGGCGGCCGCTGCCGTTCCTATTTCGACGGCGCCACCAATCTCACCATCGACAACGGCAATCATCTGCTGCTGTCGGGCAACAGCCACGCGCGCGCCTATGCGCGCTCGATCGGCACCGAGGCGGGCCTCGTCGGCCCCGAGAGCGCGCAGTTTCCGTTCGTCGACATCAAGACCGGGCAGCGCTGGCAGATCGATCTCGGCACCGGCCGGCT
Organism: Bradyrhizobium sp.; assembly: GCF_035935975.1. Taxonomy (GTDB): domain Bacteria; phylum Pseudomonadota; class Alphaproteobacteria; order Rhizobiales; family Xanthobacteraceae; genus Bradyrhizobium. Next base: position 67,149 of record NZ_DASYWN010000030.1, read on the forward strand.
GCCGACCTGGGTGCTCGACGAAAGCCGCCGCGTGCCCGACACCGGGCTCACCGATTATCTCAAGCTGGCGCCGCTGATCTGGGCGTCGGAGGAGACGCTGGTCGGCAAGTCCATTCCTTGCGAAGGCGTGCTCTATCAGCGCCTGGTGCAGCCGCTGCTGCTGGCGGCGCTCAACGTCGATCCGCCCGAGGGCTCGGCCGGGCTTGCCGGTGCGATCGTGCGCGAGACGCTGCTGGCCGGCGGGCAGGCCTGCCGTCCCCTGATCGCGCGCGACGGCCTCAGCGCCGTGCTGATCGAGCCCGCGGTGAAGTTCCTGCAGGAACGCGGCCACACGGTTCAGCTCGGCCACGAGCTGCGCTCGTTCGTGACCGGCGACGGCAAGGCGAGCGCGCTGAATTTCGGCGGCGAGGATGTGATCCAGCTGGGTGAGGGCGACGTCGTCGTGATGGCGGTGCCGCCGCGCGCTGCGTCCAGCTTGTTGCCCGGCCTGAAGACGCCGACCGAATTCCGCGCCATCGTGAATGCCCATTTCCGCTTCGAGCCGCCGCCGGGCTCGGCGCCGATCCTCGGCGTGATCGGCGGCGTCGTGGAATGGTTGTTCGCGTTCCCGAACCGGCTGTCCGTCACCATCAGCAATGGCGATCGTCTCGTCGATATGCCGCGCGAGGAGCTTGCGCAGGCGATCTGGAACGACGTCTGCGAGGCCGGCGGCGTGTCCGGCGAGCTGCCGCCCTGGCAGATCGTGCGCGAGCGCCGTGCCACATTTGCGGCAACGCCGGCGCAGAATGCCCTGCGTCCGGGGCCGGTCACTGCGCTGAAAAACCTGTTTCTCGCAGGCGATTGGACTGCTACGGGATTGCCTGCAACCATCGAGGGATCGGTCCGGTCGGGTGATCGTGCCGCCGATCTGGTTTTGGCCGCCAAAGGATCCTGAAAAGCGGCCCTGACGGGCAATTGTCCCGGTCAATTTCAATCGACTATCGGAGCAATCGAGCGACATGGATTCCGTGAACGCGATCAGCCGCGAAGCCCCGGACTCAGAGATGCTGGAATCGAGCATTGCTTCGGCGAGGGAAGGCGTCCTCGGCTTCCAGCAACCCGACGGCCATTGGGTGTTCGAGCTCGAGGCCGATTGCACCATTCCGGCCGAATACATTTTGCTGCGCCATTATCTCGCAGAGCCGGTCGACACCGCGCTCGAGGCCAAGATCGGCAACTATCTGCGTCGCGTCCAGGGCGCCCATGGCGGCTGGCCGCTGGTGCATGACGGCGAGTTCGACATGAGCGCCAGCGTGAAGGCCTACTTCGCGCTCAAGATGATCGGCGATTCCGTCGACGCGCCGCACATGGTGCGGGCGCGCGAAGCGATCCACGCCCGCGGCGGCGCGATCAACAGCAACGTCTTCACCCGCTTCCTGCTCGCCACCTTCGGCGTCGTGACCTGGCGCGCGGTGCCGGTGCTGCCGATCGAGATCGTGCTGCTGCCGTTCTGGTCGCCGTTCCACCTCAACAAGATTTCCTACTGGGCGCGCACCACCATGGTGCCGCTGATGGTGATCGCCGCGCTGAAGCCGCGCGCGCGGAATCCGAAGGGCGTCGGCATCGACGAGCTGTTCCTGCAGGATCCGCGCTCGATCGGCATGACCGCGAAGGCGCCGCATCAGAGCATGGCCTGGTTCCTGCTGTTTCGTTCGCTCGATGCGATCCTGCGCGTGATCGAGCCGATGTTCCCGAAGAGCCTGCGCAAGCGCGCGATCGACGCCGCGCTCGCCTTCACCGAGGAGCGGCTCAACGGCGAGGACGGCATGGGCGCGATCTATCCGCCGATGGCCAACATCGTCATGATGTATGACGCGCTCGGCAAGGACGAGAACTTCCCGCCGCGTGCGATCACGCGCCGCGGCATCGACAAGCTGCTCGTGATCAAGGACGACGAGGCCTACTGCCAACCCTGCGTCTCGCCGGTGTGGGACACGACGCTGACCGCACACGCGCTGCTGGAGGCCGGCGATGCGCAGGCCGTGCCGGCCGCCAAGCGCGGTCTCGACTGGCTGATCCCGAAGCAGGAGCTCGAGGTAAAGGGCGACTGGGCGGTGAAGCGGCCCGACGTGCGCCCGGGCGGCTGGGCGTTCCAGTACAACAACGCTCATTACCCCGACCTCGACGACACCGCTGTCGTGGTGATGTCGATGGACCGCATGCGCCGCGAGCACGGTGCGACCGGCTATGACGCCGCGATCGACCGCGGCCGGGAGTGGATCGAGGGCATGCAGAGCGACGACGGCGGCTGGGCCGCCTTCGACGTCAACAACCTCGAATATTACCTCAACAACATCCCGTTCTCGGACCACGGCGCGCTGCTCGATCCGCCGACCGAGGACGTCACCGCGCGCTGCATCTCGATGCTGGCCCAACTCGGCGAGACCGAGAAGACCAGCAAGCACGTCGCCGATGGCGTTGCCTACCTCCGCAAGACCCAGCACCCGGAAGGGTCCTGGTACGGCCGCTGGGGCATGAACTTCATCTATGGAACCTGGTCGGTGCTCTGCGCCCTCAATATGGCCGGAGTGGACCACAAGGACCCCATGATGCGGAAAGCCGCCGGCTGGCTGGCCTCGATCCAGAACGAGGACGGCGGCTGGGGCGAGGACGCCGTCAGCTACCGGCTGGACTACAAGGGCTGGGAGGCCGCTCCCTCGACCGCCTCTCAGACGGCATGGGCCTTGCTTGCCCTGATGGCCGCAGGCGAGGTTGATCACCCGGCCGTCGCCCGCGGGGTGGAGTACCTGATTGCAACACAGAACAAAAAAGGACTGTGGGACGAGCAACGGTACACCGCCACAGGCTTTCCTCGTGTATTCTATCTCCGGTATCACGGTTACCCGAAGTTCTTTCCGCTGTGGGCGCTGGCGCGGTACCGGAACTTGCGGAACACCAACAGCAGGGTGGTAGGGGTCGGAATGTGACTTTGGGGACGGGGGACTATCTTACCGCGGGCAATGCGATTGATCCGCGGCCGATCTTGATCGTGACTGGACTGGTTCAGGAGGCCCGTATCGCGGCCGGGCCGGGAATGGCCGTTATCTGCTCGTCCAGCAGCCCGACCCAGTTGCGGGCCCTGCTCACCGTGGTGGACCCCGAAACGATTCGCGGCGTCATCTCGTTCGGCGTGGCCGGCGGGCTCGACCCGACCCTGCGCTCCGGCGATGTCGTGCTGGCCACCGAGGTGCTGGCCGGCGACACCCGCTGGGCCGCTGACCTGTCGCTCGGCGACGACCTGATCGACCGTCTGACCTCGGGCCGCCGCCGCGTTGTGCGCAGCAGCCTCGCCGGTGCCGAGGAAGTGGTCACGGGCCGGTCCTGCAAGGCGGCGCTGCATTCCGAGACCGGGGCTGCCGCCGTCGACATGGAAAGCCATATCGCGGCCGCCTACGCCGCCGAGGCCGGGCTGCCCTTCGCCGCGGTCCGTGTCATCAGCGATCCCGCCCACCGCGCGCTGCCGGCGCTCGCCCGCGCGGCGATCAAGCCGAACGGCCAGATCGACCTCGCCGCCGTGCTGCGCGGCATCGTCCGCAATCCGGCGACGCTGCATGCGCTGGTCTCGACCGGCATCGACTTCAACCGCGCGCTCCGTAGCTTGCGCGGCTGCCGCGACTATCTGATCGGCACCGAGCTCGTGGAGAGCGAGGCGCTGGTGTCGGAGACGATCTGAGCAGGTTGCTCGAACTGACAAAAGAAAAGGCCCGGTCGTGCGACCGGGCCTTTTTTGTTTGATGTCGTAATCCGGATCGAGCGCAGCGCAATCCCGGGCCTTGCAACGCGGAGAGACTGTCCCGGATTTCGCTTCGCTCCATCCGGGCTACAAGGTCGTCTGCTTACGCAGCCGTCGAAGCCTTCCGTGCGGCCTTCGCCTGAGCGGCCTCGGCTTCGTCCTTGCGGATCTCCGACAGCTTCTTCTGGACCTGCTCCGAGAAGATGTACTGCGCCGGGCGCTGCTTCGACATGTCGATCTCCGGCGCCATGGGACCAGAGGTCTTGATGCCGCGCAGCGACACCCACATCGCCTTCAGCGGGTTGTTGAGCGCGGCGGTCGCGGCCGTCGGCTCGTAGCCGCAATGGGCCATACAGTCGGCGCACTTCTCGTACTTGCCGGTGCCGTAGGTCTCCCAGTCGGTGGTGTCCATCAGCTCCTTGAAGGTCTTCGCATAGCCTTCACCGAGCAAATAGCAGGGTTTCTGCCAGCCGAAGATGTTGCGCGCGGGCATGCCCCACGGCGTGCACTCGTATTCCTGGTTGCCGGCGAGGAAGTCGAGGAACAGGCCGGAATGCATGAAGTTCCACTTCTTGCCCTTGCCCATCGCGAAGACGTCGCGGAACAGCTTCTTGGTCTTGGTGCGGTTCAGGAAGTGCTCCTGGTCCGGCGCGCGCTCATAGGCGTAGCCCGGCGACATCGAGACGCCGACACCGAGCTCGACGGTGAGGTCCAAGAACTTCGCGATCTCCTCGGCCGGGTGGCCGTCGAAGATGGTGGCGTTGACGTTGACGGTGAAGCCGCGCGCCTTGGCCGCCTTGATCGCGGAGACGGCGCGGTCGAACACGCCCTTCTGCGACACGGCCTTGTCGTGATGGTCCTTCAGGCCGTCGAGATGGACGGAGAAGAACAAATACGGGGAGGGCTCGAACAGGTCGAGCTTCTTCTCGAGCAGCAGCGCGTTGGTGCAGAGCGAGACGAACTTCTTGCGCTCCACGAGGCCGCGCACGATCTCGCCGATCTCCTTGTGGATCAGCGGCTCGCCGCCGGGAATCGCCACCATCGGCGCGCCGCACTCGTCGGCCGCGTCCCAGCACTCCTGGGCGGTCATGCGGCGGTTGAGGATAGCATCCGGATAATCGATCTTGCCGCAGCCGACGCAGGCGAGGTTGCAGCGAAACAGCGGCTCCAGCATCAGCACGAGCGGATAGCGTTTGCGGCCAAGCAGTTTCTGCTTGAGCAAATAGCCGCCGATACGCATTTCCTTGAAGAAGGGGATAGCCATTACAAGTTTCTTTCTGGGCTTGGAATTCGGGTGGGTCAGCTCGCAGCCAATTGGGCCGGAAGCCTGAATTCGATGTTTTCCTCGCGACCCGGGAGCACCGAGACCTTGACCGGTCCGATTCTCCGCATCGCTTCGATCACGTCATCCACGAGCACCTCGGGCGCCGAGGCGCCGGCCGTGACGCCGACGGTCCTGGCATCTTTCAACCACTCCGGATTGAGCTCGCTGCCATCGGCAATCAGATAACTCGCGACGCCGGCTTCAGTGCCGATTTCGCGGAGCCGGTTCGAATTCGAGCTATTGGCAGCGCCCACCACCAAGATCACGTCGACCAGCTTGCTCAAGTCCCTTACCGCAGATTGGCGGTTCTGTGTCGCATAGCAGATATCCCGGATATCCGGACCTTGAATATCTGTAAAGCGGGCCTGCAGGGCCGAAATGATGTCCCTTGTGTCATCCACCGACAGGGTGGTCTGGGTGATGTAGGCCACTGGCGTATCCGCCGGCAGCGTCAGGGCGTTAACCTCTTCAACGCTTTGAACAAGCAGCACGGGGGCGGGAACCTGGCCCATCGTGCCCTCGACCTCGGGGTGGCCGGCATGGCCGATCAGGACCAAAGTGCGGCCCCTGGTGATGTAGCGCTTCCCCTGATTGTGAACTTTCGTGACCAGCGGGCAGGTGGCATTGAGCACCGGAAGGTCGCGCGCGGCGGCCTCTTCCTCGACGCTGCGGGCGACGCCATGGGCGCTGAAAACGGTCACGGCCTTCGGCGGAACCTCGGACAGCTCCTCGACGAAGATGGCGCCTTTGTTCTTCAGGCTTTCGACCACGTATTTGTTGTGTACGATCTCATGGCGCACGTAGACGGGCGGGCCGTACTTCTCCAGCGCCCGTTCCACGATCTCGATCGCACGCACCACGCCCGCGCAAAAGCCGCGCGGTTGCGCTAGATAAACTTCCATGGGACGCCCATCACGCAAGTTGCACCAATCCGCTTCGTAAAGTCCCCGGCGGCACCCCGGCACTGCCAATGAGTTGCAATAACCGCACCATCGGCCTCGCGCACGCGGTAACCGCCCACCCCAACTGGGCCCGGCGCATGGAGGCACAGCACTTTGTGTCAAAAAATCGGCAAAAAGGAAAGGTGCGATGAAACCGGGTTCCGTGCTGGTTCAATTTCAGGGTATTATAATACAGTAATGGCTCTGGGCAAAATGGCGACATTTGTGCTCACTGCATCGCCACTTTCCCGCCTCAACTCCCCGGCTATACCGACCGCCCCGCATGATTTTGCTACGGTCTCCCGCCGTTTACCTCGAACCTTCTTGCGGCGAGAGCCACTCAAAACAGCAATAGGTTTCGCCCGGGAACTCCGATAAACAGCGGGCGTTTCCGGCAAGCTGTTAACCGCAGAAAGAAAAGAAGTGCTGCAAAGCGTCGTCGTTGCCATCGTCAGGGCCTGCACCCGGTTTGCCTCCCTCGTCGTCGTTCTCGGGCTCCTGCTGTCGGTGGGCGCGGGCTATTACGCGTCCCGGCACTTCGCCATCAACACCGACATCAATTCGCTGATTGCCCAAAATCTGGACTGGCGCCAGCGCGACCAGCAGTTCGACCGCGCCTTCGACCGCGATGCGACGATCACGGCGGTCGTCGAGGCGAAGACACCGGAGATGGCGACCGCGGCTGCGGACGCGCTGTTTTCCAAGCTGAAGGACGACAAGACCAACTTCCAGTCGATGCAGCAGCTCGGCACGGGCGAGTTCTTCGAGAAGAACGGCTTGCTGTTCCTGCCGACCGAGGAAGTTGCCAAAGCCACCAGCCAGTTCGAAGCCGCTGCGCCCCTGATCGAGATCATGGCGGGCGATCCCTCGATCCGCGGGCTGACCGGCGCGCTGGAGACCGGGCTTGCCGGCGTCAAGCGCGGCCAGGTTAAGCTCGACAATACCGCGCGGCCCTTCAACATGATCGCGCAGACGGTCGAGACCGTGCTCAACAAGGGCAATGCCAGCTTCTCCTGGCGCGAGCTCGTCAGCGACGAGCCGCTCTCCGACGCCGACAAGCGCGCCTTCATCGAGTTCAAGCCGATCCTCGACTACAACGCGCTGGAGCCCGGCAAGGGCGCCACCGACGCGATCCGCAAGGCCGCCGTCGATCTGGATTTTGCGACCAAATACCAGGCGCGCGTGCGGCTGACCGGCCCGGTCCCGATCGCCAACGAGGAATACGCCACCGTCCAGGAGGGCGCCGTCGTCAACGGCGTCGGCACCGTCCTGGTCGTGCTGCTCATCCTGTGGCTGGCGCTGCATTCGGCGAAGATCATCTTCGCCGTGTTCATCAATCTCTTCGTCGGCCTTGCGATCACGACGGCCGCCGGCCTGATGATGGTCGGATCCTTCAATTTGCTGTCGATCGCGTTCGCCGTGCTGTTCGTCGGCCTCGGCGTCGATTTCGGCATCCAGTACAGCGTTCGCTATCGTTCGGAGCGCTTCAAGCACAACGACCTTTCGGGGGCGCTGGTGCTGGCGGCGAAGCGCTCGGCGGTGCCGCTGTCGCTCGCGGCGATGGCGACCGCGGCCGGCTTCCTCTGCTTCATGCCGACCGACTACAAGGGCATCGCGGAGCTCGGCCAGATCGCCGGCGTCGGCATGCTGGTGGCGTTCATCTCGTCGATCACCGTTCTGCCGGCCATGCTCAAGCTGCTCAACCCGCCCGGCGAGAAGGAGCCGGTCGGTTACGCCTTCCTGGCGCCGCTCGATCACTTCCTCGAGAAGCACCGCGTGCTGGTCGTGGGCGGCACCCTGCTGTTGGCGCTCGCCGGCCTGCCGCTGCTCTATTTCATGAAGTTCGACTTCAACCCGATGAACCTGCGCAACCCGAAGGCCGAGTCGATCGCGACCTTCCTCGACCTGCGCAAGGATCCGAACACCGGCGCCAATGCCATCAATGTGATGACCACGTCGGAGGAGCAGGCAAGACAGGTCGAGGCGAAGCTGGAGAAGGTGCCCGAGGTGCTGCGGGTGATGTCGCTCGACAGCTTCGTGCCGCAGGACCAGGCGCCGAAGCTGAAGCTGATCGCGCAGGGCGCCAAGGTGCTCAATCCCGCGCTCAACCCCGACCAGATCGACGCGGCGCCGACCGACCAGGAAAACGTCGAGGCGCTGAAATCCTCGGTGGAGAATCTGCGCCGGACCGCCGGTGACGCGAAGGGCCCGGGCGCGATTGCCTCGCGCAGGCTGGCGGATGCACTCGAGAAGCTCGCCAATGGCGACGAGGCCACGCGCAACAAGGCGCAGGACGTGTTCGTCACGCCGATGAAGATCGTGTTCGACCAGCTCAGGAACGCGTTGCAGGCAGGTCCCGTCACCCTGAGCTCGTTGCCGCCCGATCTGGTCAACGCCTGGAAGAGCAAGGACGGCATCATCCGCGTCGAGGCGCTGCCCAAGGGCGATCCCAACGACAACGACACGTTGCGCAGATTTGCGGCGGCGGTGCTCGCGGCCGAGCCGACCGCGATCGGCGGCCCGGTCTCGATCCTGAAATCCGGTGACACCGTGGTGAAGGCGTTCATTCACGCCGGCATCTACGCGCTCTTGGTGATCGGTCTCCTGCTGTGGATCACGCTGCGCCGCTTCGTGGACGTGCTGATGACGCTGGTGCCGTTGCTGGTGGCCGGTGCGGTCACGCTCGAGATCTGCGTGCTGATCGGCCTGCCGCTCAACTTCGCCAATATCGTCGCGTTTCCGCTGCTGCTCGGCGTCGGCGTCGCCTTCAAGATCTATTATGTCGTGGCCTGGCGCTCTGGCAGAACAAACCTGCTTCAGACCAGCCTGACGCGCGCGATCTTTTTCAGTGCGCTGACGACGGCAACTGCGTTCGGCAGCCTGTGGCTATCGAGCCATCCCGGTACGTCCAGCATGGGCAAGCTGCTCGCACTCTCGCTGGTGACGACGCTTGCCGCTGTGCTGCTGTTTCAGCCCGCCCTAATGGGCAAACCCCGCAATCTCCGGGAGTAGGCAGATGTCGCCGACGGGGTCGGCGGCGCTCTTCTGACCGGGCTTGGCTGCGCCGGCGGCCTTCGGGGCTGCGGGCGCAGGCGCGGTGGCGCCGGTCGTAGCCTGAGCGGTGGCTTGGGGCGCTGCAGCCTGCGGTTTTGGCGCCGCGCCGGACTTCGGCGCGCCCTTGGCCATGGCATTGGCGGTGCTCAAGGGAATCGGCGGGCTGACCCGGGTCCAGGTCTCGCCACCGCACAGGAAGCCCATCACGCAGCCCTTGATTTCGAGCTGATCGGAACCAATCGGCGTGATGGTCGCACTGTAGAGCTGGCCGTCCTTGGCGTTGTAGACCTGTCCTTCCCACAGATCGGCGCCGGGCTTTTTCTTCATGTCGATCAGGGTCGCCATGCCGAGTGTCGGTCTGGTCTTTTTCGACGCGTCGGGATTGTTTTCATCGCGGCCGCCGGGCTGTTTCTCCCAGGAAACGGCACCCCACATGCTGCCATTGCATTGGGCGACACGGATATTGGCGACGCCGTCGGCGACCCGCCAGTCGCCGGTCGGATCGGCGGCGAGGGCGGGAGTCAGGCAGGTGTAACCACCAGCCAGTATTAGTCCGGTGTAAAGGGCTAAACGCATGATAGTTCCTTGGCAGTGCAACATGGTCTAAAGCTGTGCTTGCGAAGATGGTCCGAAAAAGGGCAAAAGGCCGCACTGACCGTTTTCAGTCAACGGTCCGTTTTCAGTTGACGAGACGGCCCTCAACCGAAGTATGTAGCGGATGCACAGTCCAAATCCAGACATGTCTCAGCTGTTCGCGGACCGGCAGGCCCAGCGCAGCACCCTGCATAATCGGTATCTGAACGAGCAGTTCGTCCGGGTCCTGAAGACCATCGGTTACGATGTCGGCTTCCAGAAGGGGCAGGGGCAGTACCTCTACGACCGCGAGGGCGCGCGCTATCTCGACCTGCTGTCCGGCTTTGGCGTGTTTGCGATCGGGCGCAACCATCCGGTGATGCGCGAGGCGCTCAAGAGCGTGCTCGACGCCGACCTGCCGAATCTCGTCCAGTTCGACGTCTCGACGCTCGCCGGCGTGCTGGCCGAGCGCCTGCTGAAATACGTCCCGTATCTGGACAAGGCGTTCTTCGCCAATTCCGGCGCCGAATGCGTCGAGGCCGCGATCAAGTTCGCGCGAGGCGCGACGGGGCGTCCCGGCATCGTCTACTGCGCCCACGGCTATCACGGCCTGACCTATGGTGCGCTGTCGCTGACCGGTGATTCGAACTTCCGCACCGGCTTCGAGCCGCTGCTGCCGGGCTGCACCTCGATTCCGTTCAACGACCTGGCCGCGCTGGAAAAGGCGCTGGCCTCGCGCGAGGTCGCAGCGTTCGTCGTCGAGCCGATCCAGGGCAAGGGCGTCAACATGCCCACCGACGAATTCCTGCCGGGCGCGGCCGCGCTCTGCAAGAAATACGGCACGCTGTTCGTCGCCGACGAGATCCAGACCGGCATGGGCCGCACCGGCCGCTTCCTGGCGGTCGAGCACTGGAACGTCGAGCCCGACATGGTGCTGCTGTCGAAGTCGCTGTCCGGCGGCCACGTGCCGGTCGGCGCGGTGCTGACGCGCAAGAGCATCTTCGACAAGATCTTCAACCAGATGGACCGCGCGGTCGTGCACGGCTCGACCTTCTCGAAGAACGACCTCGCGATGGCCGCGGGCATCGCCACGCTCGACGTCATGGAATCCGAGAAGCTGATCGAGTCCGCCGCCAAGCGCGGCGCCGAGCTGCGCCTCGCGCTGACGCGCATGGTGCCCGGCTACGAGCTGATGAAGGAAGTCCGCGGCAAGGGCCTGATGATCGGCGTCGAGTTCGGTCCGCCGAAGTCGCTCCGCCTGCGTGCGTCGTGGAACGTGCTGGAGGCTGCCAACAAGGGCCTGTTCTGCCAGCTCATCACCGTGCCGCTGTTCAAGGATCACAAGATCCTGACGCAGGTCGCCGGTCACGGCAGCCACACCATCAAGCTGCTGCCGCCGCTCACCATCACCGAGGAAGACTGCAGCTGGATCGAGAAGGCGTTCGACGACGTCATCGCCGGCAGCCACAAGGTCCCCGGCGCGATCTGGTCGCTCGGCAAGACGCTGGTGGACAACGCGGTGCGGCGGTCGGCCTGAGGCCTTCGCCGCGGCGTGGTGTCGCGACGTGCGACCTGCTGAAGCAGCCCGCCTCCTGAAACTCCAAATCGGCACTTACTTTCCCGGCATTGACCTGACCGGGAGAGGAGTGAGCACATGCCTGTGACTGGCGGCTGTCATTGCGGCGCGATCCGCTATGAAGTGAACGGCGACACGATGGTGCACGCGCTCTGCCATTGCACGGATTGCCGTCGCCACTCCGGCGCACCGATGGTCGGCTGGGCGATGTATCCGCGCGACGCGGTCAAGGTGGTGCGCGGCCAGCCCAGGATCTATCATTCCTCCGAGCATGGACGGCGGCACTTCTGCGCCGATTGCGGCACGGGACTGTTCTACATCAACGAGAACCTGATGCCTGGGATCATCGACATCCAGAGCGGCACCTATGACGACCCCGATGCCGTTCCGGCCGTGATGCACATCCAGGTCGCCGAGCGGATTGGCTGGATGGAGCGGGCGCATGAACTGCCCGTGTTTGAACGGTTTCCTCCGCTCGACTAAGGGCATCTGCGGTACGGCACCATCTATCAGGCCGCCCTCGGCTTGTTCACTGTCTCGATGCTGTCGAGCGCTTTGCCGAGATCGCGTTTGGCGATCTGGATGTCGTAATCGTTCTGAAGATTGAGCCAAAGCTCGGCGGTCGTGCCCAGCGCCTTGCCAAGCCGAAGGGCAGTGTCGGCGGTGATCCCGGTCTGCTCACTCGCAATCCGCTCGATACGCGTGCGCGGCAGGCCGCATGCCTTGGCGAGAGCGCCGGCGGACATGTTCAGCGGGATCAGAAATTCTTCCCGCAGAACCTCGCCAGGATGCATGGGCTTGAGTTTCTTGGCCATCGTCGCGCTCTCCTAGTGATAGTCCACGATCTCGACCTCTGCAGGCCCCTGTGCGGTCCAAACGAAGCACACCCGGAACTGGTCGTTGATTCTGATCGAGTGCTGCCCCTTGCGATCGCCCGTGAGGGCTTCGAGGCGGTTGCCGGGCGGTGCCCTCAAGTCGCTGAGTTCACCTGCCGCGTGAAGATAGCGCAATTTCCGGCGCGCAACCTTCACCAGATCGGCCGGAAAGCCCTTGGGGCTTTCGCCGTTAAAGACCGCTTCAGTTGTTTTGTCCCGAAACGTCCTGATCACGCGAGCAATGTATCATGAACTGATACACACGCAAGGAATTTGTATCAGCTCTTGATACATCTTCAGCCTGCCCTTCCGCGAGCAACGCTGGTGGCGCCTCAGCATCGCCCGGCATAGAGCCAGATATGCATCAGGTTCAGGGTTACGAGACCGGCGAATCCTGCGAGTACGGCGAGGCCGCCGAACCACACCCATTGCTTGCGGTCTTTCAGGGCAAGCCATGCGGCGCAGCCGGCGGCGAACATCGATGGCAGGCTGGTGCAGACAATCAGTAGCGGAATCATTTCTGTCCTCCTTGATTGCTGCAGTCTGCAGCGCCGCGCTCAGGAGGACCGTGAGACCCCTCACGGTTGAATGCTCATGTGGCCGGTGGCCAGGCGAGGCTGTTACCCCTCGACATTCGTCCTCATCGCCACCTCGAACTTGTCGACGAACTCGGCGAGCTCGTCGGCGCCGATGTCGCTGACGGCCCAGAAGTTCAGGCCGCGCTCGCCCCAGCGGCGGCAGTTGAAGCCCTGCATGGTCTGCGTCTTCGGTGGCCGGTGCTCGATGCTCGACGTTTGCGCCACGAACAAATTGATCACATGCTGCCGGCGCTTGTAGACGACCGCGCCGATGGCGCGCGCGTCGATATAGTCGAGCCGGCCGCCGACCAGCGTAAAGCCCTGCGCGGTGAGATCGATCACGGGCGGAGCGACGTCGAGCTTGCCGTTGAACCACGGCTTCACGGTGTGCTGGTCGGTGGAGACGACGTCGATCAGGTGTCCGGCCTGGAGCGAGCGCAGATGCGCGGAGACGACCTCCGACAGGATTCTCTGCTGGTCGTCCTGGCGCAGCACCACGGCGACGACGCCCGAGGCGGCGAGCGCGGAGACAGCCGAGCCCATCGCAAAGCCGCGCAGCACGGAGCGGCGGCTCGGTTGCTGGCGCTGCGGCTGCGGCAGCGAGGCCTCGATGCGGCTGCGCAGGCTTGCGGGCGCGGTGTAGCGCAGGTCGGTCTCGGCCAGCACGCGCTGCATCTCGCGCTGTGCGGCGAATTCCGCGGCGCAGTCCGGACAGCCCGCGATATGGGCTTCGACCTCGCGCGCATTGCCGGCATCGAGCTCGTTGTCGAGCAGCGCGTGAAGCAGGATCTTTGCTTCGTCGCAGGTCATCTTGCTTGCTCCTCTTCCGCCGTCCAGGCCGCGCGCAGCATGGCGCGGGCGCGGGCGAGGCGGGACATCACGGTGCCGACGGGCACGCCGGCGGCCGCGGCGATTTCACGATAGGACAGGTTGTTGATCTCCCGCAGCACGAATGTTTCCTTGAACGGCTCGGCGAGCGCGTCGATCAGCTTGCGGATGGCGCCGGCATCGCGGCTGCGCAGCATTTCGGTTTCGGGGCTCGCCTCGCTCTCCTGCCAGATCGGCGTCTGGTCGGCGGCGCCGGGCGTGTCCTCGATCGCGCTGGGCCGGTGCGCGCGCCGCGCATATTCGGCGTTGCAGACGTTGCGCAGAATCGCGAACAGCCAGGGTTTCATCGCCGGCCCGCGATAGCTGTCGAAATGCTTCAGCGCACGCAGGTAGCACTCCTGCACCGCGTCTTCGGCGTCGGAGGCGTCGCGCAAGAGATAGCGCGCGAGCGTGTAGACGTCGTCGAGATAGGGCAGCGCCGCCTCGCGAAAGCGCTGTGCCTTCTGCAAATCGTCGTTGGCGGGCATCGCTCCTCGCTCTGCCTCTTGTTCCGTTCGCGGCTTCGTTTCGTCCCTGTGTGTGACCGACGGCACACGAGCCCGGCCGGCGTGGGACCACCGGCCGGGCAAGACGTTGATGCCTTGGTTCGAGCTGTTACTCAACCTTGATCATCCCCGTCATGTGCGGGTGCAGCGAACAAAAATACTTGTAGTCACCCGCATTGGTGAAGGTGAACGAGAACTTGTCGTCAGTGTCCAAGGTCTTGGACCTGAACTTGCCGGCCGACACCACGGTGTGGGGGATGTCGTCCCGGTTGGTCCAGGTCACGGTGGTGCCGACCTTGATCTTGAGCTCGGCCGGCTGGAACACGAAATTGTCGATATGCACTTCCATGTCGTCGGCGCGGGCGCTTGTTGCGGGCAGCAGGATGGCCGCGGCCAAAGCGAGACCGAGGTCGACGCCGAAGTCGCGGCGATTGAGTGTCTTCATTGTCAGCTTCCGTTCAACCTTAGCCCTGCAGCGGCGTGTCGATGATCGCGAGCCGCTGCTCGTTCTGCTTGAAGTTGATGCTGGCAACGCCGAGCATGCCGCGGAGTTTTGCGTCCTCCACCTTCATCGGACCGGGCGAGGGAGCGGTTCCCGGCGCCGGCTGCGGGAAGGCGGTCGAGCGCGCGGTGTGGAAGGTGACGTTGCCCTCGACCTTCTGCATCACCTGGTGGATGTGGCCGTTGAGCACGGTGACCGAGCCAAAGCCCTTCACGAGCTCCAGCGCGCGGCCGCCGTCCTCGGTGCCCCAGCCCCATTCCGGATAGACGGTCCAGAGCGGGATATGGGCGAACAAGACGACAGGCGTCGATTTCGACTTGCCGCGCAGGTCGTCCTCGAGCCAGGCGAGCTGGTCGGCGCCGAGGTTGCCAAGGCCGCCGGCCTTGAGGTCGACGACGTTGACGAGGCCGACGAAGTGCACGCCGCCGGCATCGAACGAGTACCAGCCCGCCCCCTTGGTGCCGCGGCCGTAACGCTCGCGATAGAACTTCACTTCTTCATCGAGGAAATCATGCTCGCCGGGTACGTAGTGCACGTCGAGCTTGCTCTGCGAGATGATGCGATCGGCATTGTCGAACTCGGCGGCCTTGGACAGGTGGGTGATGTCGCCAGTGTGGATCATGAACGACGGTTTTGCCGGCATCGTGTTGATCTTGTTGATGGCTTCTTCCAGCGTGCCGAGCGCGTTGGGATTGGCCGGCTTGTCGAAGCCGACATGGCTGTCGCTGATCTGCAGGAATGTCATGCCAGGGGCCGCCGCGGTCGCGGCCTCAGCGGAATCAATAATGCCGAGCGAGCGCGGCACGCCGCCCGTGACCGTCCAGAGCACCCCGGTGCCGGCCCAGGTCATGCATTCCAGCACCTTGCGGCGGCTGACGCCGTCTCCGTGATCGTGTCCGCTCATCCCACGTCTCCACTTCGCCCGGAATTGGGCTTCGGGGAGGTGATCGGGGGAGGGAGGGACTTATTCCCGGAGGCGATGACGTTTTCGTGAGGTGGCTCTCTTGTCCCGGACGCGCTGCAACGCGGAGCGTTGCTGCGCAGAGCCGGGACCCAGAAAGCGGCACGGAGTGCGCGGCGGGATGGGCCCCGGCTCAGCAGCGCATCACCATAGCGCGTCGAAGACGCGCGTGAACGCGCTTATGGTGGCGCGCCGCGTCCGGGGCACGGGACCTAGTTTGAAAACTCTCTCACCGCTTCCACCACGGCCGCCGGCACTTCCTGCGCGACGCAATGCCCGGCGTCCTCGAACACCCGCGTGCTGACGCGTGGAATCAGCGACACTGCGCGCGCGGCCATCACCTTGTAGACCGGCCATGACTTCGCGGCGGTCGTGACGCGCACCGGGCAGTCGATCTCGGCGAGCGAGGCAAACGGATTGCCGCGGGCATCGCCAACGTAGACCTGCGTCATCGCCTCGTAGATCGGACGCAGCATCGCCGACTCGATCTCGGGCGTGCAGCAGAGCCGGGCACGGCCGTCTTCGAGCGGCACGAAGCCGTGGCGCACATAGGCCCGCAGCGACGTTTCGGTCCAATCCGCAAATACCGGCGCCGCGCGGTAGCGCTCGAAGACGACGTCCAGGCTGTCGAATTCCGCCTGACGGCGCAGCGCGCCTTGCACGCGGGACAGAGAGTCCTCGTCCAATCCGCCGGCGCGCGCCGCGCGCGGGTCCATGATGGTCGGCTCCATCACGAACAGGCGCGTGAAACGTCCGGGCAAGAGCTTTGCCGCGAGCAGGAGATCGGTCGCGCCCGCGCTGTGGCCGATGCCGTAGACATCGCGCAGCCCGAGCGCGTCGATCACCCGGCAGACGTCGTCGGCATAATCCAGGAAGTGATAGGTGCTGGGCTTGTGGCTGGCGCCATGGCCGCGGCGGTCGTGTGCGTAGACGGTGTAGGTCGAGGCAAGCTCGCGCGCGACCTCGTCCCAGACGTCGGCGACGAAACCGGTGCCGTGCACGAGCAGGGCGGGCGGCTTGCCGCTCTCGCCCCATTGCAGCATGGCGATCTCTGCGCCGGCGGGCTCGATGGAAAAGCGCTGCGGATTGATCATGGGGACCGGATGCTATTTCGCATCCTCCATGATCATCGTTGCGCCCTTCTCGGCGATCATTGCGGTCGGCGTGTTGGTGTTGCCCGAGGTGATGGTCGGCATGATCGAGGCATCGACGATGCGAAGGCCGCTGAGGCCGTAGAAGCGCAGCCGCTCGTCGACCACCGCCATGGGATCGCTCACCGCGCCCATCTTGGCGGTGCCGACGGGATGGAAGATGGTGGTGCCGATGTCGCCGGCGGCCTTGGCGAGCGAGGCATCGTCGTCGCCGACGGCGGGGCCGGGCAGGTATTCGCTCGGGCGATACTTTGCGAGCGCCTTCTGCTGCATCAGGCGGCGGGTGGTGCGGATGGCGTCGGCGCTGACCTGGCGATCGTCATCGGTCGACAGATAGTTCGGCGCGATGATCGGCTTCTCGTCCGGGCTCGCCGAGCGCAGCCGCACGGTGCCGCGCGAGGTCGGCTGGAGATTGCAGGCGCTCACCGTGATCGCGGGGAAGCGGTGCAGGGGATCGCCGAACTTGTCGAGCGACAGCGGCTGCACATGGAATTGGATGTTGGCGCGGGCTCGCGTCGCATCCGAGCGCGTGAAGATGCCGAGCTGAGACGGCGCCATGGTCAGCGGACCGCGGCGGCGGAAGGCGTAATCGAGGCCCATCAGGCCACGGCGGAACAAATTGTAGTAGGTCTCGTTCAGCGTGCGCACGCCTTCGACCTTGTAAATCGCGCGCTGCTGCAGATGGTCCTGCAGATTGCGCCCCACGCCGGGCTTGTCCATGACGATGTCGATGCCGAGCGGCGATAGCCAGTCGGCGGGACCGATGCCGGAGCGGTGCAGCACCTGCACCGAGCCGATCGAGCCGGCCGAGAGCACCACCTCGCGTTTCGCGCGTGCCTCGATGATCTCGCCGTTCTGCATGAAGCGCACGCCGACGGCGCGGCCCTGCTCGATGATGAGACGGTCGACCAGCACATGCTTCTCGAGCCGCAGGTTCTGACGGTTCAGCGCCGGCTTGAGGAAGCCGCGCGCCGACGACCAGCGCCGGCCGCGCTTCTGGTTGACGTGGAAATAGCTCGTGCCTTCGTTGTCGCCTGTGTTGAAATCCGGGATGCGCTTGATGCCCATCTCCTCGGCGGCATCGCCGACGGCGTCGAGAACATCCCACGACAGCCGCGGCGCCTCGATGCGCCAGCCGCCGCCAGTGCCGTGATGCTCGCTCGCGCCGAGGAAATGGTCTTCGAGCCGCTTGAACAGCGGCAGCACATCGTCATAGCCCCAGCCGGTCATGCCGAGCTGGCGCCAATGATCGTAATCGGCGGCTTGGCCGCGCATCGAGATCATGGCGTTGATCGCCGAGCAGCCGCCGATCACCTTGCCTCTGGGATAAGCGAGCGCGCGGCCGTTCAGCCCGGGCTCGGCCTCGGTCTTGAACATCCAGTCCGAGCGCGGATTGCCGATCGCGAAGAGATAGCCGACCGGAATGTGGAACCAGATCCAGTTGTCGTCGCCGCCGGCCTCCAGAATGAGGACGCGGTTCCCGGGTGCGGCCGAGAGCCGGTTGGCGAGGATGCAGCCGGCCGTGCCGGCGCCGACGACGATGTAATCAAACTCACCTTCGAGCCGTCTTGGCATTCTGCTTCCACCCGGATGGTCATTTGACGTTCCGTCCTAATAGGCAGACGCGGCGGGCCAAGACAAGCGGACCACAAGTCCGGCCATGCCAGGCGGGCAGGGCTAGGCCCCGATGTCAGGCAGTTGGGTGGACTGGTGCTTGCATGGTAGACAGTCCTGTATTTTCAACAAAGCTTGAGACCCCTCCATGCCCATCGTGAACCGCGTCGCCGACCTTCAACCCGATATTCAGGCCTGGCGCCGGGACATCCATGAGCATCCCGAGCTTCTCTACGACGTCCACCGCACTGCAGCATTCGTTGCGGACCGCCTGCGCGAGTTCGGCTGCGACGAGGTCGTGACCGGCCTCGGCCAGACCGGCGTGGTCGGCGTGATCAAGGGCAACAAGCCGGCCGGTGACGGACTCAAGGTGATCGGCATGCGCGCCGACATGGATGCGCTCCCTGTCGACGAGCAGACCAACCTGCCTTACGCCTCCAAGACCCCGGGCAAGATGCACGCCTGCGGCCATGACGGCCACACCGCGATGCTGCTCGGCGCCGCGCGCTATCTCGCCGAGACCCGCAACTTCGCCGGCGATGCCGTGGTGATCTTCCAGCCGGCCGAGGAGGGCGGCGCCGGCGGCGCGGCCATGGTCAAGGACGGCCTGATGGAGCGTTTCGGCATCGAGCAGGTCTACGGCATGCACAATGGTCCGGGCATTCCTGTCGGCTCCTTCGCGATCCGGCCCGGCCCGATCATGGCGGCGACCGACGAGGTCGACATCAATATCGAGGGCCTCGGCGGCCATGCCGCGCGTCCGCACAGATGTATCGATTCTGTACTGGTCGGCGCGCAGGTGATCACGGCGCTGCAGTCGATCGTCGCGCGCAGCGTCGATCCGCTGGAATCGGCCGTGATCTCGATCTGCGAATTCCACGCCGGCAACGCCCGCAACGTCATTCCGCAGACGGCGACCCTGCGGGGCACCATCCGCACGCTGTCGCCGGAGGTGCGCAAGCTCGTCGAGAAGCGTGTGCACGAAGTGGTCGCGGGCGTCGCGCAGATCACCGGCGCCAAGATCGATCTGCACTACAAGCGCAACTATCCCGTCGTGAACAACCACGCCGCGGAGACCGAGGTGGCGCGGCGCATCGCAAAGCACGTCGCCGGCGATGCCAATGTGCACGAGATGCCGCCGCTGATGGGCGGCGAGGATTTCGCCTACATGCTGGAAGCGCGCCCGGGCGCCTTCATCTTCTGCGGCAACGGCGACAGCGCCGGCCTGCATCACCCCGCCTACAATTTCAACGACGAGGCGATCGTCTACGGCACGTCCTACTGGGTCAAGCTGGTCGAGGAATCGCTGGCGGCGTCGTAGCGCCGAGTTCGGAATACAAATGAAGAGGGCCCGTGCATCGCACGGGCCCTTTGTTGTTTGAGTGGTGCAATCCGCTCAGAAGATGCGCGAGAAGATCACGTAGAGCGTGCCCGACAGCAGGATGGCGACGGGCAGGGTCAGCACCCAGGCCATCACCATGTTCCTGATGGTGGAGACCTGAAGACCCGAGCCGTTCGCGGCCATCGCGCCCGCGACGCCTGACGACAGCACATGCGTCGTCGACACCGGCAGGCCGAAATTGTCGGCGGCAGCAATGGTGGCGGCGGCGACGAGCTCGGCGGAGGCGCCTTGCGCGTAGGTCAGGTGGGTCTTGCCGATCTTCTCGCCGACGGTCACGACGATGCGCTTCCAGCCGACCATGGTGCCGAGGCCGAGCGCGATCGCCACAGCAACCTTCACCCAGGTCGGGATGAACTTGGTCGCGCTGTCGAGCCCGCCCTTGTAGGCGTTCAAGGTCGCGACCTCTTCCTTGTTGAGGTCGTTTTCCTTGTCCTTCATCAGGAAGCGGATCGCTTCCGAGGTCAGGTACATGTCGTTACGGGTGTTGCCGACGACTTCCGCCGGCACCTTGTTGAGCGAGCCGTACTTGGCGACCTGGTCGCCGACATCCTTCACCAGCACCGACAGCGAGGGATAGGTGCCTTCGCTGATGTGGTGCGAGGTGATGTACTGCGTCACCGCAGGACGGGGATCGCCGATGATCGCGTGGCCGGCGCCCTTGGCCGCGATCACCTTGGAGGCGGCGTCCGAGACCTTCTGGAACTGGGCGACCTGCGACTCCGGCAGCGCGCGGTTGAGCGCATAGGCGGTCGGCACGGTGCCGATCAGGATCAGCATGATCAGGCCCATGCCCTTCTGGCCGTCGTTCGAACCATGCGCGAAGCTGACGCCGGTGCAGGTCAGGATCAGCAGGCCGCGGATCCAGATCGGCGGGGCCTTGTGGCCCTCAGGCGCGGCGTAGAGCGCCGGGTTCTTGACGATCATCTTGAGCAGAAGCAGCAGGCCGGCGGCGCAGATAAAGCCGACGAGCGGCGACAGCAGCAGCGCATAGCCGATTTCGGTGGCCTTGCCCCAGTCCACGCCCGAGGTGCCGTCGCGGCCGCGCATCAGCGCGTTGGCGACGCCGACGCCGATGATCGAGCCGATCAGCGTGTGCGAGGACGAGGCCGGCAGGCCGAAGGCCCAGGTGCCGAGGTTCCAGAGGATCGCGGCGATCAGCAGCGCGAACACCATCGCAAAGCCGGCGCTGGAGCCGACCTGAAGGATCAGCTCCACCGGCAGCAGCGAGACGATGCCGAACGCCACGGCGCCGGTTGACGTCAACACGCCGAGGAAGTTGAACAGGCCGGACCACATCACCGCGAATTCCGCCGGCAGCGAGTGGGTGTAGATCACGGTTGCCACCGCGTTGGCGGTGTCGTGGAAGCCGTTGACGAATTCGAAGCCGAGCGCGATCAGGAGCGCGACGAACAGCAGCATGTAGGGAACGTAGCTCGTGACCTTGGTGCCGGTCGCATCGACATCGGAATAGATGCTGTAGGCGACGAACAAGAGACCCGCGGCGAGGATGCCGAAGAACAGGATCATCGTCAGCGGATTGAAGCCCTTGTCGAGATTGGGCCGGGAAGCAGGCTGGACAGGCGCCGGATCGCCTACCGCACGGTCGAATGCAACATCTGTCATTTTTGGACGCCCCTTAACTAATTGGAAGGGCTATTGTCCGCGAAGGATTTGAAGGCTGGATGACAGCTGCGTCGAAAAGCCGCTTTCCCACCCGTATTTAGGCGGCGCGCGGGGCCTTCTTCTGCAGGCCGGCGGCAATCTTCAGGTCTTCGACAAAACGCTGATATTCCAGCACCTTCGCTTCCGGATCAGGCAGCCGCAGCAGATAGGACGGGTGCACCGTCACCAGCGCCTTGCGTCCGTCGGGCAGGTCTATGAGCCGGCCTCGGGTCTTTCCGATCTGAGTGATCTTGCCGAACACGCTGTGCGCGGCGGTGGCGCCCATCGCCACGATGAGCTCGGGTTGGATTGCCGAAACTTCCCGCTCGTACCATTGCCGGCACGCTTTGATCTCCGGCGTCGCCGGCTTCTGGTGCAGGCGGATCTTTCTGCGTGGCACGAATTTGAAGTGCTTCACGGCGTTGGTGACGTAGACCTTCTTGCGGTCGACGCCGGCTTCCTCGAGCGCGCGGTCGAGCATCTGGCCGGCCGGACCGACGAAGGGATGACCGGCGAGGTCTTCCTTGTCGCCGGGCTGCTCGCCGACCAGCATGATGGTCGCGTTCTCAGGGCCTTCGCCGAACACGGTCTGGGTCGCGTCCCTGTAGAGCGGGCAGGCGCGGCAATGCGCGGCCTCCTCGCGAAGCGCTTCGAGATCGTCGGTGGCAGGCTTGCGTGTCATCGGAGCCTCCGGCCGCTTCTGAGGCTTGTGCGGATCGGTTGCGGCATTGGCGATCATGGCGCCGGTCATGCGCTCGGCATCCTCGATCAGGGGTTTAATGATCGAGGCCTCGGGCAGGTTCCTCCAGTATTTCTTCGGCATCTCCGTCTGCATCGCCTTCACCTTCAGGCGCGCCGGATTGAAGATGCTGGCGTAGTAGCGCCGCCAGGTCTCCTCCAGCCGGTCTTCGCCCGGCGCCTCGCTCTTGCTCACGCCCGGCGTGAACGAGAGCGCATGACCGTCCCAATGCGCGCAGAGGTCCGGCGTCAGGATCGACCACGGCATATCGGCAAAGCGTTTTGCGAAGAAGGGCGCGGCGAGCTCGACGATGTGATGCTCCGGCTCGAACCAGGCGACGTAGTAGGCGTCGCGCTCCCGGCCGATCTCGCGGAAGCGGACGAAGGCATGCATCTTGTGCTCGTCGCGACGGACGGCTCTCGCCATGGACGTGACCTGCGCGACATCAGGATCGGTCGCGACCTCGATGAGATCGTGATTGTCCTTCAGTCGCCAGAGCAGGCGATAGAGGATCGCAAATCGCTCGACATCGCGATGCAGGATCGCGGCCTGGGCGAGGTCGACGAATTTGCCTGACACGTTGAAGGTGCCGTCGTTCACCTCGAGGATCGGAGACGGCGCGGGCGGCGCGAACAGCTCCGCTTCGCTGCCCTGCACGGTCCAGGTGATGTCGGCAGGCTCCACATGATGAAGCACGAGCGAGCGCGCGGCTTTGCGCCAGCCGTCGAAATCGGTGTCGGTGTCGAGGATGATGTACTGCATCAGAAGCCAAACCTTAGTTGTGTTGCCTTCGGCTTGAACCGCTCGATCAGCCCGGCAGCATCGAGGCGATGCGGCGAGGGGCGGTGATCGCTGAGGACGATGAACGGCAGCGCTTTGTTGCGAGGCACATGCAGCCGCGCGAGATCGGAGAGGCGGATCGTGGTGGTGCGCCGCGTCGCGATGATGCGCTCGACCGCCTTGGTGCCGAAGCCCGGCACGCGCAACAATTCCTCGCGGCTTGCCCGGTTGACGTCGAGCGGAAAGCGGTCGCGGTGGCGCAACGCCCAGGCGAGCTTCGGGTCGATGTCGAGCGGCAGCATTGCGCTGTCGTCGACGATCTCGCCGACGTCGAAACCATAGAACCGCATCAGCCAGTCGGCCTGGTAGAGCCGGTGCTCGCGCAGCAGCGGTGGCTGCACCAGAGGCAGGGCGCGGCTGGCATCGGGGATCGGGCTGAAGGCGGAGTAGTAGACGCGCCGCAGCCGGTAGGAACCGTAGAGATTGGCGCTGGTGTGGAGAATGGTGTGGTCGTTCGCGCTGTCAGCGCCGACGATCATCTGCGTGCTTTGTCCAGCGGGTGCGAAACGCTGCGGCTTTGCCTTCGTCTTTGTGTTTCGGTTGTCCTCGGCCTCGTCGAGCTTCAGCCGCAGCCGGCCCATGGTGCGGCGGATCGCGCGGACGTCCTTCTCCGGCGCGAATTGCTGCAGGCTCGTCTCCTCCGGCATCTCGATGTTGATGGAGAGACGGTCGGCATATCTGCCGGCCTCCGCGATCAGCGCATCGTCGGCCTCTGGAATGGTCTTGAGATGAATGTAGCCACGGAACTGATGCTCCTCGCGCAGTTTGCGCGCGACACTGACCACTTGCTCCATCGTGTAGTCGGGGCTGCGAATGATGCCGGAGGAGAGGAACAGGCCCTCGATGTAATTGCGCCGGTAGAAGTCGAGCGTCAGCTTGACCACCTCGTCGATGGTGAAGCGGGCGCGCGGCACGTTCGAGGAGGCGCGGTTGACGCAATAGAGGCAATCGTAATTGCAGGCATTGGTCAGCAGCACCTTGAGCAGCGAGATGCAGCGTCCGTCCGGCGCATAGGAATGGCAGATGCCCATGCCCGGCGCGGTCGAGCCCATGCCCTTGCCGTCGCTGGAATCCCGCTTCTCGGTGCCGCTGGAGGCGCAGGATGCGTCGTACTTGGCGGCATCCGCGAGAATTTCCAGCTTGCGTTGCACGTCCATGCCCAAATCCCTTTGATTCCGCTCATGAATCCGAAAGTCTGCCAATTCGATTGACTCTCCGCGCGGCGTTAGCTTTATATTAGAACATATCATGAACAAATGAGCCAGCCGCAGGTTCTTATTTTTGAGAACCTCGGCAATCACCCCTGAAGGAGCGGCGAGCATGAGCGGCGCACGGATGAGCGCGCTTGCGACCTTGCGCGGCCAGATCGAGCGCATCGAGACGGCGGAGATCGTGCATCAGCACGATCGCGTCGCGCTCGGCCATGGCGAGGCCGATGCCGTGCTGAAGGGCGGTCTCGCGCGCGCGGCGATCCACGAGGTGTTTTGCGAGGGGCGGCAGGGCACGGCCGCGACGGGTTTCGTGATGGGCCTTGCGGAGCGCGTCTCGGCACAGCGGCCGCTGCTGTGGGTGCGGCAGGATTTTTCGGAACTCGAGGCCGGCGCGCTGTCGATGAGCGGGCTCGCCGAGCTTGGTCTCGATCCGCGCCGCGTGGTGATGGTGCGCGCCGCCGATGTCGAGAGCGCGCTGCGCACCTCGGCCGATGCGCTCGCCTGCGATGCGCTCGGCGCCGTCGTGCTCGAGCTCTGGGGCGAGACGAGACAGTTCGATCTCGTCGCGAGCCGGAAGCTGACGCTGGCCGCGCAATCGTCCGGCGTCACCGGTCTGATGCTGCGCATGGCCGCGCAACCGCTGCCCTCGACCGCGGAGACACGATGGATGCTGCGCGCCGCGCATTCGCCGCCGGGCGCAGCCTGGAGTGCCTGGGGCGCGCCGCGCTTCGATGCCGAACTCTTGCGCAATCGTCATGGCCCGTGCGGCCGGTGGATCATGGAATGGAAATGTGATGAGTGCCAGTTCAGTGAACCGTCGGCGTATCCTCAGCCTGTGGCTGCCGCGCCTGCCCATCGACCGGATCCAGCGCTTCCTTGGCAGCGCCGGGCTGGGTAAACCCAACGAGCCCAGCATTGTTGTCACCAAGGAGAACAATGCGCTGGTGATTTATGCACTCGACGAAGCCGCCGAGCGCCTCGGCCTGCACATCGGCCAGCCGCTCGCGAATGCGCGGGCGATGTGTCCGGATCTAAAAGTGTTCGACGCCGACGTCGTGGCCGATGCCAAGACGCTCAGCGACATCGCCGACTGGTGCGACCGCTTCACGCCGTTGGTAGCGCTCGATCCGCCGCACGGGCTATTCCTTGACATCACCGGCTGCGCGCATCTGTTCGGCGGGGAAGCCGCGCTACTGAAGACGCTGGTCCGTGCGCTCGCCCGGCAGGGCTTTGCCGTCAGCGCGGCGATTGCCGGCACCTCGGTTTGCGCGCGCACGCTGACGCGGCAGATGCCCGGCATCATCGTCGCCGATGGCGGGGAAGCGGCGGCGATCGACCGGTTTCCGGTGTCCGCGCTCGGCGCGGGCGAGGCCATCACCACGGGCTTGCGCCGTGCCGGGCTGAAGACCATCGGCGATGTCGCCTCGCGTTCGCCGAGCGAGATCACGGCGCGGTTCGGCGCACGGTTTTCCACGCTGCTCGCGCATGCGCTGGGGCAGGGCGATGCACCGATCAATCCGCGAAAGCCGCTGCCCGACTATATCGTCGAGAAACGTTTCGCCGAGCCGATCGCGACCGACACCATGATCGCGATGACGCTGTCGCGGCTGGCCGACACATTGATCGCGTCGATGGAGAAGCAGGGCAAGGGCGCGCGCCGTCTGGAGGCCGCGTTCTTCCGTACCGACGGCGTGGTGCGCACGATCATGGTCGAGACCGGGCGTCCCGTGACGCGGAGCGCGGTGATCGACCGCCTGTTCCGCGAGCGCCTCGATGCGCTCGCCGATCCCCTCGATCCCGGCTTCGGCTTCGACATGGTGCGGCTGTCGGCGAGCCGCACCGAGATCGTGCTGCAGGAGCAGCGCGATCTCGATGCCCACGTCCACGACAATGACGAACTCGCCGCGCTGATCGACCGCATCGCCGCGCGCATCGGCGGCAAGCGCGTCATCGTGCACCTGCCTGAGGATACCCATATCCCCGAGCAGGCCGTGCTGGCCGCGCCCGCGCAGCATCATCTGGCAGCGGCCATGCAGGCCGAGTGGCCGGCGCGCGCCGAGGGCGAGCCGCCGCTGCGTCCGCTCAGACTGTTCGACAAGCCGGAGCCGGTCACCGTGCCGTTCGCGACCGTGCCCGACGGCCCGCCGCATCAATTCACCTGGCGGCGCGCGAAACATGCGGTGGTGCGGGTGGAAGGGCCCGAGCGCATCGCCATGGAATGGTGGCGGCAGGACGGCAAGCAGCTCACCCGGGATTATTTCCGCATCGAGGATGCCGAGGGCCTGCGCTTCTGGATCTTTCGCGATGGTCTTTACGAGGGCGAGGTGTTCGACGCCGACGGCAAGCCCGCTCCGCCCAACTGGTATGTGCACGGTCTTTTCGCATGAACACGCCTGCTTATGCCGAGATCGGCATCACCACGAACTTCTCCTTTCTCCGCGGCGGCTCGGATCCACGCGCCTATGTGCATCAGGCCAGCGAGCTTGGCATCCCCGTGATCGGCATTGCCGACCACAACACGCTGGCCGGCGTGGTGCGCGCCTACAAGGAGCTCGACAATGACAAGGTGCTGCACAAGCCGAAGCTCCTGATCGGCGCGCGTATCGTCTTCATCGACGGCACACCCGACATTTTTGTCTATCCGAGCGACCGCGCCGCCTATGGCCGGCTGTGCCAGCTTCTCACCCGCGGCAAGCGCGGCGACGACATCACGCGGATCGAGAAGGGCGAATGCCGTCTCACCTTCGCCGATCTGCTCGCGTTTTCGCAAGGTCAGCTCCTGATCCTGACGTTGCCGCATCGGTTTGATGATGCGCAGGCACTGGATGTGCTTTCAAAACTCAAGACCAGTCGCGCCGAGGGCGTGTGGCTGGCGGCGAGCCTGATCTATCGCGGCGACGACCGCCGCCGCCTGGCGCGGCTCGACGATCTCGCCGCAAAGGCAAAGGTGCCGCTGCTCGCGACCAACGAGGTGCTCTATCACGATCCCGGCCGCCGTCCGCTTCAGGACGTGCTCACCTGCATCCGGGAAAAGACCACGATCGAGGCGGTCGGACGCAAGCTCGAAGCCAATGCCGAGCGCTTTTTGAAGACGCCTCGCGAGATGGCGCGGCTGTTCCGCGATTTCTCCGAGGCGATCGCGGAGACCATGCGCTTTGCCGACAGGATCGACTTTTCGCTCGACCAGCTCAAATACCAGTATCCGGACGAACCCGTGCCGCCGGGCAAGACCGCGCAAGGACATCTGGAGGACCTGACCTGGGCGGGCGTCGACAAATATTTTGGCGGAGAGATCGATGACAAGCTGCGCGCCACGCTCAAGAAGGAGCTCGCGCTGATCGCCGAGCTGAAATACGCGCATTACTTCCTCACCGTGCACGACATCGTGCATTACGCGCGCAGCCAGAACATCCTGTGCCAGGGCCGGGGATCGGCGGCGAACTCGGCCGTCTGCTACGTGCTCGGCATCACCTCGGTCGATCCGACCAAGGTCGATTTGCTGTTCGAGCGCTTCATCTCCAAGGAGCGGCTCGAGCCGCCCGATATCGACGTCGATTTCGAGCATTCGCGCCGCGAGGAGGTGATGCAATATGTCTATCGCCGTTACGGCCGCCACCGCGCCGCGATCATCGCCACAATCATCCATTATCGCCCGCGCAGCGCCATCCGCGACGTCGGCAAGGCGCTGGGCCTGACCGAGGACGTCACCGCAGCGCTCGCCGACACCGTCTGGGGAAGCTGGGGCAAGGGCCTCAACGACATGCAGGTCCGGCAGGCCGGGCTCGATCCGCAAAATCCCATGATCAACCTCGCGGTCGAGCTTGCGACCGAGCTGATCGAATTCCCGCGCCATCTCTCCCAGCATGTCGGCGGCTATGTGCTGACCCAGGACCGGCTCGATACCTATGTGCCGATCGGCAACGCCGCGATGGATGACCGCACCTTCATCGAATGGGACAAGGACGACGTCGACGCGCTCAGCATGATGAAGGTCGACGTGCTCGCGCTGGGCATGCTGACCTGCATCCGGAAGTGCTTTGATCTGATCGACCGGCACAAGGGCAAGCGTTGGGTTCTGGCGACCGTCCCGCAGGACGACCCTGAGGTCTACGACATGCTGTGTGAAGGGGAATCGCTCGGCGTCTTCCAGGTCGAAAGCCGTGCCCAGATGAACATGCTGCCGCGCCTGAAGCCACGAACCTTCTACGATCTCGTCATCGAGGTCGCGATCGTGCGTCCGGGTCCGATCCAGGGCGACATGGTGCATCCTTACTTGAGGCGGCGGAATGGTCTGGAAAAGGTGAGCTATCCGTCTCCGTCGCCGGACCACGGCGACAAGGACGAGCTTTACAATGTGCTGCACAAAACGTTGGGCGTGCCGCTGTTCCAGGAGCAGGCGATGCGCATTGCGATCGAGGCCGCGCACTTCACCTCCGAGGAGGCCAACGGCCTGCGCCGCTCGATGGCGACCTTCCGCAATGTCGGCACCATCGGCCAATACGAGGAGAAGCTGATCGGCAACATGGTCGCGCGCGGCTACGATCCCAACTTCGCCAGAAGCTGCTTCGACCAGATCAAGGGCTTCGGCTCCTACGGCTTCCCGGAGAGCCATGCCGCGAGCTTTGCCCAGCTCGTCTACATCTCGTCATGGCTGAAATATCATCATCCCGACGCCTTCTGCTGCGGCCTGTTGAACTCGCAGCCGATGGGCTTTTACGCCCCCGCGCAGATCGTCAGCGATGCCCGCAAGAACCGCGTCGAGGTGCGCGATATTGATGTCTCCCATAGCTTTGCGCAGAACACGCTGGAGAACACGAAGAACGAGTATTGCGCCGTACGCCTCGGCTTCCGCCAGATCGACGGCTTCCATTGGCTCGATCCCGATGAGGAGTTCCTCAAAGCGGAGCAGGCGAAACGGCAAGGCAAGATCCATGTCATTCAGGAAGACTGGGCCGACCGCATCATCGCCGCCCGCAAGCGCCGGCCCTTCACCTCGCTCGAGGATTTTGCCCGCGACACCGGCCTGCCCAAGCGCGCGCTGATCCTGCTCGCCGATGCCGATGCGTTCCGTTCACTCGGGCTCGACCGCCGCGAGGCGCTGTGGCAGGTGCGGCGGCTGCCCGACGACGTGCCGCTGCCGCTGTTCGAGGCGGCGACCGCACGCGAGCAGCCGGACGAGCACGCAAAACCGCTGCCGGTGATGCCGCGCGCCGAGCAGGTGGTCGCGGACTACCAGACCATCCGGCTATCGCTGAAGGGCCACCCGATGGAATTCTTGCGCGAGATGTTTTCCCGCGAGCGGATCGTCGCCTGCAAGGAGATCAGCCACGAAAACGAACGGCGCCGCGTTCGCTGCGCCGGCGTGGTGCTGGTCCGGCAGCGGCCGGGCAGCGCCAGCGGCGTCGTGTTCATGACGCTGGAGGACGAAACCGGCATCGCCAATGTCGTGGTGTGGCCCAAGATCATGGAGCAGTACCGCAAAGAGGTGATGGGCGCGCGCCTCATCGAGGTCCAGGGCTATATCCAGAGCAGCCCCGAGAAGGTCACGCATCTGATCGCCCAGCGCATGATCGACCGCTCGCACGATCTGGTCGGTCTCGCCAACGATGCGCTCAGCCGAAGGCACCCGGTGCCCGCAGGCGCCACGGTGGTCGAGCCGCTCAACGACGACCCCCGCGCCCTCGCGGACATGCCCGCCCAGAAAATCCGCCACCCGCGCAACGTCCGCATCCTGCCGCCGTCGCGGGATTTTCATTGAGGCGAGTTCAACGCGCGCAAATCCCTCACCGTCACCCTGAGGTGGCCGCTTCTTCAGCGGCCCTCGAAGGACGACGGCCCCGCTGCACCTCGCCCGTGCATCCTTCGAGGCTCCCCGTGCGCCGCCTTGCGTCGCACGGCTCGCACCTCAGGATGACGGAATTGGCAGGAGCGTGTGCCCCTCAAAAGTTCACCCGGTTCGAGATCGCGCCATCCACGACCAGGTTCGATCCTGTCGTGAAGGCCGACACCGGGCTTGCCAGAAACACCGCAGCGGTCGCGATCTCCTGTGGCGTCGCCATCCGCCCGGTCGGGTTGCGCTTCATCGCGTCCTTGTAGCGCTCAGGCATGTTCTGCTCGATCATGTTCCAGACGCCGCCCTTGAAATAGACGGTACCGGGCGAGACCACATTCACGCGGATCTTCTTCTTGGCGTATTGCCGCGCCAGTCCCTTGGCCATGTGGATCAGCGCCGCCTTGATCGGGCCGTAGGAGCTGGCGAGATCGGCTTGCGCTGCCGAGATCGAGGAGATGATGACGAAGGCGGCATCGCCGCTTCGCTCGCCGCCGGCTTCGAGGAACGGCCGCGCGGCGTCGAACGCGTGCACGGCGCCGAGCACGTCGAGCCGGAAATTCTGCTCCCAGGATGCGGGATCGTGGCCCTGTGACATCGCGCCGGCATTGGAGAACAGCAGATCGACGCCGCCGAGTTCCTTCGCAGCAGCCTCGATCCAGGCTTTCAGCGCCGCGCCGTCGGTGACGTCGACCGCGCCGCCGGTGGCGTTGATGCCGCTCGCCTTCAATTCAGTGACGGTCGCGGCAACCTGATCCGCGTTGCGCGCGCATACTGCGACATTGGCACCTTCACCGGCCAGCGTCGCCGCAATCGCCCGCCCGATGCCGCGCGTGCCGCCGAGCACGATGGCGTTTTTTCCTTTGAGGCCGAGATCCATTGTTTTGGTTTTCCTTGTTGTTGATCGCTGGGAGTGTAGCTGCTTCAAGCGACACTCAAAAGCCTCCACAATCCAGACTGTGGCCGCGGAGGGATTCTGGATTGCTTCGCTGCGCTCGCAATGACGAGGCCGGGACAGTCATAGGGTGGGCAAAGGCGCGTGAGCGCCGTGCCCACCATTCCCTCAACTTGCACAAGGTGGTGGGCACGCTTCCGCCTTCGCTCTTCGAGCTACGGCGGACAAGTCGCTTTGCCCAGCCTACGAAGCTCGTAACAATTTTCCCTTCACTCCGGCGCGGCGCCGACCGGCGGGCCGCCGGGCGGGCGGTGCAGGAAGGTCAGCGACGCATAGGCGCCGACCCAGGAACCGATCGCGGCGAAGGCGACGTAGAAGGCGTTTTCGGTGTAGCTGATCACGGCGTAGGACGAGAGCAGATACCAGATCGCGCTCCAGGTCGCCGCCGGCATGCGCTTGCGCGCGACCACGGCCGAGGTGAACATCACATAGACCGCGTCGGTGGCCGCCGTTGCGACGAACACGGCGCCTGCGGTGAGGGGATCGATGGCGGCCATTGCAATCCTTTCTGCGATCATGACATGGTCGCGAAAATTACAGCATGATCCGGACAAGTGCGCAGCGGTTTTCCGAAAAGATCATGCTCAACCCGACAAGGGAGAGAAGCGGTCATGCAAAGCCCCGCCGATATTCTCAAGGACATCTGGACCTCCGCCGGCGGCGATGCAGCCGCGCTCGAACGCGTGCATCTGACCGGTGAAGAACCGCAGATCCCGTCTTCCTTCCGCGTCGCCGTTGCCGGCCAGACCACGATCGCTGCCGCGGGGCTCGCTGCGGCCGAAATCTGGCGCTTGCGCAGCGGCGAGGCGCAGGATGTTTCCGTCGACATGCGCCACGCCGTCGCCGAGTGCCGCTCGGAGCGCTATTTACGCCTCGACGACAAGCCGCCGCCACCGGCCTGGGACGCCATCGCCGGCGTCTACAAGACCGGCGACAACCGCTTCGTCCGCTGCCACACCAACTTTCCGCATCATCGCGACGCCGTCTGCAAGGTGCTCGGCTGCGTGCCCGAGCGCGAGCAGGTGCAGGCCGCGCTGATGCAGTGGAAGGGCGAGGATTTTGAAACCGCGGCCTATGCTGCGGGCGGCGTCGTCGCGCTCATGCGCTCCCACGACGAATGGTCGGCGCTGCCGCAGGCGCGTGCACTCGCCGAACTGCCGCTGATCTCGATCGAGAAGATCGGCGAAGCCGCGCCGAAGCCGTGGCCGCAAGGCGATCGTCCGCTCGCGGGCCTGCGTGTGCTCGATCTTTCCCGCGTCATCGCCGGCCCCGTTGCGGGCCGCACGCTCGCTGCGCACGGCGCCGACGTGCTGCTGGTTTCAGGCCCGGAACTGCCGGCCATCCCATGGCTCACCATCGACACCGGCCGCGGCAAGCTCACCACCTTCATCGAGCTCAAGAGCGAAGCGGGCAGGGCGCAGATGCGCGAACTGCTGAGAGACGCCGACATCTTCTCGCAAGGTTACCGCCCGCGCGCGCTCGCCGCTCTCGGCTTCGCGCCGGAAGATGCAGCCAGCATCAATCCCGGCATCGTCTATGTCACGCTGTCGGCCTACGGCCATGCCGGCCCCTGGGCCGAGCGACGCGGTTTCGACTCGCTGGTGCAGACCACGACCGGCTTCAACCATGCCGAGGGGGAGGCCGCCGGCATCGACGGTCCCAAGGAACTGCCGGCCCAGATGCTCGATCACGCCACTGGCTATCTGATGGCATTCGGCGCAATGATGGCCAAGGCGCGCCAATCCCGCGAAGGCGGCAGCTGGCACGTGCGCGTATCGCTGGCTCAGACAGGGCGCTGGCTGTGGAATCTCGGCCGGCTCGACGGCGGACTGAATACCCCGGATATTACGGGCGACGCCGTACATGCTGCGTTCATCGAGAGCATGCCATCTGGCTTCGGTACGTTGAAGGCGGTGCAGCATTCGGCACTGCTGTCGAAGACGCCGGCACAATGGAGCCGCCCGGCGATGCCGCTCGGCAGTCATTCGGCGAAGTGGCCGTCTTGAAAGCTGACGTGAAGCTGACGCGTCGCAAAATTTTAACGCAGTTCGAAAGGTGCGAGGCGTTTTTTAGGTTGTTTGAAATCCCAATTCAGCACTATTAGCGCGACCGATAAGGCAGGCGTCTGCCAAGATCGTCGCAGATACGACCGGGCCCCATGGTAGTTGAAAATACCAAGCGATTGCAGGTGTTTACAAAACAACGGATTATCACATCCGTAGTTTTACTGGCACTTGCCGGCGCCGGTGCCTATGGCTTTCTCTATGCGGGGACCAAGGACAAGAGCCACTCCGAGATCTCCAGCCAGTCGCGCAGGAATGCGCAGAATTTCACGCCGACAGCGTCCGAATGGGCGACGCTGACGATCGAGACCGTCAAGGCCAAGACCTTCCGGGCCGAATATGTCACCGAGGGCAAGGTCGCGGTCGACGAGGATCGTTCCACGCCGGTGTTCTCGCCCTATGCCGGCCGGGTCACCAAGCTGTTTGCCAAGCCGGGCGAGACCCTGACCCAAGGTCAACCGCTGTTCACAATCGAGGCCGCCGACACCGTGCAGGCCCAGAACGATTTCATCGCCGCGATGACTGCGCAGAACAAGGCGAGGTCGGCGATCGATCTCGCCGACATCCAGTTCAGGCGCGCCAAGGATCTTTACGAGGGCCGCGCCATTCCGCTGAAGGACTATCAGCAGGCGGAAACGACCCAGGTCCAGGCTCAGAACGACATGCGCTCCTCGGTGACGGCGCTGGAAGCCGCACGCAACAAGCTGCGGATTCTCGGCTACACCGACGAGACCATCAAGACGTTCCAGGACAAGGGCGTCATCGATCGGGAGATCACGATCTACTCACCGATCGCAGGCACCGTCGTGCAGCGCAAGATCGGCCCCGGCCAGTTTGTGAGCGCCGGTGCCAGCGATCCGGTGTTCGTGGTCGGCGATCTCTCCACGGTCTGGCTCACCGCTTTCGTGCGCGAGAGCGACGCGGCCGCGGTGTGCATCGGGCAGGATATCACCGTCAACGTGATGGCGCTGCCGGGCCGTCCGCTGACCGCCAGGATCAACTACGTCGCCGCGGCGATCGATCCGAACACGCGTCGTCTGCTGGTTCGCGCCACCATCGACAACAAGGACGGCCTGCTCAAGCCGGAAATGTTCGCCAACGTCACGATCTATTCGGCCGGCGATCGCGCCGCTCCCGCGGTGCCGAAGCAGGCGTTGATCTATGAAGCCGACAAGGTCCGGCTCTGGGTCGCGCGCGAGGACAAATCGGTCGAGCTGCGCGAGATCAAGACCGGCCTGATCAACGGCAACCTCGTCGAGGTCACCAGCAATCTGAAGCCCGGTGAGCAGATCGTCGTCAAGGGCAGCCTGTTCATCGACCGCGCGGCGTCCGGTAGCTGACCAGCGACCCAAGAAACAAGACAAGCTGAAGACCTGAATGGATCGCCTCGTCGCACTTGCCGTCAACCGGCGCTTCCTGATGGTCGGCATGTTCGTCGCCGTTCTCGTCGGCGGCTTGATTGCGTTCAACCAGCTCAACATCGAGGCCTATCCCGACCCGACCCCGCCGATGGTCGACATCGTGACGCAGAGCCCGGGCCTGTCGGCCGAGGAGATCGAGCGCTACATCACGATCCCGATCGAGACCCAGGTTGCGGGTCTGAAGAACCTCACCACCATCCGCACCATCTCGCTCTACGGCCTCTCCGACGTCAAACTCCAGTTCTCTTTCGCCTACACCTACGACGAGGCGTTGCAGCAGGTCCTGAACCGCCTCGCGCAGCTCGCGCCGCTGCCGGGCAACGTGCAGCCGCAGATCTCGCCGCTGAGCCCGATCGGCGAAATCTTCCGCTACCGTCTGGTCGGCCCGCCGAACTACAGCGTGCTCGACCTCAAGACCATCCAGGACTGGGTTCTGCAGCGCCGTTTCCGCGCCGTGCCCGGCGTGATCGACGTCACGGGGTGGGGCGGCAAGAGCAAGACCTACGAGCTCCAGGTCGACAACAACAAGCTCGTCGCCAACGGCCTGACGCTGCCGCAGGTGCTCCAGGCGGTCAGCAATTCCAACGTCAATGTCGGCGGCAACACCGTCAACATCGGCCAGCAATCGGCCGTGGTGCGCGGCGTCGGCCTGATCAAGTCGATCGACGACCTCGCCAACACCATGATCGCCCAGACCAACGGCAATCCGGTACTGGTCAAGGACGTCGCCACGGTCACCG
The DNA here is from genome assembly GCF_035935975.1 of Bradyrhizobium sp. Classification (GTDB taxonomy): domain Bacteria; phylum Pseudomonadota; class Alphaproteobacteria; order Rhizobiales; family Xanthobacteraceae; genus Bradyrhizobium. The sequence continues at coordinate 102,306 of NZ_DASYWN010000030.1, forward strand.
TCGGGCAGAAGCCGCGTCTCGGCATCGCCGGCCTCGACGATTCCGACGACATCGTGCAGGGCATCGTGCTGATGCGCCGCGGCGAGCAGAGCTCGCCGACCATCAAGCGCGTCCATCAACTCGTCCAGACCATCAACAATTCCAGCATCCTGCCGCCCGGCGTGCGCATCGAGCGCATCTACGACCGTGGCGACCTGATCGAGCTCACCACCCACACCGTGCTGCACAACATGGTGGTCGGCATTCTCTTGATCGTGTTGCTGCAATGGATCTTCCTCGGCGATCTCCGTAGCGCGCTGATCGTCGGCGCCACGATACCGTTTGCGCTGTTCTTCGCCGTGATCATCCTGGTGCTGCGCGGGGAATCGGCCAATTTGCTGTCGGTCGGCGCGATCGACTTCGGCCTCATCGTCGACGCGACTGTCATCATGGTCGAGGCGATCTTCCGACGCCTGACGCAGACGACGCCGGTATCGGAATCCGAGCATATGTCGCCCGAGACGCTGTTCGGCATGAAGAGCCACGCCATCCTCAGCGCCGCCGCCGACGTGTCGCGCTCGATCTTCTTCGCCGCGGCGATCATCATCGCGGCGTTCATACCGCTGTTCACGCTCTCCGGCGTCGAAGGCAACATCTTCGGACCGATGGCGCGCACCTATGCCTATGCGCTCGCCGGAGGCCTGCTGGCCACCTTCACCGTCACCCCGGCGCTGTCGGCGATCATCCTGCCGGCGCATGTCGAGGAGACCGAGACCAAGGTGATGCAGATCCTGCACCGCATCTACATGCCGGTGCTGAACTGGGCGGTGGCCAATCGCAACATCATGCTTGGTGCCGCGGTCGGCCTCGTGGTGATGACGGTCGCACTCAGCCGGCTGCTCGGCCTCGAATTCCTGCCCAAGCTGGAAGAGGGCAATCTCTGGATCCGCGCCACGCTGCCGCCCACCATCTCGCTGCAGGAAGGCAATTCCTACGTCAACGAGATGCGCAAGGTGATCCGCGCCCGGCCCGAGGTGGAATCCGTGGTGTCGCAGCACGGCCGTCCCGACGACGGCACCGACGCCGCCGGCTTCTTCAACGCCGAGTTCTTCGCCCCGCTCAAGCCCGTCAGCCAATGGCCCGGCACCCGCGACAAGGATGAGCTGACCGCGCAATTGCTCAAGCAGCTCGACGACCGTTTCCCCGGCGTCGAGTTCAACTTCTCGCAATATCTCCAGGACAACGTCTCGGAAGCCGTCTCCGGCGTGAAGGGCGAGAACTCGATCAAGCTGTTCGGCAGCGACCTGCAGGCGCTGACCGACACCGCCAACAAGATCAAGCAGGTGCTGTCGACGGTGCAGGGCGTCACCGACCTTGCGGTGTTTACCTCGCTCGGCCAGCCGACCATCCAGATCGACATCAACCGCGCCAAGGCCGCGCGCTACGGCCTTGCGCCGGGCGACATCAACGCCACCATCAAGGTCGCCATCGGCGGCGACACCGCGGGCGATCTCTACGAGCCGGGCTCCGACCGCCATTTCCCGATCATCGTGCGCCTCGCGCCGGAATACCGCCGGAGCGCCGAGGTGATCCAGAATTTGCGGATCGGCGCGCCCGGGCCGAACGGCACCGTCACGCAGATTCCCCTGAGCGAAGTCGCCACCATCAGCCTGGTCTCGGGCGCGGCCTACATCTATCGCGAGCAGCAGGAACGCTACCTGCCGATCAAGTTCTCGGTGCGTGAGCGCGATCTCGGCAGCGCCATCCGCGAGGCGCAGCAGAAGATCGCCGACCAGGTGCAGCTGCCGCCCGGCTCGCACATGGAGTGGGTCGGCGAGTTCGGCAATCTCCAGGACGCGATCCGGCGGCTGTCGATCGTGGTGCCGATCTCGCTGGCACTGATCGGCATCCTGCTCTGGTTCAATTTCGGCTCGATGACCGACACGCTGCTCGCCATGAGCGTGATCCCGATGGCGATCTTCGGCGGCGTGCTGGGCCTGTTGATCACCGGCACGGCCTTCAGCGTTTCCGCGGCGATCGGCTTCATCGCGCTGTTCGGCATCGCCGTGATGGACGGAATCATCATCCTGTCGCAGTTCAACCAGCTGATCGAAGAGGGCATGGACCGGATGAGCGCGGTGATCCGCACCGGCGAGCTCCAGCTTCGGCCCGTGCTGATGACTTGCGTCGTCGCCGGCGTCGGCCTGCTGCCTGCCGCGCTGTCGGAAGGCATCGGCTCGCAGGTGCAGAAGCCGCTCGCGGTCGTCGTGGTCACCGGCATGATGCTGGCGCCAGTCGTGATCCTCGTGACTTTGCCGGTCCTGATCTCCTTCTTCTCGCGCCGCGCGCGCTGAGGGTTTCTAACCAAACATCCGCTGCGCAATCCGCAGCAGCATCGTAGTCCCGAGCCCCAGCAGCATCAGGCTCGCGAACCGGCTGCTGAGCAACAGCATGCGCGGCGTCAGACGTGACCTCGCCGTCGCGACCATCGTGCTCAGCACCGTCCACCAGATCGCGGAGCCGACGAACACACCTGCGACCAGCGGCGGCGCTGCGGATTGCGTCGAGAACGCATGCAGGGCCGCCAGGAACAGGATGACCGTGAGCGGATTGGCCAGACCCAGCGCGATGGCGCTGAGATAGGCGCGGGCGAGGCGGACATTGTCGATCTCGCTTGTCTCCTGAAGCGCGATCGAACCGCGATGCGTGCGTATCGCAAACCATAGCAGCGTCAGCGCCGAGACGATGCCGAAGCCCGCCGCGTTCGCCTCGACCCATGGCTGCGCCAGCGAGCCGAGGCCCAGAACTGCAAAGGCGCTGTAGGCGAGATGCACGGTCGCGGCACCAAAGCCGGTTGCAAGACCCGTGGCCATGCCCGACGCCAATGTGCGCTGGATGCACAACATGCCCATGGGCCCGATGGGCGCAGCGACGGTGAAACCAATTCCCACGCCGGAAAACAGCGCGGCAAGATAATGCGATAAAGGCATGCGACCGCACGAACAGATGAAATCTGTGCGTGTGCGTACCGGCGAAAACAAATCGTCGCTTCAACCAAACAGCTGAAAAGCGCACGAGCGCGCTAACACGTTCGTGTGAATCGTTGCCGCGTTGTGCTCTCGCGACAACGGTTCCGTTGCGTGACGCGGAACCAGTTCGCGTTTCGCGCGAGGTGATGCCTGAACCTCGCGCGCGCGTTCGCGAATCAGAATCCGTAGAGCTGCGCCGGGTTGTCGACCAGGATCTTCTTGCGCACATCCGCCTCCGGCGCCCACACCGGCAGCTGGTTGAGCAGGCGGCCATCATCGATCTGGTAGAGCGGCGCGATGTCGGTGGCCTTGCGTCCCTCGACGCGGCTCGAATCCGGATGCGGCCAGTCGGTGCCCCAGACGATGCGATCGGGGTTCGCCGCGATCAGCGCACGCGCATAGGGCACCATGTCCTGGTAGTCAGGCGCGAGTTTCGACGAGCGATAGGCGCCGGAGATCTTCACATAGGCCTTGCCGGATTTGACGAGCGCGACGAGGTCGGAAAATCCCGGCTGCTCCAGCCCGAGCGGAGCCTCGAGGCCGCCGAAATGATCGAACACGGCGGGCACCGGCGCGGCCAGCACCAGGTCCTTGATCGCCGAGATCAACGGCAGCGTGGTGTAGAGCTGCACGTGCCAGCCGCGCGCCTTCATGCGCTCGACGGCCGCGGTGAAGCGCGCACGGCCGACCTTGGGATTGTTGACGCCGTCGGTTGCAAGATTAATGCGGATGCCGCGAAAGCCGTCTGCTTGCATCGCATCGAGCTGAGCTTCCGTGGTCTTGTCGTCGATCACGGCCACCCCGCGCGCGGTCGTGCCGCGCGCCTTCATCCCGAACAGGCTGGAGGAATTGTCGGTGCCGTAGACGCTCGGCGTGACGATCACGACGCGCGCGATATGCAGCGCCTTGTGCAGCGTCGCCATTTCCTCGGGGCTTGCCGGTCCCGGCGTATAGACGCGCCCCGCAAAGAACGGAAATTGCTCGACATCGCCATGGATATGAGTGTGACAGTCGCAGGCATGTGCCGGGACGTCGAAATTGATCGGCGTCGCGGGTTGCGCTGCGCGCGCGTAAATCTCGTCGGTCATGGCTGCTCCGGCGGCGGGGAAGACGCGCGCACGATATCACATCAGCCCGGCAGTCCTGCTACGACGCTGCATAGCTGCTCGACCAACTCCGCAAGCGGGCGCGAGCCGTCGACGCGCACGAGCGGGCAGGGCAGGCCGGCAACCCAGGCCTCGTGCGTTGCGAGGCTGCGGCCTTCGCGATCCCCGGCTTCGTAGTGCGAGGCCCATTCGATGAAGGCTTCGGTCTCCTCATGACGCCAGCCGCCGGGCGCGACAGCATCAGCACCGAAATGCGCGGCCTCGCGAGCCCGCAAACGCTTCAACCGTAGTTCGCGCGGCGTGACCACGAAGACGACGAGGTCGAAATACGCGACGAGTTCGTCGCCCCAGCCGCTGGCGGTTCCGCTCAATACCCAGTCGTGCCGCGGCAGGAACATCTCGCGCATCAGGCGCAGGCGCTCGGCGGCGGGGCGCGTGGTCTGGTATGGCGGCACGGTCGGCAGCCAGAAATAGTCGTCGCTGTCGTGATGCGGCAGCGCAAGCCGCCCCGCGAGCGCGCGACCGAGCGTCGTGACACCTGAGCCCGAAGCTCCCATCAGATGGATGCGGCGGCTCTTCATCGGCACCAGGCCAATCGATTTGAAGTTACTGCCCCGAGGGCGTGCGCAGGCCGTGCCAGGCGTCGCGGACCTGCTGGTAGTGCACCTCGGGCAGGTAGTCCGGCGTGTTCAGGCTCAAGGTCTTGACGTCGAGATGGCCGACAGCGCTGAGCAGCGTGTAGGAGGCGATGACGCGGTCGCGCAGCGCGCCGATCAGACGGGCCTTGGCCTGGATCAGATCGGCCTGCGAGTTCAGCACGTCCACCGTCGTGCGCTGTCCGCCGGCGGCCTCGCGCTGCACGCCCTGCAGCGCCACGGTTGCTGCCTTCACCTCGGACTCCGAGGCCGAGACCGCGATCTTGGCGCCTTCATTGGCAACCCACGCGCTCACCGCCGCCGTGCGCGCCTGGTTGCGCACCTGGTCGAGCACGAGCCGGCTCTGCGCCGTGATCTCCTTGGCCTGCCGGGTCTGCGCAGCCGCCTGGCCGCCGTCGTAGATCGGCACGGTGACATTGGCGACGATCGAGGCCTGGTCCTCGGCGAGGGTTCCGACCGTTGGATCGTTGTTGCGGCTCTTGCTGGCGCTCCCCTGGACGCTGGCGCTCGGCAGCAGCGTGCCTTCGGCGACGCGGATGTTGGTGGAGGCGACGTCGACGTCGAAGCCGGCCGCCATCACGGCGGGATGCTGGCGGATCGCCATCGTCGTCGCGTCTTCGCGGCTTTTCGGCAAATAGCGGTCGACGACCTCGGCGGCCCGGAGCTGCGACGGCGGGTTGCCGATCACTTGCGCATAGGTGGCCTGGCTGACCGCGAGTGCAACTTCCGCAGCGTTGAGATCGGCAAGGCCGCGGTTGAGGCGGGCTTCGGACTGGGCAGTGTCGGTCGGCGTGACGTCGCCGGCGTTGAGGCGGCGCTGGGTGACCGCCAGCGTCTCGCGCAGGAACGCAACGTTGGAGCGCTGCGCCTCGACCAGCGACTGGTTGGCGAGCACGTTGGTGTAGGCGGTGACCGCGTCGAGCAGCACGCCCTGGCCGACATTGCGCAGCGCTTCCCGGCCCGACTGCACCTGGAGTTCCGCGGCGCGCACGTTGTTGGCGGTACGGAAGCCGTTGAACAGGGTCTGCGTCACGGTGACGCCGATGATCCACGGCTTCAGATTGGTGGTCTGGATGGTGTTGTCGGGCAGGAGATTGCGCACCGATTGCAGGCCGGCGCTGAGGCTCGCCACGATCTGCGGCCGGTAGCCGGCCAGCGCCTGCGGCACGTTCTCGTCCGTGGCGCGTTGCCGCGCCCGTTCGGCATTGAGCTGCGGATTGGTCTGGTAGGCCTTGGCGAGCGCCTCGGGCAGGGCTTCGGCCCATGCGGCGGAGGGCAGGGCGCAGCAGAGCGCCAGCGTGGTCCATGTCGCAAGTACAGGACCCACGCCCGGTCGACGTCGCGTCATCACGCGACCAGCTCTGGCGGCACGCCCAATCATGTAATCCCGCTCAACCCCGGCTGTCCGCCCCCGCCGACGGCGGCTCTCTTAACTGTTTAGCCAGCCGAGGTCCCGCAGGCAAACTGCCGCGGGGAAAACCCCCATGTATTCCGTGCTTGTTGCAGGTGCGTCACAGGGTTTCTGCGGGAAGACCGCACAGTCTTACACCAGCCTTACCGCGCCGGCTTTAACGGTTCTTGTTCACCGGCTTGCGCTTCTCGATGAACGCAGCCATGCCCTCGGAGCGGTCTTCCAGCGCAAAGGTCGAGTGGAACAGGTTGCGCTCGACGCTCATGCCCTCGGCGAGCGTGGTCTCGAAGGCGCGGTTCACCGCTTCCTTGGCCATGGCGGCCGCGGGGCGCGACATCGCGGCGATCTTCTCGGCGGCGGCCATCACCTCTTCCATCAGCTTGTCCGCAGGCACGATGCGGCTGACGAGGCCCGAGCGCTCGGCTTCCGCCGCATCCATCATGCGGCCGGTGAGGCAGAGATCCATCGCCTTGGACTTGCCGATCGCGCGGGTCAGGCGCTGGGTGCCGCCGATGCCGGGAATGGTGCCGAGCGTGATCTCGGGCTGACCGAATTTTGCGGTGTCCGAGGCGATGATGAAGTCGCACATCATGGCGAGCTCGCAGCCGCCGCCGAGCGCGTAGCCCGAAACCGCCGCGATGGTCGGCTTCCGGCAGCGCGCGACGCGGTCGCCGCCGATCGCGGCAAAGTCCTCGGAGAACATGTCGATGAAGCCCTTCGGCTGCATCTCCTTGATGTCGGCGCCGGCGGCAAAGGCCTTCTCGCTGCCGGTCACGACGATGCAGCCGATGGCGTCATCGGCCTCGAGATCGTCGACGGCGGCGGCGATCTCGCGGAAGACGCCGAAGGAGAGCGCGTTCAGCATCTTCGGCCGGTTCAGCTTGATGATGCCGACCGCACCGATGCTTTCGACGATGATGTGTTCGAACGTGCTCATGCTCCACCCACGCGTTTGATTGGGCGGGCAATGTGCCCGCTGACGCGGATGGCTTCAAGGCCCAAGGGCGGTCCGGAACACGCGGCAAGACGCGAGCTCCGGACGGGACGTGCTAGAAATCAGGCCACGAAACTAGGCCATGAACATCCGCACGGCGGAGGCCAGCGTCAGCAGCGTGCCGACACCGATGAAGATCTTGCCGATCAGGGAGCTTTGGTCCCAGGCCGAGCTTTGATGGCTGCTCGCCATGACAGGTGCCGGCCGCGGCTGCGCGTCGGTCGCGGCGATCACTGCCTTCGGCGCGGGCGGGTTGTCCTGCTGCAGCGTGCGGTCGATGTCATTGAGCTGATCCGGCGCCGCCGCCTGGGTCTCGGCATTCGGGACAGCGGTATTATCCGCCGCCGCCTGCACATTGTCGTTGGCGCGATTGGTCATCGCGGAAGCCGCGGCAGCGGGGGTGTCAGCGGCAGCAAGCTGCGCACGGGCGTTGGCGACCTCCGGCGGCATCTGGCTGGAGGCCTGTGCATTGCTCTCAGCCTTGGCTGGATCACCAGTCTGTGGTGAGGCGGCTTTCTTCTCGGCCTTGTCGTCGGATTTCTGCGCAGTCTTGACGCTGTCCTTGCCGCTGTCGCGATGGCGCGAGGCGTGGCGCCGAGGCTTGGCTGACCTGGCCACATCGGTCTGTTTGCTCGCGCTGTCCGACTTGTCGGTCGCGCTGGGCGCTGCCTGTACAGCGCCGCCGAACATCAAGAAAAGCCCGGCAAGAAGGATCAACGCCGCGTGTCCGCTGGCTTTCATCATGTTGACGATCTCCCCAATTCCGCCCGCCCGGGCCGAACAGAGACCCCGGGGCGTGACGACAGCGGGGCAGAAAATGGGAATCTTCGGGCAGGACGGGGCAAAAGCTTGGCGAACCGTCCTCCCGCGGTGGGAGCGCCGGGTGCGGTCGGAACGGATCGGTGTTATGAGCCCGTCACGGGTTTGACGGCCGCATCGGATGGCGAGGCAAGGTTTTGATCACGAATTCGTGATCTGGCCGGTGCCCGCGTAACAATCTGAAAGAGCGGCCGAATTACATGGTGAGGGCGCGCGTGCGCGGACGTGAGGACGAATGGACCGGCCTGATGCGGTCGGCCATGGCGGGTGATGATGCGGCTTATCATCGCCTGCTGAAGGCGGTCACGCCGGTGCTGCGCGCTGCTGCGAGGCGGGGCCTGGCACGGGCCGGGCAGCCCCCTGATCAGGCCGAGGATATCGTGCAGGAAATTCTGTTGGCGGTGCATCTGAAGCGGCACACCTGGGACAGCGAGGCCCCCTTCGCCCCGTGGCTGTTTGCGATCGCCCGCAACAAGCTGATCGATACGCTGAGGCGGCGGGGCCGGCGGGTTTTCGTCGACATCGACGATTTCGCCGAGACGCTGCCGGGCGAGATGCCGGAGGAGACGGCGTCGGCGGCCGAGGTCGCGACGCAGCTGAACACGCTGCCGCAGCGCCAGCGCGACGTGTTGCAGTCGATCGCGGTCGAGGCCGCCTCGATCAAGGACACGGCGGCAAAGTTTTCGATGAGCGAAGGTGCGGTGCGGGTCGCGCTGCATCGCGGACTTGCAGCACTGACAGCCAAACTGCGGGACCATTAGTCATGGATACCGATCAACTCATTCGCTCGCTGGCGGCCGACAACGCCCACCGCGCGCCGCGCGTCGGCGCCGTGCTGACCATGGCGCTGCTGGTGGCCGCGCCTCTGTCGATCCTGATCTTCGCGACCTTCCTCGGCGTGCGCGCCGACGTGATGAGCGCGATGCACAATCCGTTCTTCGACATGAAGTTCGCGGTCACGCTGTCGCTTGCGATCCCCGCGATCATCGTCAGCCTGCACCTGTCGCGGCCCGAAGCCCTGATGCGCGGCTGGGGCTGGCTGTTGCTGCTGCCGGTCGGCCTGCTCGCGGTCGCGATCGGCAGCGAGGCGATGATGGCGCCGGCGATGCCGATGACGATGCGGCTGGTGGGCAAGAACTCCAGGGCCTGCCTGACGGCCATTCCCGCAATGTCGCTGCCGCTGCTCGCGGGCGCGCTGTTCGGCCTGCGCCACGGCGCACCGTCGCGCCCTGCGCTCGCCGGTGCGCTCGCCGGCCTGGTGTCGGCCGGGCTTGCCGCAACGCTCTATGCCTCGCACTGCACCGACGATTCACCGCTGTTCGTCGCGACCTGGTACACGATCGCAACCGCGCTGGTGACCGCGATCGGCGCTGCGGTCGGCTCGCGGGTTCTGCGGTACTAAATCCGGCGGCTTCAGGCCGCCGGCGTGGTGTTCTGCATGCGGTGGAAGCGCAGCACCTGCTGCGCGGTCGAAGGGCGCAGCGCCTCATAGGTATCGCGCAGCATCAGCATGTCGGTCTGCGAGCCGCCGGAGAGCTTCTCGCGCATCGCGATGATCGCGCGCACGCTCGTCCATTGCATGCCTGCGACCTTGGCGAGGATCATCACGCCCTCGGTGCGGCTCTCGATCATCATGGTCTCGGCAGTCTCGACCGCGACGCCCGCGAGTGCCGCAAGCCCCGCATTGGTCTCGTCGAACTTGCCCTGCTCGGCGAAGGTGGTGACCTGGAATTCGTTGAGGCGGCCGTCCTCATGCAGCGACTTCACCAGCGCGCGCGCCATCTCGGTCTGCCTGGTCATCGCGGCGGCGCGGATCCGCTGGGCCGCTTCCTGGACCACGCTCGAGACCTCGGCCGCGAGCTCAGGATGGGCGGCTTCGAGCTTCCGGCGCACGCTCAGCGAGGCCTTCGCAATCAGCTTCAGATAATGATGGCGCGGCAGGTCGGGCCGCAGGCCGATACAGGTGGCGAGATCGTCGTCGCGTTCGGCGCGCGTGACGAGGTCGGTGAGGCTTCCCTCGGAGAGCTGTGCGCCCGGATTGCTCACGGTCGATTGCACCACGTCCTCGTTGCCGCGCGTCACCAGCACGTCGGTCAACGCTTCCGACAGCACCCGGCGCAGCGAGATCGCCTTCAGATGGGCCTGGCCGCGCGTGCGCGCGATCTCGATCAGGGTCGCCTCGTCCAGTCGTTCCGATTTCGTCAGCACGGGGCCGGCAACATCGATGACCTCGTCGAGCGCGAGCGTGCGGATGATCTTCGGCGGCGCCGCTGCGATCGGCGCGAGGCGGTCGGCGAGCAGGGCGCGAGCCGAGGTCTCGATCTGCTCGATCAGGCACTGGAACACGTCGTCGAACACGTCGAGGTGCTCCTCGGAATAGTCCACCGCGTTGCCCAGGAAGAGATCCGTGACGCGGCGAAGCGTCTCGACCCGGCGCGCAACGGTGCCGTGCGAGAGCGCGGCCTGCAGTTCCTCAAGCAGGTTCTCGGAAGTTTTGGCGGATTTCGATCTCATTGCCCTGTCCTGGAGCGTTTGGTCCGGCCGCCTTTGGCGCGCCGGGGGAAAATGGATTGGTCAGCTCATTGCAATTCGGTTGCGCCCTTGCGCCTTGGCGGAATAGAGCGCGCTGTCGGCGCGCGCGAGAAACGTGTCGGCAGTATCGGCATCGCGCAGCGTCACGACGCCCGCGGAAATCGTCACGCGCATGCCAGCGGAGAACGCGCTCCAGTCGAGATCGGCGACGATGGCGCGCAGGCGCTCCATCATGCGCGAGGCGGCCTCGCTTGTGGTGTCCGGCAGCAGCAGCAGAAATTCCTCGCCGCCGTAGCGGCCAAAGCAGTCGGCCGGGCGGATATTGGCGAAAATGGTGATGGCGAAGGTGCGCAGCACCTCGTCGCCGACGGGATGGCCGTGGGCGTCGTTGATGCGCTTGAACCAGTCGAGATCGATCAGCGCGATCGCGCAAGGCGCGGAGGCCTGCCGTGACTTCTCGATCTCTGCGTCGAGAAGACGCATGATGCAGCGGCGATTGTAGGAGCCGGTCAGCTCGTCGAGTTCGGCCAGTTCCTCGATGCGCCGATAGGCATCCTTCAGCTCGATGCTGCGCCGATACAGGATCTTGCGCAGCGTGGCGCCGAACAGGCCGAGGAAGGCGCACTGGCCGATCACCAGCACGAAGCACAGCATCGAGGCAAGCCGCTGCAGCCTGGTGGTGACCGGCATGCCGATCGGCAGGTCGGAGGCGAGGAACACCGCAGCGAGAGCCGCGGTCGCGACCGCCCAGGTGAACATGGCCTGGGCCGAGGTCATCCGCAGGGTGCCGAAGGCGAAGATCAGGAACAGCACGCTGATGAAGGCGATGCCGATCGTCGGGACCGAGATCAGAAACACGAACTGCAGCGCCATATGCGCCGAGATCTGGAAGACGGTGAGATAGTGGTCGGTGAAGCGGTCGCCGACGCCGGCCTCCGACATCACGACGAAGATGCCGATGATCGAGAGACCGCCGACCCAGAACAGCGACGGCACGTGCATCGCAACGGTGCCGTCATAGCCGTAGAGCAGCAGGACGAAGGCGCCGAGCGAGTAGCTTGCGACCTGGCCGATATACATCTGGCGGCGCTGCCGGGCCCGGCGCATCAGCACCTCGGGCAGGGCCGCTTCGGACGTGAGGACGAGATCCGCGATCTCAGCGGCATTCCTCTCCGGAAAGGACGTCGCGGCCGTGCTCATGGTCCCGCCAATGGTGGAGCTCAGCCCAAAAATCTACGTGGCAAGCCTTTAGGTTTGGTATCCTTTGCAACCGAATCCGAACCGTGCAACGCAGAACAGGGTGAGATCGTCCGGCAGGGGATTTTTGCCGGCAATTAGGCATCGTTTGCGATGCGGTCGAGCCAAAGCTGGGCTTCGTGAGACATACGTCGTGCAGGACTGCTATGGAACCGGACCTGGTCGGCCCGCCCATGCCGGGCTGGCGCTCCGCAAGAAAGTGTTTCAGTATTATGTTACCGATCTGGATCGAGGCGGCCAACCGCCGCGGGTGGGACGAGAAAAATACGCGTATGTGTGGTAGATCACACAAGCTCCCGTATGACTGCGGTAAGTTGAACAATTTTGCCCCTCCCGTCGAACCGTCCGCCGTATCGACCCGACCAACTTTGCGAGACGGGCATTGAGCGTGACACAGGCGGCTTCGGACGAGGTCCTGATCGCCAGGATCGCTCAAGGTGACCGGCTCGCCATGCAGGTGCTGTACGGGCGGCACCACGTCAGGGTTTACCGGTTCGGGCTTCGGCTCGTGCGGGACGAGCAGGCGGCGGAAGACCTCATCAGCGAGGTGTTTCTGGACGTCTGGCGTCAAGCCGGCAAGTTCGAAGGCCGATCCGCCGTTTCCACCTGGCTGCTGGCAATCACCCGATTCAAGGCCCTCTCGGCGCTCCGGCGCAGGAAGGACGTTGGGTTGGACGAAGAAGCTGCCAACGCGATCGAGGATTCGTCCGACGATCCGGAAATCGCGGTGCAGAAAAAGGATACCAGTGAAGCGTTGCGTGAGTGTCTGACGGGCCTCACGCCGGAACATCGGGAAATCGTCGATCTCGTCTACTACCACGAGAAGTCCGTGGAAGAGGTGGCTGAAATCGTCGGCATTCCGGAGAACACTGTAAAGACGCGCTTGTTCTATGCGCGCAAGAAACTGGCCGAACTGCTGAAGGCAGCCGGCGTTGAGCGAGGCTGGCCATGATGGCATTGAGCAAGAAGATGCTGGAGCAAGAGCCCAGTGAAATTGAACTGCTGCTGCCCTGGCACGCCGCCGGAACGCTGAATGCGCGTGACGCCCGCCGCGTCGAGGACGCGCTGGCGCGTGATCCGGAGCTTGCCAGGCAGTACGCCGCGATCCGCGGCGAGTACGAAGAGACCATTCATCTGAACGAGAGCCTGGGCGCTCCGTCGGCGCGCGCGATGCAGAAGCTGTTCGCCGCGATCGACGCCGAGCCGGCGCAGGTGCCTGCGTCGCTGCCGCTCTCCACGCGCATCTCGACCTTCTTTGCGAGCCTGTCGCCGCGCACGCTGGCCTGGTCGGCGAGCCTCGGCGCCATCGCGCTGCTGCTCCAGGCCGGCATCATCGGCGCGGTGCTGATGAAGACCCAGACCGCGACCTTCCAGACCGCCTCGCTATCGACCGGCGCGCCGATCACGCGCGAGCTTGGTGCATCCGTCGCACCGGCACGCGCGCTGGTGCGCTTCACGCCCGAGGCGCGGGTTGCCGACATCACCGCATTGCTCGACAGCTACCAGGCGTCGATCATCGGCGATGCCAAGGGCGGCATGTTCCGCCTCCAGTTCGACAAGGCGATGAGCCAGGACGAGCTTGCCTCGCTGCTCGGCAGGATGCAGCGCGAGAAGTTCGTCAATCTCGCCGTGGCGGCGCCGTAAGGCGCCCCTGAACCGATGACGCGCAAGTCCGAGAGCAGAGTGCGAGCCGGGGCCTATGTTTCCTCGGCCGGAGCCGCGCTGCTGCTCGCCGCCTGCCTCGGCGTCGAGGTGGCGGAGGCGCAGGCGATCATGCGCACGCCCACGATCAGCGTTCCCTCGCGCACGCCGACCATCTCTCCCACCGTCGCTGCGCGGGCGGTGAGCGTTGGTCGCGGTCCACGCACGGTCACCACCACGACGACAGCGGTCGCACGGATTCCTTCGGCCCGGATCGCGCCGGTGATGCCGGTGCTGCCCCATGTGCGCTACTCGCCGAACCTCTATCCGTCGTGCACGGCCGCCTATCGCGACGCCGACGGCGAATGCCTTGCCGAGCCCAATGCGGGCGGCGAGGGGACCGGGAAATCGGGCAAGAAGAGCGCGAGCAAGGGGCGTGGCAATAACAACACGCCGGTGGCGGTGAGCCAGCGCAGCTTCGCGGGCGAATTCGTCGCCGAGATCGACGGCGCGCTGTCGGTCGCCGAAGCCGACGCGCTTGCGCGCCGCCACGGCCTTGCGCGCGTTGCATCGGAGAATTTCCCGCTGATCGGGGCGACGTTCGGTCTGTTCCGCATCACCGACGGCCGTGCCTCCGAGACCGTGCGGCGCGAATTCGCCGCCGACGGCAGCGTTCGCTCGGTCCAGCCGAACTTCCGCTACCTGCTCCAGGACCAGAAGGCGACGATTCCGACCGAAGGCGATCCGGCGCAATATGCGCTGGCCAAGCTGCGCCTGCCGCAGGCGCATACGCTGGCGCACGGCGCCAACGTCACGGTTGCCGTGATCGATTCCGGCATCGACGCCAAGCATCCCGAACTCGCCAATTCCATCTCCGACAATTTCGACGCGCTCGGCAGCACCGAGGGGGCGCACGTCCACGGCACCGGCATCGCCGGCGCGATCGTGGCGCATGCCAGGCTGATGGGCAGCGCGCCCGAGGCGCGCATCATCGCGATCCGCGCCTTCGGCGGCACCACGGGCGGCGCCGAGAGCTCGTCCTACATCATCCTGCGCTCGCTCAATTATGCCGCCGAGCACGGCGCGCAGATCGTCAATATGAGCTTTGCCGGGCCGAAGGATGCCGTGATCGAGCGCGCCATTGCCGCCACCGCCGCACGCGGCCTGGTGCTGATCGCGGCCGCCGGCAATGCGGGTGCGAAATCGCCGCCGCTCTATCCGGCCGCCAATCCCAACGTGATTGCGGTGAGCGCGACCGACCAGCAGGACAAGCTGTTTACCGCCTCGAACCGCGGCAATTACATCGCGCTGGCCGCGCCCGGCGTCGACATCTTCCTGCCGGCGCCCGACGGGAAATACCAGATCACGTCGGGAACCTCGTTCTCGGCCGCCTATGTCTCCGGCGTCGCGGCGCTGCTGCTCGAGCGCAACTACGCGCTCAAGCCGGAAGCGCTGCGCATGACGCTGGCGAAGACTGCGCGCGACCTCGGTTCACCCGGGCGTGATGATCTGTTCGGCGACGGCGAGGCCGATGCGTTTGCTGCGGTGACGGCTGTTCCCGCCGACAGCGCGACGCCGGTTGCGACTGCGTCCGGTACAACAAAACGTGAAGATGAAGGCAAGCCGCGCGCAGAGCCCGGCATTCGCGCGATCGAGCAACCCTCGCTGTCGAGCGCGGACGATAAAGCTGCGGTTTCTCAGGCGGATAGGCCGGCGGCGCGATAGCCGCTGCGACAACTTTGCGCGCGCGCCAAAGGTTAAAAATTCGAACTCCCGATTTGAACGTTCAGCCTGCTGCCACGACCAAATTATGTGGGAGCGGTCATCCCTCCCCATCAGTCATATCAGGCGCGAGCGCCCATCCACCCCAAGCGCCCATATGGCTCGACCCGTCCGGTTGTCCCCCCGGACGGGTCTTTTCTTTTTGGGCGTCTGTTTCTTTGAAGCGTCGCGTTCGTTCAGCTTGCGGTTGAAGGACCGCGTGCGCGTCGGTCGTCATTGGCGGGTTCGCGCCGCGAAAATCCGCCATGCTTGCGCGAAGCTTGACTCGAAAGTGCAGGAATTGACCGGGCAACTACGGTGTTTTGTGACCAGCACCGTGCAGTTGCTGGACAAGTCAAAACTTTTCCACAAAATATTCATGTCGCTTCTAAATTGATTCGTGTGCGTTGCGTCGCGTCCGTATTTTTCTCCCGACGGGCTGTTTCATGACACATCGCCAAGAGTCTGTTCGTGCCGTGGCCCCTGGCCGCGACGTTGCAGCGCGCTGGTGCGCACTCGCCGAGCAGCGGCTGGAACACCTCTCCGAAATGTTCGAGACCGGACGCTGGCGCCGCTACCACTCCGAGATCGCATTCCTCGAAAACATCCAGGAAGCCAAACGCGCCGTCCAGACCTGGCGGGCGCTCGCCACCGGGGGCGACGTCGCCGCAGCGGCAGCGAGCGTCTCGCCCGCCTTCGGCTGGTCGCCGGCAACCATGCCCCGCGTGTTCCCGCGCGAGGCGCAGACCATGCAGCCCAAGGCCGTCCAGAAGGCCGTCAAGATCGCGCCCGAGACCGCCGTGCCGGCAAAGCTCGCGCCCAAGCTGGAAGTCCTCCCCGAAGTCACGGAAGCCCCGCTCGTACCCCGGGCTCCGGTCTCACCGCGCGTGGCGGCCGCCAGGTTCGCATCTTTCACCGCGCCTGCCGAGGTGCCGCCGCTCAAGGCGCCCGCTGCAAGGGCTCCGCTCTCCGCGCCGACCGTGAAGTCACCGGCCGCCGCGCCCGCCGCTCTGCCGCCGTTCATCGCACCCGCCGTGAAGCCACAGGTCGCGGCCTCCGCAGCGGTGGCGCCGCGTGCCGCCCCTGCCGTGAAGGCACCGGCGGCCCAGCCAGCCGCGATGGCCGCGCTCCTGCCGCAGTTCGCCCCGCCCGCCACCGAGATCGTCGCAGCCCCCGAGCGCGTCGTCGAATTCACCCTCAGCCTCGACGGCCTGCAAGCGAAGTACCCGCTGCTGCGGAACGCGTTCTAGCGCCGCACGGCATTCCCGCCGATCACCACCTGCGCAAAGCGCTGTGCGCCGTCGGCCGACAGGTCGGACGTCACCGCGCGTGCGTGGTCGAGGCCGACCACGGCGCCGCGCGGGGTTTCCGAGATCATGTTGTTGTTGACGAGCGCGGTGCCGGCGCCCGGCACCACGGAGACGCCGACGCCGGCCAGTGCCTTGCGGATCACATTGCCGGTGATCGCGACGTCGCGCAGATATTTGCCCCAGCCGGCGACGATGCCGTAGGAGGGCGCATTCTCGATCACGTTGCCGGTCACGGATGTGTCAGCCTCGATGTAGATGCCGACACCGGCGTCGTCATCAGGCGCGGTGCCGATCGGCCGCTTCGGGATCAGATTGCGGATGATGTTGCCCTGAACCACCGCGATGCGGCCGCCTTCGTTGAAATTGCAGACGGAGACGCCGACGGCGGCGCCGTCCACAATGTTGTTGGCGATCACGGCGGCCTCGAACGCGAACTCGGAATAGAGCGCGACCTCGCGCACGTCGCTGACGCTGTTACCCGTGATGTGGATGTTGGAGGCCGAGTTGCCGCGCACCGCCGAGTAGTCGCAGTTCCTGATCCGGTTGCCGCGCACGATCACGTTGCCGGCGCGGAAGGCGTTGATGGCGTTGCCGTACTGGCCGGAGCCGCCGGGGCCGGCCTTGATGTCCTCGATGCGGTTATCATTGACCAGCGTGCCGTCATCGCCGATCGCGGTGCGCAGGATCTCGATGCCGTTGTCGCTGGTGCCGATGATGGTGTTGCGGGAGACGCCGAGGCCCCTGGCGTCGAACGAGACCACCGCCGTCGCCGCGATCTTGGTGAAGATGTTGCCGGAGATGTCGCCGGACACTTGCTCGAGCCAGATGCCGCTGCCGCCGGAGTTCGCGATCTCGCAATCGGTGATGCGGACGTCGCGCCCGCCGAGGACATGGATCAGCCCGCGCCGCGTCGGCAGCGGAATGCCGCCGCCGTCGAAGGTGATGCCGGTGAGGCTGATCGCGTCAGAGCCGTCGCTCTGGATCGCCGAGGCCCCGCCGGTGAAGATGAGTTTCGTCGCGCCGCGCACGCCGATCAACTGCGCGCCATTCGGCAGCCGCAGCAATCCGGTGCGGTACACGCCCGGCGCCAGCGCCAGCGGCATCTGCGCGCGTGCGGCTTCGTCGATGGCGCGCTGGAGCGCGCGCGTCTGGTCCTCGCTGCTGCCGGGCCGCACGCCATATTGCGTGGCATCGCGGCCGAGCAGCGACGTCAGCGGCGCCGCGCGCGCGGCATCAACAGGCATGGCGAGAGCGCCCGCGATACCGGCGGTGGAAGCTCCGATGAGATGGCGGCGATTGAGGTCCATGACGCGTCCTCCGGCGGACGCGGCGGTCCGCGGAGGATTAGGTAGCGCAGGGCGGGCGGGGGCGCGGGGATTGTTCGCGGTAGGGTTAAATGTTTACCCCAGCGCAGGTGCCGTGGGGGCCGGCGTGTGCCGCCGCTTCCGCGCCAGCCCCACCATCTCCATCAGCATCGCTTCCCCCGCATCCACCAACTCCTCCAGCGTGATGCGCGGCGCGCCCTTGCGGCGCACAGCGCCGCTGCGCGCCAGCAGGGGAATGTGGATGAACGCCGCGAGCTGCGGCCCGCCGGCCTTGACGTTCTCGATCGCACGCCAGCTCAGATAGTTGCAGAGATAGGCGCCGGCATCGCGCGAGGCGCGCGCGTCGATGCCGGTGAGGCGCGCGGCGCGCAGCAGTCTCGCGGTGTGCGGACCGAACATCATCGCGTCAGCGTGGCCGGCAATGCCGCGCTTGCTCGAGCGGGTGTTGGCGGCATCGGGCCAGAGCATGGTGACGGCGTTGCGCGCGCGGGTCTCGACACGCAAATAAGGCGTGCGCGCGGCGAGGCCGAACATCAGCAGCGCATCCGGCTTCTGCTTCGCGAGCACCTCGGGCAATTGCCGGTCCACCGCGGCATAGGTGACCGGGAAGATGTGGCTCGATAGCGCGACATCGTCGAGCGCCGGACGGCGCAATTGCGCCAGCCGCGCCACCAGCGGCTGCGTCGGGTTATGGGGCGCGCCGGGAAACGGCCCGAAGCCGGTGAGCAGAATGCGCAGCTTTTCGCTCATTGCAGCAACCCCAGAATCTGTTCGGCGGCGAGCGCCGGCGTGAGATGGCCGTCGGCCACTTCGGCCTCGATCTTCCGCACCTTCGTGCGCACCGATGCCTCGCTGCGCAGCCGCGCCAGCATGCGCTGCTCCAGCATCGACCACATCCATTTCACCTGCTGGTCGCGCCGCCGCGCGGCGAAATCGCCGGATGCGTTCATCGCCGTGCGGTGATCCAGAACCTTCTGCCAGAGCTCGGCGATGCCGGTGCCGGCCATCGCCGAGTAGGTGATCACGGGCGGATGCCAGTGCTCGGAGCGGGGGCTGAGAATATGCAGCGCACCGCGATAGTCGGCGGCGGTAATGTTGGCGCGCTTGAGATTGTCGCCGTCGGCCTTGTTGATCGCGATCATGTCGGCGAGCTCGACCAGGCCCTTCTTGATGCCCTGCAATTCGTCGCCGCCGCCCGGTAGCATCAAGGCGAGAAAGAAGTCGGTCATGTCGCAGACCGCGGTCTCGGACTGGCCGATGCCGACGGTCTCGACCAGCACGACGTCGAAGCCCGCGGCCTCGCAGAGCAGCATCGCCTCGCGGGTCTTTGCGGCGACGCCGCCGAGCGTGCCCGAGGACGGCGAGGGGCGGATGAAGGCATCGTCGGAGGCCGACAGCCGCGCCATCCGCGTCTTGTCGCCGAGGATCGAGCCGCCGCTGCGCGCCGAGGACGGATCGACCGCGAGCACCGCGACCTTGTTGCCCTGTTCGATCAGATAGGTCCCGAGCGCGTCGATGGTGGTGGATTTGCCGACCCCGGGCGAGCCGGTGATGCCGACGCGAAACGCCCTGCCGGTGTCGGGCAGCAGCATCTGCACCAGCTCGCGCGCCAGTGCCTGGTGGTCGCCGCGCCGGCTCTCCACCAGCGTGATCGCCCGCGCCAGCGCCGCACGGCTGCCGGCGCGCAGGTCGCGGGCGAGGGATTTGATGTCGAGCGTCTTGGGACTGGTCATCGTTGCATGCGAGCGTGTGGATGGGTTATCAGTTGGATGCCCGAATGCACCGTTCAACGAAAGATTTCAACGGTGGGAGGTGATCTTGAACGATCTCCCACACAATCCCCACGTCTGTTGCATGATAGGCGTGGCGTAAGTGGTTGCCGAAATCGACCATTCTTTGCCAGTCGATCTCCGGCGCGTCCTTCTTGATCGTGTCAGTCAAGCGCCGGGCGGCTTCACAGATGATTTCAAGATAGCGTTCTGTCGCCATGCGTCGCATCTTGTCCGCAGTGAAGAGGTCGAAGTTGTAGCCTGCGAGCAACGCCTCGATCTCGACGATCGCTTCAAGAATGTCCCGCAACCGGTCTTCCGCGGTCGGCGGCATCTAGAACACCTCGACCAGATCGTCCGCGATCCGTTCGGCAATGCGGGGCTTCAGCAGGTTTCGCATTGAAATTTGTGTCGTGAGACCCACCTCGTCCTCGATCAGACGCAAGACTTTGAAGAAATCGAAACGAGGTGTCTCCTCGCGCGAGGTCGTTTCGACGAGAACATCCAGGTCGCTGTCGGGCCGCGCGTCACCGCGGGCTCGCGATCCAAAGATGTATAGCCGCTTCACGCCCGCAGCCCTCAAGGCGGGAGCAAGCTCTCGGAGCTTCCCGACAAGGGTTTGGAGCGGAACGTCTGCGACATCGGCCATGGCTGAATATTAGCACAGAGCAGTCGCCTGGCCCAGCGCGGCCAACTCGGCTGCCTGCGGCGGGGCAGGCGAGGGCCGCCCGCCCGATATCACCGGGGCGTTGCCGCCGCCGTTTGCGCCGGTTTCACCTTGCGCCAGACCCAGATCATCACCGGCCAGAGCAGTGCGCCGATCGCCATGGCGGCGAGGATGGCGGCGACCGGACGCTCGAAAAACGGCAGGATGCTGCCGTCGGACTTGATCAGCGAGGTCACGAAAGCCTGCTCGACCATGGTGCCCATGACGATTCCGAGCACCATCGCGGCGACGGGATAGCCGTTGGCTTCCATGACATAGCCGATCACGCCGAAGGCGGCGACGGTGACGACGCCGAACATGTTGTTGCCGATCGCGAACGAGCCGACCGCGCAGCACAGCATGATGATCGGCATCACGGTGGAGCGCGGCGCCAGCAGGATGTAGGCGGCGACGCGGATCATGGCGATGCCGAGCGGGATCATCAGAATGTTCGCGATGATGAACATCAGATAGATCGCGTACATGCTCGACGCCTTCTCGGTGAACAGCGTCGGGCCGGGGTTGAGGCCCTTCATGTAGAGCACGCCGATCGCGATCGCGGCGATGGTGTCGCCGGGGATGCCGAACAGCAGCGAGGGCACCCAGCCGGAGGCGATGCTGGCATTGTTGCTGGCGCCGGCCTCGACCAAGCCCTCGACATGGCCGGTGCCGAACTTTTCCTTCTCCTTGGAGAAGCGTTTCGACATCGCGTAGGAGACCCAGGCGGCCATGTCGGCGCCGGCGCCGGGCAGCACGCCGATGATGATGCCGACGATGTTCCCGCGCGTCATCTGCCAGTGATACTTCTTCGTCAGCAGCCATTGGCCGGCCATGATGCTTCCGAACTTGCGCCGGGGCAGCGGCGGCGGCTCCGGCGTCAGCATCGCGCGCATCACCTGCGCCACCGCGAACACGCCGACCAGCGCCGGGATCGGTTCGATGCCGCCGAACAGATCCGTCATGCCGAAGGTGAAGCGCGGCACGCCGCCGGGATTCTCGATGCCGATGCAGGAGACGAGCAGGCCGAGGAACATGCCGGCGATCGCCTTCACCGGTGAGGAGCGCGCGACCAGCGTGGCGCACATCAGGCCGAGCAGCGCCAGCCAGAAATATTCGAAGGTCGAGAACGACAGCGCGATCTCGGCGAGCGGCGGCGCCAAAATCATCAGCGACAGCACGCCGGCAATGCCACCGACGGCGGAGAACCAGACGCCGGCACCCAGCGCGAGCTCGGCCTGGCCCTTGCGCGTCATCGCATAGGCCTCGTCCGCATAGGCGGCGGAGGCGGGCGTGCCGGGAATGCGCAACAGCGCGCCGGGAATGTCGCCGGAGAAGATCGCCATCGAGGACGCCGCCACGATGGTCGCGATCGCCGCGATCGGCGACAAATAGAAGGTGACGGGGACGAGCAGGGCGGTCGCCATCGTCGCCGACAGGCCCGGCAGCGAGCCGATCACGAGGCCGTACACGGAAGCCGCAAACATCGCGATAATGACCTCCCAGGTGGAGATCAGCGCAAAGGCTTCGAGCAGGGTTTTCAGCATGGGATTACCAGGGCGTCGGCAACAGGCCGGCGGGCAGCGGCACGCGCAGCAACTTGCCGAAGATGAGGTGGATGGCGAAGGGCGACAGCGCTGCGAGCGGCAGCGCCAGCTTCCACTTCGCGCCGAGTGCGGTCGAGGTGACGTAGACCATGATCGCCGCGGTGATGATGAAGCCGAGCCGGTCGGCGGCGAACACGTAGAACAGCAGCAGCGCCGGCGGCAGCAGTGCGCGCAGGCCGTAGAGCCTGCCCTGCGGCGGCGGAGCAGCGGCGGCCTGGCCGTCCTCGAGCGGGACCAGCTCTTCCTCCTCCTCGAAGGAATGGCCGATGCCGAACACGATCGCGAGCCCGCATAGCGCAAGGCCCGTGCCGATCACCAGCGGAAACACGTTGGGGCCGACCGGCTGCCCCGGCACCGGCGGCAGGATGTAGCCGCCATAGGCGGCGGCCGCGCCGAGCACGACGAGAAACGATCCCGTGACGGAGTCGGGAAGACGCATGGGAGGAGTCCTATGAGTGTCCTTCTCCCTCGCCCCGCGTGCGGGGAGAGGCGATCAGAGCATCGCCGGAGCGGATCACGCCTTGCTCAAACCGGCGGCCTTCATCGCTTCGCCCATCTGGGCGTCGCCCTTGTCCATGAAGCCGGCGAAGTAACCGGCATCGCCCCACACCGTGCCGAAGCCGCGGTTGCCCATGAAGTCCTTGAACTCGGCGGAGTCGTACACCTTCTTCAGCGCCGCGGTGAGCTTGGTTGCGATCTCCGGCGGCAGGTTCTTCGGCGCGCCGATGCCGCGCCAGGCGCCGGTGGCGTAGTCGATGCCCATCGCCTCCTTCAGCGTCGGCACGTCCTTGAAGATCGGGTTGCGCGCCGGCGCCATGATGGCGAGGCTCCTGGCTTTGCCGGCTTCGATGATGGCGCGCGCTTCCGGCACCGAGCAGGTGGTGAGGTCGAGGCCGCCGGCAGCGAGATCCTGCATCGCGGGCGCCGCACCGTTCGACGGCACCCAGGCGACCTGGTTGGCGGGCAGGCCCATCGCCTGCATCCAGCCGACCAGCGCGAGGTGCCAGATGCCGCCCTGGCCGGTGCCGGAGGCCTTGAACTTGCCGGGAGGCGCCGCCTTGATCGCTTCGGCGAGCTCCTTCACCGTTTTGTAGGGCGAGGAGGAGGAGACCTGGATGCCCGGCGGATCCTCGTTCATCAGCGCCAGCGGGGTGTAGCTTCGCGGGGTCAGCTCGGTCAGGCCCTGCCAGTGCATCATCGAGATTTCGACCGTGAGCATGCCGATGGTGTAGCCGTCGGGCTGGGCGGTCGCGATCGCGCTGTGGCCGACCACGCCGGAGCCGCCGGTCCGGTTGACCACGTTGAAGGGCTGGCCGAGATCCTTTTCCAGCAGGGCTGCGACAATGCGCGCAGTCGCGTCGGTGCCGCCACCGGCGCCCCAGGGCACGATCACGGTGACCGGGCGCGCCGGATAGGCCTGCGCGCGCGCGGGCGTGAGGCCGAATGCGGTGGATGCGGCAAGCGCAGCGGAAGAAGCCGCAAAAGTGCGGCGCGAAATCCTGGACATCAATGCCTCCCAGCGGCGCCCGTGACACCGGGCGCTCTTGTCAATGGCGGCATTCTAGTCGGCTTTGCGAGCCGGCTGCAAGGTAGCGCTACCAGCACACTGTGAGCAACATGTCGCTGCTCAAATCATCATCACTGCGGCTCTTCCGCATCGCCCTTCGGCCGTGCGCCGCCGAAGATGCGCGCGCCCTCGGCCGTGAGGTAAGGCTTCAGCGTCTCCCACGGCACGAATGCGACATATTCGCCTTCGGCGTAGGGGCCGACCGCGTAGGGCGGATAATGGAAGGTGAGCCCGGAACTCTTGCCTGCCTCGGTTGACGGGGCGAGCGTCACCGCGCCGATCTTGAGCAGGCTCGGCTCGACGCTCTTGAACCATTCGTCGGTCGCGGTCTCGCTGGTGTCGCGCTTCTTCTTCTCGACCTTGAGCGAGGCGATGATGGCATTCACCATCACCTTCATGGTCGGCCCCTTGTCGGCGGTCTCCGTGAAGAACGGACGGATCGAGATGCGCTTGCTCTCGGTCTTGTCCCACAGGACCGTGTTCACGTCCGAATTCGGATGGGCGCCATGGGTGTCCATGTAGTCGTTGCGGAGAACGCTGACGTAGCGGTCGGCGACGACCGAGCGGATCGTATATTTGCGCTCGAAATCCCAGCCGCCGTTCTTGAAGAATTGTGGGTCCTCCTTGCGCGAGGCCGCAGCCTCGGCCGCGTTCTTGTCGAGCCACTTCTTGCCCTCGGCGAGGCAGTCCGCCGCCAGCGCGGCATCGCCCTTGATCTTGTCGTCGAGGAAGATCCGGGCGTCGATGCTCTTGGTCTTGACGGTCGCGTCAGGCTTGGGGTCAGCGGCGAGGGCCGAGATCAAGCACGTTGCGTTAAGCGCCACAGCGACGCTCAAACCGATCATGAACTTCAAGGGAGTGCTCCTTACGTGAGCGTCAGAATATTTCGAGGATGTCGTCTGCGATCTGCTGCGCAGAGTGGGGGGAGGCGGAGCGCCGGACGGTCGCCTGCGCCTGCAAGCCGGTCGCATCCTCGATGATCTGCTCGACATCGATCAGGTTAAGCAGCGAGAAAGAGGCCTCCGGTTCGACCTCGACCAGGACATCGATATCGCTGTCCGGGCGATAGTCATCGCGGGCGCGGGAGCCGAAGATTGCAAGCTTGGACACGCCCTTGCCTTTGATGGCATCGGCGTTCTCGCGTATCGCAGCGATGATTTCGTCACGTGTCATGGACACAACCTGGCCGGTTACCCCGCCAGTGTATCATTTACTCCGCCGCCTCGCTATGCCCGAGCCGGGCGTTCAGCTTGCGGATCAGCTCCTCGGCCGCATCCGCGATGACGGTGCCGGGCGGGAAGATGGCTTCGGCGCCGGCCGCGTAGAGCGCATCGTAATCCTGCGGCGGCACCACGCCGCCGACGATGATCATGATGTCCTCGCGGCCCTGCTTCTTCAGCGCGGCCTTCAGCTCCGGCACCGCGGTGAGGTGGGCAGCGGCGAGCGAGGAGACGCCGAGGATGTGCACGTCGTTCTCGACCGCCTGCCGGGCTGCCTCGTCGGCGGTGGCGAACAGCGGCCCGATGTCGACGTCGAAGCCGATATCGGCAAACGCGGACGCGATCACCTTCTGGCCGCGGTCGTGGCCGTCCTGGCCGATCTTTGCGACCAGGATGCGCGGGCGGCGGCCTTCCGCCTCCTCGAACGCGTCGATCAGCGTTTGAACCTTCTCGACCTGGTTGCCCATGCTGGACGCCTCCCGCTTGTAGACGCCGGTGATGGATTTGATCTCGGCACGGTGGCGGCCGAACACTTTCTCCATTGCGTCGGAGATTTCGCCGACGGTCGCCTTGGCGCGCGCGGCGTCGATCGCGAGCGCGAGCAGATTGCCGTTGCCTTCGCCGGCCGAGCGTGTCAGCGCGGCGAGCGCGGCGTCGACGTCCTTCTGATTGCGCTCGGATTTGAGCCGCGTCAGCTTGTCGATCTGCAGGCGCCGGACATTTGTGTTGTCGACCTTTAAAATGTCGATGGGGGTCTCGTCGGTCGGCTTGTACTTGTTGACGCCGATCACCGCCTGCTTGCCGGCATCGATGCGGGCCTGGGTCTTGGCCGACGCCTCCTCGATGCGCAGCTTGGGCACGCCGGCCTCGATCGCCTTGGCCATGCCGCCGAGCTCCTCGACCTCCTGGATGTGGCCCCACGCCTTCGCGGCGAGGTCGCGCGTCAGGCGCTCGACATAATAGGAGCCGCCCCAGGGATCGATGATGCGGGTGGTGCCGCTCTCCTGCTGCAGGAAGAGCTGGGTGTTGCGGGCGATGCGCGCCGAGAAATCGGTCGGTAGTGCCAGCGCCTCGTCGAGTGCGTTGGTGTGCAGCGACTGGGTGTGGCCCTGGGTGGCCGCCATCGCCTCCACGGTCGTGCGCATCACGTTGTTGAAGACATCCTGCGCGGTCAGCGACCAGCCGGAGGTCTGGCTGTGCGTGCGCAGCGACAGCGAGCGCGGGTCCCTCGGGTTGAACGGCTTCAGCAGCTTGGCCCAGAGCAGGCGCGCGGCCCGCAGCTTGGCGACTTCCATGAAGAAGTTCATGCCGATCGCCCAGAAGAACGACAGGCGCGGCGCGAAGCGGTCGACGTCGAGACCGGCGGCAAGACCGGCACGCAGATATTCGACGCCGTCGGCGAGCGTATAGGCAAGCTCGAGGTCCTGCGTCGCACCGGCTTCCTGCATGTGATAGCCGGAGATCGAGATCGAATTGTATTTTGGCATCTTCTGCGAGGTATAGGCGAAGATGTCCGAGATGATCCGCATCGAGGGTGCTGGCGGATAGATATAGGTGTTGCGCACCATAAACTCTTTCAGAATGTCGTTCTGAATGGTGCCCGACAGCTTCTCCGGCGCCACGCCCTGTTCGCCCGCCGCGGCGACATAGAGCGCGAGGATCGGCAGCACCGCGCCGTTCATGGTCATGGACACGCTCATCTGGTCGAGCGGAATCCCTGCGAACAGCGTGCGCATGTCGTAGATGGAATCGATCGCCACGCCGGCCATGCCGACGTCGCCGCCGACGCGCGGATGATCAGAGTCATAGCCACGATGGGTGGCGAGGTCGAAGGCGACCGAGAGGCCCTTTTGTCCGGCCGCCAAGTTGCGGCGGTAGAACGCGTTGGAGTCTTCCGCCGTGGAGAAGCCGGCATATTGCCGGACGGTCCATGGCTGATTGACATACATGGTCGGGTAGGGGCCGCGCAGATAGGGCGCGATGCCCGGATAGGTCTCGAGGAAGTCGAGTCCAGCGAGATCGGCCTCGCCATAGGCGGGCTTCACCAGAATGCCCTCGGGCGTCAGCCACGGTTCGGCGCTGCCTGACGGCGCGGCGGTGGCGGCGCGCGCGAAGGCGACATCGGCGAAATTGGGAATGCGGGTCATGGTTTCAACCATATCATAGGCGCTCAATCATGGTCCGGATGCTGATGGCTGACGATGGTCGCCATCTTCTCCGGCCCGTAATTCTGTGTCGTGGTCTGGCTCGGCAGATTGGAGATGCCGACCACCCAGCCGAGGCGGGATTCAGTTCCGTATTGCCGCGTCGGCACCAGCCGGTCGGGCCGGTCGAAGGCGCCGGTCATGATCTCGATCCGCTCGCCGTCGATGCGGCCAAAGCTCAGCGGCGTGCCGCAGGCGGCGCAATAGCCGCGGTCGGCGACCGTCGAGGAGCGGAAGAACGACGGCTTGCCCTTGGTCCATGCGAAGTCGGTCCGGTTGATGTCGGCAAAGGAGGCGAACGGCGCGCCGCTCGCCTTCTGGCACATCCGGCAATGGCAGATCGAAACCCGATTCGGGGCGGCCGAAATCGCAAAGCGCACCGCGCCGCATTGGCAGCCGCCGGTGAGAACGAGTTTGCTGGCCTCGGTCATGCGCGCTCCATCCGAAGATAGGCGTCCTGCAGCGTCGCAAGTGCATCGCCACCGGCGAAGACGAAGCCCGTGACGCCGGCGGCCCGCAGGGCTGCCTCGGCTTCCCCGGGCCGGCCTGCCAGATAGATATGTCGGCCGCCCGCGCTTTGCAGGGCCTTCGCCGTGGCTTCGGCGTGTTCCGCATAGACCTTGTCGCTGGAACAAAGGCAGGCAAGCTCCGCGCCGGAAGCCTTGAAGGCCGCGGCGAGCTTGGCCGGATCGGCAAAGCCCTCGCTATCGACGGCCTGGATGCCGCCGGCCTCGAAGAAGCTTTTTGCAAACGTCGCGCGCGCCGTGAAATCGGCGGGCGTGCCGAGATTGGCCAGGAACACTTTGGGCCGCGCGCCGCGCGCCTTCAGGGCCGCATCGGATTTGTCGCGCAGCGCTTCGAACGGTTCCGCCAGCCGGATCGGCGGCAGCGGATCGAACTTGTACTTCTGCTCGCCGTACGGCGCGAGCGCGACCGGCGTCGCCTTCAGCACCGCCGTCTCGCTTTCATGCAGGTTCGGAAACTCGCTGGCGCCGGTCAGCACATCGCGGCGCTTGGCGATGTTGGCATCGCGCGCCTTTCGCGCGGCGGCGACCTTGCTCTGGAATAGACCCTGCTGAAGCGCGGCAAAGGCGCCGCCGGCTTTCTCGCTCTCCTGGAACAGCGCCCAGGCGGCGTCGCAAAGCTGCGCGGTCAGCGTCTCGATGCCACCGGCGCCTGCTGCGGGATCACTGACCTTGGCGAGGTTGCTTTCTTCCAGCAGCAGAAGCTGCGTGTTGCGCGCCACGCGCCGCGCGAACGGATCGGGCAGCCCGAGCGCCAGCGTATGCGGCAGCACGGTGATTGCGTTGGCGCCGGCAAGGCCGGCCGCGAATGTCGCGATGGTCGCGCGCAGCATGTTCACGTAAGGGTCGCGCTGCGTCAGCATGCGCCAGGCCGTATCGGCGGCGATGAACAGCGGCTTCGGCGTGAGGCCACACGCCGTCTCGATGCGCGCCCACAAAAGCCGCAGCGCGCGGAATTTGGCCATGGTCAGGAACTGGTCGGCATCCGCAGAGAGCCGCGCATAGACCATGCCTTGCGCCTGCTCCAGCGGAATGCCGGCACCTTCGATCGCACGGAGATAGGCAACGCCGCAGGCGAGCACGAAGGCAAGCTCCTGCACCTCGGAGCCGCCGGCATCGTGAATCACGCGTCCGTCGGCGGACGCGAACGGCCCCTTGAAGCCGAGCCCGGCGAGGCCCTTGATCGCGCCGGTGACGGCGGGAACGATCTCGTCCCAGGTATAAGGACTGTGGCCCCACACCGCGCCGGCCGCGAGCGGATCGAGGCCGAAGCGGATGTTGCAGGCGGCGGGATCGAGGCCGTTGCTTTTGACATATTCCGCGACATGGATCGCGGCCATCCGCGATTGCGGACCGATGTCGAGCTCGATGCCGATGCCGGCGTCGAGATGAATGTCCTTCAAGAGCTTTGCGACCGCCTCGGCCGAGGGTTCCAGGCCGAAGCCGCGAGCGCTATTGGCGCCGGCGAATACCAGCGAAAGTCCCGTCGCGCCGTTTTCGAGATCCGTCAGCGCCTGCGCGTTCGCCACGGCCGCATCAGGGTGGTCGATCCGCTGCACGATCTGCCACGGCGCGGAAGCGGACCGTCCCACCACCGGCGCAGCACCCTTGGCGCGCGGATAGAGCGGCTCGATCTTGATGCCGTCATAGGTCTTGCCGACCAGCTTCTCGAACGGCGCGCCCTTGAGCACGCCATCGACCAGCTTGCGCCAGTCGTCGACGCTCGCTTTGGGAAAATCGGCCGCCAGCGGCAGATCGTCAGTCACGGAGGTCATACGGCCAAGGGCTCCCAAACGGCTTGTTATTCGCAGGCGAAATTGCCACGGCGGACCGTCCCTGCAAACGGTTGTTTTTGGTTAACCGGTATCCGGAAGCCGCTCAATGCCTTGCGTCGAGACGCTGGCCAGCCCGTCACGCACATGAATGCCAGCGATGACGCGATCCGGCGCGATTTCCGCCAGCGGCACCAGCACGAAAGCACGCTCGAACAGGCGCGGATGCGGCAGGGTCAGGTCCGGCTTCTGCAGGGACACATTGTCATAGGCGATCATGTCGAGATCGAGCGTACGCGGACCCCAGCGCCGCTCCTTGTCCCGCGTGCGGCCGAATTTCTGCTCGACCTTCTGCATCACGAACAGCAGCGCGTGCGGATCGAGGTCGGTCTCGATCTCGACGCAGGCATTGATGAAGGGATCCTGGTCCTCGTCGCCCCAAGGCGGCGTCGCATAGTCCGAGGAGCGCGCGATCACCGCGGCTTGCGCCATGCCGCAAATATGGGCGATCGCCTTGCGGAATGTCGCGCGGACATCGCCGACATTGCCGCCGAGTGCGATCAGCACGCTCGCCATGTCAAGGATGCCGCGAGCGCGTCAGCATGATGCCGACGTCGTCGAAGATCGCGGCGATCGGCGCGTGCGGCTTGTGCACGGTGATCTTCACGGCACGGATGCGCGGGAAGTGCGACAGGATGGCATCGGCGACCGCGCCGGCCGCGCCCTCCAGCAGCTTGTAATTGGTGTTCTTGAACGCCGCCGTCGTGGTCGCCACGACTTCGGCGTAGGACACCGTATCGGCGAGCCGGTCGCTGCGCGCGGGCTCCGACAAATCGGTGTAGAGCTCGAGGTCGATGACAAAGCGCTGGCCGACTTCGGTTTCGTGATCCATCACGCCATGGCGGGCGTGGATCGACAGGCCGGTCACGAAAATCGTATCGGTCATTGCTTGCTCTCGATTGCGTTGGCGACCCGCAGGGCCTGCAAGGTCTCGGCGACGTCGTGGGTGCGGATGATCCTGGCGCCTTTCTGCGCGGCGATCAGATGCGCGGCGATCGAGCCGGCGAGCCGCTCCGATGGCTCCGACGGCGACACCGAGGCGATGAAGCGTTTTCGCGAGGCACCGACCAGGATCGGCAGGCCGAACACGTCGAGCTCGCCGAGCCGTGCCAGTGCGGTCATGCTCTGCTCAGCCGTCTTGCCGAAGCCGATGCCGGGATCGAGCACGATCCTGTCGCGTGCGATGCCGGCCTTCGCGGCGATATCCAGCGAGCGCAGGAAGAATGCCTTCATGTCCACGACGATGTCGATGGCGGGATCGACGCTGTCGCGGTTGTGCATGACGATGACGGGGACGCCTTTCGCCGCGACCAGCGGCGCCATGTCGGCGTCGCGCTGCAGGCCCCAGACGTCGTTGGCGATCGCTACGCCCTGGTCGAGCGCGAAGGCCACCACCTCTGCCTTCATGCTGTCGATCGACACCGGCACGCCGAGCGCGACGACGCCCGCCAGCACCGGTTTCAGCCGGGCGACCTCGTCCTCGGCCGTGACGGCCTTGGCGCCGGTGTAGGGACGGGTGGATTCGGCGCCGATGTCGATGATGTCGACGCCGGCCTCGATCATCGCCCGCGCCCGCTTCAGCGCCTGCTCGGGCGCAATGAACTGGCCGCCGTCGGAAAAGGAGTCCGGGGTGACGTTGAGCACGCCCATCACCGCCGGGATCGGTCGTTCCAGCAGTGTTCGCAGCGCATCTGGCCCGGCCGAGCCGGCCGGCGGGACGGATGGGGAGGGCGAGGCATTCATGGCGCTCGCTTTGCGCGGTCGGGAAGGGGGAGTCAAGACGGGACGTTATCTTCGTAGCCCGGATGGAGCGCAGCGAAATCCGGGTTTCGTGCCATGCGGGCGGTCGTGCGATGCGGATGGTCCTGCCCCGGATTGCGCTGCGCTCCATCCGGGCTACAAGCGCTGCTCTCTGACCGTCACCCTGAGGTGGCCGCTTCTTCAGCGGCCCTCGAAGGGCGACGGCCCGGCTCTATCAGCGTGGCCGCTCATCCTTCGAGGCTCCCCGTGCGACGCTATGCGTCGCACGTCTCGCACCTCCAGCGACAACCGCTTCGCGGTTGCGCGGGGATGACGGAGAGAGCAAGTGGACTAATACGTAATCTTCGGCGACAGCTTCTTGGCCTTGGCGATGATGTCGCCGACCGACTTCTCGGACGGAAGGATACGGAGCAGCTTCTTCTTCTCGTTGGCGTCCCGCATGCTCTGGGCGAGCCTTGCCGGATTCCGATAAGCGAGCTCGCGCACGGTGGTGACGCCGGCGGCGCGGACGAGGCCGACTTTGGCGCGGCCCATGCCGGGGATGCGCATGTAGTCGGAGACGTTGGCCCATTCCAGCAGCTGCTGCTCGCTGATGCCGGTCTTGGCGGACAGCGCCTTGCGGCCCTTCACGGTCGAGGCCGCTTCGAGCAACGCGTCGGTCGTGCGGATTCCCTGCGCCTTCAACTTATTGGCGGCAAAGGCCGACAGGCCCTCAATCTCGGAGATCGGATATGTCATGATACTCGATGTGAAATGCGAAAGGCTTCAAGCGAACTGGCTGAGGCCTGGAGTCCCCGCAATGATCTTCCCCATCTGATCCGCTCCGATTTTGTCTCGGCCGAAGCGGAAAAGTTCACGGGCAATCGTCTGAATGTCGGACATGCCGAGGCCCAGGCCCATCAGGCGCGTGCCGACCGCCATCAGCCCGCCGCCCATCAGCCGCGACAGTCCGCCGCCGCTCTTGGACGCCTCGATGGCCGCTTCGGCGCCGGGAATCTGATCGATCAGAGCCTGGACGGTATCGGATGGACCCTCATTGCGAAGGAAGCCCAGGATAATGCCGACGGTCTTTTCGGCGACAGCACTATCTATGCTGGCGTTCGCCGCCAGCCTTCCGATCAGCTCGTCCATATGGCCTGCCCCTCAGCCGGTTCACATGCCGGAGTATTGTTTTCGAAAATGATCTTGATCCGGTGTGATGTGAAATACAAGCGATGAACGCGAACAACGTTCCGATTCATTCCCGAACGCGCAAAAAGTGTTGCAGCGATGCAAGAGCGGAGATGGAATCGGCAGAAAATTGCCGCGGTGCGAACGCATCGTTCCTACTTTCGGCGGATGCGAGTCCGGATGTTTCCGACAATGTCGCATGCCGAGGCCGCGTCGAACGGTTTTAATCGACGCGCGACATGCGTTAAACTACGGAACTGGTGCATTTGAGTTTCAATACGCGAAACACGGCAGAGAGATCAGAGAGAAGAATGACCGCACAGGACAGCAAGCTCGGCGACACCGACGACAAGATCTTCGTCGGCAAGGGAGACGAGCAGGCGTGGCTGACGCTGGCGCTCGCCAATCGCCATGGTCTCGTCACCGGTGCAACCGGAACCGGCAAGACGGTGACGCTGCAAGTCATGGCGGAAGGTTTTGCGCGCGCCGGCGTCCCGGTGTTCGCGGCCGACATCAAGGGCGACCTCTCCGGCATTTCCGAGGTCGGCGAGCCCAAGGATTTCATCGTCAAGCGCGCCGCCGAGATGGGGCTGAAATTCCAGCCGGACCAGTTCTCGACGGTGTTCTGGGATGTTTTCGGCGAGCAGGGCCATCCGGTGCGGGCGACCGTCACCGAGATGGGGCCGCTGCTGCTGGCCCGCATGCTCGATCTGAACGATGTGCAGGAAGGCGTGCTCAACGTCGCCTTCCGCGTCGCCGACGACGCAGGCCTGACCCTCATCGATATGAAGGATCTGCGCGCGCTGCTTGATGCCATCGTGCCGGACGCCGGCAAGAAGGGCGCGGACGCCGAGGAAAGTCCGCTGGCCGACATCAAGAAGGCGGCGCAAGGGTTCGGCAACGTCACCAAGGCCACCGTCGGCACCATCCAGCGCCAGCTCCTGGTGCTGGAGAACCAGGGCGCCACCAAATTCTTCGGCGAGCCGGCGCTGACGCTGAAGGACTTCATGAAGACCGATCGCGTCGGCCGCGGCTTGGTCAACATCCTTGTTGCCGACAAGCTGCTGCAGAGTCCACGGCTTTACGCGACATTCCTGCTGTGGATGCTGTCAGAGCTGTTCGAGGAATTGCCCGAGGCCGGCGATCTGCCGAAGCCCAAGCTGGTGTTCTTCTTCGACGAGGCGCATCTGTTGTTCAACGACGCGCCGAAGGCGCTGATGGACAAGATCGAGCAGGTGGTGCGCCTGATCCGCTCCAAGGGCGTCGGCGTCTACTTCGTCACGCAAAACCCGATCGACGTGCCGGATCGCGTGCTCGGTCAGCTCGGCAACCGGGTGCAGCACGCGCTGCGCGCCTTCACCCCGCGCGACCAGAAGGCGGTCGCGGCCGCCGCCCAGACCTTCCGCCCCAACCCGAAGCTCGATACCGCCAAGGTGATCATGGAGCTCGGCAAAGGCGAGGCGCTGGTGTCCTTCCTCGAAGGCAACGGCACGCCGGCAATGGTCGAGCGGGTGATGATCCGGCCGCCGTCGGCCCGCATCGGACCGATCACGCCGGAAGAGCGCAAGGCGATCATGGATGCGAGCCCGGTGAAGGGCAAATACGACACCGCCGTCGATGCAGAGTCCGCCTACGAGATGATCCAGAAGCGCATTTCCGGCACGGCCGCGACGGCTGATGCGGGCGCGGCCGGTGGTGGCGGCGGCATCCTCGGCCAGATCGGCTCGATCGTCGGCACCATCTTCGGCACCAACGTCAAGCGTGGCCGCCTGTCGACGGGCCAGGTCATCGCGCGTGACGTCACGCGATCGGTCACCAACCAGGTGATCGGCGGAATGGCCGCCAATATCGGCAAGTCGGTCGGCGGCCAGCTCGGCGGCTCGATCGGCCGTACGCTGGTTCGCGGTGCGCTCGGCGGGCTGCTGCGTCGGTAGGCAGACCAGTTACTTTTGGGGCAATCCGCATCGCTTTGCTTGACCTCGGCCTGCGTGGTTCGAGACGCCCGCTTTGCGGGCTCCTCACCATGAGGGTCTAAGTCCTCGCCGCGAAGCAAGACCTCATCCTGAGGAGCCCGCCAAAGGCGGGCGTCTCGAAGGATGGCCGCAGGCAAAAAAGGCCCGTTATCGCCACCACAATTTCGGGTGAGGGGGCTCTCCAAGCCTCCTCCGGTCTGCTACGTCCTGTGCCTTCGCCACTGGACCCCGCCGTGACCTCATCAGAACCTTTCGCCAAACCCGACGCATTCCGAACCCTGTCGCTGCGAGCGCCGCTCGACCTGCTCTTTCTGCTTTGCTGCCTGATCCTGACGGCGGATGTCCTCGGCCCGGAGATCTTCGGCCATGGCAAGACCAAGGATTACGGGCTGTGGTACTGGGCCGGGCAGCAGGTTCTGAGCGGCGGGCCGCTCTATCCCGGCGACATCCGCGAGTATTTCGAGTTCATCTATCCGCCGCTGCCGGCGATCCTGCTGGCGATCCCGAGCTGGTTCGGCAAGATCACGCTCTATACCGTGCTGTCGATCCTGAACGTGGTGGCATGGTGGTACACGGGCATACTCTCCAATGCCATGACCGGATCGGACCGCAGGCCCGGTCCCTGGCTGGAAGCGCTGCCGGCCCTGGTCACCGTCACCTTCGTGTTCGACATGTTCGATCTCGGCCAGCCGAACCTCCTGCTGCTGGCGATAATGCTGTGGGGCTTCTGGCTGTTGCAGCACCAGCGCGCCTGGTTCGCGGGCTTCATGTTTGCGCTCGCGACCGCCATCAAGGTGTTTCCGATCGCGGTGCTGCCGTATCTGGTCTGGCGCAGGAAGTGGGCCGCCGTCGCTGCGACGGTCGCCTTCACCGGCATCCTTCTTTATATCGTGCCGGCGCCGATCCGCGGCTTCGAGCGCAACGCGATCGAGCTCAAGACCTGGTACCAGGGCATGGTCGGCACGAGCTCGGAAAAGGGCTTTGGCCAGCGCGACGAGCAGAACTGGTCGTGGGTCAACCAGTCGCTCATTGCGGTGACGCATCGCCTGGTCCGGCCGATCAACTACAATCAGGAAGATCACAACAAGCCGCCGCGCACGATGAATATCATCGACGTCGATTACAAGACGGCGAACTGGATCGTGCTGGCGGTGTCAGCTTTGCTTGGGCTCGGCTTCCTCGCGGTGATGCCGCCGGAGCGGCGGCGAACGGCGCGTTCTGATGCCGAAGAGCTCGGCATCCTGTTCTGCCTGATGACGGTGGCCTCGCCTTTGGCGCGGCAATACTATTTCATGTGGCTGTTCTTCCCGATGACGGTGCTGATGCATCGCGCCGCATTCGACGTGCGGCCGCACGTGCGGCTGGGAACCTGGCTGGCGCTGGGCGCTGTCGGCATCCTCATGCTGCTGGCGCTGCCGTGGTTTCCCAATGTCATCCAGGCCTGGGGCAATAACCTCATCGCCACGGCTGTTCTTGCCGGTGCGCTGGCATGGCACATCCGGCATCCGCCGGTTGCGGCTGGCTCCGGGCGCGCGACGGGGCTAAAAGCCGAGACATCTCGAACGTAGGGAATCCGACCATGGCCAATGCCCAGCTTCAATCCGTGCTCGACCACATCGACAAGGATTTCGACAACAGCCTGGAGCGTCTGTTCTCGCTGTTGCGGATCAAGTCGATCTCCGCGGATCCGGCCTTTGCCGGCGATTGCAAGGCGGCGGCCGAGCATCTCGCCAAGGACATCGCAAGCCTCGGCGTCTCAACCGAAGTGCGCCCGACCGCCGGCCATCCCGCCATCGTCGGCAAGACCAAGGCGGGCGGCCGCCCGCACGTGATCTTCTACGGTCACTATGATGTGCAGCCGGTCGATCCGGAAAATCTCTGGGACCGTCCGCCGTTCGAGCCTGTCGTCACCGACCACGCCGACGGCCGCAAGATCATCGTCGCGCGCGGCGCCGAGGACGACAAGGGCCAGGTCATGACCTTCGTCGAGGCCTGCCGCGCCTGGAAGAAGGTGACGGGCTCGCTGCCGATCGACATCACCTTCCTGATCGAAGGCGAGGAGGAGGTCGGCTCGAAGAATTTCGTACCGTTCATCGAGGCCAACAAGGACGAGTTCAAGGCCGACTATGTGCTCGTGTGCGACACCGGCATGTGGGACCGCAACACGCCGGCGATCACGACCTCGCTGCGCGGCCTGCTCTATGAAGAGCTGAAGATCACCGCCGCCAATCGCGACCTGCATTCCGGCGTGTTCGGCGGCAGCGCGATGAATCCGATCCGCGTGCTGACGAAGATCCTCGGCGGCCTGTTCGACGACGACAACCGCATCACCATCCCCGGCTTCTACGACGGGGTGAAGGATCTGCCGCCCGACATCCTCGAGCAGTGGAAGAAGCTCAATCTCACGCCGGAGATGTTCCTGAAGCCGATCGGCCTGTCGATCCCGGCGGGCGAGAAGGGGCGCCTCTTGATCGAGCAGGCCTCGTCGCGTCCGACCTGCGACGTCAACGGCATCTGGGGTGGCTATATCGGCGAAGGCTCCAAGACGGTGATTCCGTCGCATGCCTCGGCGAAGGTCTCGTTCCGCCTGGTCGAGGGGCAGGATCCGCAAAAGATCCGCAAGGCGTTCCGCGACTACGTCACGGCGCGGCTGCCGGGCGACTGCAAGGTCGAGTTCGGCGACCACTCCGCCGCGCCTGCCGTCGCGCTCGACTGGAACATGAAGCCGCTTGCCGCCGCCAGCAAGGCGCTGGCGGAGGAATGGGGCAAGGAGACCGTGCTGATGGGCTCCGGCGCCTCGATCCCGATCGTCGCCGACTTCAAGCGCACGCTTGGGCTCGACTCGCTGCTGGTCGGCTTCGGCCTCGACGACGACAACATCCACTCACCGAACGAGAAGTACGACCTCCGCAGCTTCCAGAAGGGCATCCGCTCCTGGGCCCGCATCCTGGCTGCGCTGGCGGAGGTGAAGTAGGGCGAGGTGCCGTAGGGTAGGCAAAGGCGCGAAGCGCCGTGCCCACCACCGCTCAGTGACTACAAAGGAAGAAGACGTGGGCACGCTGCGCTTTGCCCATCCTACGAGACCTGTTCCCGTCATTGCGAGCGAAGCGACTTGTCCGCCGAAGCCTTTGGCGAAGGCGGAAGCAATCCAGAGATCCCTCCGCGGAGGCAGTCTGGATTGCTTCGTCGCGGAGCCTGTCATCCGGCCCGCCGCAGGCGGGACCGGGTGGCTCCTCGCAATGACGAACGGACCAAATAAAAACGCCGCCCGGAATTGGGCGGCGTTTCATTCCAGAACGTGCAGAGGTAGTTGAAAACTACCCTACACGAAATCCGCGAAATCTCAAGACCGGTAGCCGGGCAGCTCGCGGTCGAGCTTGCGCAGCAGCGGCGGCCAGACGAGGTTGGTGGCGCGCAGCTCGGCGCGGTCGCGGTTGGCGAGCAGCTCGGTGTTCTTCTCGATCGCGATCTCCTCGACCGGATAGACCGGCGTGCCCAGCGCGCGGGTGCGCACCTGCATCGAGCAGGCACGCTCCAGATGGTACATGCGCTCGAAGGCGGAGGCGACCGAACGGCCGACCGTCAACGTGCCGTGGTTGCGCAGCAGCATGTGGTTGTGGTCGCCGAGATCCTTCTGCAGCCGCGGCCGTTCGTCGTGGTCGAGCGCGATGCCTTCATAGTCGTGATAGGCGAGGTCGTGGGTGACGAGCTGCGCGGTCTGGTTCAGCGGCAAGAGGCCCTCGGCCGAGCTCGACACCGCGGTGCCGTCGAGGGTGTGGAGATGCAGCACGCAGATCGCGTCCTCGCGGACCTCGTGGATCGCCGAATGGATGGTGAAGCCGGCCGGGTTGATGCTGTACTCGCTCTCGGTGAGCTGGTTGCCGTGCAAATCGACCTTGACGAGGCTGGATGCCGTGATCTCGTCGAACATCAGCCCGTAGGGATTGATGAGAAAGTGATGCTCGGGGCCGGGCACGCGGGCGGAGATGTGGGTGTCGACCAGATCGTCCCAGCCATAGAGCGAGACGAGGCGATAGCAGGCGGCGAGATTGACCCGTTGCTGCCACTCGGCCTCCGTCATGTTCGACGGCACTTCCTTCAGGCGCGCTTCCGCTGGTGACATGGCAAATCTCTCCGAACCTCGTTGTTGCGGAGCGAGAGCCTAGTCGCGGTCGAGGCCGGCAGCAAGGCGGTCAAAGCGCGGCAGTTCAGCGTAGCCTGCATGAGCGCAGCGATATGCGGGGCCGCTCTGACAGGGTCCCGGATGTCGCTGCGCTCATCCGGGCTACGGATACGGAGAGGAATATTACGGCGCTGGGATCGAGAGCAGGCTGGAAATGCTGCTGCCGCGGATGTCGTAGACGCGGGCGAACACCACGTCGTCGCGCTTGATCTCGACCAGGACGGGCGCGGTGAGGCCCTTGCAGTAGAACTCGC
This sequence comes from Bradyrhizobium sp., assembly GCF_035935975.1. Taxonomy (GTDB): domain Bacteria; phylum Pseudomonadota; class Alphaproteobacteria; order Rhizobiales; family Xanthobacteraceae; genus Bradyrhizobium. Next base: position 140,893 of record NZ_DASYWN010000030.1, read on the forward strand.
CGAGCGTCATGGCGAAATCGGCCGCATTGGAATCCCAGCCGATGGTGAAGTCGGGACCGAGCGCGACCTGGGCCGGACGCTGCGGGCCGCACACCGCGACCTTCCATTTGCGGTTGCGCGGCGGCACTTCCTGGCGTTCGACGAGCTGCTCGCGCAGCTCGTCCGAGGCCTGCTTCAGCGCGAGGCCCCAATAATCCAGCATGAAGCGGTCGTCGGCGGCGCGCACGGTGCCGGCGATGTGGTTGAAGTGGGTGTACTGATAGGGATGCAGCCGGATCATCTCGGCGAGCGAGAGCGCAAGGCCGAAGCAGAAGGTCGCGAGCACGACCGGCTGCCAGGTGCGGTGGTTGGCGCGCAGGCGCTCCATCGTCCAGGCGAAGCCGACGCCGCCCAGCACCGCCATCGGCGGGATCACGAAGACGAAATGGCGAATGCCGTTGTAGAGCGCCGGACGCTTCACCATCGCGATCGCGAGCGGCAGGGTCGCGGCCAGCGTCAGCATCAGCATGATGGTCTTGCGGCGCGCCGGAACCTCGCGGCGCGTCAGCATGGCGAAGGTGCTGACCACGGCGCCGCCCATCAGCACCAGCATCACCTCGGGCAGCTGCAGCGCGAACAGCGTCGGCAGATAGGACCAGGGCATGTCGGGCACGGACACGATCGCGCCGTCGAACATCTCCTTCCAGGGCTTTTCGAAGAAGTGCGAGAAGTAGGTCAGCGCCTCGAAGGGATTGCCGGGCTCCATGATCGACCACGGCCAGATCAGGCCCATCACGAGATAGCCGAGCGCAAGGCCGGGCAGCAGCACATAGACCACGTGGGCGAAGCGGCGGACCGATTCGCGCAGGCCTTCGGTGCGCAGCTCCTCCAGGAACAGCGGGATGAAGCCGATCATGGCGTAGACCAGCGACAGGCCGCCGAGAATGCGCGTGCCGAGCGCGAGGCCGGCGCCCAAGCCGACGATCAGGATCGTGCGCGGTGAGGGCTGCGGATATTCCTCGGCGAGGCGGACGAGGCCCAGCATCAGGATGATCATGGCCACCGCGAAGGGCGCATCCTTCGGGTTCATGAACATGTGGCCGTAGAAGATCGGGCACAGCGCGAGCAGCAGGAGCGAGGCAAGACCCGCAAGAGGACCGCCGATGCGGCGGCCAAGCCGCCACGTCACGGCCAGGCCGACCACGCCGACGATCGCGCCGACCAGGCGTCGCGTCTCGAACAGCTCGAGCGGAATGACCTTGTGCAGGAGCGCCGCGACCATGTCGAAGCCGCCGCCATACATGTAGAGATTGGCAAAGGAGAGCGCCGCGGTGTCCCTGAAACCGGAACCGAACATGCGCAGCAGCAGGTCGGCATATTCAGCGTGGGTGTAGTCGTCCCAGCCAAGTCCGTAGTCGCGGAAGGTCAGGCCTGAAATGACGGCGACCGCGGCCAGCACCAGCATGGCGAGATCGTCGCAAGTCCGTTCAACCGAGCGCCGTAGGGGCGTGTCGATCGCCGAAGTCGTGATGGATGTCATGGCTATTGGTGACCTGGAATCCCCTCTTGGCCCTGCTGGTGCGTGCGGGCCACTTCCCCGGAATCCCTATAGCGCAGTTCCATTACCAAGTAATTGGGCATTATGGCTAAATTCCTGATGCGACGCAGCAAATCCTTGCAACCGGGGGCAGACTAGCAGTAGCGATCCGTAGGTGAAGGGAATGTGAATAAGTCCCTGATATCCTTCCCTTTAGGAACGCTGCCCTCAATTGGCCGTTGGCGAGGAACACAGTATGACGGTATCGTGGCGTAGAGTTAGAGGATGCCGCGTGTGGATGCGCGGCTTGGGGTGGGTTCGATGACCTTGGCATTGTTGATCGCGGGCATCGTGGCCGCCGTGGCGGGCCTCCTTGCGGTCGCTTTTGGCTTTTCCGTCAGGGAATTCAGCCTCGGCAGCACTCTCATAATCTCCGGCACGATCGGCGTCTGCTCCGGAATGTTACTGACTGGTCTCTACGTCGTGGTGCTGGAGCTGAAGGGCATCGGCCGTCGGCTGGCTGGCGCAGCTGCGCAGCCCGAGGTTCGGGTCAGGCCCGTGCTGCCGGGTATCGCAACACCGAGTGCGCCCGAGCCTGCGCCGGCGATGCGCGCCGAGCCGATGGCTCCGCCGGCTCCCGCTGCGCCGCCGCCATGGCTGGGCGAAGCGCCTGCGCGCGAGCGTCCGCGCGTCGAGCCGCCGCCACCCGCAGAGCCGGAAGCTGCTCCGCCGCCTGCCGCGCCGGAAGCGCCGCGCCGGCGCAATCTGATGTTCGCCTCGACCTCGCGCAGGGAGCGCGAGCGCGCCGAGGCAAAGGCCGCCGAGGGCACACCGCCGCAACGCACGGAGCCCGCGGCGCCCGCCGCCCCTGACGCGCCGCCTGCGAGCTTCGACGACGCCTGGCCGAAGGCGGATCGCCCGCGCGCGCCCGAACCGCCGGCCGCCTCGCGCCGCCCGGCGCCGCGCTCGCCATCGACCTTTGCCGAGGCTGCCCCAACGCCGCAGCCACCTGAGCCCGAGCACGAGCCGGAGCAGGCGGCCGTGACGGTGCTCAAATCCGGCATCGTCGATGGCATGGCCTATTCGCTTTATTCGGACGGCTCGATTGAGGCGCAGATGCCTGAAGGTATGATGCGCTTCGCCTCGATCGACGAGCTCCGCGCGCATCTCGACCAGCGGGGTGGCTGAAGGTGGCCAAGTAAAGCGTTGCCGTTCTTGTCAGATCGCCAGTAATCAGTTCAAATTCGTCAGTCCTGTATTTTGACCGAACGTATTGTTGACACGGAATACTTTGGCGTCGTCAATCTCCTGACGCGCAGGATCTTAGGGAAGGGCGGGCCATGTCGGATGCCGGAGCCAAGAATTTCATCGAGCTGACGGCGAGCATCGTGTCGGCCTATGTCGGCCACAACCCGACGCCGGCCGCCGAGATTCCGAACCTGATCAGCCAGGTGCATGGCGCGCTGGTGCGCGTCTCGTCGGGCCGCAACGAGGTCGTCCCACACGAGCCGGCAAAGCCTGCGGTGTCGCTGAAGAAGTCGATCGCGCCGGACTATCTGGTGTGCCTCGAAGACGGCAAGCGCTTCAAGTCGCTGAAGCGCCATCTGCGCACCCAGTACAACATGACGCCGGAGCAATATCGCGAGAAATGGGGCCTGCCGGCCGACTATCCCATGGTCGCGCCGAACTACGCGGTGGCGCGCTCGCAACTGGCCAAGCAGATGGGATTGGGACAGCAGCAGCGGAAGCGGAAGTAATGCAGCCGCTCGGCCAGCTCTCGGGTGGCCAAAGGCGCAAAGCGCCGTGCCAGCCATCTCTCTCGAATCGCGCTGGAACGTGGGCACGCTTCCGCCTTCGCTCTTCGAGCTACGGCGGACAAGTCGCTTTGCCCGCCCTACGGATCTGCCGTTACGACAGCTTAATTCGCAGTGTACTCCGCCCTCATCCTGAGGAGCCCGCGAAGCGGGCGTCTCGAAGGATGGCCGCGGGCGAGAGCGGGGCCTTCATGGTTCGAGACGCGCTTCGCGCTCCTCATCATGAGGGGCGTTCTTCACGACGCCTCCGCCAGCGCCTCTCTCGCATCCGTCTTGATCCGCTCGACCATCGAGCGCAGGCCGTTGGAGCGCTGCGGCGTCAGATGATCCCGAAAGCCGAACTCGTTGAACACGGCGATTGCGTCGGTATCGAGGATCTCCTGCGGCGTGCGGCCCGAGTACAGCGAGAGCACGATCGCGACCAGGCCGCGCACGATATGCGCATCGCTGTCGCCGCGATATTTCAGGATCGGCGCACCGTTGCCGCGGTCGATCAGCTTCTGCAGCCAGACCTGGCTGACGCAGCCGTTGACCTTGTTCTCGGCCGAGTGCTCGGCCTCGGGCATCGGTTCCAGGGTGCGGCCGAGCTCGATGACGTACCGGTAGCGGTCGTCCCACTCGTCCAGAAGCTCGAAATTGTCCCTGATTTCGTCGATCGTCGTCATGTTGGCCCAAAGTTCCCGTTCACGCCAATATAAGGACGCGAAGCCGTGAAATCGATAGGGATTGGGGCCTAATTCGCGCCTTGCGGACCGCGCCATTCCAGCGCGAGGTCGTCCTGGGTCAGGGTGTCGCGCGGCGCCTCGTTCGAGGCGGCATCGCCTTCGCCGGCCAGTGCGATCGAGCCGGTGTGGTCGGGCGCCTTCTTGTCGCTCTTGTCGTTCTTGTCGTTCTTCTCGTTGGTGATGTGCTCCTTCTTGTCGTTGATGATCTGGTAGAGCTTCTTGGCGCCGTCCTGGGCGCGCTGGCCGATGATGGTCGCGGCCTGTCCGCCGACCTCGCAGGCCGCCGGCTGACGCTTGCAGAACTGGGTCACGTCGGAGACGGCCGCGGTCGCAGCCTGCACCGCATCGGCAGCGCCGATCTGCGGCAGCTTCTCCGATTCGGGCGTCTTGTCCCGCGGCAGGAGCACCAGCACCAGCCCGAGCCAGAATGTGATGCGGAGCAGAAAGCGCATCTTATCGACCTGTACGTTAGATCCGCCCGCGGCGATCTTCGCGGGCTTGCGACCTAGCAACTCTCGATAAATCGCAAGTGATTGCTTCGAGCTTAATTCGCGGAAAATTTACGCAGAAATCTTCGAGATGCGCGGTCTCGTAAATTTTTCATTGATGCCGCGCCTGCGTGTCCGTCCGGACCTCCGTGTCCACCAATTCGAAACCATGCGGCGGAAGGTGAAACACTGTGTTCACCATCCTTACCGAAGACGTCGCCAAATCGTCTAAAAAGCTCCGCGATGACACGGTGTCCGGCTGCACGCGTTGCCGCCTTAGCACTCGTTTAAGGTCGCTCTGACAGGTTGGCTCAACGATAAGGAGGCGTTCCGGCGCGTCTTCTCGACGAGTGAGCCGAAGCGCGAGACCCGTGACAGTTTTGAGTATCATCCGCGATTGTCTCGATGCGCTGCTGCATCCCTCCGCGCGTTACGATGCGCTGACGCGTGCACGCCATCGTGCCTTCATGGCGCCGCGGCTGCTGGGCAGCCTGGCAGCCTTTGCCGCATTTCCTGTTTATCTCGCCATGCGTGGCGCGCCGAGCGCGGTCGAGGTTGCGGCCTTCGCCTGGCTGATCGCGCCCATCATGTTGTCCTGGTTCCTGTCGCGGACCGGCCGCTACGAAGGCGCGCATGTGCTGTCGTCGTTGGCGCTGGCCGGCCTGATCATGGCGGTCGCGACGACCACCGGAGGCATCGATTCATTCGCTGCGGTCTGGCTGGTCGTGGTGCCGCTCGAAGCCGCGCTGTCGGCCTCCCGCCGCGTCGCCGCTTTCGCCTCGCTGCTGGCGCTATCCTGCGCGGGGATACTGATCCTGATCAGTCAGCTCGGCTGGCTGCCGGTGGCGGAGCCGAGCGCCATGGAGCGCGGCGTGCTGATGGCGTTCGGTGTCGCCTCGGCGACCCTTTATGCTGCGGGCCTCGCCTTCGGCGCGGAATCGCTCGCGCGCACCAGCGTCGCGCTGCTGTCGCGCGAGGAAGAGCGTTATCGCTTACTCGCGCGCAACATGAGCGACGTCATCTCGCGGCATCAGCGCAACGGCGCGGTGCAATTCATTTCGCCGGCAGCCGAGGCCATGCTCGGCATATCGGTGATGCAGCTGCACGGCCATGGCCTGTTCGACCGCGTCCATGTCGCCGATCGTCCGGCCTATCTCACGGCTTTGTCGGATGCTGCGCGCGGTGACGTGCGCAGCGTCGAATTCCGGCTGCGGCGCGAGCCTGTCGGCGCCGAGCGCAATCAGGTCGATTTCATCTGGGTCGAGATGCGCTGCCGGCCGCTCGACCAGGATCTCGGCCGCGATGCCACGCGCGAGGCGGAAGTCGTCGGCGTGATGCGCGATATCACCGATCGCAAGCTCCAGGAGCAGGCACTCGATCGGGCGCGCAGCGCTGCGGAGGCCGCCGATGCGGCCAAGACGCGTTTCCTCGCCACCATGAGCCACGAGCTGCGCACGCCGCTCAACGCCATCATCGGCTTCTCCGAGATGATCGCGCAGGAGCAGACCCTGATGCTGGGTGCGGCCCAGCGCAAGGAATACGCCCAGCTCATCAACGATTCCGGCCAGCATCTCTTGTCGGTCGTCAACGGCATCCTCGACATGTCGAAGATGGAATCTGGCAATTTCGAGATCGCGTCCGAGCCGTTCGCGCCGCGCGCCTCGCTGATGCATTGCTGCAATCTGCTGGCGCTGAAGGCGCGGGAGAACGGCATCGACCTCATCACCGACGCGCCGCAGGACCTGCCGGTCATGACCGGCGATCCGCGCGCCTTCAAGCAGATCGTGCTCAACCTCGTCGCCAACGCCATCAAGTTCACCGAGCGCGGTGGCCAGGTCACGGTGTCTGCGGCCGCGTCGGCCTCGCAGCTCACGCTGCGCATCAGCGACACCGGCGTCGGCATCGCGCCTGACGATCTCAAGCGCATCGGCGCGCCGTTCTTCCAATGCGGCAAGACCTATGAGCGCCGTCACGAAGGCACCGGCCTTGGCCTGTCCATCGTGAAGAGCCTCGTGGCGTTGCATCTCGGCGATTTGACGGTACAAAGCAGGTTGGGGGAGGGCACTGCCGTCACCGTCAAGCTGCCGCTCGTCTACACGCCGCCGCAGGCGAAGCCGGCCGAGAACAAGATCGCGACCTTGACGCCGGTGCCGCGCCCGGAAACTCCGGAACAACTTCACGACCAACCTGCTCTGGTGAAGAAAAGTGCCTAAGAAGTCTGCCAACGACGAAGCCGCTCCGCGCCGCCGTGGCGCCAAGGGTGGCGCTAAGGGTGGCGTTAAGGCTGCGGTCATCGATGTTGAGACCGAGCGCAACCTCGTGATGCGCGTGCTGCTGCACAGCCCCAAGGACACGCTGGCCGGCCTCGTCGCCGTCGGCGCGATCAGCGCGATCGTCGCCAATGCGTTGTTCCTGCAGACCGGCCGGCATCCGGCGCCGATGTTCGGCACCGTGATCAATCTTCCCGCGCCGTCATCGCCGCTGTCGAATCCCTTGCCGCGTCCGCGCCCCGTCGGCGCCGACACCTCGCCGCTCGAGCCGAAGGCGACCGAGTTCCGCGTCGAGCCGAAACCTGCCGAGCGAGCACCCGAGCGTGCCGTCGAAAAGCCGGTCGAGGCGACCGCATCGACGCCGCGCGCGGGCAACGATCCCATGACCAACCTGGTCAAGGCGACAGCCTCGACGCCGCCCTCCGCGATGCGTCCGCCGGCGCCGATCCCGCTGCCGCAGACCCCCGCCGCACGGCGCATCGCCGGCGTGCAGCGCGCGTTGTCTGAATACGGCTACGGCAATCTGAAGATCACGGGCACGATGGGCGGCGAGACCCAGTCCGCGATCCAGAAATTCGAGCGCGAGCACAAGATGCAAGTCACCGGCCAGGTCTCCGACCGCCTGCTCCGCGAACTCGCCGCCGCGATCGGCCATCCCGTCGAATAAGCGTCGGGCTAGCGCATATCCACAACCCTAATCACTCTCGCCGCCCTTGCGCGGCGGGAGCGATCACAATTGACTGTAGGTTATTTTGTAGTTACAAAATAAACTTGTGAAGATCGTTTGGGACGAACCGAAGCGCCGAGCCAATCTCGACAAGCACGGGATGGATTTCGCTGATCTCAATGAGGCTTTCTTCGACAATGCTTTGGTGCTGGCCGGATATCGCAACCGCTGGCGTGCCATAGGCATCAACATTCGTGGCGTTATCTCGGTCATCTTTGCAACTCGCGGAACCGAGGGCGTCAGCATTGTCAGCATGCGTCCCGCCAGCAAGAAGGAAAGGGAGCTCTATGAAAAGAGCCGCCGCTAGGAAGGGGTACACTGCGCGCGATGTTCGTGCGGTAAGTGACAATCCGGAATGGACCAAGGAGGACTTTGCCAGGGCGAAGACTTTCGATGAGGTCTTTCCGGGTCTGCGAAAGGGCCGCGGTCCGAATAAAGCCCCCACAAAGCGACAGGTGACCCTGCGCCTGAGCCCTTCCGTCGTTGACTATTTCAAGGCTGAGGGCCCAGGTTGGCAGAGCCGGATTGACGAAGCGCTGGTCAAGGTGGTGAAGCGCAAACGCAGTTCTGCCGCGGGTTAGTCGATGCGTTTGAAATCCAACATATGGGTCTCGGCTTATTTGCGCCGGTGCCAGACCGAGGGCGTGTTCGGCGCCGTGCGACGTCGCGGCGCCGAGGAGGCGGGCGCGGTGTTTGTGAAGGTGTCGCTGCTCGACGGCAATGCGATGCTCTACGTGCCGGCGCCGCAGACCGTTTATGACGACGGCCGTCCGGTCGATCGTTTCTTCGTGCCGGCCGCACCGCAGCCGATGCCGGAATCTTCAGTCGAGGAGCGCCTGACCAAGGAGCTCCGCTTCGATCCCGATGCCTGGATCGTCGAAACCGAAGACCGCGCCGGGCGGCATTTCCTGGAATTGGCGAAGACGTAACTGCTGCCACAACCGTCATTGCGAGCGTAGCGAAGCAATCCAGAATCTTTCCGCGGCGGGACTCTGGATTGCTTCGCTGCGCTCGCAATGACGAGCTTGGGGAGACGCCTGCGCGCCTCACATCCAATGTCCTTGCCTCTGAAGGCCGGCGTTAGCGCTCCGACGACCCGCCCGCGCCCGTCCGCACCGCCGGATTGGAGCCGGGCTGTGCACCGGGGCGCGTCTGGCTTGCGCCGGCGCGGGCGCGCTGGCGGTCGCTGTCGTGCAGCGAGGACTGGTACTTTGCGCGTGTGACGGCAAGCGTCGAGCCGCGCCAGGCCGCCAGCATCACCAGCGCCGAGCGGTCATTGAGGCGATCGTAGAGCCGCGACAGCCGGTACACGTTGTTCACGGAGTTGCCGATCTCCGGCTTGAAGAACAGCAGGATGCGCTGGAAGTTCGGGCTCGGCATGTCGAGCGCACGCGCGGCGACCGCGAGCGCTTCGCCGCCGGCATCGTCGACGATTTGCGCTGCGACGCGCGAGGGCAGGATCAGGCTGTCACCGAGCTCATAGGTGAAGTTCTCGACGTCGTTGGCGATCGCCGCCATCTCCAGGATCTGGATGGCGCGCTTGGCGCGCACGGTGGGAATCCGCGGCGCGGCCTTCAGCGGCGTCTGCGCCAGATTGTGCAGGATCAGCGCGCGCTCGGAAGATCCGGCGCGGAAGAACATGTCGTGGATCTCGGCGGCGTCCTTCGGCTGCATCGCCATGTTCGCGGCCATCCGCAGCTCCGCGTCGGTCGGCGTGCGCGCTGGGGCGGATTCTGCCGGCGGCGACGGGATTTCGCGCGCGAGCGGAACCCTGCGTCCTTCCTGGGCTGCGACCAGCCCGAGCTTCTGCAGGACCGGGACCGGCGTCTGCGGATAGACCGCGAGCTTCGCTTTGACGGAGGCGCGGGTCGCATCGTCGACCTGGTCGATCAATCGGGTGGCGAGCTCGACGAATTGGCGCTGCTCGTCGTCGCTGTGGATGCGGGTCTGGACATAGAGGTCGGTCAGCACGCGCAGCAGCGTCGGGCGGACATCGACGCCTTCGCGACGGGACAGGGTCATCAACCCGTCGAATCCGGGGAACAGCGACTTGGTCATGGAAGCTTACGCAACTCGGAAAAGAGACTTCCGGGCGAGCGTAGCGCAGGTTCCTTTAAAGGCTCGTTAAGGAAAACGAGCCGTGAAGCCGGCCCTTCAAATTGAAGGCTTCTCGTGCCGCAACGGGACCGGCGCTAAGGTCCGTGCGGTTACGGTCCGGCGGGCCTGTTTACACCCCGTTAACCATGAACTGATCTTAATGATCGCCATGTTGCAGAGGTGTATTTCATCGCGCGGCAATTGAGAGAGCTGACATGGGGACCATCATCGAATTTCCGGCCGGTCGCCGGGTAGGCTCGTCGGGGGACGTCACACCACGCGCGGACATGGGGACTGTTCTGATTCTCCCCGTCATCCGTATCGAGCGCGAGAGCGACGAAACCAGCGGCGATCGCGGGCCGGAGCAGGGCACAGCGCCGGGGCGCCGTCGTCGCCGCCGCTAGTTCCGGACTTTGCAATGCCGGACACTCTCCGCCATATCCGGCCCTTCTTCTCGGCCGTCCTGCTCGCGCTGCTCGGCGCGACGCTGGGCGCCTGCAGCGGCGGCGATTTCGGCCGCACCCGCGCGGACATGCGCAGCGACGACATGCATCGCTGGCTCGGCGCCGAGGCCACCGGCAGTCTCGGCCTGAAAGCTTCGCAATTCCAGCTCACCGACGAGGAGCGCCAGCTTCGCGACCTCGCCTATCCCATGATCGAGCCGCCCCTCTCGCGCCCCGCATGGAAGAGCGTGTTCGGCGACTACAGGGCCCTGCCGGCCCCGTGGCACCAGAAGGTCGTGTTCGACCGCACCATGTACGGCCGTACGCTGATCGACGAGCCGCATCGCTCGCACTCCTCGCGCTATGCACAGCTGATCGAGGACGTGCGCAACGACACCACGCGCTTCGAGCCGTTCTTCGCCTCCGCGATCCGCGTCATCGATCTCGACAGGAAGCGCGATGCCACCATGGCGCGCATGTCCGCCCTCTCGCCGAGGGAGAGGGATGACGCGGTCGCGCGCATGCAGGAGAACTCGCTGATCATCCAGTGGGTGCAGCAGTCCCTCGAGCAGCGCGTCTCCTCCTATCGGTGGGCGCTGGAGCGCCTGGTACTCCAGGCGCCCGATCCCATGGCCGCCGACGCCGACCGCCTGATCGGCGAGCTCGCCGCCCAGACCGCCAACCCGCCGGTCGCATCGCAGCCGCCCTACGGGCGGGCGGTGGTTTCGAAGGGCTGAGCGGTTCGCTCGAGGTCTGCTCATCCGCTAGGGGGCGTTACCGGTCTTGCTCGAATACCACAGCGCATCAGCGCGCGAGGAATGCCAATCGAGTTTCTCGCCCGCGAGTGCTACAACCACAGCATGCAGATACCTGATAATACCGCGATCGTCTTGTTGCCGGGGATGGACGGAACGGGGGAATTGCTGAGGCCGTTGGCCGAACGCTTGTCGGCGCATCGTTCGGTTCAGCTCGTGGGGTATCCCACTGATTGCGTTCTCGGCTACGATCAACTCGCCGCTTATGTCGGGGAGCGCTTGCCAAGCGGTCGCTTCGTTGTTCTCGGCGAGTCGTTTTCTGGACCGATCGCGATCGAGATCGCCGCGACGGTCACGCGGGTTGCCGGGCTTGTTCTCGCGTCCAGCTTTGCGCGGCATCCGCTGCCGGCCAGTCTTATGGCGCTCACTCCGCTGCTTGATCTCAAATGGATACCGACAAGTATCATCGTTGCCGCCCTCATGGGATCGGCGGCGACACCAGAACTCAAGGTGCGTCTCCGGCAAGTTCTCAATGCGTTGCCGAGAGAGATTCTCCGGACACGGGCACAAGAGGTGCTTCGTGTCGACAAGCGCGACAGATTAGGCGGAATCGCATGTCCCGTCCTCTGCCTACATGGGCGCTCCGATCGTCTCGTGAGCAGGAAGTATGTCGACGAGGTCGTCGCGGCCAGATCTGGTAGTCAAGTGTGCTGGTTGGATGCGCCGCACATGCTTTTGGCAACCCACGTCGATGCGGCGGTCGACGTGATCGAGCAATTTTGTGAGGCCTTCAACTGCGAGCCCACCGTCGATTCCGTTTGAGGTTACATGCTGGCGATGTGCGCCAGTTGCTCCCGGGGGCGGTCAGCGCCTTCGATCAGAAGCCTTGCGCGCGCTCCGATCAGGCTCGCGCCGCTGCTTCTGCAGCTTTCCGACAAAATCCTTCAGCGCGTCTGCCAGTGGCACGGACGCGCGGTAGGCGAGGCCGACGTCGCGCTTCACCTTGACGTCGATCTCGCGCACGGCGACGTCAGGATTGCCGCGCGCCACGCCTTCCGGGACGATGGCGATGCCGACGCCGGCGGCGACCAGCGCCATCGCCCAGTCCTCCGATTGCGCGATCGCGGCGGTCTGACGTCGCTGTGCGGCACGGCCGAAGAATTCGCTCTGCTCGCAATGGCAACGGTCGATCAAGGGAACGCCGGCGAGATCGGCGGTCCGGAGCTTCTCCTTCAGCGTCAGCGGATGTGACGGCGGCAGCGCGGCCACATAGCGTTCGCTCCACAGCGAAACGAACTGCTCGTCCGAGCGCAGCATGCTCTTCGAGATGATCCTTGCATCCGCGCGCTCGTCGCTGCCGACGAGGCGGAGCGCGATGTCGCTGCGCGCCGTCAGCGGCTTCAACAGCGCGATCGTCCGGGGTACGTCGAGCGTGCGCATCAGGCCGAGCGTGAGCGTGGTCTTGGTCGCGGGCTTCCTGAACAGGCTGCGCGCCGCGTCGGTCTCGTCGATGATGCGGCGGGCGAGGGTGTGAAACTGCTCGGCCGAGGCGGTCGGTGCGACGCCCTTCTTGTGCCGAATGAACAGCGTGGTGCCGAGTTCGGCTTCCAGATGGGTGATCGCGGTCGAGATCGACGGCTGCGACACGAAGCATGCGCGCGCCGCCGCGGTCAGATTGCGCTCGCGGTAGACGGCGGCGAAGTAGCGAAGCTCGCGGATGTCCATAGGATAAACCTAGAGATATGATCAATACTCGATATTTTACCTATGGATTACCGGCTGGCAAGAACGCTCCCGTCACAACAGCGGGGACGCGCGATGAAGATCCACCACCTCAACACCGGCACGATGTGTCCGATCGGCCGCCGTCTCGTCAACGGCACCGGCAGCCTGTTCCAGCGCGCGCGTATGGTCTGTCATTGTCTGCTGATGGAGACGAATGACGGGCTCGCCCTGGTCGACACCGGCATCGGGCTCGGCGATATCACGACACCCGAACGGCTGGGACGGCGGTGGGTGCGCCAGACCGCGCCAAGACTCGATCCTTCGGAGACGGCGGTGGAGCAGGTGAGGGCGCTCGGCTATTCGCCCGACGATGTGCGGCACGTGCTGCTGACGCATCTCGACCGCGACCACGCCGGCGGCGTGCCTGATTTCCCGCGTGCCGCGATTCACGTCCATCGCGCCGAATATGACATGGCGGTAGAGCGCAAGCCCGCGCCGCCCGCAGGACGCTATGTCACTGGGCAGTGGAGCCATGGTCCGCGCTGGGCATTCTATGGCGAAGCCGGCGAGGGCTGGTTCGGCTTCAAGGGCGTGCGCGCGCTCGGTGACACCGAAGCCGACATCCTGATGATCCCGCTCGCCGGCCACACGCTCGGCCATTGCGGCATCGCGGTGCGATCAGGCGACACCTGGCTGCTGCATGCCGGCGACAGCTATTTCCACCACGCCCAGCTCGACGCATCGCCCCGCGTGCCGCTGATGCTCGGCTATTTCCAGCGCAAGGGCGACATGGACCGCAAGATGCGGATCGCCAACCAGGCGCGGCTGCGCGCGCTGAAGCTGGAGCACGGCGACCGCGTCAGGATCGTCAACAGCCATGATCCCGTCGATTACGAGCGCTGCCGGTGCGGCGCGCATTAGAGCGTTTTCGAGCGAAGTGGATACCGGTTCGCGTCAAGAAAACGCGTCAAAACAAGAAGCTAGAGCCCCGTTCCGATTCCATCGGAACGGGAAAGGCTCTAGCGGTGCGATGAGACGATGTCAGGCTGCGAGCCGTGCTGAACACCAGCGGGCCGAGTGCAAAACATGCCGTCGCGGCTTGCCCCCTTGTCGGCGGCCCTGCTTTCGGGCGCCAGGTCCGCGCGTTCCTGGCTTTCCCGCGTCATGTCGCGATACCTGCCTCGGCTGCAACCAGCCGATCGCCGGGGATCGGTTCGCGGGCGCTCCATCTGCGCAGCATGACAGCCAGTGAGAGACAGGCCAGCCACAACAACGCGCCCCCGGCCAGGTCAGTGACGTAGTGACCTCCGATCGGCAGCGTCGATATCATCACAAGAACGTTCCAGGCCGCGACAATCCGGAACAGCCATCCGGTGCCGACCACGGCGAAGATCGTCATCAATGCAAGGCAGCAGTGAAACGAAGGGAAAGTCACGACGCCCTGAAGGCTGTTAAAGGACAGCACGGGCGCGGCTGCGTTCCTGTAATACTCGAACTTCGCGAGATGATATGTCCCCGCGTCCGTTGGCAGTTTTTCGAGGATGTCGGTCGGATAGTCGAAATAGGCGAAAGCGCCGATCGCAGGCCAGAAAATCGAAATCGTGGTGGAGGCGACAATGGTGAGACTGCAGACGAATGCCAGCTCCCAGAGCTTGTCCATGCGACGGAGGCAGGGAAGCAGGACAACCAGTCCCAGCAATTGAAGGAAGGAACTGTCGTAGGCGAGGCCGAGAAGAGTAGACAGAGCGGGGTGAGCGGCGAACCAGGAGATCGTCGCGGGCAGATCGATTCCGAGTGAACGGTCGCTCTTCGCGAGCGCGTTGTCGATCAGGGGGTAGTGGTACCGCAGCCCGACAAGGCTGATGATTCCGGCCATTCCTATCGAGAGGAAAAGAACGGCGACCGCACCGCCGATGTTCGACAGAACCGGTGCCGGCCGCCACGTCCCGTAGACGAGACGGATGGCAACCAGGAACGACATCGGAACCAGCGACAGAACGAGGCTTCGGATCTCCACCGTGACGCCGAGCGTCGAGAGCAGAAATATCGCCAGGCCGCTCGCGAGGATGCCGATCAGCCAGCAGGATCGTTCGATCAACGCATGAGGCGTGGCCTCGCTGTGCCGCTGGACCGGAGTCGTAACCTTCGGATGCCCCAGCATTCCGTCGCGATTCGACGATCCGATCCATCGCGCGACAGTTGATATGCTGGGCATTCCGGCATTCCATTCGCTACACGAGGGTGTTGCGACAAATCATTTCATCCTCTGGTTTAGCATGGACGCCAAAAGGTTGCATTACTGCGACCCTACAAGTGTGTCTTGTAGTGAACGCTTTATTGCTGTCGATTTCCCCGCGGCGCGCATTGAGCGCGCGCCGCGCCGTCAGCGCTGCCCGTCATGCACGGAGATGTCGGACGCCTTGAGGCCGCCGATGCGGGCGTGGGGGCGGCCGCCGGTGGCCATCACGAGCCCGAAGGCGATCTCGTCGCGCCGCGGCGCATCCCACAGCGTCATCTCCGCGGTGCCGAAATGGCTGCGGACATAGGCGGCATGGATGTGACCGAGCGGCACCATCAGGCGCGTGCCGGCGCCGCCAATGGTCTTAGCCGCCGGCACGATCGCCTTGGGCTGGCCGAGCACCTCGCGCATGCCGTGGCCGCCGGCCTCGTGCCAGACGGCGCCGTGCTCGAGCTCGCCGTCTTCGCCGACGATGATGCCCTTGCCATAGGCCTCGATGCGCGCGGCGCCGCCGAGCTGTGCGATCAGCCCGCTCGCGAGCTCGCGTCCGAGCTCACGCAAGGACGCCTGGAACGGCATCAGGTCCGGTTCGTAGCGGCCGGCGAAGGGATTGCGGATCACCGCGATGGCGGTGCCGACGAGCAGCGGCGTCTCCAGAAGCGGGCCGCGCTCATGCCGGATCGTCTCGACGCTGAGCGCGGTCTTGCGAATGTCGTGCGACATGGGCGGCTCTAGGCTTCGTCGACGACGGGGTTGCGCAGCACGCCGATATTCTCGATCTCGACCTCGACCACGTCGCCGGGCTTGAGGAAGACCGGCGGCTTGCGGGTGAAGCCGACGCCGGCCGGCGTGCCGGTGGCGATGACGTCGCCGGGGACGAGGTCGAAGATGGTCGAGCAATATTCGATCAGCCGCGGGATCGAGAAGATCAGCATCGACGTGTCCGAGGACTGCACCACCGCGCCGTTGACGCGCGTCTCGAGCTTCAGCTTGGTGGGATCGCCGATCTCGTCCGGCGTGACCAGCCACGGTCCGAACGGGCCGGTGCCGACGAAGTTCTTGCCGGAAGCGATCTGCTGCGCATGGCGCTGCCAGTCGCGCACGCTGACGTCGTTGTAGATCGAGTAGCCCGCGACGTGGCTCCAGGCGTCTGCCTGGCTGATGTGGCGGCCGCCCTTGCCGATGACGACGGCGAGCTCGCCCTCCCAGTCGAAATTGTCCGACACTTTCGGCCGGATCACCGGCGCGTTGTGCGCGACCTGGGAACGCCAGACCCGCAGGAAGATCGGCGGAAATTCCGTGATCTCGCGCTTCATGCCGAACGCGACCGCCTCGTTGTGGTGGTCGAGATAATTGCGCACGGCGCAGACGATCTTCTCGGGCCGCGGGATCACCGGCAGATATTTGAGGTCGCTCAGCGCCAGCGTGGGCTTGTGGGCGGCGACGATGGCCGCGCGCCGCGCATAGTCGTCGCTGCCGAGGAAGTCCGCGAGCGTGGGGTACTGGGGCAGGGCGCGGCCGAGGTCCACGACACCGTTTTCGACAACGGCCCCCCAGCTTTCCCGGTTTCCGTCTAAGAACGACAGCAGCTTCATGGTTTTCGCCCCAAGGTTATGATTTTCGATCTGGTGTATTATTTTCGAAAATCGGCGGGCGCGCAAGCCCACCGGTGCGAAAATGCAGCTCCGGCCTATTCTGCATCGAGCAGGTGGGCGGCGTATTTGGCGACGTTGTCGGAGGTCGAACGGATATGCGTCTCGATCAGTTGCACGGCGAGATCGGCATTGCGCGAGATCGCGGCCTGCATGATCGCCTGGTGCTCGC
This sequence comes from Bradyrhizobium sp., assembly GCF_035935975.1. Taxonomy (GTDB): domain Bacteria; phylum Pseudomonadota; class Alphaproteobacteria; order Rhizobiales; family Xanthobacteraceae; genus Bradyrhizobium. The sequence goes on from NZ_DASYWN010000030.1 coordinate 157,516, forward strand.
CGGCCTTGTCGCGCGGCCGTGGCCGGAAACCGGCCGACAGATGCCGGTAGCGCTCGGCGCGGTCGAACAGCTCGGCGCGAATGGCGAGCAGCGTCGCCGAGCCGCAGGCCGAGACCAGCGCCTCGTGGAACTGGCGATGGGCGATCTTCCATTCGGGGTCGCGCAGCGGATGCTCGGGATCGCGCTGCTCGATCCGCTTTAGACGGTGCAGCGTCGAGATGACCGCGATCTCCCAATCGTCATCGCCCTTTTCGATCGCGCGGCGGATCAATTCCACCTCGATCAGCACCCTGGCGTCGGTGACCTCGACCAGATCCTGACGGCTGACCGGCGCCACGCGAAATCCGCGCTGCTCCTGCGCGTCGACCAGCCCTTCCGCCGCGAGCGCGGTCAGCGCCTCGCGCAGCGTCGTAAAGCTCGCGCCGAACCGTTCGCGCAGGACGTCGAAGCGCAGTGGCTCGCCCGGCGGCAGGGCGCAGGCGATGATCTCCTCGCGCAGCCGATGGGTGATGTCGGCGGCGATGGTCTTGCCGAATTCCTTGCGGGGGCGAATGGCGCTGTCGGGCATGGCTCAGCCAATGAATCGATGCCTCAAGATGCCGCGCCAACGACCATCTTGCAATAATTTTCGTAAACGATATGATTTTCGAAAATATGGTCTGGGGAGCAATGGAATCATGAGGGCAGTGCTGGTGCGTCAGCCGGGCGGGCCGGATGCACTTGAGGTGGTCGAGCTTCCGGTGCCTGTGCCGGCCGCAGGGCAGGTGCAGATCCGGGCCGAGGCGTTCGGCGTCGGGCAGCCCGACGTGCTGATCCGGCGCGGTGTCTACAAATGGATGCCGCCTTTGCCGGCCAATCCCGGTAACGACGTCGCGGGCCGCATCTCTGCGCTCGGCCCCGGCGTCGAAGGCCTTGCCGTCGGTCAGAAGGTGCTGCTGAGCGCGCGCGATCTGTCCCAGCGCGGCGGCTGCTACGCCGATTACGTGGTGGCGCCGGCTGACGCCGTCCATGTGTTGCCCGACCATGTCGATCTGCAGGCGGCCGTGTGCCTGTCGAACTACCAGGTCGCCTACGCGCTGCTGCACGAGTGCCGCCATCCGCGCGCACCCGCGAGCGTGCTGGTGATCGGCGCTGCCGGCGGCGTCGGCACCGCGCTGGTGCAACTGGCCAAGCTCGCCGGGATGACCGTGATCGGCACGGTCTCGACCGAGGAGAAGGCCGCATTCGCGAAGGCGAACGGCGCCGACCACATCATCTTCTACCGAAGCGAGGATGTGGTGGCGCGGACGCGCGAGTTGACGGGCGGCGAGGGCGTCGGCCTCGTGCTCGACCACGTCTGCGGGCCCGAGTTCACCGCCTATCTCGGCGCGCTCGGCAAATGGGGCACGCTGCTGTCCTACAACGCCTTTGCCGGATTGCCGGAAGAGAATTTGATGGCGGCGATGCGCGACCATCTCGACATCTGTCCGGCGATCCGCTGCTTCTCCTTCCACATCTACGACCATGATCGCGACGGCCGCCGCGCCCTGATGCGCAGCGTGATCGACGCGCTGAGCCGCAATGCGATCAAGCCGGCGATCTCGGCGGTGCTGAAGCTCGACGAGGTCGGGAAAGCGCATACGCTGCTGGAGCAGGGCTCCGCGCTCGGCAAGATCATCATGACGCCATGAGGGGATGGATGCACCGATGACCACACAAGCACCCATTGCGCGCTTCACCCGGCTGCGGCACGCGACCTTCACCTCGCCCGATCCGGAACGGCTGCTCGACTATTATCGCGGCGTGATCGGGCTTGGTCTCGTCGCCCGCGATGGAAGACGTTTGTTCCTCGCCAACGATTCCGAGCAGCTCTCGCTGGTGATCGAGCCCGGCGAGGCCGCGCTCAAAAGCATCGCCTTCGAGATCTCGCCCCACGTCCAGATCGAGGCGCTGGGTGCCGCGCTCAAGCAGGCCGACCTGCGGCCCGAGCTTCACAGCGATTCCTCGCCCGGCATTTCCCGGCTGCTGTCGTTCAGCGATCCCGAAGGAACGCGCTTCGAGCTGATCCAGGGCTGGACGCCGACGCCCGCGCAGGAGCGGATCGGTGCGCTCGCCGTCACCAAGCTCGGCCATGTTGCGCTTCGCACACCCGATCCGCAGGCGGCCTCGGAGTTCTATGCAAATGTCATGGGCTTGCGGGTCTCCGACTGGATCGAAGATCGCTTCGTCTTCATGCGCAGCGGCTTCGAGCATCACACGCTGAATTTTGCGCGTGCCTCTGTGCGCAGCCTGCATCATTTCGCCTTCGAGCTGCGAGGGCCCGCCCACATGCATCAAGCCTGCGATCATCTGGCGCGGCACAAGCTGCCGGTGCTCTGGGGGCCGGTTCGTCATGGTCCCGGGCACAACACGGCGATCTATCACCGCAATCCCGACGGGCATCTGGTCGAGCTGTTCTGCGATCTCGACCGCATGACAGACGAGGAGCTCGGCTATTTCGAGCCGCGTCCGTGGCACCGCGATCGTCCGCAGCGGCCGAAAGTGTGGGTCGGCCTGCCGCGCGACGTCTGGGGCATGCCGCCTTCACCTGAATGCACGGAGTTCGCGCGCTAGCGACCTGAAGAACGCCGCACGCGTTGCGGCCAACGATAGAACAATCAAAAAGGGAGACGCATCCATGCGACGGATGAAGCGGCTTGCTGCGGCCATTTTTCTGCTGGGCGGTTGTCTTGCGACCACCCCAGTGCCGGCGGACAATTATCCGTCGCGCCCGATCCGGCTGCTGCACGGATTTGCCGCGGGCGGCGCCGCCGACACGCTGTCGCGCATCGTCGCCGACGGACTCTCGAAGAAGCTCGGTCAACCCATCATCGTCGAGGCCAAGCCCGGCGCCGGCGGCAACATCGCGGCCGATGCGATCGCGAAGGCGGCGCCCGACGGCTACACGCTCGGCCTCGTCACCGGCGCCCACGCGATTTCCGCGGCGACCTACAAGAGCCTCGCCTACCAGCCGGCGGAGAGCTTCGAGATGATCTCGACCGTGGTGTATTACGCGCTGGTCATCGCCGTGCGCAGCGACCACCCGGCGAAATCGCTTGGCGATCTCATTGCGATGGCCAAGGAGAAGCCCGGCGCGCTCAGCTTCGGATCGGTCGGCTTCGGCAGCACGCATCATCTTGCCGGAGAGCTGCTGAACGCGACCGCCGGCGTCGAGATCGTGCATGTGCCCTATCGCGGCGATGCGCAGTCGGTCACCGCGCTGCTCGGCGGCGAGGTCCCTGTCATCGTCGGCACGCCCGTGCTGCTGGCCCCGCAGATCCAGAGCGGCGGGATCCGCGGCCTCGCGGTGACCTCGCCGGCGCGCACCGCGTTGTTGCCCGATGTGCCCAGCGTCCAGGAGGCCGGCATCAAGGGATATGACGTGCGCACCTGGGCCGGCCTGCTGGCGCCGAAGGGAACGCCGCCCGCGATCATGGCGACGCTCAATGCCGCAACGCTCGAGGTGCTGAAGGACCCCGACGTCAGGCAGCGCCTGGAGACGGCCGTCGGCGGCGAGGTCCGCGGCAGCTCGCCGGAGGAGATGAAGGCGCTGATCGAGGCCGAGATCGCCAAATGGTCGGCCGTGGTGGAGCGGGCGAAGATCCCGAAGATCTGAGCCGCCGGCATCGCAACATTGCTCGGCGAGGGCGCCCCCGGTCACGAATGCTTGACCCGGATCAAGGACTGCTTCCGGCGCCGGAGTATGTTAGTCAGGCAAAGTTCCGGACCAAAGGGTAAGTCTTCATCGATGCGGTTCATTCGTACCATCCTGGCATTTGCCGTCGCCATATCCCTGGCGATGCTGCCCGTTGGTGCGTCCGCGGCCGGGCTCGCGATGTCGTCGGGCGACATGCAGGCGACCATGCAGATGGGCGGCGATGCCGACATGTCGATGGACGAGTGTTGTCCTGACGTGAAGGGACCGGGCTCGCCCACCGGCGGCTACAAGTGCGGGATGGGTTTCTGCTGCATCGGCGGAATGATTGCGCTGGGCGACATCAGGCCCGTCGCCTTCGAACATCTTGCCGTTGCGGCGGGCAAGATGGCCATCCCCGAGGATCAGGTTGCCTCTCACCGCAGCGGCAGTCCTCCCTTCCGACCTCCTCGAATCTGATCTCGCAAAGCCTGACGGCGCGAGCGGTGTGCCTGCTCGCGACGACGACAGACGTGCGCGCGTGACGCGCCACGGCGGAAGATCAATTCATGAGGACTGGACAATGCTTTCCAAATTCAGCACCGCGGCTATTGCCGCCACCCTTTCGCTTGCCGCTTCCGCCGCGATGGCGGGCGCCGGCGACTACAATTTCGAGCCCGTCACTCCGCAGATGAAGAAGGGCGACGACGTCACGCTCGCTGTTCGCCTGACCAACAAGCAGACCGGCAAGCCGGTGCCGGACGCCGTCATCTTCAAGACCCGCGTCGACATGGCCCCGGACGGGATGGCCGAGATGGAATCGGCTGTCGCTCCGCTGCCGTCGAAGGAGCCTGGCGTCTACGCCTTCAGGACGGACCTGCCGATGGCCGGCCGTTACCAGGTGACACTGTCCGCGAAGGTGCAGGGCGAAGCGGAGACCGTCACCGGCAAGGTGATCGTCACGGCGACCAAGTGAGCGTTCGGGCGCTGCCCGGCGGCGCCCGACATTCCCCTTTCCATTGACACGGACGCGCGCTCCCGGGCGCGCGGAGACACGCCATGAAAACGCTGCGTCTTCTGACGACTCTTGTGCTGGGCAGTGGCCTCGTCCTCGCATGCTCGAGTGGCGAGTTCGCCCCGCCTGCATCTGCCGCGGACCGAGCGCCGCTGTACTACCGCGACCCCTCAGGCGCGCCGCTATGGTCCGCAGGCCCGAAGAAGGACGACCGCGGGCGCGACTATCTGCCGGTCTATGACGACGCGCAGGCGCTCCCGGCGGAGACGAAGCCGCAGCAGGCGCAGCCCTCGCGAAAAATCCTCTACTACCGCAATCCCATGGGCCTGCCGGATACCTCGCCCGTGCCGAAGAAGGACCCGATGGGGATGAGCTATGTCCCCGTCTACGAAGGCGACGATGCCGACGACGGCACGGTCAAGCTCTCGCCCGGCAAGATCCAGCGTACCGGCGTGAAATCCGAGCCGGTCGCGCGGCGCGCGATCCGCGTGTCGGTGAGGGCGCCCGGCACGATCCAGCTCGATGAGCGCCGCGTGTCCGTCATCGCGATGCGCGCCGAGAGTTTCGTGCAGAAGGTCTCCGATGTGACCACCGGCACGCGCGTGAAGGCTGGCCAGCCGCTGATGGAAATCTACAGCTCGGCGGTCGTCTCCGCTTCCGCCGAATATCTCGCGACCATCACCTCCAGGACGGTCGGCGGCGTCGAGATGTATGGTCGCGGCGCGCGGCAGCGGCTGGTCAATCTCGACGTTCCCGAATCCGCCATCGCGGAAATGGACAGGACGCACACCGCGCCCGTCACCATACACTGGTCGGCGCCGCGCGACGGTGTCGTGCTCGAACGCAACGCGATCGAGGGCATGCGTGCCAATCCCGGCGATGTGCTGTTCCGCATCGCCGACACCTCGGTGGTCTGGGCGCTGGTCGATGTCGCCGAACGCGATCTCGGCAACATCGCGGTCGGACAATCCGTGGCGGTGCGCGCGCGGAGCTTTCCCGGCCGGACCTTCACCGGCCGGATCGCACTCGTCTATCCGCAGGTGAACCGCGACACGCGAACCGTTCGTGTCAGGATCGAGCTCGCCAATCCGGACGCCGTATTGCTGCCGGACATGTATGTCGACGCCGACATCGACACGGCCGATGCCGCGCCCGTGCTGGCGGTGCCCGATAGTTCGGTGCTCGACACCGGCAGCCGGCAGGCCGTCCTCGTCGACAAGGGGGAAGGGCGCTTCGAGCCGCGGGAGGTCAAGCTCGGCCGGCGCGGCGGCGGCTACGTCGAGGTGCGGGATGGTCTTGCCGATGGCGAGGCAGTGGTCACCTCCGCCAACTTCCTGATCGATGCAGAAAGCAATCTGAAGGCGGCGCTGAAGGGGTTTGCGGAAGGCGCACCACGGGCCACCGACGCCGGCCAAACGATGGGAGATCGCAAATGATCGCCCGTATCATCGCCTGGTCGGCGCGCAATCTGCTGCTGGTCCTGTTCGGCACCGGCTTTGCCGCCGCCGCCGGCCTCTATGCGCTGGTTCATCTGCCGCTGGATGCGATCCCGGATCTCTCGGACACGCAGGTCATTGTCTACACCGAATATCCCGGCCAGGCGCCGCAGGTGATCGAGGATCAGGTCACCTATCCGCTGACGACGGCGATGCTGTCCGTGCCGAAATCAAAGGTCGTGCGCGGCTTCTCCTTCTTCGGCGTGTCGTTCGTCTACGTGATCTTCGAGGACGGCACCGACATTTACTGGGCGCGCTCGCGCGTTCTGGAGTTCCTCAACGGCGCGGCCTCGCGGCTTCCCGCCGGTGTCGCCCCGACCATCGGGCCCGACGCGACCGGCGTCGGCTGGGTCTATCAGTATGCGGTCATGTCGAAGGAATTGAACCTCGCGGACACCCGCACGATCCAGGACTGGAATCTGAAATTCGCGCTGGCCAAGGCCGAAGGCGTCGCCGAGGTCGCCGGCATCGGCGGCTTCGTCAAGCAGTACAATGTGGTGCTCGACCCGCAGCGGATGCGCGACCGCGGCATCAGCATGCAGAAGATCCGCGAGGCGATCCGCGCCAGCAATTCCGATGTCGGCGGCCGCACCGTCGAGCTTGCGGAGTTCGAATACGTCATCCGCGGCAGGGGCTACATCAAGAGCATCAACGATCTCGGCAACATCGTGCTGAAGACCAGCAACGGCACACCGGTGCTGCTGCGCGACGTCGCCAGCGTCGAGCTTGGTCCGGACGAGCGGCGAGGCATCGCCGAGCTGAACGGCGAGGGCGAGGTCGCAAGCGGCATCGTGCTGCAGCGCTTCGGCGTCAATGCCCTCGACGTCATCGAGAACGTCAAGAAGCGGTTCAACGAGATCGCGAGCAGCCTTCCCAAGTCGGTCGAGATCGTCCCGGTCTACGACCGGTCGAACCTGATCTATGCGGCGATCGATACCCTCAAGCATACCTTGTTCGAGGAGAGCATCGTCGTCGCGCTGGTCTGCATCGTGTTCCTGCTGCACGTCCGCAGCGCGCTGGTTGCGATCCTGATGCTGCCGGTGGGCGTGCTGATGGCGTTCGGCGCCATGAAGCTGCTCGGGCTCGGCTCCAACATCATGAGTCTCGGCGGCATCGCGATCGCGATCGGTGCCATGGTGGACGCCGCCATCGTCATGATCGAGAATGCCCACAAGCATCTCGAACGTGCCGGGCCCGATCAGTCGCGCGTCCAGGTCCTGATCGACGCCGCGTCCGAGGTTGGGCCCGCGCTGTTCTTCAGCCTGCTGATCATCACCGTGTCGTTCATGCCGATCTTCACGCTGGAATCGCAGGAGGGGCGGCTGTTCAGCCCGCTGGCATTCACCAAGACCTTCTCGATGGCCGCGGCGGCCTTGCTGTCCGTCACCTTGGTGCCGGCGCTGATGGTGATCTTCGTCCGCGGCAGGATCGTCCCGGAGAGCCGGAACATCATCAATCGCTTCCTGATCTGGGTCTACCGTCCCGTGATCTCAGGCGTTCTGCGCGCCAAGACGCTGGTGATCCTGGCATCGCTCGCCGTGCTCGCGGTGACGATATGGCCGGCGCGGCAGCTCGGCACCGAGTTCATGCCGACGCTGAACGAAGGCACGCTGCTCTACATGCCGACGACGCTGCCCGGCATCTCGGTCACCAAGGCGGCCGAGCTGATGCAGATGCAGGACCGGATCATCAAGTCTTTCCCGGAAGTCGCCTCGGTCTACGGCAAGGCAGGACGCGCCGCGACGGCGACCGATCCCGCGCCGACGGAAATGTTCGAGACGATCGTCAATCTGAAGCCGCAGGAGCAGTGGCGGGCCGGCGTCACCGTCGATAGCCTGATCGCCGAGATGGATAAGGCGTTGCAGTTTCCGGGCGTCTCCAACGCCTGGACCATGCCGATCAAGGCGCGCATCGACATGCTCTCCACCGGCATCCGCACGCCCGTCGGCGTCAAGGTGATGGGCACCGATCTCGTCGAGATCGACAGGCTGGCGAAGCAGATCGAACGCGTCATCAAGGCCGTGCCCGGCACCTCGTCGGCCTACGCCGAGCGCGGCATCGGCGGCTACTATCTCGAAATCGTGCCGGACCGCGCGGCGCTCGCCCGCTACGGCATCCTGATCCAGGACGTTCAGGACACCATCGCCGCCGCGCTCGGCGGCCAGACGGTGACGACGACCGTGGAGGGCCGGCAGCGCTTCACGGTGAACATGCGCTATCCGCGCGACCTCAGGGACAATCCCGCGGCGATCGCCAGCGACATCCTGGTGCCGATGCCGGCGGGCGGTGCGGTGCCGCTCGGCGAGGTCGCCAAGGTCGAGCCGGCGAGGGGGCCGACGTCGATCCGCACCGAGAACGGGCAGCTCTCGACATATATCTACGTCGACATCAGGGATCGCGACATCGGCAGCTACGTCACCGACGCGCAGCGCGCGGTGACGGACAGCATCCAGTTTCCGCCCGGACATTACGTGGTCTGGAGCGGCCAGTACGAATATCTGCAGCGCGCGGCCGCGCGGCTGAAGGTCGTCGTCCCGGTCACGCTGACGATCATCTTCCTGCTGCTGTACCTGAATTTCAGGTCGATGACCGAGACGTTGATCGTGATGCTGTCGCTGCCGTTCGCGCTGGTCGGCGGCATCTGGATGATGTGGTGGCTCGGCTTCAATCTGTCCGTCGCCGTCGCCGTCGGCTTCATCGCGCTCGCCGGCGTCGCCGCCGAGACGGGCGTCGTGATGCTGATCTATCTCGATCACGCATTGGCCGAGATGAAAGCCATGCGCGACGCCGAAGGAAGGGGCCTCACGCGTCGCGATCTGAATGACGCCATCATGGTCGGTGCCGTCGAGCGCGTCCGGCCAAAGATGATGACCGTGGTCGCCATCATGGCCGGTCTGCTGCCGATCATGTGGAGCACCGGCGCCGGATCGGAGATCATGCAGCGCATCGCGGTGCCGATGATCGGCGGCATGCTGTCGTCGACGCTGCTCACGCTGATCGTGATCCCCGCGATCTTCGGCCTGGTGAAGGGACGGGGCCTGCCGCCGGGCGAGCGTGCGACGATTGAGGATGAGCGTCTGATGCGCACGCCGCTGGCTGCGGAATAGGTGGGGTCACCGGAGATCGAATGTTTCGCCGATCCGGGCTCGCTATTTACCTTGCCGCGCTGAGGCCGTCGGCCTGACGCGGACGGTGATCTTCTCCGATACGATCGGCGGCTCGAACGGATAGTGCTTGGCGTCCCCCAGCACCAGTTGGAGCGTGTGAGTCCCGGGCGGAAGCTCGAGGAACGTTTCGGTCTGCCCCGCGCCGAAATGCAGATGCGATTTGTCCTGCAGAATCGGCTCCTTGGGATCGATGGGGTCGCTGACGTCGATCAGCAGATGATGATGACCCGCGTTCTGGTAGTCGTCGCCCGCATGCGTCACACCCATGTTGCGCAATCCGAACCGAACCCAGAATCCGCCACGGATCTTCTGCCCATCATGGGGCGTAATGAAATAGAGCTTTGCGTCCTTGGGGGCGGTCTTGCCCTGTGGATAAGCGACGGCCGGCAGCAATGCGAGCATCGCCGACAGCGCAAGGCAGCGCAGGATGTGCATCAGACCTACTCCCCGCAACTAAGGATCGAGCGCGACGCGGAAGCCGTGAGTCGGGTATCGAACATTGGTGTCGTAGCCATCGCGATTTGACGTCCGTACATATCTGGAATCGTTTTTCCAGGAGCCCGAGCGCAGGACATGCGACGTGCAGTCCGGGCCGCGCCATGCCGATCCGTCGCCAGGCGCCCCCTGATACGTCCTATGCCAGCAATCCTCGACCCACTGATCGACGGCACCGCCCATGTCGTAGAGTCCGAATGGATTGGGTTTGAAGCTACCCACTTTCGCCGGCTGCTCGGCCGCGACGTCGCCGCAATCCTTGCATCCGGCCATGCCCGGCTGGAGCTTGTCACCCCACCAATATTTGGTTTGCGTTCCGCCGCGCGCGGCATATTCCCATTCCGCTTCGCTTGGAAGGCGATAGGCCTTCTTCGTCGCCTGCGCCAGCCAGGCGACATATTGCTGCGCGTCGGTCCAGCTCACATTGGTGATCGGCGCATCGTCCCGGCCGCTGGCGGCGAAGCCGCATGCCTTGGCAGCCGCGCAGGCGTTCCACTCCTGAACCGTCACCGGATATTTGCCGATCGAGAACGGCTTGATCGTGGTCTGGTGAACAGGCCGCTCGGTCGGATCATCATTGCTTCCCATTGCGAAGCTGCCGCCGCGAATGGCGATCATCTCGGGCTCGCGAACGGGCGCCGCCGATGGGCTCGGTGCCGGGGCGGGCGGTGGGGGTGACGCAGCCAGCGAGGGCGATGGCTGCGGCATCGGTGCCGCCGCTTCGCGTTGGGGGGGCGGCGGCGATGGAGCCGGAGCGGGAGCCGGAGAGGCGGTCGGCACGGCGGCCTGCTCGCGCATTTTCCCATGCGGCAAGGCCAGCAGATACCACAGCGCGCCGGCAGCAATGATCAGTAGTGTGATGCCCAGGAGAAAGATCAGCGCATTCTCGCGGCGGCCGCGGGTCCTGTCGACCGCGTCGGCGTCAGGCAGCACGCGATAAACGCGCACGGGATCGGTGATGTTCTTGACCTTGCGATCCCCAAGCGACTCGTAACCGCACACGACCTTGTGCTTGATCTGCTCGTAGATCGCGCCTGAGATGTAAACGTGGCCCGGTTCGGCAAGGCCCTCGATGCGCGTGGCGATGTTGACACCGTCGCCGTACACATCGTCCGGCTCCACAATGACGTCGCCGAGATTGACGCCAATCCGGTACTCGATCCGCGAATGCTTGGGGAGCGAGGCGTTACGGCCGATGAGGTTCTGCTGGATGACGATGCTGCATCGAACGGCTTCGACGGGGCTATCGAAGATGGCGATGAAGCCGTCGCCCGTCGTCTTCACGAGGCTTCCATGATGCTCGACGATGCTGGGCTGGATGAGGTCCCGCTCGATCCGCTTCACGCGGACATGCGTGCCTTCCTCATCGGCTTGCATCAAGCGGCTGTAGGAGGCGATATCGCCGACGATGATCGCTGCAAGACGACGCGGCCCCACGCCATGCGGAGGCGGCTCATCCTGACTTCCCGATCTGAAGTTGCGAATTTCGCCCATAGCGGGGGACTCCACGAACTTTCAAACGCGAGCCCAGCCTATAGCCCCCCAAAGGCCGCTGTCTGTGAAAGCTATCACATTGACATACTGAGACAATGACGAAACCCCCGCGTTCGGGAGAGCGAAGTCCTCGCATCCATTGAACCTTTTTCGGTCCTGCACGGACCAAGGCCCGACGCGGAACCATCCCCTGCCACTCTCCAGGGGCATGTCAGGATTGTGCACGTGATCGGATCAGGCCCGTCACTCCTGGAACCGCGGCGCTTACAGATCGATGGCCCAAGCTGACGCAAGGGGAACCAGAGAAATCCTCCGACCCGGGCTACTTCTGGTGCGACATAAAACGCCCGCGGCAAATGCCCGCGGCGGATTTCCCCGCGCGGGTAAGACGAACTCTCGATGTTCCCGGTCCGGTTTTGCCCGACGAGCCGCGCTTGACCGGTCAGCGCCGGCCTAACGCGTCTCGACCACCTCGCCGTCCTCCTTCACGAAGCGGCCGACGGGATTGTCGAGAAGATCGACGACCGCTTCCGAGGGCCGGCACAGGCGCGTGCCCTTTGGCGTCACCACGATCGGACGGTTGATCAGGATGGGATGCGCCAGCATCTGGTCGATCAACTCGTCGTCTGCCCATTTGGGATCATCGAGGCCAAGCTCCTTGTAGGGCGTGCCCTTCTCGCGCAGCAATGCGCGGACCGATATTCCCATCGCCGCGATCAGTTGCTTCAGCGTTTCGCGCGATGGCGGCGTCTTGAGGTATTCGATCACGACAGGCTCGACGCCGCTCTGCCGGATCATTGCCAGCGTGTTGCGCGAGGTGCCGCAGGCGGGGTTGTGGTAGATCGTGACGCTCATCGGGTTGTCTCCGCGATCGGGACGGGGCCGCGGGCTTTGGTCTGTCCGAGCAGCCAGTTCATGAGCAGTAGTCCGGCGAATGCTCCGCAGAGTTCCGCCAGGATGAACCCGGGCAGGTCGGTGGGACGAATGCCCGAGAACGTGTTTGTCAGTGACCGCGCAATGGCGACCGCCGGATTGGCAAACGATGTCGAGGCCGTGAACCAGTAGGCCGCTGTGATGTAGAGGCCCACCAGCCAGGGGACCGCCGTTCGCTGAAAGCGGATGCCGGCCAGGATCGTTGCGACCAGCCCGAAGGCGGCGACCGCTTCGGCGAACCATTGCGGCCCGCCCGTTCGCACCTTCGTCGAGGGATCGAGCAGGGGCAGTCCGAACATCAGATGAGCGGCCATCGTTCCCGCAATGCCACCGGCGATCTGTGCAATCACGTAGAGCGCCGCTTCGTTCACCGGCAGCTCGCGCTTGCCGGCGAAGACCAGCGTGACCGCCGGATTGAAGTGCGCACCGGAGATCGGGCCAAGCACGGTGATCAGCACGACCAGAATGGCGCCGGTCGGCAACGTGTTGCAGAGGAGCGCAAGCGCAACGTCCTTGGTCAGTGTCTCCGCCATGATGCCGGAGCCGACCACGGTCGCGACGAGAATGCCGGTGCCGAGCGCTTCGGCTGCAAGGCGCCGCGAAAGGTCGAATGTCTCCATCAGCGCGCTCGCTCCTTTCGTTTTGGCGAGCAGCAGGACTGCAGGGTTTGGACAACCGGCTCGCAAACTTCCGGCCGGCCGCCGCAGCAATCGCGAAGCAGGAAAACGGCGACGTCGCGAAACTCGCCGAGGTTGGCGCGGTAGACGATCGAGCGGCTGTGCCGTTCGGACGACACGAGGCGCGCGCGGCTCAGGATCGACAGATGCGCCGACAATGTATTCTGGGGGACTTCCAGGAGGCGGGCGAGGTCGCCGGCCGCAAGACCATCAGGCTCGTGCCGGACCAGCGTCCGGAAAGCCTCCAGACGGGTCGGTTGGGCGAGCGCCGCGAGGGCGAGGACGGCTTCTTCAGTTTCCATATATCCAGACTTATGGAATTAAAGGGAGGGTGTCAATCAGAAACCCAATATTTCGAATATTCTAGAAATACGGTTGACGGCGCGGACGATTGGGCGCATCGTGGGATCATGAAGATCGACGATGCAGCAGCACGCCTGGAAGCTCTTGGTAACCGGACACGGCTCCAGATTTATCGGGCCCTTGTTCGCGCAGGGCACCCGGGCATGCCCGTGGGTCGCCTGCAGGAGAAGCTGAAGATTCCGGCGTCGACGCTGTCGCATCACATCAAGACCCTGGTTGCGGTCGGGCTCGTCAGTCAGGTCCGGGAATCCACGACCCTGATCTGCCACGCGAACTTCGATGCGATGCGGGGGCTGGTCGATTTTCTTGCGGCGGAGTGCTGTGCGGACGAAGTCGGCTGCAAGGACGCGCAGACGGCGGCGTGATTTTTTTGACCACTTGTTCGATGGTTCTAGAAAGATGGGAGAAGCCGGAATGAACGCCAGGACGGTAGCGATCATCGGGGCAGGGCCGGTCGGTCTCGCTGCGGCCGCGCATGTGCTCGAACGCGGCATGTCTCCGATCGTGCTCGAGGCCGGACCCGAAGCCGCACACGCAGTCCGCCGGTGGCAGCACGTCCAGCTCTTCTCGCCGTGGCAATACAATGTCGATAAGGCGGCGGCGCGCCTGCTTGCGCCGACGGGGTGGAATTCGCCGGATCCTCAGTCGTATCCGACCGGCGGCGAACTGATCGATGGATATCTCAATCCGCTCGCAACACGCACCCCGCTCCGCGAGGCGATCCGGACATCCAGCCGCGTCACGGGCATCAGCCGGGCGGGCTTCGACAAGGTCAAGACAAAGGGACGGGCACAGGCGCCCTTCGAAATCCGCTATCAGAACGGCAAAGGCCCCGAGGTGTTGCGCGCGGATGCCGTCATCGACGTTTCAGGCACGTGGTTCTCACCCAATCCCGCCGGGAGCAACGGCTTGCCCGCGATCGGTGAGCGCGAGCGCGCGGACCGCATCGCCTATGGCATGCCGGATGTGCGCGGCGCCGATCGCGCCAGGTATGCCGGCAAGACTGTTGCCGTGCTCGGTGCCGGCCATTCCGCGGTGGGCACGCTGATCGATCTCGTGCAGTTCGCAGGCGAGGTGCACGGCACGGAAGCGATCTGGCTGCTGCGCGGCGCCGATCCGGCAAAGGCTTTTGGCGGCGGCAGCAATGACAAGCTGGCGGCACGCGGCGAACTGGGCTCCACCTTCGCCGCGCTCGTGGCGGCCGGGAAAATCAAGGTCGAGACCGGATTTGGCGTCACGCATCTGTCGGACTCGGAAGGTCGTCTCAAGATTTCCGCGGGTGGCTGCTGCGGTGCGCGGAGCGTGGTCGCGGACGAGCTGGTCGTCTCGACCGGTTTTCGTCCCGATCTGTCGTTCCTGTCCGAGCTGCGGCTGCGGCTCGATCCAGCCATCGAGGCGCCCGCCGCGCTCGCGCCGCTGATCGATCCCAACGAGCATAGCTGCGGCACGGTCCGTCCTCATGGTGCGCGAGAGCTCGCGCATGACGAGCCGGGCTTCTATCTGGCCGGCATGAAATCCTACGGCCGTGCCCCGACCTTCCTGATGATGACCGGCTACGAGCAGGTCCGCTCGATCGCCGCCGACATCGCCGGCGACAAGGAGGCCGCGGCTCGCGTCGAACTCGTGCTGCCTGAGACCGGCGTCTGCACGCGCGGCGGCGTCGAGACAGGGGCCGCGGCAGGATGCTGCGGCGGCCCGGCACAGGAGGAGACGTCCGCCTGCTGCGCCGCTGATGAAACGGCCAGGACGGCAGGCGCTGCGGGGTGCGGTTGCTCATGAAGCAGGTCGCCGCGGGCCAGGCTGCAGGTCCGCTCACTGTCGTCGTCGCGCTCGGCACCGCACAGACCGTTGCGTGGGCGTCGAGCTACTATCTCCCTGCCATCCTGGCCGCGCCGATCGCGCGCGATCTCGGCCTTGCACCGACTTATGTGTTCGGGGCGCTGTCGGGCGCGCTCGTGATCTCCGGTCTGCTCGGCCCGCGCGTCGGGCACGCCATCGATACGTTCGGCGGGCGCAGTCTGCTTGCGATCTCGAACCTCGTCTTCGTGGCGGGCTTGCTCTTGCTGTCCGTGGCCCATGGCGTGGCTGTGTTGATTGCAGCCTGGGTGCTGCTCGGGATCGGCATGGGCATGGGCCTCTATGAGGCGGCCTTCGCGACGCTCGCTCGGATCTACGGCACCAATGCGCGACGAACCATCACCGGCATCACCTTGATCGCCGGTTTCGCCAGCACGCTCGGCTGGCCGCTCACGACGTGGCTCGCTTCGGAGTACGGCTGGCGTGTCGCCTGCCAGGTATGGGCGGCGATCCATATCGCCCTCGCGTTGCCGCTCAATCTCTCCCTGCCGCGCGCCGTCCCATTGGACCAGATGCCACAACCAAATGTGCGAGGGAGCCAACCCGCCGGACGCCAGAGCGAGACATTCGCGATGGTGCTGCTGGCCTACATGTTTGCGGCAGCAAGCTTCGTCAGCTCCGGAATCTCGGCCATTCTGCCGACCATGCTGGTTGCGTTCGGCACGACTCCGGCGCAGGCCCTGCTCGCGGGCGGGCTGGTTGGTCCTGCGCAGGTCGGCGCCCGTCTTCTGGAAGCTGGATGGCTCGCCCGATTTCATCCACTGCTCTCGGCGAGACTGGCCATGTTGATGAATCCCATCGGCGTCGTTGCGCTGGTTGCGGGCGGCCCTTTGCTCGCGACGACTTTCACCGTGCTGTACGGAGCGGGCAACGGCATCATCACCATTGCCCGCGGAACGCTTCCCCTGGCGCTGTTCGGGCCGGCCGGCTTTGGCAGGCGTGTCGGTATGATCTCGCTGCCTTCGAGGGTAACGGGTGCCGCTGCACCGCTCGCGCTGGGGCTGATGGTGGAACACATCGGCAGCAATGCGCTGTGGATCAGCGCGCTGGTTTCGCTCTCGGCCTTCCTGGCGCTCTTGCTGCTCCGTGCGGAGCAGGCAACATCAACGCCGCTTCAGGCGGGAGGACAACATTCGTAGTCTGAGCGGCCGGTCCCTGATTGCGGTGATGTGCATCGGCCAGGTCGGCAATCTGCTGCCGCATGTGACCTTGTCTGCAAACCTTGCGCAGCACCTGATGCCGGCGTGGGGGCTCTCGGCCGCCGAAGGCGGTTTGATGGCGAGCGGTTATGCATTCGGCTACATGCTCGCGGTGCCCGTGCTGACGACGTTGACCGACAGGATCGATGCGCGGCTCGTGCTGCTCTGCGGCTCGATCCTGAGCGGGCTGGCGACCGCAGCGTTCGGCATCTTCGCGCAAGGGTTCTGGTCGGGAACCGCGACCTGGTCGCTCGCGGGGCTTGGGTTTGCCGGCGCCTACATGCCGGGCCTGAAGGCGCTGACGGACCGGCTTCCCGCCGGGGACACCTCGCGGGCCGTCACGCTGTACACGTCGAGTTTCTCGGTTGGCGTCGGCCTTTCGTTCCTGGTGGCGCAATTGATCGCGGACCGCTGGGGCTGGCGGACCGCCTTCCTCGTCACCGGCTTCGGTCCGATCGCAATGGTCATTGCGTGCCTCCTGATCGACGCGCGGCGCCCTGCGCCGAAGGCCGGGCGCCTGTTGAACTTCGCACCGGTCTTCGCCAACCGCGAAGCGCTCGGCTACATCCTCGGCTACGGCGCGCATTGTTTCGAGCTCTACGGCATCCGCACCTGGCTGGTCGGGTTCTGGACCTTCGTCGTCACGCACCAGGGCGCACCGTCGTGGCTGAGTCCCGTCGTGCTGAGCTTCTGCTTTGCGGTGATCTCGATGCCCGCGAGCGTTCTCGGCAACGAGGCCGCACTGAAATTCGGCCGGCATCGCGCCATCACGGTCGTGATGATCGCGTCGGCCTGCGTTGCGCTGGTCATCGGGCTCAGCGCGACGGCGCCGGCATGGCTGCTTGCCCTGCTGCTGCTCGTCTACGGCCTGACGGTGCCGGCCGATTCAGGAGCGTTGACGGCCGGCATGTCGGCCGCGGCCGTGTCCGAGCATCGTGGCGCGACGCTGGCCTTGCACTCGACGGTCGGCTTCGGCCTGTCGGCGCTTGGAGCCTGGGGAACCGGCGCCGCGCTCGACGCGGCTGGCGGCCCGCAGAGCGCGAACGGCTGGCTGCTGGCCTTCGTCGTCCTCGCCGCCGGAATTGCAGTGGGTCCGTTCGCGCTGCTCTGGGCACGGAGAACTCGAACCCCCTACGCCTGAGCAAGCTCTATTCGTGCCTCCAAACCTTTACGGCCGAGATGACCAAGATTGCGACCAATCCCGGCAGGAGAATCGAATTCGGGACGATGCCGAGAAGCAAGCCGCCGATGAATGTGCCGACGATGGATCCGATTGCCATCGCGAGCATGAACGGCCAGTTGGTGCGGAGCACTGAAAAGCTCTGATCACGACTATAGCGCGCAAATCCCACCAGCATCGTCGGAAGGCTCACCGCGAGTGAGAGGCTGCCCGCGAGCTTCACGTCTGCGCCGAACAGCAGGATCAGCGTGGGGATCAGAAACTCTCCTCCAGCAACGCCGAGCAGCGACGCCACGATGCCGATAGCAAAGCCTGCTGCGACGCCCGCGACAGTCAGGCTCGCGCCCGTCAGCGCGGGTGCGGTTACTGCCGCATTGTGCGCGAGCAGAAGCACGCCGGCGATCAGGAGCAACAAGACGGCGATGATCTTGTAGAGCGTTCCGGACTTGAGGCGCGTCGCCCAGGATGCCCCGGCGTAGGCGCCGACAAGGCTGCCAGCCAGCAGGTTCAGCATGATCGGCCAATGGGCAAAGATCTCCGCGAACGGAACGGCGCGCGCGCGAAATGGCAGTGCACTCGCCACCACGATCAGGCTCGTCGCCTTGTTGAGAACCACGGCCTCAAGGCCGCGAAATCCGAACAAGCTGATGAGTAGTGGCAGCCGAAATTCTGCGCCACCGAGGCCGATGAGGCCGCCCAGAGTACCTATGATTGCGCCCGAACCGAACGCGGCAGGATTGTTCCGCATGGACACGACGGAAAGATGCGCGAATGCGCAAAACCAAACTTGCCCGTAATCCGTCGTGGCGGGGAGCTTCACACCTGCTTACGGCAGGGCGTGGGGCTGATGGAAAGCTTAGGCCGGAATTTCGTCAGATGCAAACCTGCGCTCGTTGGGTTTTGGCAATGGTTGTCGCAGAGGCGCCTTGACGTGACGCAATACTCCTACCGTCGCAGGATCGACGCGCGGCAGCGTGGCCGCAGTCTCCGGGTTTGCTGGCGCGCTGGCTGCGACATGAAAAAACCCGCGGCGGATTTCTCCGCGCGGGTGCGACGAACTTTCGACGGTGCCACTATGCTCCTGTTTTGCCCGACGAGTCAAAGCCGCGCATGCGGCCGCGACGGCTTCCTCGTCGCCCTTCACACGAGCTATGCGCATCTGAGGGACGGGGCAGACCTTTGATCCAGATCAAGAGACAGGGTCCATCGGCACCAAGTGTGAGCTGTGGCCGATGCCAGGAGTTCGAGATGCCGCGTCAGCGTTTGCGCCAGAGTCACCTCACGGAACCGGAGATTCGTGCTCTTGAAGCCGCCGAACGCGGCGAGTTGTATCAAACAACCGGCAGGCAGGGCGCGCTGATTTGCGCAACTGTCGGCTCCCGGGCTTTGCACAACGTGCGTCGCAGCGGCTTCATCGAGAAGGGCGTCGTGTGTGACGGCAAACACGTGATGGAGCTAACGGCGCGCGGCAGAGAAGAATTGAACATCGCCCGGAGTGACAGGCCCTGCGCACCACCATCGAGGATCGGAAGCAGCAGGCGGCCTGGCGCCAATCGGGGCGTCGCGCAGCGCGCGGACCGGACCGCGCGAAGGCGGCCCTCACTCCAGGGCGGGGATCAGACGTGAAAACACCCGCGGCGGATTTCTCCGCGCGGGTATGACCTACTTTTCAATGAAGCCAGTATGCTCCTGTTTTGCCCGACGGGTCAAAGCCGCGCGGGCGCCGAGCGGTCGTTGATGGCGTAATAGGCGATCTCGTTGCGGGTGTAGAACGAGACCGAGGTGTAGGCCTGGCTCACCGGCACGGTGAGCTTGATCGGTCCGCTTGTGAGGTCGTAGCGGCAGATCGCGATCGCGAAGGCCCGGTCCATGAACGGGATGGCCCGGCATCGATTGGCGTACCTGGCAATTCCGCTGGCGCTTTCCGCCGCTGCCAGGACCGATCCCGAAATCTAGAGACATTTGCGAGACCAGCGAGCGGCTCGATCGCTCCTCCCTTCCGCAAACCAAGGAACACGCCATGCAAACGTCTCCGCTTTCCCGTCGATCCGCGATCTTTCTGCTGATGGCGACCCTGAACGTCGGTCTGATTCCGATGGCTCACGGCGAGGCGCCGGCGCCCGATGCGATCGTCGGGACGTGGGAGGCGGACGACGGCACCGTGAAGCTCGACATGTTCAAGACCGGAACGGAATTCCAGGCACGCATGCTCTACGGCAACGAGATCGTGGAAGCAGACAACGTCACCTTCAAGAAGGACGCCAGGAACCCCGACCCGGCGCTGCGCTCGCGATCGCTGAAGAACATCGTCTTCATCACGGGCTTGCGCTGGGAGGACGGCGAGTGGAGCGGCGGCTCGATCTACGACGCCTCGTCCGGGCGCACCTACAATTGCAAGGCCTCCGTCAAGGACGGCAAGATGCATCTGCGGGGCTATCTCGGCTTGCCAGCAATGGGCCAAACCCGCTCGTTCCACCGCGCCCGCGGATGAGCGGATCTCCGTCAATCCGCAGCCATCCTGCCAAAGCGCGGCCCCGGTGCCGCGTTTTGTCTTTACAGAACAGCCGCCTGGACCCGTCGTCAGGATTGGCGCGATGTGCAAGTCTAGTGGCGCGTTCGGTTAGTCAATTCGGTCCACGGAGGCAGCAGAACAAGGATCAGAGCAAAGAGAGGTTGAGATGTTCGACAGGTCGAAAAGAACAGCGCTCGTCACCGGAGCTTCCTCCGGCATGGGCAAGGAAATCGCGAGGCGCCTGATCACGGACGGCTTCCAGGTCTTTGTCGCCGCGCGCCACGTCGACAGGATGGACGATCTCGTCAAGCTCGGGGCGAGATCCTTGCGCATGGACATCTCGAACGAGGCCGAGATCGAGGCCACGGTCGAGACCATCCTCGGCGAAGTGGACGGTATCGACGTGCTCGTCAACAACGCCGGCTTCGGTCTCTATGGCCCCGTCGAGGACGTCAGCATCGACGAAGCGCGATACCAGTTCGATGTCAACCTGTTCGGCGCCGCCAGGCTGACACAGCTGCTGCTGCCGAAGATGCGGGAGAAGCGCGCCGGCACGATCATCAACATCACTTCGATGGGCGGCAAGATCTACACGCTCCTGGGGGCGTGGTATCACGCAACCAAACATGCGCTCGAAGGCTGGTCCGATTGCCTGCGACTTGAACTCGCCCCGTTCGGCATCAAGGTCGTGGTCGTCGAGCCGGGCTTGATCGAGACGGGATTTGGCGATGTGGTCGCCAATGGCCTGCTCAAGCGATCGGGGACAGGTCCTTATGCCAGGCTCACGCAGATGGTCGCGAAATCGACCCGCCAAGCCTATGGACAGGGACGCGGCACCAATCCAAGCGTCATCGCCGACGTCGTGTCCCGGGTCGTGAAAGCGTCGAAGCCGCGGACGCGCTACGTCGCCGGCAAATATGCTTTACCCATGATCAAGATTCGCGAATGGTTCGGCGACCGCATGTTCGACCGCGTGATCATGAGCCAGATGCGTTAGGATCAGCCATGAGCGGAGCAGCGGCAGACAGGTGCAAGGTCCCCCGAGCCTTTTGGCTGGCTCTCGGGCATCTCGGGGTGCCGCCGGCGGCGCTGTTGCGGCAGGCGAAGTTGCCCCTGACGCTGCACTTGAACGAACAGGGACAGGTCACGACGGCGCAGTACTTCGCCCTCTGGAAAGCGCTCGAGGAGCTGAAGCCGGAGCCGGGCCTTGGCCTCGCGATGGTTCAGAGCGCCGATACGGCCGTGCATCCACCGTCGAGCCTGGCTGCGTTCTATGCGCGCGATTATCGTGACGGTTTGCTCCGCATCGCGCGTTTCAAGCGGCTTTGTTCGCCCGAGCAGGTCGAGATCAAAGAAGGCAAGGACGAATGCAGGATCACGGTGGAATGGCCCTACGCAACCGGTCCCGAGCCTGCGATTTCGACGGACGTGACCTTTGCGTCCCTTGTGGAACTGGGGCGCCGCGGCACCGGGCAGCGTCTGATCCCGAAGCGTGTCGAGCTTGTTCGTCCTCGCCCCAAGGGCGACGTCTATCAGAACTACTTTGAGTGTCCGATTCGCTACGGCGCCGAACGGAGCCGTCTCGTCCTGAACTCCGGTGATCTGGATCGCCCGTTTCCCGGCCATAATCAGGAACTCCTCGAAATTCTGACGCCGGCACTGGCCTCTGCCCTCGGCGAGCTTCAGGCGCGCAGCTCGATCAGGGAGCAGGTCAAGGTCGTGCTCAAGAGGAGTCTTGCGAGCGGACGGCCGGAACTGTTCGACGTGGCGCGCGATCTCGGAGTGAGCGAGCGGACGCTTCAACGCCGCATCACCGGAGAAGGCACGAGCTTCCGCGAGCTTCTCGTCGAGGCTCGGCAGGAGCTCGGGCGGCAGCTCCTGTCGGATCCGACGGCCGACATCGACGAGGTCGCGTGCCTGCTGGGTTACCAGGATGCGAGCTCCTTTTACCGCGCTTTCCGATATTGGGAAGGCGTGACGCCGAGCCGATGGCGCGAGCTGCACGGCAACAAGATTCACTGACGGTCCGGACCACGGAATCCGGTTCGCTTCTGTGCCGTCCTTGGCGCCTGCGGCAACTTCGTTGGCGCACCTTGCTACTGCCGATCGCAAACGACGGCGATACGACAGGCAGGCAAGACCTGAAGCATGATCCGGAAAAGTGCGCAGCGGTTTTCCGAAAAGATCATGCTCAAACAACAACCTGAAGCGCGATGACGATTCATCCAAATCTCATCGCGCTTTAGTCAACTCACCGAGGAATATTGCATGTCTGGTAAAGTCTGGTTCATCACCGGGGCATCCCGCGGCTTCGGCCGCGTCTGGACCGAGGCGGCCCTCAAGCGCGGCGACAGAGTGGCAGCCACCGCTCGCGTTCTGGCGGACATGGTCGACCTTGTAGAAGGTTACGGCGACGCGATACTGCCGATTGTGTTGGACGTGACCAATGCCCGGGCGGTGCAGAATGCCGTAACCAGGGCCCACGCCCATTTCGGAAGACTCGACGTCGTCCTCAACAACGCGGGCTATGCGCTGGTCGGGGCGATCGAAGAGGCGCTCGAGGCCGATGTCCGCGCGGAGTTCGATACGAATTTTTTCGGCACGCTCCGCGTCATCCAGGCCGCGCTTCCGTTGCTGCGGCGGCAGCGGAGCGGTCATATCATCGGCGTGTCGAGTGTCGCGGGCGTCGTCGCCGGTCCGATCACCGGATTCTACAACGCGTCGAAATTTGCGGTCGAAGCGCTTCATGAAAGCCTGGCGCAGGAGGTCAAGGACTTCGGGGTGAAGGTCACGCTGCTCGAGCCGGGCGCCTACGCGACGGGGTTTGCCAGCATGGCCTCTCTCAGGATCTCGCCCGTCATCAGCGCCTACAGCAACACGCGGGCGGAGGTGTTTGCGGCGGGCGCCAGGCTCGCATTTGGCGAACCGGAAGCGACGGCAGATGCGATCCTGAGGATCGTCGACGCCGAGAACCCGCCATTGCGGTTCTTTGTCGGCACGGAAGGGTTGCCGCGCGCCCGCGCCGCTTATGCCGATCGTCTCGCGACGTGGGAAGCGTGGGAGGCCGTGTCGAACGCCGCTCAAGGCGAGTCGAGGCAACACAACATCGCGTCGTAAGCCGCGCGGCCGTTGTCCCTGAAACGCGTCCGTTCCCTCGAGGCGAACGGAAAGAGGATCGTGATGAACGCCACAGCAATTGCGGACTTTTTCCATTTCTTCCGTTCGTACGTGTCCAATCCCTGGCAGGTCTCCGCGATTGCGCCATCAGGACAGTCGCTGGCGCGTCTGATGACGCAGGAGATCGTGCCGGGAGCCGGGCCGGTGATCGAGCTGGGACCGGGCACCGGTATCTTCACCAAGGCGTTGCTCCGGCGCGGCTTAGCAGAGCGCGATCTGTTGCTGGTCGAATACGGTTCGGACTTCGTCCGCCTTTTGCAGGAGCGATTTCCAAAAGCGCGCGTGCTCTGGATGGATGCACGCCAGCTCTCGCAATACGAGCCGTTCATGGCGCCGGCCTCTGCCGTCGTCAGCGGCCTGCCATTGCTGTCGATGTCGCCGCGCAAGGTGATCGCGATCCTGACCGGAGCGTTCCGTCACATGAAGGAGGGCGGCACGCTCTACCAGTTCACCTACGGACCGCGCTGCCCCGTGCCCCGGCCAATCCTTGACCGGCTCGGGTTGAAGGCGAGCCTGGTCGGACGAACGGGGCTCAACATTCCCCCGGCGTCGGTCTACCGCATCCGGCGGCGTCCGAGGCTGCGCGTCGTTCGCGATGACGACGACATCAGGATGGGGTGATCTTCACGGGCGGGAGCGATCGTCGCGTCGGCGAAACCGTCGATCACGACAGTCTGTGCTCCGAAATGAAAACACCCGCGACGGATTGCTTCCGCGCGGGTGAACTTTCGACGTTGCCAGTATGCTCCTGTTTTGCCCGACGAGTCAAAGCCGCGCGTGCGGCGCGGCAGCCTCCAATCGCCACTTAAAGAGCTCAATGATTTCAATGCCCCCGCTACTGTGCATGGGGTTGTTTTCGCGCTTTTTGTTGAGAGCTCGCCGAAAAGGTTCGCTTCAGCGCCGTCCGCGCGGCGCTTCGGCCTTGGCGGGCTGCTCGGTCTGCGGGCCGCAGGTGGCCGCGGCGAGCGTCGTCTGGGCCTGCGGCATCAGGCCGGGCTCGGCGGCGAGGGCCTTCATCACGATCAGGCCGGTGGTCGCAGGGGAATCGATGATCAGGCGGTCGGCCGCGGTGACCTCTTCGTCCTCGGGCAGCTCGTTGTGCTGCGCTTCCGTCATCAGGTCGAGCTCGATCACCTTCTTGCCGGCGGAGCGGTCGTTGATGGCGTAATAGGCGATCTCGTTGCGGGTGTAGAACGACACCGACGTGTAGGCCTGGCTCACCGGCACGGTGAGCTTGATCGGCCCGCTCGTGAGGTCGTAGCGGCAGATCGCGATCGCGAACGCCGGGTCCATGAACGGCATCGGCGAGGTGTTGGGATCGGCGAGGGGAAGCTGCGTCACGCCATTGAGCTTGGTCATCGGCGTCAGCCGTGAATAGGCGTCCTGCGTCGCGATCCGCGGCAGCGCCAGCACGCTGACGAGATGGACCACGAGGCCCAGCACCACGCCGGCAACGATGGTGAACGCCAGGCGGATCATGAGCAGCCCACCGTGCTGATCGTGGGCATCGGCGCATCGCGCTGGGTGCGCGTCGCAACGCCGACGGGGGTGTCGTAGAGGCGCAGCATCAGGGCGTAGCGCTCGATGCCGCCGGTCGGCAGCCAGTTGCCGGCGCGCGAGCGCGAGGCGATGCGGATCTCGAACGTGCCGTCCGACTGCCGCACGATCTCCTGGCTGGTGAAGCCGTAGCGCTGCAGCGAATTGGCCACGAGGTGGCCCTTGCGGTCGTAGAGCGTCAGCGTCCAGAACCGCGCCGGCGGGGTCACGCCGGAGACGACCACGTCGCAGCGGCCGTCGAGCGCCTTCTTCTTGTCGTCGGCGGTGGCGGTGAAGGCGACGCCGTCGCCGGTGCCGATCGGCAGCTCGCCGTTGCGCACGATGGTGGCGCGCGAATAGGGATCGACGTCGGCGGTGCCGGTGCGGGGACGTGCGGTCCAGGCGCCGATGGTCAGCGCGCCGATCTCGGTGCCGCGCGTCGTCGTCATCCATGTCGCGCCGACGCCGACCACGGTCGCGAGCAGAAGGGTCGTCAATGTGATCAGGATCAGCCGCACGGGATCTTGTCAGTTCTTGCTTGTCAGTTCTTGCGCGGGACGGAGTTCACGTTCTCCTCCGCATAATTCTGCGGGAAGGCGAGCGCGCTCGTTGCCGACGCGGGCTTCGTCTGCTTGCTGTCGTCGGCCGACGACTTGTTCGCGGTCTTGGCCGCGTCGTCGAGCAGCTTCTCGACGCGCACCAGGATGTCGGCGCCGCGCTTGGTCAGCACGGGCGGCGGGCCGGGCTTGGTCTCCAGCACCTTCGGCGCGGCGCTGGCCTGAGCGTTCGCGTCCTTCGGCTGCGGCGGCAGCTTCTGGCCCATGCCGATGCCGGGAATCTCACGCACCTCGACGCCCTGATGCGCGGCGACCATGATGTCGTGCCAGGTCTGCGCCGGCAGCGAGCCGCCGGTCATGCGGTTGGTCGGCGAATAGTCGTCATTGCCGTACCACACCGCGCAGGTGAAGTTGCCGGTGTAGCCGACGAACCATGCGTCGCGATAGGCGTTGGTCGTGCCGGTCTTGCCCGCGGTCGGAATGCCGTCGAGCGCGGCGCGGCGCGCGGTGCCTTCGCTGACGACGTGGCTCATCATGCCCGCCATGTCGGCGGCGATGTTCGGCGGAATCGCCTGCTTCGGCTTCGGACCGTCGCGGTCCCAGCGCCAGACCAGATCGCCCGCGCCGGTGCGCACTTCGAGCACCGAATGCGGCGTCACCGACTTGCCGCGGTTGGGGAAGGTCGCGTACGCCACGGCGTGCTCGAGCACGGTGACTTCGTCCGAGCCGATCGGCAGCGACGGCGTGTCGGGCAGCGGCGCCTTGAGGCCGAAGCGGCGCGCGACCTCGACGATCTTGGCGCGGCCGATCTTGGCCGGGTTCGGCGCCTTCGGCTGCTCCTTCTGGCCGATCGCGATCGACAGCTTGACGGGCACGACGTTGATCGAACGCGTGATCGCCTGCGTCAGCGTCACCGAGCCGGAATAGGAATGGCCATAGTTCTGCGGACACCAATTGCCGATGCAGACCGGCCCGTCCACCACGATCGAGTTCGGCGTGAAGCCGTTCAGCAGCGCCGTGGTGTAGACGTAAGGCTTGAACGACGAGCCGGGCTGGCGATAGGCGTCGGTGGCGCGGTTGAACTGGCTGGCGCCATAATCGCGGCCGCCGACCATGGCGCGGATGCCGCCGTCGAGATCGGAGACGACGGTCGCGGCCTGCGTCGCGTGATAATCGCGGCCGAACTGGCGGAGCTGGTTCTCGATCGCGTCTTCGGCGGCCTTCTGCACGTTGGTGTCGATCGCGAGGCGCACCACGAAGACGCGCTCGGTGTAGGACTTCGGGAAGGTGTCGACCAGCTTGCGCATCTCGTCAAAGGCATAGTCGAGATAGTAGTTCGGCGAAGCCTCGTCGCGGCGGTCGACGGCGAAGGCGGGGTTGCGGCGGGCGCCGAACACCTGGCCCTCGGTCATGAAGCCGGCATCGACGAGATTGTCGAGCACGACGTTGGCGCGGGCACGCGCCGCGGGCAGGTTGATGTGCGGCGCGTATTTGGTCGGCGCCTTGAACAGGCCGGCGAGCATCGCCGCTTCCGCCAGCGTCACGTCGCGCGCGGACTTGTTGAAATAGAAGTGCGCGGCGCCGTCGACGCCGAAGGTGCCGCCGCCCATATAGGCGCGGTCGAGATAGAGCTTCAGAATCTCGTTCTTGGTCAGGCGCCATTCCAGCCAGACCGCGAGGAAGGCCTCGTTGACCTTGCGCTCGATGGTGCGCTCGTTGCTCAGGAACAGGTTCTTCGCGAGCTGCTGCGTGATCGAGGAGCCGCCCTGGCGGACGCCGCCGGCTTGCGCGTTGGTGACGAGCGCGCGCGCGGTGCCGGCGATGTCGATGCCGAAATGTTCGTAGAAGCGGCGGTCTTCGGTCGCCAGCGTCGCCTTGATCAGCACGTCCGGAAAATCTTCCAGCGGGATCGAGTCGTTATGCTTGATGCCGCGGCTGCCGATCGGGTTGCCGTAGCGGTCGAGGAAGCTCACGGCGAGGTCGGACTTCTTCAGCCAGTCCTCGTCCGCGGTCTCGCGGAAGGCGGGGATGGCGAGCGTCAGCATCAGCACCAGGCCGCCGAGGCCGAGGGTCGCGGCCTCCGACAGCGGCTCGATGAACACCCAGCGCTTCCAGCGGCCGACATAGAACCGGTCCATGAAGGTCGAGTAGCGCTCGTAGAGCTCGCGAATGCCCTTGGCCGAGGAGAACAGCGAGGAGTCGATGCGCGCGTCGAGGTCCAGAAAGAAATTCCGGACACGGCTCTTCCAATTGGATGGTGTGTTCTGAACCACCTAGAACCCTTGCGGCTCGCTTCGACAGCGTTCAAGCACCCGGCCGGGGCGGCATCGGAACGTCTTGCGGGAATGTTGCGGCAAACCCAAGGCGCCCGGTTCGCGTCCGAGGGGACTTGCTGTTCCTTCTAGCCGAGCAGGGCCTATAAACCAATGGTCAGGCTCGGTATTTTGAACAACAGGCCTAATTGAACCCCGGTTCATTACGGGCCTCACGGGGGCGTTGCTTGCAGTGCAATGCCCGCGCGCCCTAGATGGGGTTAACCGTAGCTCTTTCGAACCTTGTTGAGACGCATGACCGCAGCTCCCAAACGACCTTCAGGCCAGGAAGGATTCTTCTGGAAAACCAAGACGTTGGAAGAGATGTCGGCGGCCGAATGGGAAAGCCTGTGCGACGGCTGCGGCCGCTGCTGCCTGAACAAGCTCGAGGACGAGGACACCGGCCAGATCTATTTCACCCATGTCGGCTGCAAGCTGCTCGATGCCGGAACATGCGCCTGCAAGGACTACCCGAATCGCTCCGACAAGGTTCCGGACTGCGTCCGCCTGACCCCGGCCAATGTCCGCACCCTGAACTGGCTGCCGCCGAGCTGCGGCTACAAGCTCGTCGCCGAGGGGCGCGACCTCTATTGGTGGCATCCGCTGGTCTCGGGCGATCCCAACACCGTTCATGAAGCCGGCGTCTCCGTGCGCGGCCGGGTCGAGGGCAGCGAGGAGGAGATCCCGGACGAGGATCTCGAGGACCACATCGTGCAGTGGCCGGCGGTGCTGCCGAAACGGGCACGCCTGAAGCGACGCCCGAAGGACTGATCCGCCGCGATTCTGTGGTCACGTCTTCGGGAGACGCCGGGGGTGGGATGCACCCATGCGCCGCGGTGCCTGCCTGGGAAGAACTTTGCTGTCTACATTGGCCTGCATAGAACGAATCCTTCGCGGCGTTGCGCCGCTCCACGGCTTCCGATCGAGATGAACAAGTTCGAACGGCAGGGCACTGCCGACGTCCAGGCGTTGCCTGACGATATCGCCGAAGAGCTGTCCCGACTTCCCGGCGAAGTCTTGAGCGTCGATGACGCCCCCTCGCTCGCACCGCCGGCGCCGCTGTCGCAGGACGAGGTGCGGACCATCGTCATCAGCCTGATGCTGACGATGTTCCTGGCCGCTCTCGACCAGACCATCGTCGCCACCGCGCTTCCCACCATCGGGCGCCAGTTCCAGGACGTCTCGAACCTGTCCTGGGTCATCACCGCCTATCTGCTCGCCTCGACCGCGGTCGCGCCGGTGTTCGGCACGCTCAGCGACATCTATGGCCGCAAGGCGATGATCACCACCTCGCTCAGCCTGTTCGTCGCGGGCTCGATCCTGTGCGCGATCGCGCCGAACATGCCGATGCTGATCCTCGCGCGCGGCCTGCAGGGCCTCGGCGGCGGCGGCATCATGCCGGTCGTGCAGACCGTGATCTCCGACGTGGTGAGCCCGCGCGAGCGTGGGCAGTACCAGGCCTATTTCTCGAGCGTCTGGATGGTCGGCGGCATCTTGGGCCCCGTCATCGGCGGCGTGTTCGCCGAGCATCTGCACTGGTCGATGATCTTCTGGATCAACCTGCCGCTCGCGGCCGCCGCGATCGCGCTGCTGCTGCCGAAGATGAAGAAGATCCCGGTGTTCCACCGCAAGCGCAAGGTCGACTGGCTCGGCGGCGTCTTGCTGATGGCCTCCGCCGTCGTCTTCATGCTGGTGCTGACCTGGGGCGGCACGCGCTATCCATGGCTGTCGCCGACCGTGCTGGCGATGATCGGCGCGGCCGTCGCGCTCGCGGTCACCTTCGTCTGGCACGCCCGCCGCGCCGACGAGCCGTTCCTGCCGCTGAAGCTGTTGACGGGCCGGGTCGCCCCGTTCGCGCTGACGGCCGGCGGCTGCGGCTTGGGTGCGATCACCGGCCTCACCGTGCAGCTCCCGCTCTATTACGAGACGGTCTATCACCTCAGCGCCAGCGAGGCGGGACTTGCGCTGATCCCGCTCGCGGCGGTCTCGACGGTGGGAGCCGCCGTGGCCGGCCGCACCATGGCCCGCGCCAAGCATTACAAGCGCGTCGCCATCGTCGGCACCTCCTGGGCCGCGTTCTGCGGTCTCGGCCTCACGCTGACGACCCTGCCGCTGTGGGGCCTCTTGACGCTGATGGCTGCGTTCGCGCTCGGCCTCGGCACGACGTTCCCGGTCTGCGTGGTCTCGCTGCAGAATTCGGTCGCGCGTCCCCAGGTCGGCACCATCACCGGCGCGATGAACTTCTTCCGCTCGCTGATGTCCTCGTTCACGGTCGCGGCCTTCGCGGCGATCCTGCTGATCGCGCTCGGCACCGACGTTCCGCTCGCCGGCGAGCATCACGTTGCCGGAGCGGTTTCAATTCCCGCCGACGACATGCGCCACGCCTTCCGCTACGTGTTCGGCGCCGCCACCGCGCTGATGACCACCGCCGCGCTCTGCCTGATCTTGATGGAGGAGCGGCCGCTGGCCGGTCCTACCGTCGCCAAGCACGTCGAGATGGCGGAGTAGGGCGCTAGCCGCCGCGGTCGGCGTAAGGATCCTCTGCGACGTTGCCTGGGGCCGCCTTTCGCGCCCTTGCCGCAAGATAGGCCTTGAGCTGCGCCAGCGCGTTGGCGGACCAGTCATGGACATCGGTGACGGCGACCCAGGCATCGACATAGTGCTCGGGCGCGTAGACATGGCCAAAGCCCATCGGCGTGTTGGTCGCGACCGCCATGTCGAGCGCCAGCTGCAGCATCGTGACGACGGGATACCACCGCAGCTCGGGTGACACGTCGGGGCCGCGCGGGGCCTTCATCCAGGCCGGAGCCTGATAGGCGTCGCGGTAGTCGAAGAACGTGATCGCGTCGCTGGCATATTGCAGATAGACGACGCGCATCGGCCCCCAGGGCGCATCCGCCGGGACCGTCGGTCCATTCTGGTTCATGAAGCGCACGAGGCGGCCGTCGCGGAATTCCGGCAGCCAGGCCGGCGAGCCCGGATTGCGGTTTGCGGTGATCGAGCGCCAGATGCGGCTTTCGAACGGCGCGCCGCTCCACAGCGCGCCTGCAATGGGATCGCCGATTATCTCGAACAGCTCCGCGGATTTTTCCGAGTTCATGGCGCCGAGGCTGAGCCCATGCAGGTACAGCTTCGGCCGCCGGTCCTTGGGCAGCGTCGTCCAGTAGCCGTAGATTTCGGCGAACAGCGCGCGCGCCGCTTCCGCGCCGTATTCGGGCTGAAACAGCAGCGACAGCGGGCTGTTGAGATAGGAGTACTGCATCGCGACGCTGGCGACGTCGCCATGGTGGAGATATTCGACCGTATCCATTGCGGACGGATCGATCCAGCCGGTGCCGGTCGGCGTGACGACGATGAGGGTCGAGCGCTCAAATCCGTGCTGCCGCTTGAGCTCGTCGAGCGCAAGCCGGGCGCGTGCCTGTGCCGTGTCGCGGCTTCCGAGGCCCACATAGACGCGGACGGGATTCTGCGCGGGCAGTCCCGTAAGGGCGCTGATCTCCGTCGCGGTCGGGCCTGCGGCAATGAACCGCCGCCCCATGCGCCCGAGCTCCTTCCACTTCACCAGCGACGCCGGGCTTCCCGTTCTTTCGGGCGCCGTCGGCTGCGGCCGTTCGGGCTCGAACAGAACATCGAGCTCGCGGAACGAGGAGTCGAGTGCGTTGAACGCCGTGCGGATCAGGACGTTGCTGGCGATCGACCAGAACAGCAGGCCTGCCACGAATACGCCGATGACGTTGGCGACCTTCCGCGGAATGACACGCCGCGTGCGCGTGGCGACGAAGCGCGCGGCGAGCACGAACAGCCGCGCCAGTACCAGCAGCACAATGAATGTGAGCAAGGCAATGGCACAGACCTTGAGCGGATGCGCGGTCTCGACCGGCGGCATCTTCATCACGGCGCGGATCGAGTTCTGCCATCCGGCGGCCCGCCACAGATAGACGATGACGACGATCAGGCAGCCGGCCGCAACCAGCGCATTCGCGCCGGATCGCAGCCGCGCCGACGGTTCGGGCAGTTCGAGATAGTGCCACAGCCAGCGCCACACATTGCCGGCGAGATAGCCGATCGCGAAACAGGCGCCGGCGATGGCGCCTTGCGTGAGATAGCTCCGCGGGATCAGCGTCGGCGTCAGCGACGCCGCGAAGAACAGGGCGCCGAGCATGAGGCCGACGCCGGACAGCGACAGCAGTTGCCTCCGAATGAACCACGCGAGACTCTTCAAGATACCCCCCGGGTGACGCTACCTCTTGTTGTCCGAAAAGCTGCTCTTGCGCGGCAGCAGGATCGTGAATTCCGTGAACCTGCCCGGCTCGGTCGCCACGTCGATCCGACCGCCGTGCTGCTTCACCACGATGTCGTGGCTCATCGACAGCCCGAGGCCGGTGCCTTCGCCGGCCGGTTTGGTGGTGAAGAACGGATTGAACATCTTTGCCATCACCTCGTCCGGAATGCCGGTGCCGTTGTCGCGGATGCGGATCTCGATGCTGTCGCCGCGGTCGCGCGTCGTGGCCGTCACCACCGGCTCGTAATTGCCCGCGCCGTTCTCCGCCTGGCGCTTGTTCACGGCATAAAACCCGTTCGAGATCAGGTTCAGCAACACCCGGGTGATCTCCTGCGGAAACACTTCGGCTTGTCCGGCCGCAGGATCGAGCTCGTGCTTCAGCGTCACGTCGAACTGCGGCTTCTCGGCGCGTGCGCCGTGATAGGCGAGGCTGAGGCTTTCCTCGACCAGCGCATTGATGTCGCTCAGCCGGTGCTCGCCGCCGCCCTCGCGCGAATGCAGCAGCATGTTCTTGACGATGGAATCGGCGCGCTTGCCGTGTTGCACGACCTTGCCGAGATTGTCCTTCAGGAGGTCGGTCAGCTCGTCGACCTCCTTGCGGAGGTCGCCCGCGAGCGGGACGGGCGCCAGCACCTCGTTGAGCTCGTCGGTCAGCTCGGCGGAGAGCGAGGCGAAATTGTTGACGAAGTTGAGCGGGTTCTTGATCTCGTGCGCGATGCCGGCTGTGAGCTGGCCGAGCGAGGCCAGCTTCTCGGTCTGGATCAGCCGGTCCTGCGCGGCGCGTAAATCGTCGAGTGACTTCGCGAGCTCTCGCGTGCGGTCCTGCACCTCGTTGAACAGGCGCGTGTTCTCGATCGCGATCACGGCCTGGTCGGCAAAGGTCTTGAGCAGGCTGATCGCCTTGTCCGGGAAAGGACCAGCTTCGGGCCGCGTCACGCCGATGGTGCCGATCGCAACGCCGTCGCGCAGCATCGGGATCACGAGGATGCTGCGATAGCCGCGCGTCCGCGCCAGCTCCCGCATGGCGTCGGTCAGATCAGGCTCGTTCTGCATGTCGCTGCGAAAGGCGTATTCACCGCTGGTCGCGACCCGGCTGTGAATGCCCGACGAGGCCAGCGGCGCCGGAAACGTGCGGAACAGCTCCGCATTGCCGGCCTCATTGTCTGTCGTGAAGGCCGCCAGATGCAGCATGCCGTTGATGACGCGGGTGACGGTGGAGGAATGTCCGCCGACCAGCGCCTTGGCACTGTCGGAGATCGCCTGGAACACCGGCGAGACGTCTGCGGGCGAGGCGGCGATCACCTTGAGGATATCGGCGGTGGCGGTCTGCCGCTCCAGCGCCTCCCTGGTCGCGTTGAACAGGCTGACATTCTTGACCGCGATCACCGCCTGGTCGGCGAACGTCTGCAGCAGCCGGACATGATGCTCGGCGAAATTGCCGGTCGTTCGCCGCGTGGCGATGATGATGCCTTTGGCTTCACCTTCGCTCATCAGCGGCGTGAACAGCATGCTGCGGAAGCCGCGGGCGCGCGCGATGTCGCGCGCGGCCGGCTCGAGCTCGGTGTCGGGGAGCTGCGCCGATTCACCGTTGACCGTGAGCTGGTAGGCAGGAAACTGCGCGAACGGCACCGGGAACGAGGCCTGCAGCACGCGATCGCCCTCGGGATCGCCCGGCGTGAAGGCGACAAGATGCGCCGCGCCGTCGATGTAGCGCAGCACCGCGGTGGAGAAGCCGCTGATCAGCCGGTTGGCATTGGCGGCGATGGCGTCGAACACCGGCTGCACGTCGGACGGTGAGGCCGCCATCACTTTCAAAATGTCCGCGGTGGCGGTCTGGCGCTCGAGCGTCTCGCGCGTCTCGTTGAACAGGCGTGCATTCTCGATCGCGATCACGGCCTGGTCGGCAAAGGTCTGGAGCAGCTGCACGAGATCTGGCGCGAACGCCCCGGTCTCGGCGCGCGTGACGCTGATCATGCCGACCGCCGTGTCCCGGTTCATCAGCGGCATGAACAGCACGCTGCGGAAACCGCGCAGTCGCGCCAGGTCGCGGTTCAGCTCCGGAACGCCGTCGGCTTCACTGTCCGGAAACTGGATCGTCTCGCCGTTGCGCACGAGGGCAAAGGTCGGAAATTCCTCGATCCGGCGCGGGAACGACGCCTTCAGGCCCTCGTCGGCCTCCGGGCTGGTCGGCGTGAACGCCACGAGGTGCAGTTCGTCGCCGATGAACTGGAGCACGGTCGCGGAGAAGCCGCCGAGCAGGCGTTTCGAGCTGGAGGCGATCGCCGCGAATACCGGCCGGGCATCGGAGGGGGAGGCCGCGATGGTGCGCAAGATCTCGGCGCTGGCGTTTTGCCGATCGCGCAGCCGCGCGTTCTCCGCTGCGGCCAACTGCAATTGCCGCTTGAGCTCGTCGATCCCGGCAGCCTCGTTCGAGGGAGTGGTCATTCGCATTCCGGCTGAATGCTGCGGCAGGCGCGGCACCCGGCCGGATTATCACATTTCCCGCGGCTGGAGCCAGCGCTCACGGCCTTGAGGTCGCCTCAGGTGCCCGGCCGGGAGACTTCGGTCTCCTTGCCGGTGATGAACTCCAGCAGCACCGGCACGCCCTCCTGCGTCTTCTGGATACCGCGCTTGATCGCCGGGATGATGTCCTCAGGCCGGGTCACGCGTTCGCCATAGCCGCCGAAGGCGCGCGCCATCGCGGCATAGTCGCCGGAGATGTCGGTCGAGCGATACTTCTCGGTCGAGATCGGCATCACCTTGAGCTCGATCGCCATCGAGAAATTGTTCAGGAGGATCGACATGATCGGGATGCGCTCGCGCACCGCGGTCTCGAAATCCATCCCCGTAAAGCCGATGGCCGCATCGCCCCAGACATTGATGCAGAGCTTGTCGGGCTTTGCGAGCTTTGCGCCCATCGCCAGCCCAAGGCCGTAGCCGAGCTGCGTCGTCTTGCCCCAGCCGAGATAGGACAGCGGTTCCACCGCCTTCCAGAACGGCGAGAGCTGGTCGCGCGGGCTGCCGGCATCATGCGTGATGATGGTGTTCGCGATGTCGACGGTGTGCTGCAGGTCCCACAGCACGCGATAGGGGCTGAGTGGCGCGTCATTGCTGGTCAGCTTCGGCATCCATTTCGCCAGCCACTCCTTGTGCGAGGCCGCGATCTCGGCGGCGACGGCGGAGGCGTCGCGGTCCCTCGTGACAGTCTTGCCGATCTCCTCCAGCAGCGCATCGAGCACGAGGCCGGCATCGCCGACGAGGCCGATCTTCGCTTCCACATCCTTGTTCAGATGATTGGGATCAAGCGTGGAGTGGATGATTGTCTTGCCCTTCGGCATCGCAATGCCAAAGCTGGTCTCCGTGAAGGAGCAGCCGATGCCGAAAATGACGTCGGCCTCCGCGAGGAATTTTGGCACCGCGCGCGGCACCGCGAGGCCGCCCGAGCCGAGCGAGAGCGGGTGCGTTTCCGGAAACGAGGATTTGCCGCCGAGACTGGTGGTGACGGGAATCGCGAGCCGCTCGGCCAGCAGCTTCAATTGCGGCCAGGCCTGCGCGTAATGCACCCCTTGGCCGGCATAGATCACCGGCCGCTTGGCGTTGATCAGCAAGCTGGCTGCTTCCTTTACGTGGACAGGATCGGCGCCGTAGCGCGTGCGCAGCACCGGCGTATAGTTCAGCGGCTCCGGCACCTCCTCGTTCCACATGTCGGAGGGAATTTCCACGATGACCGGTCCGCCGCGGCCGTTCTTCAGTTTCGTGAAGGCGCGGCGGAAGATGTTGGTGACCTCGGCCGCCAAAATGATCGGCTCGGAGGATTTCGAGAACGGCTTCATCGCCTCGCTGGAATTGAAGTTCGGCTCGATATGCGCGAGCCTGCGTTGATAGCCCATCGGCAGCACCAGCACGGGCACGGATTCGCCAAAACACTGCGCCACGCCACCCATCGCGTTTTCCGCGCCGGGTCCATGCTGCATGCAGAACGCGCCGATCGTGCGCCCCGACGTCACCCGCGAGATCGCATCCGCCATGTGTACGCCGACGCGCTCCTGCCGCACCATCACGGGCCGGATCTCGGCCTTCGCCGCGTGCTCGATCAGATGGTTGACCGGGTAGCCGCAAAGGATCTCGATCCCCTCGCGCCGCA
This sequence comes from Bradyrhizobium sp., assembly GCF_035935975.1. Taxonomy (GTDB): domain Bacteria; phylum Pseudomonadota; class Alphaproteobacteria; order Rhizobiales; family Xanthobacteraceae; genus Bradyrhizobium. The sequence goes on from NZ_DASYWN010000030.1 coordinate 193,564, forward strand.
TGATTTCCGCAATCGCGGTGCCGAGCTTCATGGCGTCTCTCTCCCTGGCAAGGCCGGTTGATCCGGCTGGTTGGGGGAGAGAGGATCAGGAAATTGCGAAGACGTAAAGCGCGCGCCGGCAAGGTGCGCGGTAGGTCTGCTATGCGGGACGGCGTCACCGATCGACGTCACGGGCGTTGGTGAAATGCTTCCGGGCGAATGGCTGTGGCGATTTTGTCCCGTTGCCAGGCGGACGCTTGACTCAGGTCAAGCCGGCGACAGGCTGCGGCATGGCATGATGGCGGCGGTGGTGAAAATGACGCACGCGCACCGTTCAATGGCTCCTTGGGGACCCGCATGAGCTACGAGGACCTGTTGTTGAACCTTGCGAGCACTGATCGCCCGCGATGCACGGGCTGACCGCGTCCGAAGCACAGGCCCGGTTGAAGGCCGAGGGCTTCAATGAGCTGCCTCGCTCGAGCCGGCGGACGGTCGTGCGCCTCATCCTCGAGGTGCTGCGCGAGCCCATGCTGCTGTTGCTGCTGGCGGGCGGGCTGATCTATTTCGCCCTGGGCGATTTCGGCGAGGCCGTGCTGCTCCTCGTTCTGGCCACGATCTCGATCGTCATCACCATCGTGCAGGAGGCGCGCACCGAACGGGTGCTCGAATCGCTGCGGGATCTCACCAGCCCGCGCGCGCTCGTGATCCGCGCCGGCGACCGCATCCGTATTCCCGGCCGCGAGGTGGTTCGCGGCGATCTGATCGTGCTCTCCGAGGGGGACCGGGTGGCGGCGGACGCCACGGTCGTCCAATGCGATGATCTCCTGCTGGATGAATCGTTGCTGACGGGAGAGTCCGTTCCGGTCCGAAAGCAGGCGAGTCCCTCCCTTGAACAGCCACTTCCGCCACATGCGGGCGGCGACGACCAGCCCTTCGTGTTCTCCGGCACGCTGGTCGTCCGCGGCAGCGGCATGGCGGAGGTCACCTCGACGGGAGTCCGGAGCGAGATCGGCAAGATCGGACAGTCGCTCAGTTCCTTCACCACCGAAACGCCCCGCCTGCAGCAGCAGACCGCGCGTCTGGTGTCCGTGTTTGCCGTTGTCAGCGCATTCGTCATCGCGTTGACCGTGCTCCTGTACGGACTCTACCGCGGCGGCTGGCTGGAGGGCGTTCTTGCCGGCATTGCGCTCGGCATGTCGATGCTTCCAGAGGAGTTTCCTGTTGTCCTGACGGTGTTCCTCGCGATGGGGGCCTGGCGCATCTCGCAGGCCCGTGTCCTGACGCGGCGGGCCTCGGCCATCGAAACGCTGGGCGCGGCAACCGTGCTCTGCACGGACAAGACGGGCACGCTGACGGAGAACCGCATGACGGTCGCGTGCCTGATGCTGCCCGATGGCGCACGATACGTGCCTGATGCTGCGGTGCGCGCCGAGCCTGCGTTCGATCCATTGATTGAAACGGGCGTCCTGGCCTGCGCCCCGGAGCCGTTCGATCCCATGGAAAAGGCGCTGCATTCGCTCCGCCAAAGTACCGGCACCGCTTGGCGGCTCGTGCAGAGCTATGGCCTGCGTCCCGATCTTCTCGCCATGTCGAACGTGTGGCGGGGAAGCGGTGACGAAAGCATCGTCGCGGCAAAGGGCGCACCCGAGACGATCGGCATGCTCTGCGGCATGAGCGCGGAAGAGCTGGCTGATTTGCGGGCACGTGTCGACGCGCTCGCGCGGGAAGGGCTTCGCGTGCTCGGCGTGGCGCGGGCGACTTGTGCGGAGACGGATCTTCCCGAGACGCAGCGCGGCTTCTCCTTCCGCTTCTGCGGGCTGACCGGCTTTGCCGATCCGCTACGGCCCGAAGTAAAGGCCGCCGTCGCCGAATGCCGTTCCGCCGGCATCCGCGTGGTCATGATCACTGGCGACTATCCGGCGACCGCATCTGCGATCGCGACGCGGGCAGGGCTCGATCCCGAGCGCATCCTGACAGGATCGGATCTCGCAGGCATGACCGATGCCGAGCTCGCCGAGGCGGCGCGGAGGCGAGCCGGCTTTGCGCGAATTGCGCCGGCGCAGAAGCTGCGCATCGTCAATGCGCTCAAAAGCGCCGGCGAGATCGTCGCCATGACCGGCGACGGCGTCAACGACGCACCCTCGCTGAAGGCCGCCCATATCGGCATTGCCATGGGTGGGCGCGGCACCGACGTGGCGCGTGAAGCGTCCTCGATCGTCCTGCTCGACGACGATTTCGGCTCGATCGTGAAGGCGATCCGGCTCGGCCGCCGGATCTATGACAATCTTCGCAAGGCGATGAGCTTCATTCTCGCGGTCCACGTTCCGATCGCAGGGCTTGCGCTGCTGCCGCTGCTGACCGGAATGCCGCTGCTGTTCGGGCCGGTTCACATCGCGTTTCTCGAAATGATCATCGATCCCGTCTGCTCGCTGGTGTTCGAGGCCGAGACCGAAGAGCGCGACGTGATGCGGCGGCCGCCGCGCGCGCCGGACGAGCCACTGTTGCCAAGGTCCCTCCTGGTCTGGTCGGCGCTGCAGGGCGGGCTTGCACTGATCCTGACCGGCGGCGTGATGGTGACGGCGAATGCCTACGGCATGCCGGCAGACGAGGTGCGTGCGCTGACGTTCTTCTCGCTGGTGCTGGTGATCGTGAGCCTGATCTTCGTCAACCGCTCGTTTTCGACGTCGCTCGTCGAAGCCTTCACCCGGCCGAACCGGACACTGGCCATCATCGTGGTGTTCGTGACGACCGTGCTTGCCCTGAGCCTTGCGTGGCCGGCCGCAGCGGACCTGTTTCGGTTTGGCCCGCTGCATGCCGACGATCTCGCGGTCACGGTGGCGGCGGCGCTGGTATCCCTGGTGTTGCTGGAGCTGTCGAAATACCCGTTGCGCCGGCGCTGGCCTGCGTCGGGGAAAGCTTAGACCCGTAGCCCGGATGGAGCGCAGCGCAATCCGGGGGAATTGCATCAGCGGGAGCGGTCCCGGATTTCGCTGCGCTCCATCCGGGCTACGAGCTTGCTGCATCCGGGCTACGAGCTTGCTGCCGGGTTTTCGGAGGCTTGCACGATCCGGATTTCGGCAAGAGTTTTGCAACGTAGCGCGGGAGTCCTGGGCCCGCTTGAATTTCCGGAGGTGACATGACCGATACTGTGCGCGATCTCTTCGATCGTTGGGAGCGGGTCTGGCATGAAGGGCAGCATGGCCTGATCCCGGACTGCGTCGCATCGCATTACATCCGGCACGACGAGAAGGGCGACCGGACCGTGACCCGCGACGAATACGCGACGGAATTGCAGGCAGTTCACGAGGACCGTCCCGGAATCCGGGTCGTGGTCTACGATCACTCCTTCACGGTCGATCGCGCCTGGTTCCGCTTTGCATTTGTCTGGCCTGATTCCGCGACCGGCGAAACGCGCAGCCGCGCCGGTATGCAGGCCTATCGCATTGAGGACGGAAAGCTGGCAGAGACCTGGATCACGATGCTTGGCCTTGGCACCACATGGGCCGATGAGCCCCAGGAGCGATGGACCCGTCACAAGGGATGAGAACATCCGTAGCCGCGTTACGGTCTGAGTTCGTTGCGAGCGAGCTGCCGTAGCCCGGATGGAGCGCAGCGCAATCCGGGGAAATTGCATCAGCGGGAGCGGTCCCGGATTTCGCTGCGCTCCATCCGGGCTACCAAACTGCCCTACTTGCAGTTCTTGCAGATGGACAATTTGCGTTTCAACGCCTCGTCTTCCTGATCGATCAATTGCTGAGCCGCGTTGCCCTTCGGATCCGGATCGGACCTGGCGCCCTTTGCTGCGCGTGAGGTCGCGGGTCGCGGCGCCTGATCCGGCGTGTCATTGACTTCGCTGCCGACGCTGAAGCCGTCATAGTCGGCGGCAGGATTCGGCGCTTGCGGCAGTCCGCCAGGCATCGGTGTCGATGGCACCCTGTCCGACGCGGCCGGCGAGTTTTTGGCGCTTGCGCGCGGCGGCGATGCCTTGGGCGGCGCAAGCGAAACCGGCGGCGCGGACGAGGTCTGTGCCCTCGCACCGTCCTGTGGCCAGATGCCGACAAGCATGAGGCCAAGAGCCAAGAGCGTCGCGATTCTCATCCGTTTCCTTCAGGCGGTTTTGGTCCGGCCCTTCATAGCACCGTAGGCTGGATGGAGCCAACGGGTCGGAGCAAGGCCAACGTCGCCCGCCTTCCGGCTACTCCGTCTCCTGCAATGCCCGCTGCAGCCTGCGGATGATGACGCCGCGGGCGCGGTCGTCGGCGGCGGCTGCGACCTTGTCGCTGATGTCGAGCACCAGCTCCGACATCTCGTTGTGCCAGTCCAGATGCGTGACGGCCTCGGGCGCGAGGCGGCGGCGGTGGTCGACGTCGAGGACGCGGGGCTCGGCCGCCGCGAGCTCGTAGATGTCGTCCAGCACGGGTTGATAGATCTTTGCGGCCGGAACAATGCGTTCCGACAGCCGTTCGGCGAGGCCCGCGATCGCATCCTGCTCGCCATGAGTGAGGAACAGGCCGCGCGCGATCGGGCGGCGCGCCGCGATCCAGCCCGCGATGCCGACGGCGTCGGCATGTCCGGAATATTCGTCGATCATGCGGATGCGCGCGGCGACCCTGATCTCCTCGCCCTGGATCCGCACGGCCTTGGCGCCCTCCTGCAGGAAGCGGCCGAGCGTGCCGTGCGCCTGGAAGCCGGAGAGCAGAACGGTCGCGCGCTCGTTCCACAGCCAGCGCTTGAGGTGATGGCGGATGCGGCCCGCATCGCACATGCCGCTGGCGGCGATGATGATGTGGAAACCGGTCAGGCGCATGATCGCCTTGCTCTCGGCGACCGTCTCGGTGAATTTGAGATGTGGCGAGTTGAGCAGGCGATCGACGTCGACGTCGGGATCGAGGCTGGCTGCGTGCTGACGGAAGACCTCGGTCGCATGGATCGCGAGCGGAGAATCCAGGAAGATCGGCGCAGCCGGAACTTCGCCGCGCTCCATCAGGTGGACGATGTCGACGATCAGCTCCTGCGTCCGCTCGACCGCGAAGGCCGGGATCAGCAGCGCGCCCCGCGCGGCGGCGGCTTCGCGGATCTCGCTGGCGAGATGCTGCCGGCGCTGCTCGGGCGAGGTGGCGGCGCGGACACGGTCGCCATAGGTGGATTCGCAGATGACGTAGTCGAGGTCGGAAGGCGCCTGCGGATCGGGCTGCAGCAGTTTTGCCTCCGGTCCGACGTCGCCGGAGAGCAGCACGCGTAACGGGCGCTCCCGGCCGGCCTGGTCGAACTCGAGTTCGATCGAGGCGGAGCCGAGCAGGTGGCCGGCATTCCAGTAGCGCGCGCGAACGCCGGGGATCACGTCGGCCCAGCGCTCATAGTCGACAGGACGGAACGATTGCAGCGATGCGGTCGCGTCGGCCTGGGTGTAGATCGGCGCGACTTCCTTCTGTCGGCGCGCCGCGCTGCGCCGGTTGAGCTGCGCGACCTCCGATTCCTGGATGCTCCCGGCGTCCGGCAGCATCCAGGAGCAGAGGTCGATGGTGCCGCGCGTCGCCAGGATCGGTCCGGCAAAACCCTCGCGCACGAGCTTCGGCAGCAGGCCGCTGTGGTCGATATGGGCATGCGTCAGCAGCACCGCCTGGATGTCGGCGGGACGGAACGGGAAGGCGCCGTAATTGAGTTGCTTGAGCGTCTTCTGTCCCTGGAACAGGCCGCAATCGACCAGGAAGCGCCCGGTCGCGGTCTGGAACAAATAGCTCGAGCCGGTCACGGTGCGGGCGGCGCCGCAAAATCGAACGGTCACGCTCATGTCGTGGTCTCCGGCGGAAGTGTCGGGTTGAACTCGCGCGCGAGGGTCGCGGCGAGCATGTCGTCGAGTGCGATCGCGTTGGTCGGATGCGGCACGCTGTCGCTCGAGCGAATCGAGCGGATGCCGGCGTCGGTGAATGCCGCGATCATCGCAGGCGGAAACAGCGCGTGAGTCACGACGGAATCGACGGCGCTTGCGCCCATCGCGCGCAATGTCTTCGCCGCGACCATCAGCGTCGTCCCGGAGGAGACGATGTCGTCGACCAGCAGCGCGGGCCGGCCTGCGAGCAGGGCCGCGTCGGCAAAATCGATCTCTACCGAGCGATCGCCGCGTCGCGTCTTCCGCGCAACCGTGTGCTGCAAGCCCAGCCGCCCCGCGAGGTCCTTGACCCAGGGCTCGGACTCGGCATCGGGGCCGATCACGACGGTCGCGGGGTCGGTGCCGGACCTGGCCAGCGCGCCGGCAATCGCCGGCATCGCGGACAGGTTCTCGGCCTCGATGCCGGGAAACACGGCGCCGATGTCATGGGTGCGATGCAGATGCGCATCCACGGTGACGACGCGGTCCACGATCGTCGCAAGCAGCGTACCCATGGCGTGCTGGCTGACGGCCTCGCCCGCATGAAACGCGATGTCCTGCCGCATGTAGCAGAGATAGGGCGCGACCAGCACCAGCCGCCTCGTGCCGCCGCGTCGCAGCGCCTCGGCGGCGAACAGCAGCGCGATCAGCTTGTCGTTGGGCTGATCGAGCGCGGCGTAGAGAATGGTGGTCTCCGCCGCCGGCGCGACGGTGACGCGCAGCTCGCCATCCGGAAAACGGTGCAGGGCGATCTCGTCGCAGGCAACGCCGAGGCGCGCCGCGAGCCGCTGCGCCGCGTCGGTGCCGAACGGCAGGGTCTGGAGTGCGATCGTGCTCACGATGCACGCTTGCCCCGGGGGACGTCGTGACCGTTGACGGCGTAGCCGTTGTCCGCCGCGGCCGCGGACGCCGCCAGATCATGTTCGGGCCGGTCGAAGGCGTAGACGCGGTAGAGCGGCTCGCCCTGTTCGACACGGTCGCCGATCTTCTTGAACAGGCGGATGCCGGCGCCCTTGTCGAGCGGTGCGCCGGCGGTGCGGGCGAGGCGATTGAGGCGCAGGCAGTCGATCGCCGATACCGTGCCGTCATGCGCCGCCTTGACGTCGAAGCTGAGCGAGCCCAGCTCGGTGCTGCATGTCGAGGGGCCCTGGGCGTCGATGATCTTCTGCATCTGCTTCAGCGCCGCGCCGCTGTCGAGCAGCTCGCGCGCCCGCGCATAGCCGGCGCCGCCGCGCAGCTTCGGATCGTATTCCAGCAGATGGGCGGCGAGCCGCAGCGATTTCTCGCGCAGGTCCCGCGGTGCATCCTTGTCGTTGCCGAGCACGGCCATCACGTCATTGGCCTCGAGCACCGGGCCGATGCCGTTGCCGATCGGCTGGCTTCCATCGGTCGTGATCACCTCGACGCTGCGGCCGAAGCGGTCGCCGACGAATTCGAACAGCTTCCGCAGCCGCATCGCCTCGACGGCGCCGGTGACCTTCGCGGTCGGCCCGACCGGAATGTCGATCAACAGATGCGTCGAGCCGGCGGCGATCTTCTTGGACATGATGGAGGCGACCATCTGCTCGCGGGTATCGAGGCTGAGCGGGCGCTCGACCGAGATCAGCACGTCGTCGGCGGGCGACAGATTCACGTGCCCGCCCCAGATCAGGCAGCCGCTACAGGCCGAGACGATCGCCTTCATCTCCTCCACGCCGACATTCACCCGCGCCAGGACCTCCATCGTGTCGGCGGTGCCGGCGGGCGAGGTGATGGCGCGCGAGGAGGTCTTGGGGATCGGCAGGCCGTGCGCGGCAACGATCGGCACCACCACCATCGAGGTGCGATTGCCGGGAATGCCGCCGATGCAGTGCTTGTCGACGACGACAGGGTCGGGCCAGACCAGTTGCGTGCCGGCCTGCGCCATCGCACCGGTGAGCGCGAGAAGTTCGTCGCTGGTGATGAAGCTCGCCGAGCCGATCAGGAAGGCGGCGATCTCCATGTCGGAGTAGCGATAATGCGCGAGGTCGTTGATGATCGCGCCGATCTCGGCCTGGCTCAGGGTTCGCCCGCGGATCTTCGCGCGCACTGCTTCCAGGCTTTCCGGCGGCGAGGCGGGCGTCACCGTGACGAGCGTGCCGACCGGTTCGGCGAAACGGCGGAATGCGGGCTCGGAGAGGCCGATCTCGTCCTGCGCCGCCAGCGTGTCGTCGTCGGTGATCAGCAGGGTCGCAAGCAGCACCTTGCCATTGAGACGGAGCTCGACGCGGCTGAAGCCGCGAAAGATCTCGGCGCGCAGCGCCTTCGATTGCCTGGAGATGACGACGACGTTCTCGCGGCCCGTATCAAGCCGGACGCGGCGGACTTTCAGTTGGGAGTGGGGAAGGTCAGGATGCATGGACAGGCCAGCAGAGGGAGGGCTCGGCCTCCATGCTTAACCGTCGTTGTCCCGATGCTTTTGACCCAGATCATGGTCTGCGCTGTCCGCAGACCTGCCGGCCGGATATGCCGCTTACTTCGTGGCGGCGTCGATCGAGTTGAACTTGTTGTTCAGGAGGGCGCTGCCCGTGTTGTTCACGATGGTGACGATCGCGAGCGCGATGCCGGCGGCGATCAGGGCATATTCGATAGCGGTGGTTGCACGTTCATCGGCGAGGAAGGACCTGAGCAAGAAGGCCATCGTCAACTCCTGTTCATCCGTCCAACGTAGGCTGGTGCCGTTTTCGGATTGGTAAATTGATTCACTAACATTTTGCGGCGAGCACGCGCCAAAGTGCGGGCGGGAATGGTCCCGGCCTCGGCTCTTATATGCTGCCATTTGTTGACTTAAGGTTTCGTCACCCAATTGAGCCGGATTTAACGGGTGGTCCGCTCAGGGCTTGATCGCGACTTTGGCCTTGCCCGGCCGCTTCAGCGCTGCTGCAAGGCGCCCGACCAGATAGTTCATGACGCGCGGTCGTGCCTGCGCAGCGCTATCGGTAAGACGCTTGTCTTCCGTCGCGTCGCTGACGAGGCCGATATAGTTTTTCCTGGCGTCAAGCTGCTGCACGGCGTGCAACCCCTGGGTTCAATCGAGAGCGCGACCTTGTTGCAGGCAATGGGAATCGACAGTTAATTTTGTCTTCCGTAGGACTACGTAGCGCCGCGCGGCTGGCGCTGAAGACAACGCTGCGGCTTAACGAATTGTTGAGGCTATGGGGCGGTGAAGGACAGTCAGCTCCGCAACGCCAATGCCGCGCACGGCCTATTTGCGACCGGCGTCCGCGTTGAGTGCCCGCAACATCGCGATGCGGGCGAACAGCATCCAGCCGCCGCCGGTTTCGGCCGCATTGATCAGGGTTTCGACCGCGGTCTGCCAATGGCTCGCGTGCTGCGCGTCCTCGGGCAGTTGCATGATATGATCGGCGGCCTGCTGCAGCGTCCGCAGCTTGCGCCCGTCGCGCAAGGAGATGGGATCGTCGAATGCCGCCGACCAGGGCATCTCAGGCCGGCCGGTCGGCGAGGGGAAAGATCACGGTGCAATCGAGCGGCGTATTCTACTAGCCAGCCTTCTTCGCCCGCGCCGGGGCGCGCACCGGCTTGTCTGCCTTCTTCGGAGCCGCTTTCGCCGCGGCATCCTTGCCGCCCTTGCCGGAGATCGGCAGCAGCATCTCGCGCTGGCCCTCGACGCGCTTCTTCGGCTTCTTGGCCTTGACGGTCTCCTTGGCAACCTTCGCCGCGGGAGCAGCGTCCTTCTCGTTCGCGATGCTCTTCTTCAGCGCGTCCATCAGGTTGATGACGTTGCCGCCGGTCTTCGGCGTGGACTTCGCGGCGATCGGCGCGCCCGAGCGCTTCTTGTTGATGAGGTCGATCAGCGCGGTCTCGTAATGATCCTCGAACAGCTCGGGCTCGAACGCGCCGGACTTCTTCTCGACGATGTGCTTGGCCAGGTCGAGCATGTCCTTGGTCAGCTTCACGTCCTGGATGTCGTCGAAATATTCGCTCTCGCTGCGGACCTCGTAGGGGTAGCGCAGCAGCGTGCCCATCAGGCCGCTCTCGAGCGGTTCGAGCGCAATGATGTGCTCGCGGTTGGTCAGCACCACGCGGCCGATCGCGACCTTGTCCATGCTGCGGATGGTTTCGCGGATCACCGCATAGGCGTCATGGCCGACCTTGCCGTCGGGCACGAGGTAATAGGGGCGGATCAGATAGCGGTTGTCGATGTCGGCCTTCGGCACGAACTCGTCGATCTCGATCGTGTGCGTGGAGTCGAGCGCAATGTCGTCGAGCTCGTCCTTGGTGACCTCGATATAGGTGTCGGTGTCGACCTTGTAGCCCTTGACGATGTCCTCGGAGGTCACCTCGTCGCCGGTCTCGGCGTCGACCTTGAGATACTTGATCCGGTGGCCGGTCTTGCGGTTGATCTGGTTGAACGAGACCTTCTCCGTATCCGAAGTGGCCGGATACAGCGCGACCGGGCAGGTCACGAGCGACAGACGCAGAAAACCCTTCCAATTGGCGCGGGGGGCCATGGGCTACTCCAAACGCAACGGGGACAGCTGACAATAGTACCATCGGGGAACACCGAATCATACACGGCTCAGTGCGGATTCTTGCAACTGCGTTAACCAGTCGCTGACCGTGCGGTTCGGCCCGATCCGGTGGGCAAATGCCGGAACATCATATCGGATCGGGCGTTGGCTCAGGACACAAGGCCGCGAGGAGGTCGCGGTCATCGGAGGCGACACGCAAGGATTGAGGGCATCATGGCAGCCACGCGAGAGCACGATCAGATCGTCGAGACCGCAACCGAGGCGCGCCAGGGCGAACCTGGGCCGTCGGTGGCAGCTCTCCTCGCCATCTCGACCGGGCTCGCGATTCTGATCCTTGCCGTCATCTGGTTCGTGTTCTTCCGGACCTGACGCCGAATTAGCGGGAAGGGCGGACCTTCCGACTCGCCGCAGTACGCGGCACACTGCGCCCGCCATGCCGCGGCTCGTCCGCTGGCCTGGCGGGCGCAGTCGCGTTTGCGGCCGACAAATCGTAAATGACAAAAAAGTAACGCAGGCCGGTTCCCGGCGTTCATATTCAGTTCACGCCGGAATTGCTCATCTATGGCGGTGTTCGTGCAGCCTATATTTGGAGAGAAGCGTGCGCCTGCTTGTTGTTGAGGACGACCCCGATCTCAATCGCCAGCTCACCAAGGCGCTGACGGACGCCGGCTACGTCGTCGACCGCGCCTTCGACGGCGAGGAGGGACATTATCTCGGCGACAACGAGCCCTACGATGCCGTGGTGCTCGACATCGGCCTGCCCAAGAAGGACGGCATCTCGGTGCTGGAGGCCTGGCGCCGCAACGGTCGCACCATGCCGGTCTTGATCCTCACCGCGCGCGACCGCTGGAGCGACAAGGTGCAGGGTTTCGACGCCGGCGCCGACGACTATGTCGCCAAACCGTTTCACCTCGAGGAGGTGCTGGCACGCATCCGAGCGCTGCTGCGCCGCTCCGCCGGCCATGCCCAGAGCGAACTCAGCTGCGGTCCGGTCACGCTCGACACCCGGACCGGCCGGGTCAGCGTGTCAGGCAATCCGGTCAAGATGACCTCGCACGAATATCGGCTTCTGGCCTACCTGATGCACCATTCCGGGCGCGTCGTGTCGCGTACCGAGCTGGTCGAGCATCTCTACGACCAGGATTTTGACCGCGACTCCAACACGATCGAGGTCTTCGTCGGCCGCATCCGCAAGAAGCTCGACGTCGACATCATCCAGACCGTCCGCGGCCTCGGCTATCTCCTGACCCCGCCGCCCGCGCCGGGCGCCTGAGCGCCCTGTCGGGCTTGACGGGCGGCCGAACAGGGGCCTTGGTCCGGTTATGACCGCCGACGCCATGCCACCTCGCGCCCCCGGGATCATTCCGATGCCCGCCAGCTCGCTTGCCAACCGCCTGTTCCTGTCGGCGACGGCCTGGCTCGTGGTGATCCTGGCGATCACCGGCGTGGTGCTGTCGTCGGTCTACAAGAACGCCACCGAGCGCGCTTTCGACCGCCGGCTCAATCTTTATCTCCGCACCCTCATTGCCGAGGTTGCGACCCCCGACGAGCCGCCGGACCGCCAGTTCCAGTCGCTCGGCGAGCCGTTGTTCGAGCTGCCGCTGTCCGGCTGGTACTGGCAGATCACGCGCACCGACACCGAGAAGCCGGAGGTGCGCTCCTCGCGCTCGCTCTGGGACAAGAAGCTGCCGAAGCTGGAGGAGCAGGGTGCCGAGCTCACCGCGGCCGGCATCCGGCTTGCCTATGTCGACGGGCCCGAGGGGCAGAATCTGCGCATGGTCGAGCGGCCCGTCGATCTCGGCGCCGACGGCAAATTCCTCGTCAGTGTCGCCGGCGACGACACCGAGATCTTCGACGAGACGCGCAGCTTCGATTACTACCTCGGCGGCACCTTCACCGCGCTCGGCATCGTGCTGCTGCTGACCACCGTGTTCCAGGTCCGCTACGGCCTCGCGCCGCTCAAGCGCATCTCGGAGTCCATTGCCGACATCCGTTCGGGGCGGGCTGAGCGGCTCGAGGGCGAATTCCCGGTCGAGATCGCGCCGCTGGCGCGCGAGACCAATGCGCTGATCGACGCCAATCGCGAGATCGTCGAGCGCGCGCGCACCCATGTCGGCAATCTCGCCCATGCGATCAAGACGCCGCTCTCCGTGATCGTGAACGAGGCCGGCAGCCACGCTGCCGAGCCGTTCGCGGCCAAGGTGATGGAGCAGGCGGACGTGATGCGCGACCAGCTCGCCCATCATCTGGAGCGGGCGCGGATTGCTGCGCGGGTCTCGATCGTCGCGACCGTGACGGAGGTCGCGCCCGCCATCGAGGCGCTGCGGCGGACCATGGAGAAGATCCACCGCGACCGCGGCATCATGGTCGAGGCCAAGGCCGATCCGTCGGCGAAATTCCGGGGCGAGCGGCAGGATCTGGAAGAGATGGTCGGCAATCTCGTCGACAATGCCTGCAAATGGGCGGCCTCGCGCGTCTTCATCGAGGTTCTGGTGGAGCCGCCACAGCAGGCGGGGGCCGGCCCGCGGCTGCGGATCCTGGTCGACGACGACGGCCGCGGCCTGTCGGAGGCCGAGCGCGCCCAGGTCTCCCGGCGCGGCCAGCGGCTGGATGAGTCCAAGCCCGGCTCGGGGCTCGGCCTGTCCATCGTGACCGACCTGGCCGCACTCTATGGTGGCAGCCTCTCGCTCAGTGGCGCCCCGATCGGAGGCCTGCGGGCCGAACTTGTGCTCCCCGGAATATAATCCTCTGTTCCCAAAGGGTTATTTGGCCCGCGGGATGCCGATCCGGAGCAAAACGGGGGCATTCGAGGCAACGTCCTCAACGGCTTCTTAAGGCGCAACCACCTATGATCGCGCCCGGACGCATCCTACGTCCGCCACCTTACCGTGCATTACCCGGGCGCATGAGCCAGACATCGATCGAGCGGCTGAGGGAATATCTCGCGCAGCTCCCGCCGCAGTCGCAGGCGCTGCTGATGCGGGAGTTCGAGCGCGCGCTCGAACGCGGCCAGGACACGGCCGTGGCGACCCTCGTGCTCGAGCAGCTGCGCAAGATCGTGCGCAAGGCCGAAGCCGACGAAGCCCAGCCGCCGCGCACGGACGATTTGTCCCGGTTGCTGTTCCAGGTGCTGGAACCGTTCCTGGTCGAGGCGGGCGCCCCGATGCGGGTCGGACAGATCCGGCGCGCCTCGCTTCAGCCGATCTGGCAATGGCTCGGCCGTGACGGTGCTCCGGAGAAGGTGACCGAATTCGAAGCGGCGCTGGCGCGCATGCCGGTGGACAGTGCCGGCCAGGTCGAGGCGCTCGCGCAAAAGCTCCAGGTGGTGGCCGCCGATGCCATTCTCGCACTGACGGGGCCTGGTGGTGGCGACAAGTCGCGTGCGCTCGCCCGCGTCGGCCCGCCCAGTGTGATCGAGGATCTCTATTCGATCGGGGCCGTGCTCCAGGTCCGCGAAGCCATCGCCACCCTGAACGAGAAGCTGCCGCGCTTCCTGCGCACCTTCGGCGAGCCCCAGATCGCCTCGGTGACGCAGGCGCTCAACATTCCCGTTCTGCAGACGCCGCAGATGCTGCCCTTCGCGCTGTCGATCGTCGTGCAGCGCATGACCGCGCGTTGGCAGATCATTCGCCTTGCGATCAAGATTGCCGCCTCCGACGACGAGATCCGCGTCGCGGCGACGCCTTATGGCGTGGCCGTCACGATCGCCCTGCATGATCTGTCATGCGTGGCCGCGATCCTGCGCATGGACATCAAGCGCGGGCATTTCGAGACCGTTGCCGACAATCTCAAGTCGCTGCATGACGGCGTGCGCGGCCTGCGCACGGAACTCGACCTGCGCAACGATTCTGCCTGGGGCAAGCAGCTGACCTCGATCCGGGCCGACATCTCCAACGCGCTGCAATCCGAGATCGACAGCGTTCCCGGCCGCGTGCGCCGCATCCTGCGCCAGCGCGCCGAGAAAGACATTCCGCCGGGCGCGCAGATCGACAGCACCGAGGTCGAGGAAACCGCGGCGCTGATCGATTTCGTCGCGACCTGCCGCAACTACGCCAGTGAGCTCGCGATCAACGAGGTGACGCTGCGTACCTATTCCGACCTCCAGCAATATGTCGAGCGCTCGACCGAACAGCTGGTGCAGTCGCTGCGCGTCGCCGATCACAAGGTCCGCATCTACCGGCAACAGCAGATGCAGGCCGCAATCCGGTTCTGCCAGGTGCTGTTCGGCGACGATTACGCCTCGCTGATGAGCCGTGCCGCGGACAACGCCGTCACGGGCGAGCGCAAATCGTCGCGCGCAAGCTGATTCAGTCGCATATTTTCGTGATCACAATTTGAGGTTGACGCTGCCGGTGGCGAGCCCTACGGTCGCCGTGCAAGTTTTTGGAATTTCTATCTGTGGGCGCATGAAACCCATTATCAGCTCCATCGAAATTGAAAACCGGGTCATTGTTGCCAAGTATCAAAGGCTGATGATCGGTGCGAAGGTCGTGCTGGTCGAGAAGGCAAGCGGCCGGCAGCTGCCCGAGACCGTCACCAGGGTTGCGTCTCCGGTTCCGGTCGGGGCGGTGCGCATCAGATTGCCCGAGGCGATCGAGCCCGGAACATACTTCCTCAGGGCGTTCAACGGGCACGGCGAGGACGCCGCCCGCAGCGCGGATTTCGAGATCCGCTAAGCCGTTGGATTATCACCGTTTCGGGACTGTGAGCGGTCGCGCCGAATTGACAATTGTCAATTGCCGCATCGTCCGGCCGTGGTGTAAAGCCACCTACAGGCGCGGTTCGCGCGCTGCCGGAAGCTTGCCAGATGACGCTATGGTTCGTGTTCGCGCTGATGACGGTCGCGGCGATTTTCGCCGTGCTCTTGCCGCTCGGCCGCAGTGGACGCGCGCAAGCCCAGGGCAGCGAGGTCGCGGTCTACAAGGACCAGTTGGCCGAGATCGAGCGTGATCTCGCCGCAGGACTGATCGCCGCACCCGAAGCCGAGGCTGCGCGTGTCGAGATCAGCCGCCGGCTGCTCGCCGCCGCCGGCAGCGAGCCCGTATCGGAGCCGAAATCGAGCCTCAAATGGCGCCGCGCGGCCGCCGTGCTGGCGCTCGTCGGCCTGCCGCTGGTTGCGATCGGCGTCTACATGCCGCTGGGTTCGCCCCTGCTGCGTGATTTTCCGCTGGCGCAGCGGGAGCGCGGGGCCGGCTCCGGCATGGCGCAATCGCTCGAAAACCTCGTCGTGCAGGTCGAGCAACACCTGGAAAAGAATCCGACCGACGGGCGCGGCTGGAACGTGCTGGCGCCGGTGCTGGAGCGGCTCGGCCGCTTCGACGATGCGGTGCGCGCCTATCGCAATTCGCTCACCTATAACGGCGAGAGCGCCGAGCGCAGGTCCGATCTCGGCGAGGCGATGTCGGCTGCGGCCGGCGGCGTCGTGACCGCCGAGGCCAAGGGCGAGTTCGAACGCGCCCATGCGCTCAACGCCGATGATCCCAAGGCGAACTACTTCCTCGGCCTTGCCGCCGAGCAGGACGGCCGCAAGGACGACGCCGCCAATATCTGGCGCGCGCTGCTGACGAAGGCGCCGGCGGATGCGCCGTGGCGTTCCCTCGTGCAGTCCTCGCTGGCGCGGGTCGGCGGCGGCAGCGTCACGATGCCGGCGCTGTCGGACGAGACCATCGCTGCGTCCAGGGACATGAACGAGGGTGACCGCAACGCGATGGTTCGCGGCATGGTCGAGCGTCTCGCCACGCGCCTCAAGCAGAACGGCGACGACGTCGAGGGTTGGCTGCGCCTGGTTCGCGCCTATCTCGTGATGGGCGATCGCGACAAGGCGGTCGGCGCATCGAGCGATGCCCGGCAGGCCGTCGCCAACGATGCCGCACGGCTGAAGCAGCTCAACGAAGGCCTCAAGACGCTCGGACTCGACGGATGATGATTTTGCGGCGAGACGAGCAGGGAACGGATACGCCATGACGCGCAAGCAGCGACGTATGACCATCATCGGCGGCTCGCTCGCCGTGCTCGCGCTCGCGGCCGCGCTGGTGCTCAACGCCTTGCGCGACTCCATCGTGTTCTTCTCGACCCCGACCATGGTTGCCGAGAAGCACGTCGCGCCGGGCAAGCGGTTTCGCCTCGGCGGCCTGGTGCAGCCCGGCTCGCTCCAGCGCGGCGACAATCTCGCGGTGACCTTCGAGGTTGCCGACGGCGGCGCAAAACTGCCGGTCGCCTACAAGGGCATTTTGCCCGACCTGTTCCGCGAAGGGCAGGGCGTCGTCGCCGAAGGCGCGCTCGACGCCAACGGCGTGTTCAAGGCCGACACCGTGCTCGCCAAGCACGACGAGACCTACATGCCCAAGGACGTCGCCGATGCCCTGAAGAAGCAGGGGCACTGGAAGGACGATTATGGCGCGCAAGCCTCTGGCGGTTCCAAGCCGTCTGGTGATGCAAAGCCTGCGGCGACGACCGCGCAGGGCAATCCGCAGGGAGCCGTGCGGTGATCGCAGAATCCGGACATTACGCGCTGGTGCTGGCGCTCGCTTTGGCACTGATCCAGTCCATCGTGCCGCTGATCGGCGCACGCCTGCAGGATGCCGCGCTGATGAACGTGGCGCGCTCGACCGCGCTGGCCCAGTTGCTGTTCGTCGGCGCCTCGTTCATCGCGCTGGTGACGCTGCACGTGAATTCGGACTTCTCGGTCGCCAATGTCTACGAGAACTCCCACTCGATGAAGCCGCTGCTCTACAAGATCACCGGCGTGTGGGGAAACCATGAAGGCTCGATGCTGCTGTGGGTGTCGATCCTGGCGCTGTTCGGCGGCTTGGTCGCCGCCTTCGGCAACAATCTGCCGCTGTCGCTGCGTGCTCATGTTCTCGCGGTGCAGGCGTGGATCGCCAGCGCGTTCTATCTCTTCATCCTGATGACCTCGAATCCGTTCCTTCGCATCCTCAACCCGCCGATCGAGGGGCGCGATCTCAATCCGGTGCTGCAGGACATCGGCCTCGCCGTGCATCCGCCGATGCTCTATCTCGGCTATGTCGGTTTCTCGATCTCGTTCTCCTTCGCCATCGCGGCGCTGATGGAGGGGCGGATCGATGCGGCCTGGGCACGCTGGGTGCGGCCGTGGACGCTGGTCGCCTGGATCTTCCTGACGCTGGGCATCGCGATGGGCTCCTACTGGGCCTATTACGAGCTCGGCTGGGGCGGCTGGTGGTTCTGGGATCCGGTCGAGAACGCCTCGCTGATGCCGTGGCTGGCCGGCACCGCGCTGCTGCATTCGGCGCTGGTGATGGAGAAGCGCAACGCGCTCAAGGTCTGGACCATCCTCTTGTCGATCCTGACCTTCTCGCTGTCGCTGCTCGGCACCTTCCTGGTGCGCTCCGGCGTCATCACCTCGGTGCACGCCTTCGCCACCGATCCGACCCGCGGCGTGTTCATTCTCCTGATCCTCTGCCTGTTCATCGGCGGCAGCCTGTCGCTGTTCGCGGGCCGCGCGACATCGTTGAAGCAGGGCGGCCTGTTCGCGCCGATCTCGCGCGAGGGCGCGCTGGTGCTGAACAATTTGCTGCTGGCGGTGGCTTGCGCGGTCGTGCTGTTCGGCACGCTGTATCCGCTGGCGATGGAAGTGCTGGCCGATTTCAAGATGTCGGTCGGCGCGCCGTTCTACAATCTCACCTTCGTGCCGCTGTTCACGCTGCTGCTGCTGGCGGTGCCGTTCGGGCCGATGCTGGCCTGGAAGCGCGGCGATCTGCTCGGCGTGACGCAGCGTTTGCTTGCGGCCGGCGTTGCCGGGCTCGTTGCGGTCGCCATCGTCTGGGGCTGGACGAGTGGCGGCGCCACGCTGGCGCCGCTCGCGATCGGGCTCGGCATCTTCGTCATCGCCGGCGCCGTCACCGACATCGTGGAACGGACCGGTCTCGTGCGGCTGCCGTTCTCGACAGCGCTGCATCGCGCGCGCGGCCTGCCGCGCTCGGCCTGGGGCACCGCGTTCGCGCATGCCGGCCTCGGCGTCGCGCTGATCGGCATCGTCTGCGAGACCACCTGGAACAGCGAATATATCGCGACGATGAAGCAGAACGACGTTGCCCATGTCGCCGGCTACGATCTCAAGCTCGACGGCCTGTTCTCGCGCCAGGGCCCGAACTTCCGCGAGATGATCGCGGAATTCGACGTCAGCCGCGATGGCGAGAAGATCAGCGTCATGACGCCGTCGAAGCGCAGCTTTACCACGCGCGGCTCCTCGACCACCGAGGCCGCGCTGCTGACGCGCGGCGCGAGCCAGCTCTACGTCTCGCTCGGCGACGCCACCGCCGAGGGCGCCATCGCGGTGCGCATCTATCACAAGCCGCTGGTGCTCATGATCTGGTGGGGACCGGTGCTGATGGCGTTCGGCGGCGTGCTGTCGCTGTCCGACCGTCGCCTGCGGGTCGGCGCGCCGAAGCCGGCGCGGGCCAAGCAGCGCCTCCAGCCGGCGGAATGATCCGATGCGGCGGATGATGGCCACGATCCTCGCGCTGATGCTGCTGGCTCTGCCGGCGGCGCACGCCGTGCAGCCCGACGAGATCATGTCCGATCCCGCCAAGGAGGCGCGCGCGCGCGATCTGTCGCGCGAGCTGCGCTGCATGGTCTGCCAGAACCAGTCGATCGACGATTCCGATGCGCCGCTGGCGCGCGATCTGCGATTGCTGGTGCGCGAGCGGATCGCGGCCGGCGACAGCAATTCGCAGGTGCTCGATTTCCTGGTCGCGCGCTATGGCGAATTCGTGCTGCTCAAGCCGCGTTTCGAGCGTCAGACCATGTTGTTGTGGCTGCTCGCGCCGGTGCTGCTGATCGGCGGCGGCCTGGCGCTGTGGCTGCAAATCCGCCGGCGCGCGCGAAGCGGTGCGGATCTACCGGCGCCGCCGCTGACGCCTGAGGAAGAGGCGAGGCTCGCGGCGCTGATGTCGGACGAAGCGAAATCGTCCTAGCCTACGTAATGATACGTAGGCCCTCTCGCGCCGCCTGTTTCATGCTCTGTTGACCTTTGTCTGGAAGCTTGTCGCGAGATTTGATTCCAGACTTTGAGTCCCTCGATGTTCGCGAACAGCAATCTGACGATCCGCTTCCTGGTTGGCGCCGTCGTCGCTGCATTATTATTCCTGCTGGGCATCGGCGGCGGCACCGGCTTCGTGGCGGTGCTCTATCTCAACAACGAGATCACCAGCCTGTCGTCGGACTTCGCGGCGCTGAACGGCCCGGCGCGCGACCATGCGATGCTGATCTATCAGCAGGCGCAGACCGCGTTCTCCTATTTCCTGATGGCGTGCGGCGTGATCGCCGTGGTGGCGGTTACGATCTGCATCACGACCTGGTTCGCGGTGCGCAACGGCATCCTCAATCCCCTGGCCGCGATCGTGCATGCCATGCGCGAGGTCGCCGACCAGAAGTTCGAGACGCCCGTCCCGGGCCTCGGCGGCAGCAACGAGATCGGCCTGCTCGCCGGTGCGCTGGAGGTGTTCAAGACCAGCGGCCTCGAGCGGCGCCGCCTCACCGAGCAGCAATTGCATGAAGCGCAGCATCAGGCCGAGCGCTCTAAGTTCCTCGACGACCGGATCAGACGCTTCAACGATCTCGTCGCCAGCGTGGTCGACAGCGTGGCGACCTCGGCCGTGCATCTGAAGAGCAACGCGGAAACGCTGTCGCGGACGGCCAACGACACCAGCACCAAGGCCAATGCGGTCGCGAGTGCGGCAAGCCAGGCCTCCACCAGCGTCCAGACGGTCGCGGGCTCGGCCGAGGAGATGACGAATTCGATCGGCACGATCAGCCGCCGCGTCACCGATGCGACCCAGCGCGCCGAGGGCGCAGCGACGCAGGCCGAGAAGAGCCGCGACACCATCCACACGCTGTCGGACGCCGCCGACAAGATCGGCGAGGTCGTGCAGCTCGTGCAGGCGATCGCCTCGCAGACCAACCTTCTCGCGCTCAATGCCACCATCGAGGCGGCACGGGCAGGGGAGGCCGGCAAGGGCTTTGCGGTGGTGGCGTCGGAGGTGAAAAGCCTCGCGCACCAGACCAGCAAGGCCACCGAAGAGATCACCTCGCACGTCGCCAGCATCCAGGGCATCACCGCGGAGACGCGCGGCGCAATCGATGGCATCTCGAAGACGCTGTCGGAGATCTCGTCGATCATGTCGGGCATCGAGGTCGATACCGCCCAGCAGCGCAACGCGACGCAGGACATCACACGCAGCGCGCAGGACGCCGCACAGGGCACGCTGGATGTCTCCAATCACATCGTGCAGATCACCTCGACCTCCGCCGAGACCGGTCGCATGGCGGCCGAGGCCCGTGATTCCGCCGTCGATCTGTCGCAGCAGGCCGCGACCCTGAAGCGGGAAGTTGACGAGTTCATCACCAGCGTCAGGGCCAGCTGAAGCGGCCCAACGGCGCGGTCTGACGCCGTTACGGGAACCCGGCTAAGTTCCTGTCAGACCATGATTTTCGGCATGCGCTAAACCGCCGCATGCGCCGCGCCCCTTTATTACAAAAGTTTAACCCCGCCGCCAGCGCACGGTAAGGCGGGAGCCCCCATCTTTAGGTCCGTAAGGTGCTGGCAGCCGGCACCAAAAGGATTTCAAGGCCCTGGAGATCTCTGCATGAACGACCGTATCGACCTCTCGAACCTTCCGTCTTACCGGCCGCAGCGCCGGTCGGTGTTCTCGGCCCGCAGGATCGCGCTGATGGCTTCGGTCGTCGCCGGCCTTGGCGTCGCCGTCTACGGCCTCGGCCCGTCGATGTCGCCGGCCGACCTGTTCTCGAGTCCGGCGCATGCGCAGGTCAACAACGAGGTTCGCAAGGTCGAGCGTCCGATCGGTTTCGCCGACATCGTCGAGCGGGTGAAGCCCTCGGTGATCTCGGTGAAGGTCAACATCAAGGAGAAGGCCGCGAGCAACGATGATGGCGACGACGCGCAGTCGCCGTTCCAGCCGGGGTCGCCGATGGAGCGCTTCTTCCGTCGCTTCGGCGGTCCCGATGGGTTCCCCGGCCAGAAGGGCGGCGGTCGCGGCCGCGTCGTGCAGGGCCAGGGCTCCGGCTTCTTCATCTCGGCCGACGGCTTTGCCGTGACCAACAACCACGTGGTTGACGGCGCCGACAAGGTCGAGGTCACCACCGACGAAGGAAAGACCTACACCGCCAAGGTGATCGGCACCGACCAGCGTACCGACCTTGCTTTGATCAAGGTCGAGGGCAGCTCGAACTTCCCGTTTGCCAAGCTCGCGGACAGCAAGCCGCGGATCGGCGACTGGGTGCTCGCGGTCGGCAATCCCTTCGGCCTCGGCGGCACCGTGACCGCAGGCATCGTCTCGGCCAGCGGCCGCGACATCGGCAACGGTCCCTATGACGATTTCATCCAGATCGACGCGCCCGTGAACAAGGGCAATTCCGGCGGTCCGGCCTTCGACACCAACGGCGAGGTGATGGGCGTCAACACCGCGATTTACTCGCCCTCCGGCGGCAGCGTCGGCATTGCGTTCTCGATCCCCGCCAGCACCGTGAAGAGCGTGGTGGCGCAGCTCAAGGACAAGGGCTCGGTCAGCCGCGGCTGGATCGGCGTGCAGATTCAGCCGGTGACGTCGGATATCGCCGACAGCCTCGGCATGAAGAAGGCCGAGGGCGCGCTGGTTGCGGAGCCGCAGGCGAGTGGTCCGGCCGCCAAGGCCGGCATCGAGTCCGGCGACGTCATCACCGCGGTCAACGGCGAATCCGTCAAGGACGCCCGCGAGCTCGCCCGCACCATCGGCGGCATGGCGCCCGGCGCGACCGTGAAGCTCAACGTGCTGCACAAGGGCCAGGATAAGGTCGTGAACATCACCCTCGGTCAGCTGCCGAACACGGTCGAGGCCAAGGCCGACACCGACAATGACAGCGGCAAGGGCGCGAGCAAGGGCACCGACGTGCCGAAGCTCGGCATGACCGTCGCCCCCGCCAACTCCGTCGCCGGCGCCGGCAAGGAAGGCGTCGTCGTCACCGAAGTCGATCCGAAGAGCGCCGCGGCCGAACGCGGCTTCAAGGAGGGCGACGTGATCCTCGAAGTCGGCGGCAAGAGCGTGGCCACCGCCGGCGAAGTCCGCGACGCCATCAACGCGGCGCGGACCGACAACAAGAACAGCGTCCTGATGCGCGTGAAGAGCGGCGGCCAGTCGCGCTTCGTCGCCATCCCCATCGCCAAGGGTTAAGGCGAAGGGTCAACGCACAGGAGGCTTACGAAATGAGGGGTGTCGCCGGCATCAGTCGCCCCCGCCGCCGACGCCCTTCGGGGGAGCTGCGTAACGATGGCTTCCCCAGCCTACCTTCCGGTGGAATTACGCCCCCCTCCGTCGGAAGGCCTAGGGCGGTGAGGTCCCCCCAGCTTCACCGCCCGCCCTTTTTGCCTACCTCAGTCCCGTTCGCTTGGCTTGCATGCGATAGCCGCTCGCGCCATGTTTAGAGAAGGGTTGACTTCCTTGACCGTCGCCGAACGCACGATGCGCCTCCTCATTATCGAAGACGACCGCGAATCCGCCGACTACCTCGTGAAGGCGTTTCGCGAAGTCGGGCATATTGCCGACCACGCCGCCGACGGCGAGGAAGGCCTCGCCATGGCCGAGAACGGCGAGTACGACGTGCTGGTGGTCGACCGCATGCTGCCCAAGCGCGACGGCCTGTCGCTGATCGGCGCGCTGCGCGCCAATGACGACACGACACCGGTGCTGATCCTCTCCGCGCTCGGCCAGGTCGATGACCGCATCAAGGGCCTGCGTGCCGGCGGCGACGACTATCTGCCAAAGCCCTATTCCTTCGCCGAGCTGCTGGCCCGGGTCGAGGTGCTGTCGCGCCGCCGCGGCGGCCCGGCCGAGGACACGCTCTATCGTGTCGGCGATCTCGAGCTCGACCGTCTCTCGCACCGCGTCGCCCGCGGCAAGGACGAGCTGACGCTGCAGCCGCGCGAATTCCGCCTGCTCGAATATCTCATGAAGCACGCCGGCCAGGTGGTGACGCGCACCATGCTGCTGGAGAACGTCTGGGACTATCATTTCGATCCGCAGACCAACGTGATCGACGTGCACATCTCGCGGCTGCGCTCCAAGATCGACAAGGGATTCGAGCGGCCGCTGCTGCACACGATCCGCGGCGCCGGGTACATGATCCGGGATGGGATACGCTGAGCCCGGATGATCTTCGATACCTAAGGCATTCATCCCGTCTCATCGCGCTTCAAGGCGTCGACGTCAGGTGTCTACCGACGGTGGCGGCTTTGCAGGCCGCCGCGCATCAGGAGCGTGGTCAGTACGAGATGAAGGGCGACCGCCGGCCACAGCAGGACGCCGCCCAATCGATCTGCGAAACCGACATAGGCCAGAAATAGGGTGATCGCTCCGCTGTAGATCAACATGCCCGGGAGTGGCGGCCACCCTGGCCAACAGGCGATTCCCAAGGCAATCAACGCAATGCCGGCGACACGCGCGACTGGCGTTGCGACACCAGAGAGCGGCTCGCCCAGCAACAACTGGCTGACCAGCGACGGCGCGATCAACAGCGCCAATCCCGTTGCAGCTTCGCTGACGGCAGCGAACGCCAGGGCGCCTTTCATCTCTTCCCAACGTTCGCGGATCGCTTTTGAGACTTCGGCTCTTCGATGGGATCCGGCTCCGGCGCCGGCATGGGTCCGAGTTCTGCCTTGGCCTGTGCCGAGTCCTTCAACTCCGGTCCGAGCTTGAACGTCAGCTTGTTGATCTTGCCCGTGAACTTGAACGGAGGATCGTAGCGATACTCGAGCATCGCGACCCCCGTGCGGGTGTCCTGGCCGACGTCGAAGGTCTCGTCCTCCGGGAACGTGATGGGCGTACAGTGTTCGATGGATTTCCGGTCCACTTCCTTGCCATCCACTGAAAGTACGCCTGTGCCGCCCTTGCCCAGTCCCGGCCCATCCGACTTGAAGTCGAAGACGATGGTGTGATTGCCCGCGCCCAACTCCGGTCCCGACCAGATCGTGCGCTTGAGGTTGAGCAGGTTGTAGAGGAACACGGGCTTGCCCCGCCGAAGGCCACCCACACCCTTGCTCAGAAGCAGCCCGTAGCCGCCGAAACGTCCGCCTTCGGTGACGATCATCCCTTCAGCGCCGCCTTTGGGAATCTCGACCTCGGCGGTGATGGTATAGGACTTGTTGAGGATGCTCGGCGCGGCGCTCGCCGGCACACCGGTCAGTTCGCCCGAATAGGTGAACACCGTCTGCCCGGCCGTCAGGCTTGGGCGCGGCGTATTCCAGCGCGCGAGCGTCGTGTTGTCGAGCGGCAGCACGTTGTACTTCTTCGCCTCGACGTCGAAGATGGCTTGCAGCTCTTTGACCTTCTCCGGCATCTTGGCGGCCAGATCATCGAACTGGGTGGGGTCTTCCTGGACGTTATAGAGTTCCCACTTGTATCCCGTGATCACATCTGGCGGGGGCGCGCTGCTGAGCTCCCATGGAAGCGTGATCGGCGTCGTGGCCGCGACCCATCCATCGTGATAGATGGCGCGATTGCCGAGCATCTCGAAATATTGGGTCGTGTGCGTCGTCCTGGCATTGGCGTTCGCCTTGTCCCACGTGTACGCCATGCTCACCCCTTCCATGGGGCTCTGTTTGATCCCGTCGATCGTGTCGGGTTGTGAAATGCCGGTTGCTTCGAGGATGGTCGGGGCAATGTCGATGACGTGATGGAATTGGCGACGGATGCCTCCGACATCGTTGATATGGCCGGGCCAGGACATGGCGACGCCCTGGGCGGTCCCGCCGAAATGCGACGGCACCTGCTTGACCCACTTGAATGGCGTGTCCATCGCCCACGCCCACGGCGCGGCAAAATGCGGGAAAGTCTTGTCCGAGCCCCAGAACGGATACCAGAGGTACTGAGCCTTCACCGGCACCGGGACGCCGTTGAAGGTCGTGAACTCGTTGGGCGTTCCGTTGATCATGCCTTCGGCACTCGCGCCGTTGTCGCCGCCGATGTAGATGATCAATGTGTTGTTGAGCTCTCCGAGGTCTTCGACGGCTTGAATGACGCGGCCGATCTCATGATCGGTGTAGGCGAGGTAGGCGCCATAGACTTCTGCCTGCTTGATGAAGAGCTTCTTCTCCAACTCGCCGATCGTATCCCATTGCGGCAATTCCTTCGGCCACGGAGTCAGCTTGGCGTGGTCGGGCATGATGCCCAATCGCTTCTGGTTGGCGAAGATCGTCTCCCGTAGCTTGTTCCAGCCCTGGTCGAACAGGTGCATGTCGCTGATCTTCTTGATCCACTCCGGCGTCGGATGATGCGGCGCGTGGGTGCCACCGGGGACGTAATAAACGAAGAACGGCTTGTCGGGCGCAATCTCCTTGAGCTGCTTCACGTGTTGGATGGCCTCGTCGGCCATCGCAGTCGTCAGGTTCCAGCTGGGATTGTCCTGGAATGGATAAATCGCCGTGGTGTTGCGGAACAGATTCGGCTGCCACTGGCTGGCATCGCCGCCGACAAAACCATAGAAATACTCGAACCCCATGCCATTGGGCCATTGATTGAATGGCCCCGCCTGGCTCGATTGGTATGACGGCGTGTTGTGGTCCTTGCCGAACCATGAGGTGGCGTAGCCATTTGCCTTGAGGGTGGTGCCGATGGTTCCCTTCTCGATCGGAATGATCGAGTCGTAACCTGGGAATCCCGTCGATATTTCGCCGACTACGCCGAAACCGACCGAATGATGATTGCGGCCGGTGATGAGCGCTGCCCGCGTCGGAGAGCACAGCGAGGTGGAATGAAAATTCGTATAGCGCAGGCCCTGTTCAGCGATACGGTCCATCGCGGGCGTGGGGATCACGCCGCCGAAGGTGCTCGGTGCTCCGAAGCCCTGATCATCGGTCATGATGAGCAGCACATTCGGTGCGCCCTTCGGCGGCACGACACGCGGTGCCCACCATGCCTTCGAGTCCGAGGCTCTCTCGTTGATGACGCCTCCAAATTCTGGAGGGAGCGGCGGAAGCACCTTGCCGTCAATCGTCGTCGTGGCGGCAGGCGAGCCTGGAATGCCCGTGGCCTGCTGAGCCGAAGCGGAGATGCAGCCGAGGGCGAGAACACTGACTGTGGTCGCAAGGGTGCGGCACCGGATTTTCATAGTCCGACCTCCCGCTGTCCATTTGGCGGGGCGAGGCTGTCACCGCCAAGCGATGCATGCTTGATTTAGGTCAAATGCGCTGGTTCGGCCGGGGCCGGAGATGCCGGCGCCGGCCAGCCGCTCGGAAAGCGAACCAAAGCTAGAACATTGAGCATCCAATATCCCGCCGGAACGCAGCCGCAACTGGACAAGTTCGCTTCAATCCTATCCTTAATGAGCCGGAGGAGCGCGAGATTGCCGAGATTTAACTAGGTCGTGCCTTGGCTGGTCCCTAATATTGTGAATCTTGATGCCGCTATTTCGCGGGGCCGATAAGACATTGTGCGCGCCCTGCGAACGACCATTTGGTATTCATCAGGGACAGCAAGCAAATGGTTCTCGCAATGACCAGTTTTCTCAACGGTACTTGATCCGTGACGGCATTCGGTAAACTCGTCCGCACCACGGCATTCCGGCTGACGCTGGTCTATCTGCTGCTGTTCGCGATGTTCGCGGCCTCGCTGCTCGGCTATTTCGCCTGGAATACGCGGCGGCTGATCACCGAAGAGATCACGCAGACGGTCAATTCCGAGACCTCCGAGATCAACGAGATCTATGCGCGCCGCGGCATGTTCGGCCTCGTGCGCACGATCGAGTATCGGGCGCTACGGCCTGGCGCCAACCTCTACCTCGTGACCACGCCGACCGGGCAGGCGGTCGCCGGCAATGTCGGCTCGCTGGCCCCCGGCGTGATGGCGACGCGTGGCTGGTCGGAAACGGCCTACAGGCGGATCGAGGACGCCGACGAACGCGACCACCGCGCGCTGGTGCGCGTCACTGAATTGGAGAACGGTTTTCGTCTGCTGATCGGCCGCGATCTCGACGAGCGGCGGCGCCTGTTCGGCATCGTGGCGAAGGCGGCGCAATGGTCGGTGCTGATCGTCGTGGTGCTCGGTCTCGGCGGCGGCGTGTTCGTCGCGCGCAGGGTGCTGACGCGCATCGACGCCATGACCGGCACCGCGCAGCGCATCATGACCGGCGATCTCAGCGGACGGCTGCCGGTGGGGCGCAGCGGCGACGAGCTCGACCGGCTCGCGGAAAATCTCAACGCCATGCTGGAGCGGATCGAGGCGCTGATGGCGGGGCTGAAGGAGGTCTCCGACAACATCGCCCACGATCTCAAGACGCCGTTGACGCGCCTGCGCAACCGTGCCGAGGAGGCGCTGGCGAAATCGGGCACCGAGGCCGATTACCGCGCCGCGCTGGAGCGGACGATCGAGGAGTCCGACGGCCTGATCCGCACCTTCAACGCGCTGCTGATGATCGCGCGTGCGGAATCCGGCCAGGCGCGCGGCAACATGGACGATTTCGACGCGGCCGACGTTGCCCACGGCATCCACGAGCTCTACGAGCCGCTCGCCGAGGACGACGGCATGACCTTGAAGGTCAAGGCCGATCCGACGCCGGTTCATGCCAACCGCGAGCTGATCAGCCAGGCGCTCGCCAATCTCGTCGAGAACGCGATCAAATACGGCAAGCCGGTGGCGCAGGCCGGCGGAACCGTGGTCAGCATGGACGCGCGGCAGATCACCATCGAGGCGCGACGCGAGGGTGATCAGGTGTTGCTCAGCGTCACCGATCGCGGACCCGGTATTCCCGAAGGCGACCGCAAGCACGCCATCGAACGATTCGTCCGATTGGAGGCGAGCCGCACGCTGCCGGGCTCCGGCCTCGGCCTCAGCCTCGCCTCCGCAGTCGCGACGCTCCATGGCGGCGAATTGCGGCTGGGCGATGCCAATCCCGGGCTCGTCGCCACATTGGCGCTGCCGGCGCGCGCGGGTGCCGGCGACAGGGTTGCTCCTCCAATACCGGATGTGCCACAGAAGGTGGCATGAACCACTCCGCGCCGGGAAACGCGGACAAGACTGGAGAGGGCCTCGCCGCGCGGTTCGCGGAGGCCCCCCATATTGCCGCTTCCGCAACCGACGAACGACGTTTTGAAAGTTGGCTGGCCGAGCTCGAGCCGGCACAATTGGCCCGTCTTGAGGCATTGCTGGCTCATCCCTTCGCGCGGGATATTCTGGCCGGAATCGCGGAATTCTCGCCTTATCTGTTCGACCTCGTGCGCGCCGATGCGCTGCGCCTGATCCGTTTGCTCGAATGCGATCCCGACCTGCATCTGCCCGCCCTGATCGCCGAGGCGAGAAACGCGGTGCTTGCCGCGGCGGACGAGGCCGAGGTGATGCGGCTGCTCCGCCGCATGAAGGCCGAGGCGGCGCTGCTGACCGCGCTGTGCGACATCGGCGGGGTCTGGCCGGTGATGCGGGTGACGGCAGCGCTGACCGATGTCGCGGTGTCCTCGGTGCAGGCGGCGCTCCAGTACCAGCTGCGGCAGGAAGCCGCACGTGGCAAGATCCTGCCGCCAAATCCCGATGTGCCGGAAGAAGGCTGCGGCCTGATCGTGCTCGCCATGGGCAAGATGGGCGCGGGCGAGCTGAACTATTCCAGCGACATCGATCTCATCGTCTTCTTCGATCCCGACAATACAACGCTCGCGCCCGACATCGAGCCGCAGCCGTTCTTCGTCCGGGTGACGCAGGGCATCGCGCGCGTCCTCCAGCAGCGCACCTATGACGGCTACGTGTTCCGCGTCGATTTGCGGCTGCGGCCGGATCCGTCCTCGACGCAGGTTGCGATCTCGCGGGACGCCGCGCTGCATTATTATGAGCGGGAAGGGCGCACCTGGGAGCGCGCCGCGATGATCAAGGCGCGCGCCTGCGCCGGTGACGCCAAGGCGGGCGAAGCGCTGCTCGCCGAGATCGCGCCGTTCGTCTGGCGCAAGCATCTCGACTTCGCCGCGCTTGCCGACGTCCACGACATGAAGCGGCAGATGCAGACCTATCGCGGCCAGAGCGAGGTCGCGGTCGAAGGCCATAACGTCAAGGTCGGCCGTGGCGGCATCCGCGAGATCGAGTTCTTCGCGCAGACCCAGCAGCTCATCGCCGGCGGCCGCCATCCGGAATTGCGGGTGCGGCCGACGCTCGCCGCGCTCAACGTGCTCGCTTCGAGCAACTGGATCACCTCTGCCGCACGCGACGAGCTGACCATCGCCTACGAATTCCTGCGCCGGGTCGAGCATCGTCTCCAGATGGTCGCGGACGAGCAGACCCATGCGCTCCCCGAAGACAAGGAGGCCGTCGAGCGCTTCGCCCGCTTCTTCGGCTATCCCGACCGCGAAGCCTTTGCGAGCGACCTGCTGCGGCAGCTCGAGATCGTGCAGGGACACTACGAAAAACTGTTCGAGGGCGATGATCCGACCGGCACGGCCAAGCTGCCGGCGCTCGATTACCGTGCAGGTCCCGATGATCCGCGCCTGCTGCAGCACATCGCGACGCTCGGCTTCAAGAAGCCGGCCGCCGTGGCGCAGACCGTGCGCGACTGGATCACCGGCGACTACCGCGTCTTCCGCAACGAGGCGACGCGAAACGCCTTCATCGAATTCGTGCCGGCCCTGATCGACGGCCTCGCGCATGCCGAGGAGCCCGACCGCGCCGTCGTGGCATTCGACCATTTCCTCGGCGCGCTCCAGCGCGGCGGCCGGCTGATCACGCTGCTCGGCCAGAACCGCGACCTCGTCGCGCTGGTGGCGCTGGTGCTGGGCGCGGCCCCGCGGCTCGGCGAGATGCTGGCGCGCCAGCCGCAACTCATGG
Organism: Bradyrhizobium sp.; assembly: GCF_035935975.1. Taxonomy (GTDB): domain Bacteria; phylum Pseudomonadota; class Alphaproteobacteria; order Rhizobiales; family Xanthobacteraceae; genus Bradyrhizobium. The sequence goes on from NZ_DASYWN010000030.1 coordinate 223,749, forward strand.
ACGGCCTGATCGATCCGCGCTTCTTCGGAGCGATGCCCGACCGGCAGGAATTGTCGGCGCGGCTTGCCGCTACGGTGCAGGACGCGGCCTCCTACGAAGAATTCCTCGATCGCCTGCGCCTGTTCGGGCAGGAGAGCCTGTTCCTGATCGGCACGCGTATCCTCTCCGGGACCGTCTCGGCGCAGCAGGCGAGCACGGCCTTCGCGGACGTCGCCGAGGGCGTCGTCCACACCGTGCATGGCCTCGTTGCCGACCGCTTTGCCGCCCAGCACGGCCGCATCCGGGGGCAAGAGACCGCGATCGTCGCGATGGGCCGGCTCGGCAGCCGCGAGATGACGGCCTCGTCCGATCTCGACCTGATCCTGCTCTACGATTTCGACGGCGAGAATCCGGACTCGGATGGGTCGAAGTCGCTGCAAGGTGCGCATTATTTCGCCCGCTTCACCCAGCGCCTGATCAGCGCCTTCACGACGCGCACCAATTACGGCGTGCTCTATGAGATCGACATGCGGCTGCGTCCGTCGGGGCGCGCCGGTCCCGTGGCGTCCAGCCTTGCCTCCTTCGCCGATTATCAGGCCAATGAAGCCTGGACCTGGGAGCACATGGCGCTGACGCGTGCGCGGGTGGTGTCGTCCTCAGCCGAATTCCGCGAGCGGATCGAGCGCGTCATTCGCGAAGTCCTGACCCGCCGCCGCGACCGCGCGATCATCGCCAATGACGTCGCCGACATGCGCGGCGCGATCGCGCAGGAGAAGGGCGAGACCGATCATTGGGATCTCAAATACGCCGCCGGCGGCATGATCGACATCGACTTCATCGCGCAATATCTCCAGCTCGTGCATGCCCATGACAAGCCCGAGATTCTCGATGTCAGTACCCTGCAAGTGCTGGACAATGCCGCCAAGCTCGGTGTCTTGCCGCAGTCGGAGGCGGAGATCCTGCGCGCCGCGGCGCGGCTCTATCACGATCTGACGCAGATCCTGCGGCTCTGTGTCAGCGACGGCTTCAAGCCTGATACCGCCGGCACCGATCTCCTGCGCGTCATGGCCCGCGCCGGCGATGCGCCGGACTTCTCGTCGCTGGAGGCGCGTGTGAAGGAGACGCAGGGCGAGGTGCGGCGCGTGTTTACGGCGTTGTTGGAAGCGAAGTAGTCGGCTTCAACGAGGTCAGGGCTTCGCGCACGTTCGGCTCGAGGCCCGCGCCGCCGGCATCGAGATGGGCGAAGATGGCCTTCTTCATCCTTGGATCCCAGAACTTCTTGATGTGGTCGGCTATGCCCGGCACGGCCTTGTCGTGGCCCTGGCTGCGGAAGAAGGTGCCGATCTGGTTGGCCATGTAGACGAGGCGGTCAGGCGACGACATCGACGATCTCCTGGGCACGGAGGGCCGTGATGCGGCCCTGGTGCGTGAACACTTCAAACCCGTCGCTGCGGGCGATTGCAATCAGCGTGATGCCGGCGGCGGCGGCGGTGCGGACCGCGAGCGCGGTGGGGGCGGAGACCGCGACCATCACGGGCGCGCCGATCGCAGCCGTCTTCTGCACCATCTCGATCGAGACGCGGCTCGTCAGCAGCACCATGCCGCCGCTGGCGTCGGTGCGGCTGCGCGCGAGCGCGCCGGCCAGCTTGTCGAGCGCATTGTGGCGGCCGACGTCCTCGCGCAGCGCGGCCATGCCGTTCGTCGGTGACCAGAACGCCGCGGCATGGACGGCGCGGGTCTGCATGTTGATCGCCTGCAGGGGGGCGATCGCCTGCATCGCGGTCATGATCTGCTGCGGCGTGAAACTGGTGCCTTGGGGCACGATGGCGGCCGGGCGTATTGCCTCCGCAATCGAGTCGATGCCGCAGATGCCGCAGCCGGTTGGACCTGCGATGTGCCGCCGCCGCTCGCTGATGCGCGCGGCATCTTCCGACGCCAGCCACATCCGCAGTTCGATGCCGTCGTCGAGGCGGACCACATCGAGCGACTTGATGTCGTCGACCGACTTGATGATGCCTTCGTCCAGGCTGAAGCCCACCGCGAAATCTTCGAGGTTCTGCGGCGTCCCCATCATGACGGCGTAGGTGCCGCCATTATAGGTCAGCGCCAGCGGCGTCTCCTCGGGGATCAGCCGAGTGCCGTCTGACGCGACACCGTCGCGCCAGATCTCGCGGTCGATCGCCTGGACCGGCACGTGCATGCGGTTACTCCGCGGCTTCGGCGGGGGCGATGCGGCGGGAGTGCCGCGCCTGCTCGTCGTAGGACTTCTGCCAGTCGGACGGCCCGTTCGACGGCGAGATCTGCACCGCCGTGACCTTGTACTCCGGACAGTTGGTCGCCCAGTCCGAATAGTCGGTCGTGATCACGTTGGCCTGCGTGTCCGGGTGGTGGAAGGTGGTGTAGACGACGCCCGGCGACACGCGGTCGGTGATCTCCGCGCGCAGCGTGGTCTCGCCGGCGCGGCTCGCCAGCCGCACCCAGTCGCCGTCGCGCACGCCGCGCTGCTCGGCGTCGTGCGGATGGATCTCGAGCCGGTCCTCGGCATGCCAGACCACGTTGTCGGTGCGCCGTGTCTGCGCGCCGACATTGTACTGGCTGAGGATGCGGCCGGTGGTGAGCAGCAGCGGGAAGCGGGGGCCGGTGCGTTCGTCGGTCGCGACATATTCGGTGACGATGAACTTGCCCTTGCCGCGGACGAAGCCGCCGATATGCATCACCGGCGTGCCTTCCGGCGCCTTCTCATTGCAGGGCCACTGCACCGAGCCGAGCTCGTCGAGCTTGGCGTAGGAGACGCCGGTGAAGGTCGGCGTCAGCGCCGCGATCTCGTCCATGATCTCGGACGGATGGCTGTAGTTCATCTCGAAGCCCATCGCCTTGGCAAGCGCGATCGTGACTTCCCAGTCGGCCATGCCGTTCTTCGGCGTCATCACCTTGCGGACGCGCTGGATGCGGCGCTCGGCGTTGGTGAAGGTGCCGTCCTTCTCGAGGAAGCTCGAGCCCGGCAGGAAGACATGGGCGTAGTTCGCGGTCTCGTTCAGGAAGAGGTCGTGGACGATGACGCATTCCATCGCCGACAGCGCGGCGACCACGTGCGAAGTGTTGGGATCGGACTGCAGGATGTCCTCACCCTGCACGTAGATGCCCATGAACGTGCCTTCGATCGCGGCGTCGAACATGTTGGGAATGCGCAGGCCCGGCTCGGGGTTGAGCTTGACGTTCCACAGCGCCTCGAACTGGTCGCGCACCGCATCGCCCGAGATGTGGCGATAGCCCGGCAGCTCGTGCGGGAACGAGCCCATGTCGCAGGAGCCCTGCACGTTGTTCTGGCCGCGCAGCGGGTTCACGCCGACGCCGGGACGGCCGATATTGCCGGTCGCCATCGCGAGGTTGGCGATCGCGATCACGGTGGTTGAGCCCTGGCTGTGCTCGGTGACGCCGAGGCCGTAATAGATCGCGCCGTTGCCGCCGGTGGCGTAGATTCGGGCGGCTTCGCGCAGCACCTTGGGATCGACGCCGGTGAGGATGGCGGTCGCTTCCGGGCTGTGCTTGGGCTGGGCGACGAAGGCCGCCCATTCCTCGAACTCGCTCCAGTCGCAGCGCTCGCGCACGAAGGCTTCGTTGACGAGGCCTTCGGTGACGATGACATGCGCCAGCGCGGTCACGACGGCAACGTTGGTGCCGGGCATCAAGGGCAGGTGCAGCGCCTTCACATGCGGCGATTCCACCATCTCGGTGCGGCGCGGATCGATCACGATCAGTTTTGCGCCCTGGCGCAGCCGCTTCTTCAGGCGCGAGGCGAAGACGGGGTGGGCCGAGGCCGGATTGGCGCCGATGATGACGGCGACGTCGGTGTTCTCCACCGAGTCGAAATCCTGCGTGCCGGCCGACGTGCCGAAGGTCTGCGACAGGCCATAGCCGGTCGGCGAGTGGCAGACGCGGGCGCAGGTGTCGACATTGTTGTTGCCGAAGCCGGCGCGGATCAGCTTCTGCACCAGATAGGTTTCTTCATTGGTGCAGCGGGACGAAGTGATGCCGCCGATGGCGTCGCGGCCGTATTTCTTCTGGATGCCGCGCATCTTGGCGGCAGCGAAAGAGAACGCCTCATCCCAGGAGACTTCCTTCCAGGGATCCTCGATCCGGTCGCGGATCATCGGCTTGAGAATGCGTTCCTTGTGATTGGTATAGCCCCAGGCGAAGCGGCCCTTGACGCAGGAATGGCCGCGATTGGCCTTGCCGTCCTTGTAGGGCACCATACGCACGACTTCCTCGCCGCGCATCTCGGCCTTGAAGGCGCAGCCGACGCCGCAATAGGCGCAGGTGGTGACGACGGAATGCTCGGGCTGGCCGATCTCGATCACCGACTTTTCCGTCAGCGTCGCGGTCGGGCAGGCCTGCACGCAGGCGCCGCAGGAGACGCATTCGGAGCCGAGGAAGCTCTCGCTCATGCCGGGCGAGACGCGGCTGTCGAAGCCGCGGCCGGAGATCGTCAGCGCGAAGGTGCCTTGCACCTCCTCGCAGGCGCGGACGCAGCGCGAGCAGACGATGCACTTGGAGGGATCGTAGGTGAAGTACGGGTTGGACTCGTCCTTCGGCATCCAGTTGTCGTTGGTGCAGCCGTCCGTCTTGGCGAAGACGTGGTTCTCGCCCTCGTAGCCGTAGCGGACGTCGCGCAGGCCGACGGCACCCGCCATATCCTGCAATTCGCAATCGCCGTTGGCGCCGCAGGTGAGACAGTCGAGCGGGTGGTCGGAGATGTAGAGCTCCATCACACCCTTGCGCAGCTTCTTGAGCCGCTCGGTCTGGGTGCGGACGACGAGGCCGTTCATCACAGGCGTGGTGCACGAGGCGGGCGTGCCGGCGCGGCCCTCGATCTCGACGAGGCAGAGGCGGCAGGAGCCGTAGGCGTCGACCATGTCGGTCGCGCACAGTTTCGGGATCTGGTGGCCGGCATCCATCGCGGCGCGCATGATCGAGGTGCCCTCGGGCACCGTGACCTGGTTGCCGTCGATGGTCAGCGTCACCATCGTTTCCGATTTCGAGCGCGGCGTGCCGTAGTCGATTTCTTCGATCAGAGACATCGTCGTTCTCCTATTCCGCGGCCTGAAGCGTGGTCGGCGCCGGGAGGAAATCCTCCCGGAAGTGCTTCAATGCGCTGAGCACGGGGTAGGGCGTGAAGCCGCCAAGTGCGCAGAGCGAGCCGAATTTCATGGTGTTGCAGAGGTCTTCGACGAGCGCGAGGTTTTCGGCTACCCGCTCGCCATTGATGATCTTCTCGATGGTCTCGACGCCACGGGTCGAGCCGATCCGGCAGGGCGTGCACTTGCCGCAGGATTCGATCGCGCAGAACTCCATCGCGAAGCGCGCCTGCCTGCGCATGTCGACGCTGTCGTCGAACACCACGATGCCGCCATGGCCGATCAGGCCGTCGCGCGCGGCGAAGGCCTCGTAGTCGAACGGCGTGTCGAACAGGGCACGGGGGAAATAGGCGCCCAGGGGGCCGCCGACCTGCACCGCACGAACCGGACGGCCCGTGAACGTGCCGCCGCCGATGTCGTCGACGAGTTCGCCGAGCGTCACGCCGAACGCGGTCTCGAACAGCCCGCCGTAACGGAGGTTGCCGGCGAGCTGGATCGGCATCGTGCCACGCGAGCGGCCCATGCCGTAATCCGCGTAAGTCTTGGCGCCTTCGGCAAGGATGAAGGGGATGGCGGCCAGCGACAGGATGTTGTTGATGGCGGTCGGCTTGCCGAACAGGCCGTGATGGGCCGGGAGCGGCGGCTTTGCGCGCACGACGCCGCGGCGGCCTTCGAGGCTTTCCAGCAGCGCGGTCTCCTCGCCGCAGACATAGGCACCGGCACCGACGCGCACTTCGAGATCGAAGCTGTAGGTCGAGCCGCCGATGTTGTTTCCGAGATAGCCGCCGCGCCTCGCCGCCTGGATGGCGAGGTTCATGGCCTCGATCGCATGCGGGTATTCGCTGCGGGTGTAGATGTAGCCTTTGGTTGCGCCGACCGTGATCGCGGCGATGGTCATGCCCTCGATCACCAGGAAGGGGTCGCCTTCCATGATCATGCGGTCAGCGAAGGTGCCGCTGTCGCCCTCATCGGCGTTGCAGACGATGAACTTGCGATCGGCCTTGGCTTGCGCGACGGTCTTCCACTTGATGCCGGTCGGGAAGCCCGCGCCGCCGCGGCCGCGCAGGCCCGAGGCGGTGACTTCGTTGAGGATCGCATCCGAGCCGAGCGAGAGCGCGCGCTCCAGGCCCTTGTAGCCGCCATGGGCGCGGTAGTCGTCGAGCGAGCGCGGATCGATCACGCCGCAGCGGGCGAAGGTGAGGCGGGTCTGGCGCTTCAGCCAGGGGATCTCGTCGGTCGCGCCGAGGCGCAGCAGATGCGGCGTGTTGCTGGCGAGCGCGTCGAGCAGCGAGGGCACGTCGGTCTCGGTCACAGGGCCGAAGGCGATCCGGCCCTGCGGCGTTGCGACCTCGACCAGCGGCTCCAGCCAGTACATGCCGCGCGAGCCGGTCCTGACGATCTCGACCGCGACGCCGCGCTTGGCCGCGGCCTGCTCGATGGCCAGCGCAACCTCGTCGGCACCTACGGCCACCGCACCCGCATCGCGTGAGACGAATAGACGCATGCTCATCGCTGTGCCTCCGCAACCAGTGCATCGAGGCGCTTCTCGTCGAGCCGGCCGATCAGGCGGCCGTCGAGCATCGCGGACGGCGCGGTCGCGCACAGGCCGAGGCAGTAGATCGGCTCCAGCGTGACGCGATCATCCGCCGTCGTATGCCCGAGCGAAACGCCAAGCTTCGACTCGGCGCGCGCGGCTAGCGCATCGCCGCCCGCGGCCTGACAGGCCTCCGCGCGGCACAGCTTCAGCACATGGCGGCCGGCCGGCTTGTGCCTGAAATCATGGTAGAAGGTGAACACGCCGTGCACCTCGGCGCGCGACAGATTCAGCGCCTGCGCCACCATGGGGACAGCGGCCTCCGGCACGTAGCCGAACGCCTCCTGAAGGGCATGCAGGATGACCAGCGTCGCGCCCTCCTGCTTTGCATGTTCGGCGATGATCTCGGCGCCGCGCGTCTCGTCCCAAGGCTCGTAAGAAGCTGTCATTCTTCGTTCTCAACCAGAGCGTCCCTTGCTCGCAAACTATTTGGAATCGTTCGAAGATCAATAAAGCTGTCTCATGCTGCGATTGCGAATTCTGATCGATTGACGAAGCCAATAGATCGATATGAAATCGCTATCGACGCCGTTCCGCTTGCCGGTTTTTCCGTGTTGGTAAGGGCCTGGCGTGCTAGCTTGCATGCCACGAGAAATTTCGAGGGGACGTCCGGTTGATCGACAAGCTTGAACTGCTGCTGGCGCTGGCAAAGGAACGGCATTTTGGTCGCGCGGCAGAGGCTTGCGGGGTGACCCAGCCGACCATGTCGACCGGGCTGAAGCAGCTCGAGGAGATCCTCGGCGTGATGCTGGTCCAGCGCGGCTCGCGTTTCCAGGGTTTTACCCCCGAGGGTGAGCGGGCGCTGGATTGGGCGCGGCGGATCGTGGGCGATGCCCGCGCGATGCGCGACGAGATCAACGGCTTGAAGCATCAGCTCTCCGGCGAGATCCGCATTGCCGCGATTCCGACCGTGCTCGGCATGGTCGCGGCGCTGACGACGCCGTTCCGCGCCCGCCATCCCGAGGTGCGTTTCAGCATCCGCTCGACGACCTCGTCGGAGGTGCTCGGGCTACTCGAAAATCTCGAGGTCGATGCGGGGCTGACCTATATCGAGAACGAGCCGATCGGCAAGGTGCGCACCATTCCGCTCTACAATGAGAGCTATCGCCTGCTGACCGCGCCGGACGGAATGTTCGGCGACCGCGAGACTGTGACCTGGAAGGAGGTCGGGCAGGTGCCGCTGTGCCTGCTGACGCCCGACATGCAGAACCGCCGCATCATCGATCGCGCGCTGCGCTCGGTCGGTGCGGAGGCGACGCCGACCCTGACCTCGAACTCGCTGCTGGTGCTGTTCACGCATGTGAAGACGGGACGCTGGGCGAGCGTGATGCCGGCCAAGCTCGCCGAGACGCTCGGCCTGTCCGACACGGTGCGCTCGATCCCGATCGTCGACCCCGAGGTCAATTACAGCATCGGCATGGTGATCCCGCAGCGCGATCCAATGACGCCGCTGATCGCAGCGCTGGTCAATGTCGCGCGTGAGGTCGCGCCGTCGCTGCAATTATAACTTCAAGCCGCAGCTGAAATCCTGGACGCCGCCTTGATGGCGTCGCGCGGCAAGGTCACGCGGACGACGGTGCCGACGTCGATCTTCGAGCGCAGCCGCATCGAGCCGCCGTGGAGCTGCGCCAGCGAGCGGGCGATGGCGAGGCCGAGGCCGGAGCCGTGATAGGTCTTGGTGAGCTGGCTCTCGACCTGCTCGAACGGGCGGCCGAGCCGCGCCAGCGAATGCGGCGCGATGCCGATGCCGGTGTCGGCGATCATCAGCACGATCCGGTCCTCGAGCTGCCGGCTGCGCACCACGATGCGGCCGCCGTCGGGCGTGAACTTCACCGCGTTGGAGAGCAGGTTGACGATGATCTGCTTGGTGGCGCGGCGGTCGGCGACGACGGAGATCGATTTCTCGATCTCGGCATCGAGCGTCAGATTCTTGTCCTCGGCCCGGCCGGAGACGACGCGCAGCGACTCCGCAAGCGTCTGGCCGAGGTCGAGCTCTTCCATGTCGAGCTTCATGCGACCGGCCTCGATCTTGGACATGTCGAGGATGTCGTTGATGACCTCGAGCAGGTAGTGACCGCTGGTCAGGATGTCCTGGCAGTATTCCTGGTACTTCTCGCTGCCGAGATCGCCGAACATCCCTGAGCCCATGATCTCGGAGAAGCCGATGATGGCGTTGAGCGGCGTGCGCAACTCGTGGCTCATATTGGCGAGGAATTTCGACTTGGTCTGGTTGGCTTCCTCGGCGCGGGTCTTCTCGCGCTGGTACTTCTCGGCGAGATCGGCGAGCTCGTTGGTCTGGCGCTCAAGGGCCGCCTGCGAGCGCTTCAGATCGATGACGGTGGCGCGCTGGCGAAGGTCGTTGTCGACCAGCTTCTGCTCGTGCTCCTTGATCCGGGTGATGTCGGTACCGACCGAGACGTAGCCGCCGTCCTTGGTGCGGCGCTCGCTGATGTGGAGCCAGCTGCCGTCGTCGAGCTGCGCCTCGAAGGTGCGCGCGCCCGGGCCCTGGGTGCCGGTCTCGTTGTGGCGGGTGCGCACCTCCGGCATGCGGCCGACCTCGAGAACGGTCTCGTAGGAGGTGCCCGGGATGACGGCGCTGTCGGGCAGCTTGTGCAGGCGCTGGAAGTGCGAGTTGCAGAGCACGAGGCGGTCGCTCGCGTCCCACAGCACGAAGGCTTCCGGAATGGTCTCGATGGCGTCGCGCAGGCGAAGGTCGGCTTCGACGGTGCGCTCGGCGAGGCTCTTCTGCTCGGTGATGTCGACCGCGATGCCGATCAGGTGGACGCTCGAATCGGTCGCCCCGCGGGTCTTCTCGCAGCGGACGCGGAGCCAGATCCAGTGGCCGTCGACATGCTGCATGCGGAAGGTCTGGTCGATGTGGTCGATCTTCTCGGAGATGAGCTGGTCGGCGATCTCGAACAGGTCGATGTCGTCCGACTTCACCAGCGCGTTGACCTCGCCGAAGGTAAGGAGCTCGTTGCGGCCGTCGAGTCCGAGCATCGAGAACATCGACTGCGACCAGAAGATCCGGCCGCGCGACAGGTCCCAGTCCCACAGGCCGCAGCGGCCGCGGTTGAGCGCGGTGTCGATGCGGCCGCGGACGGCGTCGTTGATGAGGTCGCCCTCGCGGGCGCGGGTCGACTGCCAGTGGAAGGCGAAGCCGAGGATCAGCACGACGAAGCCGGTGGTGGCCGACAGCGTCACCGAGAGCGCGGCGTCCGAGCCCCAGATCGGCTCGTTGCGCTCCTGCAGCACGGTGACGAAGCCGGGCAGCGACTTGATCTGACGCGCGGTCGCCATCGCGGCGTTGCCGCTCGGCAGCGTCATGTCGGAGATGTTGCCGTCGCGCGGCGGCGCCGCCAGGAGCTGCGCCGTGGTGATGGCGTCGAGCAGGCGGTCGTTGCCGGCCGGGTCGCTGTCGATCGGAATGCGGGCGAGGATGCGGCGGTCGATGCCGGCCGAGGTGACGACGACGTGGCGGCCCGTGGCCGTGCCCCAGGACGGGATCAGGTCGGGCAGCAGCGTCGGCAGCAGCTCGATGTTCTTCTGCCGCTCGATCCGCGAGGAGGCGAGGCGGTCGATGCGTTCGGCGAGCAGATCGGCCAGCGCCGAGATGTCGTGCCGGATCACCTGCCGCTTCTGGCGGGTCTGGTCGACGACCTGCACGAACGCGCCGAGGCAGATGGTGATGAGGAAGGCGATGATGAGCGTCGGCACGGCGCGGCGCAGCGCCGGCTCCGCGATCAGGAGCCGATGATAGGCAGGTTTCGCGATCGATTGCGCCAATCCCTTAATTGAATCGGATTGGACGCACGCGTTCGCGGCGTCTGCGCGCGCCATGCCTTCGGCCCCCTGAAAACCAGCTTACGACGAATTTCGAAAGCAGCCCCACGTCGCTTTCGAATCACACCGATTTGAATCCAGTTTTCGCAGGCTGTCGAGAGTCAATGAATCGTTAATGCCGAATAATTCTTATCCAACGAAGACTTGGCGGCTCTGGCGTCCGCAAATCGGCGTGCGCGATGAGTCCGAAACAAGAACGTGTGACTCCTCGCACATCGTATCACGCGCGCGGCGGCTCGGCGTGACTGATGACGCGCTTCACGCTCGGGAACGCGCGGCGCAGCCTGCGCTCGATCGCGTCGACATGCTCGTGCACCCTGATCACGCTCATCGACGGCGCAGTGCGGCAATGGAAGTTGACGATCTCGCCGGCATCGGTGTTGCGGACGCGCACATTATGGATGTCGTGGATCTCGCCGCCGTCGGCATATTCGGTCAGCGCCGCCGCGATGATCTGCACCCGTTCCGGCGCGGCATCGACGCCGAACGGCAGTTCCGGTTCCAGCGGCTCGATATGGACGTCGACCTCGACGTCCTCGCCGAACTCCTCCTGGATGTTGCGCTCCAGCGTGTTGGCGATGTCGTGGGCCGCGTCGAGCCGCATGCCGGCGTCGACCTCGAGGTCGATGCTGACGATCAGCTTCGTGCCGCCGAGGTCGTGCACCGTGACGTGGTGGATGGCGAGGCTCGAATTGCGCGCGATCACCATGATGCGGTCGCGCACGGTCTCGTTATCGCGCGCGACGGGGACCGGGGTGAAGGTCAGGTCGGCATCACCGAACGCCTGGTCGACGGCGGCCTGCGCCTTGCGCTTGATCTCCTCGACGCGGTCGATCGGGTAGGTCCGCGGTACCTTTGCGATGGTGTCGATGAACGTGGTGGCCCCGACCATGCGGATCCGCAGCCGCTCGACGTCGATCACGCCGGGGACGCTGCGGATGGCCGCGGTCGCCTTCTCGAGTGCCCCCTCGGGCGCGCGGTCGACCAGCGTCTGCACCGTTGCGCTGGCCATGCGCAGGCCGAGCAGGGCGATCATGATGGCGACGGCGGCGGCGGCCGCGGCGTCACCCCACCAGAAGCCGAGGGCGGCGAGGATCAGGCCGACGATCACGGCGCACGAGCCCATGACGTCGGAGGCGAAATGCAGCGCGTCCGCGGCCAGCGCCTCGCTCCTCGTTTCGCGGGCGGCGCGATGCAGGGCGCGGGCGCGCCACAGGTTGACGACGATGTCGATCACCAGCACCACGAACGGCACCGCCGAGATGGTCGGCGGCGGGGTCCCCTCCCGGAGGTGGCTGTACGATTGGACCAGGATGCCGCCGGCCAGCACGTAGAGCAGGGCGGTGACGCCGAGCGCGGAGATGCTCTCCAGCTTGCCGTGGCCGTAATGGTGCTCGTCGTCGGCCGGCTTGTCGGAGACCCGCACCACCGCCCAGGTGATGACGGTCGCGATCAGGTCGATCGAGGAGTGCAGGGCTTCGGAGATCAGCGCCAGCGAGCCGATCGCGATGCCGACCACGAATTTGGCCGCCGCCATGCCGCCGCTGGCGAGGATCGAGATGGCCGCGACCGAGGTCTTGTCGTGTTGGGAGGTCATGGCCGGGGATTTAGCAGGGCGTCCGCGAACATCAAGCGACGATCCACAGCTCTAGTCGCGAGTGAGTTGCAGGAGCGAATGCCCGCTCAGCCCGTCATTCCGGGGCGCCGAAGGCGAACCCGCTACGGGACCGTCGCCTTGGCCGAGCCTGCTCCTTACAGCGTCACCACGATCTTCCCGAGATGCTTGTTCGCCTCCATGTGCTCGAACGCCTGGTCGATCTGGTCGAACGGATAGACCTTGTCGATCGGCAACTGCAGCTTTCGCGACTCCACTGCGCCCCAGATGTCCTTCCTGACCTCGTCGAAGATCTCGCGGACCTCGTCGATGCTGCGGGTGCGGAAGGTGACGCCGATATAGCTGATGCGGCGGGCCGCATGGAGGTCGAAGTTGAAATCGGCATGGGTGCCGCCGAGCCGGCCGACATTGACGATGCGGCCCAGGATCTTCGTGGCCGCAAGGTTCTGGTTGGCGACCTTGCCGGAGACCTGGTCGACGATGAGATCGACGCCTTCGCCGTTAGTCGCCTTCAGCACCTCGTCCACCCATTTTGGATCGGAGGAGTCCACCGCGAGGTCGGCGCCGTACTCCGTCAGCCGGCCGCGGCGATAGGCATCGGTCGAGGAGCCGATCACGAGCCTCGCGCCCTTGAGCTTGGCAATCTGCATCGCCATCAGGCCGACGCCGGAGCTGGCGCCCTGGATCAGCACGGCCTGGCCCGGCTGCACGCCGCCGACGGTGACGACGGCATTGTGCATGGTCGCGAGCGCGACGGGCAGGGTGGCGGCCTCCTCGAAATTCATATTCGAGGGGGCGCGGAACAGCCGGCCATGATCGGCGAGCGTATACTCCGCGAACGCGGCGCCGCCGGAGCCCATGATGCGGTCGCCGACCTTCACGCCCTTCGCATCGGGTCCGAGCTCGGCGACTTCGCCGGCCCATTCCATGCCGAGGACGGTGCCGACGCCGCCGGCCGCGCCATGCGCGTGGCCCTTGCGCATGCCGGTGTCGGCGCGATTGAGGCCGCAGGCACGCACGCGCACCAGCACTTGCGTGCCCTTGGGCTTTGGTTGAGCGACGTCGGAAATCTGAGCGCCGTCAGCGCCGTAGACGTAAGCCTTCATGAATTACTCTCGCTTCTTGAAGTGATTATTCCGCAGCTTCGCGCTGTGGCTGAACGATCATCCCTTCGAGCCGGCTGCGGATGATCGCCTCGGCCTCGCGCACGATGCGCGAGATGAGCTCGCCGCAGCTCGGGATGTCCTGGATCAGGCCCTGCACCTGGCCGGCCGACCAGATGCCCTCGTCCGAATTGCCGGTCGCATAGACCATCTTGCCGCGGGCACCCGCAACGAGCTCGCGGATATCCTCGAACTTGGCGCCTTCCTTCTCCATGGCGACGACCTTGGTCGAGATCTCGTTCCTGGCGACGCGCGAGGTGTTGCGCATGGTGCGGAAGATCAGCTCGGTCTCGCGCTCGTCGTTGGCGACGATCTTCTCCTTGATGAGCTGGTGGATCGGGCTCTCCTTGGTCGCCATGAAGCGGGTGCCCATGTTGATGCCCTCGGCGCCGAGCGCCAGCGCCGCGACGAGGCCGCGGGCATCGGCGAAGCCGCCGGAGGCGATCATCGGGATCTTGACCTTGTTGGCGGCGGCCGGGATCAGGATCAGGCCGGGGGTGTCGTCCTCGCCGGGGTGGCCGGCGCATTCGAACCCGTCGATCGAGATGGCGTCGACGCCCATGCGCTCGGCCGAGAGCGCGTGGCGGACGCTGGTGCATTTGTGCACGACCTTGACGCCGTGCTTCCTGAACTCGTCGACATGCTCCTGCGGCTTGTTGCCGGCGGTCTCGACCACCTTGATGCCGGCTTCGATGATGGCGGCGCGGTACTCGGCGTAGGGCGGCGGCTTGATCGCCGGCAGGATGGTCAGGTTGACGCCAAAGGGCTTGTCGGTGAGGTCGCGGCAGCGCGCGATCTCCTTGGTGAGGTCCTCCGGCGTCGGCTGGGTCAGCGCCGTGATGAAGCCGAGCGCGCCGGCATTGGCGACGGCGGCGACCAGCTCGGCCCGCCCGACCCATTGCATGCCGCCCTGGACGATCGGGTGCTCGACGCCGACGAGCTTCGTGAACCGTGTCTGCAGCATGATCTGTTTCCCCCTGGCCGGCCCGCAGGCTCTGTTGTCGGTTGATGGCGGGAGGATGCCGCCGGGGTCAGGAAAAGTCTATCAGCGGGGCGTGCGGTGGAGGCGGGGCGTCATGCGGGGAGTGAGGGTGATTCCGTGAGGCGGATAATTTCGGCGCGGCTCGATGACAAGCTCCGCGAAGCAATCCAGATTGTTACCATGAAGATTCTGGCTTGCTCCGCGTTTATCGAGCGCCAACTGGAACCCGCGTCAACCTTGGCCACGAAGCCTTAAAAGGTGCGACGGAATGTACTCGACGTCGATGCTGATGCCGTCTCCACTTAGAGGGTTCGCCGTGTAGACGACGGAGACGGACAGCTCGAATTGGCTCACAATCGTCAGGATGGCGATGGTGAGCGCGGTGTCTCCACTCGGGGCTCCGCCCAGCAGCATCTCGGCGATACGGCAGCAATCGTCCATCGTTGCCCCCAGCGGAGGAAGCTTGATGACCTCCGCCTGACGTGCCGCGAACGTCACGGGGTCGGCGACCGCGGGTTCACGCGCGACAACGGCGCCTGAGTTGATCAAGGGCACGACGAACTTCAGAACCGGCGCGGTCACCAGGTTGAGATTTTGAATGTTGACCTCGGTCGCATACACGCCCGGCCGGGCGCCGGCGACACAACAGCAGCTTGCCTCGGACTGTTTACCGCACACAATCTTCGCGCTGTATGCAAAGAGGCCCTCGGCCGCAGCCGGTATCGCACCGAGCTTTTCGAGAAACGGATGCTTTAACCGGTCAGCACTTGAGCCCGCCTGATTGTTAGCCATCTCGACCTCCGTGAAGGGTTGGTGGAACGGATGAGCGGCACCTGGGCGCGTTGCTTAATTCCTCGGTCTAATATTCCTCGGTCTTGCCTCGATTGAATCTTGAACACTCTTCGCCAGACGCTTTCCAAAGCGCCAGCTCACGACCTGTAATAGCACTTTCGGGGAATGCTCGCCAGTTCGTGCTGCGAGCGAGTAACGATCACTCCGCCGACAGCTGCACCGTTTGCCGGCCGCCGTTCATTTCCTTGAGGCGGTTGACGAAGTTTTCCGGGCGCTGCCAGCGGTAGGGGACCTGCAGGCCCATGAACTCGGCGATGTCGCCGATGAAGCCGGTGCAGTTGGTGGTCTCGGCATTCCAGACCGGGGAGCTCGCCTGCAATTTCTTGATGTAGGCGAACACCCGCTTGGCGTCGGCCTCGTTGAGGTACACGCGATAGCTCGCGGTCAGGTATTCCGGGTCGAGATCGCCGTAGCTCGCGCCGGTCTCTGCTGGCACCCAGGTGAGGTGACCGAGCATATAGGCCCAGGTGTCGCCGGCCGGCGTCAGGCCGGCAACCTCGACGGCGCGCTCGCTGGTCTTGCCGTACCAGACGAAGGCATGGCCCCAGCTCGCCGCTGTGCGGGCGCGGAAGTCGACATAGTAGGGACCTTTCTCCGCGCGCGCGATCGGGCGCCGCGTTGCCTGCGGCTGAGGTCGTGATGCGGTGTCGGTCGTGGCAAGCGCATTGGCATCGGCAACGCGCTTGTTCGCTTCATAGGCGGACGCCGAGGGGGTCGTGCACGCGAGCATGGCCGCGAGCGCAAATCCCGCAAGGATGCAGGATCCCGTTCGATTAGGTCTATTCGTCACGCTATGCCCCCTCGACTGTCGGCCGCTTAACCTGAACTTGCGCGCTGTCAGTAGCGCGCCGCGACCGGGCCGGGCGCCTTGCCGATCGGGGCCTTGCCAATCGGGCTCTTGCCAATCGGCATCTTGCCGATCGGGGCCTGCTCCGCCGGATAGACCGGCACGGGCTGACGGCGCGGCAGATCCGCAGCGTTTGCGGCCGTCACCAGAGCAAGCGTGGCACCCAGAACAAATACAATCTTCTTCACAGACATACCCCTAGCAGGTTTGGTCCAAACACGGTTGAGCCGTGCCCCCAGACACGCCTCACAAAAGGGCGGCGGAATGCGTCCAAGTTGCGGCATCCAGGCGACATGTTGGCGGCATTGATCGGGCCCGCGGAGAAGTGATGTGTCTGGATGTTTCGGGGATGCGTGATGCTGGTCGGTAGGATGGGTAGAGCGAAGCGAAACCCATCATTTCTCCTCGTGCGAATGGCTGATGGGTTTCGCTTCGCTCTACCCATCCTACGCCGCGCGCTCTTCAGCGATCGGCGGTGAGGCGGAAATGCATCTCGATCTTTGTTGGCGACGAGCCGCTCGCAACTCGCCAGGGCGAAAAGCCGGGCGTCGGATCCGGGTCGGAAGGAAGATCGACCGGCCAGCGTTGAGTCGGGATGTCCGGGAGCGTCAGGCTGACGGCGCGGTGGCGCGTCTTGTACATCAGCGATGCCGAGGCAGTGATCGCGCGGCGCTCGCCGTCATGCGCGCGCCAGTTCGCCGGCAACAGCGCGTTGGCATAACCCTGCGCTTCCTCGACCTCGATCTTCACGTCCTCCTGACTGTCAGGCAGCGCCATGCCGGCGGGAAGCCGGAATTCGATGTCGAGCGTCATGAAGCCATGACTGAGATTGGGCGAGCGGATGAATTCGTACCATCCCCACCAGGCGAGACCTGCCGCGATGAGCAGGACGGGGATTGCGAACGGAAGCGACAGCCGCGCCGCGCGGTGGGGCACGCCATCGGTGCTTTCCGCTGTCGCCGGCGGAGCCGCGTCTCGAACCATGCCGAAGCGCATGAACAGCCAGATGCCGGCAATCAGGCCGGCCACGCCGCCGACCGGGCCGATGTCGAAGAAGGCGCCCATGGCAATGCCGCCGTCGCGGTCCGGCCCCGCCAGCATGACCACCAGCGCGGCAAGGCCACACCAGCCGGCGAGCGCGCCGAGGAGAGCAGACAGGAAGCCGAGGACGAAGCGCATGTGCGATTGGTCGCAACGATGGAGATCGCGGTTCGAGCCAGCCCGTAGTTCGGTCACCCGATCCGGTTCAAACTGTTCCTGATCGTCGAGAAGATGCCGCCGATGTCCTTGCGCAAGGCATCGAGCGCGTTGAAATTGTCGAAGATGCGGACGAGGCGGTCCTCGACCTCGCGTTTGCTCCTGGTCAGCGCGTCGACGCGCGCGGCGAGGGTGACGTCGCCATTCGCCTCGATCTCACTCACGGTTTTTGCGAGGAGATCGCGCGTGATGCCGACCTCCGCGATCAGGGCCTCGATGCCGAACACCGGGGCCTTCAGCGGAACGAGATCGGCTTGCGACTTCGACAGCTCTGCCTTGAAGGCGTTGAGCGTTGTCACCGTCTCCTGCAAGGCGCCGAGGCGCTGGCGCGACTGGAGGACGAACTCGTTCAGCGCGTTCTGGCGGTCGGCAAGGGTCTTGCCGTCGGGGTCGGTTTCGACGTCGGCGAGCGAGCGATCGAACTGGGCCTGGCGCTGGCCGAGCTCCTCGAAGTCGAGCCGGATGGACTTGAGGATGTTGAAACTGTCGTCGATGCGGGCGAGGCGCTGCTCGATCTCGATCTTGTTCTTCGACAGCGTCTCGACACGGGTGGCGAGCGGCGCTTCGCCGCCGGTCTCGAGCTCGTCGATGCTTTTGGCGAGACGGTCATAGCTGAGGCTGAGCTCGCCGATCAGGGCGTTGATGCCGGCATCCGAGGAGCGCAGCGGCACCAGCTCGGCGTGGGATTTCGCCAGATCCTCCTTGTACTGGTTGAGGGTCGCGAACGTGTCCTGGACTGCGTTCACCCGCGCCAGCAGCGTCGATACGTCGCGCGCGATGTCCCGTTGTCGGTCGGCGAGGTTGTTCTTGCGGTCGTCGGTTTCGAGGTCGTGCAGGGAGCGTTCGAGCTGGTTCTGGCGGTCGCGGATCTCGGTGAAGACGGGCTCCACCGCGCGGCGCTGATCGGCGACCTTGCCGACCGTCTCGCGCAGCGCCTGCTGGCGGCGGCGGATCTCGGCGAGCTGGTCGTGCATGTCGGTGGATTCGTTGCGGCCCTGCTGGAGCAAAGCGCGCTGCTCGGTCTCGCCCAGCTTGTCATGGAGGGCGGAGACGGCCTCTCTGGGGTCGCTCTCGATCAGGTGCTGGACGGTGGCATCGAGGTGGTTCTGCAGGGCGTGGGCGACGACGACGTCTTCCCGGGTCTTCTTGAGGCGGTCGCGCAAGGTGTCGAGGCGCCGGTCCTGGCGTGACAGCCGCCAGGTGGTTGCCCCGATCAGTGCCAGTCCGACCGCCGCAATCGTGCCGGTGGTGAGACGTTGCGGCATGGGCAGGCCCCCGAACAGGGCCGGCAGGTGGGCGATGTCATAACCAAACGCCTGCTGGGCGAGGATGGCGATGGCGGCGAGCAGGACAAACCAGGCAACCAGGAAAAACAGCCACATCGTGACTTCCTCAAGCCGGCACACATTATCGCCATATTTGCTATTGGAGAGCGGAACCGAGATCAAGGGGCGCAGGGGCTGCCGGAGGTTTCCGGATCGCGCGATCCACGGCTGTTTGCGTCAGCCGATCGGCGGAGGCGTGGGGGGATGTGCCGGATTTTCCCGAGGGCGGAGGGAATGACGGGCAGAGAGTCCTGTAGCCCGGATGGAGCGCAGCGTAATCCGGGGTCTGTGCGCTGGAGTGCACCCCTATGGTGAGACACGATAACCGGGGACAGGTTGGGTCTGCCGCCTTAGAGCGGCTGGACAGGTTGAGCGATCGGGGCCGCTCTGCGGGGCTGCTGCGCAGCAGCCCCGCAGAGCGGTAAAATTTCTTCGAACTCGGCGGGGGGCCGGTAGGCCAGCGCCGAGTGCAGGCGTTGTCTGTTGTATATCTCCTCGATGAAGTTGCCGATGGCATTTCTGGCATGCTGCGCA